>NZ_MPOI01000029.1:0-50314 GCF_001896145.1 Archangium sp. Cb G35
GTCATGTACAGGAAGACGTCCTTCGGCACGCAGAGCGAGGAGGGCAGCCGCTTCGTGGAGCGCCTCTTCACCACCACTACCACCCTCAAGCTGCAGGGCCGTGACGTGCTCGCCTTCCTGACCGACACCCTCGCCGCCCACCGCCGCGGCCTGCGCGGGCCTTCGCTCCTCCCCACCGCGCCCGTACCTCAGCTCGCTCTCACCGCCTGAGCTGGTGAACGGTTACTGATTTTCTTGATCGACTTGTTATTATAATAGACTCGACTCCTCGGATGACTGACCCCATACTTGAAAGCAATCAGCCGGTGTGAAGCATTGCCCATGAAGAACTCCCAGGGCATCTGCGAATCCGGCTTCCGGCCGGGTACATTGTAGCCCTGCGGCGCAGGGTTGGCCGGAACTCCACCCGCCGTCGGCACGTCGCTCATGGCCAACAGGATTTCCTGCCTTGGAGCGCCAACTCGCGGCGACTCGAACCGTGGCGTCTCCGAGCTCCAAGCGGGGGAGTTCCGCCCTCCGGAAGCTGTCGCACAGCCGGCGAGCACCGAGACGAGAACCACAGAAATGCACCACGCGAACTGAGACCTGGGTGGACAGCCAATGGTGGCACTCACGTGCAACTCCCGGTCCGCTCGTTCAAGAAGTCGCGGAGCCAGGATGAAGTAGAAACGGGGAGCACGGGCAACTCCAGGCCCTCGGCCGTCCGGTCACCCTACGAACCCCACCTACCAGCGCACCTGCGGGGAACCATCCCCAGGGACAATTCAAACGGAGCGATTCCTAATGCTTCTCGAGTTCGCGCTCCCAGATAGTCAGCAACCAGATCAAGTCCGCCGTACACGCAGCAGACACCCGGTCGAAGGACCATGAGTCGAGCGTGGCGAGGCGCTCACGCTGGAAGCCAGGGTCGGCCACCACGCCGCCGTGCTTCAACTTCCCGGCATGCGCCAAGGCTCGCGGCATCTCCCGGAGGATGGCCTCGATACAATCCTCCCGCGTCGCCCGCGCCATACGCTCCGCCGCTATCTCCAGCCGTTGGCGCACGGAGTCGTCTCCCACCGGGCACCATGCATCCATGGCCCAGTCGCAAGCGGCCACCATCACATCCTCCAGCGTTTGCGCCGTCCCCAGTTTCTTGAAGAGGTAGCGCGCGGACTGGAGCGGCTCCCAGAAGCGCAGCACCGCCTGCAGGCGCTTCGCCGTGCGCTGCGCACTCACCGGGCCCATCTGCACGAGGGCGAAGTGGAGCGCTCCCCAGGCCGTCTCCAGGCAGAAGTCCTCGTACGCATCTCTCGTGGGGAACGTGTTCTTCGGGTCCACGGCATCGAGCAGTCCGCTCATGACATCCGACACCAGGTACAGCCGCCAGGCCGGGCGCTCGTGCTGGAAGTCCACCAGATCGTGCGCCATCACCACCTCACCCGGGGGCACGTCCACCAGCTGCCGGGGAAGCAGGAAAGTGCCGTCCTTCTGGTACTGCTCGCCACACCTCAGGCCCTCCCGCTTCGCCTTCTGCCGCGCCGAGCGGAAGGTGCCATGCAGGAACGACGGCAGCTGCAGCGAAGAACTCTGTCCGGACGTCATGGAGCGCCTCCTATCAAACCGGCTCCAGCCCGCAACCTGGTGCCGGTGTAGAGTGCGAAACCGCCTCTCCCCATGTCCACCCCGCCTCCCCTCACCTCCCGCCTGAAGGACGCGCTGGGCTCGCTCTCGGCGCGCCTGCTCGTGGCATTCCTGCTGCCCACGCTGCTCTTCCTCGCGCTCACGGGAACAGCCGTCTACGCGCTGGCCCGCTCCATCCTCGAGGAAGAGCTGGGCACGAGCCTCTCCGCCATCGCCGCCGCCACGGCGAGCCAGGTGAGCGGCGAGCGCATGCTCACCATCGAGCCTGGTGACGACACCTCGGGCACGCGCACGTGGCGCAACCTCGTGCGCCTGCTCACCGAGGTCCGCGACTCGAGCGGCGTGCGGCGCCTGTACGTGGTGGACACGCAGGGCCGCGTCCGCGCGGACGTGGGCGGCAACCTCCCGGTAGGCACCGAGGTCCCCGAGCTCGCGCGGGACAGGCTCGAGCTGTCCCGGGTCTTCTCCGGCGAGCGCGCGGCCAGCCAGGTGCTCTTCCTCGGCTCGGATGGACGCTTCTACAAGACCGGCTACGCCCCGGTGCGCCGCGAGGGCCAGGTGGTGGGCGCGGTGGCCGTGGAGGGCAGCGCCGCCTTCTTCGGTCCCCTCGCCCGCCTGTCCCGGAGCTTCGCGGCGGCCAGTGGCGTGGCCCTCGGGGTGCTCGGCCTCGTCGCCATCCTCACCGCGCGCGGACTGGCGCGGCCCCTGCGCCGGCTCATGGCCTCAGCGCTGCGCATCGGCCGGGGTGACCTGACAACGCCCGTGCCTCCCGAGCCCACGCAGGAAATCGGCGTGCTGGCGCGCGAGCTCGAGGTCATGCGCGGCGCCCTGGAGAGCCGCGACCGGCAGCTCAAGTTGATGCTGGCGGGCGTGGCGCACGAGGTGCGCAATCCCCTCGGTGGCATCTCCCTCTTCTCGGGAATCCTCGCCGAGGACTTGAAGGCCGGCGCCCACGCGGAGGCCACCGGGCACGTGGTGCGCATCCAGCACGAGGTGGAGTACCTCCAGCGCATCGTCGAGGACTTCCTCGCCTTCGCCCGGGAGCAGCCGCTGTCGCGCTCGCCCGTGGCCGCGCCGGATCTGCTCACGGAGGCCAGCGTCCTGCTCGCGGCGGACGCGGCGGCCCGCGAGGTGACGGTGGAGGTGGTGGCCGAGCCCGCGGTGCTCGAGGCGGATGGCAGCCTGCTGACGGCCGCGCTGGTGAACATGGTGAAGAACGCGGTGCAGGCCTCGCCCCCCGGCGGCAAGGTGCGCGTGACGGGCCGCGGAGAGGGCCTCGGCTACACCATCCGCGTCGAGGACTCCGGACCCGGTGTGCCCGAAACCGAACGCGAGCGCATCTTCGAGCCCTTCTTCACTACCCGGGAAAAGGGCACCGGCCTGGGCCTGCCCCTGTCCCGCAAGATTGCCCGGGCCCATGGGGGAGACCTGCGGCTCGTTCCCCACCCGGGCACCACCACCTTCGAGCTCACCCTCCCCCTCGTCCCGGTCCCGGAACGCCCGTGAACCAGGCAGCCCGGCGAGCCCCCGCACGCTGAGTGTGCTTCGCGGAAATGTGAGGGCCTGGCAGACCTGTTGCGCGGACGACAACCGGTCCGTCGTGCCGGACATGAGGTCGCCGGGACGCAGTAAGAGAAGGGGTGCTCGGCAGGTTCCATCTCCATTCTTGCCCCGCGGAGGGCCGCTCGACGTGTCCCGCCAATCCGACGGAGATCTCACCGCCTACGACGCCCTGCACTCCGTCTTCGGGGTCGCGGGAGCGGAGCAGCGGCTCGACACCGAGCGCGAGCAATTCCGCCTGCTGGCCGAGGCCCTGCCGCAGATCGTCTGGACGTCCCGGCCCGACGGCGTCCAGGACTACCTCAACCGCCGCTGGTACGAGTACACCGGCATGGACCTTGAGGAGTCCCGGGGCAATGGCTGGAAGCAGGCCTTCCACTCCGAGGACATGGCCGAGGCCGAGAAGCGCTGGCGCCACAGCCTGATCACCGGAGAGCCCTTCGAAATCGAGTACCGCTGCCGCCGGCTGGACGGCGTCTGGCGCTGGTTCCTCGGCCGCGCCATCCCGATGCATGACGCCCAGGGCCGCATCGTCCGCTGGTTCGGCACCTGCACGGACATCGACGACCAGAAGCGCACCGCCGACGTGCACGGCTTCCTCGCCGAGGCCAGCGCCCTGCTCGCCCTCACGCTGGACCCCGAGGAGACGCTGCGCAACCTCACGCGGATGATCGTCCCGCGGCTGGCGGACTGGTGCACGGTGGACCTGGTGCGGCCGGACGAGACCGTGGAGCGCGTCGCGGTGACCCACTCCGACGGCAACAAGGAGCCGCTCATCTGGGAGCTGGCGCGCCGCGAGCCCGCGGATCTCCACCATGCCAGCCAGGGGCTCGGCTACGTGCTGCGCACCGGGGAGCCGGAGCTGCTGGAGGTCATCCCGGACGCGATGCACACCCAGCTCGTGCGCGACGTGAACAACCTGCGGCTGCTGCGGGAGCTGGGGATGCACTCCTCCATCATCGTGCCGCTGGTGGTGCATGGGCGGACGCTGGGCGGCATCACGCTGGTGCAGGCCAGGAGCAACCGGAGCTTCTCCGCCGCGGACCTGTCGCTGGCCGAGGAGTTCGCGCGCCGCGCCGCGCTCGCGCTGGACAACGCGCGCCTGTACCGCGAGAGCCAGGACGCCATGCGCCGGGCCCAGCACGAGCAGTACCTCGCCGAGCAGGCCCGCGCCATGCTGGACACGCTGCTCGACGCGGCCCCCGCCGGCATCGCCCTCTTCGACCGGACGCTGTGTTTCGTGCGCGTCAACCGCACCCTGCAGGACATCAACCGCAAGCCCGCGGAGGATCACCTGGGACACACCATGCCCGAGGTGCTCTCCATGCAGGGCCCCGGTGTGGAAATCGTCGTGAAGTCGCTGCGGCGGGCGCTGGAGACGGGCGAGACGCAGACGGTGGAGTCCTCCACCCGGCTGCCCTCGGGCGAGGAGCGGGCGTGGCTGGCGCGCTATGCGCCCGTGCGCTCGGCCGAGGGAACCACGCTGGGCGTGGCCACCGTGGTGCTGGACATCACCGAGCGCAAGCGCGCCGAGGCCGAGCGTGAGCGCCTCATCGCCGCGCTGGAGCGCAGCAACAAGGAGCTGGACCAGTTCGCCTACGTGGCCAGCCATGACCTGAAGGCCCCGCTGCGCGGAATCGCCAACCTGTCGCAGTGGATAGAGGACGACCTGCAGCCCGTGATGACGGACGAGACGCGCGAGCAGATGCGGCTGCTGCGCGGGCGCGTGGAGCGCATGGAGGCGCTCATCAACGGCATCCTCGACTACAGCCGCGCGGGCCGGGTGCGGGGCCGGCCGGAGCCGGTGGACGTGGGCAAGCTGCTCACCGAATGCGTGGAGCTGCTCGCCCCCCCCGACGGCACGCAGGTGGAGCTGGCACCCGGCATGCCCACCCTGCGCACCGAGCGGGTGCCCCTGCAACAGGTGTTCCTCAATCTGCTGGGCAACGCCTTCAAGCACGCCCAGTCGCCCGGAACACGGGTACGGGTGGACGCGCGTCAACTGGACGCCTTCTGGGAATTCTCCGTGGCCGACAATGGCCCCGGCATCGCGCCCGAGTACCATGAACGCATCTGGGGCATCTTCCAGACACTGCGGGCCCGTGATGAAGTGGAGAGCACCGGCATCGGTCTGTCGGTGGTGAAGAAGAGCGTGGAGGCACGCGGGGGGCGTGCCTGGCTGGAGTCCGCCCCTGGCCAGGGGGCTACCTTCCGTTTCACCTGGCCCAAGCACACCCCTGACGAGGGGCGCTGAGAGCGTACCGTGAAGACGCTGAACATCCTGCTGGTGGATGACGACGCGGTGGACGTCATGAACGTCCAGCGCGCCTTCAAGAAGAGCAACATCCACAACACCCTCTACGTCGCTGGCGACGGGCGTCAGGCGCTGGAGCTGTTGCGCAACGGCACCGTGCCGTCCAGCAACCGCATCATCCTGCTGGACCTCAACATGCCGCGGATGAATGGCCTCGAGTTCCTGCGCGCCCTGCGCGCCGACCCCGAGCTGAGCTCCACCCCCGTGGTGGTGCTCACCACCTCCAACGATGAGAGAGACCGGCTGCAAAGCTACGCGCACAACGTAGCCGGCTACCTCGTCAAGCCCGTGGCCTCGCCCGCCTTCGTGGAGTTGATGACCGCACTCAACGCATACTGGTCCCGGGTGGAGCTGCCGTGAGGGCCGAGGAGCGCATGGAGGAGCAACCGCTGCGTCTGCTGGTGGCGGACGACGACGAGGTGGACCGGCTCGCGGTGCGGCGCGCCCTGCTCAAGGCGGGGCTGAATGCCCAGCTCGTCGAGGTGGGGGATGGCACGGCCGCGCTCGCCGCCCTGATGGAGCAGACCTTCGACTGCGCGCTGATGGACTTCCAGATGCCGGGCCATGACGGGCTGGAGGTGCTGCGCAAGGCCCGCTCCGCGCTGGTGGAGACGCCCATCATCATGCTCACCGGGCAGGGGGACGAGCACATCGCCGTGGAGCTGATGAAGGCCGGTGCCACCGACTACCTGGCCAAGTCGGCGCTCACCCCGGAGCGCCTCGCGCACCTGCTGCGCCAGACGTTGCGCCTGCACGAGGTGCAGCAGCAGTACCGCACGCTCGCCGAGGTGCTGCCGCACACCATCTGGACGAGCCGGCCGGATGGGGTGCTGGACTACATCAGCCGCCGCGGCTACGAGAACAACGGCCTTCCCATGGGCGAGCCCTCGCAGTGGCCCAAGGCCGTGCACAGGGAGGATCTCCCCCGGGTGATGGAGCGCTGGCAGTCCAGCCTGCGCACGGGTGAGCCCTACGAGGTGGAGGCCCGCATCTGGCGGACCGGTGGCACGTGGCGCTGGCATCTCATCCGGGCCCTGCCCATGAGGGACGCGCGCGGCCGCGTCATCCGCTGGTTCGGCACCAACGCCGACATCGACGACCAGCGCAGGGCCCAGGAGCGCATCTCCCGCATCCAGGCCGTCACCGCCGCGCTCTCCGAGGCCCTCACGCCCCGGCAGGTGGTGGACATCCTCCTCACCCAGGGTGTGGCGGCGCTGGAGGCCCACTCGGGGGCGGTGTGCCTGCTGACCGAGGATGGCCAGATGCTCGAGCTGGTGAGCGCCACCGAGAACGTCCGGCACCTGACGCGCAACATGGAGCGCATCCCGCTCGACGCGCCGCTGGCGGTGACGGAGGCGGTGCGCACCGACAAGCTCGTCACCTTCGCCAACCGCGAGGAGCGGGACCGGCGCTTCCCCACGGTGGCGCGGTTGGACCTGCCCTACGAGGCCGCGGCGGTGATGCCCCTGCGCGGCAGCCGCGGGGTGATGGGAGCCCTGGTGGTGAACTACGCGGGGCCGCGTACCCTGACCTCGGACGAGCAGGAGTTCCTCCTCGCGCTGGCGCGGCAGGGGTCACAGGCGCTGGAGCGGGCCCGCCTCTATGAAGCCGCGCAGCAGGCGCGCGCCCAGGCCGAGGCGAGCGAGGCCCAGCTGAGAGAGCTGCTGGCGGATCGCGAGCGGATGGAGGCCACGCTGCAGGAGCGTGACGAGCGGCTGCGCGCGGCGCTGTGGGCGGGCGGCACGGGCACCTTCCGCTGGGACATCCGCACCAACGCGCTGGAGTGGGACGAGAACCTGGACCAGCTCTTCGGCCTGCCGCTGGGGCGCACGGTGCAGACGATGGAGGACTGCCTGGCGCTGGTGCACCCGGAGGACCGGTCCGAGGCGGCACGGCGCAACGAGGCCTGCGCGCGCGAGGGCGCGGACTTCGAGATGGACTTCCGCGTGGTGTGGCCGGATGGGCGCGTGCACTGGCTGAGCGGCAAGGGGAAGACCTTCGTGGACGCGAACGGGCGCCCCCTCTACATGACGGGCGCCTACGTGGACATCACCGTGCAGAAGCAGCAGGAGGCCGAGGCGCGCCAGCTCGCCGAGTTCGAGCGGCAGATCCTCGGCATCGTCAGCCATGATCTGCGCAACCCGCTGAGCGTCATCCGCATCTCCGCCTCGGTGCTGCTGGCGCGAGAGGGGCTGGACGAGCGGCAGATCAAGAGCCTCACCCGCATCATCTCCGCGTCGGACCGCTCCACGCGCCTCATCCGCGACCTGTTGGACTTCAGCCAGGCGCGGCTGGGCGGCGGCATTCGCGTGGAGCGCAAGAAGATGGACCTCTTCGAGCTGGCGCGCGGCGTGGTGGAGGAGCTGGCCGCCAGCCATCCGGAGCGGCAGCTGGAGCTGAAGCTGGAGGGGGATGGCATGGGCGAGTGGGACGGAGACCGGCTCGCGCAGGTGCTCGGCAATCTGGTGGGCAATGCGCTCCAGCACAGCCCGCAGGACACGGCGGTCTGGGTGCGCTGCCGGGGCGAGGCCGGCGAGGTATTCCTCGAGGTGCACAACGAGGGAGCGGCCATCGAGGGGGCGATCCTGCCGGATCTCTTCGAGCCGTTCCGCCGGGGCCGCCATGCGGGCAGTGGAGCGGGCAGTGTGGGGCTGGGGCTCTACATCACCCGGCAGCTGGTGCTGGCGCACGGCGGAGGCATCACGGTGAGCTCGCGGGAGGGCGAGGGCACGCGCTTCACGGTGCGTCTGCCGAGAAGAGCCACGACGCCCCCACCGATCCCGAAGAGCTGACCTGGCCCACGAGGCGTCCCCTCTCCCTCTGGGAGAGGGTTAGGGTGAGGGAATGACGAACACCGCCCCCATCCTCGGACTGCGCACCACCATCTACCACGTGACGGACCTGGAGAAGGCGAAGGCCTGGTACAGCCAGGTGCTGGGTGTCTCGCCGTACTTCGACGAGCCCTTCTACGTGGGCTTCAACGTGGGCGGCTTCGAGCTGGGGCTGGACCCGAAGCCGTCCACGGGGAAGCCGGGCCCCGGAGGCTCGGTGACCTACTGGGGCGTGGAGAACGCGGACCAGGCGCTGGAGCGCCTGAAGAAGCTCGGCATCGAAGCCGCCAGCCCCGTGCGGGACGTGGGCGGCGGCATCCGAGTGACCACCGTGACGGATCCATTCGGCAACGTGTTCGGGCTCATCGAGAACCCGCACTTCCCCAACACGGAGGCCTGAGCCACGGCTCAGCGGTGGACCGACTTCATGCTGGCCTCGGGGTAGCGGGTGCCAGCCGCCACGCCCTTGGGGGCGATGGTGTCGAGCTCCCGCAGCTCCTCGGGGGAAAGCCGGATGTCCGCCGCGGCGACGTTCTCCTCGAGGTACTTCACCTGCTTGGTGCCGGGGATGGGGACGAGGTCCTTGCCCTGGGCCAGCACCCACGCGAGCGCGAGCTGTGAGGACTTCACCTTCTTGCGCGCGGCCAGCTCGTTGATCTTCTCCACGAGCTGGAGGTTCTTCGCGAAGTTCTCGCCCTGGAAGCGCGGGTTGTTGCGGCGCCAGTCGTTGGGCTCGAGGTCCTCGATGCGGCGGTAGCGGCCGGTGAGGAAGCCGCGGCCCAGCGGGCTGTAGGGGACGAAGCCGATGCCCAGCTCGCGCACGGTGGGGAGCACCTCGTCCTCGGGGTCCCTGCTCCAGAGCGAGTACTCGGTCTGGAGCGCGGAGATGGGGTGCACCTTGTGGGCGCGGCGGATGGTGTCGGGCGCGGCCTCGGACAGGCCGAGGTAACGGACCTTGCCCTGCTTCACCAGCTGGGCCATGGCGCCCACGGTGTCCTCGATGGGCACGGTGGTGTCCACGCGGTGCTGGTAGTAGAGGTCGATGTGGTCCACGCCCAGACGCCTCAGGGAGGCATCACAGGCCTTGAGCACGTAGTCGGGCTTGCCGCTGATGCCGAGGAAGGAGCCGTCCTCGGCGCGCACGTTGCCGAACTTGGTGGCGACGATGACCTTGTCTCGCTTGCCGGCGATGGCCTTGCCCAGCAGCTTCTCGTTGGTGAACGGACCGTACATGTCGGCCGTGTCGAAGAAGTCCACCCCGAGCTCCAGCGCCCGGTGGATGACGGCGATGGACTCCTTCTCGTCGCCCGAGCCATAGAAGTCGCTCATTCCCATGCAGCCCAGGCCCAGGGCGGAGACCTTCAGCCCCTGCTTTCCGAGTGCCCTCTGCTCCATGACATCCCTCCTTGTGGGTACGGCGGTCCTTGTTAGCGGCCTGGACCTTCCGGGGCCAGGAGAAGAACGGATGGACGGGTGCCCCTGTGTTCCCTTCGACAGGGGAAGTCCGCTACACCTGCGGCATGCCGTCCACGCCGCACAGAGCCGCCCCGGGTCTGTCCGCCCTGGTGCTGGTGCTCGCCCTGGCGGTGCCGGCACGGGCCGAGGTTCCCCAGCGGGCGGAGGCGGCGTCGCTGGAGCCGCTCGTGGAGCGCGTGGTCACCCGGCAGCTCGCGGCGTACCGGATTCCCGGAGCGGCGGTGGCGGTGGTGCGGGACGGCCAGGTGGTGCTGGCCCGGGGATACGGCGACGCGGACGCCGGGAGCCACACGCCGGTGGTGGCGGACACGACGCTCTTCCGCGTGGCTTCAATCGGCAAGCTGTTCGTCTGGACGGCGGTGATGCAACTCGCCGAGCGAGGCCGGCTCGACCTGGACGCGGACGTCCAGACGTATCTGGAAGACATACGGCTCCCCGCGACGTACGCCCGGCCCCTCACGCTCGCGCACCTGATGGCGCACACGGGAGGCTTCGAGGTGCACGGGCGCCTCTGGCCCGAAGCACCACCCGGCACGCTGGCGGAATACCTGCGGGAGCGCATGCCGGCCCGGGTGCGTCCTCCGGGAGAGCTCTCGGCGTACTCCGATTATGGGACGAGCCTCGCCGAGCACATCGTCGAGCGGGTGTCGGGCCAGTCCTTCGAGCAGTACCTCCGGGAGAACGTGCTGGAGCCGCTGGGCATGAGACGCACCTTCTTCCGCAGGACGGTGCCACCGGAGCTCGCCGCCGGCATGGCGCTGGGACACACCGTCGAGGACGGGAGCCCGCGGGCCCAGCCCCTGGAGCAGGTGGTGGTGGCCGCCAGCGGCTCGCTGCTCACGACGGCCACGGACCTGACGAGGTTCATGCTCGCGCACCTCCAGGGAGGACAACACGAGGGCCACCGCATCCTGAGCGAGGAAACGGTGCGGCGGATGCATCGCCAGCACTTCACGCATGATCCGAGGTTGAGCGGGTGGGCCCATGGCTTCATGGAGTTCCAGCTGAATGGCCAGCGGCTCATCGGACACCTGGGGGACGCGTACCTCTTCCACTCGCTGCTGGTGCTGATGCCGGAGCACGGGATGGGGCTGTTCGTCTCGTACAACGGCCCGGGAGAGAAGGACGCCGCGCGGCGGGCGCGGATCGAGCTGCTGCGCGCCGTACTCGAGCACGACTCCCCTGCCCCGCCCCCGGACATGCCCGTGCCCACGCGGGACTTCGCCGAGCGGGCGGCACGCTTCGCGGGGGGATATCAAACGACGTGGCGGGCCTACCGCACGGCGGAGGCGTCGCTGGGGTGGCGCCAGGAGATCCGCGTGCGAGATGGCGGAGATGGCACCCTCCACATCAAGGAGCCCGGGCACACGCCCAGGCGCTGGGTGGAGGTGGAGCCACGCCTGTTCCGTCCCGCCGAGGACCCGGCCTCACCGGAGCGCGTGGCCTTCCGCGAAGACGCAGCCGGCCACATCACGCACCTCTTCTTCGAGAACCAGCCCACGGCGGCATACGAGCGGGTGCCCTGGTACGAAACGTCCGCGTTCACCTATGGACTGCTGGCCGTGTGCGCCGCGCTCTTCGCGCTGGCCGTGATGGTGGGCGTCCTCCACCGGAGTCCGGCCACGGGCCTGCTGGCGGCCATGGGCCTGCTGCACCTGCTGTTCCTGACCGGCTTCACGCTCCTGGTGCGCCACCACGTCGAACTGGAGTACGGCACCACGCCCCGGTTACTGGGCGCTTCGATGGCCTGCGCGCTCGGAGCCGTGGTGCTCACCCCGGGAGCCCTCGCCTGGAGCGCGCGCGCGTGGTGGAAACGCTCCGGGAACCTGGCCCTCCGGCTGTCACTCTCCAGTGCCGCGCTGGCCGCGACGGCCTTCGCCGCATGGCTCCATCACTGGCACCTGCTGGGGCTCGCTCCGCTGTAGACATACATACGCGGAATCCGCGACGAGTGGGCCCCCCGCGGGCTGGCGTCAAGATGGAATCACTTGTCGGATATACACAAACCGAATCCCGCCAAACCAGGATAGAAGCAGCTCCGCCCTCAAGGCGGGAAACGCGATTTCCCCGTCACCCCCGGTGAAAAGCCTTTCACTGGAGATGGAGGGCATACACAACACGACTGAATTCTTCTTGAAAGGAAGAGAATGAACCGCTTTTCGTTGCCGGTGATGTTCGCTGTAGCCGCTTCGGCTCTGGGTGGGTGTGGTGGGGCGGAGGCGTTGCACGCCGCGGAGACGGGCGAGGCCATGGAGCTCTCGTCCACCGAGCAGGCTCTCGAGAGCGCTACGACCGTGTATGCCGTGAATGACGGCTGGGTCACCCACAACGCCACCAGCTCGACGGAAAACCACTACATGCTGGGCAAGGTCTGGTGGTTCATGTCCGGCGACAATTATTACGACGGATTCATGACCTTCAGCCTCGGGGGATTGCCGTCCAACGCGTACATCAAGTCGGCATCGCTGCAGTTCACCATCACCGAGGTCACCGGGAATCCATTCGACACGCTGGATGCCCTCTACGTTGCGCGCGTCAGTCCCTACACCACCCTCGGCACCAATCTCTCCACCGCCGTCCGGTACGACACCAAGTTGGTCCGGGCTACCAAGCCCACGCTGCCCGCTCCGATCTCGATCGACGTGACCGATATGGTCAGGAATGGCCTGGACTACAAGAGGCAGGTCTATCTGACCCTCTTCTTCCCCCATCACAGCATCTCGCAGTCGCATGAGACCGCGAAGGTGAGCTCCAGCCGGGCCTGGTCTGGCACGCCGAACCTGCGCGTCACCTACACGTACTGAGACAGCACCCGGGCACGGCCCTACCGCGCGCGCACCACCTCTCGAGCCTTCTCCATCATGCGCCGCAGTGGGGCCTCACCCGCCGTCCGCGCCAGCGCCTCGTCCCACGTCACCCACTGAGCCCCGAAGGACTCCGCCGGGTCATGCGCCAGTGACTCCGGATCCTCCGCCACCACCAGGAAGCGCACGTCCAGGTGCAGGTGCTCCGGCTCCCCCTTGCGTGCCGCGATGGGGTGGACATCCACGTCCAGCGGCCTCGGCGCCCGCTCGTGCAACCGCACCCGGCAGCCCGTCTCCTCACGCGCCTCGCGCAGCGCCGTGGCCTCCATGCTGCCCGCGTCCGCCTCCTCCGCGTGTCCTCCCGGCTGCAGCCACCGGTGAATCTTGCCGTGGTACACCAGTGCCACCCGCTCACCCGGCGGATCCACCACCACCGCACTGCCGGTGAAGTGCCCCCGCTCCTGCGCCCGGGAGAAGGGCTTCTCCAGCTCCGTGGCCAGGACGCGCATCTTCGCCAGGTCCTCCCGCTCCTTGCCGTCCGAGGGAACGTGGCGGGCCAGCAACTCGTGCAGGGAAGACAGGGAGGTGCTCGTCGGGGGAGTGCTCATGAGGGGGGCGGATTGTGCCCACTTCGACGCCGGGCGCCAGGACGATATAGGGTGCCCCCCCATGGCCCGTATCCTCGTCATCGACGACCACGACACCCTCCGCGAGGGAATGGCCGTCACCCTCACCCGCTCCGGCCACACCGTCACGGCCGCCCGCTCCGGCACCGACGGTGTCTCCGCCTACCGGAAGTCGCCCTTCGACCTCGTCGTCACCGACCTGAAGATGGACGGCATGGACGGCATCGAGGTCACCCGGACGCTCAAGGCGCATGACCCGGCCGCCGTCGTCATGGTCGTCACCGCCTTCGGCACCATCGAGACGGCCGTGCAGGCCATGCAGCAGGGCGCCTACGACTTCATCACCAAGCCCTTCACCCCGGACGTGCTGCGCGCCAAGGTGGAGAAGGGCCTGGAGCTCTCCTCCACCCGCCGCCAGGTGGAGCGCCTGTCCGCCCGCACCGAGGCATTCGAGGCCGACGCCGCCCTCGCCCACGGCAACCTCATGGTGGGTGACAGCGAGCCCATGCAGCGGCTCGTCGGCATGGTGCGCAAGGCCGCCGCCACCGACGCCACCGTCTTCGTGCGCGGCGAGTCCGGCACCGGCAAGGAGCTCGTGGCGCGCATGCTCCACCAGCTCTCCCCTCGCAAGGACGGCCCCTTCGTCGTCGTCCACTGCGCCGCCCTCGCCGAGACGCTCCTGGAGAGCGAGCTCTTCGGCCACGAGCGCGGGGCCTTCACCGGCGCCGTCAAGCGCAAGCTCGGCCGCTTCGAGCTCGCCGACGGCGGCACCCTCTTCCTCGACGAGATCGGCGAAATCCCCCACTCCGTCCAGACGAAGCTGCTGCGCGTGCTCCAGGAGAAGGAGATTCAGCGCGTGGGCGGAGAGGAGACGCTCAAGGTGGACGTGCGCGTGGTGAGCGCCACCCACCGCGACCTCCAGGCCGAGGTGAAGGCCGGCCGCTTCCGCGAGGACCTCTACTACCGGCTGCACATCGTCCCCCTCCAGATTCCGCCCCTGCGCGAGCGCCCCGAGGACATCACTTCGCTGGCGCGCCACTTCGTCATCAAGCACGCCCCGCGGGTGAACAAGCGGGTGAAGGGCCTGGATGACAGCGCCCTGCGCGCGCTGGCCCGCTACGCCTGGCCCGGCAACGTGCGCGAGCTGGAGAACGTCATCGAGCAGTCGCTCGTCTTCGCCGAGGGCGAAACACTCGCCGCCACGGACCTGCCCACGCACCTCACCGGCACCACGCCCCGGAGCGACTCGGGCCTGCCCGTGCCCATGGGGGACCGGCCCCTGCCCGACATCCTCGAGGACCTCGAGCGCCAGCTCATCGCCCGCGCCTACGAGAAGGCCGGCGGCGTGAAGACGGAGACGGCCCGGCTGCTCGGCATCAAGACGTCCGCGCTGTACTACAAGCTGGAGAAGTACGGCTTCATCGCCAAGAGCGAGCGCCCCGAGGAGAACTGAGCCAGTCCCCCACGGGCTGGCTCACGGCGGGTGGCGGACCGGCGCGTCTGGCTGTAAAAAAGAAACCGTCCCCTCGAAAATCTACCGTCCCCCCGCTCTCATCGTGGTTTTCCGTCAATCCTCCCCGCCAGCCCTGGCCCGCCCGTGTGCGAAGTCCCCGGAACTTCTCGGGTTTCGTGGACGGCGAATCGCCCTGTCGTGGCGGGGCCCTGGCATCCGGCTTGCTGTGAGGAGGGGGTTGATGAAGCGCGTCCTGCTCCCCCTGCTGCTGTGTCTCTCCCTGGGAACGCCCGTGTGGGCGGCCTCGGGTGTGGACGGGCTGCGGGCCGAGGCCCGGACGGCGCGGACCCAGGTGCGTGACCTGAGAGACCGGCAGCAGGTGCTGCGCGCGGAGCTCAACACCCTGGCCGGCCGCATCGAGCAGCTCAAGGCCGAGCAGAAGGGCCGGCTGGTGGCGGGCCCGGACCTGGAGACGGCGCTGCGGCAGTCCCAGGAGCTGTCCGGCCAGCTCACCGGGCTGGCCCAGTCGCTCGCCGGGGCCGAGACCGAGGCGGAGCGCCGCAACCTGGCGCTGCACTCGGCGCTCTCCGAGGAGCTGGCCCGGGTGCGTACCGCCTGGGACGCCACCCCTGACCGCGAGGCCCGCTCCAAGCTGATCTCCCGCATGCGCGACCTGCGCGCCGAGCGCGACGCGCTGCGCTCCGCCCTGCCCGCCTCCCAGGTGCCGGCGCTCGATCGCCGCGACTCCAGCGACGACCCCGAGGATCTCCTGGAGCAGGCGGACGTGCTGCGCGACTCCGAGGACAAGGTGCGCCAGCGCCTGCAGGCCCTGCGCGGCCGCATCACCGAGCTGCGCGAGGAGCGCGAGCTGGAGCGGCGCATGAGCGACTTCCTCGGCGAGGAGTCGATGTTCGACGAGCAGGACCGGCAGATGCGCCTGCGCTTCAACTCCTCCACGAAGTCCATCTCCGTGGAGGTCTCCCAGCGCAGCCGCGGCGGCCTCTTCAACGCACCGCGGGAGTACGCCTCGGGGGGCGGCCAGGGGGATGTGGCCACGCCCCCTCTGAACCCGACCCCGGGCTCGGGCGATCCGGTAACGGGGACGCCCTCACCTGGAGAAGGTGGCGGCGGAGTGGAGATGGGGGACCACTCCCAGTCACCCGTCTACCGCGCCGCGGACAACCGGCCCCAGGTGGGCACGGTGCGCGCCCAGGTGCTCGCCAGCGGCAACCCGGAGGATCTCCGCGGCCTGGAGGCGGAGGCGGCCCGGCTCGAGTCGCTCGCGCGAGAGCTGGACTCCCGCGCGGGCTCGCTGGAGCGCAGGGCCCGCGAGCTGCGCTAGTCCAGCAGCCGCGCCTGCACGAGCAGCTTCACGTTGGCCTCCAGGCGTACTTCCTTCGCGGGCTTGCGGCCCTTGCCCCGCACGCTGAGGCTCATGGAGGGCGCGGTGATGAAGGGTTGCAGCTCCGCGTCCGTCACCTCCAGCACCAGCACCGGGTTGGGCGCCTTGAGGCCCAGCGAGGAGATGTTCCGCCTGGAGGCCACCAGCACCTCCTGGTCCCCCGTCTTCGCGTAGAACTCCAGCGTGTCGAGGAAGGAGAAGTCCTGGTCCGAGGGGGAGAGCACCTTGAGCTCCAGGGACTGAAGCTTCACGGAGGACACCTGGTCCTTGGTGACGCCCTGGTTCTTGAAGTCCTGGTTCTGGTCGAAATCGAGGTTGGAGAAGCTGCCGATGGCCGGGAACGCGTCGAGGACGGTGGAGATACCCGTCGGATCTCCCGCCACGGTGGTCTCGCCCTTCACCTCCGCCAGGAAGCCGGGGGGGCCGCAGGCCACGAGCGCGAGCAGGGCATATACGGAGAGTACGGAAGTGAGTCGCATGACACCCACTCTACCGATCGTCCGGGCGCGCAGTCATCGCCCCGCCCGGCCGGCTGCCCTCTCGTGGACAGGGCATGCGGACAGTGTACGGAGTATGGTGCGCCCGTTGAAACGGCTCCTCTCCGCGCTCGTGGTGTCAACCCTGGCGCTCGCCGGTGGCGCTCAAGCCGCCGACGTGGAGGGACAGCTGCGCGTGTCGGGCAGGCTGATGCTGGACGGCAACGCGCCGCGCGACTTCTACCAGGGAGAGTCGCGCCCGGACACCACGGACGCGGTGCTCGGCCTGCTCGCCACGGCGGAGGGCCGCTACACCGCGGACCGCTGGCAACTGGTGGGCCGCTATGACGGTGGGGGCCGCAAGTACGTGGCCTTCCCCAACGAGGACGTGCTGGTGCAGGCCGCCGCGCTGGAGGGCTCGCTCGCCGTGGGCGAGACGCTGGGCGTGGGCGTGGAGGGGCGGGCCAAGGACCGGCGGGGCGGCAGCCGTGCGTACACGGACCTGGCGGCGTTCGCCTTCCTGGAGCACGCCCCGGATGCGCGGCTCTCCCTGCGCCTTCGCGCCGGAGCGCACCGCTTCCTCTACCGGCCGGACTTCTCCGCCAGCTTCGGCAGCCCCGAGGTGGGCTTCCTCGCGCGTTTCCGCCTGGACCGGCGCCACGCCTTCACCGTCATGGGTGAGTACGGCCAGCGCCGCTACAGCGCCTCCGTGAGGTACCCGCCGGGCACCACGCCCGCGTGGACGGGACGGCGCCAGGACGGGGCACTGATGGCGAGCGCCAGCTACAGCTACAAGGGCCCGGTGGCGCTGGGGCTGTCCTATTCGTACCTGGAGACCAGCTCCAACAGCTTTGGCGAGTCCCTGCAGCGCCACCGGCTGAGCGGCACCGCGGGGGTGCGGCTGCCCTGGAAGCTGACGCTCATGGCCCAGGGCGCGCTGGGCATCAACGCCTATCCGGACGGCGTCTTCCTCTCGCCGGAGATCACCCTGGTCGACGACGAGGAGGCGCAGCACATGCTGTCGCTGAAGCTGGCCCGGCCCCTGAGCGAGCGGGTGGACGTGGAGTTCTCCTTCGCGATGTACGGCACCGAACTGTCGCGCAACGGCCTCTTCTACTTCCGCCAGGTGGGCGGCGTGGGCCTCACCTGGCGGCCGTAGCGGGGTTCAGTCCAGGCCGGACAGCCGCTCGTCGATCTCCTCGGCGAGGCTGGCGTGGCTCTGGGCGAGCGCCGTGTCGCGGGCGCGGGTGAGCACCTCGCGGGCCTTCTGCGTCTGCCCCGCGCCGGTGTAGGCATCCCCCAGGGACACCATGGCCGCGGCGTATTGGGGATCCAACCGCACCGCCGTCTCCAGGGCCTGGGCCGCCTCGGCGTACTGCCTCAGCTCCAAATAGGCCTTTCCCAGGGAGAAGTGCGCCATGGGCGCGTCGGGGAACTCGGCCGCCATCTGCTTGAACTGCTCCAACCGGGCGTTGCTCATGGGGCGGTGATAGAGGAGAGGCATGTCCGTTGCCAAGGAAGACGTGCGCTCCCTCGCCGAAGCCTCCCGGGCGGCCTCCCGCGTGCTCGCCACCGCCCCCACCGGCCAGAAGGATGAGGCCCTGCGGGCCATGGCGCGCCACCTGCGCGGGGCCCTCCCCACCCTGCTCGCCGCCAACGAAGCGGACATGGCCGCCGCGCGGGCCTCCGGCAAAGGAGGGGCCTTCCTGGACCGGTTGCTGCTGGACGCCTCGCGGGTGGAGGGCATGGCCCGGGCGGTGGAGTCGGTGGCCGGCCTGAAGGACCCGGTGGGCGAGGTGACGGAGGAGTGGGACCGGCCCAACGGCCTGCACGTGCGCAAGGTACGGCTGCCGCTGGGGGTGGTGCTGATGATCTACGAGGCCCGTCCCAACGTGACGAGCGACGCGGCGGCGCTGTGCCTCAAGAGCGGCAACGCGGCGCTGCTGCGCGGCGGGAGCGAGGCGGCGCGCTCGAACGCGGCCATCGCCTCGGCGCTGGCGGCGGGCCTCACCGAGGCGGGACTGCCAGCCGCGTGCATCCAGCCAGTGCCCCCGGGCGAGCGCGAGACACTGCTGGAGCTGCTGAAGCTGGAGGGGCTGATTGATTTGTGCATTCCGCGCGGCGGCGAGGGCCTCATCCGCTTCGTGGCGGAGAACGCGCGGATTCCGGTGGTGAAGCACTACAAGGGCGTCTGCCACGTGTACGTGCACGAGGCGGCGGACCTGGACATGGCCACGCGGATCGCCGTCAACGCGAAGACGAGCCGCCCGGGGGTGTGCAACGCCGCGGAGTGCCTGCTGGTGGACCGCGCGGTGGCGGAGCGCTTCCTGCCCCAGGTGGGCCGGGAGCTGGTGGCCAAGGGGGTGGAGCTGCGCGGGGACGCGGCCACGGTGCAGGTGCTGTCACGCGCCGGGGTGCCGGTAAACCCGGCCTCGCAGGACGACTGGGGGCGGGAGTTCCTGGACCTCATCCTGGCGGTGCGGGTGGTGGACGGGCTGGACGACGCGCTGGGTCACATCGCCCGGTACGGAAGCGAACACACGGAAGCCATCGTCACCGCGGACGAGGCGGTGGCGGGACGCTTCACCCGGGAGGCCCAGGCGAGCGCGGTGGCGTGGAACGCCTCCACCCGCTTCAACGACGGGGGCGAGCTGGGCCTGGGGGCGGAGATCGGGATTTCCACCAGCCGACTGCACGCTTTTGGGCCCATGGGGTTGCGAGAATTGACCAGCCAGAAGTACGTCATTCTGGGACAGGGGCAGGTGCGCTAGGGTGCCCCGGACACGTATGGCAACCAAGAAGAAGACGACCACGAAGAAGCCCGCGGCGAAGAAGAAGAGCGCGCCGTCGCTGGCCACACGCACCAAGACCGCGGCGAAGAAGGGAGCGGCCAAGAAGCTGCCCGCGCGGAAGAAGACGACCAAGAAGAAGGCGTTGACCCCGGGAGCAGCGGCCCCGGGGGCTCCCGCGGAGAACCCGCACGCCCATGCCCTGGCGCGCAAGATTGGCACCCTGCTCTCGGACAAGAAGGCGTTGGACATCGTCATCCTCGACGTGCGCGGGATGACGTCCTACGCGGACTACTTCGTGGTGGCCTCGGGTGAGAGCGACCGGCAGGTATCGGCCATGGCCGAGCACGTGCTGAAGAACCTGAAGGAGACGGAGGACCTGCGCCCCATCGGCCACGAGGGCATGGACACGGGCCAGTGGGTGCTCCTGGACTTCGGCGAGGTGGTGTCGCACCTCTTCTTCTCCGAGGCGCGCTCGCACTATGACCTCGAGGGCCTCTGGGCCGACGCCGCGCGGGAGAAGGTGGCCTGAAGGTCCGGCTCCTCTCCATCGGCAAGGACCGCTCGGGCCTCTATGAGCCCGCGGTCCAGGAGTACGCCTCGCGCCTGGCCCACTACACCCGCTTCGAGCTGCTGGAGCTCCCCGAGGCGGGTGGGAAGAAGGGCAAGGCGCCGGACGCCAAGGCCGCCGAGGCCGAGGCCATCCTCTCGCGCCGCAAGCCGCAGGACCTGATCGTCGCGCTCGACGAGCGGGGCAAGCTGCTGGATTCGGTGGAGTTCAGCCGGTACGTGGGCCGGGCCCAGGATGGTGCGAAGGACCTGCTGCTCGTCATCGGCGGGGACGAGGGCCTGGACGAGCGGGTGAGACAATCCGCGGACCTGGTGCTCTCGCTGTCGAAGATGACGCTGCCGCACCGGCTGGCGCGGGTGGTGCTGGTGGAGCAGCTCTACCGCGCCTTCACCATCCTCAAGGGCGAGCCCTACCACAAGTAGGCGGGCAAGGAGGCTCCGGGGAGGCGCCGTCAGGCACCGGACGCCACACGCGTCCGAGGGCACATGAACTCGCCCACCCCTCACATCCGCGTCATCGCCTCACCCCAGTCGTGGGTGGAGGGTGAAGCCATCCGTCAACTCGAGGCCGCCTCGCGGCTTCCCGGCATGCGCTCCGCGGTGGGCCTGCCGGACCTGCACCCGGGCAAGGGTGCACCGGTGGGCGCCGCCTTCGCCTCCGAGGGACTTTTCTATCCCTTCCTCGTGGGCAACGACATCGGCTGTGGGATGGGCCTCTGGGAGTTGGATCTGCCCGCGCGCAAGGCGAAGCCGGAGCGCTGGGCGGCGCGCCTGGACCTGGATGGACCCTGGGAGGGCAACACGGACGCGGTGCTCGCCAGCATGGGCGTGAAGCCGTGCGGCTTCGAGGCGGCGCTCGGCACGGTGGGCGGCGGCAACCACTTCGCCGAGGTGCAACGGGTGGACGCGGTGCACGACGCGGAGACCTTCACCGCGCTGGGGCTGGGAACGGATCGGCTCCTGCTGCTCGTGCACTCCGGCTCCCGCGGACTGGGCGAGGCCATCCTCCGGGCCCACGTGGATCGACATGGAACCGGGAGCCTCGTGGAAGACTCGGACGAGGCGCGGCGATACCTCGCGCGGCATGACCACGCCGTGGAGTGGGCGCGGGCCAATCGCGCCACCATCGCCGGAAGGATGATGCAGGGCATCGCGGCGTCGGGGCGGCGGGTGCTCGATGTCTGCCACAACAGCGTCACCCCGAAGCAGTACGACGGCCACACCTGCTGGTTGCATCGCAAGGGCGCGGCGCCCTCGGATCAGGGGCCGGTGGTGATTCCCGGCAGCCGGGGCTCGCTGAGCTACCTGGTGCTGCCCCTGGGCGACGGCACGAACCACGCCCACAGCCTGGCGCACGGGGCCGGCCGCAAGTGGACGCGCACCAGTGCCCGTGAGCGGATGCGCGAGCGCTTCACCCCCGAGGCCCTCACCCGCACCTCCTTCAAGAGCCACGTCATCTGCGAGGACCGAGACCTGCTCTTCGAGGAGGCACCTCCCGCGTACAAGGCCATCGACCGTGTAGTGCAGGACCTGGTGGACGCCGGACTCGTCCGGGTGGTGGCGACACTGGCGCCCGTGCTCACCTACAAGACGCGCACCCGGCGCGAGTAGGGTAGAGTCACCGGCCCGAATGCCCTCGCTCTCGCGCCTGCTCCTGCTCGTGGTGATGACGTGTGTCACTGGCCTCGGGTGCACGCGCACCACGCCCTCCTTCTGCGGCCAGCCCGACGACCCCCCGTGTCCCGAGGACTCGGTCTGCGTGGAGGCTCGCTGTGTCGCCCGAGAGCTGCTCCCGGCCTGTGCCCTCGGCCAGACGCGCTGTGAGGCGGCGTGCGTGGACACGCGCAGCGACGCCTTCCACTGTGGCGCCTGCGGCACGGCCTGCGCTGAAGGACAGGTGTGCAGCCAGGGCCGGTGCACGGAGTCCTGCGCCGCCGGGCTGACGCAGTGCGAGCGCGCCTGCGTGGCGCTCGAGTCGAGCACGGCCAGCTGCGGTACCTGCGGCACCGCCTGTGGCTCCCGCGAATCGTGCGATGCGGGCACCTGTGCCTGCGAGCCTCCGCTGACCGCCTGCGACGGCGCGTGCACGGACCTCGGCTCGGACGGGAACAACTGTGGCGCCTGCGGCAACGGGTGCGGCTCGCGCCTGTGTCAGGACGGCGAGTGCGTGGATGACTGCGCCACGGGACTCCGCCGCTGCGGCCAGGGCTGCGTGGACGTGCAGTCCGACCCCTTCCATTGCGGCACCTGCGGCACGGGCTGCGGCTCCGGCGAGGTGTGCGTGGGAGGCCATTGCCGCCTCGACTGTCCCGTGGGCAGCGTCGAATGTGACGGAACCTGCGCCAACCTCACGAGCGACGCACGCCACTGTGGAGCCTGCGGCAGGGCATGTGGCCCGGGCCAGGTGTGCACGCGAGGCGCATGTGCCTGTCCTTCCGGCCAGGCCGAGTGCGATGGCCAGTGCGTGGACCTGCGCACGAGCACGCAGCACTGCGGTGCCTGCGGCCGCGCCTGCACCCCGGACGAGACATGCACCAACAGCCGCTGCCAGTGCGCGGAGCCCCTCGTCCTCTGCGCAATCGGCTGCGTGGACCTGAGCTCGGACCCACGCAACTGCGGCGCCTGCGAGCGGGTGTGCGCCACCGGGCTGGTGTGCTCGACCGGGCTCTGCGCCCTCCCGTGAGTCCCGGGGCCCGCCAGCCGAGCGCCCGCGCCCCCCTCGCCTCCCCCCACTCCACCTCCGGAAACCCACCCTTAGGTTTCCGGCATGAAGCCCAAGCACAAAGTCCTGCTCTGCATCCTCGATGGCTGGGGCGTCCGCCAGGAACGCGACGACAACGCCATCGCCCTCGCCGGCACCCCGCGCCTCGACGCGCTCACGAACGGCACTCCCTACACGGAGCTGCAGACGTCCGGGCTGGCCGTCGGTCTCCCCGAGGGGCAGATGGGCAACTCCGAGGTGGGCCACACCAACATCGGCGCCGGCCGCATCGTCTACCAGGACCTGGTGCGCATCAACCGCGCCTCCGAGTCCGGGGAGCTCGCCGCCAACCCCGTCATCCGCGCCGCGCTCGACAAGGCCAAGGCGGATGGCAAGGCCTTCCACCTGCTCGGACTCGTTTCCCCTGGCGGCGTGCACTCGTCCATGGAGCACCTCTACAGCCTCCTCAAGGCGGCGCACGAGCGGGGCGTCCCCCACGTCTACGTCCACGCCTTCACCGATGGACGCGACACCCCGCCCCAGAGCGGGCTCGGCTACGTGGAGGAGTTGGAGAAGTTCCTGCGCGAGACGCACACCGGCCACATCGCCACCGTGGGCGGGCGCTACTACGGCATGGACCGCGACAAGCGGTGGGACCGGGTGCAGCTCGCCTACGAGGCCATCGTCCACGGCAAGGGCCCCAAGGCCCCCGATGCGCTCTCCGCCATCCGTGCCTCCTACGCGGAGAAGGTGACGGATGAGTTCATCAAGCCCACCGTCATCGCCCACGGCGACGGCACCCCGGTGGGCCGCATCCGCGATGGCGACGTGGTGATGTTCTTCAACTTCCGCGCGGACCGCGCCCGGGAGATGACGCGAGCCATTGCCTTCGACGACTTCAAGGAGTTCGACCGGGGCGGCCTGCACGTAGGCATGTACCTGTGCCTGACCCAGTACGACGAGACCTTCGGACTGCCGGTGGCCTTC
This sequence comes from Archangium sp. Cb G35, assembly GCF_001896145.1. Lineage (NCBI taxonomy): Bacteria > Pseudomonadati > Myxococcota > Myxococcia > Myxococcales > Archangiaceae > Archangium > Archangium sp. Cb G35. The sequence continues at coordinate 23,613 of NZ_MPOI01000029.1, forward strand.
GCGCCCGACCAGCCGAGTGAGATCTTCCCCGAGTCCCTCTCGCACGCCGGCTGGCGCCAGTTCCGCACCGCGGAGACGGAGAAGTACGCGCACGTCACCTTCTTCTTCAACGGCGGCCGCGAGGTGGTGTACCCGGGTGAGGATCGGCACCTGGTGCCCTCGCCACGAGACGTGAAGACGTACGACCTCAAGCCGGAGATGAGCGCGCGCGAGGTGACCCTGGAGCTGGTGAAGCGCATCGAGTCGGGGGCCTACGACTTCGCGCTGGTGAACTTCGCCAACCCGGACATGGTCGGCCACACGGGCCTGCTGGAGCCGGCCATGAAGGCGGTCACCACGGTGGACGAGTGCCTCGGGCTGCTGGGGCAGGCGTGTGCCCGGCACGGCTGGGTGATGGCCATCTCCGCGGACCACGGCAATTGCGAGCAGATGCGCGACCCGGCCACCGGCGAGCCCCACACGGCCCACACGCTCAACCCGGTGCCCTTCCACCTCATCCACCCGGACTTCCGGGGGCAGAAGCTGCGCCCGGGCATCCTCGCGGACATCGCCCCCACCCTGCTCCAGGTCATGGGTCTGCCCAAGCCTTCCGAGATGAATCGGCTAGGCTTGATTCCATGATCAATCTCTACCAGTTCCACCCCTCCGGCAACTGCTACAAGGTCCGTCTCCTGCTGCACCAGCTCGGGATTCCCTTCGAGACGGTGGAGACGGAAATGGGCCCCAATGGGACCCGTTCCCTGGAGTTCAAGGCGAAGAATCCCATCGCCAAGCTGCCCACCGTGGAGCTTGAGCCGGGCGTGTTCCTCGCCGAGTCCAACGCCATCCTCTGGTACTTCGCGGAGGGCACGCCGTTCATCCCCACGGACAAGCTGGAGCGGGCGCGGATGCTCCAGTGGATGTTCTTCGAGCAGTACAGCCACGAGCCGTACGTCGCGGTGGCCCGCGCGTGGATCGCCTTCTTCGGCATCCCGCCCGGCAAGGAGCGCGAACTCGAGGAGCGCATCCAGAAGGGCTACGCCGCCCTGGACGTCATGGAAGGCGAGCTGGCGAAGCGCCCCTTCTTCGCGGGCGAGCGCTACAGCCTCGCGGACATCACGCTCTACGCGTACACGCACGTGGCGGAAGAAGGACGCTTCGACCTGACCCGCTACCCGGCCATCCGCGCCTGGTTCGAGCGGGTCCAGTCCCAGCCGGGACACCTCCGCATCACTGACGCCGTGCCAGCCGCTGCCCGCTGATCGGTCCTCAAACAAGGTGTGGCGAATCGCCGCACCCACCCAGAATGCCGCACCTCCCCGGGCCCGCCCCTGGGGCGAAACGCCACATCCCCGCCCCCGCCCTCCGCTTCCCTCGCCGGGAGGCAGGGTGGCATGCCTCTCGCACCAGACCTGACTGTCCCGTACGCGAGGTCAGCACGATGAAGGCACGAAGCATGGGCGGGCAGTTCACGGTCATCGAGGGCCGCGCCGAGCGCGCGGAAGCCATCCGCACCCGGCTGCTGAAGGCCGAGGCCGAGATCTCCGAGCGCGAGATGCGCCACTACAACGCCCTGCTGGAAGAGACCGTGCGGCAGCGCACCTGCGAGCTGGAGCAGGCCAATGCCCGGCTCCAGGAGAGCCTGAAACAGCTCCAGGCCGCGCAGGCGCAGCTGCTCTTCGCGGACCGGCTGGCCACCATCGGCCAGCTCGCGGCGGGCCTGGGGCATGAAATCAACAACCCGCTCGCGTTCATCATCGGCAACCTCGACTACGTGCAGCAGCAACTGGTCCGTACGGCGGGCGCCGCCACGCCGGAGGAGCAGCAGGAGATGATCGAGGCCATCGCCGACGCCCGCGACGGCGCCGAGCGCGTCAGCCTCATCGTGCGAGACCTCAAGGTCCTCTCCCACCCCAACGACCTGGAGAACGGCCCGGTGGATGTCGTGACCAGCCTCCGGAGCGCGGTGAAGGTGGCGGCGTACGAGCTGAGGGATCGGGCGACCCTGGTGGAGGAGCTGGTGGCGGTACCGCCCGTCAACGGACACAAGGTGCGCCTGTGCCAGGTGTTCCTCAACCTGCTCGTCAACGCGGCCCATGCCATCTCGCCGGGACAGGCGGCTCGGAATGAGATTCGCATCTCCACCCGCATGAGCAGCTCCCGCAGTGTCGTCGTCGAGGTGAGCGACACGGGCTGCGGCATCCCGCAGGAGAACCTGGAGCGCATCTTCAACCCGTTCTTCACCACCAAACCGGTCGGCGTGGGCACGGGTCTGGGGCTCTCGGTGTGCCACGGCATCATCACCGCGCTGGGCGGGGAAATCTCCGCGCGGAGCGAGGTGGGCCGGGGCACGACCTTCACCGTGACCCTCCCCGTGTACGAGGCCCAGGAGGAGCTCATCTCCCGCGCCGCCTGACCCCCACGCCCGAGCGTGCACGGGGGCCAGGCCAATCCCCCTGCCCTACTGCGCCTCGCCGCCCGTCGGCTCTCCCGCCTTGGCGGCGTCCACCGCCTTGGCGGCATCCATCACCTTGGTGGAGAGACCCATCTCCACGTCGATCGCCACCTGGGGCTCGTCCTTCACCAGATGGTAGAACTGCTCGCGGAAGGCCTCCGGCGTGAGCTTCGCCGCCGCGGCGAACCGGGCCAACTCCTCCGGCTTGTCGAAGTCCTGCCGCTTGAGCCGCAGCATGAAGCTCCGGGCGATCTTGTAGCGGTCCGAGTCCACGTCCACCAGCCGCACCCGGGGCCGCCCCGTGGACGGGTCCTTCATCTGCTGGAAGGAGATGGGCTGGAAGCGCCCGTTGACAATGGACACCACCGCCTCGGTGCCACCCTCGATGATGTAGCGGGCCGCGCAGTAGCCGAGGTCTCGCGTGTACTCCATGTCGAAGGGGATGGGGTCCGCGCAGCGCACCTCGTAGCCGATGTACTTGGTGATGAGCGTGGCCTTGATGCCCAGGCCCGCGAGCCGCTCCTTCACCGCCTTCTCGAGCACCTCGCCCAGGTTGATCTCCGCCACGTGGATGTTGCCCATGTGGTCCCGGGGGATGTCCGTGTGTTTGGCCAGATCCACGGGATCGATGCAGTCCGCGAGGCCCTCGGCCAGGAGGACGATGCCGTCCTGGCGTCCGTAGCCCAGCCGCTTGATGACCGAGCCCGCGAGGATGTCCACCACATGGTTGAACGAGACGGGGCACCCCTTCTGGAACTCCTCGGGGATGACGGTGTTGGTCGCGCCCACGGCCTTGCCGATGGACAGGGCGAGGTGCCCCGCCTTGCGGCCCTGGGCCACGACGAAGTACCAGCGGTGGGTCGTCTTCGCGTCCACCATCAGGTTCTTGACGATCTCCACGCCGACGTGGCGCGCCGTCTGGAACCCGAAGGTGCTCGTGTCATCGGGCAGGTCGATGTCGTTGTCGATCGTCTTGGGGACGTGGACCACGCGGATGCTCCCCCGGGTCTTCTCCGAGATGATCTGCGCGAGCGTCGCGGTGCCATCCCCTCCGATGGTGATGAGCATGCCCACGCCGAGCTTCTCGAGTCCCTCGAGCGTGCGCTGGAAGTGCTCGGGGGAGCGGGTGGGGTTGGCGCGGGAGATGCCGATGTACGAGCCGCCGCGGAAGTGGATGCGGCTGGTGTCCTCGATGGTGAGGGGAACGACGTGGGAGAGGTCTCCCTCGGAGATCCACTTGAAACCATCCTGGAGGCCGATGACCTCCACACCCGAGAGCCGGGCGCGGATGGTGGCCGCTCCAATCACGCTGTTGATGCCCGGAGCAGGTCCTCCGGCGACGACGATGGCGAGCTTCTTCATGGGTCCATCCAAACCGAAGACCCGTCTCAGGTCCAGACACCTTCCCCGTCCCCGTGCATCCGTATTAACTCCCGCCCCGTGCTCTCCTCGCTCCTCGAGCTGCTCTACCCGCCCGCGTGCATCGCCTGTGCGAAGGTGATGCCCGTGCGCGCGGCCTTCTGCGAGACGTGTGATCTCGCCGTGGAGCGGCTCCCGCCCTCGCGCTGCCGCACCTGCGCCGAGCCCGGACAGTTCCCCCGCGACATGTGCCCGCGCTGCCACCTGTCGCCGCCGCCCTTCACCCGCGCCGGGGCACCCTTCGCCCACGAGGGCCCCGTCGCTCGCGCCATCCACCGCTTCAAGTACGAGGACCACCCGGAGCTCGCCCCCGCCCTCGCGGAGCTGCTCGCCACCGAGTGCCGCCAGTTCCTCGAGCAGGCGCCCGCAGTGCTCATCGCGTTGCCCCTGCACGACCAGCGCTTCCGCGAGCGCAAGTACGACCAGACGCAACTGGTCGCGGGGGAGCTGGCGCGAATCACGGGCCGCGAGGCGCCCGTGGGACTGCTCAGCCGTGCCCGGGAGACGCGGCGTCAGGTGGGGCTCTCCGAAGCCGAGCGCGCCCAGAACGTGGCCGGGGCCTTCACCGCGTCACCCTCGGTGGCGGGCCGGGAGTTCCTCCTCGTGGACGACGTGCTCACCACGGGGGCCACCGTCCGCGCCGCCGCCAGCGCGCTCCGCGAGGCCGGGGCCACTCGCGTCGAGATCATCACCCTGGCGAGGGCCTTTTCTCTATAGGACCTCATCCCTCATCTTCCCAAGACCGGGCAGCAGCCTCGACTTCCTATTGCAGGCGTACCTTCAGGTGCTCCACTGAGGCATTGGGCCGCCCCATGAAGGTATCGAGCAGGCGTTTCTCGACACCGTGCTGTTCCCAAACAGCCATCGCCTCGAGCCCGACACACTCCTGGGGCTCGGCACTTCTCGAATTGCCGACGGTGTCGAAGATCGTGCAGCTACGGAAGTTCCCCACGTCCTGCCTGAATTGAACAATGGGTTGAGTCAGGGGCTCCTCGAGCTTTCTGCGTCCAATGACTTCCCACGAGCCCGGCTCCAAATGACGGACAGCAATCTTGAAAAGGATTGGCTTGGAGGCGATCCGGTCGAGGTCCGAGTCAGGGCTTTCAGTCCTGTATGCGTAGAAAGCGTCAAACACTCGTGAAAGCGCCCTTCCATAACCGAAAGTCCCGTCGGCAAGGGGAATTCTCAGAAAGGTCCCCGGTCTATGTATGCGCACCTTCTTCATGCCTTAATACCCCGTATAAGAATGAAGTTGACCCCAGCGCTCCGTGGCCGCGTCATGAAACCGCCTGCCCCACGGATTGTCTTTCGCCACACCGCGTACGATGTTCTCGGTACGATAGGGCATTCCCGTGTCGGATTGGGCGCCCCCATGGGAATCAATCAACTGCTGCTCCCTTCCGCGAATCCGCCAGTATGCGGCGTCGTCATATCTTCGACCGTAATCAATGGCCGTCCCTATATCGAATTGATCAACCCTCGCGAGATCGAACACAGCCCCATTGGGTTCATCGGTCTCGTCGATGTGATGGCGCATGTCTCGAAAAATAACGGCCAGAGCCGCCTGTTCTTCGAGGGGCCTGGAGAGATCGACAACCATGCTGGTTCGCCCCAGGTAGTAGCGGTGGGTGTTCATGTTGAGCTTCCTGTAGGTCACATAGATGCGCCCCCGCCTTTTCCTGGTGTCCTTTCCGGGTTCTGATTCTGGCGACGCGCCGGGAGGAGCGAGCGGGGCGAACAGCGGTCCCGTTTGGACCTGGGAAGCCCCTGTTACCGCACCGTTGGGTTCATTGGATGGATATTGGCCTTGGACCCACCCAGACACATCGCCGAAGTGCGTTCCGTAAAACTCGTCCGCGATGTCGATCGGGGTCTCCGATCCATCCACGGCCGCCTCGACGGTAACGCAGAGCAAGAGCACACTACCGGCTGCCGCGACAATCGCGCCTCCAGTGACGACGAGCTCTCCCGCCGCACCACCGGCCCCGACTTCTCCAGCAGCAGTGCCGCCTTCTGGCACGAGCCGGAGCACGCCGCGTGGTATGCCATTACCCAAACCCTCGCCAGAGAACACCTCCAACGGAGATGACGAGGGTGAGGTCAACGGCGCCGCTGGCGAAGCCGCCCCCAGCATTGCCGATACAGGCACCACTTCCACGCCAGCGCGAGCTGGATGAGACGCTTCAGTCAGTGTCCCCGGCGCGAGGTAACGGCGCGGGACATGAACGCAGCGCACTTGCGGACCCGTGGCGTGACGGACGCCTTGGGCAGCGCCGCTACACCCCACGAGAAACATGCAGAGCAGCACAGCCCACCCGCGTGACACGCAGCGCCTCCTGGCATTGACTCCATCCGCAAAGAGTTCGATTCGAGAATACAATACGGTCCGCGTGTAGACGTCCGAATAGATGGCACCCTCAAGCAGGGGCGAAGCCGGAGCCGACAGAGGCGAGCCCACCTCCCTTGGCAGCGACAATTGCTCCCGAGTCCCATCAAACGGATGGGCCGGGGCGAGCCCATGACCTCGTGAGTTCTCCCCTCGGACGAGACTTCCGCCGTGGTATGAATCCGGACGCACTGGGCTTCCGCTGACGCCACTGAGGCGTGGTACGGAAGAGCAGGAGGACAGCACATGGCAGCCACGAAGAAGGGCGAGAGGTTGGGCCCGTTCCAACTCGGCAAACGGTACAAGCACGCCTCGGCGGAACTGGGCCACATCCACGAGGCGCGCAACGTCCAGACGGGCGCCCCCGCCCTGGTGATGATGCCCGGGCCTCGTCCTTCCTGGGGACCCAAGAAGAACTGGCGGGTGCGCGCCTCCTTCCAGAGCACGCCGCCCTTCATGTCCCTGGAAGTGGAGCAGGCGCCAGCCTCGGGCCGGTTGGCCGACCTGGCCGACCTGTTCACCCTGCTGCTCGCGGCGCTCGAGGCCGTGGGGAGCAACGCCAGGATGCGCGCCCACCTGACCGGCTCGCCGATGGGCCAATGGGAGAAGCGTCCCTGGCTCAGGGGACTGGTGGCCGCGGGACTCGCCGTGCTCGTGCTGGCTGGCGGCTTCTTGTGGTGGGGCATGGGAACCCGTCCCGTGGGTCCTCCCTCACCGCCGCCTTCTTCCGGTCTCGCGGAGTTGGCGGATGCGGGAGTCACTTCCTCATTCCTTATCGACGGTGAAGCACAGCGCCCGGCAGCGGGTATCGCATACCCACTTCCCGACAAGCCCTTCTCGAACCAGGTCAGGCCGCCCTGCCGCACCAAAGCGGACCATGTCGCGATCAATGGCGGCTGCTGGATAGAGATCGCACGACGTCCGCCATGCGATGAGGATCACGCCGAGTACCAGGGCAAGTGCTACATCCCGATCATGAAGGCTCCACGACCGCCTCAATCCCTCTCCCCGTGAGCCACCTCCCGCTGAAGATCCGAAACAGTGACCCACACGGAGAGCCGTATGCATGCGCGAGGAGCACCCTACCTCCGACTCTTGCACGGGCTGTTGCCGGGCGCGGTGTGTGGGTTCGTGGCCGGGATCGGCTGGTACCAGGGACAAGTGAAGTACGACCGGGCCCGATACCCGCACGTCGTCACCGACCCCTGGGAGCCCTGGCAATGGGCCCTGTTCGGGGGAATCGTGGGGCTCGGCGTGGCTTATGGCTTGATGGTGCGACGGAGATGGCCGGCCTTCGGCGTCTGGGTGGTGGCCGTCTCCGCGACGTTCACCCTTGGGTCGCTGCTCTACTTGCTGAACACGGATTGAGGAGATGTGATGCGACAGTCGATGAAGTGGGCCGGTCTGTTTCTGTTCGTCGTGATCGCCGTTGGCTCGACGGCCCGCGCGGAGGCCACCGAGCCCGTGCCGCCGCACCAGTCGTTCACCCTCGAGTCCAAGGCGCTCAAGGAAACCCGGCGCATCAACGTCTACATGCCGCCGGGCTACGACGCGGAGAAGTCCACGCGCTACCCGGTGCTGTACATGCCCGATGGCGGCCTCCAGGAGGACTTCCCGCACGTCGCCACCACCGTCGACACCGCCATCCGCGCTGGTGAGATGCGGCCACTCATCGTGGTTGGCATCGAGAACACCGAGCGGCGCCGTGACATGACCGGTCCGACCCAGGTCGAAGAGGACCGGAAGATCGCCCCGCGCGTTGGCGGCTCGGCCGCTTTCCGCAACTTCATCCGCGATGAATTGATGCCCCAGGTGCGCCGCCGGTATCGCGTGACGAACGAGACCGCCATCATCGGCGAGTCCCTCGCGGGTCTCTTCATCGTCGAGACCTTCTTCCTCCAGCCGAAGCTGTTCGACACCTATATCGCCTTGAGCCCGAGCCTGTGGTGGAACGGCGAGGAACTGGTGCGCAAGGCCGCCGAGCGCATCAAGGCCCAACCTGACCTGCGCAACACCCTGTACCTGTCTTCGGCCGACGAGGAGAGCATCGTCCCCGCCGTCACGCGCATGGCGGACACGCTCCGCACGAGCTCACCGGCCGGGCTGAAGTGGCAGTACGAGCCCAGACCGGACCTGCGCCACGACAACATCTACCGCTCGGCCTCGCCACAGGTGTTGCGCAAGTGGTTCGCACCCGAGGCCACTAACCGCACGCCGTAGACCCACCCGGACACGCCCTCAGGCCCGCGACACCTTCCAGTACCGCCGGCCATCTACTCCTCACGTCCTTCAGAGGCCCACGCGCATCCGGCATCGTGGCCTCGTGCGACTCGCCGTCATTCGGACTCATGGGTTGAGCAGGCTTGCGCTCCTGCTGTTTCTCTCGGGATGTGCCGCGCAGCCCCTCTCGAGAGTCCCTCGGTGGTACGGGCAACACAGTCCTGTCTCAGCCCAGAGCCGCCCAGAACCGGCGAGTTCCGGGACGCAGCTCGTCGACGTCGACTTCGAAGCTCCCGCGCCTCAGCGGCAAGAGGAACTGCGACGCAGCGGCGTCCAGTTGCCCCGGGTCTCTCAACGGACTGCCGACCCACGCTCGCATCGAGACTTCGTTGAACGACGTGTCACAGCCGTGGGCCTTGGTATCACCGCAGGCGGCTATCTCCTCTACTGCGAGGGGCTGCCACTGCCCGTCCTCGTGCCGGAGTCCCATGTAGATTTGGGACTGACGAGCGCCGAGCCACTCCAGGCCTCCATCTACCCGGACCGGGCCGCCGCCCTGGCGGACCTGTCGGCCAGTGCCCACGAAGCCGAACGCTCGAGGTATGCCTATTACCGCGGAGCAGGGGGCGCACTCATCGTGCCTACCCTCTTCTCTCCGGCCACCACACCTCGCATTGCGCGAACGATGCTCGAGGTGCGCACGCTCCTGGCGCAAGCACGTCAGGACGAATTGAAGGTCCTGTTGTTGACCCTGACGGGTACCAAGGTTCTGCAGGGCGTCTTCTCGCGCGTGCTGAGGGTGGGCTCGGAACCGGAACTCCATCCACTTCCCCAGCGAGGAGAAGGCGGGTTTAAAGCTCCAGCATCGCGGCCACCAGCACCGGGCCCCGCTAAACCCCCTTCGGCCCCTGCGCCCACGCCTACGGCATCCGCGCCCGTGGCACTCGCTCCAACGCCAGGCATCCCCGAGCCATCGCCGAGTCTGGTGCAGGCGCTCTCAGGCAGCCCTCCGGCACCGAAGGTGGTGCCTGGCCCACGCCTGCCTCAGGATGTAGCGGTCAAACCGACAGTACCTCGGGAGTTGCCGCCGAACCGGCCTATCGGCTCCAGCCCCACCCAGAACTCACAGCTCCAAACGGACATCGAATACCTGCAGAAACTGGGCGCGAAAAACATCCGGGTGAACCAGCAGCAGGTCACGATGGAAAATGTCCAGCGCGTGGGCACCAATCGACCGGACCTGCAGTTCGACTATAACGGCCGCCGCTACCATGTGGAGTACGACACACCTACGTCGGGCCGTGGTGTCGGCCATCAAGTGCGCATCAGTTCCAACGACCCGGACGCGGAGATCATCCTCCTGATCGTCCCCTGAAGAACGAGCCTCACCTAATGACCGAGAACGTGAAGGGACTACTCTTGGAGGACCGCTGGGCACCGACTACTTCAGAAATGGGATTTCTGGAGACAGATGCGGAGCACGCGGCCCGCGCTTTCGCGGCGTGGCAGGGAGGGCTGCTTGCATCCCGTGGCATCTCTGTAGCGGTGCACCCGGTTTCGGCGCCCCTGGAGCAGGCCTTCTCCACCCTGTTGCCCCTCACCAGTCCGGAGACACGGCGTCACCTCTTCATGCCAACGCGCAGCCCCTGGACGGCGTACGTCGAGAACACGCGAGGCGGCACAGATGCCGCGAGCGCCATGTCCTATATGGCCCGGACACTGGGCTGCCGGGGCATGCGAGTGGTCGCGGTGCCCCATACCCTCCGCAAAGACAAAGGCCGCTATGGTGCTGTGATGTGGGAGGTGTACGGCCCACAGCGCACGGACTGGCTCAACTACCTGCGTACCCTCTATGCCTCCAATGACGGCGGCCGCTGGGTCTTCGGTCAGTCCGGTGAGCCGTTTCCCTTCGAAAAGCTGGAGCAGTACCAGGCTCGCAAAGTGAGGGACCGCTTCACCTTCGAGCTGCTCGCGGACTACCTGCAGCACCTGGGACTGTCTCCCTTCCAGGAGGACTTCTACCTGCCGCAAGGGGCTCCCGCCTGGCTCGTCGAGAAGACAGGTCCTGTCGTTCCCACTCACAAGGAGTACACGCTCGCTCAGGTCCGCGAGAACTTCTGACGCTCCAGCGTGGACGTGACGTCCAGCACCTCGGGAATCAGGCCCGCGGCACCTTCCAGTACCGTCGGCCATCCAGCGAGCGATCGAGCAGCCGCGCGTCGTAGAGGTCCCGGCGCAGCAGGGCCCAGTCCCCGAAGGTGTGCAGGGACTTCAGCAGCTCGTTGAGCTCCCGCTCGCTCCACTCCACGCCCGCCGGCAGACGGGCCGCCAGGTAGTCCAGCGCCTGGAGCTGGTCCGAGCGCTTGGAGGGCCAGCCCTTCAGCCGCCCCTCGGCATCCAGGTAGCGGGAGAGCTTCTCAGAGACGGTGGGGACGGTCGGCTCCATGTAGACCCTCCTAGAACCTCGTAGACCCCCACCCTACCCCTCTCCCAGAGGGAGAGGGAATCCGTCTCCCGCCAACGGATGGGGCGACTCCCTCGCCCGGCGGCCGACATTTCAGTTGCTTGTCCGCCCATGACGTCGCATGCAGGGGAAGGCTCTCCGATGCCCGGCTGTTCACCCGCGCCGACTCTCACCCCCGGCACCCTTTTCGACGGACGAGGAACACGGATGTCCCGTACCCCACCGCTCGCCGTGCTCTCGCGCACCACCTGGCTCGTTGCACTGCTCACGTTCGCCTGCCCGCTCCTCACCCGGGCCGCCACCGAGAACAGTGTCACCGCCGCCCGCGAGCAGGCCGAGGAAGCTCTCAAGCTCGCCTCCTCCCCCCGTGGCGCCGCCCATCTCATCCGGCTGCATACCCTCCGCGAGGACCTCGAGGACCTCACCCCCCTCGTGAAGACCTATGCCGAGGTGGCCACCCGCCGCGACACCGACCCCGGTACCCGCGCCACCGCCTGGTTCCTCTTCATGGACCTGGAGCGCTCGCGCGGCCGGCTCAACAAGTCCTCCGAAATCCACGACTCCTCCCTCGGCTTCATCGGCGACTACTACGTCGTCGGCGGCTTCGACAACGAGGGCAAGGCCGGCTGCGACACCGACTTCGGCCCCGAGGCCCCCAACCTGGACCTCTCCGCCACCTACCCCGGTGCCAAGGGCCGTCAGGTCTCCTGGCGCCGGCTCGCCGCCGGCCCCACCGAGGGCTATGTCGACCTGGCCTCCGCCGTGCGCCCCAACCGCGAGGCCGTGGCCTACGCCCTCACCTGGCTGGAAGCCCCGGCCGAGACGCGCGTGGCGCTCGGCGTGGGTACCTCCGGCGCCTTCCGCCTCTGGGTGAATGGCGAGAAGGTCTCCAGCAGCGACCACTACAACGCGCCCCGGCCCGACCAGTCGCGCGTCTCCGTGCGCCTGCGCAAGGGCCTCAACCGCGTCCTCCTCAAGGTGTGCCAGGAGTCCGGCCCGCTCGGGTTCTACCTGCGCCGCGACCCGGTGGCCCGCATGCGCGTCACGCTCCCCACCACCCTCCCCGCCCTCACCAAGGGCCCCTCCGCCGCGCCCCAGCCGCTGCCCACCGTCACCTCCGCCCTCAAGGAGCTGGTGGCCAAGGCCCCCGCGGACGCCCAGCTGCGCGGTGAGTACGCCACGGTGCTCGACTTCTTCCGCGCCTTCGACGAGCGCGAGCACACCGCCACCGTCGAGGCCGACCGCGCCGCCCGCGAGGCCCCCCAGGACGTGCGCCTGCAGTTGCTGGCCGCCAGCACCCACCGCGATGACCTCAACCTGCGCCGCGGCTTCCTCGAGGCCGCCCTGCGCGCCGACCCCACCTCCACCCAGGCCCGCGTGGCGCTCGCCGAGTTCGAGCTGGAGCGCGGCCACCCCGAGCGCGTCCTCGAGCTGCTCAAGCCCGTGGTGGAGCTCTCCCCGGACTCGGCCCCTGCCCGCCTCACGCTCGCCCGCGCCTACGAAATGCTCGGCGAGTCCGCTCGCGCGCAGGTGATGGTGGAGGAGACGCTCCAGCGCCTGCCCCGCATCCCCCGCGTGGTGCGCAACGCCGCCGCCGCCGCCCGCATGGTGGACCGGCCCCAGGAATCCATCGCCCGGCTGCGCGTGGCCCTCGCACTGCGCCATGACGACCGCTACAGCCGCGTCCAGCTCGCCTCGCAGCTGGCGAACCTGGGCCAGGTGGAGGCCGCCGCGCGGGAGTTCGCGCAGATGCTCTCCCTGGACCCCTTCGACAACGCCACCCGCCTGAAGCTGGCGGAGCTGCGCGCCGCCAACGGCCAGCTCGACGCGGCCACCGCCCACTTCGCCGAGGCCCGCGCCCTCTCCCCGGACGAGCCCGAGGTGTACGAGCGCGAGGGCCGCGCCCTGCTGTCCGCCGGCCGCCGTGAGGAGGCCCTCTCCTCCTTCGAGCGCTCGCTGGCGCTGCGCCCGCAGAACCCCGCCCTCAAGGAGGCCGTGCGCACCCTCAAGGGCGAGTCCGCCAGCACCGGCGCCCGCTACCTCACCGACACCAAACCCCTCATGAAGGAGGCCGACAGCTACGCCCTCGAGGACGCCGTGTACCTGGTGGACACCAGCTACGTGCGCGTGCAGAAGAGCGGCCTGTCCGGCCGGCTCCACCAGTTCGCCGTGAAGGTGCTCAACACCCGCGGCGTGGACGCCTTCCGCACCTACCCCGTCACCTACTCGCCGGACCGCCAGGAGGTGCGCGTCCTCCGCGCCCGCATCACCAAGCCGGACGGCTCCGTGGTGGACAGCTATGGCGAGAGCGATCGCAACATCAACGAGCCCTGGACGGGCATGTACTACGACGCCCGCGCCAAGGTGCTCTCCTTCCCCGCGCTCGCCGTGGGCGACGTGCTGGAGCTGCAGTACCGCGTGGACGACACCGCCCAGGACAACCTCCTGTCCGACTACTGGGGCGACGTGGAGAGCGTGCAGGGCGTCTACCCCAAGGTGCAGTACCAGTTCCTCGTGGAGATGCCCAAGGAGCGGCCCCTCTACTGGAACGAGAAGAAGCTGCCCGGCGTGACGCACACGCGCGAGGACGTGGAGGGCGGCAGCGTCCTCTACCGCTGGAGCGCCAAGCACGTCTCCAAGGTGGTGCCGGAGCCCGGCATGCCCGGCTGGGCCGAGGTGGCCGCCAACCTCCACGTGTCCACCTACCGCACCTGGGACGAGGTGGGCCGCTACTGGTGGGGCCTCGTCCGCGACCAGCTCACCCCCAACCAGGAGCTGCGCAGCACGGTGGACACCGTGCTGCAGGGCGTGGACCGCAAGGACCAGAAGGCCGTGGTGCGCGCCATCTACAACTTCGTGGTGACGAACACGCGCTACGTGGCGCTCGAGTTCGGCATCCACGGCTTCAAGCCCTACCGGGTGGACCGCGTGCTGGCGCGCCGCTTCGGTGACTGCAAGGACAAGGCGAGCCTCATCCACGCCATGCTGAAGGTGGCCGGCGTGGACAGCCGCCTGGTGCTGCTGCGCATGCGCAACCTGGGCGCCATTGGCGAGGAGCCGGCGAGCCTGGCCGCCTTCAACCACGCCATCGTCTACGTGCCGGGCTTCGACCTGTACCTGGACGGCACCGCCGAGTTCCACGGCGCGCGCGAGCTGCCCAGCGCGGACCGCGTGGCCAACGTGCTGGTGGTGGATCCGGACGGCAAGGCCACCTTCTCCACCACGCCCGAGGCGCGTCCCGAGGACAACGCCACCCGCCTCACCATGAACCTGACGCTGCGCCCGGACGGCACCACCGAGGCCGCCGGCGCCACCAGCGTGGGCGGGCAGATGGCGCCCGAGTACCGCCGCGCCTACCGCGCCGTGGCCTCGCGCAAGTCCACCTTCGAGCGCTCCTGGGCCCAGAGCTTCCCCGGCCTCACCGTGCACGACGTGAAGCTCAACGACACCACCCGCCTGGATGACGACGTGCAGGTGGACTTCAAGATGACCATCCCCCGCTTCGCCGAGGCCCTCCCCGGCCAGCTGCGCTTCCTGCCCTTCGGCACCGGCCGCTCCTATACCCAGTCCTACGCCTCGCTCGCCGAGCGCCGCTTCGACCTGGTGATGAGTGGCCCCTGGGTCAATAGCTTCTCCTTCCGCTACACCCTGCCCCCGGGCTACAGCGTGGCCGAGCTCCCCTCCCCGTACCAGGAGCAGACGCCCTTCGGCCGCGTGCGCGTCTCCTACCGCCAGGAGGGCAATCAGCTGCTCTGCGAGGGCGAGGTGGCCCTCACCTCCGCCCGGGTGAACGCGGATGACTACCCGGCCTTCCGCGCCTTCCTCGGCCGGGTGGATCAGTCCTTCGCGCACAAGGTGACCCTGCGCGGGCCCGCCTCCCCCACCGCGGAACGGTAGTACCGGGGGGGGTTTCCGCGCTTTCGGGTGATTGTCGGGGTATCCTCGTTGCCGGGGTGGTGAGGCCCTGGCAGCCACGGGGAGACGCCGTATGACGATGCGCGCGAAGGTCTGGCTGTTCGTGGTGGTGGCCATCGGCTTCGTCTTCGCGATGGGCGTGGAGCTCTTCAACGGCACCCGGCGGGGTTTGAGCACCCGCCGGCACCTGAGCCTCATCCAGGATCAAATCGACCTCTACGGCCAGATGCACAACAGCTCCTGGCCCTTCGTGGACGCGCTGCGGCACGCGCAGCGGGACGAGGCGGACCTCTCGCCCCTGGTGCGCGAGCAGGACCTGCGCATGGACCAGGCCTTCACGCGGCTCGAGGCCCTCGTGCTGCAGGAGGCCGGGCTCCCGACGGCCCGGGACGGGCAGGCGTGGCTGGAGCAGACCCGCGAGCGCATCGCCCTGCTGCACGAGGCCCAGCACCGCTGGACGCTGCGCGCCCAGGACCTCGCCCGCCGGGTGGAGGAGGGAGGACAGCTGTCTCCCGACGCCTGGTGGGACCTGTTCCTGGACTTCGAGAAGTCGGTGGGCGACCCCATCGAGGAGGCCATCCGGGCGGAGCGTGCCAGGATGGCGGAGTACCGGCAGCGCTGGGACGAGCGCACGCGGCTGGGCAACCAGCTGGCGAAGATCATCCCCTCCCTGGCGCTGATGCTCGTGGTGGGCATCGCCCTGGCCATCCTCGAGCCCATGCAGCGCGCCCTGAGCGAGCTGCGCTCGGGCGCGGAGCGCATCGGCCACGGGGACTTCGAGCACGAGCTGCCCGTGAAGGGGCGCGATGAGCTGGCCATGCTGGCGCGCGTCTTCAACCGGATGGCCACCGAGCTGCGCGAGCTGATGCGCGAGAAGCAGCGCTACAACACCCTGCTGGAGGAGACGGTGCACGCGCGCACGGCCGAGCTGGCCTCGGCCAATACCCGGCTGGAGCAGAGCCTCCAACAGCTCCAGGAGGCCCAGGGCCAGCTGCTGCTGGCGGACCGGCTCGCCACCATGGGCCGGCTGGCGGCGGGCGTGGGCCATGAGATCAACAACCCCCTGGCCTACCTCCTCGGCAACCTGCGCTACCTCCAGGAGGAGCTGGGCCGGGCCCAGGGCACCGCCACGGAGGAGGAGTGGCGGGAGATGCTCGCGGCCGTCACCGAGGCGTGCGAGGGCGCCGAGCGGCTCCAGTTCATCCTGCAGGATCTCCGGCAGTTCATCCGGCCGGACGACACCGCGGTGGGCCCGGTGGAGCTGGGCCCGGTGGTGCGGGGCGCCGCCAAGATGGCCGCGCATGAGATCCGCTCCCGCGCCCGCCTCGTCGAGGACTGCGCGGACGCGCCGCCGGTGCGCGGCAATGGGGCGCGGCTGAGCCAGGTGCTGCTCAACCTGCTCATCAACGCGGCGCACGCCATCGAGCCGGGCCGGGTGGAGCAGAATGAAATCCGCGTGGTGGCGAGACGGAGCGGGCCCGGCCACGTCACGCTGGCGGTGAGCGACACCGGGTGCGGTATCCCCCCGGAGAACCTCCCGCGCATCTTCGAGCCCTTCTTCACCACCAAGCCGGTGGGCGTGGGCACGGGGCTGGGCCTGCCGGTGTGTCAGGGCATCATCAACTCGCTCGGGGGAGAGCTCACCGTGGAGAGCCAGCCGGGCCGGGGCACCACCTTCCGCATCATCCTGCCCATCGCCAGTGAGGCCGGGGCTCCGGGCAAGGCCGCCTGAGCACCCTCGGAGAAACGCACTCTTCCCTCGCGCATCCATGCGCCGGCCCGCTCCGGGACAAGGGGGCAACACACATGGTGACGTTGGCGCTGTTGGGAGACACCTACCCCAGCCAGCTCCAGGCGAACCCGCAGGCCATGCGGGACCTGGAAGTGCTGTGGGCGGGAACCTCGCTGGAGACATTCCGTGCCGAGGTGCCGTCGCTCCGGCCCCAGGTGCTCGCGCTGGACTTCGTGGACCTGGGCAAGGTGCCCGAGCGGCTCGTGCCCGAGCTGCTCTCCCTCACCGGCGCCGCGCACGCCGTCGTCAGCTACCGCCTGACGCACCACGGCATGCTCCAGGCGCTCACTTCTCAACGGATCCGCTTCGTCCAGGGCCCGCTGCCGCTCAGCCTGCTGCGCACCCACGTCCACCGGGCGATGGACGAGGCGCGTCAGGCCCGGAGCCGGGAGGTGCCCCAGGCCCCGTCCCGCGAGCCGAAGCCCCCGCGCTTCACCCACGAGCAGCTCGGCCGGCTGTTGGAGGTGGTGGCCACGGTGAAGTGCGAGTGCCCCAACCACCTCGCCCAGCTCATCAGCGGTCTGCTCGCCTTCGAGGAGTACTCGAAGGGCTGTGAGAGCCGCGACGAGAAGGACCAGCGGATGCACGCGCTGCTCCACCGGCAGACGGCCGTGGCCCGCGAGGCCATGGAGGACGGGCTCGCGGCGCTGCTCGAGTACGAGAACATCCGGCTGTGAGCCGGCTCAGCCCGGCAGCAGCGCGGCGAGCAACTGGCGCACCTCGGTGGGGCCATCCACCCGGTAGCGGGCGCGCGTCTTCTTGCCGCCCGCGTGGATGGCGAGGCTCCCCTCGGGCAGCGCGGCGAAGAGGTCCTCGTCCGTGCGGTCATCGCCGAGAGCCACCACCAACGTGCCGGGAGCCATGCCCTCGGTGATGGTGCCCACCACGCGGCCCTTGTTCACCCCGCGCGCGCGCACCTCCACCACCTTGTCGCCGGGCAGCACCTCCAGCGGGCCGTGGGCGAACACCTCGCCGAGGTGCAACCGCAGCTCCATCGCCTGCCTCGCGCCGAACACCCGGTCCACCTGCCGGTAGTGCCACGCGAGCGACGCTGACTTCTCCTCCACGAGGGCTCCGGGCACACGCGCGGCGAAGGCCTCGAGCACCGGCCGCACCAGGGCCTTCCAATCCGTGGGCACCCCATCCAGGGCCTTCCACTCCTGGCCCGGCGCGGAACGAGACCAGAGCCCGTGCTCGGCGTGCAGGCCCACGGGGAGCGCGCCGAGCCACGCCTCCAGCGTCTCCTTGGTCCGCCCGCTGACGATGTGCACCTGGGTATCGGGCCGGGTGGCGAGCCGCTGCAACAGGTCCAACAGCGCCACGTCCGGCGCGGCCAGCTCCGGCCTCGGCGCGAAGGGGACGAGCGTGCCGTCGTAGTCGATGAGGAGCAGCAGGCGCTCGGCCTGGCGCATGCGCTCGAGCGCCACCTCCGCGCCCGCGGGCTCCACGCGCGGAGGGGCCACGGGTGTGGACTCGAGCGTTTCCAGAAAGGAGCGCACCCACCAGTGCACGTCGTACTCCTTCACCCGGGCGCGCAGGGTGCGCATGCGCGTGCGCCGCTCCTCCTGCGGCATCTCCAGCGCCATCTCCAGCGCATCCACCATGCTCTCCACGTCGTAGGGGTTGACGATCATCGCGTCCCCCAGCTCGTCCGCCGCGCCGGCGAACTCGCTGAGCACCAGCACGCCGTCCTCGTCCGGGCGCGCGGCGCAGAACTCCTTGGCCACCAGGTTCATGCCGTCGCGGATGGGGGTGACGAGCATCACGTCCGCGGCGCGGTAGAGCGCGGCGAGCTGCTTCTCGTTGAAGGAGCGGTAGAGGTAGTGCACGGGGACGTTGTGGACGCCGCCGTAGAGGCCGTTGATGCGTCCCACCAGCTCGTCCACCTTCTCGCGGTAGGCGGCATAGTCCGCCACGCCGGTGCGGCTGGGCACGGCCACCTGGATGAAGCGCAGCCGGCCACGCCACGCGGGCTCGCGCTCCAGCAGCCGCTGCACCGCCAGGAGCCGGCGGGGAATCCCCTTGGTGTAGTCCAGCCGGTCCACGCCCAGCACCAGCCGCTGCCCCGGGCTCTTCTCCCGGTGTACGCGCACCTCGTCGAGCACCCCGGGGTCGTTGGCCAGGTTCTCGAAGGCCTGCGCGTCGATGCCCATGGGGAAGGCCCCCAGCCGCACCTCGCGCCCCTCGTGCTCGACACGGTCCACCACCGTCTCCAGCCCCAGCAGCCGCATGAGGGTGCTGGCGAAGTGACGCACGTACGTGTGCGTGTGGAAGCCGATGAGGTCCGCGCCCAGCAGGCCGCGCACCAGCTCCACGCGGTGCGGCAGGCTGCGGAAGATCTCACTCGAGGGAAAGGGAATGTGGTGGAAGTAGCCGATGCGCGCCTGGGGCAGCCGCGCCCGCAGGAGGGCCGGCACCAGCATGAGCTGGTAGTCGTGCACCCAGATGGTGTCCCCGGGCTGGTACTGCCGCGCCACCAGGTCGGCGAAGCGCTCGTTCACCTTGCGGTAGACGTCCCAGTCCCGGTCCTGCCGGGGGATGCGGTCGAGGAAGTAGTGGCACAGCGGCCAGAGGACCTGGTTGGAGTAGCCTTCGTAGAAGCGGCCGACCTCGCTGGCGCTCAGGTGGATGGGCACGCAGCGCAGCTCGGTGAGCTGGGCCTCCACGGAAGCGCGTTGCGGCGGCGTGAGGCGCGACACATCCCCGGGCCAGCCAATCCACACGCCCCCCGAGCGTTCATGCGGGCCGCGCAGGCCCGTGGCGAGCCCTCCGGCGCTGCGGACCACGGAGACCCCATCCTTGTCCGACTTCACAGTGACGGGGAGGCGATTGGAAACGAGCAGGAGTCGGGACATACGTCCCCGACCCTTACTCAGCCGCGCCGGGGATGGCCACTGCGGAAGTGGGGGCCGTGACACCTTTAGAACCTTGGCCGCCACGGAGTGTCCACCCGAGCCGCACGAGCAACCGGGGCTCCCGGCTCGTCTTCCAGATGAAGGCGTCCAGCACGTAGTGCGTGGCCTGCGGCAGCGCGAGCAGCGGCACCACGAGCGCCAGCACGTCCGGGGGCAGCACCAGACCGGCCTCGCCGAAGAGCAGGGGCCGCTCGTGCCACACCAGCTTGTCCCAGAGCAGCTCCTCCCCGAAGGCGAGCACGCACAACACCCCCAGGAAGCCGGGCAGGCCCGCGCGCACCACGGGCCCCAGCCAGCCATAACCGCCCTCGGCGAGCCGTCCACGCGTGTAGCGGAAGAGCAATGCGAAGTAGGGCACGCCATGCAGGACGACGTTCATCACCGTGAAGGCGAAGTCGTCCCGGGCCACCACGATACCACCGAACCACGTCACCCCCGTGGCGAGCACCAGCAGCACCTTGCCCACCTGGAGGCCCTCGCCGCGCAGGACGCGCGCCCCCTGGAAGCCCACCCACGCGGCCAGCACCAGCCCCTGGAGGGCGAGTGCCCCGGTGCCCACCCACGCGGGCAGGCCGGAGACGAAGTCGTTCTCCACGAACCACCAGAAGGCCCGGGGCAGGTTCGCGTGCCACCAGAGCACGGGGCCGAGGGTGGCGGCGTAGATGGCGGCGGCGTCGAGGACGCGCTCGGTATCCGAGACGCGGGCCTTGCGGCCATAGAGGGCCACCCAGCCGTACTGCTGGCGGATGAAGTGGAAGAGCGCGGTGTACGCGAAGAGCCGCCAGAAGGTGCCCGGGGAGAGCAGGTATGCGAGCACCCCCAGCAGGTACGCGGCGAGCGGGGCGGTGATGTAGAGCCCGGGCCGGGTCCGCAGCTCGTCCCCGTCGAAGTAGGTGCGGAAGAGGGTGGACCAGACGTGGGCCACGTCGACACAGACGACGAACAGCGCCCACGCCCACAATGGTGTATCCCCCACGGCACCCAGCGCGGGCGCGGCGAGCACCAACACCACCGACACGAGCGCGCTGCCCGCGAAGACGGCGAGGTCCACGCCTCGCCCGAAGAGCCAGGCCTGGGAAGGAGCGAGAAAACGAGACATCACCCCGGAGGGTACCAGCACCGAACGTCGAATGGAGGGCCGGCGAATGGACCGCTGCTGAACATGGACGCGGCCAGCTTCTTTTTTTTCGCCCCCGCCCGCCTGCCGGACAGGGAAGCTCCCGGCGCGCCCTGAATCCCCGATCCTCGTGGAGTGCCATGCTTCCCGACTCCTCCATCACCTTCGATGACTCGCACTGGCCACTCCGGATCGTTCGGTTCGTGGGAACGCCTTCGTCCCGGCAGCACGAGCACTACCTGGAGACGATCACCACGAGCCTGCGGCGGCGGGAGCGCTACGTCAGCGTCACCGACCTGACCCGGGTAGGCCTGCCCACGCCCGAGCAGCGGCAGCGGCAGGTCCTCTGGCTGCAGGAGCACGAGGGCCTCATCCGCGAGGTGGTGCTCGGGATGGCGCTCGTCATCACGTCCCCCGACATGCGGCTGTCGGTGAGCACCGTCATGCACTTCAAACCGCTGCCCGTGCCCTACTTCGTCACCGCCCAGGAGCGGGAGGCGATGGGCTGGGCGGGCGCGCGCCTCGAGGAGCAGGGACTGGGCCTCTGTCCGCATGAGCCCAAAGCTGGAAGCGGGCCCCGCGTGGCGTCAACATCGCCCCGCTGATGCCTTCCGACCCGACGCTTCCTCCCGCGAACTTCCGCCGCCGGCTCCTCGCCGTGATGCTCGTCACGGGACTGGTGCCCCTCGTGCTGCTCGGCTTCATCGCCCGGCAGGCCCTGGAGGATCTGCTCTCCGTCTCGCTGACGCCCGTGGAGCAGGTGCTCGAGGACGTGTCCGCGGGGCTCGCCCGAGAGGGCCGCTCCCAGGCCACGCTGGATGAAGCGCGCCTCAACCTCGCCCAGGCGGAGCTTGCCCGCCGTGCGCTCGCGCGCCGCACCCCCTGGCTCATCGCCGTCCTGCTGCTCGTCTCGGCCGCCGTGCTCACCGCCGCCGCCGTGCTGCTCGGCCGCGCCCTCACGCGCCCCGTCTCCACCCTCACCCGCGGCATGTGGGCCTACGCGCGCGGCGATCTCTCCGTCCAGCTCCCCGCCCCCGACTCGCCCCGCGACGAGCTGCAATTCCTCCTCGTCCAGTTCAACCGCATGGGCCGCGAGCTCGCCGCCCAGCGCGAGCGGCTCAAGGCCGCCGAGCAGATAGCGGCGTGGCAGGACGTGGCCCGCGCACTCGCCCACGAGCTGCGCAACCCCCTCACCGGCATGAAGCTCGCGCTGGCGCGGCTGTCGCGCGGGGACGCGCCACCGGATGCCACCCGCCTCACCGAGTCCGTGGCCCTGCTGCAGGAGGAGGTGGAGCGGCTCATGCGGATGACGCGGAGCTTCTCCGACTTCGCCCGCCTGCCCGCGCCGCGCTTCCAGCCCGTGGCCCTGCGCCCCCTGCTGGCCGACGTGTGCGCCCTCTATCAGGACACCTCGCCCGTGCCGGTGGAGCTGCAACCCGGCCCCGAGCCCTCGCTTTCCGCGGACCCGGACGGCCTGCGCCGCCTCTTCGGCAACCTCGTCAAGAACGCCACCGAGGCCTCCACGGCCGGCGCCGCGTCCGTGCGCCTGTCCATCGAGGCCCTCCCCTCCTCGCTGCGCGTCTCCATCCGCGATGGCGGCAGTGGGATTTCCGGCGTGCTCGAGGGCCCCGCGCTCACCCGAGGCCTCTTCAGCACCAAGCCCGAGGGCAGCGGCCTGGGACTGCCCATCGCCCAGAAGATCGCCCACGAGCACGGCGGAACCCTGCGCCTGGAGCCCGCGCCCGGAGGCGGCACACTCGCGCTCGTGGAGCTGCCCCAAGCCCACATCGCACCGGAAGGAGCATGATCGACATGAGGAGCAGTGGAAGCAGGACGGCGCGCACCTGGAGGCTGGCGGGTTTTCTCCTGGTGTTCCTGGCGGCCCTCGGCGCCCGAGCGGAGCCACCTGCCTCCAAGCTCCCTGGCCGTCAGCCTGACTCAAAGGAGCCGTGGGGTGCTTTCCTTGGCAAGGCCGCACATTATGCCATTGGCAGAGAGTACCAGAGGCAGCACCCCCGCAGCGCCGTCTTCCTCGATGCAGACCTCTCCACCATTGTGGGGGATGGGAAGTTGGGGAATCCCAAGAGTCTTTCGAAGTTCGTAAGGCTCTTGCGCCCGGACATCACGGATACCCGCGCCCTCGTGCTGTTCGAGATCAAACCAGACGATGAGGCGTCACGCAGTGAAGGAAAAGCACAGGCGGGGCACTATCTGGCGGCGCTCAATGAAGTCGTTGAGCCTGACAAGAAGCTCGCGGGAGGCACCGGCTTCGAAGGGTCGCTCTTCCTCGAATTCGAGAACGGGGGCGCACTCTGGAGGTTGTCCTGGCGCACGCCTGAGCCCGGAGTAACGCTGTACCGCTGGAGCTACCGGCGCAAGAAGCCCGGTGCTTCCTGGAAGGAGCGGGCCGCTCAAAAGGAAGAGGAGGTGCCCAAAGAAGAGGCAGAGCAGCGCGGCGAATTGGCCGAGCAGGCGATCCGGGCTGCCTATGAAGGAGGCGAACGCCCCAAGGGATTCCAGGGCCAGGTCTATTTGCCCGCGGACTGCCACTGAGCGGGCGGGAGACGTCTGCGCGCCTGGCGCGCGCGAAGTGCCTGGCGCTTGAGACGCATCTGACCGCTGTGGTAGGGCGCAAGGCCATGAACACGGAACACTCCCAGGTGCTCGAGTTCCCAGCGTGGCTCTACGGCACCAAAGCCGCCATCCGCCGCAAGGTGGGTGCCGAGGGCCGCTGGTGGGCCCGGGAGTACCTCAAGACCGGTGCCTTTCCCCTGCCCCGGGAGATGCGTCAGGTGCCGCCTGGCGAAGTGCTGGCAATGCACTCAGGGGCCGACTTCGACACGGGTGACCCCCTCTGGCGGATGCACATGTTCGGCGGCGTCTTCATGTACTTGGATGAGGGAGTCCCGGACGAGGAGCACCAGCGCATGAGGGACGACTTCGAGTCCTTCTGCCTCAGCACCCCTTGGGGGGCCCTCGACCATGTCGTGTCTCCGCATCCCTTGCGGAGCGCTGAGCGCATGGCGAAACGGTTCGCCGCCGTGCTCCGCTTCTGGGAGGTGCTCCAAGGCCTTCGCTATGCGTTCTGGTCATTCGATCAGAAGTACACGCTGGAAGAGCTCATGGATGACATCTACCGCAGGACCCTGGAGGCATGGTGCCCCGGAGGCCCTGCCTCGGTCCGCGAGCACATGGTCCTGACAGTGGAGCGCATGTCTCGAGCTACCCGGGAGGATTGCATCGAGGCCCTGCTGCGAATGATTCCCTCCCTGGTTGCGACGGACGCCGAATTCAAACACCGCGAGGTGCTCAGCGACCCAGGCTTCCTGCGCGAGCGTCTCTCCACGCTTCCATCGAAGGACTTCGATGATTTCTCCAGTGCCTACAAATACACGGTGGCCGTGCAGTTGGCGGCCTGGGACAGGGCGCTGGGGCGGCATTAGCATCATCCAGCCCCTCACTCCTCCACCCACCGCGGAAGCTCGACCGTGAAGCTCGAGCCCTGGCCCTGCGTGCTCTCCACGCGGATGTGGCCACCGAGCTGGGTGACGATCTGCCGAGAAATCCACAGCCCCAATCCCAGCCCACCGTAGTGCCGCTCGGACACGGCCCGCTCGAAGCGCCCGAAGATGCGGGCCTGGTCCTCCGGGGAGATGCCGATGCCCTCGTCCCGGACGCGCACGCACACCCCCTCGGGCGTGGCCATGGCGGAGACCTCGATGGACCGGCCCTGCCCGTACTTCATCGCGTTGCCGAGCAGGTTCGTCAGCACCTGATCCAGCCGCGAGCGGTCCCACCGTCCGGGGAGCGGTGACTGCAGCTTCAGCACGAGCGGACAGCGCACCTTCTCCAGCTCCGGCCCCATCCGCGCCGCCACCTCCTCCACGAGCGCGGACAGGTCCATCTCCTCGAGCACCATGGGCAGGCGGCCCGAGGTGATGCGGCTCACGTCCAGCAGATCTCCCACCAGCCGGCCCAGGCGCTCGCCCTGGCGCTGGCACGTGACCACCCACTTGGACAACCGCGTGGGGTCTCCCGAAGTGGCGCTCTCGCGGACGAGCCGCTGGAGACCGAGCTGCAGGGCCGTGAGGGGCGTGCGCAGCTCGTGGCCGGCGATGCCGAGGAACTCGTCACGCAGGGCGATGGCCTCCCGGGCCTCGCGGTAGAGCCGCGCGTTGTCGATGGCGTAGGTGGCGTGGGCGGCGTACTCCTTGGCGAAGGTGAAGTCGTCCTCGGTGCAGGCCCGCTCCGGCGAGCCCAGCAAGAGCACTCCGGCCACGCCCTGCGGGGTGGTGAGCGGAATGAGCATCACCGAGTGGACGCCGAGTAGATGGCACGGGCCCAACCGCTGCGCCTCCCCTCCCGCGTACCAGCTATCCACCTCCTGGAGCACCGGGATGAGGCGGGGCCGTCCCGACATCATGACCTCGTGGATGGGATGGCCCTCGGGGATGGCGAAGGTGCGGGCCACCTCGTCGGCGATGTGCTGGAGCGAGGAGTCCGCGTGCGTCACCGTCAGCATCCCGAGCGTCCCATCCCGCCGCCAGCCACAGAACGCCGCCACGTTGGCGAGCGCGGGGACGCACAGGCGCACCAACGTGCGCGCGGTCTGCTCCTGGTCCAACGACGAGGAGAGCGCCGCGCTGGACTCGGCCAGGAAGCGCTGCGCCTCCATGGCCCGCTTGCGCGCGGTGACGTCCTGGATGGTGCCGATGGCGCCACGGGAGCGGTGCGCCTCGTCGAAGAGCGGCACCGCGGAGATGACGAGCGTGCCCCGCCGCTGTCCGTTGACCTCGAGCTCCAGCTCCACGTCGAGCACCTCCCGGCCCGTCGCCGCCGCCCGCTGCATGGGCAGCTGCTCGGGAGCGAGCGCATGGCCCTTCTCGTCGAGGTAGCGGATGGGCTGGCGCTCTCCGTCCGGGGCGCCGAGCGAGATGTTGCTCTCGAGCGGCAGGCCGTGCATCCGCGCGAACCAGGCGTTCTGCAGGATGTGCCGGCACTCCCGGTCGTAGGCGATGCCGATGCCCACGGGGATGACGTCCAGCAGCGTCTGGAAATCCGCGGCCTGACGCCAGGCCTGGTGGCGGGTCCGCTCCAACTCCTGGCGCAACCGGTCCGTCTCGAGCGCGAGCGCCACACACCCGGCCAGGTCCTCGGCGAGCGCCAGCGCGTCCTCGTCCAGGTGCAGCCGCGGCTCACGCGAGGCGAAGGAGAGCACCCCGACGAGCTCTCCACCGGACCGAAGGGGTACCGCCATGCAGTCCAGCGGCCCCGCGGCCTGGATGCGAGGGAGCTCCTCCTCGCTCGAGGACAGGAAGACAGCCACCTGCTCATCGGGCCCCTGGAGGAACTCGGGACGGCCCGAACGCGCCACCCGCCGGGCCAGCAACGAGGGAGCACTTCCCCGAGGGCCATGGAGCTCGCCATGGGGAGCCCGGAAGGCCGCGGCCCGCTGGAGCACGCCGTCCTGGAGCACATCCAGGTCACACCAGTCGCCCAGTTCCGGCATCACCCCCCGGCCGAGGCAGCGGAACACCTCCTCCTGAGAGGTGCACGAGGCCAGCTCGCGGCTCATCCGCCCGAGGAACTGGCTGCGCGAGCGCAGAAGCGACAAGAGGAGGCCCGGTCCCTCCAGACCGGCTCCAGGCACGGATGGCAACTCGAGCTCCAGCATCTGTCCCACCTCCCAGGGGAAGGTCCGGTGGGAGCGCAAGCAGGCAGGAGAGCGCCATGCACGCCTGCCCGAGCTGAAAAGCCCGTCATGCCCCCATGTCGTACCTTATCCACCCACTCCTAGGAGCGTGTCGGCGAATCGGCCAGAGGTACGGTAGCGCGTAGCGGGAGCCATATGGGCGCCCCAGGTGCAGAGGCCGTGGAGCCGCGACCGCCGTGCAGCGACCTGCTCGGCTACGCCGCCTGCGCGGCCAGGCTGGGCAGTTCCCACCCCAGCTTCCACAACTTCTTCAGGTTGTGGACGGCGCACGCCAGCGAGAATTCCCCTTGCACCTTGGTGAGGCCCCTCAGCGAGAAGCGTGGCAGG
>NZ_MPOI01000039.1:0-1444 GCF_001896145.1 Archangium sp. Cb G35
TCGCGCGTCCGGGGCCTCCAGCTTCGGACGGCTCGAAGTGGCGGCGGAGCGGAAAGCGATTCTGAACGAGGCGGCCGAGCGCAAGCTGCTGGCGGCGCAGACAGTCGAAAGAGGCGTCCTCCCCAACCCGGAAGAGTTCCTGGACAATGGGTAGACATACCAAGCCCCCCGCCGCTGTCGCTGACACTCGACAGCCGACCGAGGGCCCCAAAGCTCCGCCGAAGCTGGCGAAACACATGGGAGAGGTCGCGCGGAATGCCCGCCTGCGGGCAAGGCTGACACAGGCGGACGTAGCCGAGCGGGTTGGACTCGCTACGGAGGTTTATGGCCGCCTGGAGCGCGGCGGAATGCTTCCGAGCGTGCCCACCCTGCTAAAGCTGTGCTTTGTCCTCGGAGCGGACGCCAACGCACTGCTAGGAATCAGCTCCGGCCTGCTCCCGGTATTGGTGGACGAGCCGAAGCAGAAGAAAGAGGAAGAGTCCCCCCGGGTTCGGCAGGTGCTCCGCCACTTGCGGCGGCTGACGCCTACCCAGCTCAATGCCATTGGACACGTTGCGAGCACCTTCGCCAAATCAAACACGGCCCCGTCAGACGGAAGGGACGAATGCCTACAGGAACAGAGCACATGACTCCCGAGGAGTTGATGACCACCATCGGACCTCTCGCCCGAGAGGCCCGGGAACGGCTGAAGATGAATCAAGCCGAGGTTGCGCGTGCGGCTGGGATTTCGGCCGTTGTCTATGGGAAGATTGAACGCGGGTTGATGCTGCCCGCCGTTCCCACACTGCGAAAGATAACCCTGGCGCTCGGCATTTCGTCGGACGTGCTGCTGGGCATCAGTCCGAAAGAAGTAGCGCGGACGATGAACGAGCCCGCGCCCGAGGTGCCACTGAGCCCCGAGCTTCGCAAGCTGACGCGCACCCTGCGGGCATGGCCTGACGAAAAGGTCCGCTTCCTGGCCCGTATGGCGAAGCTGCTGGACTCGCCTTCCGTGCGGGTGGAGTTCTTGAAGGACTCCGAGAAGGAGTCCGAGCCCGAGGACTAGGCGCCGCTTTAGCGATGGGGTTGGAGCGTGGGTAGGGGGCGGCCGTGCCCTGTGTGGCCGCATTCGGGAAGGGTGTACCCACCGCCCCGGCTCCAGCCTCCAACCGGGCGGGCATCCGCGCGACTGCACCAACCACACCCGCCGGGTTCTGCTAGAGTGGTGAACCTTCGGAGGCTCCTGGCTTGGTCATCCACCTTCCCCAGAAAGGCGCCAAGATTGGCGCTTATGAAGTCATCGAGCAACTTGGCCAGGGCGGCGGCGGCCACGTCTACAAGGCCGAGCGCGGCGGGCGCAATTACGCCGTCAAGGTCCTGGCTACCCTGGACGTGGACGGCTGGACGCGGCGCGAGGTCACAGCCCTTGTCAATCTTCCACTCGATAACGTGGTGCGCTTTGTTG
>NZ_MPOI01000011.1:0-526602 GCF_001896145.1 Archangium sp. Cb G35
CACCGCGGGCAGACCCATCCGGCGCCAGGCCAGCTCGAAGAGGGAGCGATCCTGCTCCGAGCGGGCGCGGCCGTAGCGCGTGGGCAGCGCGGAGAGCTCCAAGCCCTCCACCTCGACGAGCGGCACGCCCTGCCCGTCGAGCAGCACGACGTCGCCCTCGAGGGGCGTGCCCTTGCGCCAGGACTCGGGCGGTGGCAGGCGCGCATGGGCCCACTTCGGCGTGCCCTTGCGCAGCACCTCGAAGCGGCGCAGACGGACGGGCACGAAGGTGGTGTCACCGGCGGGCAGCGCCTCCAGCAGCACCTGCAGCGCGGCGTCGAGCACCGCGGGGTGGAGCTCGCCCTGCTGCGCGAGCGACTCGGGCGGAGAGAGGCGGCCCACGGCCTCGCCGTCCTGACGCCACACCTCCTTGAGTCCGCGGAAGGTGGGGCCGTACTGGAGCCCGCGCTGCTCCATGTCCAGGTAATGCACCTCGGTGAGGCGGACCTCGGAGCAGCGCCGTTGGATGTCCTCCACCCGCACCGCGGGCAGCGCGCCGCGTCCGTTGGAGTCCGACGCGCGCACGCGGCCCTGGGCGTGCAGCGTCCACATCTCCGTGCTGCTGCCGCCCGGCGTGGGGATGAAGCTGGACACCTTGAAGGAGATGGCGCCCGTGGAGCCCACGTCCACCAGCAGCTCGGCCCGGCGGGTGCCGTCCCCGAGCAGGGCCAGGGCCTCGTGGATGCGCACGTCCTCGAGCGTCCACGGCCCGGGGCCGAGCGCCGACTGCACCGCCAAGGACACCCAGTCCAGGTACGCCGTGGTGGGCAGGATGATGGTGCCCTGCACCCGGTGGTCTCCCAGCCAGGGCAGGTTCTGCGCGCCCACCTCCACGTCCCAGAAGAAGGCTCCGGGACGCAGCGACGAGCGGCGCACCGGCCCCAGCAGGGACTGGTTGCGCTCCTCGCGGGACAGCTTCGGGGCGGGGCTCGCACCGGGCTGGAACCAGCAGTCCTGACGCTGCCAGGGGTAGTCGGGCAGCCGCACCAGCCGGCCCCCTTCCGGGTGCAGGGCCTTCCACTCCACGTCGCGGCCGGCCGCGTAGAGGCCGCCGAGCGTCTCCAGCATCACCTCGCGCTCGGGCTGCTCGCGCCGCACGGACGGCAGCACGGTGGCCTCCATGCGCAGGTGGGCGATCGTCTGCTCGATGGCGGGCAGCAGCACCGGGTGCGGGCTCACCTCCACGAAGAGCGAGTGCCCGTCGTTGGCGAGCCGCTCCACCACCGGGGCCAGCAGCACGGGCTCGCGCAGGTTGCGCACCCAGTAGGCCGGCTCCAGGTCCGTGCCGTCCGACACCTCGCCCGTCACGGTGGAGAAGAGCGACACCTCGCCGCGCCGGGGCGCCAGGCCCTCCAGCGCGCGCATCAGGTCCTCGCGCAGCGGCTCCATCTGCGGGCTGTGCGAGGCCACGTCCACCTTCACCCGGCGGCAGAAGACGTTGCGCGCCTCCAGCTTCTCCAGCACCTGGGCGAGCGCGTGCGGCTCGCCGGAGAGCACGGTGGAGCGGGGGCTGTTGCTGGCCGCCACGGACAGCCAGTCCTCGAGGCCGCGGATGGCCATGCGCGCCTCGTCCATCGTCAGCTCCACCACCGCCATGCCGCCCTGGCCGCTCACCCGGCGCAGCAGCAGGCTGCGGCGGCAGATGATGCGGGCCGCGTCCATCAAATCCAACGCGCCGGCCACATGCGCCGCGGCCACCTCGCCCATGCTGTGGCCCACCACCATGTCGGGCACCACGCCCCAGGAACGCCAGAGCCGGGCCAGGGCCACCTGGATGGAGAAGAGCGCGGGCTGCACCTGATCGATGCGCTCCATCCACCCCGGGTTGTCCGAGGCCAGCAGCTCCATCAGCGACCAGTCCACGAAGCGGCGCAGCGCGGCGTCACACTGCTCGAGCGCGGAGCGGAACACGGGCTCCTCGGCCATGAGCCGGCGCCCCATGCCCAGCCACTGCGAGCCCTGGCCCGGGAAGACGAACACCACGGGCTGGTGCCGGCCATCCGCGTGTCGGGTGACGGAGAGCCCCGGGCGGACCTCGCCGCGCAGGAAGGCCGTCAGGCCGTCGCGGGCCTCGGCGGGGGTGTGGGCCAGCAGCGCCAGCCGGTAGTTGAGGTGGCTGCGGGTGACGGACGCCGAGTAGCAGACGTCCTGGAGCGACAGGGGGTGCGACTCCAGGCGGGAGATGACACGGCGGGCGGCCTCCGCGAGCGCCTCGGGCGTCTGGGCGGACAAGGGCAGCAGGTGCGTGCGGCCCGGTGCCAGGGCGGGCGGCTTGCCGGAGGGCAGCACGGCCACCGGCGTCTCCGGCGGCGGCAGGGCCTCCCAGCGCACCGGCACGCCCCGCACATGCAGCGCGCCGAGCGCCTCCAGCAGGGCGGCCCGTGCCTCGTCACGGCGCAGCGTGCCCACCACCACGCCCGTGCGTCCGGCCTTACGCAGCAACTGCTCCACCGGGCGGCACAGCACCGGGTGCGGGCTGAGCTCCACGAAGGCGTCGACGCCTTCGGCCATCAGCCGCTCCACGGCCTGGGCGAAGCGCACCGGCTGGCGCAGGGTGCGGCAGCGCGCGTCTCCCATGCGGCCGTCCGGCCCCACCTCGCGCGCCACGGTGGACACCCAGCGCACGCCCCCCTCGCGCTCCCACAGCTTCTCCTGGGCCGCCTCCAGCTCGTCGCGCAGCGGCTCCCACTGGCTCAGGCGGCTGGCGCGGTACACCTTCCACACCGCGTCCGCGGCCTCCAGGCCTCCGGCGATGCAGGCGGCGGCCACCTCTCCCACGCCGTGGCCCACCACCACCTCGGGCTCCACGCCCCAGGCACGCCACAGCGCCGCCAGCCCCACCTGCACCGCCAGCGTCAACGGCTCGGCGGCGTCCTCGTCCGACAGGATCCGCGCATGTGGATCCCTCAACGCCTCCACCAGCGACCAGCCCGCCAGCGGCATGAAGGTGGTGTCCAGCGCCTCCAGCCGCGCGCGGAACACCGGCTCCGTGGCCAGCAGCTCGCGGCCCATGGCGGGCCACTGTGAGCCCTGCGGCGCGCACATGAAGGCCACGCGCGGCCGTTCTCCGGGCTCGCTCGTGAAGAGGCCCGCGCGGCGCTTCCCCTGCCGGAAGGCCTTCAGCTGCGTGGCCAGCTCCGCCCGCGTCCGGAAGGTGAAGGCCGCCCGGTGCGCCCCCTGCCCCGCGTACGGCGCCCAGGTGCGGCACAGGTCGCGCACGCACGCCGGATTCTCGTCGTGCTGTACCAGCTCCTCGGCCTTCGCGGCCCGGGCCAGCAGCTCCTCCGCGCTTTCCGCCGCCAGGGCCAGCAGCTCCTCGCGGCCCACCGGCGACTCCTCCAGCACCACGTGCGCGTTGGTACCGCCCCAGCCAAAGGCGCTCACCCCCGCCGTCGCGGGCTCGTCCTCGCTGGGCCACGGCATCACCCGCTGCGGCAGGCTCAGCCGCAGCTCGCCGAAGGGAATGCGCGGGCTCGCCTCGCCGTGCAGCATGTGCGGCGGCACCAGCCGGCGCGACAGCGAGAGCGCCACCTTGATGAGGCCCATGATGCCCGCCGCCCCCTCCAGGTGGCCGACGTTCGCCTTCAACGAGCCGATGAGCAGCGGCCGATCGATGGCCCTCCCCTCGCCCAGGGCCGCGCCCAGCGCGCTGGCCTCGGTGGGGTCTCCCAGCGCCGTGCCCGTGCCGTGCGTCTCCACGTAGTGCACGCGGTTGGTGGGCACGCCCGCGCGCGCGTACGCCTCGCGCAGCAGCGCCGCCTGTCCGGGCACGCTCGGCGCGGTGAGCCCGTTGCCGGTGCCGTTGTTGTTCACCGCGCTGCCGCGGATGACGCAGTAGATGTGCGCGCCGGACGCGAGCGCCGCCGACAACGGCTGGAGCACCACCAGGCCCGCGCCCTCGCCGCGCCCGAAGCCATCCGCTCCCGCCGCGAACGCCTTGCTGCGCCCGTCCGGCGCCAGCCCGCCGAACTTGGACAGCAGCACGTTCGCCTCGGGCGAGAACATCAGGTTGACGCCGCCCACCAGCGCCAGCCGCGACTCCCCCGAGCGCAGGCTCTGGCAGGCCAGGTGCACCGCCACCAGCGACGAGGAGCACGCCGTGTCCACCGTGAGGCTCGGCCCCTTGAGGCCCAGGAAGTACGAGAGCCGGTTGGCCACGATGTTGAGCGACTGGCCCGTCGCGCTGTGCAGCGTCACCGCCGCGCGCTCGCTCAGGTGCCGGTCCGCGTAGTCGTGCCAGATGGCGCCCATGAAGACGCCCGTGCGCGAGCCCTTCAGGCCCACCGCCGGCACGCCCGCGTCCTCCAGCGCCTCCCAGCACACCTCCAACATCAACCGCTGCTGCGGATCCATCTCCGCGGCCTCGCGCGGGGAGATGCCGAAGAAGAGCGGATCGAACCCGCCCACCCGCTCCAGGAAATAGCCATGACGGGTGTTGGCCTTGCCCGGAGCCTGGGGGTCCGCGTCGTACCAGACGCCGTTGTCCCACCGCTCCGCGGGCACCTCCTGGAGCAGATCCTTCCGCTCGCACAGCAAACGCCAGAAGGCCTCCGCATCCGGCGCTCCTGGCAGACGGCACGCGAGCCCCACCACCGCGATGGGCTCCGCTTCCTTCCCTCCCTGCGCGGCCCCGGCCTCGGCGCCCGTCAATTCCTGCTCCGCCTTCGTGGCGGATCCGGTGCCCGGGCCCAGCTGGCTCTCGCTTTCCGTCATGACTGTCGCCTTCCTGTGTCCGTCAAAGGTCCACTGCACTGTCGGCCACTGTCAACCGACCGACTGTCAATGAATTGCGTTCCTCACGGGTTTCGCTTGGTTTTGCGGTCCCGGCATGTGGGTGCCTCTCACGGATGCGATTCCCCCCGGCATGAGACCAGACGTGACTCGCGGAGAAATGCGAGGCGCTGGCTCGACTTACCGCAAAATCGCACGACTCAATTTGCGTGTGTAGCGGGTAAAGACAGACCCCCACACTTTACGGGAGATCCGGGATTCATGACGCCCCGTGACTCCCGTTTGTAGTCCCAGTCAATTCCAGACAGAACCTATTTGACCAGTCTTTCAATTTCTTCCGGGCTAAAGCCTGCCTCGAAAAGAATTTTATGTGTGTGCTGTCCAAGATTGGGAGGTGGACGCAGGGGTGTCTCGCCCATGCGCAGCGGCGTGAGGAGGTGGGTCACCCGTCTCCCACGTTGGGTGTCTTCAGACTCCACGAAGAGATTCCTGGCGCGGAGCTGGGGATCCGCCAGCACCTCATCGCCTTCGAGTACGGGTTCGACACACACATCCGCGCCCGCGAAGCGCTCCGTCCAATACGCCAGGGGATGCTCGGCGAAGATGCGGGTGAACTCGGCCTTCACGCGCGCGCCGGCCTCGCCGGTGTCATAGGCATCCGCGAGCAGGTCCGGCCGCCCCAACACCTGACACACCCCGGCGAGGAACTTGGGCTCCAGCGCGCCCACGGACAGGTAGCGGCCATCGCGGGTGCGGTACAGGCCGTAGCAGGCGTAACCGCCATTGAGTGTCTCGCGGCCACGGCGCAGCGGCTGGCCCTGCTCGCCCATGAAGAGCCGCGCCGCCAGGTGCATGTGGAGGAAGGCCGTGGCGCCATCCGTCATGGACACGTCCACGAAGCGGCCCTGGCCGGTGCGCTCGCGCTCGTGGAGCGCCGCGAGCAGGCCCACCAGCGCGAAGAGGCTGCCGCCGCCGATGTCACCCAGCTGCACGCCGGGGAAGGCCGGGGCGCCGTCCGCCTCGCCGCCGTAGCCGAGCACGCCCGCGCGCGCCGCGTAGTTGAGGTCATGCCCCGCCTTGAGCCGGTCCGGCCCCGTCTGCCCGTAGCCGGAGATGGCGCAGTAGACGAGCCGCGGGTTCTCCGCGTGCAGCACGCTCCAGCCCAGGCCCAGCTTGTCCATGACGCCGGGCCGGAAGCTCTCCACCAGCACGTCGTAGCCGCGCACCAGCCGCTTGAAGGCCTCGCGCGCCTCGGGGGCCTTGAGGTCCAACGTCAGCGAGCGCTTGTTGCGGTTGAGCCCGTAGAAGAGCGCGCTCTCGTCGTCGCGCAGCGGAGCCATCTGGCGGAGGTAGTCACCGCCCTGGGGGTCCTCCACCTTGTCCACCGTGGCGCCGAGATCGGCGAGCACCAGCGTGGCGTAGGGGCCGGGCAGAAGACGAGAGAGATCCAGGACCTTGAGTCCGGACAGGGGAAGCGTGTTCATGGTGGGGGGGGTGGGGGCTGAGGGGGAGACAAAAAAGAAGCGGCGCGGCCCCGGGAGAGGAGCACACGCCGCTCGTGGAGCCAACGCGCCCGAGGGCGCGGCTCCGGGTGAGACTAGCCGAGCAGCTTCGCCAGCTTCATGGCGAGGGCCATGTCCATCGGCTTGAACTTGAGCTTGCCCTGCATGGCGGCCATCTGCGCGTTGAGCTGCTTGGCGCGGATCTTCACGAAGTCGTCGTTGCTGACGGTGACGGTCATCTTCGGGGCGCCCTCGGCGCCCTTGGCGACCCAGCCATCGGCCTTGGTGCAGTCCAGCGTCCAGGTGCCGCCGTTGTCGCCGGTGATGATGAAGTGGATGACCGAGTTGATGTCCTTGGCCAGCTGCGGATTCTGCTGCAGCACGGTCGGGATGTCGTTCTCGATGATCTCCTGTGCGCTCGCCATCGCTTCTCTCCTTTGAGGAATTGACTGGTGAATCAACGTCCGGGCGGCACCGTAATGACGGGGCCCGGGCGGGTCAAGCCGCGAGGTGGCCCGGGGGGTGGCTCAACGTCCAGCGCTGGAGGCCTGCGCCTGGCTCAGCGAGCGCCGGACCATCTCCAGGAGATCATTGAGCTCGAAGGGCTTGGCCAGATGGCCCACCGCGCCAATGTCCGTGGCCTTGCTGCCCACGTTGCGGTCCGCGCTCAGGACGATGAGGGGGATGCCGGCCACGGACGGGCGCTGCCGCATGCGCTGGGCGAACTCCCAGCCGTCCATCACCGGCATCATCAAGTCCAGGAGGATGAGTTGGGGCGGATCCGGCTCGAGCCGCTCCAGGGCCTCCTTGCCATTGCGGGCGCGGCGGATCTCGAAGCCCTCGGCCTCGAGGATCTCCGAGAGGGCCTCGAGGATGTCCGGGTCGTCATCGACCACCAGCACGACGTTGGACCCCTGGTGCTGAAGATTGGCGGAAGACAGGTTCTTCTCCTGAGTGACGCGCACCCTCGATTTTCTCTCAAGGGACGGGAAAGGGAGGATGAATTCAACCGGCTCGTAGGGCAACAGGGCAGGCTCGTTGCAAAATCGACAGTGCCGACCCACCGTTTTCCTAACCCATGGACGAGGAGACGGCAGGCGTGAATCACGCGGGGGAATGGAGGCAGGCGGCGGCCGGAGAGGACGAGCCCGGGTTCGCCATCCTCTCGCGAAGAGGCCTGGTGCGGGAGGTGGACGGGCGGCTGAGGGCCCATCTGGGGGTGGAGCGGCTCCCCGAGAGCGTGGGCTCGCTGGTGGAGCTGATGGAGGCGGTGGGCTTCCAGCAGCGGCCGGGTGCCGACCTGTGGGAGCACGAGGGACGGCTGGTGCGGGCGGGCGAGAGTCCCCTGGAGGACGGGACGCGGCTGGTGTGGACGCAACCCGCCGAGGGCGACGAGGAGATCGTACGCCGGCGGGTGCGCTACCTGGGGCTGGCGTCCCATGATTTGAGGGGCTCCCTGGCCAACGTGCGCTCGTACGCCGCCCTGCTCCTCAATGGACGCATTCCGCTGGAGCCCAAGGCGAAGCGCGGGCTGGAGACGATCCTGCGCAACACGGACAAGGCCCTGGCCTTCGCCCAGGACTTCTTCGACGCGAGCCGGGCGGACCTGGGCATGCTGGCGTGCGAGCGGGAGCGGCAGGCGCTCGAGCCCCTGCTCGCCAACGCGGTGGAGCACCACCTGGAGGCGGCGGGCACGGCGAGCGTGGCGCTGAGCCTGGAGCTGCCCGGAGGCCCCCTGCCCGAGGTGGAGGTGGACGGAGGCCGGGTGCAGCACGCCGTGGAGGCCTTCATCCGCCACCACCTGCTGCGCGCCCAGCCCGGGGAGCAGCTCCGGGTGCGGGCCCGGCCGGAGGGTGGAATGCTCCGGGTGGAGGTGCGGCGCGATGGCGTGCCCCTGACGGAGGAGGAGCTCGCCCTCGCCTTCGCACGGGAGGAACGCGCCTTCCGGGAGAAGAAGCTGGAGGATCCGCTGCGGCTGGGGCTCGCCCGGCAGGAGGTGGAGGCGCTCGGGGGCTCCGTCGGGGTGACGGCCGACGCCGGGGGCACCACGCTCTACCTTACACTCCCCATCGCCCTCGCTTCCTCGGCAGGCATGCAGGTCTGAACAGCCCTTTCGTCGTGCTGGCGACCCGCGCCCCGGGGGGCTATCCTGCCCGGGCCTTTTCCTTCAGGGAGTGCGCGATGGGTCTGAAGATGTCGGAGATTCTGCTGATCATGGCGGTGCTGCTGCTCCTGTTCGGAGCCACGCGCCTGCCGCAGCTCGGCTCTTCTCTGGGGAGCGCCATCCGTAACTTCAAGCGCGGCTTCAGCGACGAAGGCTCCTCCTCCGACTCCGACGAGAAGAAGCCGTCGGGCACGCTCGCCAGCAATGGCACGGTGGAGAAGGACGCCACCGCCCGCAGCACCAGCCACCAGGGCTGAGCTTCCCGCTTCCCTGTCCCGAGCCGCACCACGCCCGCGCCGGTCTCTCCTCCGTGAGAGATGGGCACGGGCGTCGTTGCTTGCGGGTCAGCCCGCGCGATCTTCCTTGTCGTAGAGCCCGTCCAGCACCGCCTTGTACTTCTGGCTGACGTGCTTGCGCTTCACCTTGAGGCTCGGGGTCAGCTCGCCCGTCTCCTGGCTGAAGTCCGCCTCCATCACCGCGAAGCGCTTGAGGGTGCTGTAGGACGGCAGCTCCGTGTTCACCTTGTCGAGGATCTCCTGCACCGCGGCCCGGAGCGCCGGCTGGCGGCACACCTCCGCGTAGCTCCCGGCCTTCACCCCCCGGCCATCGAGCAGCTTGCGCGCGGGCTCCTCGGCCACGGTGATGAGCGCCACCAGGTACTTGCGCTTGTCGCCGTGGACCACCGCCTGGCTGACGAGCGGGAACGTCTTGAGCGTGTTCTCGATGTTCTGCGGCGAGACGTTCTTGCCGCCCGAGGTGACGATGATGTCCTTCTTGCGATCGGTGATGGTGACGTAGCCGTCCACGTCCACCTCGCCGATGTCCCCGGTGTGGAACCAGCCATCGGCCTCGAGCACCTCGGCGGTGGCCTCCGGGTTCTTGTAGTAGCCCTTCATCACCCCCGGGCCGTGCAGGAGGAGCTCCCCGTCCGGGGCGACCTTCACCTCGGTGCCGGGCATCGGCGGGCCCACGGTGCCAATCTTGATGCGCTCCGGCGGGTTGACGCAGGAGGCGGCCGACGTCTCGGTGAGGCCGTAGCCCTCCAGCACCTTGTAGCCGAGCAGATCGAAGAAGTACGCGATCTTCCGGGACAGCGGCGCGCCACCGGAGACGAACAGGCGCATGTTGCCGCCCAGCTTCTCGTCGAGCGAGGCGCGCACCTTGCTGAACACCAGCTTGCGCGCCAGGGCCAGCCCCAGCAGGGCGGGCTCGCGGCCCTGCGTCTTCGCCTCCACGTGCTCCTCGAAGAGCGAGAAGGCCCAGCGGAACAGGCGGCCCTTGAGGCCGGGCGCGGCGGAGCCGTTGGCCACCACGCCGTTGTAGACCTTCTCGAAGACGCGCGGCACCGCCGGGAGGATGGTGGGGCGCGTCTCCACGAGGTTGGCCAGCAGCTTGTCCGCGGACTCGGCGAACGCCATGCGGAAGCCCATGGACAGCCACGCGGCCTTCACCACCTGCCCGAAGGAATGCGCCAGGGGCAGGAACATCAACACCGAATCGCTGGGCGTCATCGCCCCGATGCCCTTCACCCCGTTGGCCTCGTAGGCCCAGTTGCCGTGGGTGAGCAGCACCCCCTTGGGGTCCCCCGTGGTGCCCGAGGTGTAGATGATGCAGCACACGTCCTCGGGCTTCATCTGGCGCGCCCGCTCGTCGAAGGACTCCGGGCGCGCGGCGTGCGCCGTGCGGCCCTGCTCCATCAGTTGCTCGAGCGTCAGCTCCACTTCGCCCGTGCTGGCGCCCTCGAAGAGCACCACCTTGCGCACGCCGGGACACTCCGCGAGCTTCTGCCGCAGGCGGGTGGCACGGCCCGGCTGCCTGGGCGTCTGCTCGTCATGGTCCACGAAGACGAGCGACGCCTCGGAGTGGTTGAGGATGTAGCGCGCCTCGTCCGGCGTGTTGGACGCGTAGATGGGGACGGTGATGGCCTGGGCGGCGGAGATGGCCAGATCGCACACCACCCACCGCAGGCTGGTGTCCGCGAAGATGGCCACCCGGTCCCCCGGCTTCACGCCCTGGGCGATGAGGCCGGCGGACAGCGTCTTCACGTCCTCCAGGATGCGTCCCCAGGTGACGTCCTCCCAGCGGCCGCCCGTCTTCCAGCTCGCGGCGACTTTCGTGGGGGACTGCGCCCGTTGGAGCAGCAGCTCGACAAGGTTGCGCGCGTCCGAGGTAGCCAGCTGGGTCTCCGCCCTCATGTGAGCTCCTCCTCTCCTACATTTCCTTCAGTAATCTGGCTTCTCGCTCCTCGCGTCAGGGCCACGCCTGCCTGCCTGCCCGCCTGCCCGCCATGGGGCGGACGGCGAGCCGGGCCCCCGGAAACGACGAAGGCGGTACCCGGGGTGCTCCGCACCTCGAGTACCGCCCGATTCTGTCGCCGGCATGGTGCCTGTCCCGGAGGTCAGGCGGCGTCGGCGGGGGAGATGTCCTGCATTTCCTCGTCCTGGTTGAAGGCCGCCAGGTAGCGCTCGAGGAAGTTCTTCGTCTTGAGCTCCACCTGCCGCACGCGCTCGCGAGACACGCCCCAACGCTGGCCCAGCTCCTCCAACGTGCGCGGCTTGTCCTGCGTGAGCCGCTCCTGGAGGATGTCCCACCCCAGATCGCCAATGCGCTTGCGCACCTTGGCCAGCGCCTCCTGCACTTCCTCGTTCTGCTCGCGAGACAGGAACACCTGCTGAGGCGAGGGACCGCCGTCCTCCAGGCGATCCAGGAACGTCGTCTCGCCTTCCTCGTCGATGCTCGCGTCCAGCGAGAAGTCCGTCATGCTGCCGCGCTCGGCCTCACCGCCGCGCACCTGGCTGCGGTTGTCCTTCAGGTAGCGGGTGATGTAGGCGCGAATCCACCACACCGCATACGTGGCGAAGCGCACGTTCTTCTTGGGGTCGAAGTGCTCGATGGCCTTCATGAGACCCACATTGCCTTCCTGGATGAGGTCATCCAGGCGGGCACCGCGGTTGGAGAATTTCTTCGCCACCGCCACCACGAAAGCCAGGTTGGACTGCGCGAGCATCTGCCGCGCCGACTCGTCTCCCTTGCGAGCGCGCCCGGCCAGTTCGTACTCCTGCTCTCGGGTCAACTGCGAATGATCCCCGAGGTGACGCAGGTAGTGCGACAGGCCCTCGGCTCCATACTTCATCGTCCTGTTCGCCATGTTTCGCGTCTCCAGTTCCATCAGTGTGACGGACGCGCTCGCCCCCCGGTTCCGCGTCCACATCTCTAGGACGCACAACGTGCCGAAGCGTTTCTCATTTCCATTCGGGGTTATTTGACCCGCTTACCCTGGCAACAAGCGGGCCTGGGGTCCGTTACGACCACGTAACGGCTCCATCCAGGGTGGGAAGTGACCTGCGCCCCGAAGAACGAGCGTGTCCGCTGAGGACTAAGAACGCTTGGGCGCGGGAAAGATTTTCTCGGGGTTGAGCATTCCTGAAGGATCGAAGAAGCCCTTCAAACGGCGCTGCAGCTCCAGCACCGTCTCGGATTGCTCCATCGCCAGATATTCCCGCTTGGCGTGCCCCACGCCGTGCTCGCCCGTGATGGTGCCTCCCATGGAAACGGTGAGCTCCAACATGCGCTGGATGGCCGTCTCCACCAGCGCGCGCTGGTGCGGGCCCTCGTAGAGGATGTTGGCGTGCAGGTTGCCGTCCCCCGCGTGGCCGTACGTGGCCACCGGCAACCCCAACTCCTCTCCCATTTTCTTGAGGGCCAGGATGATGTCGGGAATACGGGACCGGGGTACCGCGATGTCCTCCGAGATCTTGTGCGGCCGCAAGGAGCGCAACGCGGTGGAAACCACCCGGCGCACCGCCCAGAGCTTCTCGCGCTGGGACTCGTCCTGGGCCACGAGGACTTCCCGGGCGCCCTGCTGCTCACAGATTTCACCCAGCCAGGCGAGCTCGGCGAACAGGCCCTCCTCCATGTTGCCGTCCACCTCGGCGATGACAGCCGAGCCGGCGCCCGCGGGAAAGTTGAAGCCCCTTCCATCCACGGCCTGGAGCGCCACGTCGTCGATGAGCTCGAGCGTGCGCGGGAGGATGCCGGCCTTCAGCACCGCGGTGATGGCGTGAGCGGCGGTGTGCACCGAGTCGAAGATGACCAGGGCCGTCTTCACGTGCCGGGGCTTGGGGATGAGCTGGAGGGTGATTTCGGTGGCCACCCCGAGCGTGCCCTCGGAGCCCACGAAGAGACCCACCAGGTCGTAGCCGGCCACGCCCTTGATGGTGCGGCGGCCCACGCGGACCACCTCGCCGCTCGGCAGCACCCACTCCAGGCCGATGACGTAGTCACGGGTGACGCCGTACTTGAGCGCCCGGGGGCCTCCCGCGTTCTCCGCCACGTTGCCGCCCATCGTGCAGAACTCCCACGAGTTGGGATCCGGCGGATAGAAGAGGCCCTGCGCCTCCACGGCCTTCATCAGCTCGCCCGTGATGACGCCTGGCTGCACCACCGCCGTGAGGTCCTCGGCCGAGACGGAGAGGATGCGGTTCATCCGCTCCAGGCTCACCGCCACGCCGCCCAGCAGGGGAAGCGAGCCGCCGCTCTTGCCACTGCGCGCCCCGCAGGGCGTGAAGGGCACCCCGAGCGCCTGGCAGGTGCGGAACACGGCGGAGACCTGCTGGGTGTTCTCGGGGAAGACCACGAGGTCCGGCGGGTAGACGCCCGAGTCGGACTCGTCCTCGGCGTAGTTCTCCAGGGTGGAGGCGTCGTGGCGCACCTGGCCCGGGGAGAGCACCTCCACCAGCGCGGCCCGCGCACGCTCCAGGAGGCCGGGGGAAACTCGGGGGAAGGTACGCTCCGCGGGCAGGGTCATCCGGACAGCTCCACTCGACTGCGCTTCACTCCACTCAACGCCGCAGGGCGCTCAGGCGCGTCCACAGCTCCCGGCGCAGGGCTCCGTCCTCACGCAACCGGCCCTCGTAGGCCTCCGAGTGCGTGCGGGCATCGCGCTGCCGATCACCCCGGATGCGCAGACAGGACTGCTCCGCCTCGATGATGCAGGCGGTGGCCGGGCTCTTCAGCACGCGGGCCAGCGACGAGGCCACCTCGCGCGCCAGGTCCTCCTGGAGGATGAGCCGGTGCGCGAAGCAGTCCACCAGCGCGCCCAGCCGGCCGAAGCCCACCACCCGCGAGCGCGGCACGTAGGCCACGTGCGCCCGGCCCTCGAAGGGCAGCAGGTGGTGCGGGCACATGGACTGGAAGCGCAGGTCCGTCACCACCACCAACTCCCCGGACGAGTCCGCCGGTCCCGGGAATGTCTCGCCCAGCGCCTCCTCGGGCGTGCGCGCGTAGCCGTCGAGGAACTCCGACGCCCACGCCTCGGCCACCCGCTCCGGGGTCTCCACGAGGTTGGGATCGCTGTCCAGCGGCAGGCCCGCCGCGCGCAGGAAGTCCCGGACCGCCGCGGCCATGGCCTCCCGATCGGGTTTCACGGGCGGAGCCCCTCGAGTCCTTCGAGCTGCGGCCATGGTGTGTGTCTTCCTCGTTGCCAGGTCGATACCTCAGGGGACGGGCACCCTATCCGAAGCCGCTACCTGAATCTCGTCTCCAATGACCCGTACCGGGTAGATGCGCACGCGCGCGCCCGGAGTCGTCGGGCTGATGCCCGTCCGGACGTCGAAGGCCCAGGCATGGAGGGGACAGTAGAGGAGGCACCCGTCCTGATCTCCCTCCGACATGGGGCCTCCGCGGTGGGGGCAGGCCTGCTGCACCGCATGGAGCCGTCCGTCCACCTGGACCAGCGCCACCCACTCCTCCCCGACCCGCACCACCGCCCGGCCCCGCTCGTCCAGGTCAGACAGATGCGCTACGGGAATGAAGTGCTCGTCCTCCTGTCCGTTCATGGCTCGTCCTTCAACGCCCCGCGTCGAGCGCGCCCTCCACACCTGAATACCCGGATAAAGGGGCCGTCGCACCCTTGACACCCCTCCGGGGGACCAGTAGAGCAAATAATTACCGTCTTCCTGCCCGATGAGAATCCGCGCCCACATCGCTGGCCACCTCATCGCCACCCTGTTGGTGGTGCTCTGGGTTGCCCAGCCGCT
This sequence comes from Archangium sp. Cb G35, assembly GCF_001896145.1. Classification (NCBI taxonomy): domain Bacteria; kingdom Pseudomonadati; phylum Myxococcota; class Myxococcia; order Myxococcales; family Archangiaceae; genus Archangium; species Archangium sp. Cb G35. The sequence goes on from NZ_MPOI01000011.1 coordinate 14,475, forward strand.
GATCGCCATCGCGCACGCGCAGGAGCACGTCCACCGCTACTGCCCCACCCACCGGGCCTTCGAGGAGAGCCCGTCCAGCAAGGGCTCGGCGCTCTCGGCGCAACTCCGGGACGCCAAGGTCTTCGAGAAGCTGCCGCCGGCCGCCCCCGGAGGCTCGCTCAAGCACGAGTCGTGCGCCTTCGTCTCGGTCAGCACCCGGGACGAGGTGACGAGCCCCGAGGTCCAGCCCGTCCTCCAGGCCTGCCTCGAGGTGAGCCGCCCGGCCACGGCGCCGCCCCGGCCCCAGTCCTCGCTGTCCGTCCTCGACACCGCCCCCAAGGCCTCGCCTCCCGTGCGCGCTAGCGCGGTCGAAGCGTAAGTCCTTGGGTCGACGTCCGCCTGCTCTTCGGACGTCCGGTTCGCGGAGTGCATTGTGTTCCCCACGTCGTGCCGGCTCGCCGGTCTCGCTGTCTGCCTGTCTTTCTGTCTGTCCCCTCTCACACCCGCCTCGGCCCAGACGCCGCAGGACACGGACACGCCCGCCCAGGAGCCGGAGCCCACTCCGGACCCGGGCATGTCTCCCGAGGAGTTGAAGAAGCTCGAGGAGGAGCTCGGCCGGGAGGCCGCCGCGGCCGCCGCCCAGGAGGGCACGCCTCCCGCGAACACCACGCCCCCCGCGTCCTCCAGCGGCGTGACGATCAGCCCGACGAACATCGACGTCCACGGGCTGAACCTCGCCTTCATCCTGGACGTGGCCGCCGCCGCCTTCACCTCCAAGGAGCCACTGCAGACGGGCGGGCATGATCCCACCACCAACGGCTTCAACCTCCAGCAGTTGGAGCTGTCCATCAACACGGCGGTGGACCCGTACTTCCGCTTCGACGGCAACATCGTCTTCAGCCAGTTCGGCGTGGAGATAGAGGAGGCGTACGCCACCACGTCGAGCCTGCCGGGCAACCTCCAGGTGCGCGCCGGCCAGTTCCTCACCCGCTTCGGCCGCATCAACCCCACGCACCCGCACTCGTGGGAGTTCGTGGACCAGCCCTTCGCCATCGGCCGTGTCTTCGGCGGCGAGGGCAACCGCGGGCTCGGCGTGGAGGGCTCCTGGCTCACCCCGCTGCCCTGGTACGTGGAGGTGCTCGGTTCCGTCACCGACGCCACCGGCGAGTCCACCGCGCGCAGCTTCCTGGGCGCCGACCTGGGCGGAGTCACCTCCCCCTTCGACTTCCAGTTCACCGGCCTGGTGAAGCAGTTCTTCCCGCTGTCGGATGACCTGTCGCTGCTGTGGGGCCTGTCCGCCGCCGATGGCCCCAACCCCACCGGCTACCGCAACCGCACCGACGTGTTCGGCACGGATGTGTACCTCAAGTACCGGCCGCTCTCCGGCAACAACTTCACCACCGTGGCCCTCCAGGCCGAGCTCCTCTACCGGCGCCGCCAGGTCCCCCAGGACGTGCTGTCGGACCTCAACGGCTACGCCCAGCTGTCCTGGCGCTTCGATCAGCGCTGGGCCGTCGCCGGCCGCTACGAGCTCGGCACCCCGGCGTACGGACAGAACGGCGCTGTCGTGGACGATCCGCTCGACCCCGAGTGGTCCGACAACCGCCAGCGCCTCTCCGCCAACGTCACCTTCTGGCCCACCGAGTTCTCCCGCATGCGCCTGCAGGGCGCCACGGACATCGCCAGCTGGCGCGAGCGTCCGGACTACTCGGTCTTCCTCGCACTCGAAGTGGTGATGGGCGCGCACGGCGCCCACGCCTTCTAACCCTCTCGCGCTGGAGCCTTCGATGAGCCCCTTCCGATTCTTCGTGGCCCTGAACGCCGTCCTCCTGGGCCTGCTGTCCCTTCCCGCACGCGCCGACCTCAAGGTGGTCACCACGCTGCCGGACCTCGCCGCCATCACCAAGGCCGTGGGCGGCGAGCATGTGCAGGTGACCTCCCTCTCCCTGCCCACGCAGGATCCGCACTTCGTGGACGCCCGGCCCAGCCAGACCCTGGAGGTCAACCGCGCGGACCTGCTGATCGCCATCGGCCTGGAGCTGGAGGTGGGCTGGCTGCCCACGTTCCAGAACGGCGCCCGCAACACCCGCATCCTCACCGGCAGTCCGGGCTACCTCGAGGCGGCCCAGTTCGTACGCACCCTGGAGGTCCCCACCACCCGCGTGGATCGCAGCCAGGGAGACATTCACGCTGGGGGCAACCCGCACTTCCTCTATGACCCGAGGGCCGCGCTGCAGGTGGCCCGGGGCATCACCGACCGCATGGCGTCGTTGGATCAGAAGAACGCGGCGGCCTACCGCGCCAACCTGGAGAAGTTCACCGCGGAGCTGGAGAAGGCACGCGCGGGTTGGGAGCAGCGGCTGGCGGGGCTGAAGGGCGTGCCCGTGGTGGCCTTCCACCGGACGACCGCGTACCTGTCCAACTGGCTGGGTTTCGACACCATCGCCTACCTCGAGCCCAAGCCCGGCATCCCGCCCAACCCCGCCCACATGGCCCAGGTGGTGATCCAGGCCCGCCAGCGCAAGGCCCGCTTCATCCTCCAGGAGAACTACTACCCCACCACCAACTCCAAGCCGGTGGCGAGCAAGATTCCCGCTCCCCTCATCCTCTTCACCTCGGGCACCGACTTCCGCGGCGGACAGACGTACATCCAGCACCTGGAGGATCTGGTGACGAAGCTCGAGAACGGCCTGAAGGGCCAGGGGACCTGAGCCATGCGCCGTGTCTTCCTCCTCCTGCCCTGTCTGGGCCTCGGCGCCTGCGCGTGGGAGCCCGGCCAGGGCTTCGCGGTGGTGGAGCCCACCGTGCGCGCCGCGTACGAGCCGCTCGCCGACCGCAACACGCCCGATGGCTACCAGCAGCTCAGCTCGAACTACCAGGTGCTCGTGGACGGGGCCTCGCTGCGGCTGTCGGGCATCGAGTTGATCGCCATCGCCGGAGGCTCGGGCGGGGGCTTCAATCCCGCCAACCCGCCTCCGGGCTACTCGCTCTGCCACAATGGCCACTGCCACCGCGCTGACGGAGCGCTCATCCCCTACGAGCAGATCGCCGCGGAGATGGGCGGAGGGGGCGGCTCCAGCACGGTGGCGACGCTGCCCGTGGCCGGGCCGTTGAACCTGCTGGCCGCGGAACGGCTCGCGGTGGAGTGCCTGCCGGACTGTGCCCTGCCCCAGGCCAACGTGTCCCAGGGCCGCTGGGGCATCGAGTCGCTCCAACTGGAAGGCACCGTGCGCGACTCGCGTGTTCCCGCGCGCTTCCCCGGCGAGCGGCGCTTCCGGTGGGTGCTCTCCCAGGCCATGGGCAGCGAGGCGCCAGCGGTGGTGCTCAACGGCTCGGTGGACCTGCCCTCGGACCGCTCCACGCCCCCCCTGGCGAAGCTGGACCTGAACCTGGTGCTCACTGCCCGGCTCTTCGACGCCGTGGACTGGAGCACGCTGACGGAAGGCCCGGACGGAGTGATGGAGATCAGTGACGAGGCCAACACCGCGGTCCACGACGCGATCGAGGAGCAACTGGCCACGGTCTCGCCCGAAGCGGAGGTGACCCGTGGCGAACGGTGAGCACACGCACGACAGCGGGCCCACGAAGGCGCCCGGGCCCACGCACCAGCACGAGGCAGACCTGCTCCTGTGCTGCGAGGATCTGGTCATCGGCTACCAGGGCCAGGCGCTGCTGCCGCCCATCAACCTCCAGGTGCACCGAGGCACCTTCCTGGCCGTCATCGGCCGCAACGGCTCGGGCAAGAGCACGTGGTTCAAGACGCTGCTGGGCCTGCAGAACCCGGTGTCCGGCCGCGTGTACCGCTCCAGCCCCCAGGTGAAGAGCGCGTACGTGCCGCAGACGTCCGGTATCGACGGGATGCTCCCGGTGCGCTCGCGTGAGCTGGTGCACTGGGGACGGCTGACGGGGTGGAACTTCCTGCGGCCCTTCTCCAAGCGGGAGGATCGCCAGGCGGTGGACACGGCGCTGGAGACGGCCGGGGCGGGCCCCATCGCCAACCGGCCCTACCGCGAGCTGTCCGAGGGACAGAAGCAGCGCGCCCTGCTGGCGCGGGTGCTGGCCACCGAGGCGGACCTGGTGCTGCTGGACGAGCCCACCGCGGCCATGGACGCCGTGGCCGAGCGGGAGACCATGAGGCGCCTGGCTGAGCTGGCGCGCGAGCGGCGGCTGGCCGTGGTGGTGGTGAGCCATGATCTGCGGGTGGCCTCCGAGTTCGCGGACCAGCTCCTCTTCGTGGACAGAGAGGCCCCGGCGGTGGTTCTTGGGGACGCGAACACGGTCTTCTGCCATCCTGCCTTCCGGCACCAGTACGGCGACGATTACTGCCCCCGCCATCCTTCTTCAGGACACCCCCTTGGACCCGCAACTGGCTGAGACCAACACCTGGGCACAGTTCTGGGACGCCTACGATCTGTTCCGGGACCCGATGCTCTGCGCGCTCATCGCGGGCAGCGTGCTGGGTTTCCTGAGTGTGTACGTGGTGCTGCGGCGCATGGTGTTCGTCAGCGCCGCGGTGACGCAATCGGCGGGCCTGGGCGTCGCGCTGGCCTTCTACGCGGAGATCCACCTGGGCATGCATGTGGCGCCCACCCTGGGCGCCGTGGGCCTGTCCTTGATCGCCACGCTGCTCTTGATGACGGAGCCCACGCGGCTGCGCATCTCCCGCGAGAGCCTGCTGGGCCTGGCCTACGCGTTCACCGGGGGCGCCTCCATCCTCGTGGGAGACCGCATCTCGCAGGAGGCCCATGACATCCAGGGCATCCTCTTCGGCACGGCGGTGCTGGTGGAGCGGCCCCAGCTCATCGCCGTGGGCGTGGTGGGCGCGCTCACCCTGCTCTTCCACCTGTGGTGGTTCCGCGGCCTCACCTTCGCCAGCTTCGATCGCACCGGCGCCATGGTGCAGGGGCTGCCGGTGCGGGCGCTCGACGCGGTGCTGATGATCTCCATCGGGTTGATGGTGGGCGTGTCCGCGCGGGCGCTCGGCGCGCTGCCGGTGTTCGCCTTCTCCACGCTGTCGGCCATCGCCGCGCTGGTGTTGGACCTGCGGCTGCCGTGGACCTTCCTGCTGGCCACGCTCGCGGGCGCCATCTCCGGCCTGGGCGGGTACATCTTCGCCTACTTCTACAACTTCCCCGTGGGCGGCTCGCAGACGGTGCTCGCGAGCGCCCTGGTGGTGCTCGCGCTCCTCGCCCGGGGCGTGAGGCAGCTCGTCATGGGCGGCGGGTCACGCTGAGCCGCCCACGGTTCCGTGATAGCTAACGGACGGCGGCGGAGACCTTCTTGAACTCGGGGGTACCCGCGCACCCGAGCAGGTCGAACAGCGCGGCCTCCACCGTGATGATGTGGGCGCCCGCCTCGCGGCACATCTCCAGGCCCACGCGGCGGTCCTCCGGGTTGCGCGACATCACGGCGTCCGCGCAGAGCAGCGGGGTGAAGCCCTTCTCGGCCAGGTCGCGCACCGTCTGGAAGACACAGACGTGCGTCTCCATGCCGACGATGATGACCTGCTTGCGCTCGCCGAGCCGCGAGGCCACGTCCGGCACGCAGGCGGTGAAATCGATCTTCTCCACGGCGGAGTAGCTGCCCAGCCGCATCTTCACCAGCGAGTGGGTGGGCCCCAGACCCTTGGGGTACTGCTCGGTGACGATGATGGGCAGTTCGAGCGCCCGGGCACCCTCGATGGCGGCATTGGTGCGATTGAGCATCCGGTCGAGGGCGTCCCGCTCCATGGCGCCGCACAGGCGCTCCTGGATGTCCACGACGAGCAGCGAGGCCTGGTCTTTCTTGAGGCGGAAGGTAGGCATGAGGGGATTTTCCGAAGCCACGGCCACTCGTCAAGCACGCCCCACTCGCGGCCGGTGGAGATTGACGCCCCCTCAACGCGTGTCCAATCTCGCGGGCATATGAAGGGACATGCCCGCAACCTGATGACCGCACCGGTGAAGTCCGTCTCCCTGGGGATGCCGATATCCGACATCGCCATCCTGCTCGTCGAGGAGCGCATTGGTGGCGCGCCCGTGACGGACGACGATGGGCGCGTGCTGGGCATGATCAGCGAGGTGGACATCATGGCCGCCCTGCTCCGGGGCCTGCCGCTGCGCACTCCGGTGGAGGAGGTGATGACCTCGCCCGTGCACACGGTGAACGAGTTCGATCTCACCGACAAGGTGATGGAGCTCTTCCGCCAGCACCGCATCCACCACCTGCCCGTGGTGCGCGAGGAGAAGCTGCTGGGGATGATCACCCCCGCGGACGTCATCCGCTACCTGGCCGAGGACTTCCCCGAGAACGGCCGGATGGCCTGATTCGGCTCACCAGCGATCGTAGGTGAAGAGGCAGTCGATGAGTTGGGCTTCACCGAGAGCCCTGTTCCCACACTCAATGTCGGGAACCGGAGTGAAGAGGGTGTGCTGCGGCAAGGCCTGAACGCCCAACTCCGAGCACACCAGCGCTTCGACCTTGCCCGCGACGGGCTTCGTCTCTGGAACGTCCTCGTAGAAGAGCCTGCGATTCCTCCACTTGCGATCGAAAAGCTCACGGAAGGAGCTATAGCGCACGTACACCGGCGCCAGGATGCTGACGAGCACCACGACAGCTCGAACCTCCTGCCCTCCTCCCTCGAGTCGAGGAACCTCCGGAAGGGTCACCCGGACACGCCAGCAGTTGTCATTGGAGAAAAGAACGCTCCAATCTTCCACGCGGCAACCCGGCAGCGCTTCTGTCAGCGTGGAAACCAGGCGCTCCCAGGGCCCGGAGTTCCTCAACGCCTCCTGACGCGCCCTCACCAGCCGCTGATACTGCTCCGACTCACTGTACCCCTCGGCGAACTGCCTCATGTTGGCCGGGTAGTACTGGTGGACCAGTTCCATCAACCGGGGCGTGGACAAATCAACGGGAGGGTTCGAGGTCATAGGGCCTTGATAACACGAGCCCCATCCACGGTATCTCCCATCACATCCAACATCTCCGCCATGAACCGCTGGCACAACTCCGCCGATAACAAATGCTGTTGTTTCAATGTCCTCTCAGCGGCGATATCTGCTGCCCTCGCAGCCTCCCATTGCGCGAATTGATCAGTCACGACTCCGAGGTAGTTGACCTCCGGTACCTGCACCTCGATAGGGCAGAAGACGTTCTTGTGAATACCTTGCTCAGTCACATGTATCAGATGGATGACCACCCTCGCTGATTTCCATCCACCGGGTCCGGGCGCCCTCAAGGGGACGATTGGTCGAAACTCGAATTGGGATGGAGAGATGCCTCCTGGGCCACCAACGATGGAAACACACGCGGACAGGCACAGCAGGGCCGTAACGGCCAACACGACGAAAGAGCGATTCACGGGGTCTCCAAGATTGGAGCAGCCCGGACACCCTACGCATGTCCACTGACACCCCACCGTGGTGGGCAGTGCAGGAAGTCTTCTCTCGCGAGACGCCGCGAAGAGCGCACACCCGGAACTGGTTACTGTATAGGGTAGCGATGAGCGACCCCTTGCACCTGGATGATTGGGGTGGCACCGGCCCGGTGCTGCACCTCGCGCACGCCAACGGCTTTCCCCCGGGCACCTACCGCAAGCTCATCGAACGGCTCAAGACGCGCTACCACGTCTACACCCTGCGCAGCCGCGGCCTCGTGCCGGGGACGGATCCGCGCTCCCTGCGCGACTGGGAGGACATGGCCGATGACCTCGCCGGAGCCCTGCGCGCACGGGGCCTGGAGGGCGTGGTCGGCGTGGGCCACAGCATGGGCGGCGTGGCTACACTGCTCGCCTCGGTGAAGAACCCGGGCCTCTTCCGGGCCGTGGTGGCGTTGGATCCGGTGCTGTTCACGGGCACGCGCCTGCTGGCCATCCAGGCGCTGACGCTGCTCGGTATGCGGAGCCGGGTTCCTCCCGCGAGCCTGGCCCGCCGCCGCCGCGAAACGTGGGGCTCCCGCGAGGAGGCCGCCACGAGCTACCGCAAGAAGCCCCTCTTCCGGCGCTTCGACCCCGAGTGCTTCCAGGACTACATCACCCACGGTCTCACCGAGGTGCCTGGTGGCGGTTTCCGGCTCACCATCCCCACCGCGTGGGAGGCCCGCATCTTCGAGACCTCGCCGCGCGGGGTGTGGCGGAAGCTGCGCGCGGTGAAGGTGCCCACGCTCGTGCTGCGCGGGAGCGACTCGGACACGCTCCTGCCGGCGGCCCTGGCCCGAGCCGGGCGGACCATCCCCGGCGCCCGTGCCGAGGAAGTGCCCGGCACCCACCTCTTCCCGCTGGAGCACCCGGAGGAGTGCGCTCAACGCCTCCTCACGTTCCTCGAGGAGGCGGCGCCGCACCGGGCGTGAGCGAGGCCCTCAGCAGGAGACGTTCTCCAGCGGGCGCAGCGGGATGACGTTGACGGGCATCGCCGCCGCCACGCTCACCCCACCCCGGCCCAGGATGAAGGCCCGGGCCCGCCGGAGCTCCGGCAGTTGCTGATCCGCGTCACGCCAGCACTCCAGGAAGGCGGCGAAGGCGGAGGCCGCCTCGGAGAAGGAGCCCCGGGCGACGTGCACCTCGGCGAGGAGGAACCAGGCATGGCCACTGCCGGGCCGCTCCTTCACGAGGGCCTCAGCCAGCTCCACCGCCTTGTCCTCGCGGCCACCGCGCATCCGCGAACGGGCCAGCGTCTCACGGGCCGGGCGGGAGAAGGGCGAGGGCCCCGGCGCGCGCAGCCGGCGCTCCAGCCGCATGGCCTTGATGAGCGAGGCCTCGGCGCGGGCGAAGTCACCCTGGCGAGCCTCCAGGGCGCCCCGCAGCTCGCACGCCGCCAGTTCCACCACCCGGGCGACGTCGCGCGGGCAGAGCAGGCGTTGCTCCGCCTTGCGCTCCTCGGACAGCGGCGGGTGCAACGCGTCGAGCTCGTCACACACCCGCTCCGCCTCGGTCAGCCTGCCCGCCTCCAGGGCGCGCAGTCCCCGGGCATACGCCTCCATGCCGGTGAGCAGCCCGCGCTCGGCCACGCTCGACTCCGGCGACAGCTCCACGCGCAGGTCCGCCGCCGCGCGCCAGAAGCCGAAGCGCATGTGCGCACCGGAGAGCGCACCGGCCGCGAACACGAGTGCCTGTCCGGAGTGCGGCGTCACCGGCTCCACGCGCTGGCGCAGGCGGCGCGCCCACGTCTGGGCCTCGCCATACCGCCCCGCGTCCGCGCACGCCTGGACGAGCAGGCGCAGCGCCAGGCCCGCGGCCGGTGCGGCGGACTCGGGCAGGGACTCCTGGGAGAGCCAGGCGTCGTCCGCGCCCACCGCCGCCTCGAGCACCTCGCGGGCCTCGCGGGTGTGTCCGGTGCGCAGCAGCAACCGGCCGGAGCCGAGCAGGGCCGTCCCCGCGCGAGGCGCCAGCAGCCGCAGCCGCCGGGCACTCTCCAGGGCCGCCTCGGGCCGGGCGCTCTCCACCATCACCTGCACCCAGGTGTGGTGGACGCCCTCGTGGTGGGGGTGCGTGCGCAGCAATTCGCGCAGCAGCGCCTGGGCATAGGGCTGGCCCGCGCCGGGCCGCCCATCCGACTCGTACCCATCCGAGAGGAAACCGGCGAGCAGCAGGCGCGCCTCGGCGTCCTCGGGGAAGCTGTCGATGAGCGCCTCCATCTCCCGGACGAAACCGTGGCGGCCGTTGGCGGGGCCCTTGTCGGCCAGGAAGGTGGCCGCGACGATGTAGCGCTGCTCCGCGTCCGAGATGCCCTCGCTGAGGACGAGCGCCTTGTGGATGGCGTCCGCCCGGTCCGTCGCGAAGCGCGCGCCGGCACCGCGCGTCAGGGCCAGGCCCCAGTACGCCATGGCCAGCGTTGGATCCCTCCGCGCGGCCTCCGCGAAGGAGCGCCGCGCCTCGGCGCCCCAGCCGAGGTGCAGCAGGCACAGGCCCTGATCGAAGTACGCCTGGGCCAGGGGCACCCGGGTGCTGACCTTCAGGTGCGCACGTCCCAGCCCCTCGCGCAGCGGCGGCGTGGGCAGCTCCAGGTCCGGCACGTCGTCCCAGGGCGTGGAGGGGAAGAGGGAAGGATCCTCGGCTCGAAGGTGTCGCGTCAGCATGGTGACCTCACTCACGCCCCAACGGGCGGGGCAAACGATTCGTCCACGAAAGGCCGCTCCAGCGCCTCGACGCGCCCGGCCAGACTCCGCCACTCCACCGCCAAAGACTCCGCGCTCACGGGCGAGGCCTTCGCCCGCGCCGCGAGGCACTCATGCCGCCAGCCCGAGCCCATGAGCCCGAGCACCCACTCCTCGTACCCGGCCATCCACCGGGCCAGGACGCTCACCGCGGTGCGCGCGGCGGACTGCTCGCACGGGGTGGTGGGCGCCCGCGGGCTGCCGAGCCCCGCCGCCTGGAAGACGGGCCAGGTGACGCGCGACTCCTCCACCAGGACGGGGGAGAAACCATCGCGCGGCACGTAGACGGACTCGCCGCACACGCGGCACAGCGCACCGAAACCCCACAGCGTGAGGGCCCCTCCCCCGGGCAACGCACCCGAGTAGGCGCTGGTCCCCTGCTGTCCCGCCGGCATGCGCTCGCGGGTGAAGCCATGGCGCAGCAGCAGGTTGTCCGCGTGGGTGACATCGCGGCCGATGCACCACATGGAGACGTTGAACAGCCGCTCCCCGTCGCGCCGGACGTCCTGCGGGAGGGAGTGGAGAAGGGAGGAGCCCATCCGCGTGTCTCCTCAGCTCGCCTTGGCCGCCGCGCCCTTGCGGACGGGCACGTCGCCGAACAGCGCCTTGAAGTCCACCGCCTGGCCGCCCTTCTTGGACAGCACGGCGTTCACCGCGCGCACCAGCTTGCCGCGCACCTTCGGCGGCAGCGGCTGGTCCTCCAGCGCGGCGTTCACCTGCTGCACGCTCACGCCGCGGCCGCTCTTCGGCTTGCCGATGCCCAGCTCCGTGTACGGCTTCGCCTTCTTCTCCGCGTCGCGCCGCTTGTCGGAGCGCTGCTTCACCAGCTTGCGGTCGTCCTCGGCGCGGGCCTCGAGCTGGCTGGACAGGCGCACCAGCGTCTCGGGCTTCAGCTGCTTCTCGTCCAGGAACTGCTTGAAGGTCCCCATGGTCATCTCCTGCGGAATCAGGTGGAAGGAAGTGAAGCGGGAGGCACGCCGGCCTCCCGCCCCGGACTGCCGTTACTTCGAGCCGCTGGCGTGCGTGCTCAGCATCCGGCGGTGCTCCTCGCCCAGACGCTCGTGCTCGCTCACCATGGACTTGTGCTCCTCACGCATCTTCTTGTGCTCGTCCTCCATGCGGCCGTGCTCGGAGGTAGCGGGCTTGCCCTCGCCGTGGGAGGCCTCGAGCTGCCCGTGGTCGCTCACCAGCTTCTGGTGGGCATCCACCACCGACTGGTGGCGGGAGATCAGCTGCTCGTGCTGAGCCTCCAGCGCGTCGTGCTCCGTGTCGGGAGCGCTGCCCTTGAGGCGGTCGTGCTCGGCCACCCACTCGCGGTGCTCGGCCTCCATCTTCTGGTGGGCCGCTTCCATCTCCTGGTGCTCGGCCTCCAGCTTCTGATGGGCGGCGGCCAGCTCGGGCTCCAGCGCCGTGGAGGACTTCGCGCACCCCGTCAGGGCCAGCACCGCGCCCGCGAACGCCGCCAGCAGCTTGCGCTCAGTGCTCGTGCTCATGGGCGGTCTCCTCGATGACCAACGAGACACTGCTCTCGGACGCGGGCCCGAAGGTCAGCGTGTACGTGCCCACCTCCAGCGGCGCCACGTAGCGGCCCTTGATGTTGGTGCACTGCGCCGAGCTCGTCGCGGACTCCTCGAACGACACCGTCTGGCCGGAGGCGTTGGTGACCTTCAGCGTGACGTTCGAGCCCAGGAAGAAGACATAGTCGGAGGCCTCGGCCGCCGCGAACGACACGGAGCCCACGTTGCCTCCGCTGCCCGCCGGCAGCGTGATGTCGTAGCGCTTGTGATCGTTGCTCACGGCCGGGAGGGTGCCCGTGGCCGAAGCACTCGCGGTCACGGCGGCGCTGGGGCCCTCCTGGAGGTGCTCGCACCCCTCGACATCGGCCTCGTTCTCCTCGCCACCGCACCCCACGAGCAGCGCGCTCGACAGGAGGCAGGCGGACAGCAACTTCTTCATCATGATGTGTGACTCCAGCTTGTTGACGTGTTGGTGCTGCAATGCCCCCACGCTCCCGTCCTGGAAGACGGCTTGGGACACCCGGAACGTGGGGAAGGCGCGCGCACGGACGCACGGCGGGGCGGGCATTGCCTCACGCACCGATGCCAGGAATTGGAGCTCCCAAGGCGTGCATGGGCCAAAGCCATACACGGAGGGAGGCTCCGCCGGCAGCGAGCGCTACGCGATGCGCGAAGGGTGCTGAGAGGAATTGAAAACGCGACGTGAGAGAAGGAAGACCCTCACCCCGGCCCTCGCACACCGGCCCCGCTCCTCTCCCGAGGGGAGAGGATGGGCGTGCTCAGACCCGTGGCGGTGAGGACTTGGGGGCCAGGTGGAGCCACGCGACCTGGGGCTCCACGGCCACGCTGACCACCTCCAGCACCTGTCCCGGCAGGACGGGCGCTTCCGGCGGCAGCATCACTCCGGCCGGGAACTGAACCACCCGGCGGAGGAAGACATGGGCGCAGTGTGCATCCGCGCCGTGCACGGACACCTGGGCGTCCGTGCGGGTGATGCGCTCGTCCTCGAAGGACTCACGCACCGCGAGCCGCGCTTCCCCCTGCTCGCCCGAGGCCTCGTGCACCATGTCCCCGTGCTCGAGGCACGCGGCGTGCTGCACGAGGACGAAGTGGGCCGCGCTCCCCAGGTACGCCAGCACGCACAGGAGCACCAGCGGCAGCGCCAGCAGGCGGGGCCGTCGGTACAGCGCGGGCTCTTGGCGGTGGTGGCGGCTCACGGGAAACACGGTTTCAGGGGTAATGACGACTGCGTCTGTATTTGTACGCCAGGGCGCACGCGCGTGCAAGTGCAGACACGGCGGCGCCCACGGATGACGCGGTGAATCAGACGGCGTAGCCCATGGCGCCCGCCTTCACCGGCGCGTCCGGGTCGAGCATCACGTTGACGCACGCCACCGTGCCGCTGGCCACGGCGCGCTCGAGCGCGGGGCGGATCTGTGCCGGCTCCGTCACGTACTCGCCGTGGCCGCCGAAGGCCTCCACCACCTTGTCGTAGCGGGTGGGAGCCAGCAGCGTGCCCGGCGACTTGTCCTCGCCGAACATCTGCACCTGTGGCAGGCGGATCTGCCCCCACGCGGCGTCGTTGCCCACCACGCACACCATGGGCAGCTTGAAGCGCAGCGCCGTCTCGAAGTCGAAGCCGTTGAGGCCGAACGAGCCGTCACCCTGGATGATCCAATGCGTGCGCTCGGGGTGCAGCACCTTGGAGGCCAGGGCGAACGGCGCGCCCACGCCCAGGCAGCCGAGCGGACCCGGATCCAACCACCGGCCCGGCCGGCGCAGCTCCACCACCTTGGCGGCCATGGCCACCCAGTTGCCACCATCGGCGATGAACACCGGATCCTGCCCGGCGCTGTTGGCCACGTCCGACATCTCCTTGGCCAGCCGGTAGTGGTGGATGGGGGAGTTGTCGTCCTTCGTCCAGGCCTCCAGGTCGCGCAGCCGCTTCTGCTCGCGCTCGCGCAGCCCCGAGAGGAAGGCGTCGCGCTTGCCCTTGGGCGCCGCGTCCGCGAAGGCGGTGAGCGCGCTGTAGCTGTCCGAGATGATGCCCACGTCCACCACGCGGTTGCGCCCCACCTCCGTGGGATCGATGTCCACCTGGATGATCTTCGACTCGGCGCTGAAGGTGGGCTCGGCGCCGTAGTTGAGCCGGAAGTCGAAGGGCGTGCCGATGACGAACACCAGGTCCGCCCCGCTCAGCGCCTCCTTGCGCGTGTGCTGGAAGAAGAGCGGATGGCCCGCCGGCAGACAGCCGCGTCCCGCGCCATTGAGGTACACGGGAATCTGCGCGGTCTCCGCGAAGCGGCGCAGCGCGTCCCACGCCCCGTCCCAGTACACCGATGAGCCGGCGATGATGGCCGGGCGCTCGGCGGATTTGAGCAGCGCCATGGCCTCGTCCACCTTGCGCGGATCCGGCGCCTGCCGCGCGTCCGTACGGTAGCTCTTGGGAATCTGCAGGGAGTCCTCGTCCACGCCGTTGCAGAGCACGTCCCAGGCGAGCTCCAGGAACACGGGCCCCGGACGTCCGGAGAGCGCCACGCGGAAGGCCTTGGCGAGGTACGCCGGTACCAGGTCCGGGGTGGGAACGCGATCCGACCACTTGGAGATGCGGTGGAAGAGGTCCACCTGCTCCATCTCCTGCAACGAGCCGCGGCTCTGATTGAAGATGGGAGCCGCGCCGCCCAGGAGGATCATCGGCGAGCTGGCCGCGTGCGCGTTGGCCACGCCGGTGAGCGCGTCCGTGACGCCAGGGCCGGCCGTCACCACCGCCACGCCCACGCCACGGGTGACGCGGGCATAGGCATCCGCCGCGTGGGCGGCCGCCTGCTCGTGGCGCGTGTCGATGACCTGGATGCCCTCCTCCACGCATCCGGCGTAGATCGGGGCCACATGCAACCCCGAGAGGGTGAAGATGTGCCGGACGCCCTCCTTCTTCAGCATCCGTCCGACGAGCTGTCCTCCAGTGACCATGCCCATGGCGCGTGTCCTCTCTGTATGGGGAACCTCGGAAGTCCGGGCATCATCGCCGAATCGGGCCGCCCGGGAAGCCCCTGGACGCCCGGCTGTTCACGTCGTAAGGATTCCCACCGTGCAAGAACTCCTGGAAGTGCTGCGCCGTCAGGCGGTCCATTTCGGGCCCGAGCTCGCCCGTACCGCGTACAAGCGGGGACTGGCCGTGACCCAGAAGGACGGCTCCACCCGGCCCATCCCCGTCACCGCCACCCCCGTCATCCTCGACGCCGCGGAGATCCGCCGGCGGGCCACGCTCTCGGCGCACCTGGCCTCGGCCACGGTGAAGGTGACGCGCGCGGTGCTCGCCAGTGACGAGAAGGAGCTGTTGCTGGGCGGCCTTTCTCCGGTGGAGCGGGAGCTCACCGAGCGCACCTTCGCGAACGTGGAGCGGCTGGCCACCACGCGGGTGGACTACTTCGTGGACACCAAGCCGCGCGCCCTGGAGGTCAACGCCACCATCCCGGCCATGCAGGGCTATTCGGACATCGCCGCGCGCACCTTCATCGAGGTGGTGGCCCGGCACTTCCGCTACCCCGAGAAGGCCCTCTACGCGGTCATCTCCGCCAATGGCAGCAACGCGCTGGCCCTCTACCGCGCCCTGCTGGACGGCTACGCGGCCGAGCGTGACGGCAAGATGCCGGACACCATCGCCCTGCTCTGCCGCCGCAACGACGCGCAGATCACCGAGCAGCGCTACCTGTGCGAGCGCTTCCGCGAGTTCGGCGCGGACGCGGACGTGGTGCACCCGGACGAGGTCTCCGGCGAGGAGCACTTCGAGGTGCGAGGCAAGCGGTACGACCTGGTCTACCGGCACCTCTTCACGCGGCGGCTGGAGGAGACGCCGGCCCCGTGGGTGCAGGACTTCTTCGGCACGGTGCCGGGGCGCAAGGCGGTGCTGCTCAACCCGCCGGCCTCGCCGGTGGAGGTGAAGACGACGTTCGCCCTGCTCTCGCAGGCGCTGGTGGAGCCCGCGCGTGCCGAGGCCGCCGGCCTGACGCCCGAGGAGCTGGAGGCGGTGCGCGAGTCGGTGCCCTGGACGCGGCCCTTCCGGCACGGCCCCGGCGTGGGTCCGGACGGGCAGCGGGTGGAGGATCTGGTGGCCCTGGTGGTGGCGGATCCCAAGCGCTTCGTCCTGAAGCGGGCCTGGGACTACGGAGGCCGGGCGGTGTACCTCGGCCGCTCGGTGGGTACTCCGGCGTTCGATGAGCGGGCGAAGGCCGCCTACGGCATCGTGCCCACGTGGGCGGAGCTGTGCGAGCGCGCCGCCACGGATCCGGCGGGTGGAGGCTTCGTGGTGCAGGAGGTGGTGGAGACCACCCCCGAGGAGCACCTGCTGTGCGAGGAGAGTGGCGTGACGCCTCTGTCCCTGCACGTGGACTACTCCGCGTATGCCTCGGTGGGACTGGCGAAGCAGCCGGCCTGGGGCGGGGTGTGCCGGGGCTCCACCTCGGAGATCGTGAACATCGTGGGCGGGGGCGGTGTGCTGCCGCTCATCACCACGGAAGTGGCCCAGAAGCTCCTCATGGCCTGGAAGGCGATTTGATGACCCGCGGCGGATATCCGGGAAGGGATGTTCCGCACGCGGGTTGAAGCTGCGTTATAAACACCGGCGCCGGGCGGGGGGGACCCGTCCAGTCGCAAGGAAAGGACACAGAATTCTCATGGCTTGGGAATCTCCCGGGTTTCAGATGGCTCGCCCCATGGTGAGCGATGCCGCCGTGCAGGAGTCGCGGCGTGCGTTCATGTCGCGCGTGTACGGCTGGATGTTCACCGGACTCGCCGTCACCGGCATGGTGGCGCTCTACGTAGCCGCCAACAACCTGCTGCCGCGGATCGTCCCGTTCTTCCTCCCGTTGATGCTGGCGGAGTTCGCGTTGGTGTGGGTCATCTCGGGGATGACCCACCGGCTCTCCGGCCCGGTGGCCGCGGTGCTCTTCCTGGTGTACTCGGTGCTGACGGGGCTCACCTTCTCAGCGATCTTCTACCGCTACACGGAGGGCTCCATCGCGAACGCCTTCCTCATGAGCGCGGGGGCCTTCGGAGCCATGAGCGCCTACGCCACCTTCACCAAGAAGGATCTGAGCCCCTGGCGCAGCTTCCTCATGATGGGTCTCATCGGCATCATCATCGCCAGCATCGTTCAGTTCTTCGTGCACAGCCCGATGCTGCAATTCGTGATGGGGTGCGTGGGCGTACTCGTCTTCTCGGGCCTCACCGCCTATCACACACAGAAGCTGCGCGAGATGCACGCCGAGGCCGGCTACAGCTCGTCCGGCTCGCTGAGCATCGCCGGCGCGCTGATGCTGTACTTGGACTTCATCAACCTCTTCATCTCGATGCTGCGCCTGTTCGGCTCGCGCCGCTAGCGCCTCCACGGTGAACGCAGCACGAGGCGGTGGGCCCCCGGGCCCGCCGCCTTTTTTCTTGGGCGCGGGCGGGCTAGCCTCTCCGGCATGTCGAACGACAACCGGCAGCCGAAGGGTGACAGCGAGCTGGAGCTGGACTGGAAGGGGCGCACCGCGCCGGAGGAGCGCGTGCAGCCGTCGGCGCTCGCCGAGTCGGGCGCGGGCCGTGGGGCTCCGGGAGACATCCGCCACATGGGCCCGGAGGTCCGTGACGCGCTGACCCCCCTGTTGGAGGGCTCAAGCCTGAGCGTCCGTCAGATCCACGAGTGGGCGGAGATCCTCGTGGGCTGGGAGACGGGCAACCGCTACGAGGCCATCGATCAGAACGGCCAGTTCATGCTGTACATCGGCGAGACGGGCCAGGGCTGGGGCAACGCGCTGCTGCGCAACTTCTGGCCCTTCCGCCGGGTGGAGCTGGAGTTCATGACGAAGGGAGGCGCGCTCGCCCTGCGCCTCGAGCAGCCCTGGACGTTCTTCTTCACGTACGTGGAGGTGAAGGCCTGGGACGGGCGCCTGATGGGCTACATCCAGCAGCGCTTCGGGCTGCTGCACCGCACCTTCGACATTTGCACGCCCGGGGGCGCGGTGCTGGCCACCCTGGAGGGCCCGCTGTGGCGGCCGTGGACGTTCCGCGTGAAGCAGAACGGCCAGGAGGTGGCCACCATCCGCAAGCAGTGGAGCGGACTGGCCCGGGAGATGTTCACCGACTCCGACTTCTTCGGCGTGGAGTTCCAACCGGGCTGCACCGATCCCCGGCTGCGCCAGCTGGTGCTCGCCGCCACGCTGATGGTGGACCTGGCCTACTTCGAGGAGCGCGACAGCGGCGGCAGCCTGTTCTCCCTCCTCGGCGACTGAGCCGGACCTACTCCCCGGCCTTCTTGCGCGAGAACGGCATCAGCAGCCGCTCCACGGGCTGGCCGCCCACGAGGTGCTCGTCGACGATGGCGGGCACGTCCTCGGGCTTCACCCCGCCGTACCAGGTGCCCTCGGGGTAGACGACCACCGACACGCCGAACGAGCACGTGTCCAGGCACCCGGCCGCGTTGGCCCTCATCTGCCCCTTCATCCCCCGCTTCTCCAGTTCCTCCTTGAAGCGGGCCCGGACGTCCTCCGCGCCCTTGGTGGCGCAGCAGCCCTTGGGATGCCCATCCGGGCGGCGGTTGGTGCAGACGAATACGTGACGCTTGAAGGGGGGCATGTCGTCCTCCTAACGCGCCTTTCGTCCAAAAGCGACTAACCGGCCCATGAGCCTCCTGCCCCTTTCTTGCCACGAGGCCTAGGCAGCCGGACCATCCATGCACAGACTCACAGCAAACATCCGCTAGTGATCATCGGCCTTTTCGCGGGAGTGACAATACATGACTCGTCATCACCTGACGATCCACTGCACGAAGGGCTGCGCAAGAGAGTTGATCGGCGGCCGAGCAGGCTTTAGATCGCCACCCCCGACCCGGTTCCGGACCGCGGGCGGAGAGCCGGACGTGGACCGTCCAATCGGTCACACTCCCCTACCCATAGGTGGCGCAATGTTGGCGGACACAAGATCTGGGGGGCACAGAACCTTGACGAGTCCGGATCGAAGATCGTACCTTTGCCTACCTGCCCGCCGAGCCAGCAACCAGGCGGGATCCCAAAAAACAAGAGATTGAACCATCGCCACGTACCTCTCCCCACCGGGAGAAGACGTGTCGAATCGAGATCGCTCGATCCTGAGAGATCTCGCGGGCTTGGCTTTTTGCAAATTTTGCAGTCATACGCTGAGTGAGAGCAGTGGGAGGGACCATGGAACGCGACCTGAGCGCCACGGCAACAGCATTGGACGGTAAGGAGACGGTGGCGGGGCTGAAGACGAGAGCCCCGGCCGGTGGACTGACGGTGGAGCGCGTCTTCACGACGCCGGGCGTGGATCCCGCGGACGAGCTGGCGTGGGAGCTGCGGACGGCGTCGATCTCGGGCGAGGACGGCAAGTCCGTGTTCGAGCAGAAGAACATCGAAGTGCCCAAGTCCTGGTCCATGCTGGCCACCAACGTGGTGGCGTCGAAGTACTTCCGTGGGACGCCGGGGACGCCGGAGCGTGAGACGAGCGTGCGGCGGCTGGTGGGCCGCGTGGTGGACACGCTGACGCGCTGGGGCGCCGAGGGCGGCTACTTCGCCACGGCGACGGACCGCGACACGTTCCACGCGGAGCTGACTCACCTGCTGCTGAGGCAGAAGGCGGCCTTCAACTCCCCCGTCTGGTTCAACGTGGGCGTGGAGGAGCACCCGCAGTGCTCGGCGTGCTTCATCAACTCGGTGGGGGACTCCATGGAGTCCATCCTCGGGCTGGCGAAGACGGAGGGCATGCTCTTCAAGTACGGCTCGGGCACGGGCAGCAACCTGTCCACCATCCGCTCGAGCAAGGAGCTGCTGGCCGGTGGCGGCACGGCGTCCGGTCCGGTGTCCTTCATGAAGGGCTTCGACGCGTTCGCCGGCGTCATCAAGAGCGGCGGCAAGACGCGGCGCGCGGCGAAGATGGTCATCCTCAACGCGGACCACCCGGACGTGCTGGACTTCATCCGGTGCAAGTCCAACGAGGAGAAGAAGGCCTGGGCGCTCATCGAGGCCGGGTATGACCCGAGCTTCAACGGCGAGGCGTACTCGTCGGTGTTCTTCCAGAACTCGAACAACTCGGTGCGCGTGACGGACGAGTTCATGCGCGCGGTGATGAACGACAGCGCCTGGACGACGCGGGCGGTGCGCGACGGGCGTCCCATGGACACCCTCAAGGCGCGCGAGCTGTTCCGGGAGATCTCCGAGGCGGCGCACCTGTGCGGTGACCCCGGCCTGCAGTTCGACAGCACCATCAACAACTGGCACACCTGCTCGAACACGGACCGCATCAACGCGTCCAACCCGTGCTCGGAGTACATGTTCCTCGACGACTCGGCCTGCAACCTGGCGTCGCTGAACCTGATGCACTTCCGCACGATCGACGGCGACTTCGACGTCAGCGCGTTCAAGCACGCGGTGGACGTGGTGCTGCTGGCGATGGAGATCATCGTCGGGTTCTCCAAGTACCCGTCGGAGAAGATCACCCAGAACAGCCACAAGTTCCGGCCGCTGGGCCTGGGGTACGCGAACCTGGGCGCGCTGCTGATGGCCACGGGCCTGCCGTACGACTCGGACGCGGGCCGCAACTACGCGGCGGCCATCACCTCGCTGATGTGCGGCGAGGCGTACGCGATGAGCGCGCGGATGGCCGGGAAGATGGGGCCGTTCGAGGGCTACGCGAAGAACGAGGAGCCGTTCCTCGGCGTCATCCGCAAGCACCGCAAGGCGGCGTACAACGTGCCGCCCGAGGGTGTGAGCGCGGAGCTGTTCGCGGCGCAGAAGAAGGCGTGGGATGACGCGCTGACGCAGGGCACCGAGTCCGGCTACCGCAACAGCCAGGTGACGGTGCTGGCGCCCACGGGAACCATCGGCTTCATGATGGACTGCGACACGACGGGGATTGAACCGGATATCGCGCTCATCAAGTACAAGAAGCTGGTGGGCGGCGGCATGCTGAAGATCGTCAACCAGACGGTGCCGCAGGCGCTGGAGAAGCTGGGCTACCCGCAGACCCAGTCCCAGGACATCATCACCTACCTGGACAAGCACGAGACGATCGAGGGCGCGCCGCACCTGAAGCCCGAGCACCTGCCGGTGTTCGACTGCGCCTTCAAGCCGGCGAAGGGCCAGCGCAGCATCCACTGGATGGGGCACCTGAAGATGATGGGTGCGACGCAGCCGTTCCTGTCGGGAGCGATCTCGAAGACGGTGAACATGCCGTCGGACGCCACGGTGGAGGACATCGAGAAGGCGTACATCGAGGCGTGGAGGATGGGCCTGAAGGCGGTGGCGGTGTACCGCGACGGGTGCAAGCGGACGCAGCCCTTGAACACGTCGAAGGAGAAGGTGAAGGACACGAAGGCGGCGATGGCCGAGCCGGCGCTGGCGGCGGTGAAGGACGCCAACGCGATGAGGAGGCGGCTGCCGGACGAGCGGCAGGCGATCACGCACAAGTTCTCGATTGGTGGCCACGAGGGCTACCTGACAGTGGGCATGTACGAGGACGGGACGCCGGGCGAGCTCTTCTGCGTGATGGCGAAGGAAGGCTCGGTGGTGAGCGGGCTGATGGACAGCTTCGCCACGGCGGTGTCGCTGGCGCTGCAGTACGGGGTGCCGTTGCAGGTGCTGGTGGACAAGTTCATCCACACGCGCTTCGAGCCGAGCGGCTTCACGGGCAACCCGGCGGTGCCGATCGCCAAGTCGATTGTCGACTACATCTTCCGGTGGCTGTCGCTGAAGTTCCTGCCGAGCGAGCAGGCCGAGGGGATGGAGGAGGCGGTGGAGAAGCAGGTGGTGGCGGAGCCCGCGGCGAAGCCGGTGCAGGTGGCGGCGGTGGCGCTGCCGATGTCGACGCCGAGGAAGACGTACCTGAACCAGGCGGACGCGCCGCCGTGCCACACGTGCGGCGAGATCATGGTGCGCAACGGGGCCTGCTACAAGTGCAGCAACTGCGGCACGACGAGCGGCTGCAGCTGAGCCCGTAGCCCCAATATCCCCTCTCCCCTCGGGAGAGGGACGGGGTGAGGGTGCCGGAAACACTCGGGTTCAACCCACTCCCCTCTCCCTTTGGGAGAGGGACGGGGTGAGGGTCTACGCGAAACCCAGACATGAATCCGTGAAGCAAAGAGGCTCCGGTACACACGTACCGGGGCCTTTTTGTCATCACTCGATATCGGGCAGAGAGCGCAGCCACCGTGCGTCACGGGACGCGGATGTCCGCTGAGTCCCAGGACGGGCACGAACGCCCCCGATATCAAGACGAGACGTCGTGCAACCGGCCGTAGGCCTCGGAGGCCGCCGAGAGGAGCTGCTCCAGCTCATCGAGTTCCTCGGCGCCGAACGGAGAGGGCCCGCTGTCGAGGACGACGAAGCCCACCGCGCGCTGGTGCAAGCGGATGGGCGCGGCCATCAGGTGCGAGAACGACTCGCCCAGCGCGGCGAAGAGCTGCTCATCCATCGGGCTCTCCGGCACGCTGGAGACGACGGCCCTTCCCCCCGCCGCGGCCATGGCCAGCAGCGAGGGCGCCTCGAGGTCCACCTGCAACGCCGAGACCTCGTACTTGTCGCTGCCCGGACCGTACGCACGGCCCACGCGGGCGTAGCCGAACGTCTCGCCCAGCAGGAAGCCTCGCGGGAAACGGCCCTGGCAGTAGTCCAGCAGCACCTTGCCCAGTTCTCCCTGCGTGGTCGCCTGCCGCAGGGCATCGAGCGATTCCTGGAACTGCACCAGCTTGATGCGCTCCGCGTCCCCAGCCGGAGTGGCCGCCGACGCGCCCATCCCTTCGTCCCACCCGGAGAAGCCCTCCTCGGGCTGCACACCCGCTTCCGGCTCCGCGGGGGGCGGCTCGGCCGAGGGATCCCAGGTCGGGATGAACTCGTGCACCGATGCCAGGGGAATCTCCCCGTCCGCATCGGAGGCGCCCGCCTCGGTGGGGCTTGCCTCCTCCGACGAGAAGTCCACCTCGATGGCCCGCCGGGTCCAGGGAGGCGAGGACTCCGCACCCGAACTGGCTTCCGCCGTCTCCGTCTGGCGCCAGTCCATGAGCTCCAGATGCGACGACACCTGGATGTCCCCAACAGGATCCGAGGGCAGCTCCACGGGCTGCACGGCAACGGTCCGGGGCCTGCGATCGGGGGCCGCGGGGGCCGGGTCCGCGACGGGCGCGGGCGCCACCGGGCTGGCCGCGAGGGGCTCGCGTGCCGGAGCAGGCGTACTGGGAGCAGGAGGCACCGCGACAGGCGCCTCGGCCACGGGCTCCGCCTTCTTCGGCTCCTGCGCGGGAGGAGGAGCGATGGGCGCGGACTCGACCTTCGGAGACGGCTGCGCGATAGGCGCGGATGCGGCGGGCGCCTTGGCGGGAGCAGCGGGGGCCGCCTCCTCCATCAGGGGAGCCGTGCCCTCCAGCTCAGGCTCGGCATCCAGCAACGGGAAGGGCGCGTCCTTGAGCGTGACGGGGAAGGAAATGGTCTGGGTAGCAGGCGGAGCCGCGGAAGCCGGGGCCTGCGCGAAGGCAGGAGCCGAAGCCACCGGAGGAGCCATCACCGCCGCTGGCGTGGAGGGCACCTCGAGCTTGCGAGCGATGTCCGGAGAAGCCGCCACGGGCCTGGCTTCCGGCACGGGAGCAGCGGGCGCTGGCAGAGCGGAAGGCGGGCTCTGGACCGGTCCCGGAACCGGAGCGGACGGAGAACCTCCAGGCGTCGCGGCTTGCGGCGCGGCGGGCGTGGCCTGCGGCGCGGCGGGCGTGGCCTGCGGCGCGGCGGGCACGGGAGCGGCCGGAGCCCGAGGCGCCACGGAGGCGGGCTGCGGCACGGGAGCACGCGCGGGCTGCGGAGCCGCCACACCCGGAGCCGCTGGCTTGGGAGCGGGCACGGGCTGAGTCGACACGCCCACGCCCGGAGCAGGCGCAGGGGCCGAGGGAGGCGTCGCGGAGGGAGCCGCCGCCGGAGAAGCTCCAGCGGGAGGCACCGCCCCACCCTGTGCCGGCGCGGAAGCAGGAGCCCCCGGAAGCGGCGCACCGGCAGGCGCGGGACGAGGCGCGACACCCGGAGGTGGAGCACCCACGGGAGGACGCGCCACGGCGGGCGTGCCAGGAGGAACCTGAGCACCCGCGGGAACGGGCGACGTCCCAGGAGCCGGAGGGCGCACGGCCTGCGGCGGAACCTGACCCACGCTCGAGCCCGGAGCGGGCGCGGTGGCTCCCGTGGCTCCCGGCTGAGACGTCCCCGGAGCGCTCCGAGGCATCATGCCCGGAGGCAGGTTCTGCCCGGGCTGCGCGGGGCCGGCAACACCCGGAGCAGTTCCCGCGGGCTTCGCGGCCACCGGTGCACCCGGCGCGAGAGGCGTCGAGGGCGCCGGTCCCACGGGCGGCTTCGCCACACCGGGCTGCTGCGCTCCGGCACCGACAGGCGTCGCGGCGGCACCCGGCGCCCCAGGAGCCCCAGGCACGCCCACGGGAGCAGGACGCTGAGGCACGGCAGCGGAGGGCTGAACCCCTGGCGCGCCCGGTGCCCCAGGGGGCCTCGGCGCGGCAGCGGCCTGCGGAGACGCGGCTCCGGCCGGAGCACCAGCGGGAGCACCCGGCCCAGCGACAGGCGCCGCCGTGGAAGGCTGAGCGGGAGCGGCGCCAGCCGGAGCACTCCCCGGCGCGCCAGGCGAAACGGGTGGACGAGGCGCCACGGTCCCGGCCGGAACACTCCCAGGAGCCCCTGGTACTGGAGCCCCCCCCACGGGCGCCGGAGGCCTCGGAGCCACGGGGGCACCGGGCGCACCCGCCACCGGAGCGGAAGCGGGCTTCGCGGCAACACCTGGGGCCCCAGCGGGAGCCGCGGGCGTCGGCCGCACTCCCGTGGGCTGACCCGCGGCAGCAGGCTGACCCTGGGGATTCATCCCAGGATTGGTACCCGGAGCGGCGGCCACGGGCGGAGCGCCCGCAGGACGCGGAGCGGCGGCCACCACACCCGGAGCACCGGCGGCAGGAGGCTGCGGCGCACCTAGCGCGGCAGGAGCCGGAGCACCCGGGGCCACGGGCCGCGCGGCGGCCACCGGAGCCGGCTGCGCTGAGCCAGGCGTCTGCGCGGACAACGCCGTGGGCCGCTGCGCGACGGGAGCCCCCTGCCCCACCGCGGGCTTGGGCTGACCCGGACGCACGGGGCGTGACGGCTTGGGGATGCCGTAGCGCTTCTCCAGCAAGTCGAAGAGGCGCAGCTCCGGGAGGATCGCCGGCACGATGCGCATGCCCGTGGCGAAGCCGAGCGCGTCCACGTGTTTGGGATCCTGCGGATTCACCATGGCCACGCGCAGGCGGCGGCCCTCGAGGGCCAGCGGGAACGCCAGGTGGTTGCGCACCTGCTCGGGCTTGAGCAGCGCGATCGTCTCGGCCGTCGCCGCCTCCAGCTCCGCGTCCTGCGCGAGCGGGAAGTGGTACGTGTCCGACAGTGCCTGCCCCAACACGCCCAGGTCGAGCACTCCCAGCTCGACCAGGTTGGTGCCCAGGCTGCCGCCGTAGATGAGTTGTGACTTCAGCGCCTCATCGAGCTGAGCCTGCGTGATGAGGCCCTTGCGGACCAGATGCGCTCCGAGCTGTTGTTCAGCCATGCGCCCCGGATACTAGACCGGTCCGCGACCGGGAGCGCAGGACTCTCGGCTCCGGGCGTGCGGCAGCCCACACACCCGCCCGGACGCTCTGCGAGCTAGTAGGCGTTCTTCGACAGGAAGCCGCCCAGTGCAGTGCGAATGAGAATCTTCAAGTCCATCAGCAGCGACCAGTTCTCGATGTAGTACAGGTCGTACTCAATCCGCTTCTGGATGGACGTCTGCCCGCGAAGGCCGTTGATCTGCGCCCAGCCGGTGATGCCGGCCTTGACCTTGTGGCGCAGGTGGTAGCGGGGAATCTGCTTCTTGAACTCCTCGATGAACACGGGCCGCTCGGGGCGCGGGCCCACGAGGCTCATGTCGCCCACCAGCACGTTGAAGAACTGGGGCAGCTCGTCGAGCGAGTACTTGCGCAGGAAGGTGCCAATGGGCGTGCGCCGGGGGTCTTCCTTGCTGGCCATCATGGCGCCGGAGGCCTCGGCGTCCACGCGCATGGTGCGGAACTTGAGGATGTGGAACGTGTCGCCGTCCAGGCCCATGCGCTCCTGGGCATAGAGCAGGGGCCCGCGGCTGGTGAGCTTCACGGCGATGGCCACGGCCAGCATGATGGGCGCGCTCACGGCGATGGCCACCAGCGCGAAGAGGATGTCGAAGACGCGCTTGGCCACCATGTTCCAGCCGGACATGGGATCGCCCTGGAGGCTGATGATGGGCAGCCCGCCGAACTCCTCGAGCCCGCCGTACAGGGTGACGTACTGGTAGAGGTCCGGCACCACCTTCACGTCCACGGTACGCAGCGCCAGCTGCTCCATGAGCGGCTTGACGGCGGCCTGCTCCTCGAGCGGCACGGCGATGATGACCTGATCCACCGGGTGCGCATCCAGCACGGCGTCCACGTCCTTGACGAGCCCCAGCACGGGCACGCCGCGCACCTGCTGGCCCACCTTCTCGGGGCGCAGCGTGAGCACGCCGGCCACGCGGAAGCCCAGCTCCTTGTGGCCCTCGACCGTCTCGATGACGCGCTGGCCCAGGTCTCCCGCGCCGATGACCAGGATGGACTTGAGGTTGAAGCCGCGCCGGCGCACCTCGTTGAGCACCGCGCGCAGCACCAGCCGCACCGCGGACACGCCCACGAACGAGTAGCTGGCGAAGAAGGCCAGCATCAGACGCGAGTAGCGCTCACGGGTGAAGTACGTGAGGGCCACCACGATGAGCGTGGCCATGATGGTGGCCTTGAAGACCTCGAAGACCTCGCCGATGTGCGTGCGCGCCCGGTTGGTGGCGTACAGCCGCGCCTGCCGGTAGGTGACGGGGAAGACGATGAGCACCGTCGCCAGCGACAGCAGCGTCTCCTGCACGGCGGGCAGGCCGTAGTAGACGGGGATGGGGCCCTCGAAGCGGCTGACGTAGGCGAGCGCGAACGCCAGCGTCAGCATCACCACGTCGGCGGCGACCTTGATGGACGTATAGAAGCGCTGGAACCGGTTGAACACGCGGGCCTCCTTCTGTGGCCTGCAAAACGCCTGGCCGCGACCTGCAATCGTCGCACCCCGCACCCACGGGCCGTCCTGTAACGGACACCCCATGCGGCCGGGAGGGCTCCTACCATGAAAAGCGCCCGGAATCCAAGGGGTTGCCCGGGCTTGTGGCCAACGGTGCGAGCCCCGGAGCCAGGGGCGGGACCCTCGGAAAAGACACCCACCAGGACAACGGTGTCAGGGAACTCAGGGGACGGCGGCCCGGCGGACGGGGACGGAGGGAGCCATCAGCGCGTCCACCTCGGCCCGCACCGAGCGCAGGAAGGTGGCGCGGCTGAAGCGCTCGGCCTGGGCGCGGGCATCGGCGGGCTGGAAGGCGGGCTCCCACTGCTCGAAGCGGCGCACGGCCTCCACCAGGGCGCCGGGCGTCTGCTCGTCGAAGAAGAGGCCCGTGCGGGGGCTGACGGTCTCCAGCGCCCCACCCCGCCCGTAGGCGATGACGGGGCGGCCACAGGCCTGGGCCTCCAGGGGGACGATGCCGAAGTCCTCCTCGGGGGTGAAGATGAGGGCGCGCGCGTCGCGGTAGAGGCCGGCGAGCGCCTCATTGGGCACGGAGCCGAGGAAGCGGATGTGCGAGGGCAGCGGTCCCGAGGTGAGCTTCGCCGCCTCCTGGCCGGTGCCCACGACCCAGAGCGGGGCATCCAGGTGGCGGAAGGCCTCCAGGGCGATGTCGAGCCGCTTGTAGGGAGCGAAAGCGCCCAGCCACAGGTAGTAGCCGCCCTGGCCGAGCCCCTCGAGCGGGTGCTGGCAGAAGCGGTCCAGGGCGATGGGCGGGTAGACCACGGCGGCCTCGCGGCCCCAGAAGCGCTGCACCTTGCCGGCGATGTGCTGGCTGTTGACGAGGATGCGATCCACCCCGGCGGTGCTGTCGCGGTCCCACTTCTGGAGGTACGGGCGGACGGCGTGCGCCGCCACGCGCACCGGCAGCGAGGCGCGGCCCGGCCCGAAGTAGTCGTCGAAGAGATCCCACATGTAGCGCATGGGCGCGTGCACGTAGGCGAGGTGCTTGGCCCCGGGCGGCTTGCGGATGCCCTTGGCCACGCAGTGGCTGGAGGAGATGACGAGGTCATAGCCCTCCAGGCGCATGGACTCGATGACCTGGGGAAGGACGGGGAGGAAGTGGCGGTAGAGCTTGTGGATGCGGGGAATGCGCTGGAGGACGGAGGTATGGATGGGCCGCGACTCGATGCGCGGGTGCACGACGCCGGGGCGGTGCACGAGGGTATGGATATCCGCCTGCGGGAACAGTTCGCACAGTGCCTCGAGCACGTGCTCACCGCCGCGCTGGGTGACGAGCCAGTCGTGGACGAGGGCGACCTTCACGGGCGGGCCTTGTATCACCGCCGGGCCCGCTTGCCGACAACCAGCCAACCGAGCGCCCCACTTGGGTCCGCGCGTGTGGTAGGGGCACCTCCGTGGCGAGCGTCCTGATCGACCTGCGGATGGTGCGTGGCCGGCTGCACGGCATCGCGCGTTACGCGCTGGAACTGGCGAGCCGGCTGCCGGAGTTGGCGCCGGACCTGAGTTTCAGCGGCCTGACGGGCCCGGAGGGGCTGCCGGAGGGGCTGGGAGCGCTCACGCCGCGCATCCCCCTGCACCGCTGCCCGGTGGGCTTCCTGTCGCCGTTGGAGCAACCGGCGCTCGCCGCCTCGCTCGTCCGGCTGGCGCCCGCTCTGTTCCACGCGACGTCCTTCTCGGTACCGGCGTTGTGGCCGGGGCGGCTGGTGGCCACGCTGCACGACGCCAACCACCTGGTGCTGTCATCGGAGTACGGCCCGGGGCGCCGCGCCTACTACAAGCTGGTGGTGGGCCCGAGGGCGAAGACGGCCAAGGCGCTCATCACCGTGTCCGAGTTCTCCCGCGCGGAGCTGGCGAGGGAACTGGGCCTGTCGCCCTACCGGCTGCAGGTGATTCCGAACGGGGTGGACGCGCGCTACCAGCCGCCCACGGCGTCGGAGCTGAAGGACTTCCGCGAGCGCCGGATGCTGCCGCCGCGCTTCTTCCTCGCGGTGGGCAACACGAAGGCCTTCAAGAACCTGGGGATGCTGGCGGAGATCGCGCCGTCGCTGCCGGTGCCCATGGTGCTGCTGGCGGGCAAGGGCGCGGTGTGGGAACTGGGCTTCCCGGACTCGACGCTTGAGCTGGCGGACCTGCCCGAGGACGACATGCCGCGCCTGTACGGGGCGGCGACGGCGTTGTTGATGCCCTCGCGCTACGAGGGCTTCGGGTTGCCGCCGCTGGAAGCCATGGCCTGCGGCACACCGGCGGTGGTGGCGCGGGCCACGTCGCTGCCGGAGGTGGTGGGCGATGCCGCGCTGCTGCTGCCGCCGGAGGACGCGAACGCGTGGCGGGAGACGGCGCTGAAGCTGCTGCGGGAGGATGGCCTGCGCCGCGAGCTGTCGGAGAAGGGCCGCGAGCGTGCCGCGCTCTTCAACTGGGAAGACTGTGCGCGGCGGACCCTGGCCACCTACCGCCGGGCGCTCGAGTCACGCTAGGGTCCGCCCGCCTCGAGAACAACAGAAAGTACATGCACCCCATGAAAACGAGTCTGGCGCCACAAAGGCTCTGCTCTGCGGTCCTCGGTCTGCTGTTTGCTGCCTGTACGGCCACCCGCTACCCGGTTCCCGGACCCACGAGCGCACAGGACTTGGCCAGGCATGTGCTCGTCATTGAAGAGTCTCCAGACGGACGGGTGAGCCACACCTGGAAGTCCCTCGCGGACTTCGACTTGACGAATTATCCCTACCACGCAAGCCACGGTGGACTTGCTGGAAGGCTCGTGCGCGTCGCGACGTCCTCTGCCCAATGCGAGGCCAAGCAGCAGAGCTGCATTGACCTGTGCACGAACAGCCCCAGACCCATCCCTATCGAAGGGGTCAGGTACCCAAGCTACCAGGGGTCATGGGCGAAGAACAGGGGCCGCTGGTGTGAAAGCACCTGCACGAATTTCTATCAGATGTGCCTCAACGGGCGAGGACCCTGGGCCCAGCAGCAGGCTCGAGAGTTCACGCGGGTGGACCTCGCTGTTGAATGGCTCAAGGTCCATCGGGAGGAAATCGTAACGGGAACCCTTGTCGTCATCGCCGGGGTGGCTTTTGTCGCCGCAGTTGGAGGTTCGGGAGGAGGCCTTCTTTTCTTTGTGCCGCTCATGGCTGTGGCATCGGCAGATCCGGTGTCGGAACTGCCCGCTGACTCACGATTCGCCGAGGTACTGAATGTCAATTTTTGACCTCCTCAATGAAGCGTTGCTCTTGATTGGCAACCTGCAGCGAGCGGCTGAATCCACTGGGAAGGGAGAAGAGGCCACCCTCTGGCAGCACCTGCGCGAGCACTGGAACTTCACCGTCACAACCGGCCAGGTGTATGTCTTCGAGGACTACCTCGCTGGCCTCGACCCCGCGCGCACCTCCTACGTGAGCACGGCATTCAAGGTGCGCGCGGACGCGATGTCCCAACAGGCGATGGCCATGCTGCTCCGGACCCTGGATGAAATGGCGGATCCAGAACGGAAACTGCAACTCCTCATCCTCATCGATCTGCTCAACTTCATCGCGGGCACCGATCAACAAGAGGCCCTCGCACGCTATCGCGAGGATTCTCGTTCCGATGCTCCTCCACCCGTCATCGCATTTTTCGATACTCGCGAGGAGGCAAATGCCTGGCTGAACCATCTCTCGGCCCCGCCCAGCTATGGCCATGTGATGATTGGCGACGAGTATTACGAAATCTGGTACTCACGCGAGGACAACGTTCGTGAGTTGCTGCGCGGCTATGTGATGGAGTATTTCCTCGAGGATTTCGACGAGTCGAAGCCCTTGCCTTCCCCCGCCGCGTCGTTCAACACTCGCGAGGAAGCCATGGAGTGGCTGGCGAGCCACCCCGCCTCTCCAACCGCCCTGGTGGCCATCGCGGGTGAATACCATCACGCCGTGTATCACAAGAAATTCAACCGCCACACCCTGCATTCCCTATCGCGCCTGAGAGAAGAGCGGGAGAAACGAAAGGCCGAACAGGAACGGCAAGAAGACGAAGAAGCCGAGTCCTCCGAGGATTGAAGGAAGACATGCCCGAGCAGCTCAAGGACTTCTTCGACCAGCGCGTGGTGAAGCGCATCGCCGCCATGCTGCGTGGCGCCCATCCGTCCTTCCCGGAGCAACGCTTCCTGACCGAGGCCACCGACGGACTCGAGGCCCACGAGCTCCTGGGCCGTGCCCGCCACATCATGCAGGCCATGCACCGCGCCCTCCCCTCCGACTTCGAGCGCGCGGCCGGCATCCTCCTGCGCTCGATCGGGCCGGAGCACGAACGCGAGGAGCTCCAGGGCATGGGCGTGTTCATCTACATGCCCCACACCATGTACGTCGCGGAGCACGGGCTCGAGCATTTCGAGACGTCGATGCGCGCCCATTACGAGCTCACCAAACGGTTCACCTCCGAGTTCTCCATCCGCCCATTCATCGACCGCTACCCTCGCGAATCCCTGGAGCGCCTCCACCAGTGGACGAAGGATCCGAACGTCCACGTCCGGCGGCTCGTCTCGGAGGGCACGCGGCCCCGGCTGCCCTGGGCCTCCCGGCTCCGCGCATTCCAGAAGGATCCGCGCCCGGTGCTCGCGCTCCTCGAGTTGCTCAAGGATGACCCCGAGCTCTACGTCCGGCGCTCCGTCGCCAACAACCTGAACGACATCGGCAAGGACCACCCCGAGGTCCTCGTGGACACCTGCGCCCGCTGGAAGGAAGGGGCCTCGCCCGAGCGCCTGTGGATCATCCGCCACGCGCTCCGCTCCGCCGTGAAGCGCGGTGATGCGCGCGCCCTCTCGGTGCTCGGATTCCAGGGAGGCGGAGAGCTCGAGGTGACGGCCTCGTTCCAACCCAAGCGCGTCCGGCTCGGCGAGAGCGTCTCCATGACCCTGTCCGTCACCAACCCCGCGAAGACACGCCAGCAGGCCGTCGTCGACTTCGCCGTGCACTTCGTCAAGGCGAACGGCTCGGCCAGTCCCAAGGTCTTCAAGGGCACCAAGGTCGATCTCCTCCCCGGCGCCTCCTGCACCCGCGAGAAGTCGATCTCCTTCGCCACCCTGACGACACGCAAGCACTACGCCGGCACGCACCGGGTCGAGGCCCTCGTGAACGGCCGGGCCACGGACCTGGGGAGCTTCACCGTCATCGGTTGAGTAAAGACCCTCACCCCAACCCTCTCCCAAAGGGAGAGGGGGCTTCCACGGCTCCCAGGCCTGGTCCGCGGGCTGTGAAGGTCGTCACGGGCACGGTCCGTTCCAGTTCTCCCGGGTTGAGGCGGAACCAGCGCGCCACGAGCAGCACCTCCTGTGCCTCGTGGGCCCGCAGACCAATCATCGCCGGCTCCGGCCTCTCGAAGACCTCGCCCACCGTCGCTTCCAGGGCGAGCCGCTCGTGCGGCGTACGCGGAGCGGCGGACTCGGCGCGCACGCTTCCCCGGCGGATGACGTAGGCACGGTCCTCTCCGTCATGACCCGGCACCGTGTACACGAAGGACAGCCGCTCCACGAACTGGCCAATCTCGAGCAACTCGGCCTGCACCCGCTCCAGCGTCTCCGCGCGGTCCCTCAACTCGGCGGCGTACTCGAACTGGAGGCGCCGGGACGCCATGCTCATCCGCTCACGCAGCAGGGCCAGTGGCTGGTCCGTCACCCCATTCAGGAAGTCCCGCGCCTGGTTGACGCGCGCCATGTACTCCGTGCGCGTGCAGCCGCCGGCACAGGGTGACAGGCAGCGCCCCACCTGGCCCCGCATGCAGCGCGGATCCTCCTTCAGCCGGAAGAGCTCGATCTGATCCGCCAGCCGCATGGGCGTGTCCGAGGAGCAGTCCCGCAGCTCCAGCAGATCACCCACCGCCCGTACCGCCTCGGTGGCGCCCTGCCGCCCACGAAGCGGACCGAAGTACTCGGCCCCATCGTTGATGACGTGGCCCACCACCAGCAACCGCGGCACGGGCTCGCGGGTCAGCTTGATGAAGCAGAACGAGTTGTCTCGCTTGTGCTGCACGTTGAACGGGGGCCGCCAGCGCTTGATGTGACGGAACTCCTGCAAGAGCGCCGCGAACTCGCTCGGCTCGTAGTCCCACTCCACCCCGTGCGCGTGCCCGATGATCTCCGCCCCCTTCTCCCCTCGCTGCGCGCGGAAATAGGAGAGCAACCGCGTGCGCACCTTCACCGATTTGCCCACATAGAGCACCTCTCCCGAGGGGCCTCTCATGCGGTAGACCCCGGGACGGTTCTCGGCGCGGGCGCGGACCTCGGCGCGGAGTTGTTCGAGACGGCTGGCGCTCATGCGGCGAATGACCCGGTCGCGATACACCGGGGCCGCTCAGCCTATAGCGCTCACGCGCAGCCTCACGGGAGCCGCTCTCCCCCACTCCGCGCACGGCCGTGGAGCGAGCGGAGGAGCCAGCCCTCACCCCGCGAACCGCTGAGCGATCTCCAGGAGCTCGGTGATGTCGAAAGGCTTCCGCATCACGGCGGCGACGGAGGGATGGGACACGTTCGAACCGCTGATGGCCACGACGGGAACCTCACCCAGACCCAGCTCGCCCCTCATCCGCTCGAGGAAGGCCCAACCATCCAGCCGGGGCATGTAGAAGTCGAGCAACACCAGGCCCGGCCGCAGGCCACCCGCCAGCAGCTCGAGCGCCTGGGCTCCATCGACCGCACATGTCACCTGGTACCCATCCCCGGCGAGCACATCCTGGATGATCTCGCGAAGATCGGTCTCGTCCTCGACCACGAGGACGACGCGGGAAGGAACGAGCATGTCCTCGCGTGACTAGACCAGCACGTGCTCGGGCAACAGGGAACATCCGCCCTGTCCGTCCCAGAGCATCCGCCGGGGCGCTCAGCGCTCCTCGAACATGGCGCGCACGACACGCCACACGAGCTGCACGTCCCTCCCGGAGCGGTTGGACAGGAAGTCGCAGATCTCCGCGACCCGATCGGACTTCTCGCGCTCGAAGGTCTGGAACAGCGTCTTCAAGGAGACGTCGAGCCCCTCCGTCAGCTTGGCCAACGTCTCGAGCGAGGGGGAGAACGCCCCCCGCTCGATGCGCCGGATGGCGTCCACCGACAGTCCACTCCGCTCCGCGAGCTGCTCCTGGGTGAGCTGCTGCGCGGTCCTGAGGCGGCGCAGGTGGTTGCCGAAACGGTGGTGCAACTCCTCACCATCCGCCAGCTTGTTCTTCTCGTTCTCCATACCGGGCGGATGATTGGGAGGGCCCCTCACGATGTGAAGGGCGGATGTTCACGGGTGGACCCTGCTTTTAGGCTCGGCGTTGCAAAGCCCACCCGCTGGCTCAGTTCTGGCCGAGCTTTTCCTTCATCCGGACGATGCCCTTCTTGTAGGCGTCGTGGTCCTTCTGGCCCAGTGCGGACTGGAAGTTCTCCAACGCATCGGCCCACTTCTGCTCGCCCTCGTAGACGCGGGCGATGTTGTAGAAGGAGCTGGCCCGGATGGTGGCCGCGGCCTTGCCCGACGCCAGCGCGATGGCCTTGCGGTTTGCCCACAGCGCCTCGGCGTTGCGGTTGAGCTTCTGGTACGCCAGTCCCAGGTTGCTGTACGCCTGCCCATGCTCGGGGTTGTTGGCAATGGCCTCCAGGTACAACGACACGGCCTCGTCGAGCTTGCCCTCGTGATAGGTCTTCTCGCCCTGCTTGTTCAGCGTGTCCGCGAGCCGCGTCTGATCCACCGACACCTCGGGCACGGACTGGAAGCCGCCCCCCTTGATGAGGCCCTGCATGAAGGAGCCCACCTGGCCGCGGTCCTTCACGTCGGTGAACTTGTTGATGTCGTAGAACTCGCCGTTGTCGCCGATGCCGAACACCACCCAGACGTTGCCCGCCTTGCCCTTGGGCGGCGTGAAGGTGCGCACCAGCGAGGAGCCCACGTAGACGAACACCTTCGCCTGGCTGTTGTTGGAGAGCGTCACCGAGCCCTGCTTGTCGCCCTCGGTGTAGTTGTGCACGGCGTAGAGGTACTTCACGCCATT
This sequence comes from Archangium sp. Cb G35, assembly GCF_001896145.1. NCBI lineage: Bacteria > Pseudomonadati > Myxococcota > Myxococcia > Myxococcales > Archangiaceae > Archangium > Archangium sp. Cb G35. Next base: position 49,255 of record NZ_MPOI01000011.1, read on the forward strand.
CTTCTTCTTCTCCAGCGTGACGGTCTCCGGGCCGTAGCTCGTGGTGTCGTCCACGTCCAGGTTGGCCAGGTCACCCTTCTTGGCGGAGTAGAAAACGTGGGTCGAGGGATGGACCAGGTGCGAGTCCAGATCGCTCGGCTGCGCGCCCCAGTTGAGCACGATGCGCATGCCGTCCAGGTTCTGGCTCATCACCGGGCTGATGGCGTACGACAGGCCATCGCACGGGCACTTCACCACCAGGTTCGAGTAACCGTCCTTCTTGACGATCAGGCTCACCGCGCTGTCATCGGCACCGCCGAAGGGCTTCTCGAACCGGACCGTGCCGTCCGCCGCCGTGGTGCCCTTGATGGATGCCTCGCCATTCTTCTGAGCGATGACCTCCGCTCCGGCGATCTTCTGGTCCTTCACCGTGGCGCTGAGGATCTGCACCTTGATGGCATCCGCCGCCATGGCGGACACCGGCACCGCGCACCCCAAAGAGAACGCCAACGCGAACAACCGCTTCATGTCTGCTGCCCCCGAAAAGAGAAGTAAAGCGGGGGCAGTCTACGAGCCTCCCGGTGGAGCGTTCAAATGCGGACACGCTCCATCCGGGGGCCGGCGCTCACGGACCTACTGGTCGTCACACGGCGTGCCCAGACGGGCACCGGTGTAGACCCCCAGCTCGTTGTAGATGAGCGGCAGGTTCTCCTCGACGGGCACCGGGCGCAGCTCGGTCTTCTTCTTCTTCTCGAGCCACGTCGAGGAGGCCGCCTTGTCCAGCACCAGCCGGAGCTCGCCCTTCTTCGTGGCGAAGATCTCTCCCTCCGAGTCGGAGACGATGTCCGTCATCTTCTGCTGCTGCAGGTTGCCCTTGGGGCCGATGTAGACGCGGAAGCTCCGCTCCTGTCCCGGCTGGAAGCCCCGCTCCACCAGGTAGTAGCGGCCCTGCTGATCGCGCAGCAGCGCGTAGGGCACGTACTGCTGCGGATTGGGCTCGATGGTGGCCTTCGCCACCAGCTCCTGGGCCTTCTCGGACTCGAGCAGCGTGAAGGGGATGGTGCGATCGCCGCAGCGGACCGCGCAGGTCTTCTTCTCGTCGCTCAGCTCCACCTCCGAGTACACGCGCATGTCGAGCCCGCGGAACGAGGGGTTCATCGACTTGTTGAAGAAGCGCGGCTCGAGGAAGTGGTAGCCGGAGAGCACCCAGGGCGGCGACGCGACCTGGACGAGCTTCTTGTCGTCGCCGTAGGCCAGCTGCACGGTCTGCCGCTCATGGGGCATCAACGCCACGTAGTGCCCCTTGTTGTCGGTGCACACGCGGATCTTCTCCAGGCGCAGCCGCTCGGAGAGCTTCTCGCCCTGGCCCCGCGCGGACTCGAGGTTCTCCGTGAAGTAATTCGTGGCGAACGTCTCCTGATTCGACGCGTCCTTGGCGGTCGTCCAGGCGACGCGGCCCGCCTGAACCTCCAGCTTCAGGGCGTCACCGAAGCGGCAGGAGACCTCCTTCACATGCGTCTGGATGGCCTTCTTGCCCTCGGCCGTCGCGCACAGGGACTCCAGGGCATCGAACGGGCTCTCGCAGTAGGAGGCGATGCTGTACGACTTGATCAGCTCGTCCGAGATGCTGTTCCAGTCGATCGCCACCTTCACCGAAGTGCCGCACGCGGTGTTCATGGACTTCACCGGCTCGGCGAGCGACGCCTCGGCCTCGGCCATCTCGGCCTTGCGGTCGAACGCCATCAGCCTGGTGAGCGTGCCATCCGCCTTCTGCTTCTGGTGGAGCGCGTACACCTCCTCGCCCTTGAGGGACTTGGTGCGATCATCGTCGTAGGACACCGAGATGCCGTCACGCTTGCCGGGCAGGTTGAGGGTGTAGCTCCGGGTCCCGCCGCTCGCCGGGCGCGCGATGAGGGTGGAGAAGCTCCGGCCCCGGATCTCGGTGGTGTAGTAGACGTAGTCGCCCGTCTCTTTCACGTCGTAGGGGAGCGCCTTGCCGTCGAGCTCGCTCCCCGTACCCTGCACGCGCAGGAGGGCCTTCTTATTCTCCACGGGCGAGAGCGGAACGACCGCCACCAACTCCCCTTCCCTGCCGGAGAACACCTTCCCCGCTTCCACTGGCGCCGCCGCCCGGGCGGGGACTGAAGACACCACTCCTACCGCGATGAACATCGCCAGAACTGCTCTCACATCTGCCTCCTGTGGGGTGTGCTGGGGCCCGCGCAAGTCGGGCATGAGCGCTCAGAACTCCAGCGGAAAGTCGTGAGCCGCGCAGAAATCGATGACCTTTTCTCGCTCCCTATCGGACAACATCTTCCGCTGCTTCCCCTCAAGCAATGTCCTTTTGGCGCCATTGAGATCCCTCTTGCGGCAGTAAGCACGCGAGAGCACGGAGAACGACTCCGGGGTGAGCTTCTTCCGCTGACTGGTCTGAGCGAGACTAATTGCCTTCTGGAAATCACCGGCAGCGAGCGCGCGCTCCGCATTCTGGATGTCTTCACGCACCTCTTCCGGCAGGGCCTCGCTCGCAGTGGCCACGGGAGCCTTGGGCTTTGAAGTCTTGGGTGCAGAAGCGACCGCAGTGGGCTTGGTCTCGGCGACGGTCTTGGTCTCGGCGACAGTCTTGGTCTCGGCGACAGGCACGGCCGGGACCTTTGGCTCCGTGGGAACAGCAGGAACGGGATTCGGAGTGGGGTCCTTCGCCGCCACGGGCTCGGGCGTGCCGATCTCGGGGACAGCAGTGGACCGGGTCGCGAACCAACCGCCCAGGGCCAAGAGCGCGAGGGACAGCACAGCCGCTCCCGCCTTCATGCCCATCCCTGGTCCCGAGCGAGCGGGGGCTGTCGGCGGTACGGTGACCTGGACGGCAGCGGGCACGGGAGCTGCGATTGAGGCAGGAGAGACGGGAGCCGGGCTCGCCGGTGGCGGCTGCACCACGGGAGCCGGGATACCAGCCGTGGACGAGGGCACATGTGCCGCAACGAGTCCGCGCTCATCTGCCACGGCGGCCGGTGCGGGTACCGGCTGCACCGGGAAGCGGGCCGTGGACGAGGGCATATGCGTCGCGCCGAGCCCATCATCCGTCGCGGCGGCACCAGGAGCCGGGAAGCGAGCGGTGGACGAAGGCATGTGCGTCGCGCCGAGCCCATCATCCGCCGCACCTGCCGGAGCCCCAAAGCGCGCAGTCGACGCAGGCATGTGCGTCGCGCCAAGCCCATCATCCGCACCGGCGGCCGGAGCCCCGAAACGAGCCGTGGACGAAGGCATGTGCGTCGAGCCGAGCCCATCATCCGCCGCCCCTGCCGGAGCCCCAAAGCGCGCCGTGGACGAGGGCATGTGCGTCGAGCCGAGCCCATCATCCGCCGCGGCGGGTGGCACGGAGGCCACACGTGACGAGGAGAACGAGGGCACCGGCACTCCGGCGAGCGACTGGAGCGGGCTGCCGGTCAGCTCGGCGACGAAGGCACTGACATCCGGGTAGCGGTCCTGCGGGCTCTTCGAGAGCGCTTTCTCCACGGCTCCGATGATCCGCAAAGAGAGGTCCGGGCACAGCGAGGCCAGTGGCTCGGGCTGTCCGTGGACGATGCGGAAGACCACCTGCACGATGCTGCCACCGTCTCCGGCGAACGGCGGCCGGCCGGACATCAGCTCGTAGACGATGCACCCGAGCGCGAAGATGTCGGTGCGCGCGTCCACCTCGCTGTTCTTCCCCAGGGCCTGCTCGGGCGCCATGTACTGCGGCGTGCCGATCAGCACCGCCTCCTGCGTCTGGAGCGTCTGCGAGTCGAGCATCTTCGAGATGCCGAAATCGAGCAGCTTCACCCGCTCGGACACCACGCCCCCGGAGTCGGTCGGGGAGAGGAAGATGTTGGCGGGCTTGAGATCCCGGTGGACGACTCCAGCGCGGTGGGCCGCCTGGAGCGCCGAGCAGACCTGCCGGACGATGGAGAGCGCCACGTCGACCGGAAGCGGGCCGCCCGCCAGCCGATGTTCGAGGCTCTCGCCGCGCAGGTACTCCATCACCAGGAAGGGCGTGCCGTCCTGCAGCGTGTCGAAGTCGAGCACCTCGACGATGTTGGGATGGCCGAGCTGGGAGGCGATCTCCGCCTCGCGGCGGAAGCGCGCATACAGCTCGGGGTTGAGGCTCGCGCTGTTATGGAGGACCTTGACGGCCACCTGCTTGCCCGGGAGCCGGCGGTGACGGGCCAGGAAGACCGTGCCCATCCCTCCCTTCCCGAGCAGCGAGGTGATCTCGTACGTGTCCCGCAGGACCGCGCCCACACCAATGTCACTGGCAGCCGGTTGAGTCATGGGAAGCAGCGGGCCAGACAGGCGGCCCGGGCCACATGACTTAGCCCGCTTCGAGACCCTTCCGCCAGTACCCCTCAGGCACGCCGCGAGACCGCGCTGAGGCCCGTTCCCAGGATGAGCACCAGTGCCTGCGAGGCCTGGACATGGAACAGCGGATCATGCAGCAGGGACAGCAGGCAGAAGAACGCGAGCGCCCCGATTGCGCCAAGGCCCTCGGGCCGGTTCCGGGGAAGGCGCCAGAGTAGCCAGCCAAGCAACAACACGAACAGCAGCGCGCCCGGGATACCCGTCTCCGCGGCCATGCTGACGAACTGGTTGTGGGATTTGCCCGGGTGCTCGCGCGCCTGGTCGGGCATGTCCGGGGTGGCCCAGAGGCGGGCCTGGAAGCGTCCCGGGCCCACGCCGGTGACAGGGTGCGCGCGCACCGCGCACAGGCCCGTCTCCAGCAGCGCCGCCCTGCTCCCCGAGCCCTTCTCCGTGGAGCTGTTGAGGAAGCGCTCGCGCAGGGGCCGATTGACGGCCAGCGTCAAGACGGCCAGCCCCAGCACCGCGGCACAGGCGGGCAGTGCCACGCGCCTCGGCAGGCCGAGCAGCACCACCAGCCCCATCACCGCCACCAGGGCCACGCTCGCCGCACGCGCGTACGGGAAGAGGCCCACGGAGACGAGCCCCACCGCCGCCACGGCCAGCGCCGCCGTCCGCCGCCGTCCCTTCAGGTGCAGCCCCACGCCCAGCGCGAAGGCCACCGCCATGCCGCCGATGTGCGAGAACTTCAGCCGGTGGAACAGCAGGCCTCCGGCCATGAAGCGGTTCTCCGTGCCGGGCACGGCCTCATAGACGCGCTCGAAGGACAGGCGCATCCACCGGAGCGGCTCCAGTGCCTCCTGCGAGGGCCACACCCCGAAGTGCTGAAACCCCGCCACACCGCACGAGACGAGGAACACCGCGCTCAATATCCACGCCAGGCGCACGCGCCGCGCGTCCGACAGGTGGCCGATCGCCACCGCCGCCACGGGGATGCCCGCGAAGTCCAGCAGGCGCGCCACGCCCGTTCCGCTCGGCCGGTGTCCGGACAGCGCCGGCACCAGCAGCGCCCACGCGAGGAAGGCCACCAGGGGCCACCAGGCTCGCAGCGCGCCACGCACGGTGACGCCGCTCCGCCGGGCCGCCACCAGGGCCACCAACGCACACGCCGCGAGCCCCACCGCCGCGAACGCCTCCAGGAACAGGCACCCCACGCCCCACAGGGTCAGGCACACCAGGAACCAGCGCTCGAGCACTTCGGACCGGTCGTTCACGCGCCACCGCCTCCCAGCCGGCCTTCACCGCGCAGCCACAGCAGGACCGCGGCCACCGACAGCAGCGCGACCGGGAACCACGCGGCCACCGCGGGCGCCATCCGCTCCGAGAGCGCCAGCGTCCGCGTCACCACCATCAGGCCCCACATGATCACGGAAATGAGCAGACCCTCGACGATCGCCACCGTCAGGTGTCCCTTGCGTCCCGGGCGCAGCGCCAGTCCCACCGCCAGCAGGGCCGCGGGCAGGCTCGCCATCGGGTGGGCGAAACGGTTGTGCAGCACGAGCGAGAACTGCCGCGTATCCCGCCCCACCTCGCCCCGCACGCGGATCTGCTCGCGCAGCACCGGAATGCGCATCTGCTCGGGCCGGCCGGGGCGCAGGCGGAACGTGTGCGGGGTGACGCCCAGGTCGTACTCGGCTTCCGCCATCTGGCGCACCTGGGACTTGCCATCCTTGGTGAAGGAGCGCTCCACCACGCCCCCCAGCATCCAGCGCGTGCCATCCACCGAGCGCATCGTCTCCGCGTCCACGCGCCGCGCCAGCCGGAACTCCGGGGTGACGGTGAGGATGGCCACGTTCTCGAAGCCCTCCTGCGCGTTGCCGCGGCGCAGGTAGAAGATCTGCTCTCCCTTGCGGAACCACTGCTTGGGCGTGTGGTACACGCCCCAGTCTCCCCAGCGGTTGAAGCGCTGGGTGGTGATCTCCTCCACACGCTGGGACGCCTTCACCACCACCCACTCGTCGAAGGCGATGAGCCCCACGCAGGCCAGTCCCACGCACAACGCCACCGGCAGGTAGAGGGCGTTGGGGCCGAAGGTGAGGGAGCGCATCGCCGTCACCTCGCCGCGCTTGCGCAGGGAGGACACCGAGGTGCCCGCCGCCAGCAGCAGCGCCACGGGCCCGAGTTGCTGCGTGGCCACCAGCGCCTTGTTGGCGTACAGCACCACCACGTTCCAAAGCCAGCCCTCGCCGGTGTACTGGCGCGCCCGGTCCACGAAGTCCACCACCAGGAAGATGGAGATCACGGCGGCGAGGATGCCCACCGCGAACTGGAGGTACGTGCGGACCACGTAGCGGAAGAGCGTGCCTTTCACCGCACCGTCCCCGCCCGGCTGACGCGGTACATGGCCACCAGGCCCACCACGCCGAAGATGATGTTGGCGAGCTGGTTGGCCAACGGCAGCGGCACACGGCCCTGCAGACCCAGTTGCTCGCAGAAGCGCATCAACAGGTGGAAGGCCACGTAGCCGCCCAGCGACAGCAGGTAGCCCCACGCGCGTCCGCCCTGCCGCCGCCCGATGGCCAGCGGCGTGCCCAGCAGCGCGAAGGACAGCGGCGCGAGCGCGTGCCCCAACCGGTTGTACAGCGAGTTGAGGAAGGGCTTGGGATCTCCCCCGGTGCGCTCGGCCTCCTCGGCGGCCTGGAGCAACTCGGTGGGCGTGAGCTCCTCCTTCGGCGAGCGGAAGCGGTTGCGCCGCCCCATGGAGCCCTCCACGCCCACGGCGATCTCCGCCTCCTTGAAGGTGATGACCGAGTAGGACTCGGAATCCTGGTTGGCCCGGTGCGCCTCGCCGTCGCCGAGCTCCAGCGTCAGCACCTGTCCGGCGCGGTTGGTGTTCACCCGGCCATTGCGCGCGAGCATCAACAGGGGGGCGGACGGCTCCCGGTCGTCATGGAGCAGCACATTGGTCCACCGGCGGTCCCCCGCGTTGACCGTCTCGGCGTAGAGGGTGAGGTTGGACAGGTCCTCGTAGAAGACGCCCGACTTCACGTCGCCCACCACGTTCTTCTTGATGAGGTCCGCGACGAAGGTCTTGATGCTGGTGAGGCCCCACGGCTCGGCGGTGGAGGTGATGAGCACCATGAGCGCGGCGAGCACCGCGCCAATGGCCAGTGGCCCCGCGAGCAGTTGCACCGGGCCGATGCCGAGCGCCTGGAGCGCGGTGAGCTCGCGGTCCTCCGATAGCCGGCCCAGGCCCAGGAGGATGGCCAGCAGGAAGGCGACCGGAAGCGCCATCATCAGGAAGTGCGGCGCGAGGTAGATGATGAGCTGCCCCAGGTCCTCCAGCGACACGGACGAGCCGAGGATGACCTCCGAGCCCCGCAGGAACTGCATGACGAAGAGGAGCAGGAAGAGGAACGCCACCCACACCACGAGGGGGACGACGAGCTCCTTGAGCAGATAGCGGGAGAGCAGGCTCACGGCGTCACGTTACTTCGCGGCGGGCGCCCCCAGCCCCTTGGCGCCGATGTCCCGGCGGAAGTGCATGCCCTCGAAGCGGATATGGGCCACGGCGGCGTACGCCTGGGAGCGGGCCTCCGCCAGGTCCGCGCCGCGCGCGCAGACGGTGAGCACCCGGCCACCGGCCGTGAGCCACGCCCCGTCCTTCTCCTCCACGCCCGCGGCGAACACCGGGCAGCTGGCCGGCACCGCGTCCACGCCCTCGATGCGATCTCCGCGCCGCGGCGTCTCCGGGTAGTTGTGGGCAGCGAGCACCACGCCCACCGAGGCGCCCGGGTGTACCGCGAGCGGGCGCTGCTCCAGCCGGCCGCGCGCACACGCGTCCAGCAGCGGCAACACGTCCTCCGCCAGCTGCATCATCAGCACCTGCGTCTCGGGGTCACCGAAACGCGCGTTGAACTCGAGCACCCGGGGCCCGTTGCGCGTCAGCATCAGCCCCGCATACAGCGCCCCCCGGAAGGGGATTCCCCGCCTCCGCAGCGTCGCCAACGTCGGGGCGATCACCTGCTCGCCCACCTCGGACAGCTGCGCGGCGGACAGGAAGGGCGCGGGTGCGTAGGCGCCCATGCCGCCGGTGTTGGGGCCCGTGTCGCCCTCCCCCACCCGCTTGTGATCCTGCGCCGGCGGGAGCAGCACGTAGCGCTCGCCGTCGCACAGGGCGATGACGGACACCTCCTCGCCCTCCAACAACTCCTCCAGCACCATCCGCTGGCCCGCCGTTCCCATCGCGCCCACCGCGCGCACCGCCTCGCGAGCGGCCCGCGCGTCCTGCGCCACGATGACGCCCTTGCCCGCCGCCAGCCCGTCCGCCTTCACGACGATGCGGCCCTGCTCCACCGCGTAGGCCTCGGCCGCGGCCACGTCGGTGAACACCTGGAAGCCGGCGGTGGGCACACCCGCATCGGCCATGATCTCCTTGGCGAAGGCCTTGGAGCCCTCGATGAGCGCGGCCCCCGCCACCGGGCCGAAGCAGGCGATGCCGGCCGCGCCGAGCGCATCCGCCACCCCCGCCATCAAAGGCGCCTCCGGGCCCACCACCACCAGGTCCACCTGCTCCCGACGGGCGAACGCCACCACCTCGCCGGGCGCGTCCGCCTTCAGCGGTACGTTGGCGGCCACGCGGGCGGTGCCGGGATTGCCCGGGCCCACCCACAGCTTCGTCAACCGCGGGCTCTGGGACAGCTTCCACGCGAGCGCGTGCTCCCGCGCGCCAGAGCCGAGCAGAAGGACCTTCACATCAACCTCGTTTTTCGAGTGAGTAGAGGACGCGTTTGGCGGGCAGGAACGAAGGATCCAGGCTCAGCAACCGGATGAGCCGTTCGCGGACCGAGTCGCGGTTGGAGGTGCCCTCCATCTCGGCCAGCTTCACTTCCGCCGAGTACAGCTTGGGGGCGAGTGTCACCGCCTCGCGCAGGGAGCGCTTGGCCTGCTCCAGCTCCTTGGACTCCAGCATCACCAGGCCCAGGGCCAGGTGGGCGACGGCCACCTGACGGCCTCCCGCCACCGCGCGAGCGGCATGCCCCTTCGCCGACTTCAGGTCCCTGCGGCCCAAGGAGATGAAGGTCCGGTAGGCGGACGCGACGGCGTTGTTGGTGTCGATGTCGTTCACCTTCTTCAGCAGCTTCTCCGCCGCCGCGCCCTCGCCCTGGTGGAAGCGCAGGAGGCCCTCATAGAGGTTGGCCAGCAGGTCGTCGTCCCCGCGGCCAGCACCCACGATGGAGCCCTCGAGCCCCTCGAGCAGATCTCCCGGGCGCAGGTAGAAGGTGGTGACGGCCGGCCGGGGAGACAGCCGCATCGGATCTCCCTGGCTCGCCTGGGCGAGCACGCGGAAGGCCTCGTCCCGGCGTCCACTCTGGGCACCGGCCACGCCGGCCAGCAGCAGGGCATCCACGTAGCGCGAATCCTGCTTCGCGGCGTCCAGGAAGAGCGGCATCGCCTCGGCGGGTTTGCGCTCGAGCAGCCGCAGCCGGCCCTCGAGCAGCTTCTCCAGCACGGGCGAGTCGAGCTGGCCCTTGAGGCCGGCGAAGTGCTCGGCCGCGGCCGTGGCGTCCTTGCGCTTCACGGCCACGAGGAAGAGCTGCAGGTGCGCCGCCGGGTTGTTCTTCTGCAGTTGCAGGGACTCGCGGGCCGCCTTGGCCGCCGCCTCCAGGTTGTTGGCCGAGCGCTCCGCGGCCGCCAGATGCAGCAGCAGCTCCGCCACCTCGCGCTCGTCGTACTTGTCGCGGTTGCGCAGCAGGGCGCGCAGCCCCCCGAGCCCACCGGTCAGCCCGTTCTCCACCTGGTAGCGCAACACCGCGGTGGCCAGGAGCGCCTGGAAGTCCGTCGGCGTGCTCTTGAGGCGCGACTCGTACAGATCGCGCGCCTGCTCCACCTGGCCCACCTCCATGAAGATGCGGGCCAGCGTGGCGCGGGTCTCCCAATGATCCGGATCCTGCGCGAGCCGCTTCCGCAACCGATCGATCGCCAGCGAGTAGTCACCGGCCGTCTCGTCGGCCAGCGCGCGGTAGTAGTGCACGCGCTGGAAGTCCGAGGCGAGCGCCAGCGCCGACTCGAAGTGCTGGTTGGCCAGCTCGCGGGACGACGCCAGGAAGACACGGCCCAGCACCAGGTGGGCCTCGGCCTTCTGCGCCGGGGTGCCCGCCTTGGGATTGGCCAGCACCTCCTCGGCGAGCTTCTGCGCCTGCTGCACGTTCTCCGAGCTGCCGGAACGCGCGAGCAGGAGGTTGGCGTGCGCCACCAGCAGATCCGGGCCACGCTGGGACCGGCCCTCGGCGGCCTCGATGAGCGAGCGCGCCTCCTGGAAGGTCGGGTCATCCATCCGCGAGCCAAGCCCCAGCGCGAGCGCCTGGACGTAGCCGAAGATGGCCGTGTCACTGCGGGGATCCAACAACAGCGCCCGCTGGAAGGACTCCGCGGCCTCCGCGTAGGCGAGGCGCTGATCCTTATCGAGCAGCGACTGCCCCTGGGCGAGGAGTTGCTTGCTGTCACCGCTGCTGGCGTCCACGAACATCAACTGCCAGCGGGGCAGCACGGACTCCAGCGCGGGAGGCAGCGCGGCCGTCGCGGGCTGCTGCTGGCCGGACGAGGACGACGTGGACCCACCGCCGCTCCCGGTCTTGCCGCCGCCCACCAGCTCCTTCACCTGGGGGACGAAGAAGTACGCGGCTCCGCCACCACCCAGGAGCAGCAGGACCACCGCGGCCGCGATCAGTCCGCCACGGCCTCCGCTGGACGCCGACACGGCCACGCCGGAACGCGAGTTGACGGCGCTGCGGGGCTCGGGCGCCAGTGCCGGAGGGGCGGAGCGTGCGCCACTGCCGGGCTCTGGAGGCAGGGGCGCGCTCGCCAGGGCTCCACCCGCATCGCCGAGCGGCGGCAGATCGAGGACCTCCACCGGCCGGGTCTCGGGAACGGGCGCGGGCGTGGGCTTCTGCGGAGCACGGCGACGGCAGTCCTCGCATGCACCGAGCGCCAGGTCGAACGGGTCCACGATCTGCTTGCCGCACTCACGGCATGTCTTGGCGACGCCACCGGCGGGCTTCGTGGCGGCAGGAGCCGCGACGGGCGGAGGGGCCGCGGCGGGCTCCGGCTGCGAGGGCGGTGTGCCGAAGAAGTCGAGGAGCGGATCCGCATCCGGAGCCGCCGCGACGGGAGGCGCGGCCACGGGAGGTGGCGAGCTCATGCCCGGCGGCGCGTTGAAGTCGAAGATCCCGTCGTCCGCCATCTCCGGCAGCGCGGCGGAAGCGGGAGCCGGCCTGGGCGCGGCCACGGGAGGGGGCGCGCTGAATCCCGGCGGCGCGTTGAAGTCGAACATCCCATCGTCCGCCATCTCCGGCAGCGCGGCGGGAGCGGGAGCCGGCCTGGGCGCGGGAGCTGGCTTGGGCGCGGGCGCTTCGAATCCAGGCGGTGCGTTGAAGTCGAACAGCGCGTCGTCGGACGGAACCGAGTAGGCCGGAACCGCCGGCTTGGGCTGGGGCGCGGGCGCGGCCGGACGGGCCTGCACCGGCGCGGCCGGCCTGGGTTGCGGCACGGGCGCTGGAGCCGGCGCGGGCTCGTCGAACAGCAGATCGCCCGTCGGAAGCGAATAGCCCGGCGTCCCCGGCCTGGACGAGGCACCGAGATCAATCGCCGGATTGGACGGAGACGACTGCGTGAGATCGGCGAGATCGCCGAACAGCGAGTCCTTCTCCAACGGGGCGGCGGGCGTGGCCGGCCTGCCGATCGCCGAGAGGTCGTTCAGCAGCGAGTCCGCTGGGGCCTCACCGGGATCCGGCGCTGGCTCGAGGTCCCCGAGATCGCCGAAGAGCGAGTCGGTCAGGGACGCGGACGGCGTGGCCGGTCTCGCGGGAGAGGGCGCTGGCTTCGCCGCCACGGCGGGCTTGGGGGCGGGTTTCGGCGCGGGGGCGGGTTTCGGCGCGGCGGCAGCGGGCTTCGGCTCCGGGGCCGCGGGCGAGTCCTCGCGCTTCACCAACTGGAGGTGACGGCAGCGCGGGCACTGCGCACGCACACCCTTGGGGGTGATGACCCGGTCATCGATGGCATAGGCCGCCGCACATTTTTGGCAGATGATCCGCATGGCTCAGTGCCGGAAGTGTCGCACCCCGGTGACCACCATGGCCATTCCATGTTCATCGGCCGCGGCGATGATCTCCGAGTCCCTCACCGAGCCGCCAGGCTGGATGACGCAGGTGGCCCCCGCCCGGGCGGCCTCGTCGAGCCCATCCCTGAAGGGGAAGAAGGCATCCGAGGCCACGGCGCTCCCCTTGAGGGCCTCGCCCCCCCGGGCGGCGGCGATCTTCGCCGAGTCCACCCGGCTCGTCTGCCCGCCTCCGGAAGCCAGCAATTTCGAGCCATTGGCGAACACGATGGCGTTGCTCTTCACGTGCTTGCACACCTTCCAGGCGAAGCGGAGAGCCCTCTCTTCCTCCGGGGTCGGCGCGCGTTTGCTGACGACCTTCCACTCGAGCGGGGGCTCGACGGCGTCCTTGTCCTGGAGGACCAGGCCACCGGACACGCTCCGGGCCTCCAGCTGGGCCCTCGGCCGGGCAGACGTCGAGGCCAGGGCGGGACCCGCCTCCAGGAGGCGCAGGTTCTTCTTCGCCCCCAGCACCTGCAGGGCCTCGGCCGAGTACGCCGGGGCGATGACGGCCTCGAGGAACGTCTCTGCCAGGGCCTCGGCGGTGGTGCGGTCCACCTCCCGGTTGAGCGCGACGATGCCACCGAAGGCGGACACCTCGTCGATGGCGCGCGCCGTGCGGTAGGCCGTCACCAGCGACGCATCCAGCGCCACGCCGCAGGGGGTGTTGTGCTTGATGATGACGGCGCAGGGCTGCTCGGGGAACTCGAGCACCAGGCCCAGCGCCGCGTCCAGGTCCAGGATGTTGTTGTAGGAGAGCTCCTTGCCCTGCAGCACGCGGGAGAAGGCCACGGTGGGCTCCGCGGGCGCGGCATGCTCCCGGTAGAAGGCGCCGCGCTGGTGCGGGTTCTCGCCGTAGCGCAGGTTCTGCACCTTCTGGAACGCGAGCGTCTGCTCCTGGGGAAACGGCTCGCCGGCCTGCGCCGACAGCCAGCCCGAAATGGAGGCGTCATACGCCGCGGTGTGCGCGAAGGCCTTGCGCATCAACCGCCGGCGCGTCTCCTCGCTCGTGGCGCGGGACTTCTCCAGCTCGGCCAGCACGGCCTCGTAGTCATCCGGGTCCACCACCACCGTCACGTGGCGGAAGTTCTTCGCCGAGGCACGCACCATGGCGGGCCCGCCGATGTCGATCTGCTCGATGACATCAGCCTCGGAGGCGCCGGAGGCCACCGTCTGACGGAAGGGGTAGAGGTTGACGGCCACCAGGGAGATGGGGGCGATGCTGTTGGCGGCCATCTCCGCCCGGTCACTCTCCAGGTCCGGCCGTCCGAGGAGGCCACCATGGATGCGGGGGTGGAGCGTCTTCACGCGGCCCCCGAGGATCTCCGGGCTCTGGGTGTGCTCGGAGACCTTCCTGGCGGGGACCCCCGCGGCCTGGAGCGCGGCGAGCGTGCCCCCGGTGGAGAGCAGCTCGAAGCCGAGCCGGACGAGCCCCTGCGCGAAGGGGACCAGACCGCGTTTATCGGAAACGCTGAGGAGAGCCAGCACGGGTTTGCACGCCTCTGTCTGTAGGAGAGGCGGCCCGTCTAGCAACCACCCCACGGGGTGTCAACGAAGCATGCAACCCGTGTGCGCCAACGGATTCCGGCCCGATTATCAGGGCTTACGGGCGGAGACCGGAGGCTCGGCCTCGGTGGCCTCGCGCAGCTTGAGCAGGCCGCGCGTCTCCACCTGGCGGATGCGCTCGCGGGTGAGGTTCATGATGGCGCCCACCTCCTCGAGCGTGATGCCACCCTTCTCCGCCACGTCCAGGGCGCAGGTGTGCTCCAGCTCCCAGATCTCCTTGTCCGGGAAGTTGAGCTTGATGGAACCGGTCTCCGGGTTCACATCCAGATAGAGGTTGTGCTTGCAGGACACGAAGAGGCACGGACGGGGACCGTTCACACAGTCCGCCCGCGTCTTCGGCCGCTGCGAGTCGACGGCGGTGAGGAGCTCGCTCTCCTCGGGATCGATCTGCCCCGTCAGTCGGCGGCGGCGCAGATCCCTGGCCATCTCCTTCCGCGACATCGTCTTCGAGCGACGGCGCTCCGCCCCACCGTCCGCCTCCGCGGGCGCCTCCTCCTCCGGCCGCTGCTGCTTCACTTCAGACATGTCCCCTCCAACGATGAGTCCACTCTACCCGGTCCCCCACCCTTCAGCCTACGGCGAATGGAGCTTTTCGTCTCGGCGCGCGGTGACCGCGCTTCCCAGCCGGGACACATCCCGGACCAGTTCCCGAGCCCTTGACTTCAACGATGCCAGCTCTGCTTCCAGTGCGCGCCGGTACTCCGTACCGAATGCGCGCTCCCCCATCTGATCCTGAAAACCATCGAACACCTCGGAGAGATCACGCTCCAGCTGATCGATGTGATTCTTGTGAAACAAGAAGGAGCGCTTGATGTCCTCCAGGGTGTGACCCTCGGCCATCATTTTTTTGATGGCGTTGATCCGCCGAACTGATTCCACCGGGTACAGGCCCCGGCTCCCCTGGTGCTTGCCCTTGCGCCCCACCCTGCGGCTGCGGGGCAACAGGCCTACCTGCACGTACTTGCGGAACGTCGCCTCGGAGAGCTGAACGCCGCGGGGACGGAAGATCTCGAGGATCTCCCTCGCGGGCAGCCCGCCAGCGAAGTCGCGTTCGATGCGTTCGAGCTCGTCGGGCTCCAGCAACCGCATGCCTTCCATTCAATATACTGTACTGAATGGAGTCCAGTGAATGCCAGAAAGCCCGCGAAGCTGTCAACAAAAGCCTGTAGCAGCCGGTAGCACCGGGCGTACGAGGGCCGTGGCGCGCCGGAGCAAGCCGGCGGCGCGGGGGTTACGAGGTCGTGAAGTGAACGGCGTGCGCGCTACTTGCGCGTCGCGTTGAAGGCCTTCGTCACCCGGCCGTTGGGCGCGAGGGTGATGTCGAAGGACTCAGTGCGCGAGGGGTGCTTGAAGGTCACCTTGTGGGGACCGGCCACGAGCGGAATGTTCGCGGTCCCCTGCAACTCGCGCCGGACCAGCTTGCCGTCGACGTAGACGTCGGCATACGGCACGGCCTTGACGGAGAGTGTCCCCTTCGCCTCCACGACGGGAGCCTGCTCCGCCGGGGTCTGCTCCGCGCTCCCCGTCTGGGCGGGAGGTGGCTCGGGCGGAGGCGTCGCGGCCGCCAGGGCTCCCGCGTCGGGAGAGCCCGCATCGGGTGCCGCCGCGAGCACGGGCTCGGGGGCCGGCGGAGGGGGAACCTCGGCCTTCGGTGCGGGAGAGGCGGTGTCCTGCACGGAGGACGTGGCAGGAGCCGAGGCGGCCGGCGGCTTCGACGGTGCCACCAGGGCCGCTACCCCGCCGATGAGGACCACGGCCACCGCGCTCGCGCCGATCCAGAGCCCCTTGCTCCCGCGCTTCGGCCCGCTGGCTTCCTGAGCGGAGGTCCCCGGCGGCATCACCTGGGCCTCCCGGACGGGGGCGGGAACGGACTCGAGGGCCGCGGGCCGCGGCGCACTCCCCTGCTCCGCCGGGCCCACCACGGGCATGGGGCGGGAGTTCCTCGTCCCCTCGGCCGGGGGCAGCGGCTGGGTGGAGCGAGGAGGAAGCGGGTCGCGGGACAACACCTGGGTGGAGGCGGAGACCAGGGCCTCCTCGGAGGCGTCCGGCCGTACGGGCCTGTCGCGCCCCGAGGCCGGGTTCGAGCCGGGCAACACCGCGGTGGGCTCGCGCGCGGGCGAGGACACCTGGGCGGCGGGCTCCGCCACCTGCACCGAGGGCGCCTCTCCCGTGCGGCTCCGAGCCGGCGCGCCCGGGGCCGTCCCCGCCACGGGCACGCTGCCGGAGCGGCTGCGCTGCGAGCGGTCCATCAACGCGGACGGCACCGCGATGAACTGGGTGAGCGGGACGTCGAAGAGCCGCCGGACGAAGGTGCCCACGTCCGTCTCGTCCACGCTGTTCGCGCTGCGCAGCACGCACTGGGCGAGCGCACGCTCCAGCTCACCCGCCGACTGGTAGCGGGCCTCCGGGTCGCGCTCGAGCGCGGTGCACACCACGCGGTCCAACTCCTCGGGCACGTCCGGGTTGAGGCGGGCCGGCCGGGCGATGACGCTCTCCTGCACGGCCCGGAGCACGGCCATCTCCGAGTCCCCGTCGAACAGCTTGCCCCCGGTGAGCATCTCCCAGAGCACCACGCCGAGCGCGAAGACGTCCGTGCGCGCGTCCACCTCTTCCCCGCGCGACTGCTCCGGGGACATGTACGCGAACTTGCCCTTGAGCACGCCCGGCTGGGTCAGCTTGTTGCTGGCCTTGGCGATGCCGAAGTCGGTGAGCTTCACCGCGCCGTCGTAGGACAGCAGCACGTTGTGCGGGGTGACGTCGCGGTGCACCAGGTGCACCAGCTCCCCATCCGAGGACTTGAGCCGGTGCGCGTAGTGCAGCCCGGCCGCCACCTGCGCGCCGATGTGCGCCACCAGCACGGGCGGCATGGAGATGCCCTTCTCCCGGCAGCGCTTGCGCAAGTCCCACAGCGAGCAGCCGCGCACGTACTCCATGGCCAGGTAGTACGAGTCCTCGTGCTTGGCGAAGTCGAAGATCTGCACCACGTTGGCGTGGTTGAGCCCCGAGGCCAGCCGCGCCTCGGCGATGAACATCTGCACGAAGCTCTCGTCGTCCGACAGGAACGAGCGCACGCGCTTGATGACGACTTCCTTCTCGAAGCCCTCGGCGCCCGTGGAGGTGGCCAGGTAGATCTCCGCCATGCCTCCCTCGGCGAGCTTGCGCTTGACGACGTACTTGCCGATGGGGGTGCCTGCTTCGAGTGTCAAGGCGGAGATCCCGGAGAACGAGCTAGAACTTCACGACCACTTTGGTGTGGCTGTTGGCCTTCACCTCGACCCGTTGGGTACGCGTCCCAAGCTCCGGGTTCGAGAACTTGCACTCATACTCGCCGACGGTGAGGGACACGTCCGGCAGCGGCGTGGTGCCCAGGTTGCGCCCACCGCAGGACACCTCGGCCCAGGGCGTGACCGCGAAGCGCACCGTGCCACGGCGCGACTCCTGCGAGGCCACGCGCTCCACCGGGCCCGGAGTGGGCCGCTCGGGCTCCGGCTTCTGCTCCACCCGGGGCGAGGGCGTGGGCGGGGTGGCCACCACCACGGGCTTCGGCTCCTCGCGGGGAGGAGCCTGTTGCTCGGGGACGGAAGGCGAGGGCTCCAGCGGAGCGGGCTTCGTCACGGGCGCCACCGCCACCGGAGCGCGCTCCGAGTGCAGCGCGAACCATCCTCCCAGGCCCACACCCACGATGAGCCCCACGCCCACCGCCAGCAGCGCGACCCGGTACGGCTTCCGGGGCTCCTGGGGCTCCTGGGGGGGTGGCTGCACGGCCGGCTGACGCGACCGGCTCGACCTCGGCGCCAGGGTCTTCTCGGGGTCCGACGCCTCGGAGAGCGACTCGTCTCCGGGCTCGGGCGGAGGGGTCCGGCGACGGGTGGACTTCTCGGGGGCGTAGGAGCGTGGCTCCTCCGCGAGCTCGGGCGCCGACGCACGGCGGATGTCCACGGTGCGCCGGGGCTCCACGGCCTTGCGCTCGGAGGTGCCCCGCGCATCCTTCACTCTCGGAGTGCGCAGCGAGGGCCGCTCCGGCAGCGGCACCTGCGTGCCCGGCTGGCGAGGCGCCGCCATCGTCTCGGCGGAGGATTTCTCGGAGGCCTTCTCGGGCGACTTGCCAGCACCGGCGAGCGAGGCACTCTCGGCCTCGTCCACCACCAGCACATCCCCCAGCCGGGCCTCCTCGGCCAGCCGCGCGGCGTACAGCTCCTTCATGAAGGCCGCCACGTGCGCCGTGGACGACGGCAACTGGTGGGCGAGCAGCCAGTCCTCCAGCGCCAGTTGCAGCTGCAACGCCTCCGCGTACCGGTCCTCCGGCTTGCGCGTCAGCGCCTTCATGACGATGGGGTCCAGGTCCTTCGGCACCCGCGGGTTGATCTGCGAGGGCGGTTGGATCTCGCAATCCGCCACCGCCTGCAGCGTGGCCATGTCCGTGAGGCGCTTGAAGAGGCGCATCCCGGTGAGCAGCTCGTAGAGCACCACGCCCAGGGCGAAGATGTCCGTGCGGCAGTCCAGGCTCTTGTTCCCGGCGGCCTGCTCCGGAGACATGTACGAGTACTTGCCCTTGAGCACCCCCGAGCGCGTCACGGTGGCCTGGTCCGCCGCCTTGGCGATGCCGAAGTCCACCACCTTCACCCGCCCCTCGAACGTCAGGAGGATGTTCTGCGGGGAGATGTCCCGGTGGACGATGCCCAGCGGCTTGCCCTGGGCGTCCTTCTGCTTGTGCGCATGGTCCAGGCCCGCGCAGGCCTCGATCATGATGCGGCACACCAGCGGCACGGGAATCAGCTGCCCGCTGCGCTCCGCCCGCTTCCACACGCGCCGCAGGTCCTCGCCGTGGATGTACTCCATGGCGATGAAGTAGGTGTCGTCCTGCGCCCCCAGGTCGTAGATGTCGACGATGTTGGGGTGATCCAACCGGGCGGCGATGCGCGCCTCGTCCAGGAACATCCGGACGAAGTCCCCGTTCTCCGCCAGGTGCGGGAGGATGCGCTTGATGACCAGCAGCTTCTCGAAGCCCTCGGGACCCCGCTGGCGCGCGAGATAGATCTGCGCCATGCCTCCCATGGCGAGCCGCTTGAGGAGCTGGTATTTGCCGTAGTTCTCGTTCGACACGGTGCGACGCGGCCCCCCCTGGGTACGGCGGTCACGCCGTGCAGGGGGAACACCTGGAGGCGGAAGGGGCCCAGATCGTAAGCGGCCCGGCCGGGAGGGTCAAACCTCCTGTCGCACTTTTCCCCTGTACGCCCCCCTGGGACGCACTACCCGCCGCGGCGGGCGGGGGCTCTGACCTGGCGGGTCTCCCTCATGAGGGCCTCCAGGTCGTCCAGGTGCCGCTGCAGCACGGGCATCAACAGGGGGGCGGCGTCCACCCGGTCGAACAAGTCCAATACCCGGTCCACCTTGCGCTCGATCTCCGCGGCCCGGGCCGGGCTGATGCGGCGCAGGAGCAGATCCACGCCCGCCTCCATGAGCACGCGGGCCACGGCATCGCGGGAGACGAGCGGCTCGTCCTGCCGGCGCTGCCCTCCGCCTTCGATGACACGCAGGCCGCCAGGCGAGCGGGCGGCCGGTGTGGACGAGCGGCGGGTGAGCGGACGCTCGGAGGTGGAATTGTCGTCGTGCTGTCGGGAGCTCACCGTCGCCTCCTGCTGCGGGGACGCGCTCAGGGTACTCAGCATGGGGTGCCGTCCAATTTTCCGGTCAACCGCACAGACCGATGCAGAGCTGTAGCACCCGGGGCCGACATGTCCCGTCCGGAGCCGGATTACCGGCCCCGGAGCACGTCCTCACGCCGCGCGGCTCAACGGCAGGCGCGGCGGTAATAGACCTCCACCTTCGCGCCCGGAGCGGGCGCCGAGGCGAAGACGACGCTGTTGGTGGCGCCGTCGTAGGTCCAGCCACTGGTAACCAGGGAGCCGTTCACGCGCACCGCGATGCTGCCGGCGTCTGGCGGCTCGCTGAGCGGGAAGCGGTCCTGGGCGGAGAACGCCTTGGTGGCCACCGAGCGGAGCAGCGGCGCGTAGTCCGTGGCGCACACGGAGAGCACCTCGCCACCGGTACGGGAGGCGGCCTCGGCGTAGCGCGTGCCGGCACCACCCGCGGTGGGGCAGCCGGAGGCCGTGGGCGCGATGGCGTAGATGGTCATGCGCTGCGGCTGGTTCTCGCCCTTGCGCGTGCGCAGGAAGCGCACGTAGGTGTCCACGCTGTCGGGCGAGTGGTCGTCCTCGTCGCCCATGAAGACGACCACCAGCGCCGCCTCGTCGCGCAGGAAGCCCAGGTTGCCGTCGTTCCTCGGGGCCGTGCGCGGATCGTCCGCGTTGTTCACCAGCGGAGGCGACAGCGCGCGCCGCACGGCCTCGAAGCCCTGCTCCACCGTGGCGCACTGGCCCACGTTCACGTTCTGCTGCAGCACGGAGGCCAGGTCCGGCGTGCGGTTCGTCATGATGCGCGGCCGGGTGCCATCCACCGGGACGAAGCGGCCCGCCTCACCGCCCTGCGCCCCGCCGGGGCACGCGTTGGAGACCGGGTCGATGCCCGTGGTGGTGACGGCCACGTGCAGATCCACGCTCCGGGCCAGCGCCGCGTCGGCGAAGGCGGGCATGGCCGCCGCGATGCGCGGCTGCTCCTCCACCATGGACGCCGTGTTGTCCACCACGAAGAGCACGTCCACCTTGGAGCCGTCCTGCTGGATGAACGTGTCCGTCTTGTCCATCTGCTTGGAGGACTCGCCAATGAGCGGGACGAGCAGCGGCACCGGCAGGTCCGACGAGTCCACGAAGAGCGGTGACATGTTCAGCCCGTACACCTGGGCCAGGTAGCCCACCGTCACGGTGAAGCCGTCGTTCGGGTCCAGCGTGAAGGGCGTGGCCGGCGCGTCGTGGAGCTCGAACTCCCCGTCCGTCGTGCCCGGGCCGATGAACACGTTGGACACCGTCACCGGATTGCGGCACGCGTTGAGGTAGTTCACCTCGCGCGGGGCCGGAGCGCAGTCCGGACGCGACACGCCGTAGTCCACGAAGCGCGGCGAGGCCACCAGGCACGCGTTCTGCGAGTGCGCCATCAGCGGCACGGTCACCACCGGGATGACGGGATCCGCCGGCTCGAACTGCACCGCCCCCGTGAAGTCACCGCCCGACGCGGGCGCGCGGAAGGCCACCATGTAGCTGAAGTAGTCCCCGGGCCAGATGATGACGCCGTCCAGCGCGCCGCCGGGCATGCTGAACACCCCGCCCCCATCATCGCTCAGGCGGATGTCCTTCACCGCGCAAAGGTCCGTGCCCACGTTGGCCACCTTCACGCCCAGCACCGCGCCGTAGCCCGGCTCCACCGTGCCGAAGTCCACCGTCGCCGGGGTGACGGCCAGCTGGCAGGGCAGGTGCGCCTCCGCCAGGCCCGTGAAGTCCAGCTCCGTGGTGTTGCCCGAGTACACGTCCGTCGTCATCAGCAGCCGGCCCGCCGCGGCCCCCACGCGCATGGGCTCGTAGAAGACCTTGAAGCTCACCTCTTCACCGGGCAGCAGCCGGTGCGGCAGCGTCAGCGGCGCCACGTTGAACTGCACGTCCGTGTCCGGGTGCCCGTCCGACGAGTGGAACTCGAGCCCATAAATGGTGAGCGGCCCCCCGTTGGCTGCGCCGCAATTCTTCACGTTGACCACGACTGGCGTCTTCGAGCCGATCGGCTGGCGCCCGAAGTCATGGGCGATGGGCGACACGCACAGCTCCGCCGCGCCGCCAAAGCCGCGCAGCGCCACGTCCGTGGTGGGGTGGCGCTTGCTCACCACATGGAAGAAGGCCATGTCCTCGGCCGGCCCCATGTGGCCCGGGCTGTAGCGCAGCTCCCACGTGCGCGTCTCTCCACCCTCCAGCACCAGCGGCAGCCCCGGAGCGCCGTGGCTGAAGGAGGCATCCCGCCCCTCCAGCTTCAGCTCCGTGATCGTCATGGGCTCCGTGCTGAGGTTGCGCAGGCGCGCCAGCCGGAAGCTGTCCTTGTCCACGGGAATGGAGCCGAAGTCGAGCAGCGGAGGCTCGGCCACCACGGCCTGCTCCAGTGACTCGGCCGCCACCTGCACCGCCACGTCCGAGCAGCCCTTGCACGGCGACACCGCCAGCGCCACCTGCTTGCGGCCCACCCGCCCCGGCGAGAAGGTGATGGGCACCTCACGCTGCTCCCCCGGCCCCAGCGTCACCGGGTCCGAGGAGAATTCGTCCCGATCCGCTCCCACCAGCTTCGGCGTCACCTCCACGGGCATGTCCGTGGGGTTGTTGACGGTGAAGGTGAGCGTCTTGGAGGAGTCGGCCTCGATGCGGCCGAAGTCCAGCCGCCGCGGCGTCACACGCGCCCAGGCATCCACCCCCATGCCCTGCAGCCGCACGCGGATGAGCGGCTCCTTCTTCGAGTCCGAGCGCACCACCAGCGTGGCGGGCAGCTCCCCCTCGCCCTGCGGCGAGAAGCGCACGCGCACCGTGCACTCCCCGCCCGGAATGAGCGAGTGCGGGCCCTCGTGGGTGAAGTCCACCTGCCAGGCTCCGGCAGGGCCCTCCACCCAGGCCTCGTCCACGATGATGCGGGAGCGTCCCACGTTGCGCAGCACCACTTCCGCTTCGCGCCCGTCGAAGATCGCCACCCGTTGGAAGTCCAGACCACCCGGCGTCGCCGCCAGTCTGCCATCGGCGATGGCCGGACGGTCCCGATCGGCACACCCCGTCAGCACCAACAGCACTGCGAGGACACACAGGCCCCAGCGCCTGCTCATGGATCCCATTCCCCTTCCCCACCCCACCCTGCGCCCACCCATCCAGAGCCCATACGAGGAGCCCCGAGGGATCAGGGTGCGAAGCTAGGCACCCAGGGTGGGGGGGGCAACGCCCACCCCGATCCCTCCGTCCGGGACAGGCACTCCCCCGCGGCTCCCACCTCCTCGCGTGTCCACTTCCGGGCGGAACGCCGCGACCCCCGTCCGAGCGCGAACCGGCACGGCCCTTGCTCTCCTCATGAAACGGAACCGCGATGGAGGGACAGCGTCATGAACGAACGGCAGATGCGCGACTGGATGAACGAGAACCTCGGGCGGCTGAAGACGCTGCGCGATGAGATCCGCGTGGACATCCACCTGGCCGGCATGGAGGCCCGGGACAAGTGGAAGGAGCTGGAGCCCGTGGTGCGCGACGCGGAGAAGCTCGCCGAGGAGGTGACGGACGTGTCGCAGCGGGCCATGGAGGAGTTGGTGGAGAAGTTCCGCGGCTTCCGCGAGTCGCTCCGTCACCACCGGCCGAGCGGGCCTGTGTAGCGCGGCAGTGATACGCGGCGGGTGCAATTCCTGCGCACTCCCCCCGCAAAGAAAGCGGCGAAGCCCGCAAGATGGGGTAAGCCTCGGGTTCCACGCCCCCCGGGGCCGCGGAGGGAACGCATGCCGACGGAGTCGCCGCAGAAACGTGAGCCGCGCCACTTCTCGATGATTCGCACCTTCACGCCGGCGGACTTCGTCACGCTGGGCAATGCCTTCTCGGGCGCGGGCTCCATCCTGGCGCAGATGCAGTACCTGGCCACCGGGCTGCCCCATTGGATGTGGCTGGCCTTCGGACTGCTGCCCCTGGCCTTCATCCTCGACGCCCTGGACGGCCGCATCGCGCGCTGGCGCTTCCAGTCCTCGCCGCTGGGGGCGGACCTGGACTCGCTCTCGGACGTCATCTCCTTCGGCATGGCGCCCGCGGCGCTGGCCTTCGCCATGGGGCTGCGCGGCACGCTGGACGTGGTGGTGCTGCTCTACTTCGTGGGCTGCGGCATCAGCCGCCTGGCGCGCTTCAACGTCACCGCCGCCACCCTCTCGGACGGCACGGGCAAGGTGAAGTACTTCGAGGGCACCCCCATCCCCACCAGCCTGGCCCTGGTGATGGTGCTCGCCTTCTTCTACTGGAAGGGCCGCACCGGGGACTCGCTCCCCTTCGGCGTGTGGGACGTGGGCCCCTTCCAGTTCCATCCCATCGTGCTGCTCTACTTCGCCAGCGGCAGCGCGATGATCAGCAAGACGCTGCGCATCCCCAAGTTCTGAGGCGGCGCGCTCAGTCCTGGTCGGGCTTGGGCATCTTGCCGAAGCCCTGGAAGATGGACTGCACGTTGTTCATCAGGGACATGCGCGACATCTCCCGGATGGCCTGCTCCTCGGGGGACACGGCGGGCGAGCCCGCGGCCTGGGTGGAGCTGGCGGACGCCTCCTGACGGGCGGCGGTGACCGTCTGGGAGACGATGTCCCGGCCGGAGACGGCGGGGGCATTCGCCGGACGCATGGCCACGCCACCGCTGATGCTCGCCTGCACGCGCGACAGGAAGCTCGTGCTCGAGGCCCCCCCCGCCGTGGACGTGGCCGTCGTCTGGGTGGGCACGCGGGGGCCGGTGAGGCCATTGATGGTGGACATGGAGTCTCCAGGGGGGACACCGCCCGTACGGGTGGCTGGTCCGAATTCAATTATCGCCGAAGCCGCTCCAGAGTTGCGTGGAGACGGGACCCCCCTCGAAATTATGTTCCCCCCATGGAACACCCCAGGAAGGTAGCGACCGCGCTCACGATCGCGGGCTCGGACAGTGGAGGGGGCGCGGGCATCCAGGCGGACCTGCGCACCTTTTCGTTCCACCGCGTCCACGGCACCAGCGCCATCACCGCGCTGACGGCCCAGAACACCCTCGGCGTCACCCGGGTGGACGTCATGCCCCCCGAGTCCGTCGCGGCCCAGATCGACGCCGTGGCCTCGGACATCGGCATCGGCGCCGCCAAGACGGGCATGCTCGTCAACAGCGCCATCATCTCCACCGTCGCCGAGCGCGTCCGGGCGCACGGCATCACCCCGCTCGTCGTGGACCCCGTCATGGTCTCGCGCGCGGGCTCCCGCCTCATCGACAACGAGGCCGTGGCCGCCCTGCGCGAGCTGCTCATCCCCCTGGCCACCCTCGTCACCCCCAACCGGCACGAGGCCCAGCTGCTCGCGGGCCTGGAGCTCCACACCCTGGAGGACATGCGCGAGGCCGCGCGCCGCATCCACCGGCAGGGGGCGAAGGCGGTGCTCGTCAAGGGCGGCGCCATGCCGGGCTCCCTGTGCGGCACCGACGTCTGGTTCGACGGCGAGCGCATGGAGGTGCTGCGCCTGGTCTCGTTGGAGACGCCCAACACCCACGGCACCGGGTGCACGCTGTCCGCGGCCATCGCCGCCAACCTGGCCCTGGGGCTCGGGCTGCTCGAGGCCACCCGGCAGGCCAAGCAGTACGTCACCCGGGCCCTCCAGCACCCCCTGGCGCTCGGCCGGGGCAATGGCCCCATCGGTCACTTCTTTCCCTTGATGGATTCCTGAGCGCTTCGGGCTATGTGAGGCCCCATGAGCGCGCACGAAGATCCCGCCCCGAGCCTCTGGGCCTCCTTGAAGGAAGCCCTCCACGGCACCGAGCAGGACTTCACCGAGGCCCCCGTGGGACGGGCCATCCTCCTGCTGGCCGTCCCCATGGTCCTCGAGATGTTGATGGAGTCCGTCTTCGCCGTCGTGGACGTCTTCTTCGTGTCCCGCCTGGGCGCCGAGGCCATCGCCACCGTGGGCCTCACCGAGTCCATCCTCGCGCTGATCTACGCGCTGGGCATGGGGTTGAGCATCGGCGCCACGGCGATGATCGCCCGGCGCACCGGTGAGAAAGATCCGGACGCGGCGGCGCGCGTGGCCGTACAGACCATCATCCTGGGCGTCCTCGTCTCCCTGCCCATCGCCGTGGCCGGCGTGGTGTTCGCCCAGCCCCTGCTCTCGCTGCTGGGCGGCTCACCCTGGGTGGTGGAGCACGGGTTCCGCTACACGCAGATCCTCCTGGGCGGCAACGTCATCATCCTCCTGCTCTTCCTCATCAACGCCATCTTCCGCGGCGTGGGGGATGCCGCCGTGTCCATGCGCGTGCTGGGGCTCGCCAACGCGCTCAACATCCTCCTGTGCCCGTGCCTGGTGCTCGGCCTGGGGCCCTTCCCGGAGCTGGGCGTGGTGGGCGCGGCCACGGCCACCACGATCGGACGCGGGGCGGGCGTCTGCTACCAGTTCTACCGCCTCTTCCGGGGCACCCACCGCGTGGTCATCCGCCGCGAGCACCTGCGCTTCGAGCCGGCCACCCTGCTCGCCATGCTGCGGCTGTCGGGGAGCGCCACCTTCCAGACGCTGCTGGGCACCGCGAGCTGGACGGTGCTGGTGCGCATCGTGGCGTCCGCCGGCAGCGCCGCGGTGGCCGGCTACACCATCGGCATGCGCATCATCGTGTTCGCCCTCCTGCCCTCGTGGGGGATGAGCAACGCCGCGGCCACGCTGGTGGGGCAGAACCTGGGCGCCCGCCAGCCCGAGCGCGCCGAGCAGGCCGTCTGGCGCGCGGGCTTCTACAACATGGTGTTCCTCGGCCTGGTAGGGCTCGGCTTCATCCTCTTCGCCGAGCCGCTGATCGCCACCTTCACCCGGGAGCCCCCGGTGGCCGCCGTCGCCGTGCGCTGCCTGCGCGTGGTGAGCGCCGGCTTCCTCTTCTACGCGTACGGCATGGTGCTCACGCAGGCGCTCAATGGCGCGGGGGACACCACCACCCCCATGCTCCTCAACCTCCTGTGTTTCTGGGGCATCGAGCTTCCCCTCGCCTGGCTGCTGTCCCGGCCCCTCGGGCTGGGTCCCACCGGTGCCTTCATCTCCATCGCCGCCGCCTTCTCCGTCTTCGCCCTGCTGGGCGTCTGGGTGTTCCGGCGCGGACGTTGGAAGCTGCACCGGGTGTAGCCCCCCTAGCACTCCCAGCGTGCGAGCTTGGACATCAAACCGGGTGGATAGATGATGGAGCCGGTCCGCTCCCCCGGGCGGGTTAGCATGGTGAAACGATGAGCAAAGCCGCACCGGGCCGCCGCCCGGACTCAGCCCAGGGCCGCACCCGCTCGCGTGCGCTCGTGGCCGAGCGGGCGCTCCATGCCAGCAACACCCTGCTCCAGGCTCTCACCGCGGCCCAGCTCGAGTTCATCGGGGGCAGCGATGCCCACATCCTCTTCGACAAGCTGCTGGCCGTGCTGCTGGAGCTGACGGAGAGTGAGTACGGCTTCGTCGGCGAGGTGCTCCGCGATGAGCACGGCAGCCCCTATCTGCGCACCCTCGCCCTCACCAACATCGCCTGGACGGACGAGCTGAAGGCGCTCTACGAGCGCAGCACCGCGCAGGGCATGGAGTTCCGCAACCTCGAGACGCTCTTCGGCCGGGTGCTCACCACCGGGGAGCCCCTGGTCGCCAACGAGGCCGCGACGAACCCCCACGCGGGCGGACTCCCCGCCGGACACCCGCCCCTGAACGCCTTCCTCGGCCTGCCCCTCAAGTCCGGCGACGAGCTGGTGGGCATGGTGGGCATCGCCAACCGCCCCGGCGGCTACGGCCCCGAGCTCATCGAGTTCCTCCAGCCCTTCGTCGCCACCTGTTGCAGCATCATCCTGGGGTGGCGCGGCCAGCGGCAGCGGTTGCACACCGAGGAGCTGCTGCGCCAGCACGAGGAGGAGCTCCAGCGCCACCGGGATCATCTGGAGGAGCTGGTGCAGAGCCGCACCGAGTCGCTGCTCCACACCACCGTGGCGCTCGAGGAGCGGCAGGCCCAGCTGCTCCACTCCGAGCGCATGGCCTCGCTGGGACAGCTCGTGGCCGGCATCGCCCATGAGATCAACAATCCCCTGGGCTACATCACCAGCAACCTGGCCACCCTCACCCAGTACCTCTCCGTCTTCACCGAGCTGATCAAGCTCCACCGCGAGCTGGCGGACGGGCTGGGCGAGTTGCCGGGGCCCCAGGCCGAGCTGCGCCAGCGCATCCGCACCCTCCAGGAGGAGGAGGATCTCGACTACCTCCTGGGGGACGTGAACGATCTGCTCAACGACTCGCGCGAGGGCGCCCACCGCGTGGCGGACATCGTGCAGAGCCTCAAGGCCTTCGTCCGGGAGGATTCCAAGCAGCCGGAGCTGGTGGATGTGAACAAGGAGCTGGCCACCACGCTCAAGGTGGTGTGGAACCAGCTCAAGTACCGGTGCGAGGTGAAGTGCGACTACGCCCAGGTACCGCCCATCCTCGGCCGCCCCGCCCAGCTCAACCAGGTGTTCACCCACCTGCTGCTCAACGCCGTCCAGGCGATTCCCGAGCGCGGCACCATCCACGTCACCACCCTGCACGAGGGAGACGAGGTGCTCGTGCGCATCTCCGACACCGGACATGGGATGAGGCCGGAGGTGCTCTCGAAGATCTTCAGCCCCTTCTTCACCACCAAGCCGCCCGGCAAGGGCGCGGGGCTGGGCCTGTCCATCAGCGAGGGCATCGTCACGAGCCACAAGGGCCGCATCGAGGTGACGAGCCAGTTCGGCCAGGGCAGCACCTTCACCATCCGGCTCCCCGTCGCCAAGGACCTCTGAGCAGGCGCCCGCTCCGCCCGCCCGTCCAGGGGCCCGGCCACCGGGCTCCAGGAACCCCGCCGTCACATTTCAAGAGGCGCCGCATCCATCTCCCACGAGGAGGAGTGCATGCCGGAGCTTCGAGGAGCCGGAGTCTGGTGGACGGTGGCGCTCACCGCCTGCGCCCTGGCGCTTCCCGCGGGGGCGGCGGACGGACCCGGCGTGGGCCAGCCCCTGCCCGGCTTCTCGGGGAAGGATCTCCTGGGCCAGGAGCACTCGAGCCAGGAGTACGTGGGCCAACCCACGCTGCTCGTCGCCATCACCGACAAGGACGCCGGCGAGGAGATGCGGCGGTGGTTCGAGGCCGCCGATCAGCACGCCCCCGGCAGCGTCCAGCGCGAGTCCATCATCTCCCTCCACCTGCCCTTCTTCGTGGGCATGGGCACGGTGCGCCGCCGCGTGCAGGCCCAGGTGCCCCGGCCCTTCTGGGATGACACCCTGCTGGATCGCGATGGCACCCTGGCCGGGACGCTCGGACTCGGCTCCAGCCGGGAGCCCTACGTCATCGCCCTCGACGCCCGGGGCCGGGTGCTCGCCGTCGTGAATGGCAAGGCCGGCTCGCCCCAGGCCTCGCGCATCTGGTCATCCCTCAACACAAACCCGGCTCCGTTAGAAAAGTAGAAATGACGCAACCCGAAACGACTTACTTGCGATAATCTAATGACCGCTTTTCTCGGCGCCTGAGACTCTGGAGGCACAGCATGTGGATCGAGACCATCGTCATGCCCCGGGAAGAGCCCGCCGCCGAGTACCGTCCCGCGCCCCAGCGGGACCGCTCGGCCGCCCACGCCGCGGCGTGCGTAATGGGTGAGCAGTTTCGCGACACCGTGCTGAGCTACCTCCAGTCCCATGCGTTGATGGACTCGGTGAAATGGGTCAGCGCTCCGGGGAGCATTCCCCTGGTCACACTCCATTGCACCTCCAATGTGTTGGAGCAGCTCCAGCGAGAGCCCCGCTTCGAGGCGGGCCGCTCCCTGACGTTTTCGGTGTATTGAGCGAGGACTCCGTCCCGCCGGTGTAGGCAAACCCACGACAAGCCAAAGGGAGCAGGCAGCCGGGCGAGACGGTGGAGGTTCTGTTATTCAGGGAACCCCATGACGGACACGCTCCGATACGTCCCGAACGCCAGCCTGGATGCCACCTACATCTCCCCGGCCTCCCAGCCCGGGAATGCCCCCGCTCCGGTGGCCGTGACCCCGAGTGCCGCCGCGACGGCCGCCGCGCGGCGCAGCACGGTGCTCCCCCGGGTGGAGTGGGCCGGAGACAAGCCCAACGTGGTCCCCTTCGAGCGGGAGCGTTTCGAGGAGCTGCACCGGCTGGGTCAGGGCGGCATGGGCGAGGTGGTGCTGCTCAAGGACCATGACATCGAGCGGATGGTGGCCCTCAAGCGCCTGACGGACACGAACGACGTGGATCGCCTGCTGCGCTTCGTGGAGGAGATCCGCACCATCGGGCAGTTGGACCACCCCAACATCGTCCCGGTGCACGACGTCGGTATCGACCAGCAGGGCCGCTACTACTTCGTGATGAAGCACCTGCAGGGCGACACGCTCGAGGCCATCATCCACAAGCTGCGCCAGGGGGATCGCGCCGCGCACGCGCGCTTCAGCTTCCCCGTCCGCGTGCAGATCTTCATCGGCGTGCTCAACGCGGTGGCGTACGCGCACCGCAAGGGCTTCATCCACCGCGACCTCAAGCCCGCCAACATCATGGTGGGGCCCTATGGCGAGATCACCGTGATGGACTGGGGCCTGGCCCGGCGCGTGCGCACCCCGGCGGGCGAGGCCGGTGCCGCGTCCGCGGGCAGCGCGCCCGCCAGCCTGCGTGATGCCGCCTCGCTCCAGACGCAGATGGGCGCGGTGGTGGGCACGCCCTTCTACATGTCCCCCGAGCAGGCCCGGGGACAGCACGACGCCATGGACGAGCGCAGCGACACCTACAGCCTCACCGTGCTCTTCCACGAGCTGCTCTCCCTGAACCACTACCTGGAGGGCCGGGAGTCGCTGGCCGAGGTGCTCGAGGCCGTCCAGAAGACGGCGCCCTCGATCTTCACCCAGAACACGAGCCCGCACCAGCCGCCGGTGCCGTCCGAGCTCCTCTGGTTCCTCCACAAGGGCTTCTCGAAGACGCCGGAGAAGCGCTTCCAGTCCGCCGACGAGATGATGCTGGAGCTGCAGGGCGTCATGGATGGCCGCATCCACGTGCAGTGCCAGCGCACGCTGATGAAGCGCGGGCTCCACGAGGTCCTCCGCTCGGTGGACAAGCATCCGGTCCTGCTCACCGCGCTGTGCACGACGGCCGCCGCGGTCGTGCTCGCCTCGCTGGCCCATCTGCTGATGGTGTTCTTCGGCTGACATCCGCCGTCCCGAGGGCGGAGGCGTGTCACTTCAGGAGATATCAGGTAGATTTCCGTCCCCGGACGCAGTCGCCGCACTCTCCCAAGGTCCCCCTCCATGGCTTCCCACCCTCAAGGTCCGGCTCCGGTCTCCCGGGACACCTCCGGTGTGAGCACCGGTGGCGAGAGTTCCGCCGAGGAGAAGCTGCGAGCCAGCAACGCCCTGCTGCGGGCCATCTCCGCGGCACAGGCGGACTTCATCCGTGGGGGAGAGCCCCAGGACATCCTCCACCGGCTGCTCGCGGGGGTGTTGGAGCTGACGGGCAGCACGTCCGGCGTCATCGGTGAGGTGCTCGACTGCCCGGGAACCCCGCCCTCGCTCCAGCTCCTCGCCAGCGTTCCCCGGGAGGAGGACGGCACCACGTGGGAGCTCTCCGTCACGCGGGACGCACCGGCGCGGGAGCCGGGCACGCCACGCGCGGTCGTGGAAGCCGTCTTCACCTCGGGCGCGCCCGTGCGGGGCGGAGAGCCCGGCGCGCGGCACACCTTCCTCGGGCTGCCCCTGGAGTCCGGAGGAGAGCGGGTGGGGCTGGTGGCGCTCACCCAACGCCCGGGCGGCTACGACGCCGGGCTCATCGACTTCCTCCAGCCCTTCCTCAGCGCCTGCGGGGACCTGATCGCCGGCGGTCGCAAGGAGTGGCGGCGGCGGTACGCCGAGCAGGAGCTGCGCCAGACGCAGGAGGCCAGCGCGGAGCGCGTGCGGCTGCTGGCCGAGCGCCTGCGGCTGATGATGGACAGCGTGCAGGACGGCCTGTGGGACCTGGACATGACCACGGGCCGGGTGTTCGCGAACCGGGCCTGGATTGGCATGCTGGGCTACGACGAGGGCGAGCTGGAGCACACCCGGGACTCGTGGATGCGCCTGTGCCATCCCGAGGACGCGGACGAGAGCGAACGGCTCGTCCAGGAGCACATCCGGGGTGCCATTCCCTTCGTCGAGCGCGAGCAGCGCCTGCGGCGCAAGGATGGCGGGTGGAGCTGGGTGCTGACCCGCGCCCGGGTGGTGGCGAGTGACGAGCAGGGCCGCCCGCTGCGCATGGTGGGCACCAACGTGGACATCACCACGCAGAAGCTCACCGAGGAGCGCCTGCGCTCGCTGATCCGCACCCTGCCGGACATCGTCCTGCGCCAGAGAGCGGACGGCACCTACCTGGACTACCACGCCCCCAGGCCCGAGGACCTGGCCGTCTCCGCCGACACCCTCATCGGCAGCAACATGCGCCAGGCGCCGTTCCCCAAGGCGCTGACCGACAAGATGTTCATGCACCTGGGGCGCGCCATCCGGGAAGGCACCCTGGAGGTGTTCGACTACGCGTTGGAGCTGCCGGAGGGGCGCGAGTACTTCGAGGCCCGCATCCGCCGCAGCGGCCCCGACGAGGCCGTGTCCATCGTCCGCAACATCACCGAGCGGAAGCTGTCCGAGGCGCGGCTCCTCCAGCAGGAGGAGGAGTTGCGGCGCCACCGCGACAGCCTCGAGGAGCTGGTGCGCAACCGCAGCGAGAAGCTGCTCAAGGCCACCATCGAGCTGGAGGAGCAGCAGGCCCAGCTCATCCAGGCCGAGAAGATGGCCTCGCTGGGACAGATGGCCGCGGGCGTCGCGCATGAGATCAACAACCCCGTCAGCTACGTGATGAGCAACCTGGGGACGCTCGACCAGTACGTCTCCTCGCTCTCGACCCTGCTGCAGCTGCAGCGCGAGCTGGT
The DNA here is from genome assembly GCF_001896145.1 of Archangium sp. Cb G35. Classification (NCBI taxonomy): domain Bacteria; kingdom Pseudomonadati; phylum Myxococcota; class Myxococcia; order Myxococcales; family Archangiaceae; genus Archangium; species Archangium sp. Cb G35. Next base: position 81,844 of record NZ_MPOI01000011.1, read on the forward strand.
GTCCAACCCGGACGGGGCCAGCGCGGAGCTGCTCGAGCGCATGGCCGAGCTGTGGAAGCAGGAGGAGGTGGACTACCTGCTCAGCGACATGCCGGAGCTCATCGAGGAGTCGCTGGCGGGCACCCGGCGCATCAAGGAGATCGCCCAGAGCCTGCGCTCGTTCGCGCGCGAGGACACGGGCGAGCCCCAGCTGGTGGACGTGAACACGGAGATGGCCTCCGCGCTGAAGATCGTCTGGAACGAGCTCAAGTACAAATGCGAGGTGAAGCGCGACTTCGGTCCGCTGCCGCCCGTGAGCTGCCACGCCACGCAGATCGGCCAGGTGTTCACCAACCTGCTCCAGAACGCGGCTCATGCCATCGAAACGCGGGGGGAGATCCGCATCCGCACCCGCCAGGAGGGCAGCGAGGTGGTGGTGGAGATCGCCGACACCGGCAAGGGGATGACCCAGGAGACGATCTCCAAGCTCTTCACGCCCTTCTTCACCACCAAGCCGCGCGGCCAGGGCACGGGCCTGGGACTGTCCGTCAGCTACGGCATCATCGCGAAGCACAAGGGCCGCATCGACGTGCAGAGCCAGCCGGGCCAGGGCAGCACCTTCACCATCCGCCTGCCCGCCGCGCAGCGCTGAGGCCCGCGGCACTGAAGCTCAACGCCGCGGCCCGGCCACGTTCAACGGAAGCCGCAGCCGCGCGCGGCACCCGGGGCCCTCCGTCCGGTTCTCCAGGCGCAGACTGCCCCCATGCGCCTCGGCGATCTGCCGGCTGAGCGCCAGGCCGATGCCACTGCCCTCCGGCTTCGTCGTGAAGAAGGGCACGAAGAGGTTGGCCGTGTCCGCCAGACCCGGGCCCTCGTCCTCCACCCAGACCTCCACCGCGTCCGCCGAGGGGGCCGTCCACGACACCCACACCCTGCCCTGGCGCTCGCGCGCCGCGTCCACCGCGTTGCGCACCAGGTTGATGAGCAACTGCTCCAGCTGATCGCCGTCCGCGCTCACCGCGAGCATGGGCCCCGGGCGGACCTCCACCGGCAGCCGCGTCTCCAGCGCCGCCACCCGCCGCACCCAGGGGTCCACCTCCAGCGGCGAGAGCCTCGGCGGCGGCAGGCGCGCCAGCCGGGCATAGGCGGACATGAAGCGCCCCAGCGCCTCGCTGCGCCGCGCGATGATGCCCAGGCCCATCCGCGCGTCCTCCTCCCAGTCCGCCGCCCGGGGCACCTGCGACAGCGACTCCTTCAACGAGTCCGAGATGGAGTGGATGGGCGCCAGCGAGTTGTTGATCTCATGGCTCAGCACCCGGACCAATCGCCGCCACGCCTCGCGCTCCTCCTCGCGCAGCGCCAGCCGCAGGTCCGCGAGCACCACCAATTGGTGGGGCAGTCCACCCTGCCGGAACGTCCCCCGGCGCAGCTCGTACGGCCCACCCTCCACCGCGAAGGTGCGGGCGAGGCGCCGCGGCACCGGGCCCTCCAGCAGCTCCGCGAGCCCGAGCCCCTCTGCCTTCTGGTTCATCAAGCGCGCGCGAGGCAGGCCGAGCAGCCGTTCCCCGGCGCGATTGACGAGCTTCAGCGTGCCCTCGGCATCGAAGGTCAGCACGGCGACGTCGATCTCCTGCATCACCTGGGTGAGGAGCACGTCCGCCTCCATGGCGCCCAGCCGCTGCTCGCGCAGTGTCTCGGCCAGGGTGTTGGTCTCCAGGTACACCTCGCCCAGGGGATCTCCCCCTCGGGCGCCGCGCCCGCGCACCGAGTAGTCCCCCTCACGCAGGGCCGCGAGCAGGTTGGCCACCGTTTGCAGCGGCCGGGTGACGCGCTCGCGGATGGAAAACGCCGCGCCCAGGTGCACGCCCACCACGAAAACAGTGAGCGTCCAGCACACCTTCGTGCTCGCGTCTCCGCCCCACAGGAGCACGAGGGCGGTGATGGAGCCCGGCAACCCCGCCAGCAACGCCAGCAGGAAGATGTGGACGTCGTGCGCGAGCGGCTTGCGCCGGCTCACCGGGCGCCCTTGATGCCGTAGTACTGCATGCGGCGGTAGAGCGCACTGCGCGACAGGCCGAGCGCCTTCGCCGCGTCACTGACATTGCCCTCGTGCCGGCCCAGGGAGCGCTCGATGAGGTAGCGCTCCACCTCCTCCAGCGTCATCTCCTCGAGCCGGGCCTGACCCTCGCGGCCCCCACCGCCCCGCCGCAGGAGGAAGTCCTCCGCCGTCACCTCGTCCGTGGCGGCCATGAGCAGCGCGCGCTCCACCGCGTGCTCCAACTCGCGCACGTTACCGGGCCACGGGTAGGCCATCAGCGCATCCAGCGCGGACGGCGAAAGCTTCAGGCCCGAGCGCCCGTAACGGTGGCCATGGATGTTGAGGAAGTGCGCCGCCAGCAGGGCGATGTCCTCGCGCCGCTCCCGGAGGGGAGGCAGGTGCACCTCCACCGTGTTGAGGCGGTAGAGCAGATCCTCGCGGAATCGGCCCTCTGCCACCGCCTTGGACAGGTCCACGTTCGTCGCGGAGACGACGCGCACCGACACCCGGCGCACCTTCGAGGAGCCCACCGGATGCAGCTCGCCCGTCTGCAACACGCGCAACAGCTTGGCCTGCTGCGTGAGCGGCATGTTGCCGATTTCATCCAGGAAGAGCGTCCCGCCGTCCGCCAGCTCGAAGCAGCCGATGCGGTCCGTCTTCGCGTCCGTGAAGGCCCCCTTCACGTGGCCGAACAGCTCGCTCTCGAAGATGCCCTCGGACAGGCCTCCGGAGTTGACGGCGACGAAGGGACGCTCGGGACGGCCCGAGGCCGAGTGGATCCACCGCGCCACCACTTCCTTGCCCGTGCCGTGCTCGCCGGTGATGAGGACGTTGGCCCCCGAGGGCGCCACCCGCTCCACCATGCGGCGGATGGGCTGCATCGCCCGCGACTCCCCGAGGAAGGCCGGACGCTCCCCGCCCTTGCGCAGGTGGGTGTTCTCCTCCTCCAACCGGCGCGAGCGGCGCAACGCCCGGCCCAGCTCGAGCTGGGTGCGCAGCGTGGCCAGCAGCCGCGTGTTGTCCCACGGCTTCTGCACGTAGTCGCGCGCCCCGCCGCGCATGGCCTCCACCGCGCCCTCCACGCTGCCCCACGCCGTCATCACCACCACCGGCAGCGACGAGTCCAACTGGCGCACGCGCGCGAGCAGATCCAACCCCTCGCGGCCGGACGTGGTGTCCCGCGCGTAGTTGAGATCCATGAGCAGCACGTCCACGTCCTCTGACTCCAGCGTGGCCAGGACACCGGCCGGGGACTGGGCGGTGTGGATGGCGTACCCGTCGCGCTTGAGCAGGAAGCGCAGCGCCTCCAGCACGTCGGCCTGGTCGTCGGCGATGAGGATGCGCGCCTGCGGCGCACTGGCGGGGGCGGGGGTGGCGGAGACGGGCTCGGACACGGCGGATTCCTGGGGGAAGAGACTCTGCCAGAAGCAGTGGCCCGGAGGGAAAACGGAGTGGAGCGGCGCGCTCCAGGGTTCCACTCCGGGCGGGGCGGCGAGAGAGCGGGCGAGGGCTCAGCCGGTTTGAATCCACCCGTCGGAGAGCTGCACGACGCGGTGGCCGTAGGCGGCATTGGCCTCGGAGTGCGTCACCTGCACCACGGTGGTGCCGGCGCGGTTGAGGGCCTGGAACATCTCCATGATCTGCTTCGCCTGGGTGGAGTGCAGGTTGCCGGTGGGCTCGTCGGCCAGCAGCACCTGGGGGTTGGCGATGAGGGCCCGCGCGATGCCCACCACCTGCTGCTGCCCGCCGGAGAGCTGGTTGGGGTACAGGTCCTTCTTCCCCACGAGCTGGAAGCGGTCGAGCATGTCGCCCACCAGGGCCTCACGCTCGGAGCGCTTGAGGTCCCGGTAGGAGAGCGGCACCTCGAGGTTCTCCGCCACGGTGAGGCTGTCCAGCAGGTGGTACTGCTGGAAGACGAAGCCGATGGTGCGTTTGGCCAGCTCGGCACGCGCCTTCGCCCCCAGCGAGTGCACCGCCTGGCCGTCCAGGAAGTACTGGCCCTGCCACTCGGCGTCGAGCATGCCCAGGAGGGACAGCAGCGTGGACTTGCCGGCGCCGGACGGGCCCATGAGCGTGACGAACTCACCGGCGTGGATGTCGAGCTGGATGCGGCGCAACACCCACGTCCGGCCTCCCGCCAGGGGATAGGACTTCTCGACGTCGCGAAGGGAGATGAGGGGTTGGGACATGAAGTTCGCTCGTTTCACTCGGCGCGGAGCGTCTGGGCGGGATCCACCTTCACCGCGCGCCGCGCGGGCACCCAGCTCGCGAGCACGGCCACTCCCGCCAGCACCACCGCCGTCCCACCGAAGGTCAGCGGATCCGTCGTCCCCACGCCCTGCACCAGGCTGTCGAGCAGCCGCGTGAGGATGCCCGCGGCCACCGCGCCGATGACGACGCCAATCAGGGCCAGCCGCACGCCGTAGCCCACCACCAGGCGCACCACGTCCATCTCGCGCGCCCCGAGCGCCATGCGGATGCCCATCTCCCGGGTGCGCAGCGCCACCGTATAGGACATGACGCTGTAGATGCCGATGCTCGAGAGCACCAGGGCCAGCACCGCGAACAGACCCACCAGCCCGAGCACGAACCGGCGATCGCCCAGGGAGTTCTCCACCACCGAATCCATGGAGGCCAGCCCCGACAGCGCCTGGTCCGGGTCCATCGCCTTGAACTCCTCGCGCACCCGAGGCACCAGTGCGTCGGCGTTGCCATCGCCCCGGACGGCCAGCGTCAGCGAGCGGCCCACCTGCGTCACGAACTGATCCGGCACCTGCAGGAAGGGCAGGTAGAACTGGAAGGGCGCGGGCTCCGGTTCTCCGGGACCGTAGGCGAGCACGTGCCTCGCCACCCCGACGATCTCGAAATCCCGGTCGCCCTGGGTGTTGATCTTCTGCCCCAGCGCGCTCTGGCCAGGGAAGAAGCGCTTCGCCAGCACCTCGTCCACCACGATCACCGGCGTGCTCCCCACGCGATCCGTGGGCAGGAAACCGCGGCCCTCCAGCAGCGGGATGCCCATGGCCTCGAAGTAGTTGGGGGCGGTGATGAACAGGACCGACTGCGGCGCCTCGCCCTTCTCGGGAGGCGGCCGGCCCGAGATCCGGAAGCTCGTGTCCGAGAAACCGATGATCGGCATTCCGTTGGAGTACGTGGCCGCGTGCACCCCGGACACCGCGCCCAGCCGCTCGCGCGACTGCTCGATGAAGGCGCGGAGCGACTCCACACCCGGGAAGCGGCTCTCCGGCGCGGACATGCGCAGGGTCAGCAGGTTCTCGGGCTTGAAGCCCAGATCCAACCCCTTGAGCTGAACGAAGGTCCGCGTGAGCAACCCCGCTCCCACCAGCAACGTGAGCGCCAGCGCCACCTCGGCCACCACCAGGGCGTCACGCGCCCGGCCCCGGAAGCGAGCGGCCCCCGCGCCCGTGTCCTTGAGCGTCTCCACCAGCGACACCTGGCTGGCCCGGAGCGCCGGGAGGATGCCGAGCAGCACCCCCACCCCGAGCGACAGCACCAGCGTGAAGCCCAGCACCTTGCCGTCCACGGCGAAGGTCGCGGTGGTGGGGATTCCCTCCGGCCGCGAGGCCGCGAGCACATCCACGCCCCACAGCGCGAGCATCAGCCCGAACCCACCGCCCACCAGCGCCAGCAGCGCGGACTCCACCAGCATCTGGCGGATCAACCGGCCACGTCCGGCACCGAGCGAGGCGCGGATGACCAGCTCACGCTGGCGCGCCGTGCCACGGGCGAGCAACAGGTTGACCACGTTGATGGCGGCGATCAGCAACACGAAGGCGACCGCCGCCATGAGGGCCAGCAGGCTGGGACGCAGGTCTCTCACGAGCCGCTCATGGAGCATCGACAACCGCGGCAGCACCTTGCTGTTGGAGTCCGGATAGGCCTCCTGCAGCCGCTTGCCGATTCCCTCGAGGTCCGCCTGCGCCTGCGCCAGCGTCACGCCGGGCTTGAGCCGGCCCACCACATACATGCCCGGGTGGTTGCCGCGCTGCTCGAAGAAGCGGCTCTCCGTCCGGGCCAGCGGCACCCAGATGTCCTGGGCCGTGTAGAACTGGAAGTCCTGGGGCAGCACACCCACCACCGTGTGCGGCACGCCATTGAGCGTCAGGGTCCTGCCGAGGATGCTCCGATCCTGGCCGAAGCGCCGCACCCAGAAACCATGGGAGAGCATCACCACTGGAGGTCCGCCGAGCACGTCCTCCTCGGGAAGGAAGTTGCGCCCCAACGCCGGATTCACCCCCAGCAGCGGCAGCAGCGAGGCGCTCACCAGCCGGGTCCCGAGCCGCTCGGGGATGTCCACCCCGGTGAGATCGAAGGCCCCGGTCCGGAAGGCCGCCAGGTCCGTGAAGGTCCGCTGGCCCGCCCTCCAATCCATGAAGTTGGGGATGCTGACGCTCATCGACGGGAAGCTGGGCGTGCCTTCCTGGATGAAGACGAGCTGCTCGGGCGCCTTGTACGGCAGCGGGCGCAGCAGCACGCCATTCACCACGCTGAAGATGGCGGTGTTGGCGCCGATTCCGAGCGCCAGCGTGAGCACCGCGGCCACCGTGAAGGCCGGGCTCTTGCGGAGCAGGCGCAGCGCGAAGCGAGCATCCTGGAGGAAGGTGTCCATGGGGGTTCCCGGGGAGGGACTGCGGGGGCGCTGCGGTTCAGCGGAGGCGCTCGTCCTGGACGACGCGGCCGTCGAAGAGGCTCACCATCCGCGTGCCGAGCCGCGCCTGGTTCGGATCGTGCGTCACCATGATGAGGGTGGCGCCGCCCTTGTGGAGCTCGGCGAGCAACTGCATCACCTGCTCGCCATTCTTGGAGTCGAGGTTGCCGGTGGGCTCGTCGGCCAGGAGGATGAGCGGATCTCCCGCCACGGCGCGCGCCACGGCCACGCGCTGCTGCTGACCGCCGGAGAGCTGCCCCGGCATGTGCCGCGCCCGGTGGCCCATGCCCACCCGCTCCAGCGCCCGCTCCACGCGCTGGCGGCGCTCCTCCGCCGGCATGCCCCGGTAGGTGAGCGGAAGCTCCACGTTCTCGTAGACGGACAGATCGCCGATGAGGTTGAAGCTCTGGAAGATGAAGCCGATGTGCTGGTTGCGCACCAGCGCCCGCTCCGCCGGGGACAGGTCCAACACCGAGCGGCCATCCAGCAGGTACGTGCCCTTGGAGGCCGTGTCGAGCAGGCCCAGCAGCGCCAGCAGCGTCGTCTTCCCCGAGCCCGAGGGCCCCACGATGGAGACCCACTCGCCGGGCCGCACCGCGAAGTGGACGTCGGAGAGCGCGTGCGTCTCCACCTCCTCCGTCTCGAAGACCTTCGTGATCCCCTCGAGCTGCAGGAGGGCCTTCTGCTGTGCCATCGAAGGAGTCTCCATCGGAGCCATCTCCTGAACCTGAGCCGGAACCACCGTCATCATCGTCATCGCAGCCTCACCCGCTCCACCGCGTCCCACGCGGTCATGTCCGAGAGCACCACCTGGTCTCCCTCGCCGAGGCCCTGGACGACCTCGATGGAATTCACCGAGCCCCGGCCGAGCTGCACCGGAACCCTCACTGCCTCGTCACTGCCCGGCACCAGCCGGAAGAGCGACACCGTGGCGTTGGGCTGAGCGCCCGCCGGCCGGCCCACGGACAGCACCTCGCCCAACCGCTCCAGCTCCACCGTGCCCTCCACGGTGAGATCCGGCCGCGCGCCCCGGGGCAGCTCGCCCGTGAGCGTCACCTCCACGCGCACCGTGCCCTGGCTGGCCGCCGGCGCGATGCGCGCCACCGTGCCCTCCACGATGCCGTTGCGCGTGTCCACCTCCGCCCGCTGGCCCACCTGGATGTCCCGCGCCTGCGTCTCCGCGATGCGCAGCTCCGCCTTCAACCGCTCGGGCTTCACCACCTTGGCCAGTACGGTGCCCGGCGTCACCCATTGCCCCAGCTCCAGCGGCAGCTCCGACAGCACCCCGCCCTCCCCCGCCTTCACGTGCATGGACTCCACCTGCGCGCGGCGGAAACGCGCCACCGCCTTCAACCGCTCGATCTGCCCCTGCTGCGCCGCGAGCCGCTCGCGCGTGCTCGACTGGATCACCGCCAGGCGCTGGCGCTCCAGGTTGAGGCGCGTGACCATTTCGCCCGCCTTGCCCTTCACCTGCTGGACCTCCAGCTTCGGCACGAAGGAGCGGTCCATCAGCGCCACGGTGGCCTGGGCCTGGCTCTCGGCGTTGGTGGCCTCGGTCTCCAGGGTGGCGATGGTAGCCGCCTGGGAAATGCGCTGCGTCTCCAGGTCGGTGCGCAGGGAGATGAGCTCGGCCTCCGCGCTGGCGAGCTGGCGCTCGGCCTCCAGGGCCTGGAGCTGGACGTCCGGATTGGACAGCTCGAGCAACAGCGTGCCGGGCTCCACGGGCGTACCGGGCCGGACGTGGATGCGCTCGACGCGGCCCGCGGTGTCGGCGGTGAGCCAGCGGATGTGCTCGGGCACCAGCGTGCCCGTGCCCTTCACCTGGCGAACCATCGGCCCGCGCTTCACCGTGTCGAGCCACACCGTGCCACGCTCCACCGCGGGCGCGGCGGCCCGGAGCCGCGAGAGGCCCACCGTCACGCCGATGAGCACGAGCGCACCGAGGCCCATGAGGAGCCAGGGCTTGCGACGGTTCTTGGGTTTCTTGGGAATGTCCACGTCCGGGCCCTTGAGCGAAGGACGTGCCAGCGCCGGACACCCGCCCAAGTCCTTGAAATCACTCGGAGGGCATGGGAGGCACCGAGGGGGCCTGCCCGGTTGTGGAAAGCGCCGTCCCAGGAACGAACACCGGAGCCGCCCCGCTCCGCGGCCGGGCGTGCGTGATGAAACGATGATGAAGAGCGGAGCCCCCCATGAGGCACCATGCGGGCCGCATCCGGATGATGGGTCGTGTCTCCCCGTTGCCCGAGGTGGCCCCGACGATGAAGCACGCCCTGAGAAGTGCCCTCTGCTGTGTCCTCCTGCTGCTCTCCGCGCCGGCCCTCGCCGATAGCGTCATCATCGGCAGGGTCGTCGCCGCCGATACGAAGAAGCCCATCTCGGACGTGGTGGTCACCGCCACCTCGCCCAACCTCATGGGCGAGCAGGTCGTGGTGACGGACACCGACGGCAACTTCCGCATCCCCCAACTGCCACCGGGCGTCTACACCCTGCGGTTCGACAAGGAGAGCTACAGGCCGTTCTCGCGTTCGGACATCCAGTTGCGCCTGGATCGCACCGTCCGCGTGAACGTGGAGATGCTGGCCGAGAGCTTCGCCGAGGAGATGATCGTGGTGACGGGCAGTGGTGCGCCGCCCCTCGACTTCGGCGCCATCGGCAGGAGCATCAGCGACTTCTTCAGTGGAGGAAAAAAGAACTCCAGCCCGCCTCCCGCGCCCCCGCCTCCCCCTTCTTCCAACCCCACCCCGGCGCCCCCACCGCCGCCCGAGCGCACCGCGACGCTGCCCCAGCAGCCCTTCTCGGACATGTACTTCCAGAGCTACGGGGTGAATCCGACCATCGACACCGAGGAGGAGCGCTTCTCCACCTTCTCCGTGGACGTGGACACCGCCTCCTACGCACTGACGCGCGGCTACCTGGAGCGGGGGGCTCTGCCCGACGAGCAGGCGGTGCGGGTGGAGGAGTTCGTCAATAGCTTCGACTACGGCTACAGGAGCGATCCCGAGGCCCCCTTCAGCGTGAATGTGGAAGGCTTCCCCTCGCCCAGCCGCAAGGGCTACCACGTGGTGCACATCGGGCTGAAGGCGCGCGAGGTGAGCCGGGAAGCGCGCAAGCCCGCCCACCTCGTCTTCGTCATCGACGTGTCCGGCTCCATGAACATCGAGAACCGGCTCGGGCTGGTGAAGCGGGCGCTGAAGCTGCTGGTGAACGAACTCGACGAGCGCGACCGGGTGTCCATCGCCGTCTACGGCTCGACGGCGCGCATGGTGCTCGGGCCCACCAGCGCCTTCGAGAAGCACAAGCTGTTCGCCGCCATCGACGGGCTCTACTCCGACGGCGCCACCAACGCCCAGGCCGGCATCGAGCTGGGTTACTCCATCGCCTCGGAGCACCTGATCAAGGGTGGCATCAACCGCGTCATCCTGTGCTCGGACGGCGTGGCCAACAACGGCATCACGGACGCGGACGGCATCTGGGAGCGGGTGCGTGCGCAGGCCGCGAAGGGCATCACCCTGACCACCGTGGGCTTCGGCATGGGCAACTACAATGACGTGCTGATGGAGCGGCTGGCGCAGGTGGGCGAGGGCAACTACTCGTACGTGGACCAGTTGGAGGAGGCGCGGCGCATCTTCGTGCAGAACCTCACCGGCACGCTCCAGGTGGTGGCCAAGGACGTGAAGCTGCAGGTCGAGTTCGACCGCAAGGCGGTGGCCCGCTACCGGCTGGTGGGTTACGAGAACCGGGTGCTCACCAAGGAGCAGTTCGCCAATGACCAGGTGGACGCGGGCGAGGTGGGCGCGGGCCACAGCGTCACCGCCATCTACGAGGTGAAGCTGCGCGAGCCCGCCGAGTCCTTCGCCACGCTGCGCATCCGGTACAAGGCGCCGGAAGGCGGCGACTCGCGGGAGCTGGAGAAGCACCTGCCCGTCAGCATCCTCCGGCCCGCCTATGGCCACACCGCGCCGCCCACGCGCCTGTCCTACGTGGCGGCCGCCTTCGCGGAAAAGCTGCGTGGCTCGTACTGGGTGCGCACGCTCTCCTGGCCGCAGCTCGTTTCGCTGTGGGAAGAGCTGGACGAGCCCCTGCGTGACCGGCCGGACGTCAGGGAGCTGGGCGCGCTCATCCGGAAGGCGCACGGGCTGGACCGGCGCACGGATCGCTTCGAGCAGCTCGCGCCGGTGGTGTCCATGGACTTCGACCGCGTGCCGGTCATCAAGTAGAGAGAGTCCATGTTCCGCAGGCTGCTGCCCACCCTCTCCGCCCTCGTGCTCGGCCTGGCCGGGCTCGGGTGGGGTCTGTGGCAGCTCCAGCGCATCTTCGCCACCGAGCGCGAGGATGCCCGGGCCTCGCTCCACTCCCGGCGCGAGGCCCTCGACCAATACGCCCTCGCCTCCCTGAGCCAGACGCTGAGGGAGAAGCTGGAGGAGGCCCGGCCCGCCCTGGAGCTCGCCGCGGCCGACCCACTGGCCCCCGCCGGAGGGCTCTACCTGCGCGAGCGCGGGGAGCAACTCCTGCCACGGCTGGCCCTCCATGACGTGGGAGAGGACTCCCCCGCCTGGGACCGGTACATGCGGCTGCGCGCCGGCAAGGAGCCCCCCGAGGACGCGGAGGACCCCTGGACGGAGCGGCTCGCGCTGATGCGCGACCTGGAGCGGGCGCTCGAGCGGCGGGATGCGCGGGCCGTGACGGACGCGCTGGTGGCCTTCCTCCAGCACCGCGTCCGGTACGTGCTGGCCTCGACGAGGGACGTGCCCGGATTCCTGGTGGTGCTGGAGGCCCTGGCGGAGCGGGCGGCCCCGGAGCGCCCCCTCATGCAGTCGCTGCTGCACCATGGGATGGAGGACCACCGGGGCCACCGGATGGAGGGGCTGCAACGGCTGTTGCTCCTCAAGCGCTCGCGCTTCACCCGTGCCGACTTCTACTTCCTGCACGAGCGCGTGGTGGAGCTGTCCAGGCGGACGGGGACGCCGGTGATCGAATTCGAGGCGCGCACGGCGGAGCTGGCAACCACGCCCCTGCCCCTGCCCGAGTCCCTTCCCGGCCCCGTACTGATGCGCTCCGGCTGGTATCTGGAGCCGAAGGACAAGGAGCATGTCCGGGGCGTGGCGGTGGCTCCCGCGGCATTGCTGGACACCCTCACGCGGGAGATGCGCGAGCGCGGGCTGCTGGGCCCCGAGGGGCACGTGAGGCTGCTCGGGACGGAGGAGGTGCTGCCGCTGGCGAACCTGCCCCTGGGGGTGGAGACACCGGTGTGGGAGCAGGAGGAAGCGGCGCTGGAGCAGCGCTACCGGTTGAAGACGGGCATGGTGGTGCTGTGCGCGGGGCTGGCGCTGACGATCGCCGGGCTCGCCTTCGTGGCGCAGCACCGCAAGTACCGCTTCCTGGAGCTCAAGAGCGACTTCGTGGCCACCGTGTCACACGAGCTGCGCACGCCGCTGGCCTCCATCCGGCTGCTGGCCGAGACACTCGAGTGGCGGCTGGCGCAGGGGGCCGAGACGAAGGACTACCCCGCGCGCATCATCCACGAGGCGGACGGACTGGGATTCCTGGTGGAGAACCTGCTGTCGTTCAACCGGATCGACAAGGGCCGGTGGGTGCCGCACCTGTCGGTGGTGCGGCTGGACGAGCTGGTGGCCACACTGCGGAGGGACCTGGAGGCGTGGGCGCGGGTGCCGGTGGAGCTGACGGCCGACGTGGGAGAGCGCGAGCTGCTCGCGGACCCGCAGTTGATGCGGCTGCTGCTGGCGAATCTGGCGCGCAACGCCTGTGCCTACAACACACGCGATCCGGTGTGCCTGCGCGTGGAGGCGCTCGCGGACGGGTGGGTGCGTTTCTCGGACAACGGCGTGGGCATTCCCGAGGCCGAGTGGGAACGCATCTTCGGCGAGTTCTACCGGCTGCGCGGCCAGGGGCGGGAGGTGGCCGGCAGCGGGCTGGGCCTGGCGCTGTGCCGGCGCATCCTGCGGCTGCACGGGGGAGAAATCCGCGTGGCGGCCTCCAGTCCCGAGGGAACCACTTTCGAGCTCACCTTTCCGGAGCGGCGCTGAATGAATTCCACGACTCCCGCCATCCTGCTGGTGGAGGACGATCTCAACCTGCGGCTCGCGCTGCGCGACAACCTGGAGAACCAGGGGGGCTACGGCGTGGAGGAGGCCACCACGGTGGGCGAGGCCCGCGCGCACCTGGCCCGGCGTACCTTCCAGCTCATCCTGCTGGACGTGATGCTGCCGGATGGGGACGGCTACACGCTGTGCCGGACGCTGCGCCAGGAGGGGGTGACGACACCGGTGCTGATGCTCACGGCGCGGACGCTCGAGGACGACGTGGTGCGAGGCTTCGAGGCGGGGGCGCAGGACTACCTGGGCAAGCCCTACCGACTGCGCGAGCTGCTGGCGCGGGTGGGAGCGCTGGTGCGGCGAGGCGGAGGCGTGCCGGTGCAGGTGCTGCGCTTCGCGGGCTACCGGATGGATCTGGACCGGCGCAAGGTGGAGACGCCCGAGGGGAAGACGGTGGAGCTGACGCGCACCGAGTTCGACCTGCTGGCCTACTTCGTGCGCGAGCGTGAGCGCGTGCTGCGGCGGGATGAAATCCTCGACGCGGTGTGGGGGCGGGACGTGGTGGTGGACCCGCACACGGTGGACAACTTCGTCTCCAGCCTCAAACGCAAACTGGGGTGGAACAGTGCCTCACGCTTCGCGCTCCAGACGGTGCGCGGCGTGGGCTACCGCATGGAGATAGAGGGCTCGTGAGCCCTGCCTGAACGCGAGCCGTTGGGCCCACTGCGGCTTGTTTGCAATTGCGGCCTGACGCTCGACACCACGCCAGCTGCGCGGCTCCCTGAGCCCGGCCCAGTCCAGAGGAAGAGCCCCACCCTCCCCTCATTTTAAGCTTGTACCTTTTGGGGGGGCTTGCCGCAAGACGGGGGGCGTCCCTCATGATCGGCCGCCGAAACAGGATTTCTCGGGAATTGGAGGCGCGGACATATGGATTCATATGTGCTTGGTTTTCAGGACCTGGACAAAACAAAACGCATGGTTGCCGGAGGTAAAGGCGCGAACCTGGGAGAACTCTCCAAGATCGAAGGAATCCGCGTGCCGGATGGCTTTTGCATCTCCACCGACGCCTTCAAACGAATCATCGGGGAAATACCGTCGCTCGGCGGTCTACTTGATCAGTTGTCTCTTCTGAAGGCGGAAGACCGGGACAAGATCGGCAGACTGAGCGGTGAAATCCGCGGCGCCATCGAAGGGGTGGCCATCCCTGAGGATATCCTCGAAGACATCACGCGCCTTCTCTCCAGATTGGGAGAAGAAAATGCCTACGCCATTCGATCCAGCGCAACCGCGGAGGATCTACCGACGGCCTCCTTCGCGGGCCAGCAAGATACGTATTTGAACATCATCGGGAAGAAGGCCATCCTCGCGCACATCAGCAAGTGCTGGGCATCGCTGTTCACCGACCGGGCCGTCACCTACCGCCTTCAGAACGGCTTCGACCATCGCAAAGTCCACCTGTCCGTGGTTGTGCAGAAGATGGTCTTCCCGCAGGCGGCGGGGATCCTGTTCACAGCCGATCCCGTCACGGGCAATCGGAAGGTGTCATCCATCGATGCCGGCTTCGGACTCGGCGAGGCCCTCGTCTCCGGCCTGGTCAATGCCGATATCTACAAAGTGCGTGACGGCGAGATCATCGACAAGAAGGTCTCCACCAAGAAGCTGGCCATTCATGCCTCGAACGATGGCGGCACGAAAGAACTGGCGATCGAGCCTGAGCGGCAGAACAGGCAGGCGCTGACGGATGAGCAGATCTTGCGGCTCGTGCGCATGGGCCGAAAGGTCGAAGAACACTTCGGCAGCCCCCAGGACATCGAATGGTGCCTGGTTGGCGATGAATTCTATCTGGTTCAGAGCCGGCCAATCACCACTCTATTCCCCATCCCGGAAGCGAACGATCGAGACAATCACGTCTACGTGTCCGTCGGCCATCAACAAATGATGACCGATCCCCTGAAGCCATTGGGGATTTCATTGTTCCAGCTAACGGCTCTCCGGCCCATGTACAAAGCGGGCGGGAGGTTGTTCGTGGATGTCACCAGCGCTCTGGCGTCACCCGCCAGCAGGGAAATGTTGCTGGATGGCATGGGGAAGCACGACCCACTCATAAAAGATGCAATCATGACCATCATCGAGCGACGCGATTTCATCAAATCGCCGCCAGATGACAAGAAAGAACAGGGCTCCAGCAAGAACAACAAAGGTGCGCCGTCTCCGGAGTTCCATCCGCAAATCGAAAACGACCCAAAAATCGCTTCCGATCTGATTGAGCACAATCAAGCATCGGTAGATGCGTTGAAACGAAACATCCAAACGAAATCCGGCTCCGAACTGCTTGATTTCATCCAAGAAGATGTTCAGGAGCTGAAGAAGATTCTATTTGATCCCCGGAGTACGGCCGTATTCATGACGGCCATGGGTGCTTCAGCATGGCTCAATGAAAACATCGAGAAGTGGCTGGGCGAAAAAGGCGTAGCGGACACACTTTCTCAATCGGCACCAAACAATATTACTTCGGAAATGGGGCTGGCGCTCTTGGATGTCGCGGACGTGATTCGCCCTCATCCGGAAGTAGTCGAATACATCCAGCACGTAAAAGATGATGATTTCCTGGATGAACTGGTCAAGCTCGAGGGTGGCCAGGAAGCCCGGAACGCCATCCATGCCTATCTCGATAAGTATGGAGTGCGGTGTGCCGGAGAAATCGATATCACGAGACCTCGTTGGCGCGAAAAACCAACGACGCTCGTCCCCATGATTCTCGGGAACATCAAAAAATTCGCGCCCGGTGCCGGCAGCCAGAAATTCGAGCAAGGGCGACAGGCGGCTCTGAAAAAGGAGCAAGAGCTGCTGGAACGATTGAATCAACTGCCGGATGGCGACCAGAAAGCCGAACGGACGAAGCAAATGATCAGCCTGGTCCGGAATTTCATCGGCTACCGTGAATATCCCAAATACGGGATCGTCAGTCGCTACTTCGTCTACAAGCAGGCCTTGCTGAAAGACGCCGAACGGCTCGTGCGAGCCAACGTCATTCGAGAAAAGGAAGATATATACTATCTCACCTTCGAAGAGCTTCGCGACGTCGTGCGCACACACGAACTGGACGACCAGCTCATCAGCAAACGGAAAGACGAGCACGCGCTGCATGAAAAACTGACGCCGCCGCGCGTCATCACGTCCGATGGCGAGATCATCGCAGGTGCATACAAACGAGAGAATCTCCCGGCCGGAGCGATTGTCGGTCTCCCCGTTTCCGCCGGCGTTGTGGAGGGACGCGCGCGTGTCGTCCTGAACGTGGAAGACGCCGTGCTGGAAGAGGGAGATATCCTGGTCACCGCCTTCACCGACCCGAGCTGGACACCGTTGTTCGTATCCATAAAAGGTCTGGTCACCGAAGTCGGCGGGCTGATGACCCATGGAGCAGTCATCGCACGCGAATATGGCTTACCGGCGGTTGTCGGCGTGGAAAATGCCACCAGGCTGATAAAGGATGGGCAGCGGATTCGCGTCCATGGCACGGAAGGGTACGTAGAAATCCTCTAGGCCAGCCGAAGTAAGTCCGTTCAGGGGTCTGTCCTCAGCTCGAAAGCAAAAGGGTCCCCTCCGGGCACGGTCTCGCCAGACTTGTCCAACAGTTGGACAAGTTCGTGAAGAGCGCGCCCGGAAGGCGGACTCACTCACCCCTGAACGGACTTTGTTCCGATTGCTTGGATCGCGCGCCCCCCTCATTCGCTTGGGGGGCGCACCGGACCGCCCATCCCGCCGCTCGTGCCATCCACCCGGGTGCGCTGCCGCTCATCCGCCCCAGCGCCCGCTCATCACGATTCGGACGCCCCAAGGCGCGCCGCCCGTACCTTCTTCCTCGCCGGGCCACCTCACGGCCCCAGAGGGAGAACTCCATGCGTCAGCTCATCCTTTCCGCTTTCCTGCTGCTCGCCGGCATTGGCTGCACCGCCGGTGGCCAGGCCGTCCGCGCCGAGCCGGGCTCGCCCACCGCCTTCCGCGTGGACGTGCGCGGCCATGGCCGGCCGATGATCCTCATCCCGGGCTTCGGCTCGTCGGGAGAGGTCTGGGACGGGGTCGTCGCCCACTACCAGGACCGCTTCGAGTGCCACATCCTCACACTGGCCGGCTTCGCGGGCGCCCCGGCGAGCGAGGAGGGCGCGGTGATGCCCCTGGTGCGTGAGCAGCTCGCCGCCTACGTGGCGGCGCACCACCTCGACAAGCCGGTGGTGGTGGGCCACAGCATGGGCGGGGTCATCGCCCTGTCGCTCGCGGCCGAGCACCCCGAGGCCGTGGGCCAGCTCGTCGTGGTGGACAGCCTGCCCTTCCTCCCTGCCGCCAACGATCCCTCCGCGACTCCCAGCTCCATGAGCGAAATGGCCCTCGGATTCCGCAACCTCCTGGTGAGCCAGCCGTTGGATCAGCGCCGCGCCTACGAGCGCCGCGTCCTGCCCACGCTCATCTCCGACAAGGACAAGGTGGAGATCGCGCTGGACTGGGTGATGAAGTCCGAGGGGCGGACGCTCGGCCAGGCGTTCTACGAGATGATGACCACGGATCTCCGTCCGGCGCTGGGCCGCATCCAGGCCCCGGCGCTGGTGATGGGGAGCTGGGCGGGGACTCCTGGCGCGACCCGGGCGAGCGTCGAGCAGGCCTTCCACTCGCAGTACGCGGGGCTCTCCGGCGCGCGCATCACCCTGGCGGACCGGGCCCGGCACTTCATCATGTGGGATGATCCGAGCTGGCTGATGAAGCAGATGGATTCCTTCCTCTGAGAGAGAAACCGCCATGCCGCCCCCGCGCGCCTCGCACACCTACTGGATCTGCCAGGGCCTGGGCTGGTCGCTGTACGCCCTGTTGAACACGCTGGCCTTCAGCTCGCTCTCCAGGGCGCCGGGGGCGGCCGCGGGGCTCTCGGTGGGCTTCAGCGCGATGGGGATGGGGCTCACCCACCTGCTGCGCCAGCGGGTGGCCCACGGATGGAAGCGGCTCGGCCCCGCCGCGCTGGCGCCGCGCATGGTGGCCGCGAGCCTCCTGCTGAGCGTCGTGATGAATGTGACGGGGATGCTGGGCAACTACCTCCTCCGGCCGGACGCCCCCCTCGCCGCGCCCGGTGTGTGGTTCATCTACACGTTCAACTGGAGCGTGATCTTCCTGGGCTGGCAGCTGCTCTACTTCGGCGTCCACCTCGTCCAGCGCACCCGCCGCGCCGAGCTGGAGTCGCTGCGCCTGGAGACAGCCGCGCACGCGGCGCAACTGCGCCACCTCGAGGCCCAGCTCAACCCTCACTTCCTCTTCAACTCGCTCAACGTGCTACGCGCCCTCATCCCGGAGGACCCCAGCCGGGCCCAGCAGGCCGTGACCCAGCTCGCCAACCTGTTGCGCTACGCGCTGTCTGCCGAGGGCCGGACGGTGAACCTCGAGCGGGAGCTGCAGGTGGTGCGCGACTACCTGGCGCTGGAGTCGCTGCGCCTGGAGGAGCGGCTGCGGGTGCGCCTGGAGGTGGAGCCCGCGTGCCTGCCCGCGCCGATTCCTCCCATGCTGGTGCAGCTGCTGGTGGAGAACGGAATCAAGCACGGCATCGCGCGGCTGATGGAAGGCGGCGAGCTGTCCATCGTGGCTCGCCGGCGCGACGGGCTGCTGCTCCTGGAAGTGGGCAATCCCCGTCCGGCGCGCGATGATGGCCGGCACGACGGGAGCCGCGTGGGCCTGGCCAATGCCTCCGAGCGGTTGCGCCTGCTCTTCGGCGAGCGCGCGAAGCTCGAACTGGACCTCTCCCTGCCGGATCGCGCGGCCGCGCGCGTCCAGATACCGTGGCCCTCATGAAAGCGCTCATCGTGGATGACGAGCGGTTGGCCCGCGCGGAGCTGAAGCGGCTGCTCGCGCCGTTCCCCGGGCTCCAGGTGGTGGGCGAGGCCGCCAACGCCGACGAGGCGGCGCGGCAGGTGGAGGCGCTCACCCCGGACCTGCTCTTCCTGGACATCGAAATGCCGGGAGGCAGTGGCTTCGACCTGCTCGGGAGACTGGAGCACGTCCCACGTGTCATCTTCACCACCGCGTATGATCAGCACGCGGTGCGGGCCTTCGAGGTGAACGCGCTCGACTACCTGCTCAAGCCCATCGATCCGGCGAGGCTGGCGCGGGCGCTCGAGCGGCTGCCACCGGAG
The DNA here is from genome assembly GCF_001896145.1 of Archangium sp. Cb G35. Lineage (NCBI taxonomy): Bacteria > Pseudomonadati > Myxococcota > Myxococcia > Myxococcales > Archangiaceae > Archangium > Archangium sp. Cb G35. Next base: position 100,753 of record NZ_MPOI01000011.1, read on the forward strand.
TCCGGGCCACCCGCGCCCGCGCCGCGCAAGCACCTGGAGCGGGTGTTCGTCCGGGACGGGGAGCACTGCTGGTTCGTGGAACTGGCGGACGTGCCCCTCTTCGAGAGCGAGGGCAACTACGCCCGGCTGCACCTGCCCGGAAAGCAGCCGCTGCTCGCGCGTTCGCTGAACTACCTGGAGGAGCACCTGGACCCGGAGCACTTCTTCCGGGCGAGCCGCCAGCACCTCGTCAATCTGAGCAAGGTGGAGGCGGTGGAACTGGGGCCGGGGGGGAGGCTGGTGCTCCGTCTGCAGGGAGGCCGGGAGGTGGAAATGTCCCGCCGCCAGTCCCAGAAGTTCCGCGAGCGGATGAGCCCCTGAACTGAAGCGCTTTTCAGGCCCAGGCCCAACCCACGTGCCCATCCGGGCGGATCAGCAGTCCGCTCAGCCCACGGAGCTCCTCGCGGTCATCGTCTGGACGGGCCTGGACGACGTTCGTCCAGCCCCGCGGAACGTCGGGTCCATGGCCGCCCCGGAGCCGCAGCAACAGCCACTTTCCCTCGTGCATGAAGGAGTAGAGCCTCCTCACGGATCCATCGAGCAGCTTCAATTCCAGGTCGGGGAGCCTCTTGCCGGTCAAGGCCGTCACGAGCTCGCCCTCGAACCGGGGAGCGGGCATCTCCAGGTCCGGATAGACCACGTCCATGGCCCCCAGACGCTCCGCCAGGGAGCGATTCAGGGCCGGGTCCTTCAAGAAGCCCGACAGCAGGTCGCGCAAGGCCAGTACGGACGGTGAGCAGCCCATGAGGGCGGTCTGCGCCTCCGTGTTGCGCGTGAGCGAATGACCCACCGGGTAGCGCTCCCGGTGGTAGCTCTCCAGCAGCGACAGCGGAGCCCGATCTCGCAGCACTCCGGCGAGCTTCCAACCAAGATTCATGGCGTCCTGCAAACCGACATTGAGGCCCTGCCCTCCAGCGGGGAAATGGATGTGCGCGGCATCGCCTGCGAGCAGCACGCGGCCCGCCTTGTAGGTTTCGGCGATTCGCGTCTCGTTGCCAAAGCGAGACAACCACTGGGGGTCCCTGATCCCGAGGTCCGTGCCACAAATCCTCGTGACGCTCCGCCTCAGTTCATCGAGAGTAACGCTCTCCTTGACCGGCACCTGCATGCGTTCGGGGTCGAAGAGGATGACCCGGTGGATGCCGGGGCCGAGCGGGACGATCATGAGGCCGCCCCGGGTGTTGATGGTGGAGAAGGCAGGCGTCGAGGGCGGCTCGGCGAGGACCACGTCGCCCAGCATGGCGGTGACCGAGGTGTCCGTTCCCACGAAGCCAATCCCCGCGAGTTGCCGGACGATGCTGCGCGCCCCATCCGCGCCCACCACATAACGCGCGCGGCAGCGAAAGGCCTGCCCCGAGGCCAATCCGGCGAGGTCCACGCCTTCGTCATCCTGCCGCAACTCCCGCACCTCGAATCCGCGCCGGATGTCCACCCCGAGCGAACGGGCGCGCTCCTTGAGCAGCGTCTCGGTGACGACCTGGGAGATGAACAGCGTGTACTTGAAGGTCGTGTCGAGCGCCGAGAAGTCGAGCCGCGTGTCGAGCATGCCGAAGTGACCGGTCGGCAGGGGCCTGCCGCGCTCCAGGAAGGGCCCCTCCCATCCGCGCAGCGCCAGGACCTCGAGCGAGCGTGGATGGAGCGTCAATGCACGCGATTGCTGGACCGGTTCATCCCTGCGCTCGAATACCGTCACGGCAATGCCCGCCAGGGCCAATTCACAGGCAAGCATCAACCCGGCCGGTCCACCGCCCACGACGGCGGCCTCGATGACATCCTTCATGCTGAGCTCCATGGCAATGATTGTTCATGCATCACCATAGGGCCCGGCATGTCTGGCGTGGTAACGTCATCCAGCCAAAGAATACCGATCTTCCGCCAGACATGCCGAAGCCGAGTGCACACCTCATCGCCGCCATCGAGCGTCCGGACGAACCGGCCCTCATCGCCATTCCCATCCACTCGGGCCAGGAGCCCGAGCTCGCCCGGCACCGGCATGCGAGGGGGCAGCTGTTCTCCATCGAGAACGGGCTGCTCGTCATCCATACCTCACGCGGCAATTGGCTCATGCCGCCGGGAATGGCCGGATGGATTCCTCCCGGCACATGGCACTCGGCGCAGTGGTACGGCCCCACGAATGGCTGGAGCGTCTACGTCTCGGCCCGAGCCTGTGAACGGCTGCCCGGGGAAGCCCGTGTCGTGCGGATGTCCCGGGTACTGGAGGCCATCGTCGAGCGCGCCACGGACTGGGAGCCCGGTGCGCCGCTCAGCCCACCCCAGGCCCGCCTGGCGGAGGCCGCCATCGACGAGCTCCAGGGAGCGGAAGAGGAGTTGGCGCTGCGCCTGCCCATGCCGCGAGAGCGGCGGCTCGCCACGATTGCCCGGGCACTCCTCGCGGATCCGGCCGATGCGAGAAGCATGGGAGCCCTGGCCTCATGGGCGGGCATCAGCGAGCGGTCCCTGACGCGCCACTTCAAGGAGGAGACGGGCATGACCTTCGTGCACTGGCGGCAGCAGGCGAAGCTGGCGCGCGCCCTGGAACTGCTATCGGAGGGAGAGCCCGTTGGGAACGTGGCCTTCACCCTGGGCTATGAAAGCGTGAGTGCGTTCATCGCCATGTTCAAGCGATTCCTGGGCACGACCCCGGCGCAGTACATGCCCGGGCGGAGGAGCACTTCTGGACCCTGACGTTGCGTCAGGTCGCTCCTGCCTGGAGGACGCTATGGGCTCGTCCGCGACGCGGTGCGCCCGACGATTCGCTCGGCGGTCGCCAGCAGGTGTTGGTTCAGTTCCTCGTCGGAGAGATGGGGGAACCATGCCGCCGCATTGCGCAGCCCGCCGAGCGTGACCGCGAGGAACACCCACTCCGCGTTGCCGGGGGCATCACTCTCGAAAAGATGCCTGATGCGCTCGGCGAAGAGCGTCATCTTCTCGCTGATGACGGGGCTGGCCGCCGCGATCGGATCCTGCTCCAGCAGGGCCAGGAGCCCACGGTGCTTGACCAGCAGCGACACGTAGCCTCTGAGCGCCAGGCGTCGTCGCACCGCCTTCCGGGGCTCGGCCTCCGTCTCGTCCAAGAACTGTCGCAGGTCCGTGAACGCCGGCTCCGCCACGGCCGCCAGGAGATCCTCCTTCGTTCGGAAGTGGTAGGACACGGCCGCCTTCGACAATTCCATGGCCGTGGCGATCATCTGGATGGACGTGCCTTCATAGCCGTGTTCCGAGAACAGCTCGATCGCGGTGCGGATCATGCGCTCACGCGTTCGTTCCATGGCAGGGGTCGTCATTCCTCCTCATTACACCCCAATCCCACACCTCCGTCCTGGACCTCCGCATGACTCAGGGACTGGACGATCGTCCAGTCAGGCACTTGACGATCGTCCAGTTCCCACATTAGATGAACTGGACGATCGTCCAGGGGTCAAGGCCGGTCGTTCTGTCAGCAGTGCACCCGGCTGGAGAGGTCCCGATGGCATCGGAGCGCCCGGTCGCCGCTCGTGGACAGGAATGGAGAGCTTCATGAGTGCGAGGGACCTGGACGTTGGGTTTTCTGGCAGGTTGGTCAACTTCGAGGCGGCGCGAGCCCGTCATGGTGAAAAGGCGGACTTCATGGCTCGCATGCTCGCCGTGGGCGATCCATTGGCGGACGCGGTCATCGCCGAGTTGGACTCGCTGGGCCAGGCCGGGAGGCAGCTGCTCAATGCGGGCCTCACGGATGGGTTGGACAGCCTGAAGGACCCTCCACCGGCCATCGCCGCGCTGCTGCGCCAGCTCGAGACCGTACCCGAGTGGGTCGACCGCGAGGCGCTGGTCCAGGGCGACGTCGTGTCCCAGTCCATTCCTCCGCTCTGGAGCAACCTCGCCTTCTCCGCCGGCTCGCTGGTGCATACCTACAGCTCACCGGCCATCGCCCGGCTGCTGGTGCAGACCGGCCAGCTCTCCACCATGGCGCGGAGGAGGCTGCTGGAGACCGGCATCTGGCGCATCCAGAGCATTCTGCCCGGAGGACTGGTGCGCGGTGCGCCCGGCTATGTCCAGACCGTCCAGGTCCGGTTGCTGCACGCCCGGATGCGCGCCACCGCGCTCAAGCGTGGCTGGGAGCACGAGCGATGGGGTGTCCCCATCAACCAGACCGACGTCGCTCGCACCTGGCTGGACTTCACCATCGTGCCCTTCCGTGCCCTGGCGCAGGTGGGGCTCGCCATCACCGAGGAGCAGCAGGAGTCCCTCTACCGGCACTGGTGGTACGTCGGCCATCTGTTGGGCCTGGACGAGGGCTTCTTCCTCCCCTTGCACAACCACGACGAGGCCGAGGCGCTGCTCGAGCTGGTCGACTCCACCACCACGCCGCTGGACGAGAACACGCGTATCTTGACCATGGCGCTGCTGGACGCCAACGTGGATGAGCTTTGCGCGGTGCCGGGCTCTCCCTTCACGCGGCCCGTGGCGCGGGAGCTGCTCAACGCACTGACCCGGCTCTTCCAGGGCGACGAGGTCGCCGATGCACTGGGTGTTCCGCCCTCGCCGGTCATGTCGCTGCTCCCGCTGTTCGCCGGGGGCAATGCCGAGACCCGTCGCTGGCAAGTCCGTACGCCAGACGCCGCGGAACAAGCGCGCGCGGAGAACCTCGCCGTCTACCGCGAGTGGACATCCCTGGCCCCCGACGGCACCGAATACCAGAAGCACATCAGGGCCGCGGGCTAGGGGCTACCGCCAGGCGCCCACGAAACTCCGCCAGGCCCGCTCCAGGGCGCGTAGCATGCGCGGCGTGAGCACGGCCGGCGCCCTCCTCTTCCTGCTCCTGTTGGCCCTGCTCCTGGCGGGGATGCTGTCCATCGTCTTCCACACGTTGAAGACGGGCATCTCTCCCATGCCCTCCTCCGGGAAGGTGCGCCGCCAGCTGCTCTCCCTGCTCTCCGCGGAGCTTGAGGGCACGCTGCTGGAGCTCGGCTCCGGCTGGGGCTCGTTGGCCTTCGCGCTGGCGGACCACTGCCCTCGTGCCCGCATCGTGGCCTTCGAGCTGTCTCCCCTCCCCTACGCCTTCTCGCGCCTGCGCCAGCGCCTCGCCCCGCGCCCCAACCTCCAGCTCGTGCGCGAGGACTTCTTCCGCGCCTCCTTCGTGGAGGCCTCGGCTGTCGTCTGCTACCTGTACCCCGGCGCCATGAGCCGCCTGGCGCCCAAGCTGTCCCAGGAGCTCGCGCCCGGCACCCGCATCCTCAGTCACACCTTCGCGCTCCGCGGGTGGAAACCCCTGCGCACGCTCGTCGTCGACGACCTGTACCGCACGCCCATCTACCTCTACGAGGTGCCGGCCCGGGAGGGTTGAGCCCCCATCCTTCCCTCGGAAGTCATCCCGCCGAACCGCCCTGAGAGGTCCTCCGCACCCGTCAGACCTACCGGATACGATTCCCCTCGTCGCCGCCAGCCAACCGCGGCGCATCAAGGGAGGGACTCGTGGCGGACATCGCGGACGGCGCCCAGGTCGAGGTACAGGGCTCTGGCTCCAAGCCGTACATCCTGAAGAACACCGGTGGTGTGTACTCGTGCTCGTGCCCGGCGTGGCGCAACCAGTCCATCGCCATCGAGCGGCGGACGTGCAAGCACCTGCGCAAGGTCCGGGGGGATGCGGCGGAGGATGCCCGGGTGGGCGGCTCGGACGCCAGCGCTCCGGCCCGGCCGGCGGCGCGCAACGTCCGCCCGAAGTCCGGCGCGAACACCGTCGCGGGCGCGGAGTCCGACGACGCCACCGCTCCCGCGCTGCTGCTGGCCCACTCGTGGGAGAACGACGTCGACCTCACGGGCTGGTGGATGAGCGAGAAGCTCGACGGCGTGCGGGCCTACTGGGACGGCAAGCAGTTCTTCTCGCGTCAGGGCAACCCGTTCTTCGCACCCGACTGGTTCACCGCGAAGCTGCCCGATCATCCGCTCGACGGCGAGCTGTTCGGTGGCCGCAAGAAGTTCCAGCGCACGGTGAGCATCGTGCGGCGGCAGGACCGGAGCGATGACTGGAAGGAAGTGGCCTTCGTCATCTTCGACGCGCCGAGGCTGGAGGCGCCCTTCGAGGAGCGGCTCGCGTACTGCCAGCGGTACGTGGAGGACGTGGCGCCCCCCTACGCCGAGTGGCTGGAGCACCAGACCTGCAAGGGCGTGACGCACCTGCGCGAGGAACTGGCGCGCGTGGAGGGCCTGGGCGGCGAGGGACTGATGCTGCGCAAGCCGGGCTCGCGCTACGAGGCGGGCCGCTCGCACACGCTGCTGAAGGTGAAGAGCTTCAAGGACGACGAGGCCCGCGTGGTGGGGCACACGGCGGGTGCGGGCAGGCACAAGGGCCGGCTGGGAGCACTGGAGGTGGAGCTGCGCGACGGCACCCTCTTCTCCGTGGGCACCGGCCTCTCGGACCAGGAGCGGGAGAACCCGCCGCCGGTGGGCACCATCATCACCTTCCGCTACCAGGAGCTCTCCAACGACGGCGTGCCGCGCTTCCCCTCGTATGTGGGCGTGCGCATCGACGCCGCGCCCTTCGAGCCCACGGCGCGGCGCAAGCGCGCCTGAGCCGGGGATTTAACCTTCCGCGGGCTCCAGGGTTTTGACGAGCAGATGACGCCGGGAAGCCGTCCCGGCGCGTCACCCGAAGGAGTCTCCGCCATGCGTCTGAAGCTCGCCCTGTCCGCCGCCGTTGCCTCGCTGTTGTTCGCCGCGCCCGTGCTCGCCCAGCAGCCCGCCGCTCCCACCGCCGCTCCCACCGGCAACGAGGCGCACCATGGCAAGCACAAGCACAAGAACAGGGAGGCGAGGATGCGCCACAAGCTCGAGCGCATGGAGCACCGGATCAACCGCGCCGTCGAGCGCGGCCGTCTCACGCGCGAGCAGGCGGACGGGTTCCTCGCCGAGGCCCGGAAGCTCCGCGATGACACCCAGGCGCAGCTCCAGGCCAGCGGGGGCCAGTTCACCGAGGAGCAGAAGCAGCAGTTCCGGGAGCGCAATCAGGCCCTGCGCGAGAAGGTCCGCGCGGCCATGAAGCCCACCCAGCCCCAGAGCCAGACCCCCACCCAGGCCCCCTGAAGGCCCCGGTGCGGCGGCTTCGAGCCGGCACCAGGAGCCTTCCCATTCCACGGCTCCAGGGAGCCCGGCAGGCCGTCACCGGCTCCCTGTCACGGGGCGCCCTACTTCGCGTCCTGGGCCGTGCCGTTGCGCATCGTGGGGTCGCCGAGGAAGCCGGAGAACATCAGCCGGTTGGGCGAGCACCTGCCCGCCTCGGCCACCTTGCCAGGCGTAGAGTTGGAGATGAGCGCGGAGGTGACGGCGGCGGGAACGGCGACGGGGTTGCGCTCCAGGAAGAGCGCGGCGAGCCCCGCGACGTGCGGCGAGGCCATGGACGTCCCGCTGATGGCGCGGGTGGCGGAGTCATCGGAGATCCACGCCGAGGTGATCTTGTCGCCCGGAGCGAAGACGTCCACGCAGGCGCCCCAGTTGGAGAAATTGGCGCGCTTGTCGGCATCCGTGGTGGCGCCCACGGTGACGGCGTTGGGGCTGCGGGCTGGAGAGCGCGAGCAGGCATCCTGGTTCTCGTTGCCCGCCGCGACGACGAAGGTGATCCCCGAGGAGATGGCCTTGGCCACGGCCTCGTCGAGCGCATCGCTCTTGCCACCGCCCAGGCTCATGTTGGCCACGGCGGGGAGCAGCCGGTTGTTGGTCACCCAGTCCACGCCGGCGATCACCCCGGCGGTCGAGCCGGAGCCGTTGCAGTTGAGCACGCGCACCGCGTGGAGCTGGACGTTCTTGGCGACCCCGTAGACCTGGCCACCCACGGTGGCGGCCACGTGCGTGCCATGGCCGTTGCAGTCGTTGCCCTTCTGCCCATCCGAGAAGGCGTCGAAGGCGACCTGCGCGCGCCCACCGAACTCGGCGTGCGAGACGCGGATGCCGGTGTCGATGATGTAGGCGTTCACGCCCTTGCCACTGGCGCTGTAGAGATAGGTCTGGTCCAGGGGCAGGTTGCGCTGATCGACGCGATCGATGCCCCAGGTGGCCTCGGGCTGGCGCTCACCGATGGCGCGCATCACCCCGTTCTCCTCCACGTACTCCACCGACGCATCCGCGGCCATCGCCCGGGCCTGCTCCGGAGTCATCCGGCTGGCGAACCCGCGCAGCGCGTGCTCGTACATGAGGAAGGCGCTGCCTCCGTAGCGCGCCGAGAGGCTCTCCGCGATCACGGCCGGAGCAATCCCCTTCTCCCCCACGCGAGGGGCCTTGAGGACGACGATGTACTCGCCCTGGACGGGCTGGGCGGCGGCGATGAACTTCCCGTCGCGGGCCATGGACTCCACGGAGGCGGTAGGGCAAGGCGGATCGTCAGGTGGCGCGGGCGGCTTGGGCAGAGTCGCAGCCGGGCACCCCAGCAGCACGGACACGGACACTGCGGACACGGCCATCCAGGATACGGTACGGAGACGCATCGATTCCCCCTATTGCTTGATAATAAAAGTCTACCTGTTTCAGTCTAATCCGACGTCTGACGCCCCATTTCCTGTCCACACCTTCCGCAATCCTGTTCAATAGCAGACGTCCATGGGCCGCTACTTCCGGGGTGGCGGCTCCACGGTGCGGGGCTCCTCCGGGGAAGGCTCGCGCTTGAAGGGGCTCCAGGAGACGGCCACCTCCTGGCCCAGCGCGTCATGGCCATACAACTGGTCGAGGAGTTGTTTGATCCCGGGCGGGGCCTCGGAGGCGCGCACCGTCACGTAGCCGCGGAAGCCGCCATTGCCGAGCTCCTCCTCCACCTGGAGCACCTCGCGCCAGGGCCGCATGGAGGTGTCCGCCTGGCCATCCCAGTGGAGGGAGATGCGCTCGAGCCGCTCCCAGGTGACGGCCTTTCCTTCCGGGACGCGGACCACCACGTCGCTGCGCCAGCCGCCCTCGGGAAGCGGGCGCCAGCGGGAGACGCGCAGCTCGACGGGAGGAGGCTCGGAGGGAGGCTGCCCGCGCGTGAGCGCGAACGCCGTGGCCTCCAGGGGCCCACCCCGGTCGAGACGGGCCTGGAGCCGCACGGTGAAGCTCTTGATCTCCTGGGGACCGATCGCCTCGAGAGAATAGGCGTGCTCGACGCGGGGCTCGGAGGTGGTGGAGGTGGTGCCATCTCCGAAGTCCCACGCGTACGCCGTGATGCGCGCACTGCCCTGATGGAGGGCCTCGAACGAGAAGCTCCCCTGCCCTCGCTGGGAGACCATGATGCGCAGGGGTTCGTTGCGCTGGGCCTGCTGCTCACCGCACCGGCGCACGTCGAGCTCCACCTCGCGCTCGGCCAGCACGCCGACGCGCCGTCCGCCGAGATCCCTGCAGACCTGGAATCGTACCCGGTACCTGCCCGGCGTCTCCGGCGCCTGCCATTGGAGCGCCGGCCCGGGATGAAGCTCGGCGCCACTTCCAGCAACCGGCCAGACCCACCGGTAGACCGCGCCCGGCTCGGGCTCCCCGCCGAGACGGGCGGACAGATGGATCGATTCGCCCGCGCACACCCACGAACGGTCCGTGTCGATTCCCGCGATCACCACACTGGACGTCAGTGACACCCGCTCTTCGTTGAGGGCCGCGGAGAGCGCCTCGCCCGAGGCCGCCAGGGAAGTGGGTACGGGGGGCGGCGGTGGTGACGGAGCCGGAGTCGCCGGAGGCCGGACCTCCGGGGCGGAGAGACGGCGCTCGGGGACGGCGGGAGGCCGGGGTGGCTCCTCGCTGACGGGCCGGGGCCACACCGCGACGACGAGCGCGAGCAACAGCGCCGTGGCGGCGAGTCCCACGGCGGCGCGAACACGCGCCCTGGCGGCGGGACGCTCGGGGGTCACGGGGGCGTTGGGCACGGAGGACTAGAACCCGAAGTCGTTCAGGTGGCGGCGGTAGCCCTGCGAGTTGGGCCGGTACCACTGATCATCCCAGCCCTTGAACTCCACATCATCGAGCAGACGCTCGGTCTTGCTGTTGAGGGTGACGGAGTTGATGAGCTGCACCGTCGTGGAGCCCACGTTGCGGGAGACGAGCCGGTTCGAGGTGGCGGTGTCGAGGTATTGATAGGTGGTGCGGCTGCAATAGTCCTGGAGGAAGCAACCACTGTCACAGGTGCTCAGGTTGTTGTAGGTGGCGTGTTTGTCTTCAGCGACGTAGAGCGTGGGCCAGCCGCGAGAGGCATTGCGCGAGTCGATGGCCGTGTCGTACTCGAGCTGTCCATACGAGTACCAGGCTGACGAATCACAGCTGCTCTTGCGATGGGCGGACAGGTAGGCCCAGTCCAGGTACCACCTGCCACCGGAGTAGTGGACCTCGAGGATCTGGAACTCGGGGTCCCCGTCGTGGCCGGTGGTGACACCGGTGTCCTCGAAGAAGGTGTCCAGGTAGAACACCTGGAGCGTGCGGGTGGAGAAGCTGGTGCTCTTCACGGCGTAGTACGGGCGCCGGTCGAAACCGCTCTCGCCGCTGTCGAACCAGAAGAGGGGCATGAACCAGAAAGCGACCTGGTGCTCACAGTCGTCGTTGAGCCCATCGCGGTCGGCATCGGTGCCGGTGCCCCAGCAGTTGTCCCCGTAGGGGATGGTGGAGAGACCATCGGCGCGGGCCGGGCCTGGCAGGGCGAGGAACAACCCCAATGATAGGACCGCGATCCAGGTGAAGCGATGCATTCGAGAACCTCGGGGAAGGGAGGGGCTCGTATGGTACACGTCCACCGGACATGACGCCCAAGCTGCGACACCACTTCGAGCAGGAGTTGCAACAGTCCAGGGAGGCCGGGTCACGGGGAGACCCGGCCGCCGCGTGGACGTTCCTCGAGCGCGCGCACATCCTCAGCCAGGCCCATGCCGGACCGCACATCCGGGTGCACTTCGCGATGTTCGCGTTCGCCTGGCGCACGAGGAACCCGCGAGAGCTGCTCGGTCAGATTCCCCGAATCCTTCTCGCCGGGCCAGGGTCCTGGTCGGGCCGCGCCCCCCTGGGCAACACGGGCGGCGCGAACGTGGGCATCTTCACCCCCATGCCCATCCCCGAGGATCTCCAGGCCCTGCTCCGCGACGCCTGAGCGCGCGCGGGCCTCACCCCTGGCGCAGCACGAGCAGCCGCAGCTCGGTCATGTCCTCGATGGCGTACTTCACGCCCTCGCGCCCCAGTCCCGAGCCCTTCACACCCCCGTAGGGCATCGTGTCGACGCGGAAGCTCGGCACGTCGCCCACGACGACGCCTCCCACCTCCAGCTCGTCCCACGCCCGCATCGCCCGCGACAGGTCGTTCGTGAAGACGCCCGCCTGCAGCCCGTAGCGCCCTGCGTTCACCTCGCGCAGCGCGTCCTCGAAGGAGCCGAAGGGCTGGAGCAGCACGACCGGTCCGAAGGCCTCCTCCGCATTCAGCGGCTCGTCCGCGGGCACGCCCTCCAGCACGGTGGCCTCGAGCAACGCGCCCCGCCGCCCTCCCCCGGCCAGCACGCGTGCCCCACGCTCCACGGCCCGGTGGATCCATCCCTCCAGCCGGCGCGCGGCGGCCTCGTCGATCATGGGGCCGAGCGTGGTGGCCTCCTCCCGGGGGTTCCCCGCACGCAGCGCCCGGGCCCGGGCGACGAGCCGCTCGCGCAGGGCGCCGTACAGCTCCTCGTGCACGAGCACGCGCTGCACCGAGATGCAGCTCTGCCCCGCCTGGAAGAAGGCACCGTGGGCGATGCGGTCCGCGACGAAGTCCAGGCGCTCACCCTGGTCGCGGTCCACCACGCAGGCCGCGTTGCCGCCGAGCTCCAGCACCACCTTCTTGCGCCCGGCGCGGGCCTTGAGCTCCCAGCCCACCTTCTCCGAGCCGGTGAACGACAGCAGCTTGAGCCGGTCATCCTCGATGAAGGGCCCCACGTCCTCGAGGCGCGTCGGGAGGACCGAGAAGGCGCCCTCGGGGAGGTCCGTCTCGGCGAGCACCTCGGCCATGATCATCGCGCTCACGGGCGTACGGTCCGACGGCTTGAGCACGAACGGGCAGCCGGCGGCGATGGCGGGCGCCACCTTGTGCGCCACCAGGTTGAGCGGGAAGTTGAACGGCGTGATGAACGAGCACGGGCCCACGGGGACGCGCTGGGTGAAGCCCCGGTAACCCTCGGCGCGCTTGGACACCTCCAGGTTCAGCACCTCTCCCCCGCCGCGCACGGCCTCCTCGGCCGCGGCCTTGAACGTGTCGATCAGCCGGGTGACTTCACCCCGTGCGTCGCGCAGGGGCTTGCCCGCCTCGATGCAGAGCGCGAACGCGAGTTCCTCGGCCCGCTCGCGGAAGCGGCGCACGCAGTGTTCGAGCACCTCCTGACGCGCATACGGAGCCAGACGCCGCATCGGCCCGGCCGCGCGCACGGCGGCGGCGATGGCCTCTTCCACGGCGGCGGCATCCGCGAGCGCGACACGCGTCACGACCTCGCCCGAGTATTTGTCGGTCACGGCCAGCTCCGCGTTGGGCTGCCGCGGGCGGTTGGCCAGGTAGTACGGGTAGCGTTCTGCCAACATGGGGGTCCTCACTTTCTCTCTCAGGTTCGTGGCTCAGCGCACCGCGGGGTCCTCGGCACTGGCTCCGAGCGCGCGGGCGTTGTCCGAGTAGTCGATGGGCAGGTCGATGACGTGCACGCCGCCCGATTCCAGGCAGCGGGCGAGCGTGGCGCCGAACTCCGAGGCGCTCGCCGGGCGGTGCCCCTTCGCCCCGTACGCCTCCGCGTAGCGGACGAAGTCCGGGTTGCCCAGCTCCATTCCGAAGTCCGGGAGCCCCATCTCGCCCTGCTTCCAGCGGATCATCCCGTAGCCATCGTCGCGCACCACGACCACGGTCAGGTCCAGCTTCAGGCGGACCGCCGTCTCGAGTTCCTGCGAGTTCATCATGAACCCACCGTCACCGCAGACGGCAATCACCTTGCGGCGCGGATGGACCAGCTTCGCGGCGATGGCGGACGGGAGCCCCGCCCCCATGGTGGCGAGCGCGTTGTCGAGCAGCAGCGTGTTGGGCCGGCGGCAGCGGTAGTAGCGGGCGAACCAGAGCTTGTACATGCCGTTGTCCAGGCACACGATTCCGTCATCCGGCATCGCGCGCCGCACCTCGGCGACGAGCCTCGCGGGGTAGATGGGGAAGCGCTCATCACGCCCTCCCTCCGCGAGCTGCGCGTCGAGCCCCGCACGAGCGCGCTCGAAGGAGGAGAAGTCCCAGTGCGTCCGGGGGCCGACCCCCTCCGCGATGCGCCACACCGCGTTGGCGATATCGCCGGTCACCTGCACCTGCGGGAAGTACACGGGGTCGACCTCGGCCGAGGAGAAGTTCAGGTGGACCACCGTGCGGCGGTGGTCGCGCATGACGAACGGCGGCTTCTCGATGACGTCATGGCCGACGTTGATGATGCAGTCCGAGGCCTCGATGGCCCGGTGGACGAAGTCTCCGTCGGAGAGCGCGGCCGTGCCCATCCAGAGCGGATGCGTCTCATCCACCACGCCCTTGCCCATCTGGGTGCTGAAGAAGGGCACACCGGCGCGGTCCACGAAGACGCGGAGCATCTCCGAGGTGAGCTTGCGGTTGGCGCCCGCGCCGATCATGAGCAGCGGACGGCGGGCGGACGCGATGGCCTCGACGGCCTGGGCGATGGAGGCCTCATCCGCCACGGGCCGGCGAAGGACAGCGGGTGCGAGGGGCGCGGCATCCGTGGACTCGCGGGCCACGTCCTCGGGCAGCTCCAGGTGGGTCGCACCGGGGCGCTCCTCCTCCGCGCGGCGGAAGGCCTCGCGCACCGCCGAGGGGACGTGCTCCGCGGAGACGAGCGTCCGGGTGGACTTGGTGAGCGGCCGCATCATTCCCACCACGTCGACGATCTGGAAGTGGCCCTGCTTGCTGGCCTTGATGGGCTTCTGGCCGGTGAGCATGACCATGGGCATGGCGCCGAGCTGGGCGTAAGCAGCGGCCGTGACGAGGTTGGTCGCGCCGGGTCCGAGCGTCGCGAGGCACACGCCCGCCTTTCCGGTGAGCCGTCCCCACGTGGCGGCCATGAAGCCCGCGGCCTGCTCGTGGCGCGTGACGACGAAGCGCACACCCGAGGCGCGCATCGACTCGAGCAGGTCGAGGTTCTCCTCGCCGGGAAGTCCAAAGACGCAGCGCACGCCCTCCGCTTCGAGGGCTTTGACGAACAGATCCGATGCCTTCATGGGCTCACTCTCCTCCGGTACGCGACAAGATCTACGCGCGGCCGTCGATTCGTACATTCGTTTGTTCCCATGGAGCCGATAGGCATTGCCTATGATGGGAGAATGGAGCTCCGCCACCTCCGCTACTTCTCCGCCGTCGCCGACACGCTGCACTTCGGACGTGCCGCGCGGCGCATCCACGTCTCGCAGCCCACGCTGTCGCAGCAGATCCGCCAGCTCGAGGAAGAGCTCGGCTCACCCCTCTTCGAGCGCGCTCGCAGTGGCGTGCGGCTGACACAGGCAGGGGAGCTGTTCCGCACCTATGCCTCCCGGGCGCTGGAGGACGTGGATGCCGGCCGGGTGGCGGTGAGCGCGCTAAGGGGACTGACCACGGGAGCGCTGCGCGTGGGCTACCCGCCGAGCATGCGAGGGGTCGTGGTGCCCGCCCTGGCCGCCGTGCTGCGCAAACACCCGGGTCTCGCACTGAGCGCCGAGGAGGCGGTCGTGCGGCGGTTGGAGCGGCGGCTCTCGGACGGCAAGCTGGACGTGGGGCTGGGGTATGCGCCCGCGCGCTCACCAGACCTCGACGCCGAGCCCGTCTTCGACAGCAAGCTCGCGCTCTTCGTGGCCAAGGGGCACCCCCTGGCGGGAGCGGAGTCCGTGGCCTTGCGGCAACTCAAGGACGAGCCATTCGCGCTGCTCTCGCCCGGGTTGCGCGTGCGCGCGCGCGTGGACGTCTGGTTCGATGCCATGCGCTTCACGCCGAACATCGCGCTCGAATCGAACGCGGTGGCCACCGTGCTCGCCATCGTGCGCGCGGGCCTCGCCGTCACCGTGCTCCCCGAGCCCCGGCTGGCCGACGCCGAGCGCCTGGTGGTGAAGCGGCTCTCCCCTGCCCCACGCTCCGAGCTCGCGGCGCTCCTGTGGCGCAAGGGCGCGCCCCGCCCGCCCGCGGCCGAGCTGTTCGCCGCGGAGGTGCGCGAGCGCGCGAAGGAGGTCGGAGCGTGAGTGCTCAGCCTCCCTTGGGGAAGTTGCGGCAGGCCTCGTCGTAGTCCCGCCACCATGCTTCCAGGGACTTCATGTCGATGAGCCGGGGCTCGTCTCCGGCGCCCGCCATATCCAGGTAGGCGTGCAGCAACGGGCGGAAGTGCGGGTGCGCGCACCGCTCGATGATGTCCGTGGCGCGCCGCTTGGGCGAGCGGATGTCCATGTTGAGCGCATAGCCGTGCTCGGTGACGACGCACTTGATGTCGTGCTCGGTGTGGTCGATGTGCCGCACGTACGGCATCACGCAGCTCACGACACGCCCGTCCTTCAGCGGCCGGGTGGACGGCGTGTGCACGATGCTCAGGTAGGCGTTGCGGAAGAAGTCACCCGAGCCGCCCAGCCCGTTGACGATGCGCGAGCCGTCGATGTGCGTGGAGTTCACGTGCCCGTAGATGTCCACCTCGATGGGGGTGTTCATCGCGATGACGAACAGCCGCGAGATGATCTCCGGGCTGTTGGACAGCCACATGGGCCGCAGCACCAGCTTGTCCCGGCAGCGCTCGAACAGCTCCAGGAAGCGCCGGCGCCCTTCGGCCGAGAAGGAGACCGCCGTGGCCGACGCGTTCTCGAACTTCGCGTCGTCCTCCACGTAGCGCAGCATTCCGTCCTGGAAGACCTCGGTCCAGAAGCGGATCTTCTGGAAGGGGGATTCGTAGAGCTCGCCGATGATGGCGTTGGCCACGTTGCCCACACCGGACTGGATGGGGGGCAGGCGCTTGCCCCAACTGAACTGCTGGCGGCACTGCATGAGGAAGTCGATGACGTTCTGAGCGATGCGGCGGTCCGTGTCGCTCGCGGCCTTGAAGGGCACCGGGTGGTCGGGCGTGACGGACTCGACGACGGCCACCACCTTGCTGCGGTCGAACTCGACGTAGGGGGTACCGATGCGGTCGCGCACGTTCAGCAGGGGCAGCGGCCAGCCCACCTTGGGGTGCACGGCGGGCAGGACGATGTCGTGGAAGCCCGTGTAGTCCGGCACCGCGGTGTTCACCTCGAGGATGATCTTCCGCGCCCGGGCCAGCGCCTCGGCGGAGATTCCCACCGACGATGAGAGGACGACACTGCCGTCCTCGCGGATGCGCGATACCTCGACGACGGCGACGTCGATCTCCCCGTAGAACCCGTACATCAGGTTGCGCGCGAAGGCGGACAGATGGACGTCGGTGAAATCCATCTCCCCCGAGTGGATGAGCTTGCGGGAGATGGCCGAGGACATGTACGGCCCGCGCTTGCGGATGAAGGGGGCCATGGGGCCCTCGACATCGTCCGAGAGCGAGGCACCGCTCAGCAGGGTGATGCGGGCATCGGGCGCCGTCTGGGCGAGGTGACGGGCGAGCGCCGGGAAGAAGGTCTTTGGCTCGCCGGACTTGGTGAAGCCGCTGATGGCCACCGTGCTGCCATCGGTGACGTGCTTCACCGCCTCCTCCACTGGAACGGCCTTGGCCAGCAGTTCAGCGTTCTCGACTCGGTCCCGCAGTGTGGTCATGCCCTAATGCTGCATCCTCCGGCATCCCACGCAAGCGATCTCAGCGAGCCTCCAGTCCCAGGGTGGGGAACTGGCGCGCCATGGCCTTCCAGGCAGGCATGGCCACCGCCGGGCGCGCGGCCAGCACGTGATCGAGCGCCAGCAGGGCGAAGATCTCGGAGAGGACCGGGACGTTGTACGCGATGGGCCGGGGGCCTGCCTGATCCGGAATGGACAGGAACCGCCCGTCCGCCTGCTGCTGGCGGACGAGGTACCTCACGCCCCGCGCGAGCGTGGCGGGCTCGTCGAAGTGGCTGAGGGCAATCAGCGCGTACGACGTGCTGATGGGATCGCTGACGTCACCGGCCCGCTGCCCCCAACCGCCGTCCACGTTCTGCGAGCGCCGCAGGTAGTCCAGGCAGTACTCCTCGGCGAGCTCCATCGTCATCCTCAGCCCCGAGGCGCTCTCGGGCAGCAGCCGCATCGCCAGCAGGGCGCGGAAGATGGCGTTCGACTCGCTCAGGCTCCAGCTCCGCTCGAAGCTGCCATCCGCCTTCTGGTGGGTGATGATGTAGCGGATGCCCCGCGCGATCAGCGCGGCGTGCTGCTCCCGGTTGGGGGCCAGGGCGTTGAGCGCACCCGCCGTCATGGCGACCTCAGACTTGCTCCCCGCGACGAACGTCGGGAAGCCGCCGTCAGCGCCCTGCATGTCCACCAGGTACGCCTCGGCCCGCTCGATGGCGTGGGCATGGCGCATCGGATCCAGGGCCCGGAGGAACTCCAGGCAATACGAGGTGTCATCCACGTCGGTCTGGTGCACGTCCTCGGCGTAGCCCCAGCCCCCATCGGGCTGCTGCTCGCCCACGAGGTAGTCCGCCATGCGGTACAGCAGGGACTTCCGGCTCCCGGCCTCCACCAGCGCCAGGCCCGCCGTGGCCGTGCAGAAGATCTCCATCCCCGTGATGAAGGGGATGCCACCATCCGCGTTCTGCACCGAGATCAGCAGGCCGATGCCGTGCTGGAGCGGCT
The DNA here is from genome assembly GCF_001896145.1 of Archangium sp. Cb G35. Classification (NCBI taxonomy): domain Bacteria; kingdom Pseudomonadati; phylum Myxococcota; class Myxococcia; order Myxococcales; family Archangiaceae; genus Archangium; species Archangium sp. Cb G35. The sequence goes on from NZ_MPOI01000011.1 coordinate 118,489, forward strand.
CGCGGTGCCGCGGGAAGTGACGCAGCGCCAGCAGCGCGAGGATGTTGGCCAGCAGGTGCTTCTCCCAGGCCCCTTCCGTGCTCTGGGTGGCCGTCAGCAGCTCCACGTCCTCGGCGCGGATCCACTCGGGGAATCCGCTCCCCACCGCATGGAGGATGCGCAGCGAGGCCACCGTCACGCCCACCCAGCTCTGGTACTTCTCCTCGCCGCTGTTCGAGAAGTCCTCCGGCGTGAGCACGGAGTCGAACGGCGCCAGCCCCAGCTCCGCCATGAGCACGCTGAACATCATCCGCTTGCGCCGGTTGGTGAAGTGGTCGAAGCCCGCCAGGTACGCCCTGACCGCCTCCGCGTCCTGGCTCGTGCTCTCCCCCAGCGCATGCCGGCGCAGCACGGCGTGCAGGGGATCCTCCCGCTCGTCGATGCACTGGGCCCGCAGGTAGTCTTCGATCCGCCCTTGCACCTCCGAAAACAGGCCCAACTGCTGCAGCAGGTGCAGGCTCAGCACCGACTCCAGGACGCGGCTCTCACACTGGCCCCGCACACACCCGTCCTCCCCCACCTGCGTCTCCAGGTACTCCCGGAGCTGCTCCCTCGCGACCACGGCACCAGGCTCCGACGGGATGCGTGCCGGCTGGCCCATCTCGAATGCGGGGACGTTCATGTACGGGGAGGTGCGCATGGGGGGGACCCTGTGAAAGAGGGAGCGCGACAGTCGAAGAACAACCAGACTGAATAATTTCAATAAGCCAGAAAAGGGTATGAAGCAACCCTCTTGAGTCAGTTTCTACTCACTGACGACCTCCTACATTGAGCGTCAGGCACAACATTGGATCCGGTTCCTGAAAAGCCCAGGGATTGAGAGCCTTTACGACGCGAAAGGCTCACGGCCACGCGATGGAAAAAAACCGTGGAGCGAAATTCGCGCGAAAATATGGGTCCAGACACACCCAGCCCCGGCGACGCAAAGCGTCAGTGCTCGGCCACGACGAAGGCGGACGGGTGGCGGCAGGCCCACGGCGAGGGGGCCCGGCATACCTGAGAGGTGAAGTGGTCAGCCCCGGGGCGAGGACCCGGGAACGGGGGCCGCGAGCATCATCCGGGTGCGCTCGAGCACATCCTCCCGGGTGGCCACGGCCCACCCGCGCTGCTGGGCGAGCACCCGCAGTGCGGGCTCGGGCTCGAAGGCCAGGGGCAGGCCCAGGCGCTCGAAGAGGACTGAATCGGTGATCGAGTCACCCAGGGCGAAGCACCGCTCCAGGCGCACATCCTGTCCGCGCGTCACCGCGTCGAAGATCCGGCTCTTCTCGCCCAGGGCGCCCGAGGACAGGTCCACGCTCCCCGTGTACTGGCCGTCGCGGCGAGTGAACAGGGCGCCGCAGGCCTGGGAGATGCCGAGCTCGCCGGCGACGCACTGGATCATCTCCTGGGGACTTCCCGAGATGATCACGCTCCAGTAGCCCGACTCCCGAAGCAGGGCGGCCAGGGGCCGTACGAAGCCGAAGAGCTTCCGCCGCTCCTCCTCCCACACCTTCCGGGCCAGGGCATCGACGGTGTCACACCGGATGCCCTCGAGGGCCTGGGCGTAGAGGGTGTAGGCGCGAGTGGCCATGGTGGAGAAATCGATGGCCCCCTGCTTGTACTGGCGGAGGACCTCGAGGACCCCCTCGGCCCGGGTACGGTGACAGTCGCCCGTGGCCATGAGGGCCCGCAGCAGCTCGACGCCCAGGGCTCCCGGGTAGAGCGTTCCATCGACGTCGAGAACCGCAGCCTTCAGTTCGTTGCTCATCCCCATCGCGCCTCTGTGGCGGTTATATCCGAATCCAGCGGACGAGCCCACCGCCAGGCCAGACCTCTGAGGTCACGTCCCTTCATTGACACCCTGGCGACAGGCTGACTACCGTCATGGGGGCATGCCGGACACGTCGACTCGCGGGTTGTTCAAGCAGTTATTCCTGGTGCAGCAACTCAACAGCCTCTCCTGCATGCCAGTGGTGGTCTGGCTGGTGTCGCTCGTCATGGGCCTCACGCCAGACCAGGCCTTGCGGACGGCGGCCGTGCTTCTGCCTCCCGCGGCGTTGATCTTCGGGCTCGGCCTGCCCGTGGCGCTCATCTCCACCACCTGCCGGTGGGCCCTCAACGAGCGCCCGGGTGAACGCGCCGGTGCGCGTCTGGCGAGGATCCTCAAGGTTCCGCGAGTGCTGGAGGTGGGGTGCCTGCTCATCTACATGACGGGAGCCGCCACCTACACCGGGCTTCCCAGCGTCTATTACGGCAAGGGGCTGCTGGCCATGCCGGTGGCCATGATCGTCATCGGGCTGATGGCCAGCCTCAACATGGTGTGGACGCGCATCGCCTTCGAGCGGGTGCTGCGGCCCCTGGCCCTGGCGGAGTTCACCCAGTACCCCAACCTGGAGCTCAAGGAGCAGGGTCTGCTGTGGCCGCGCTATGGCTGGTACCTGCCCTTCGTCTTCGGGCTGTTCGTGGCCACCACGCTCACCACCACGGTGGTCATCATCTGGAAGATCTCCGAGGAGAACATCACCGACCTGCTGGCGCGCATCTACACCGTGCCGGACCCGGGGGTGGCGATCCGCGAGACGGTGAACCTGCTGTTCGAGCAGCTCGCCCTTCCGCTGCTGCTGGTGGGCCTGTTCCTGGTGGGTATCGCCGCACTGGGCGCCTGGAGCGTGGCCAAGCACCTGGAGACTGGAGCCAACGCCGTGCGGAGCGCCATCGAGGGCTTGGCCTCGGGCAAGCCCCGCTTCCCGGAATGGGTGACGACCGACGAGGTGGGTGATCTCTCGCAGGCAACGGCCCGCGCCTTCGAGCGGCTCAAGCTGCTGACGCAGACGCTCGGCGAGTCCGCCCAGCGGTTGGGCACCTCGGCACGGGAGCTGGGCAGCTCGAGCCAGCAGCAGAACGAGACCATCACCCGCCAGGCCGCCGCGCTGCACGAGACCCATGTGACGGCGCAGGAGCTCAAGGACACGTCGCAGCTGGCCTCCAAGCGGGCCGAGACCATCCTCCAGCAGATGATCGAGGCGGAGTCCATCGCCCAGACGGGCGAGACGGTCATCGAGGGCAGCCTGAAGGGGCTGGAGCAGATCCGCACGCAGGTGGCGGCGATGGCCGAGCGAATCCGGTCGCTGGATGCGCATACGCGGCAGATCGCCCACATCACCACCACGGTGAAGGACCTGGCGGACCGGTCGAACATGCTGGCGCTCAACGCCGCCATCGAGGCGGTGCGCTCGGGAGAGCACGGCAAGGGGTTTGGCGTGGTGGCCCGGGAGATCCGCTCGCTGGCGGATCAGTCCATCCAATCCACCCACCGTGTGCGGCAGCTGCTCGAGGACATCAGCGAATCCATCCGGACGACGGCCACCATGACGGAGCAGGGCTCGGAGAAGGTGGGCGAGAGCCTGGAGCAGATCCGCTCCTTCGGCCACAACATGCGCCAGCTGTCCAACCTGGTGCAGAACAACGCGGCGTCGGTGAAGCAGATCTCCGCCGCGGTGGGCCAGCAGGGCACGGGCATCGAGCAGCTGTTCACCGCGGTGACGGCGTTGACGGAGATGATGGAGGACACCATCACCCGCATCCGCGCCACGGATCAGTCCATCACCGTGGTGAGCAACGTGGCGAACAACGTGAGCACCTTCGTCGACAGCTACAACTGGAAGGCGTGAGCTGAAGAAGCAGGCCTGCCCGGAGCGACCGCCGCTCCGTGCTGGAGGCGCAGGAGCCACTCAAGGCGCGCTCGATGCCTGCACGACCAGCACATCCAGCTCGATGACGTCGCCCGGGGCCCCCTCGGTGCCGGTCACCTCCACCCCCACCCGCTCCGTTCCGGCCGGGGCCGTCAGCTCGCGAGCAGTCCGAACCCACTCCGAGGAAAGCACCGGGCTGGAGAGCACCTCCGACCGCAACTCCTGGCCGCGCGCATCACGCCAGCTCACCCGCATCTCGGCGGCCAGAGCCCGTCCCGGCGTCCCGCGGGCCCAGAAAGAAGCGCGGTGCGCTCCCGGGGATGCGGCAAATCCCGGCCAGTTGTCAGAATGGACGCCCCAGCCGTACAGCGCGGTCACCTCCACGCGCATGCCCGCTTCGCCATCTCTCGCGGCGGTGGGCGCTCTCGAGACGTTCACCGAGAACCACGGGGCCCACTGTCCGAACCCGGTCTCGAGAGACGCCGTCTCGGCGTCGAGCAGATTGGAGGTGGGGGGATGGTCGATGATGACAGGCTCGCAGGCGGTGAGCGCCGCGGCCAGCGACAGCACGCTCCAGCGCCCCGGTCTCATCGCCCTGTCTCCCCGTCACGGGCCTGGCAGGACAGCGTCTCACGGGCACGCTGGACTGACTCCGCATAGCGCCCACGCTGGAACTGTCGTTCGTGGCGGGCCCAGTGCGCACAGGCGCGCTGCGCGTCCTCGAGCTGGTACGTGAGAAGAGAGCCCAGCTCGAAGCTGAGGCGTTCCCGCGTCGCCGCGGGCTGCTTGCGCATCGCCGCCTCGAGGTAGCGCGCCGCTTGCTCGAACTCGTGCCGGCCGCGAAGGACCTCCAGCTCTCGCAAGATTTCCCCCACGCTCGGGGCACGGGCCGCCGCGGTGGGGGGGCTGGAGGAAGCGGCCACCGGGCCAGGCGTGGCCAGGGGCTGGGGCGGTTCCGGCTCGGGAGACACCACCTCCACCGGCCACCCCAACGTCTGCCCCGGCCGAAGCTGAACCACCTCCCCCGTGAGCCGGCGGAAGAGAATCGCGCCTTCGTGCAGGGTGACCGCTCCACCCACTTCCCGCTCCTCCACCGTGAAGCGCGTGCCCATGACCTCAATCGCCCCACCCGACACGAGCACGACTGCGGGGAGGGCCCCTGGCTTTCGGCGCTCCACCGAGAACTCCGCGCGGCCGCGGACCAGCCGCACCCCCGACGGCTCGCGACGAACGACGAGCGGCCCCAGGTTCCGAAGGGCGAGGCCTCGGGCGTCGTCCACCAGGGCGGCCTCGCCCGTTTGGATTTCCACCCCCGCGGCGTCTTCCCGCACCCTCAGGCCGGGAGTGGCCTGCGCGAGCTCGAGCCCCCCTAGCGAGCGTGCGGACGGAGCGCTCCAGAAAAACACCGCGAGGGCCAGCGCCGCTGCCGGCGCGGCGAGCATCAACCATACGAGACGCTTGTGCCGTGCCGGCTTCGGCTCGCGCGCGTCCCGCAACCGCGACCACAGCCGGGCCCGGGCGGCCGGGGACAACCCCTGCTCGCGGCGGAGCTGGTCTTCACGCCGGAGCTCGGCGCGGAAGTCACGGGGAGCCATCGTCCACCTTCCATCCCCAGGCCGACAGGCGGCCCTGTGCGCGGCTGATCAACTTCGACACGTAGCCCTCCGACAGCGAGAGGAGCTGGGCAATCTCACGCTGGCTCAGGTCATCCAGCATCTTCAACCCCATCACCACGCGCTCCTGCCCCGGCAAGCGGTCGAGCGCCGCCGTGGCGCTGCGCACCACCTCTTTCCGCTCGAGGGCCGCCTCGGGCGTGGACTCCGTCTCCGTGCGCTGCGACGGAAACAGGAGGGCGGCAACGCGCCGTCTAAACGTGTTCTCGCGCCGCAGGGAGGAGAGTGCCACGTTCTGCGTGACGCGAAACAGCCAGCCCCTCACGTCCTCCTCGCGCAGCCACGCGCGGTGCTCCCAGGCCTTGAGAAAGACATCGTGCGTAACGTCTTCGGCCCAGCCCGAGCGGCCCGCCGCATACCGCATGGCCCAGTAGAAGACATCCTCGGCGTACTCCTCGTAGAGCGTGTCGAAAGACACGGGCCGGGCAGGCAGGGGGGGCGGGGCCTTGGAGTGGAGAGCGCGCGACATCCGTTACCAGGGCACCTACGATCGGCGCCGGAAAAACTTTCCTCGAAGGTTACGGCCGCCAGGAGAAGCTGGCGCCGGTTTCGAACCTCGCGCCGCCTCGCGACCACAGCGTTCCACCCTCGCTCACATGGGTCACTGGCCTCAGCAGGCCCAGGGCCACGCGCAGCTCCGCCGCGAGGCGCTCGGTGAACCTCCACCGGAGCTTCATCCGGGCCCAGCCCGCGGGAGACACCTGCGTACCGGACCGGGCCGATACCCAGGGGGCCGCGAGCTGGTAGGTGTGGAGGACGACGCCCGCGCCCACGCCAGGTTCGAGCTGAAGACGCTCCGACGCGGAGAGCCGATAGCTGAAGAAGGCGCCACCTTGCGCCTCGAGCACGGTCAGCTCCGCGCCGCGAGACCCCCCGAGCCCCGCCTCCGCCTCGAGGCCGAACGCCCCCAGGCCATGCCTGATGGACAGCAGGAGGTGTGGGTCGACGGCGGGCCCACGCCAGAGAGACCCCAGGCCCAGGCTCAGGTTCAGCTCCGAGCTCCGTGGGGCGGAAGCCACCCCCACGGGAGGCTGGGGCACGGGCCCAGCAGTCTTGGGCGCGGGCCCAGCAGTCTGGGGCGCGGGCGCTGCCACCCGGGGCGGGGGCGGCTCCGGCTCGGTCTTCAGCGCACGCGTCATCTCGGACAGCTTCTGTGCGATCTCCAAGTGGAGCTCCGCGAGCGAGCCCCGCCCCATGCGGACGATCTGCTCGACCCGTTGCCGCGGCCCGGTTGCCTCGAGCCGCAGTCCTTCGCGAGTGCGGCTCGCGCGCAGTCGAAGCTGCGCCGGACTCTCCGGAGAAACGACCGCGAAGCCCTCCTGTATCAACCGGAGCGCCACCTTCCGCTCCAGCTCCACACCTTCCCACCGCCGGTAGTCCTGGGAGGACAGGGGGCGAAGGTCGAAGGAAACGGACACCGCCGGGGCCTGGGCCAGGAAGACGAGGGACAGCGCGCTGAGCAGAGCAGTCATGCGGTGGCGAGATAGTACCCCACGGGGAGGAAAGTTTTTTCGGCCTGGCGCGTAGTGGGGGCATGACTTCTCCACGCCTTGTGAGCCTCCTGCTTCTCTGCGCGGGAGCGATCGCCTGCTCTGGCGGCATCGAGCAACCCGTCCCCGGAGGAAACGACTCCGGCGGCGAAGACGACCCCGCTCCGCCCGCTTCGTCCGTGCCCATTCCCCCCGCACCGGAGCGGTTCTCCTGCGATACGAACGCCGTCCCCGTCGGCCTGCCATTGCCCAGGCTGTCCCGGACCCAACTGGGGAACTCGCTTCGCTTCGCCGTTGCCCGTGCCTTGCCGAGCGAGGCGGACGCCATCTGGGCGAAGGTAGCGCCCACCTTCGCCCGGTACCCCACGGACCAACGCACACCCGCTCCCGGTGACCTGAAGGGCGGCTACAGCCGGCTGGACCAGTCCATCCAGCAGGCCCAGATCGACGCCATGTATGACCTGGGGCAAGCCGTGGCCCAGGAGCTCACCGGCAGCAACGCGCGCCGCAATACCCTCCTGGGGAGCTGCGCGAGCGATGGACAGACCGCCAACGACCGGGCCTGCCTGGAGACCTTCATCCGCGGCTGGGGCTCCCGCGTCCTGCGCCATCCACTGCCGGCGGCGGAGGTCACCGCCTTCGCGGACATCGCGGGGAGTACTCCGGTGGACAGGGCTGCGGTGGCCGACGTCATCACCGCGCTCCTGAACTCGCCCTGGTTCCTCTACCGGGTCGAGCATGGAACCGGCGCCAGCCAGCCGGTGAGCCCGCTCTCCGCGTTCGAGCTGGCCTCGAGGCTGTCCTACCAATTCTGGCAAGCGCCTCCCGACGACGAGCTCTGGGCCGCGGCGGTCAATGGCTCGCTCCTGACCGAGGCCGGCTTCGCTGCGCAGCTCGATCGGATGCTCCAAGGTCCCCAACTGCGAAGCTCGCTGGACGAGTTCGTCAGCGAGTGGCTGCGGCTCGAGGAGCTGCCGTCGCTGGTCGCGCTCCAGAATGACCCGGTCTATCAGGCCTTCGTCGGGGAGGAGATGCCCACGGACGCTGCTCGCACCGCGATGTTCGAGGACGTCCAGCTCTCCGCCTGGCAGACCATCGTGTCGGGGGGCTCGGTGAGCAACTTCCTCCACGACCGGAGGTCCTACACGGGGGACCCCTACCTGGCCTCCATCTACGGTGTGCCCGTCTGGAGCGGCTCCGGTCCAGCACCGGTCATCCCTTCCCAGAACCGCGGCGGGCTGCTGACACGCGCCGCCCTGCTGGCCACGGGAACCGCGTCGACGCGTCCCATCCACAAAGGATACATGGTGCGGAACGCGCTGCTCTGCCAGCAGGTCGGGGCCCCACCGCCCAACGCCAGCGACAGGCCTCCCTCGCCGACCGCGGACATGACGACGCGACAGGCGGTGACCCAGCTCACCTCCGGAGGCAGTTGTGGAGGCTGTCATAACCAGATCATCAACCCGCCGGGCTTCGTGCTGGAAGGGTTCGATGCACTCGGACGGGAACGCAGCGTGGAGCGGCTGTATGACCCGCGGGGCCACGTGACGAACACCCCCCCGGTGGACACCCTGGCGGAGGTGCGGGTCTACGACGCCGAGCGGCGGGCCGTCTCCAACGCCGCCGAACTCACGCAGATGATTGATGACAGCCAGCTCTTCGAGTCCTGCATCGCGCTCCAGTACTTCCGCTTCTCGCATGCTCGCGTGGAGTCCACCTCGCGAGATGGCTGCCTGCTCTCGGAGATGGAGAAGGCCGCACGCAGCGGAGCGCCGATGGCCGACATGCTGAAGACGCTCGCCAACCACCCCACGTTCAAGCAGAGGAGCCTCCAGTGAGCAGCACACCTGTCTTCCGAGTGGATCGCCGCATGTTCCTTCGCGGCGCGGGCGGAGCCGTCCTGGCGTTGCCGCTGCTCCCGTCGCTGCTGAGCCCGAGGGAAGCGAAGGCCCAGACGGCCCAGCGCCCGAAGTGCTTCGTGCACTTCCGTACCCCCCATGGCGCCATCTTCGGCGCGAACATGTGGCCGGGGGACCCGGCGCTGACGCAGAGCCTGTTCTACGCGACCCACGACGTCCGGCGAGGGGCGCTGGCCGCGCCGGTCAACGCGAGCGGTGATGCGGTCATCAGCCGGGTGCTGACCGCGCGCTCGACGATGCTCACGCCCACCCTCGTCTCGAAGATGAACATCCTGCGGGGCCTCGACTTCCCCCTGTACATGGGTCACAACTTCGGCGCCGCGCTGGGCTATTACGACTTCGACAAGCAGAGGCCCGCCTCGCCTCGGGCGACCATCGACCAGGTGATGGCCTACTCTCCGGCCTTCTACCCGAGCGTCGCCTCCGTCCGGAAGCGAAGCGTCGCCATCGCCGCCTCGGGCACCGCGAGCGGGAGCTGGGGCTACAACACCCCCGGAGTCCGCTCCTCCGGGGTCGCCTCGAGCTCCATCAGCTCCATGGAGAGCTCGCTCGGCCTGTTCGACATCCTGCTGGCCGGCACCAGCGGCTCCGGCGGCACCCGAGCACCGGTGGTGGACAAGATTCTCGACAGCTATCGGCGGCTCCGCAACGGCAATAGCCGGCTCTCGGCCGAGGACCGAACGCGACTGGATCAGCATATCGACGCCGTCGCCGAGCTGCAGCGCCGGCTGGAGACGACCACCAGCGCCGGCTGTCAGGAGCCGCAGCGGCCCACCACCGACAACCTGTCGCTCAAGAGCTCGGGCTCCTTCGCGGGAGACCCCGCGAAGAACGTCGAATACTTCCGGCTCATCAACGAGGTGCTCGCCGTGGCGATGAACTGTGGCGTCTGCCGCATCGCCACCATCAGCATCGATGAGAACAACCAGAACCTGACGTTCACCACCCGCGCCCCGCAGGGTGAAGACTGGCACAACAACGTCGTTCATCCGTCGACCGTGGCCGGGCCGAACCAGGAGCTGGTGGTCCAGTTCAACCAGGTCTTCTTCTCGCAGGTGTTCCTCGACCTCGTCTCCCGTTTCGAGCGGTTCTCGAACGGCGCGGGTGGAACGCTGCTGGATGACTCGCTGCTCGCGTGGGGCCAGGAGAACGGCAACACCCCCCACTTCTCCTTCTCCGTCCCGGTGGTGACGGCCGGGAGCGCGGGAGGCGCCCTCAAGACCGGCAGCTACTGCGACTACCGGAACACCACGCGCAAGGTGAGCGGAGACTCCAGCACGGGCAGCGAGGGCAATTACCTGTGGGCAGGCCTCCTCTACAACCAGTGGCTCGGCACCGCGCTCCAGGCGATGGGCATCCCGAAAGCGGAGTGGAGTGAGTCCGACCATTCCGGTTACGGCTGGAAGGCGTCGTACCAATCCACGTACGAGTACTTCTTCACGAACAAAGGCTTCAGCTCGGCACAGGCCTATCCGTCGTCGATGTGGCAGAAAACCGGAGAGCTGCTGCCGTTTCTCGCGCCATAGCCGACCGCGGTTGGAAACGATTCACTTCGAGGAGGGCGCTACCAGCCCGGGGCTACCGCCACTCCGCGCTACGCCACGGGCTTCCTTCTGAGACGCGACAGGTGCTCCTCGCCGCTCTCCGCGAAGCGTCGTGCCAGCTCGGCCAGGCCCTCCGTGCCGTGCTCCAGCAGGTACGCCAGCTCCGAGGGCAACAACGCCTTGACGGTGACGAGCTTCACCTCCCCATACGGTGTGGAGAAGTGACCCAGCAGCGAGCGTGACTCCACGCCCAGCAGCACGGCCACCCTGCCCTCCTCGGTGACGAGGGACTTGGGCATGCCCTTTCCGGACACCTCCATGGAGAAGAGGCCCGCCTTCATGCTCTCGCGCACGTGCTCGTGCTCGGCGACTTCATCCGCCACACGGTCCAGCAGCATCAAGGGCCACCCCTTCGAGATGTCCTTCACGGCTGCGTCCACCTCCAGGGCAAGCTCCAGGCCAAAACCCGTGGAGGGCTCCAGCCGCTCGATGAACGGATCCGAAAGCCCATGAGTGACGAGCAGGGTGCGCCCCGCCTCGCGACGGATGACGCTCCAGAGCTGCCGCTGGCCCGGCCACGCCCCGCTCATGGCGATGGGCATGAAGACATCCTCGTCCAACGAGCCCAGGGTGCGCCAAGCCGTCTCACGAGCGGTGGCCGCCGTCTCCAGCAGCTCACGGCTCTTCCGGTCCCGTGCTCGCTCCTCCGCGCTGATGGTGCTGGGGCCGGTGACCTCCTTGAACTTCGGCCCCGTCGCGCCCAGGTCCTCAAGAGCTTCCTTGACGACCTCAGAGACAACGATGGCTACCCAGCCCCAAGTACGGAATACCTGGGCATCACCCACCTTCGTGGGATCGATCCGCATGCCGATCACGGACCTGTACTCTCCGATCTGGTCTGGCAATCCATGCGCTGGCGTCACATAGCGCACCTCGTCGGAAGCCTCGTCGTCGATGCACTTCACGACACGTGTGATGTTGAGCAGGATGTACGGTTCGCTCTGTCCGTCCACCTCCACCGGAATCAGCTGCACATCACCGGGCGCCAGCGCGGCGAACACGGCCGCCACCCTGTCATGGACCACGGGAATCGACGAACCCGCCATCAAGGTGAAATCGAGCGCCTTGCCAGGGGCATAGATAGGAATGCGGATTCGTCCCTCGACGTGAGTGGGCTCGCCCCGCTCAAACAGCCAGGTACGAATCTCCTGCTCCCGCTCATCCAGAGGATTTCCCAGTTCCCACCGGCCCGGGGTGTAGACGTCGTCGACCAGTCTGAAATACCGTTTCGCCATGAAGAACTCCTAGGGCGGTGACCTTTTGGTCGTCAGCAGCTTGTTGAGCCTGCTGCCCTTCGTGGTGATTTCCTCAGCCAACTCACGGAGCGCTTGCCTCAATGCTACGGCGCACTCCTGCTGATTGGGGCACCTTGCCGTCGCCTTCTTCAAGTGGTCAAAGACTAATTGATGGTACTCCTGGGGGTGAGGCCCCTTGTGCCCGAGCAGTGGGACCGTATTCGCCGGATCCTTCATCGACATGCCCGCCTTATCGAAGAATGGCTTGAGCTTCTCCGTCCAAGGCCCGCCACGGACGGTGGCAATCGTGTTCTCGATGGTGGCGATGTGGTGCACATCCGGTTTCTTCCTGTCCGGAGGAGCCGCACGTGCCGGAGCGCCCCGAGGCGCCGCCATGCTCAAGACGTTGGCGGGCAGGACAACACTGAAGGTGCCCTCGGCCACGGCGACCTTCACCTTGTCCGCGTCCTGTACGGCCGTGAGCACGTCTCGGATGCCGGCATGTGACTCGAGCGCACCGGCGGCTTTCGCGAAGCCGGGCAGCATCGGGGCCTTGGACACGAGCGCCGCCGTCTCACCCACCGCCGCCGTGCCCAGCAGGAGGAGAATCCGCACGCTGTTGGGCCCGATGACCTTGCCGAAGCGGTCCCCCGCCTCACGCAGCTCCGCGAACGTGCTGGCCTCCGCAGCTTCCTTCCACAGCTGGAACCAGGCCCGAACCAGGTCGAAGAACTCCCAGCCCAGGTAACCCCACATGAGCAGGGCCAGTGCGGCGGCCACACCTTTAGAAACGGGCTCGGGTGCCGCGATCAAGGCGAGGTATCCGATGAGGGTGAGGCTCAGCGTCCGCCACAGCTGCGTCGTGGAGAACATGCTACGCAGCTCCGCATCTCGGGCCTCCAGCGCCGCATTCACGGAGAGCGCCAGGGCGAGGTCGCGCTTGTCCTCGCCATCCAGGCCCGGCCCGTCCTTGAACAACCCGAGGCAGTCGCCCGGCGTACCTTGCCGCTCGCAGAAGCTCCCGTAGGACCGGGCCAGGGGCGTGCGCCACTCCTCGCCTGTGAGCGGAACGGAGGCCAGCGCCAGCTTCCGGTGGAGGTAGAGCGGGACAGGGCAGTCGGCCAGCCGCAACGGCACGTTCAGCACCAGGGTGGCCATGGCCTCATCGAGCTCGGAGTCGCTCACCCGTACCGCTCCGAATCGGGTGGGCAGGGAGAGGCGAACCCACTCGTCCGCGACCGTGCCCTCCGGCTCCTCGGCCTTCGCGACAGCCGTGGGCGACAGCGCGTCCCCAGGGAAACGGTGTGTCGCCCGAGGAAGACCCGAGACACACGCAGCGTGGAGGACAAGGACGATGAGGGCCCATGCGCCCAACCAGGGGCGAGGCCGCGTGCCCGACGGGCGCGAACCAACGAGACGCGTGGACACGCCGCAGCTCCAGTCAGGGACAGGCCAGGATAGGGCCCCAGAAACGAAAAAAGCCCCCGAGTCACTTGGACTCGGAGGCTCATTTCGGAGTGCCCAGGGCGGGATTCGAACCCGCACACCTTTCGGCGCCACCCCCTCAAGATGGTGTGTCTACCAGTTCCACCACCTGGGCATTTCCGGCTCGGTCCCGACTGAGTGGGTCGCCCCGGAAACAACGCGGCCTCTAGTACCACGAACCGCGCTGTCTGCAACAACGAATTTTCAACCGCCTCTCCATCCGCTTTCTTCCGCGGATGGCCGCCCGCCTACTGCCCGGGCGCCGGAGCGGGAGCCGGGGTCTCGGCCGGACGCGGCTGCTCCACGCTGCCCGGAGCCGCCGGAGCCGAACCCGAGGGAGGCGCCGCCTCCTGCGGATTGGCCGGAGGAATCTGGCCCGCCGGAGGAGCCCCGCCACCCAGCTGCTCCGTGCCCTGCTGCTGCGCCGGAGCCGGCTGCGTCGCCGCCGGCTTGTTCGCCAGCGAGCCCGCCACCGACGTGCGCATGCCCACGAACGACAGGCCCAGCGACGTCAGGAAGAACAGCGCCGCGCAGACGCCGGTGATCTTGGTCAGGAAGGTCGTCGCGCCGCGGCCACCGAAGGCGCTCGTCGCGGCACCGCCACCCAGGGCCGAACCCATGCCGGCGTCCTTCCCGGGCTGCAACAGGATGACGAAGATCATGAACACGCACAGCACGACGTGCACGATCGTCACGAAGGTCAACATGCTTTAAGCTCTTCTTTCCGGTCCTGGATGAAAGGCCGCGCAGCCTAACCGAACGGGCCGGGCGGTGACAATCTTCCTGCGATCAGACCCCGCCCTTCGCGATCGCCGAGAAGTCGCCCGCCTTGAGGCTCGCCCCACCCACCAGTGCCCCGTCCACGTCCGGCTGGCCCAGCAGTTCCGCCGCGTTGTCCGGCTTCACGCTCCCACCGTACTGGATGAGCACCCGCTCCGCCGTCCCCCGGTCGTACAGCCGCCCGAGCTGCTCGCGGATGGCGCGGTGTACCTCCTGGGCCTGGGCGCTGGTGGCCGTCCGGCCCGTCCCAATCGCCCACACCGGCTCGTAGGCCAGGACGAAGCCCGCCACCTCGGCCGCCTGGAAGCCCTTCAGCGCCCCCGCCACCTGCCGCTCCACCACCTCCAGGGTGCGGTTGCCCTCGCGCTCGGCCAGCGTCTCGCCCACGCAGATGATGGGCGTCATCCCCGCCCCCACCACCGCCCGGGTTCTCTTGTTCACCGTCTCGTCCGTCTCGCCGAAGTACTGCCGGCGCTCGGAGTGGCCCACGATGACGTAGGCGCACCCCACGTCCTTCAGCATCGCCGCGGACACCTCGCCGGTGTACGCCCCGCTGGCCTCCCAGTGGCAGTTCTGGGCGGCCAGCTTCACCGCGGAGCCCTCGAGCTCCTTCGCCACGGCCTGCAGCGACACGAACGGCGGCGCCACGGCCAGCTCCACCCGGTCTCCCGGAAGCGAGGCCACCAGCCCCTTCAGCTCCCGCACCAGCGCGAGCCCCTCGGGGATGGTCTTGTTCATCTTCCAGTTGCCGGCGATGAGCTTGCGTCGCGCCTGTGCCGCCATGAGGTCTGCCTCCGTGGTGTTGGGTACGGCCGACTACTTCGTCTCCAGCGCCTTCACGCCCGGCAGCTCGCGGCCCTCGAGGAACTCCAGCGAGGCGCCGCCACCGGTGGACACGTGGCTCAGCTTCGGAGCAATGCCCATCTGCGTCACGGCCGCGGCGCTGTCTCCACCGCCCACCACCGTGATGGCGTCCTTGTTGAGCGCCATGGACTCGGCCACCGTGCGCGTACCCGCGGCGTACTTTTCGATCTCGAACATGCCCATGGGGCCGTTCCAGATCACCGTCTTCGCGCTCTTGATGTGCTCGGAGTACATGGCCCGCGTCTTGGGACCGATGTCCAGGCCCATCAGGTCCGCGGGAATCGCGCGGTCGGTGATCTCCCGCACGGGGCCCTTGTCCGTGGGCTCGGTGCTGCAGACGTGGTCCACGGGCAGCACCAGCGACGTCTTCAGCCGCTGCGCCGCCTCGAGCATGCGCGTGGCCAGCGACAGCTTGTCCTCCTCCACGCGGCTCTTGCCCACTTCAATGCCCTGCGCCTTGAGGAAGGTGTAGGCCATGGCGCCGCCAATGAGCAGCGCGTCCACCTTGGGCAGCAGGCTCTCGATCACCTTGATCTTGTCGCTCACCTTGGAGCCACCCAGGATGGCCACGAAGGGCTTGGCCGGGTTCTTCATCACCCCGCCGAGGTACTCCAGCTCCTTGCGCATCAGGAGGCCGGCGCCCTTCTCCTTCACGTGGGGCACCATGCCCGCGGTGGAGGCGTGGGCGCGGTGCGCGGTGCCGAAGGCGTCGTTGATGTAGACGTCGGCGAAGGAGGCGAGCTCACGCGCGAAGGCGTCGTCGTTGGCCTCCTCCTCCTTGTGGAAGCGCAGGTTCTCGAGCATGAGCACCTGGCCGTCCTTGAGGTCCTTCACCAGCTTGCGCACGCCATCACCCACGCAGTCGTCGGCGAGGATGACCTCGTGCTTGGCCCCGAGCAGCTCGATGAGCCGGTGGGCCACCGGCTCCAGCGAGAGCTTCGGATCCGGACCCTTGGGGCGCCCGAGGTGGGAGGCCAGAATCACCTTCCCGCCCATCTCCAGGGCGCGCCGGATGGTCGGCAGCGCCTCGCGGATGCGGGTGTCGTCGGTGATGCGCTTGCCCTCCAGGGGAACGTTGAAGTCCACCCGGATGAAGACGCGCTTACCGGTGAGCTGCATGTCGTCGATGTAGCGGATCATCTCGGTCCTTCCACTCGGAACGCCCGTTGAACAGGCTGACTACAGACCCTTGGTGGCGAGGAACTTCGCCGTGTCCACCATGCGGTTGGAGAAGCCCCACTCGTTGTCGTACCAGGCCATCACCTTGAGCAGGTTGTCGCCCATGACCATGGTGTTGGTGGAGTCGAAGATGGAGGAGTGCGGGTTGCCGTTGTAGTCGACGGAGACGGTCAGCTCTTCGCTGTACTGGAGGATGCCCTTGAGCGGACCCTCGGCGGCGGCCTTGAAGGCGGCGTTGACGGCGTCCACGGTGACGCTCTTGCTGGTCACCACGGTCAGGTCCACCAGGGACACGTTCGGGGTGGGCACGCGCACCGCCTGGCCGTTCATCTTGCCCTTGAGGGCCGGGAGCACCTCACCGATGGCCTTCGCGGCGCCGGTGGAGGCGGGAATCATCGACAGCGCGGCGGCGCGGGCGCGGCGCAGATCCTTGTGCGTGAGATCCAGGATGCGCTGGTCGTTGGTGTAGCTGTGGATGGTGGTCATCACGCCCTTCTCGATGCCGAAGTTCTCCAGCAGCACCTTGCCCAGCGGCGCCAGGCAGTTGGTGGTGCACGAGGCGTTGGAGAGGATGTGGTGCTTCTTCGGATCGTACTGGTCGTGGTTGATGCCGTAGGCGAGCGTCAGGTCCGGGCCCTTGGCCGGGGCGGAGATGATGACCTTCTTGGCGCCCGCGCCCAGGTGCTTCTCGGCGCCATCGCGCTCGGTGAAGCGGCCGGTGCACTCGAGGACGATGTCCGCGCCCAGGGACTTCCAGGGCAGCGCGGTGGGGTCCTTCTGGGCGGTGACGGCGATCTCCTTGCCGTCGATGATGATGGCCTTGTCCGTGGCCTTCACGGTGCCCTGCCAGGTGCCGTGCACGGAGTCGTACTTGAAGAGGTGGGCCAGGGCGGCCGGCTCGTCCAGGTCGTTGATGGCAACGAAGTCGAGGTTCTCCTTGCGGCTCAGGGCGGCGCGAAGCACGCAGCGGCCAATGCGACCGAACCCGTTGATGGCAATCTTGGTGGCCATGTCTCAGTCTCCTTGAGAAGTTGGAAAGCTCACAGGCACACGACGGGCCGTACGCCCTCCCGTCGTGGGAAAGGGCGGCCGACCGTAGGCATGTGACGCACGCGAGTCAACGCTCTGTGAAGGGAGAACGACGACGCGTACGCCATAGCTGAACAGTGGAGAGGAGCAACAGCCACGCAACGGACGCTGCGCCGCCGCCCGCTCGGCAGCCGCAGCCCGTCTCGGCGTTTTCGTAGGTCCCGGGAATGCGCTCCACGAAGCAGGGACCGGGGCTCGAAGAGGCCCTCACGACGGCACCCGGAGGCAGGACCTCCTCTCCGGTGGGCGGCGTGGGGGCGGAGGCCAGCACTCCCGCCCGGGCCAGGAAGGACCCCATGAGCCACGCACGGCGCTCGGGAGTGACGATGCCCTCGAAGGGAACACTCAAGAAGAGCACCTGTCCCCCCGGCGCCGAGGCCACCGCCGCGGCCGAGTCCGTCCCGGCATAGCCCAGCACGGGAGAGCCCCCCTCCAGTGGGAGGAGCACGTCCGTCATTCCCACGGGGTAGGAGCCCCGCAGCCCATCATCGAGCAGCGAGTTGGAGAGGCCCGGGAGCCAGCCCTCCGAGAGCCCATTCACCAGAAGCGCCGACGAGCCGCAACCCGGCAGGACATGGAGGATGTCCGTCAGGAAGGCCTGCCCCTCCGCGCCCCCCGCCGCGAGCGAGGAGGCCACATGGCTACCCGAGAGCAGGAGGTGCCCTCCCCCCGTGACGAAGGTGCGCATCATCGCCTGCTCGGCGGCGGTGGGACCCTGCCCCCCTACCCCGCCCCGGCCGATGAACCAGTCCAGCACCCGGTAGCCCACGGGGGTGAGCAGGCCCGCGGAGATCGCCTCGCTGGTGGCTCCGTCGAAGGCCACCGCGTGCTGCGCCACCGCGTCCCCATGCCGCCGCAGGGCCGTGCCGTCATTCATGGACTCCAGGAGCTCGCGCAGCGGAGTGCCCAGTGCGTAGGCCGAGAGGTCCTCGGCGCGCGCCAGCTCCGCGTCCAGGCGGCGGAAGGCGTTGACCACCAGCACCTCGGGAACCTTGCCCGCCTCCGGGACGCGCACGCCCACCACGTCCGAGGGGAAGGACTCACCACCCGGGTTGAGGGAGGCCACGCGGAAGTAGCGTGTCGTGCCCGCCGGCAGGGTGATGGAGAAGGAGGTGGTAGCCACCTCGGAGCCCCCGTCCCAGGCCAGGCCGTCCGCGCTCTCGTAGACGCGGTAGCCCGTGGCCGCATGCCCGCCCAGGTCCAGCGCATCCACGGCCGGCTCGGTCCACTTCACCTCCACCCGGCCACTGCCCGCATGGCGCGCCACCAGGGCCGCGGGTGGCTCGGGCGGCAGGCGCACCGGCTGACTGTCTCGCGTGGCGAAGTACTTGATGAGGCCCTGCAGCAGGGCGCGCGCGGCCACCCGGCGGAACTCCGGCTGCTTCAGGTACACGGCATCCGCGGGATGGTCGTGGTACGCCACCTCCACGAGCACCGCCGGCGTCTCCGGGTTGTGGGTCGGGTTCACCTCGCCCAGGTTGGCCGAGCGCAACGAGCGCACCCGCCAGTTCGGATCGAACGCATTGCGGATGTCCTGCCGCAGCTCGTCCAGCAACGCCCGGCCGAGCACGTCGCTGCCCGGCACCCCCGTGAAGTTCAGCGTGCCGTCCACCGGATTGGGTCCATAGACGTACACCTCGGTGCCACGGAACCGGTCGTCGGGCGTCGAGAGCCCGGAGGCGTTGGTGTGCCAGGCGACGTAGACGGCGTCCTCCCCCTCCTCGTGGAGCCAGGCGGCGAAGCGCGCGCGCGAGGTGACGTCGTCGTTGCGCTCGTTGGAAAGCGCATTGATGCCCGAGGGCGCGAACACCGTGGGCGGCGCCCCGCTGAACTGGGTGTGGTAACGCGCGCACTCCTCGAAGCGGGGACGCGGCAGGGGCGCGAGCGCCCCGTCACCGATGACGCCCGTGCCACCGCCAATGCGTACCGCGTCCAGCGACAGGGTGCCCGATTCCGCCGAGTCGTTGAGCGCCGCCACCGAGGCCGCCTCGGGATTCTGGCCCGCCCGGAAGTAGAAGCGGCCCAGCAGCACCCACGTGCCTCCATGGCGGCGCTGGTTCACCCGGAAGTGGCTCTCGCCGCCCGCGTGCCGCACCACGTAGTGCGCATCCGAGACGCGGCCCGGGTCCGCCCCATACGAGACGTACACGTGGTAGGCGCCATCGGCTGGAATCGAGGGCGCCCAGGTGGCCTGCGCGGTGGCCGTGGGCGCGGCCGTCATCAGCCGGTGGTCCCCGAGCTGGAAGGGCTGCACCGCGTTGCCCATCGGCACCGGCGGAGGACCCCAGCCGGGCGTGGCGGAGGTGAAGAGCTCCGTGGCCCCGGTCTCCGTGTAGCCCGCGGCTCCGTTGTCGACGATGACCATGCGCGGGTTGAGGTCCGACTCGCGCACGGGAATCACCGTGGCGCCCGCCCCCATCAGCATCGGCAGCAGGTACTGGTTGAGCGTCTCGATGGAGACCAGGTCCTCGACGACGTCATTCGTGTTGCCCCGCTGGGTGGCCCACCGGCCCAGAGGAGAGCTGCGAAAGAAGCCATGCCCCGGGCTCAGGTAGATCGTCTTCCCCGACAGGGCCCCGGTGCGGATGCGCGTCTGGGGCACGCCCGCGAGCGCCGACACGGAGCCCCGGGGGTCCTCGCGGCGCACCAGGGGCGGCTCGGAAGGCAACCAGCGTGTCTCGTGGGGCCTCGGGCCCGGAAGTGGCACATAGATGGCACCCGGCGGCTCCAGGCCGCAGTCTTGGGCGAAGGCGCCATCGTCCTGGGCCAGGCTCATGCCCGGCAGGCAGAGCAGCGAGAACAGCATCCAGGCGGTGGTACGTACGTGAGCAGGAAGGGCCATGAGGGGGCGGACGTTAGGCCCCGGCGCGAGGGCATGCCAATCAAACCGTGAGTGCCTGCCTGCTCTCCCGCTAACCTGTTTCCGAGATGAGCTCTCCCGCCCTATCACCCCCGCTTCCACCCTCTCCCGAGAAGCAGCCCCCGCCGCATCCTCCCCGGGGCGGCTCCGGCATGCTGGCTTCCTTCGTCCATGCCTGGAACGGGCTCATCCACACCGTCGTCCACCAGCGCAACATGCGCGTCCACCTCGTCTCCGCGCTCCTCGTGGGCCTGGTGGGCAGCGGCATCGAGCTGGGGCTCGCGGAGAAGGTGACGCTCATCTTCTGCGTCCTCCTCATCTTCTTCGCGGAGATCCTCAACAGCGCGCTCGAGCACCTGGTGGACCTCGCCACCCGCCACTTCGACGAGAAGGCCCGCCTCACCAAGGACGCCGCCGCCGCCGGCGTGCTGGTGCTCGCCACCGGCACCGTCGTCATCTTCGCCGCCATCCTCGTGCACAACTGGCAGACGGTGCTCAACAGCGGGCCTCGAATCGCCCGGCAGGTGGCGCTCGGCCTGCCCCTGGCCCTGTGCGCGCTCGTGCTGGTGCTCCCTCAACCCCGCTCCGTCTGGGTGGACCGGCTGGCCTTCGTGGGGGGCGCCCTGCTGCTCGCCGCGCTCGCTCCCGGCACCGCCAGCTCCGTCTTCACCGCCATGAACGCCGGGTTGCTCGTCGTCGCCGGGGCCGCGGCCCGCCAGCGCCGTCTCGAGCGCGCACGCCGCAACCCCTAGAGGGCGGAACGCGGACACAAAAAAACCGGCACCAGGCCGGTTTCTTCTTCGCCACCTGGAGGGATGCTCGAGCCCCGGGGCCTGCCCGGAGCCCGGCTACCCGCCAGGGACAGAGCCAGTCTATCTGCTCAGGCTTCCTTGCGGAACTCCGGCCGGGGCTCGACCGTCGCCTGGGCAACGTTCTCTCCCTTGATGTCCTCCGTCACCAGGTCCAGCAGCTCCGTGGCGATGCCGATGATCTGCATGGGGGTATAGCCGCTCGCGCGCAGCTGGTTGAAGAAGGTACGGGCGAGAATCCGGGTGCCCTGCTTGTCAGTACTCAAGGACGTGTCCTCCGAGAAGCGGTTGGACCGCGTAATCACTGGCGGTTCCATCTTCAACCCGCGTGCCAGCAGTCACCTTCCTGACGAATTCTCCATGCACTTCAGGTGGTTGAGAGAAACCGGGGGCTGGCCGGGTTGTCCGCAGATGCGAAGGGGCGTTCGCACCCCGCCCGCCGTCCAGGGGAAGTGCATGCGAGGGGTGCATCGTCAAGTTCGCACCCGCTCGCTTCAAAGGTGTTCAACAGCTTGCATTCGGGGGCCCGGGTGACGCAGATACGCGCCCTCTGTCCCCGGCTTCAGGAGAAGAGCAGCGCATGGCGTATCGGGTGAACAACATCGGGCTGTGGTTGGACGAGCCGGAAGAGCTGCTCGGCCAGCGAGCAGCCGAGAAGCTCGGAGTGACTCGCTCGGACCTGGCGTCCGTGCGCGTCGTGCGCGCGGTGCTGGATGCTCGCAAGAAGGGCAGCCCCCGCTACATCTATACGCTGGAGGTGGAACTGGCCCCGGGCCGTGCGCCCCAGCGGCTGCCGCCGGACGTCAGTGAGTCGGCGCCTCCGCCCGAGCCTCCGCAGCGAGTGAAGGAGCCGGAGCGCATGCCGCTCATCATCGGCACCGGACCCGCGGGTCTCTTCGCCGCGCTGGGACTACTGGAACGCGGCGTTCGCACCATCCTCATCGAGCGCGGCCGCGAAGTCGTGGCCCGGCGGAAAGATGTGGCGAAGCTGATGCGGGATGGCTCGCTGGACCCCGAGAGCAACATGAACTTCGGGGAGGGTGGGGCTGGCGCTTATACCGACGGCAAGCTGTCCACGCGCATCAACCACCCCATGGTGCGCAAGGTGATCGAAACGTTCGCCCGCTGCGGCGCGCCGGATCACATCCTCATCGAGGGCAAGCCGCACATCGGCTCGGACCTGCTGCCGGGCGCGGTGGCGAAGCTGCGCGACGAGCTGATCGCCGGAGGCTGCCAGGTGCTCTTCGAGCACAAGGTGGAGGAAGTGCTCTACCGCGACGGCCGGGTGTCGGGCGTGAGGCTGGCGGACGGGCGCACGCTGGAGAGCGACCGGGTGGTGCTCGCCCCGGGCAACTCGGCGCGCGAGCTGTATGAGCGCTTCGCCGCGGACGGGCGCGTGGTCATCGAGCCCAAGCCCTTCGCGCTCGGCTTCCGGGCCGAGCACCCGCAGGGGCTCATCAACTCCATCCAGTACGGGAGCGCGGCGAAGAATCCGCGGCTGCCCCCCGCCGACTACAAGCTGGCGGAGAACCTCGAGGTGGATGGCGAGGTGCGTGGCATCTACTCGTTCTGCATGTGCCCCGGCGGCATCGTGGTGCCCACGCCCACCCAGGACGGGCTGCAGTGCACCAACGGCATGAGCAACTCGCGCCGCAACGCGAAGTACGCCAACGCGGGCATCGTCGTCACCGTGTCCGTGCAGGACTTCGAGCGCGAGGGCTTCAGCGGCCCGCTCGCCGGCCTGGAGTTCCAGCGCCACTGGGAGTCCAAGGCGTACGAGCTGGGCGGGGGGAAGTTCTTCGCCCCCGCGCAGACCATCCCCGACTACCTCGCCGGGCGCGTGAAGAAGGATCCGGGCGGCACCAGCTACCGGCCGGGGCTGGCGCATACGGACCTCAACAAGCTCTTCCCCGAGCGCCTCACGCAGTCGCTGAAGCAGGCGCTCAAGGCGTTCGACCGGAAGATGCGCGGCTTCATCAGCGACGACGGCAAGCTCATCGGCATCGAGAGCCGGACCAGCTCGCCGGTGCG
Organism: Archangium sp. Cb G35; assembly: GCF_001896145.1. Classification (NCBI taxonomy): domain Bacteria; kingdom Pseudomonadati; phylum Myxococcota; class Myxococcia; order Myxococcales; family Archangiaceae; genus Archangium; species Archangium sp. Cb G35. The sequence goes on from NZ_MPOI01000011.1 coordinate 141,217, forward strand.
GATTACCCGCGGCGAGGACATGCAGTCCGTGTCGATGCGCGGGCTCTACCCCGCGGGCGAGGGCTGTGGTTACGCTGGCGGCATCGTCTCCTCGGCCATTGATGGACTGCGCGTGGCTGAGCAGATTGCGAGCGAGCTCGCCTGAGCCACGGGAGGGAGCCATGGGCTACCGCGTACGCACACCGGAGGGAGAGCTGGCCTACCCCACGTTGAGAGACGTGGAGGTGGCGTACATCCAGGGGCTGGTGGAGCCCAACGACGAAGTGCTCGAGGAGGGACACTCCACCTGGCGCAAGGCTTCGAGCATCCCCGCGTTGGCCCGGGCCCGTCCCGAGTCGAAGGGGCTCGCGGGGCGGACCCAGATATTGAGCGTCCTCGCCGCGGTGGCCCTGGGGGCCGGAGCACTGGCCCTCATCATGAGCGACTCGTGGCCGCGGAGGGGATTGGGCATCGTCCTGGCACTGGCCATGAGCGTGCTGCTCACCCGGCTGTCGGCCAAGGCCCACAAGCGGCCCGCGCCGCCGAGGGACTGAGCGCCTCCGAGGGACTGAGCGCCTCCTTCCCTTGCCCTACCTCCCCTCTCCCCTCGGGAGAGGGACGGGGTGAGGGTATCGGGTGTAACCAGGTTGCCCCTCGCACCGTGCTCCACTCGAGGACTCCGTGCTGATGCACGGGTCAAGAGAACGGGGGCGGGCACCCTCACCCCGTCCCTCTCCCGGAGGGCGAGGGGATATTTACGGGTTGGAGATGGAGCGCTCCCCCGCTCCCCTGCTCCACGAGCGGGCACTCCCGCCCTCCCCGCACCGGGTCCCCACCCGCCGCATGTTTCCCCCCATTGAGGGCACATGGCGCGCGGCCGGCTCGGCGTCCGCGCAGAGGGGAGGACGGCCTTGTTCAACACCTATCTGTCCCGCGAGGCGGCACGCAGGCTGAAGCACGGCGCCCCCTGGGTGCGCCGCGAGGACATCGTCTCCATGGAGGGCACCCCCTCCGCCGGCGAGGCCGTGCAGCTCCGGGACGAGGACGGGCATGTGCTCGGGCTCGCGGACGTGGACCTCGAGTCCTCCTATGCCGTGCGCCGATTGGGGCTCCCGGACGAGTCCGCCGAGGGCATCATCCCCCGCCACGTGCGCCATGCCTTCGAGCGCCGCGCCCGCATGGTGGATGACCCGCGCTTCTGCCGCTCCATCAACGACGACGGCGACGCCCTCCCCGGCCTCATCGTGGACCGCTACGACACGCACCTCGTCGTGCAGACGCTCACGCGCGCCATGGATGCCCGGATACAGGAAATCACCCGCGCCCTCGTGGAGGTCTCCGGCGCCGAGTCCGTGCTGCTGCGCAATGACACCGCCCGGCGCCGCCAGCTCGGCCTGCCCGTGCAACGGCCCCACGCCCTCTACGGCAACCCGCCCCGCTGGAGCCGCGTGCTGGAGCTCGGCGCCCGCTTCACCGTGGACCTCACCTACGGCCCGGGCGTGGGCTACCCCTACGACCAGCGCGAGCTGCGCCGCTTCCTCGCCCGCCTCTCCCAGGGCGCGCGGGTGCTCGACCCGAGCTGCCATGTGGGCGGCCTCTTCGTCCACGCCGGACGCCACGGCGCCCGCTCCGTCCTCGCCTTCGACAGCGACGCGGACACCGCGGACCTCGCCCGCGAGAACGGCGAGGCCAACGGAATGCTGGGGCGCCTCCGGGTGGAACGCGGGGACGCCCTCGACGTGCTGCACGGCATCCAGGACACCTTCGACCTGGTGCTCCTGGACACCCCGGAGGCCACCTCGCCGCAGAGCTTCATCGAGCAGGTACGCCTGGGCCTGCATGCCACCCGCCACGGCGGCACCCTGCTCGTCGTCGGCTACCACCCGCCCCTGCCCAACGGCGGCTTCGACGACCTGATCGCCGAGGCCTGCGAGCAGGAGGGGCGCATGGGCTTCCGCTTCGCCCGGCTCGGCCTGCCGCCGGACCACCCCACCCTCGTGGGCTTCCCCGGCACCGACTACCTGTCGGGGATCGTCATCCAGGCCAGCTGAGACGCCCTCCGGCGCCTACTTCTTCGCGGCGGTGGCGTGCTTGCGCACCGCCCGGAGCACGTCCGGCACCGACGTCTTGTTCGCCTTGTCGGCGATCCACTTGGGCAGCGAGCCTCCCGGGTCCGTGTAGAGGTAATAGGTGACGAACGTCTTCTTCCCCTCCTCGCGCGGCTCCATCAGCCAGTAGCCCGTGTTGAGCTTCACCCGCACCACGCCCTTCTTCTCGGGAGGCACCCCCTCGGTGGCCGCCGTCCAGGCCGTCTTCAGGAAGCCCTTTCCGTCCTTCCAGTCCGACTCGTCCCGGATGCGGATGATGAAGTCCCGCTTGTCCACCAGCGGGGCGTTCACCAGGCAATAGAAGACGGTGATCTTCCCGTCCTGCTCCGAGGACAGCACCTTGCTCTCCTCGGTGTAGGGCATGGTCTTGGTGTAGTTGTCGTAGTCACGGATGACCCGCCAGACGTCGTGGGCAGGGGCATCCACGAGGGTGGTGGCCTTCACCTCGGAGACGGACCCCCCCTCGGGAGTCCGGGCCAGCACGGAGATGCCGTCGTCACGGGCCACCTGCTGCCAGGACGGTTCAGCCGCGCCAGTCAACAGCACGAGAAGGGAGAGAGTGGGAAGTAGGGACATGAATCCATCCTAACCGCCTGGGTGGTGGTAGTGTCGCCGCCCGCGTATGACGACCGATAACCCGTCCGACAATTCCCCGACTTCCGCTCCCACCGACGCCTCCGTGGAGCAGGTGCGCAAGGTGTATGCGAAGGACCTGCGCGAGAAGGACTCCGTCAACACCGTCTTCCGCGTCACCAAGAAGGAGCGCGTCACCGCGCGCAGCGGCAAGGTGTTCCTCTCCGTGGTGCTCGTGGACAAGAGCGGAGAGATCGACGCCCGCGTCTTCGACAAGGTCGAGGCCCTCGAGCCCACCTTCTCCCCCGGTGACTACGTGCTCGTGCGCGGCAACGTCATCGGCTTCCACGGCAAGTCCCAGGTGGTCATCGAGGCCCTCGAGAAGCTGGACCCCGAGCCGCTCGATCCCAAGGAGTTCGAGCCGCCGGCCCGCGAGGAGCAGCCCGCCCCCAAGGCCGCCGCCCCCGCCCGCGAGGAGCAGCCCGCCCCCAAGGCCCGCGAGGAGCAGGCCACGCCCAAGGCGGGCGGTGACGGCCACAGCGGCCCCCGCGCCGTGGGACAGATCCGCGAGCTCATCACCGAGCGCGTGAACGACCCGAACGTGAAGGCGCTGCTGCTGGCCTTCCTGGATGACGCGCAGATCGCCGCGGGCCTGCCGCACGCGCCGGCCGCCAAGGGCATCCACCACGCCTACCGCGGCGGACTCGCCGACCACCTGCTGTCGGTGATGCGGCTCACCCTCCGGGTGGCGGACCACTACCCCATGGCGGACAGGGATCTGCTGCTCGCCGGCGCCTTCCTCCACGACGTGATGAAGGTGGCGGAGATCTCCCCGGACAAGGGCTTCGAGTACACCGACGAGGGCAAGCTGGTGGGCCACCTCGTCATGACGGCGCAGAAGATCCGCGAGAAGACGCTCGCGATTCCCAACTTCCCGCCGCTGCTGGAGCAGCACCTCACCCACCTCGTCCTCTCGCACCATGGGCGGCTGGAGTACGGCTCGCCCAAGCTGCCGATGACCATCGAGGCGCACATCGTCCACGCGCTCGACTCGCTGGACTCGCGCATCGCCTCGTGGGTGGAGGCCATGCAGCGCGATCCCAACGACAAGTGGACGGAGAACCTCAAGCTCTACGACCGCCAGCTCTGGAAGGGACCCGTGCCCACGGTCCGGGGCCGCGCACCCGTCGAGGGGGGCCGCCGGAAGGGCAAGGAGGGCAAGAAGCCCAAGGATCGGCCGGAGAGGGCCGCGGGCGAGGGCCAGCAGGCTCCGCGCGCCGAGCGTCCCGAGAGGACCGAGCGGCAGGAGAGGACCGAGCGGCCCGAGCGGCAGGAGCGTCCCGAGAGGCCCGAGCGGCAGGAGAAGCAGCGCGAGCCCCGGCCGCCGCGTGAGCAGCGGGAGCCGCGTGAGCAGCGGGAGCCTCGGGAGGCCCGCGAGCCGCGGGAGTCCAAGCCGCCGCGAGAGCGGGTGGACGTTCCCAAGGAGCTGACGTTCAAGCCGTTCAGCGTGCTGACGGCGCCGAAGACGGAGCCCGCCGACAAGTCCGGCGGGGAGGGCTCGGACACGGAAGGTTGAGAGATGGCGAAGAAACTGGGCGAGCGCCTCGTCGAGGCGGGACTGGTCACCTCGGATTCCATCCAGAAGGCGCTGGAGCACCAGAAGATCACCGGCCACCGGCTGGGGGACTGCCTGGTGGAGATCGGCCTGCTCCAGGAGGCGGCACTGCTGCGCTTCCTGGCGGCCGAGTTCCAGACGCGCTTCGTCTCCGCGGAGAAGCTGGCCAAGGCCCGCATTCCCACGGACGTGCTGGACAAGGTGCCGGTGCGGCTGGCGGAGGCGCAGAACGTGCTTCCGCTGGCGATCGACCCGGAGCGCCAGCTGCTCTCGGTGGTGGCGGCCGAGCCGCAGAACAAGAAGCTGCTGGACGAGATCGCCCTGGTGACGGGGATGACCGAGGTCTACGCGTACGTGGGCCTGCGCAGCACCATCGCCGCCGCCATCCGCAAGCACTACTACGGGGACACGACGGCCTTCGCCTCGCTGGAGGTGGTGACGGCGCAGACGCGGGCGGACGTGTCCACCATGGCCAGCGCCTACGAGAGCACCGCGGGGATGGCGCCCAGGCCCAGCATCCAGCTGCGGCTCGAGTCGGAGACCCGGCTGCGGCCGCGCCCGGGCACGCAGGGGCGGAACAAGACGTCCAGCGGCGACACCTTCCCGGGCTCGCGCGGGACGGTGAGCGACAAGGACTACATCGAGACGCTGAGCATCCTGGTGACGATGCAGGAGCGGGACCGCAAGCACCACCGGGGACACTCGGCGCAGCTGTCGCGGCAGGCCACGGTGGTGGCGCGGCGCCTGGGAATGCCGCCCCGGGACGTGGCGGCGGTGGCCATCGCGGGCTACCTGCACGACCTGGGCAAGCCGGCCGAGCGCCACTTCTGCCTGGCGAGCAACGCGGTGAATCCGGAGTGGATGGCCGAGGCCAAGCGCTACTGCCGGGTGCCGACGAAGCTCTTCGAGTCGGTGAACCTGCCGGTGCAGGTGAACACCATGCTCGCGCAGCTCTACGAGTCCTATGACGGCTCGGGGACGCCGCAGGGAGCCAAGGGGGATGACATCACCCTGGGCGCGCGAATCCTGGGGGCGGTGGACAGCTACCTGGAGCTGACGAAGAACCCGGCCAACGCCTACGGGAAGCTGCTGACGAAGGAGCAGGCGCTGGAGCACCTGCGGGAGAACTCGGGCAAGCTGTACGACCCACTGGTGGCGGACATCGTCATGCAGGTGCAGACGGGCGAGCTGCTGCGCCAGCGCATCATCAACGACGGGCGGCAGATCCTCATCGTGGAGCCCGAGGAGGGCACGCGGACGGACCTGCTGGAGTCCGGCCAGAAGCAGGGGCTGGTGGTGCACGCCCTGTCCTCGCTGGACGGGGCGTACGACGCGCTGGGCTACCAGGACTGCGACGTGCTGGTGGTAGGGCTGAAGTTCGGGCTGGACGAGGTGCTGGGGCTGCTGCAGGCGACCCGCTCCTCGCCGGAGCACGCGGGCCTGCCGGTGGTGGTGCTCGGAGACCCGGACGCGGGCACGCGCGAGCGGCTGATGATGGGTGGAGCCTCGGCGGTACTGCCGCCCACGCAACCGGACGAGGCGGCGAAGACGATCCGCGCCCTGTACGATGATCGCATCCAGCACAACGGCCCGGCCCGGATGGTGCGAGGCAGCCTGGACGAGCTGCCGGCGGCACAGCTGCTCAAGCTGCTGGGAACGGGCAAGAAGTCGGGGCGGCTGTACCTGAAGCAGAACGCCCACGAAGGTTACCTGCACATGGAGCAGGGAAAGCTCGTCTACGCGACGGTGGCGACCCAGAACGGCGAGCAGGCCATGCAGACGCTGCTGGGCTTCCAGCAGGCGGACTTCCGCTACGACCCGGACTCGCTGCTGCTGGACACGCCGCAGATGGACAAGGATCTGGAAACGCTCGCCCAGCAGGTGGCGATGCGCAGACCGACCATGTCCATGCCTACGGTGTAAAGCTCCCTCCGCGAGGCCCTTCCGCCGAAGGAGGGCCCGGCCTGGAGGCCATGGTGACGCCCCCCTGCTTGCTCGGGGGGAGGATTTGCCCAAAAGTAGAGGGTGTCGTTCAGTCCGGGGGGGGAAGAAGTCTCGGTGCCGTCTGCTGCTCCCGGAGTCATGGAACCGCGAGGAGCGCGATGCCCATCCACGCTGGCAGTTATTCGGTCCTCTCCACCACCAACACCGCTGTCCCGTTCTGGCCTCTCGCCCCTGGGACGAGTGTGGAGGCGGCCACCACGTTGCGTCCGCCATTGACAGCGGACCCCGTCGCTTCCGTCAGTGTGTTCGACATCGTCATCCAGATGTCACAGGACAACATCGTCACGAAGACCGAGGCGGCCCCCAACCCACCGCTGATGGGCAGGACGACCCAGGAGGGCACGACTGTCACCAGCATGCCGCTGCACTGGGACGATGCGTCCAGCCGCCGCATCCACATCTGCTTCGCCGTGGCGACACCCGATGAAGGCGTGCCCAAGCACAACCAGTTCGAGGGCACACTCCGGCTGAAAGCCTCTTATGTGAAGGCCTCGGGGCAGACCGCACATTGCGTGCTGGACGTAGCACTGCGGATCGGTCCGCGCCAACGCTGTGACGATCTGTTCGTCTTCTACGTGGTCCATCACGTACCGCCCCAGAGGTATTGCTGGATCAAACTGCGCGCGGTGGATGCCAACACCACCAAGGCCGTCGCGAGCGCCAACGTGAAAGCCGAGGTCCTGCGAGACAATTTCAACAACGGCTTCACCAACATCAATCGACAGGTCGCGCTGGAGACGAACAAGGAGGGCTACGTCTCCTGTGAAAGCAGAACAACCCTCGCGCTTCCCATCGACTGGCCGATCCTCTTCCGCGCCACCGTGCCCTCCCATTCCGCGGCAATGGGTTATCTACCCAGGGCGCACATGTTGCGTTTCACCAAGGACCACCTCAAAGGCAATACCCAGGACGCCCCTCTTCGTCCTGACAACATGCAACTGCAGCGGATCACCACCACGCAACTGGCCAATCGCCGCTTCCTGCTCGATCCGGGGCATGGCGTGGTCTATGGGCTCGCCGCGGCCCGCCGCTCCCAGGAATGGTTTGGCGCCCACCTCGTCGCGGACCGTATCGCCCATCTCCTGCAAACCCGGCACGGAGTGCCGCAAGAGAACATCTTCTGGACCCGGACCGCGGGGTTTGGCCTCATCGAGCCGGGTTCCGTCAACGCGGCAGCAGCCCCGGAGACGGGTGCACAGCGCTACGAGTTCAACCTCTCCCAGCGGCGTATCCGAATCCGCAACGGCAACCCGACGCTTCTCGCGCTCTCGGCGCTGCTTCTCACCCGGCATTCGGGAGACACCAACGCCGTGCTGCCCGTGGGAGCCGATGATCGAGCCCGCCTGCTCCAGATCAACACGGCCACGATCAACACCATCGTCGCACGTATCAACCAACAACTGCAGAGCAGCCACAGGCGTGTACAGCCCGGCTCCGTGCGATGGGACGTCACGACCAACAACTACGTCTACACGAGAGAGTCCACCCAGACACCGCCGGGAGGGAATACACCTCCCCCTCAGGTCCAGGCCTTTCCCATCACCACGCAGGACTGGTTCGAGGTGGATGATGCCATGCTGGAGGTCCTGGCCGATCGTTCCGCGCGCTGGTCTCTCGCCTGCGAGATTGGCGGAGATGGGAACTTCCAGACCTCGGCGCGGACAGCCATGCGGACGAGAGGGTTCGTGGATTACGCGCGTACGAAGGTCCTGCGCTACCTGCAACAAGGCTCCCCCCAGGCCTACTTCAATCATGGGACCAAGGCCTGGGGCCCTACACCTCGCCTCGCGTACATCAACGGCATCGACCCCGAGTGCGATCTCTACCTTTCGATCCATCTCAACGCGGGCGGCGCGGCCGCGAAGGGACAGGTGCTGCTGGTGTCCAGGACCGATCCGCCAAACGATCAGATCCGCCTCGCCAAGGTGTTCGTCAAATACGTGGATCCCTGCGGGCTCGGACTCCGGCAGGGCGGCGTTGCCGCGGAGGAACCCAACAATCCCGCCGCGATGCTCAGTGCCCAGAATCAGCGGCGCGAAAAGTATACCTATTTCGAGCTCGAGTTCATGGATGCAGCGCACTCCAGTGGCGGGCAGGGGCAATACCGCTACGGCGAACTGATAGAGGAGGAGCGCGTCAATGAGATGGCCGAACAGATCGTGGCTGGAATCGTCGAGTCCTTGCTGAACAGACAGCCCAATCTCGATGCGGTCACCTACCGCTCGACCCTTGGAGATCCCCCACTGTGGTGAACCGGCTCCGACTCGCCCAGGCAGCACTCCTGTGTTCCCTGCTCCTCGCCGCCCCTGTACAGGCGGGAGGATCCGCGCCCACGACCTCCGAGGCGCCCGCGCAGGTAGCGGCCATCGAATATGGGCCGCGGGGCGCACGGCCCGTCGTCATCCAGGTCTCCACCCGGCGGGTGCAGTGGACGGGAGACTGGAGACAGGACGCCGCCGTCGCGCACCTCTCCTGGTCTCCCGATGGCACCTTCCTCTTGTACCGGCAAGCCGACACCCTCATGAGGCACACCCTGGGGGAGCAGGGCAGCGTCAAGCTGGCCGAGGGCCTCGCCATGCCCCGACTACGGCCCGACTACGAGCTCCGTCCGGACGGCCAGCAGGTGGCACTCCGGCGTGCCCCCAGCAAGGTCGAGTTCCTCCCCGTGGGTACGGGAAATGGTGCGGCCGGAACATCCCACCAGGCCGACATGCCTTCCGGATGTCTCCCCTCCAGCATGCAATGGCAGCCCGATGGCAAGCTGCTGCATGTGCTCTGCGTCCAGGAGAGCTCGAAGACAGCCCCCCTCCTCGTGAAGCTCAATCCGGCAGCGGGGGTGGTGACTTCACGGCCCGCGCCGGACGTGGCGGAGCTGCTCGGCTGGAGCGAACAGCGCGGATTGCTGGTCTCGGGCAAAGCGGATGCGTACGGCCAGAGACCGGGAAACATGACGATGGATGGTTCGTATCAGCCACTCCGGCCCGCGCCAGCAATCCCCGAGGATGCGGAGGAGTCCCCACCCATCGACTTCGTCCAGGGCTACCTGCCATCCATTGACGGTTTCGTCATGGCCCGGGCGACCGAGGATCCCCACGACCCGGTCGTGCTGACCCTGGTCACGCCCGGAGAGTCCCCCGCGAAGCGGTGGCTCAAGGCCTTCAAGCGAGTGGGCACCATCTCCTATGGCGTTCCCGGTCCATGGGTCGCCTTCGTCGATCGGAAGCCGGCCGACCGCGCGGACGTGGGTGACATCTACATCGTCCGCGTGGGCAAGGAAGACGCGCGTCTCGTCGTCCGCGCGAACGCCAAACGGGACACCTTCTACGGCGGGCCCGAACCCCGGCCGAACAAAGCCAGGAAGCAATGAACCCGGCCCGCGGTCACACCGTGAAGCCGAACAGCGCCGCCGCGTTGGCCGTGGTCACCTCGGCCACCCGCTCGACCGTCACGCCCTTCAGCTCGGCGACTTTCTTCGCCGTCTCGACGACGTACGAGGGCTCGTTCTTCTTGCCGCGATACGGGATGGGCGCCAGGTACGGGCTGTCTGTCTCCACCATCAGCCGCTCCAACGGCGCGAAGCGCACCGCGTCCTGCAACGCCTCGGTCTTCTTGTAGGTGACCACTCCCGACAGCGACAGCAGGAAGCCCAGGTCCAGGTAGCGCCGGGCCGCCTCGGTGTCTCCCGTGAAGCAGTGGATGACGCCCCGGCTGATGCCCTCCTCCTTCAGGATGGCCTCGCACTCGGGATGCGCGTCCCCGCCCTTCGTCGACTCGCGCACGTGCACCACGAGCGGCTTGCCCAAGCGCTTCGCCAGCGCGCACTGCCTGCGGAACACCTCCCGCTGCACGTCCCGCGCGGAGTGCTCGTAGTAGTAATCCAGCCCCGCCTCGCCCACCGCGTGGATCTCCGGCCGGGCACAGGTGCGCTCCAGGTGCTCGAAGTCCGCCTCGGTGGCCCGGGCCGCTTCGTGCGGATGGATGCCGAGCGTGGCCGTGAGGAACTCCGGATGCGCCGCGGCGACCTCCAGCGCGATGCCCCAGTCACCCGGGCCCTGGAACTGGCCGACGATGACGGCATGCACCAGCCCGGCGGCACGGGCGCGCTCCAGCGCGGCGTTCACGTACTCGGAATCGGCACGATCGAAGTGGCAGTGGGAATCAACGAGCCTCATGGCATCTCCTGGATGAGCTCGGAGAGCTCGGCACGGGCTTCCTGCGACAACGAGGGCAGCACCGCCCGGACGCGCTCCCTGCCCTCGGGAACGCCGAGCAGCCACAGGCCCTCGGCGGCATCGAGCCGGTAGTCCTCGGGAACCCCGGGCTCGTCAATCAACGCGAGCAGCCACGGCAGGGCCTTCGGGTCCGCCAGGCGGCCCAGTCCCCGAGCCGCCGCGCCCCGGCAGTCGTCCTTCGGATTCGTGATGATGGTGTGCAGCCGCTCGAGCGCGCCCGAGGCCTTCACCTCGCCACACAGCTCCACGGCGAGGGCCCGGTCCTGCGACCAGTTCCACCGCCGCCGCTCCGTCCGCTTGAGCAGCCAGGCGGCCCCCTCGGCATCTCCCAGCTTCGCGAGCACTCCCGCGGCCTGGGTCTTGTCGAAGGCGGGCAGCATCCAGCGGCGGAACAGCCGCTGCACGGCCGGCAGCGCGCGCGCATCCCCCAGCTCGGCCAGCGCCCCGAGCGCACGGAAGCGGAGCAGATCCTCGTCGAGCGCCTCCACGAGGACGTCCAGCCCCGCGGGGTGTTTGAGGGAGGCCATGCCCCGGGCGGCCTCGAAGCGGACCTCGAAGATGGGGTCCTCGAGGGCCCGCGCCAGCAACCCACGGCAATCCGGCCGGACAAGGTCCGCGAGGCGCCCGGCGGCCTCCAGGCGCACGAGGCTCTCCTCATCGGCGAGCTGCGTGGCGAAGAAGCCGGGGAGTTCCTCGGCGGCGAGCACCGCGGAGGCCATGCCCACGCCCGTGCGGCGCACGGCCACCTGCTTGTCGGCGAGCAGCCGCTGGAACGACGCGGACATCTCGGGCGCGCGCGAGGCGTCCTCGGCGGCGATGTGGAAGAGCAACTCCGCCGCCTCGATGCGTAACCCCGGGTGCTTCTCGCGCTCGAGGGCGAGGAGCGCCCGGTCCCGTTCGGCCCGCCAGTCCGTCACGCTCACTTCACCTCGGAGCCGGGAGGCATGTCCCCCGGATCCAGCAAGGAGAGGTTCTTCCCGCCAGGTCCGGCGGTGAGGATCATCCCGCGCGACTCGATGCCCCGCAGCATGCGCGGCTTGAGGTTGGCCACCACCACCACGTTGCGGCCCTGCACCTGCTCGGGCTGGAAGGCCTCCGCGATACCGGAGCAGATGGTGCGCGGCTGCCCCTCGCCCAGGTCCACGGTGAGCTTCAGCAGCTTGTCCGCCTTGGGCACGCGCTCGGCGGCGAGCACCTTGCCCACCTTGAGCACCACCTTGCCGAAGTCACCGATCTCGATCTCCCCGGGCGCGGCCTCGGCGGGCTTCGCCTCGGGAGCCTTGGCCTCGGCGGGCTTGGGTTCCGCGGCCTTCTTCTCGCCCTTGTCACCCTTGCCCTTCTTCTCCTCCTTGGCCGGCTCGGCGGCGGCGGGAGGCTGGTCGATGATGGCGTTGACTCGCTCCTCCTCCAGACGCGGCAGGAGCGGCTCGGGGGTGCCCACGGGCCGGCTGCGGTCGAGCAGCGGGTAGCTCGCGGTGGCGAGCGCCTCGAAGGTGAGCGGCGGCGCGTTGAGCTGCGCGAACAGCTTCTCCGTCACGCGCGGAATCACCGGCGTGAGCAGCGCGCCCAGCAGGTAGGCCACCTCGGCGGCGTCGCTCAGGTCGGCGCGAGCGGCCTCGGGGTCCGTCTTCACCTTGGCCCACGGGGCCGCGGTCTGGAGGAAGCCATTCGCCGACTGGGAGATCTCCGTGATGATCCGGATGGCGGTGCGGAACTCGAGCTTCTCGAACGCCTCACGCACCTCGGGGACACGGGCCAGCGCGGCCTCCACCAGCGCCTTGCCGGGGCCCTCCTTCGTGGCGGGAGCCAGACGCTTCTCCAGTGCCGCACCCGCCAGCATGGACAGGCTGCGGTTGGCCAGGTTGCCGATGTTGTTCACCAGCTCGCCGTTCACCCGCAGGCGGAAGTCCTTGAGGCTCAGGTCGAGGTCCTCGACTCCGGCGCCCAGCGTGGCCGCGTAGAAGTAGCGCAGGTAGCTCGGGTCCAGGTGATTCAGGTAGGAGCGCACGGGGATGAGCGTGCCGCGGCTCTTGCTCATCTTCTCGCCGTTGACCGTGAGGTGGCCGTGCACCTTCACGCTCTCGGGCCGCTTGAGGCCGGCCTCCTTGAGCACGGCGGGCCAGAAGAGCGCGTGGAAGTAGACGATGTCCTTGCCGATGAAGTGGATGATGCGGGCGTCGCTGCCCTCGGCCCAGTAGTCCAGGGCGCTCTTGGCCTTGCCCGTCGTCTTCGCCCACTTCTCCGTGGTGGCGATGTACCCGATGGGGGCGTCCAGCCAGACGTAGAAGTACTTGTCCGTCTCGCCCGGGATGGCGAAGCCGAAGTACGGGCCGTCGCGGCTGATGTCCCAGTCCGCCAGACCCTGCTCGAAGAAGCCCTGGAGCTGGGTGGCGAGGCCGGGGTGGATGAACCCGGGCTTGCGCAGCGTCTCCTGCAGGAAGTCCGCGTGGCGCGACAGCTTGAAGAACAGGTGCGAGGACTTGCGGCGCACCGGCGGCGTACTGCACAGGGCGCACCGGGGCTCGATCAGATCCGTGGGGGCGTAGGCCTTGCCACACTTCTCACAGGCGTCGCCGTACTGGTCCGGCGCCTTGCAGTTGGGACAGGTGCCCTTGATGAAGCGGTCCGGCAGGAAGCGCTTGTCGGTCTCGCAGTATGCCTGCTCGATGTCGCGCTTCTCGATGTCGCCCTGCTCCTTCAGCTTGCCGTAGATGAACTCGGCGTAGTGCTTGTTCTCGGGCGAGTTGGTCGAGTGGAAGTAGTCGACGCTGACGCCGAGGTCGCGGAAGTCCGCCTGGTGCGAGTCGTACCAGCGGGCGACGAAGTCCTCGGGCTTGAGACCCTGCTTCGCGGCGTTGATCTCGATGGGAGTGCCGTGGGTGTCGTCGGCGCAGAAGTAGACGACGTCCTTGCCGCAGGAGCGCAGGAAGCGCACGTAGATGTCGGTCTGGACGTACTCGACGGCATGGCCGATGTGGATGGGGCCGTTGGCATACGGCAGCGCGCTGGTGACGAGGATTCTCTCCGCCATGGGTTCTCCTGAGGGGGGGCGGACATTAGCCGCTCGAAGGGCTCCGGTCATCGGGAAGTAATCAAGGAACGCACCTGATGCACCGGGGTCCCGGAGCTGTTATTCGACCCCACACGATGTGCACCATCGCCATCCTCCGCCACATCCACCCCGAGTGGCCGCTCGTGCTGGCCGCCAACCGCGACGAGTTCTACGCCCGCCCGGCCGCTGGTCCCCAGGTCCTGTCCCTCTCTCCCCGGGTCGTCGGAGGCCGCGATCTGGAGCGTCAGGGGACGTGGATGGGAGTGACGGACGGGGGCTTTTTCGTGGGTCTGACGAATCAGCGGGGCTCCGCCAACCTGACGCGGGCCCCTCGCTCGCGGGGCGAGGTGGTGATGCGCGCCCTGCAGGCCAATGACGTGGAGGGGGTCGACCGCTACCTCGCGGGGCTGGATGCCCGGGAGTACAACCCCTTCAACCTCCTCTATGGAGACGCCGGGGTGCTCCGGGTGGCGTACGCCCGCCCGGACTCCGAGCGGATTCACCAGGAGGATGTCCCGCCGGGCGTCCACGTGCTGCCCAACGACGTGCTCGACACCCCGGCCCTGCCCAAGGTGGCGAGGGCCCGGAAGCTGGCCGAGAAGGCCGCCCGGAAACCCTGGCCCGAGACCGTCCAGGAGCTTCAGGCACTGCTCGCGGACCACGTGCTGCCCGAGCGCACCCCGGAGTTCCTCCTCGAGGAGTTCCCCCCGGAGCTGCACGAGCGCATCCGCCAATACCAGGCACTCTGCATCCACACGCCAGAATATGGGACGCGCTCGTCGGCCATCGTCGCGCTCGCGCCTGGACGGGTGGCCCACTACCTGGCCGCCGACGTGGCCCCGTGCCAGGGGCCGTTCCAGGACGTCACACCACTGCTCTACCCGCCGTCAGGATTTCCCGCGCCTTTTCGTCCCTGAAGGTAGCTGCCCGGCCGGAGATGCCGAACACGCCACTGGTAATCGCCTGTAAAGCGACGCGGTTCAACTCCGCCCTAGACCTTGGAAAGGTCACCAACCAAAACGGCGTCTCCACTCGGGCAGCGACTCTTCTCCATCCCCTCCACCACTCCGTGGCCGAACGACTGCACCCCCTCCAGGGCGCGCTGCAGGTCGGCCCAGAGGTCCTCGGGGCTCTCCAATCCCACGCTGACCCGGAGCATGCCCGCGGAGATGCCACTGGCCTCGCGGTGCTTCTCGTCCACCACGCGGTGCGTGAGGCTCGCCGGGTGCTGGATGAGCGAGTCCACCGAGCCGAGGCTCACCGCCGGCGTGAGCAGCTCCACCCGCTCCATCACCTGGGCCGCCGCCTTCGCGCCGCCCACCACCTCGAAGGACAGCAGACACCCGGGCCCACGCATCTGCCGCCCGATGAGGCCCTCGGTGTCACAGCCGGGGAGCCCCGGGTACCACGTGCGGGACACGGCGGGGTGCGAGGCCAGGCGCTTCGCGAGGAACATGGCGCCACGCTGTGACTCGCGGACGCGCACGGGCAGCGTCGCGAGACCGCGGTGCAGCATGTAGCCCGCCTCGGGGTGGAGCACGCCGCCCGTGGCGATGCGCACCTGGCGCAACCGCGCCGCCCAGACCGCGTTCGTGGCCACCACGCCGCCCATGACGTCGCCATGCCCGCCGAGGAACTTCGTCGCGCTGTGCAGCACCAGCGAGGCCCCGAGCGCCAGCGGGTTCTGCAGCACGGGCGTGGCGAAGGTGGAGTCCACCAGCACGGGCAC
Source organism: Archangium sp. Cb G35 (assembly GCF_001896145.1). NCBI lineage: Bacteria > Pseudomonadati > Myxococcota > Myxococcia > Myxococcales > Archangiaceae > Archangium > Archangium sp. Cb G35. The sequence goes on from NZ_MPOI01000011.1 coordinate 156,509, forward strand.
ATCACCCGCCTGGGCCACCACCCGCGCGATGTCGATGAGCGCCAGCGTGGGGTTGGCCGGCGTCTCCACCACGACGAGCGACGTGTCCGGACGCACGGCCTTGCTCACGTGGTGCGGATGCGTCCAGGTGACCTCCACCCCCAGCAGGCCGCTGTCCAGCAGATGGTCCGTACCGCCGTAGACGGGACGGCACGCCACCACGTGCTTGCCCCCCTGGCGCGCCGCGAGCAACACCGCCGTCAGCGCGGCCATGCCCGAACCAAAGGCCACCGCCTCCTCGGCGCCTTCCAGCGCGGCCAGTGCCTTCTCGAAGCGCACCACGGTGGGGTTGTGCAGCCGGGCGTAGATGGGGTTGTCGCGCAGGGGTCCACCCTGGGTGAGCGCGTCGAAGCACTCGCCGATGCCTCCCATACTGCCCACGGGATAGGTGGTGGAGAGATCGATCGGCGGCGCATGGACGCCGAGCCCGGCCAGATCCTCCCGGCCAGAGTGGACCGCACGCGTTTCGAATCCGAGCTTCTTCATCCGAATTTCCTCCCGTGAGAAGGGCACGGGAAGAAATTACGCACCCATGCGACGAAGAAACATCGAATAGGCTGCGGAACCCTGCGGCGGAAGGGGCTCGGGACCGAATTGGCTTCGGCCAGGACGCGTCACTGCCGCAACGGCAGCAACAGGGTGAACCGGGTTCCGCGGCCCGGCTCCGACTCGACCGAGATGGAACCGTTGTGGTTCTCCACCACCTTGCGGCAGATGGCCAGGCCGATGCCCTGCCCCGGGCTGTTCGGATCCAGCTTCTTCAGCGCCTCGAACACGTAGTCGCTGTAGCGGTTGTCGAACCCCATCCCGTTGTCCGCGTAGATGATCCGCGCGAAGTCGGTGTAGTGGTACCTGCCCGTGTTGGCCCGGTAGGTGTTGTGCTGGAGCAGGCAGCACTCGATGCCGATCCTCGGCTCCTCCTCCGGCCGGCGGAACTTCACCGAGTTGTCGAGCAGCTGGAAGAACAACATCATCAACTGCCGGCGCCGGCCCTGGAGCACGGGGAGCTGCTCGCTGTGCAGCTCCATCATCGTGCCGGTCCTCTCGGTCACGAGCTGCCGGGCGCTGTCCACCACATCGCCCAGCGACACCTCATCGAGCGGCTCGTGGGTGTCATCCAGCGACACGAACTCCTGGAGCGCCATCACCAGCTGCTCCATCCGCGCGCTCTGGACCTTGATCCGATCCAACGAGCGCTGGCCCGTCGCCGATAGCACCTGGCGATCCTGCTGGGTGAAGAGACTCGAGAACATGGAGAGCTTGCGGATGGGCTCTCGCAGATCATGGGACAGGATGGTGCTGAGGCGGGTGAGCTCCTGGTTCTTCTGCTCCAGCCGGCTGATCTTCTGGTCCAGCTCCCGGGCATGCAGCTCCAGCTCCTCCCGGGCCCGGATCAGCTCCTCGTTGCCGCGCAGCGCCTCCTCCGCCATCCGCTTCGCCGCCAGCAGCTCGTCCTCGTACTTGCCGCGGTTGCGCACCGGGATGAGCGCGCACTGATTGACGACCCCGCCCTCCTGCTCCTTCCGCACGGCGTTGAGGAGCACGGGGATGCTCTCCCCGCTCCGGGAGCGCAGCGAGAGGAAGATCTCCTCCGCCTTGCCCTGCATCCGGATCATCGGGAAGAGGTGCGTCTGGTAGAACATGCGGCTGGCCAGCGTCAGGAGCGACTCGACGCGGCCGCCCACCAGCTCTCCCGAGGCGTACCCCAGCATTCCCGCCAGCGTGTCGTTGGCGGCCACCAGGGTTCCGTCATCGGTGAAGGTGAAGAAGCCACAGGGCGCGGTGTTCAGAGGCTCTTCCAGCAGGTGCGTCGCCATGACTTCTTCCCTACGTAGTCTCAGGACATGGGCACCTGGCCCAGGTAGTCCTTGATGATGGAGGTAGTCTCCTCCGGAGCGCTCATGTGCGGACAGTGTCCCGTGGCACGAGCGACCCGCAGCGTGCTGCGCCCCAGGTTGCGGTGAAGGTACTCGCCCACCTGCCGGGGCGCGATCAGATCGTCCGAGCACTGGAGGATGAGCGAGGGCACCGTCAGCTTGGGCAGATCCTTCCGGTTGTCGGAGAAGAACGTCACCTCCGCGAACCGCCGGGCGATGGTCGGATCCGTGGAGCAGAAGCTCTCCGTCAGCTCCTGGCCCAGCTCCGGCCGATCCGGTCTGTTCATCACCATCGGCGCCAGGAAGTTCGCCCAGCCGATGTAGTTCTTGTCCATCGTCTGCAGCAGCTCCTCGATGTCCTTCCGCTCGAAGCCGCCCACGTAGTCAGGAGCCTCGTTGATGTAGCGGGGCGAGGGAGCCACCAGGACGAGCCGCTGGAAGCGCTCGGGCTCGCGGATGGCGGCCAGCAGCCCGATCATGCTGCTCACCGAGTGGCCGACGAGGATGACGTCCTTCAGGTCGAGGGCCCGGCAGATATCGAGGATGTCCTCCGCGTAGCCGTTCAGACTGGAGTACCGCTCACGGTTGTACGCGCGGAGGTCCGATTTGCCCGAGCCGACGTAGTCGAACAGGACGGCCCGGTAGTCCGCCTCGAAGGCGGGGGTCACGAAGCGCCACATGTTCTGATCGCAACCGAAGCCGTGCGCGAAGAGGATCGGCTGGCTGCCCCTGCCCGTCACCTTGACGTTGTTGCGGGAGAGGACGTCGTTGGCCATGGGCTTCGAAGCCCGGAGAGATGTGCTTTCAGGGTGGATCATGACCCCACGCGTTACCGGTAGAAGACGATCCCCACCAGGGCGGATGGACGCTCCTCCGGAATCACCCCGGCGTTCTGTTCGATGGAACGGATTTCACGCCGGAGCGGGTTCGAAGTTCGACACTTCGGCCGGGAGAATCCACGCTGACCGGAATACGCTTCCACACATGGAAGGAACCTCGAACCTGGACGCCATCGATCTCGCCATCCTGGAGGCCCTGCAGAAGAACGCGCGGCTGTCGAACAAGGAACTGGCGGCCGAGGTGGGGCTCGCGCAGTCGAGCTGTCTGGCGCGGGTGACACGGCTGCGCGAGACGGGCGTGCTCAAGTCCTTCCACGCCGAGGTGGACCCGCGCGCGGTGGGCATCGGGCTCCAGGCGATGATCGCCGTGCGGCTGCGGCAGCACTCGCGGGAGATGGTAGAGGAGTTCCGCCACCATGCGCTGTCGCTGCCACAGGTGCTGGCCGTCTACCACGTGGCCGGAGCCAACGACTTCCTCGTGCACGTGGCGGTGCGGGACGCGGATCATCTGAGGGACCTGGGCATGGACTCCTTCACCACCCGGCCCGAGGTGGCCCACCTGGAGACGTCGCTCATCTTCGAATACGTCCGCAGCCCCGGGATCCCGCTCTATGGGCCCCAGGGCGCCGTGCAGCGCACGGCCCCCAGCGCCGAGCCCGTCAGGCGCTCCCGCAAACGGTCCAGAGCAGCCGCTCGATGACGAGCTTGCCGCTCGCGGAGGACTTGAGCGACAGGTCCGCGTCGGCGCACGCCACCAGCGCGTCGAGCAGCTCGCGCCGCTTGTAGCGCGCCGCCCCCTGCATCGCGAGGAACGCCGCGTACGGGTGCGGAGCCTTGCCCTTGGCCGCCTTGGCCTCCTCCTCCACCCTGGGGAACACCCGCGACTTGAAGTCCGGGTACGAGCGCGGCAGCGAGCCTCCCGCGTACTTCTCCAGCCGCTCGTGGTTCTCCAACATGCCGCGCGTGATGGAGGCCACCGCGCCCAGCAGTTGCAGCCCGTGGACTCCCTGCCCCATCGCGTCCATCGTGTAGTCCAGCGCCGCCTTGAAGTTGCGATTCTGCAGCGCCTCGGACAACTCGAAGAACTCCTCCTCGCGCGTGTGCGCCACCAGCAGCGCCACGTCCTGGGCCTCGATCGCCGGGCCCTGCGAGTACGTGGCCAGCTTCTCCAGCTCCGACTGCAGGAGCCGCACGTTGCCGCCGATGCGCTCCTTGAGCTGCTCCGCCGCCCCCTTGCCCAGCTTCTTCTTGAAGGGCCGCAGGAACTCCTCGGCGAGCGGCTCGAGCTCGAAGTCCTTGTGGCGTGCCGCCACCTTGCGCTCGACGACGCGGCCCTTGTCCGCCGCCAGCTTCACCAACGGGTTCTTCGCGTCCACCTCCGAGGCCGCCAGCACCAGCGCATGCCCCGGCGGCACGCCCTTCTGGAACAGCTCCAGCAGCGCGCTCGCGTCACCCTCGGGCGCGGAGATCCGCTCCTCGCGGCAGAACGTGGCCACCTCCTTGAGGAAGGCCAGGTCCGCCTCGGCGAGCTCCACGTTCAGCTCGTCCTTCCACTGGTCCACCGACGGCGCGCCCGGAGCGCCCGGATCGAGCTGCTCCACGCCCCACCCCGCCCGCGCCGCCAGCGCCAACAACCGCCGCGCGCCCTCCTTGCGCTTGCCCGCCTTCCACGCCTCGCGCGCCTTGCCCAGCGCGTCCCCGCGGCCCTTCTTCGGCGCGAGGAACTCCGGGTCGCGCACCAGCACCACCTTGCGCCCGGGGAAGAGCGGCAGCGTGGCCAGCTCCTGTGCCACCTCGCGCGGCGAGCCCGCATCCAGCACCGCGAAGTTCAACCCCGCCGACGCATCCGGCAGCAGCACCTTCACCAGGTCGTCCGCGCCCCGGCGCACCAGGTACTCCTCGCCCCACAGCAGGTAGAGCGGAGCCACCTTGCCGGCCTTCGCCTCGTCCAGCACGTCCTCGATGTCCGCGCTCATCGCCCCTCCAGCAGCTCGATGAGCATCCGCTCCAGCTGCAACCTCGGCGACGCGTTGCGCTCCACGATGGTCGCCTTCGTCTTCTCCAGCAGCGCGTGCCGGCGGTGCAGCACCGTCTCGTGCGTGCGGGCCGCCACCTCCTGGGCCAGCTCCAGCATGTCCTGGTTGGCCAGCCGCTCCACGCCCGCCTTCGCCAGCGACACGTCCCGCGTCCACATGGAGAGGATGGAGAGCGCCTGCTCGGCCTCCTCACGCGAGGACCCGAAGGTCTCGGCCCAGCGCAACATGGGGCCCACCTCGCCGGGCTTGAGGGACTCGAAGCCGCTGATGACGTCCTTGCGCGCCGCGAGCGCGTCGAGGTCCAACGCCAGGGCGCGCCCCAGACTGCCGCCCGCCATCACCGCCGCGAGCTCCGCCGTCTGGGCGTCCAGCTTGCGCTCCTTCTGGAGACGCTCGGCGATGAGCGCCACGGGCAGCGGGCCGAAGTGCACCTTGCTGCAGCGGCTGCGGATGGTGGGCAGCATCTTGTCCGGGGCCGAGGCCAGCAGGATGAGCGTGGTGTCCGAGGGCGGCTCCTCGAGCGTCTTGAGGAAGGCATTCTGCGCCTGCGGGTTCATCATGTGCGCATCCACCACGATGGCCACCTTGCGCCGGGACTCGAGCCCGCGCAGGGTGATGCGCTCGAGCAATCCGCGGATCTGCTCCACGCGAATTTCCCGGCTGGGCGTGCCCTGGATGTCCGAGCGCCCCGCGAGGCCACGCTCGACGCGCTGGGCATCGGGCATGAGCCAGGAGACGTCCGGGTGGGCGCCCTTGGAGATGCGGGTGCAGCTGGAGCAGGAGCCACACCCTTCATCGGGCTTTTCCGGGCACGTGAGGGCCTGGGCGAGCCCCACGGCGGCGAGCTCCTTGCCGACGCCCTCGGGCCCGGCGAAGAGGTAGGCGTGATGAACGGAGCCGCCGCGCAGAGCCGCGAGGAGCGCGTCGATGGCGCGAGGCTGTCCGACGACCGAGGCCAACGTCATGGCGCGTGTATCCCCGCTCGGAGAGTCCCCGTCAACCACTCAGGGGGTAGTTTTCCCTCTCCCCCCGGGAGAGGGTCGGGGTGAGGGTATCGGACCCATTGGGTTGCCCCTGTGCATGCCCTTCACGGTCTTCTGTCCCACGGAGCAAGCGGGGAGCAACTTGCACCGGGAGCAATTCTCCGGAATGGGCTTCGTGGGGCACACGCCGCTCATGCCGTAGTGACACAGCGCGAAGTCGAAGCGCACGGGGTCGGCGGCATCGAGGGTGCGCAGGGAGGCCGTCACCTCCTCGGCGGTGCGCCAGCTCAAGTCATTCCGGCGGGTCAGCCCCAGGTGCTTCGAAATCCGTCCAATGTGCGTATCCAGCGGAATGAGCAGCGCCGAGGGGCGCACCCGCTTCCAGATGCCGAGGTCCACGCCATCCGGCCCGCGCACCATCCACCGGAGGAACAGGTTGAGCCGCTTGGCCGCGCCGGCGCCCAGGGGCGAGGGCAACAGGTGCTGCAACCCGCGCTCGGGCCCGAGCACCTCGCGCAGAGGCGGCATGGGCACGTCCCGCAGGGCCGAGGTGAACGCATCCAGCGCGCCATGCCAGGAGCCCCGTGCTTCCAGCCCCTGGACGAAGAGCGCCTCCAGGCTCCCGAGCTCGCGCAGGGCCCGGCCCATGCCCAGCAGCAGCACCGCCACGTCCGTGCCCACGTTGAAGCGATAGACGAAGCCCGAGAGCAGCTCGCGAGCCCCGGCCACATCCAGCGCGCGCACGAAGGCGGCGGGCGACGGGCCCATGCGCGCGAGCAACGCATCCACCTTGGGCCGGAACAGGTCCGCGCGCCCGTACGCCAGGGCCGCGGCCAGCAACGCGCTCACCTCGATGTCCCTCGGGTCGCGGTAGCGGTGCGGAAACTCCAGCGGATCGAACGCGATGCGCGCCCGGCTGTCCGTAGACGCCAGGAAGGCGTCCAGGCAGGGGCGCAGACGCTCGGCATCTCGCGGGCTCAGTCCTGTGTGTCCTCGGGCTCTCGGGGGCATGGCTCAGACACTCCGTAGCCTGGAGCAACCCGCTCCGCCACGGAGTTCATCCACCGCCGCCCCCGGCCCGGGCCCGCCGCGCCTACAGCTCCACGGGGAGCGCGCGCAGCTCCCGGTTGAGCGGGGGCCGCGTCTCCCACGTGGGCTGGGTGTCCTTCGCGGGCCGCACGTGAGGGAAGCGGCGCAACAGCGTCTCGAAGAAGACCTGGGCCTCCAGCCGCGCCAGCGCCGCTCCCAGGCAGTAGAACGAGCCGAACCCGAACGCCACGTGCTTGCTCGGCTTGCGGGTGATGTCGAACCGGTCCGGCTCGGCGAAGACATCCGGGTCCCGGTTCGCCGCGGCGAGCGCCAGGTACACCATCTGGAACTGCTGCACCACCTGCGCGCCGAACTCCACCGGCGCGACGGTGAGCCGGGTGATGAAGCCCACCACGTCGGCGTAGCGCAGCATCTCCTCCACCGCCTGGGGCATGAGCGAGGCGTCCTCGCGCAGCTTCGCGAACTGCTCCGGGTGCTGGAACAGGAGCAACATTCCCTTGCTGATGAGCCGCGCGGTGGTCTCGTGGCCGGCGAACAGCAGCAACGCGCAGTTGGAGAGGATCTCCTCCTCACTGACGAGCCCCTCGGCCTGGGCGCGCACGAAGACCTCGAGGATGTTCTCACCCGGGGCGCGGCGATGCTGGGCGAGCACGTCGCGCATGTAGTTCATCATCTCCATCACGCTCTGCTGGCTCCGCAGCAGTTGCTGCACGTCGAAGGCACTGAAGATGGCGGTCAGATCCCTCGACCAGCGCTGGAGCATGTACTCGTCCGTGAGGGGCACCCCGAGCATCTCGGCGATGACGCTCGAGGGCAGCGGAATGGCGAGCTCCTGCACCAGATCGATGGAGCCGCCCTTCGCCGCGGCGGCGTCGAGCAGCGTGTCGGTGATGGCCTGAATCCGCGGACGGAGGCTTTCCACGGTGCGCGGGGTGAAGTAGCGCTTGAGCAACGACTGGAAGCGGAGGTGGCCCTCATGGGTGGTGTGCCCCATCCACATGTTGACGGCGTCGCGCAGCGGCAGGAGCTGCTTCCGGGCCTCCTCGGGGAGGCGCTCGAACTGCCCCGTCATCGGTCCCGCGACCATGCGGGGATCCCTCAGGGCGTTGGCGATGTCGGAATGGCGGGTGAACACCCAGCCCTGGAGCTGCGGGCTCCAATGGATGGGCTCCTGGGCCCGAAGCCGATGGAAGAGCGGCTGCGCATCCTGGGCGGACGCGGGGCTGAGGAGATCGAAGACGAGGGGGGACTGGCTCGCTGCCTGGCTCATGACGTTCTCTCCGAAGTACGGCGAGAGGATACCCCTTTGCCCGGCCCCGGTCGCGGGAGGGGTCCGACAACGTTTCACCTCCCCTTCTGGCGGATTTTCAGCAACCAGGTGCCGGCGCTATCGGGTGCCAGCGGGCGCCACATCGCCAGCGCGCTCGGCAATCGGGCGGACATCGCGGACGAGTGAGAGCAGCACCTTGCCCGGCTCCTCGGCCATCAGCTCGTGCGCCGACTGCTCGAACCAGACGAGCTTCTTCGATGGCGCCTTGACGCCCGCGAACCACTCGGCGGCGACCGCCGCCGAGACGTTGTGGTCGTGACGCCCGAGGAACAGGATCAGCGGCGTCTTCAGCCGCTTCACATGCTTCAGATCCGCCGTCAGGATCGCGGACAGGAGCCGCTCGACCGAGAACGCCTCCGCCGTCCAGACCTGGCGCACCTCCTCGTCGGTGTACTCGGGCGACAGGTTCACCGCCGCGGCCTCGAAGCTCGCATTGGGACGCCGATAGGCGGCACCCCCGAAGAAGTTGAGCCAGCGCCGCTGGACCAGCACGTCCTTCACCGGCAGCGGCTTGCCGCCAACGGCATAGGGCGCGATCGATTCGAGGTCGCGGATCGCCTCTTCATTCTTCGCCGCGCGCGCCTGCTCCATCGTCCAGGTCCAGCCACGCCGCTCGCTCTCCCGTGCGTCGATGCCCTGACCAACGCCGATATAGGCATGGAGCCATTCGGGATGCCTCTCCGCGAGGGTGAGCCCGAGGATGCTTCCCCAGCTATGGCCGAGGACGAAGATCTTCTCCTTGCCAAAGGTCTTGCGTGCCCACTTCACGAGTTCCTCGGCATCCGCATGCATCCGCTCGACCGTGAGCGTCGGGGCGACCGTGGCCGGATCGTTCGCGACATACGTCTTGCCCGCGCCGCGCTGGTCCCACTGGATGACGGTGAAGAATTCGTCCCAGCCATGCGCGAAATACCAGCTCGTGGGCATCGCCACCCAGCCGGGGCCGCCATGGAGCACGAGCAGCACCGGATTGCGCGGGTCGCGGCTGCGGACCGAGACCCATTGATCGATGCCTCCGATGCGGAGCTTCTCGGTGCGCTCCAGCCCTTCGGGCGCCACGATCTTGCGGAGCTCCGCGATGATCTGAACGGCCCCCGCCCGGTCACGAGGACCCTGCACCTCCTGCGCCTGTACTTGAATACCGCCCAGAAGCAGCACCGCCAGCAACAGACAGGATCCTTTGCGCACCGTACCCTCTCGATTCTGTTCGCGATGCCCGTGGGTACCACGAACCCGCTCGACGTCTGAAGAGGTAAGGCCTGAAAATCCGGATATCCGGTGTCACAGGCGTACCGTCGAGGAGTTCTCGATTGATGAGCTTCCGGGCCCAACGCCCGGCTTGCTCCTGGACCGCGCTGTAGCCAGGATTGTCCCATGATCTGCACCGGCAAGACTCGAGCCTGAAGTCCGTCCCGCGCGGGACTCCGCGCGGAGCTCCCTTCGGACCTGCTCCCATCTCTTGAAGCGGCCGCCGCACGCGGCCCTTTGCGCTCGAGTTGCCGATGAATTCCCGTCTCCACACGCCCTTCGCGCGCGGCATGGTCGCGCGCCTTTCCCTGCTGCTCTTCCTGGATGGCCTGGCGCAATCGGTGAGCTTCCCGGTGATTCCTCGCCTCGTGGGCTCGTTCCTTGATGGCCATCCCGGCATGACCGCCCTCTGGGTTGGCTGGCTGGAGGTGGCCTGGGCGCTGCCCCAGATCTTCATGGCCCCGATCCTGGGCGCCTTGTCCGACCGGTTCGGCCGTCGGCCGCTCATGCTCCTGTCGATGGGGGGCGTCGGGCTCGAGCTCCTCCTCGATGCCCTGGCGCCGAACCTTGGGTGGCTGCTCGCGGGGCGGATCGTCTGCGGCCTCACCTTCGCCAGCCAGGCCGCGGTCATGGCGGGCGTGGCAGACACCACGCCGCCGGACGAGCGCGCCCGCGCCTACGGCTTCGTCAATGGCGCCCTCTACGCCGGCATTCTCGTAGGCCCCCTGCTCGGCGGCTGGCTGGCGGAGGCCGACCTTCGCGCGCCGTTCCATGTCGGCGCCGCCATCGCCGCCGTGGGCGCGCTCTACGTGGCGAGCCTCCTGCCCGAGCCACTTGCCCACGAACATCGCACGTCGACCCATGAGCCGAGGATCGGGCTCGGGGAGGCGTTCCGGCTGCTTGGAACCCACCCCGCCCTCCGCCCCCTGGCGGCCGTGCTGCTCCTGTCGTGGCTCTCCTTCCAGAGCAGCGACAACATGGTCGTGCTCTACACCGCCCATCGCTATGGCTGGAGCCCGGTTCAGTTCGGCGTCTTCGTGGCCGTGGAAGCGGCGCTCGGAATCCTCGTCCAGGGCTTCGTCGCGGGCGCCGCCGCCCGCCGCCTGGGCGAGCGCCGGACCCTCATCCTGGGCGCCACGCTCCAGGGCATCGGCATGCTGGCGATGGGGCTCGCGCCCACGGCCGCCCTGTTCTGGCCAGGAGCCATCATCGCCGCCCTGGGCGCCATCGTCCGGCCGGCGCTGCAGACCCTGATGTCGCGGGCCGTGGGCGCCGGCGAGCAGGGGCGCCTGCAAGGCATCGTCTCCTCGATCGCGAGCGCGACGAGCGTCGTCGCCCCACTCGTCTTCACATCCCTCTACGCCTGGGCGATTGGCAGCGGCCGGAGTCCGGCCTGGGCGGGGATCACCATCCTCTGCGGCGCGGCCCTGAGCGCCCTCGGCGCCTGGGTCGCCTGGCGCATGGTGCCGCGCCGTCAGCCGCCCCCGCCCCCCGTCAGCCCGCGGTGAGCCGCAAAGGACGTCCCGCCCGGTGCGGCCCGCGCTCGCCGTCACGCAACGCGAGCGCCCCATTGACGAACACCGCGCGGACGCCCGTGGCGTACGCGAAGGGATGGGCATAGGTGGCCTGGTCCGCGACGCTGGCCGGGTCGAACACCACGACGTCCGCCGCCATCCCGGGTGCGAGCAGTCCGCGATCCTTCATGCGGGCACGGGCGGCGGGGAATCCCGACAGCTTGTGGATGGCCTGCTCGAGCGTCAGCACCTTCTTCTCGCGCACATACACGCCGAGCACCCGGGAGAAGGTCCCGAGCGAGCGCGGATGAGGGTGGCCACGGCGCGTGGCCCCCTCCAGCGCCACGGCGGAGCCATCGCTCGCCGCCATCCCGAGCGGGTGCGAGAGGATGCGCACGAGGTTGTCCTCGCTCATGGCGAAGCCGACCATGCCCACGTTACCGCGGCTGCGCTGGAGCAGACCGACGGCCAGCTCATAGGGAGAGGTGCCGAGTGCCGCGGCGTGGCCGCCGAGCCGCTGACCTTCCGCGGCCCGGTCCACCGCATGGGCCACCGAGGACACCATCACGTTGTCCCAACCGCCGATGCTCTCCACCTTCGCCATCGCGGCCGACCGCAAGCGCTCTCCCATCACCGGATCCGAGAGACGCGCGAGAAAGGCATCCGTGCCACCGTCCCGGCTCCAGGCGGGGAAGAGGTTGGCCAGGGTGGTCTGGTAGGCCGTGTAGGGATAGCGATCGAAGGAGAGGTCGACGCGCTCCACCGTGCGCGCGTGCTCCAGGCGGGTGAAGACCTGGTCGAGCTTGCTCCAGTTCCGGGGGCCCTGCGTCTTCAGATGGGAGATGTGGAGCGGGCAGCCCGCGCCCCGCGCGACGGCAATCGACTCGTCGATGGAGTCGAGGATCCGCTCGTCCTCGTTGCGCATGTGAGTCGCGTAGACGAGCCCGCGTGCACCGAGCGGGCGGCAGAGGGCGATGAGCTCCTCGAGGGAGGCGAACGCCCCGGGCGTGTACTCGAGCCCGGAGGACGCGCCACACGCCCCCTCGGCGAGCGCGGCCTCGACGAGGGCCACCATCCTGGCCAGTTCCTCGGGCGTGGCGGGACGGTTCTCCTCGCCGATGACCGATTCCCGCACCGTTCCGAGCCCGACCATGCTCGCGACGTTGACGGCGGGCGAGAGGCGCTCGATGGCCTCGAAGAAGGCGCCCATGCTCCCGAAGGAGCGCTCCGAGCCACCTCCCGCCACGGAGGACTCGGGAGCACGCAAGCGGGGTGCTCGTGAGAACCCATCCTGCCCGGCGACGACGGTCGTCACGCCCTGACGGAGGACAGACTCGGCATTCGGGTCGTCGAACAGGGTGCCATCCGCGTGCGAGTGCAGATCGATGAATCCGGGTGCGACGGCGAGCCCGCGCGCATCGATCAGGGTACGAGCCTTCGCTCCCGCCAGAGCACCCACGGCGACGATGCGCCCTCCCGCAATGCCAACGTCCGCGGCCACGCCTGGCGCGCCCGCACCGTCATAGACGGTGCCGCCCTGGACCAGGACATCGTAGGTCTGACCCACCCCAAGCCGCTGTCCGCGCCCCACGCAGCCGAGCGCGCTCGCCCCGGCCAGTGCGAGCGCCGAGCCGAGCACGGTGCGGCGTGTCAGGGGATCGGATGCGGTGGAAGTGGCCGGGCGGTGAATCGAGGGATGGGAGGGAGCCATGGGCACTCTATAGCCCAGGGCCATCCGCATTAGAGTCCCCGGCCATGGCTCACTCCGAGGCCGAACTGGCGGAAGTGGAATCGCTCTACCGGAAGACGGTGAGGGACGCGTTCGAGTTCCTGACCTTCAAGGGCCTCACGCCCACAGGCCAGCCGGTGAGCCTGCCGCTCGAGGAGGTGTATGTCGGGCTGAAGCTATTGGCCGAGGTTCCAGATGCGGCGGATGAACTCAGCGCCGCCGAGCGCAGGCTCCTTCAGGAAACGGGGCGGCAGGGACGCCTGGATGAGGAGCAGGACCGGGAGCTGGACAGCTTGCGCTACCGGCGCTGGCGTGAAGAGGCGCGCGGTGAACAGCCGCGCCTCCAACGCTGGAGCCTCGATGCCACACAGGTGGAGCTGGATGAGCCCGTCATGGTCCTGCTGGGAGACCCGGGCTCTGGCAAGACGACGCTGCTTCACTACCTGGCCCTGCGCGCCATCGCGCCGGAGCAGCAGGGAGGAACGAGGAAGGGACGCTTGCCCATCTTCGTCTCGCTCGCCGCATATGACGAGCACCTGAGACGTACGGACGACACCACGACGCTCGAGCAGTTCCTCGCCCCCTCCTGCGCGCGGTGGAGAAACCCGCGAGGCCTGGAGCCGCTGTTCCACCAGGCCCTGGAGGAAGGAAGAGCCCTGGTCCTGCTCGATGGATTGGACGAGGTGCTGGATCTGACGACGCGACGGCACGTGGCCGAACAGGTCAGCGGCTTGCTTCACGAGTGGGAGGGCCGAGGCAACCGCTTCGTGCTCACCAGCCGGTTCATCGGCTACCGGGAGGTCCGGCTTCCGGGCACATGGCCGCACTACATGGTGCTGGATTTCGGGCCGGAGGAGATGGAGCGGTTCGCGCGGAAGTGGTGCGAGGCATTCGAGGTGCTGGCCGCGGGTGGCGAGCGTTCGGAGGTGGTGCTGCGGCGTGCGCGACAGGAAGCACGGGCCTTGCTGTCGGACGTGCACAGCAAGCCGGGTGTGACGCACCTGGCCTCCAATCCCCTTCTGCTGACGATGCTGGCACAGCTGCGACGGCAGGAAGGACAATTGCCAGCTCGGCGGATGGAGCTCTATGACCGTTACGTGCGCAGGGTGTTGGAGCATTGGGCCGAGCGAGTCGAACCCGATGTAGCCCAACAGCACTTGATGGATCTGGCGCTTTGGCTTCAGCGGCACCGCCCTGGCGGGACGGCGCGCCAGAGCGATCTGGTGAAGGTACTGCGTCATCAGGAGATGCGGGATATCGCCGGGCTGCTCGGAGAGCGGGGCCACGATGCCCATGGCTTCCTGCATCTCACATTCCAGGAGTACTTCGTGGGGCGGGCCCTGGCGCATGAGTCCCCGGAGCGCCGCTGGGAGCTCCTCCGGCCCCACCTGCATGACCCGCGCTGGCATGAGCCCCTCTTGCTGTGTGCGGGTCAGCTCGGGGTCATCGAGCGCCGGGATGAAGAGGTCGATGAATTGGTGGGGAGAATCCTGGGAGCGGACAGCGAGCACGAGGAGGCGCTCCACCGGGATTTGTTTCTGGCGACAGCGGTGCTCGCGGAGGGCGGCACGCGATCCAAGACGAGACTGAACGGCATTCTGGCTCGACTCGAGGCCTTGCGAACAGCGCGGGTGCCCTCGGTCCGTCAACAAGCACTGACGGGGATGGCTCGGCTGATGCAGCTGGGACATGAGCCGGCAAAGGATGCGTTCCTCGCCTGGGTGGGTGAGCGGCCCGATGCAGAGGAAACCATTCGAGTCATGACGAAGTGGCCCCACGGAGCGATGCCCGCCGAGCTTCGCGAAAGACTGATCCGTTGGCTGAGGTCCCCCGAGCTTCGGGCCGCGGCGAAGGACGCGCTGCGAGCCATGGATGACAGCGACGGATACATCCGGCGGACCCTGCTCTCGCTGCTCGCCGGCGAAGAACCCCATGTGTGGAGCACGGCGGTCCTGGCACTGGGAGATATGGCCGGCGGTGACGGAGCCTTGCGGCAGATTCTCCTCTCCCGGCTCGCTGATGAGGAACCCGATGTACGTGGCGCGGCAGCCAAGGCATTGGGAGCCCTCGCGGGCAACGATGGATACGTGCGGCAGGCGCTCCTCGCTCGGCTCACCGACGAAGAACCCGATGTGCGGAGCGAGGCGGTCCTGGCGCTGAGAGACGTGGCCGGCAGTGATGGAGCCGTGCGGCAGGCCCTGCTCTCCCGGCTCGAGGACGAGACCTCCGAAGTGCGTGAATGGGCTGTCGAGGCACTGAGTTCCGTGGTGGGCAACGACGGGGCCGTGCGGCAGGCCCTTCTTGCCCGGCTCACCGACGAGTCATCCGATGTGCGTTGCGCGGCAGTCGAGGCGCTAGGCGCCATGGTGGACAGCGACGAGGCCGTGCGGCAAGCCCTCCTCTCGCGGCTGACCGACGAACTCTTCGCTGTGCGTAGAAGGGCAGCCAAGGCGTTGGGGCCCCTGGTGGGCAGCGACGAGGCCGTGCGGCGGGCCCTGCTCTCCCGGCTCGCCGACAAGGACCGCGATGTGCGTCGGGTGGCGGTTGAGACGCTGGGGGCCAGGGTGGGCAGTGATGGAGCCGTACGGCAGGCCCTGCTCTCCCGGCTGACCGACAAACACCCCGGTGTGCGTGAAAAGGCGGCCGAGGCGCTGCGTGCCGTGGTGGACACCGATGGAGACGTGCGGCAGGCACTCCTCCCCCGGCTCGCCGACAAGGAGCCCGAGGTGCGCGAAAGGGCAGCCGAGGCGTTGGGAACCCTGGTAGGCAGCGACGAATCCGTACGCCAGGTCCTCCTCTCGCGGCTTGGCGGCGAGCACCGGCAGGTACTCAGCGAGGCGGTCGAGGTGCTGGGTGCCCTGGTGGGCAGTGACGAGTCCGTGCGGCTGGCCCTTCTCGCCCGGCTCGACAGCGAGGACTCCGCTGTGCGTCGAGCGGCAGCCAAGGCACTCGGAGCCATGGTGGACGACGATGGGTCCGTACGTCAGGCCCTCCTCGCCCGGCTCGACGACGAGGACTCTGGTGTGCGCCGGGTGGCAGCCGCGGCGCTGCATGCCGTGGTGGACAGCGACGAGGCCGTGCGGCAGGCCCTCCTCGCCCGGCTCGCTGACGAGGACTCCGAGGTGCGTCGAGCGGCGGTCTGGGCGCTGGGAGCAGGGGCCGGCGTCGAAGGAGCCGGCGTCGAAGGAGCCGTGTGGCGGGCCCTTCTCGCCCGGCTCGACGACGAGGACTCCGATGTGCGCCGGGTGGCAGCCGAGGCGTTGAGTTCCATGGTGGGCAGCGACGAAGCCGTGCGGCAAGCGCTCTTCGCGCGGCTCGATGACGAAGACATCCATGTGCGTCGAGTGGCGGCCAAGGCACTGGAAACCGTTGTGGGCACCAATGAGCCCATGCGGCGGACCCTCCTCGCCCGGCTCGCTGACGAGGATTCGAAGGTCCGTAGCGCGGCGGTCTGGGTACTGGGAGCCGTCGTGGGCAGCGACATGGCCGTGCGGCAAGCCGTCTTCGCCCGGCTCGACGACGAGGACTCCGATGTGCGTCGAGCGGCGGTCTGGGCGCTGGGGGCCGTGGTAGGCAGCGACGGAGCCGTGCGGCAGGCCCTCCTCCTCCGGCTGATCCTTGCTGACGAGGTCTTCGAGGTGGGTCGAGCAGCAGCGAATGTATTGGGCGCCGTGGCGGGCAGCGACGAGGTTGTGTGTCAGGCGCTCTTCTCCCGGCTCGCCCACGAGCGCTGGGGTAGCGATGTTGCCAGGATATTGGGAGCCCTGGCGGTCAGCGACGAAACCGTTCGGCAAACCCTCCTCGCTCGAATCACCGACGAGGATTGGTGGGTACGTCGGGATGTAGTCAGGGTGCTGGGGGCCTTGGCGGTCAGCGACGGAACCGTGCGGGAGGCCCTCCTCGCCCTGCTCGATGATGAGCACGTCCAGGTTCGTCAGGAGGTAGCCAGGGCGCTGGGGGCTTTGGTGTGCAACGATGAGTCCGTGCGGGAGGCCCTCCTCGCTCGGCTCGACGATGAGAGCATCAGAGTGCGTAGCGAGGTCATCAAGGCACTGGGTTCCGTGGTGGGCAGCAACGAAGCCGTGAGGCAGGCCCTTCTCCCTCGGCTCGACGATGAGGACTGGGAGGTGCGAGCGACAACGGTGATGACTCTTTCAGAGAAGCTCCCTGCCGAGGATGCTCCAATAGACTCATTCATTCCCTGGCTGGGAGCTGCCGGCCATTACGAACCAGGGAATCTGGCTGAAAAGGCTCGTCGTTCGGTCGCCCGGATGGCCGCTCTCGAGGCCTCTCACGATGAACCCACGTTGAAGCGTTTGTTGGAGATGGTGCATGACCCGGAGTGGCTGAAGCGCCGGGGCGCCGCGCTCGCACTGATGTCCATTCCCGAGGGGCCGCCGCCCGGCGTGAAACCGGCCCTGCTTGGCTTGCTCGAGGATTGCCGTGACGAGGGGCGTTGGTATGAGCGCCTGGAAACGGTGGCGGTTCTGCTCAATGTGCGTGACCGGGAAGCGAGCGAGAAGGCCATCGACTGTGCGATGCGCGCACTCGATTGGGGCATCCAGCCCTGGGTCGACGCCAGCGCCGGTGGATGGGTGCGCCGCACGGCAGCGGAGCTCCTCGGGCAGTTGGAGCCCACCCATCGCAACGAGCGCGTGCTCCAGCGATTGATCCGGTTGCTGAGTGAAGACGATCAGGAACAAGTCTGCGACGCTGCCTACCAGGCCGCATTGCGCCTCATCGTGGCTCCTGCCGAGCGCCGGTAGAGGCCCGAAGGAACAACCGCTCTTCATCGCGTGGCTCGATGGTGGAGAAGCGGCCGCGCGTCGCTTCGAGCTCCCGTCTCGATGATGGCGGACCGCATGGCGCGCCCATGAGGTAACGTTCGTTATCCTTTTGACAAGGGGTCCTCCATGACCACCGAGCAGACCGCCTGCATCCTGTGCTCCCGCAACTGCGGGCTCCGCGTCGAAGTCGAGGGCTCCCGCCTCACGAGTATTCGCGGCGACGACGCGCACCCGGTCTCAAAGGGATACCTCTGTCAAAAGGCCGCGCGGTTGCAGCACTACCAGGAGAACGCGGATCGCCTCGAGCACCCGCTGCGCCGCGAGCCAGACGGCAGTTTCGTGCGCGTGGGTTGGGACGAGGCACTCGCCGGCATCGCCGCCCGGCTGATCTCGATTCGCGAGCGGCACGGCGGCCGCGCGTTCGCGTTCTACGGCGGTGGCGGCCAGGGCAATCACCTCGGGGGCGCGTACAGCCGGCAACTCACCAAGGCGATGAAGAGCCGCTTCGTGTACAGCGCGCTCGCCCAGGAGAAGACCGGCGACTTCTGGATCAATGGCCGGCTGTTCGGCGACCAGCGTTGCCACATCACGGAGGACGTCGAGCACGCGGACGTCGTGCTCTTCATCGGCACGAATCCATTCCAGGCGCACGGCATCCCGAATGCGCGCGACACGCTGCGGGAGCTGAAGAACGACCCCGCACGCACGATGGTCGTGATCGACCCGCGCAAGACCGAGACGGCGCGCATGGCCGACGTGCACCTTCAGTTGCGTCCCGGCACCGATGCATTCCTGCTCGCCGCGATGCTCGGCATCATCGTGCGCGACGGCTTGCACGACCGGGCGTTTCTCGCCGAGCGCTGCACCGGGTTCGCGGCGGTCGAGGCCGAGCTCCGGGCGATTCCCATCGAGGAGTTCGTTCGTCGCGCGGACGTGCCTCTTGCCGGCGTCGAGCGGGCCGCCCGGACGTTCGCTGGAGCGCGCACCGCGTGCGTGCGCGTGGACCTGGGACTGCAGCAGAGCCTCCACAGCACGCTCAACTCGTACCTCGAGAAGCTCCTGTTCCTGCTGACCGGGAACCTCGGCAAGCGCGGGGCGAACAACTTCCACTCGCTCTTCCTGCCCATCCTCGGCAACACCGACGAGCGCACGGGCCGGCACGTGCTCACCGCGCATCACCGCATGTTCCCGATCGGTGGGCTGTATCCGCCGAACATCCTGCCCGGAGAGATCGAACACGACGGAGAGGACCGCGTGCGTGCGCTGTTCGTCGACAGCGCCAACCCGGTCCTGACCGCCGCGAACACCGCCGCCTACGAGCGCGCGTTCGCGAAGCTCGAGCTGCTCGTCGTCGTGGACGTGGCGATGACGGAGACGGCGCGCTTCGCTCACTATGTCCTGCCCGCGGCGACGCAGTTCGAGAAGTGGGAGTGCACGGGGTTCAACCTCGAGTTCCCCGACAACGCGTTCCAACTCCGCAACCCCCTGTTTCCACCGCGCGCGGAGGCCCTGCCCGAGCCGGAGATCTACACGCGGCTCCTCGAGGCCATGGGCGAGCTGCCCCGGTCCTTCCCGGTGCTCGAGCGCATCGCGGCGGCCGAGCCCGCCGCCACGAAGCACGCCGGATTCATCGCCGCGCTGGGTGCGACACTCGCCGCGAGGCCGCGGTGGGCCCCCTATGGCGCGTCGATCGCGTACCGCACGCTGGGGCGGGCACTCCGCACGTCACGGGCGCACCCGGAGCGCGTCCCACCCGCCGCCGCGGCGCCCCTCATCGCATTGGCGCTCGACCTCGCACTGAAAGAGCCCGGTGCGGTCCGCCGCGCGGGGCATCGCGGCAATCGGCTCACCCTGGGCCTGTCTCTGTTCCAGACGATTCTCGACAAGGCCGAGGGCACGCTCATCACGCGGCACGAGTTCGCCGACACCTGGTCGTTCATCCGTCACCAGGACGGGCGCGTGCACCTGGAGATCGCGGAGATGCTCGGTGCGCTCCAGTCCCTCCGGAACGAGCCCGAGCCTCCCCCGGGGCTCGTGCTGCTGGCGGGCGAGCGCCGCGCCTACAACGCCAACCAGATCTTCCGGGATCCCACCTGGCGGAAGATCGACCCCGACGGCGCGATGCGCATGCATCCCGACGACGCACGCGAGCGCGGACTCTCCTCGGGCTCGCGCGCGATTTGCGAGTCGGACACCGGACAGCTCGAGGTCACGATCGAGCTCGACGACTCCGTGCGAGCTGGAATGGTCACCCTCCCCCACGGTTACGGAATGCGCTACCGCGGCGGAGCGCCCCTCGGCCCCCAGCTCAACCGCCTCACGGCGAGCGAGCACTGCGACCCGCTCGCGCGCACGCCCTTTCACAAACACGTTCCGGTTCGAGTCACCGCGGTCCACGTCGCGCGGAGCGAGGCCCCCGGCAAGAGCGCCCGGCCCGCGCTGCCCCCACGGTAAAGTGTCCACCATGTCCTGGCGCATGGTCTTTGTCTTCTGCCTCCTGTCGCTGCTGCCCCCCCAGGCGGTGGCCCAGGAGGCGCGTCCGGCTGGAAAGTCCGTGCTCCTGCTCATTCCCGAGGATACGGCGCTGCCCGCCATGGCGACGCTCGTCGCCAGTCTCCGCTCCTCCCTGTGGGAGGCCCAGGACGGCCCGATCACCCTGGATGTCGAGAGCCTGGATCTGGGTTGGGCCCGCGGGCCTGCCTACACACAGGCCCTGCACACCTGGTATCTGGCCAAGTACCGGGAGCGTCGGCCGGATGCCCTCATCGCCTTCCGCTCCGACGCCATCCAGTTGGCCCTGCAACTGCGCCGGGAGCTGTGGCCGGATATCCCGATGGTCGTCCTCTCCGAGGACGAGCGGCTCTGGGAGCAGCAGCCTCGCCCGGAGCAGGTGGCGGGCCTCTGGCTACACTATGACATGCGGGCCACCGCGGAGCTGGCCCTGCGGCTGCTGCCTGGCACACGGAGGCTCGCGCTCGTCAGCGGCTCCAGTCCCTGGGAGCGCACTCAGCAAGAGCGGATGGTGCGAGAGCTGCAACCGCTGCTGGCGCGGCGGGGGCTGGAGTTCATCGACCTGAGCAATCTGCCGCTGGCCGAGCTGCTCGAGCGCGCGAGGACCCTGCCGGACGACACCACGGTCCTCACCTTCACCTTCATGACCGATCCCAGCGGGAAACCCTTCGTGGGGCGCGAGATCGCACGCATGTTGCTCTCCGCCAGCAACCGGCCCTGCTTCGCCCTCCACGAAACCGTCCTGGGTCTGGGGTTCGTCGGCGGAGCGCTCGTCAGCTACGAAGCCGTGGGCCAACAGCTGGGCATGCTCACCTCCCGCGTGTTGCGCGGAGAGCAGGAGGAATTCCTCGCGCCCCTGAAGCCGGCACCCGTGGACACGCTGAAGGTCGATGCCCGCGCGCTGCGGCGCTGGGGCATCCCCCGCGATCGGGTGCCTCCCGGGGTGCAGCTCGCCTTCGACGAGCCCACGCTCTGGGAGCGCTACCGCTGGTGGGTCCTGGGGGCCCTGACGATCAGCGGCCTGCAGGCGCTGGTAGCCGGGGGGCTCGTGGTGGAGCGCCGCCGCCGCATGCGTGCCCAGGCCGAGCTCCTCGAGCGCCAACGCCTGGAGAAGCTCGCGGAGATGGAGGCGCGTCGAACCCTGGATCAACTTGCCCACGTGAGCCGGGTGGCCGCCCTGGGCGAGCTGACCGCCTCACTGGCTCATGAGCTCAACCAGCCCCTGGCGGCCATCCTCAGCAACGCCCAGGCCGCCCGCCGCCTGCTGAACGCCACCCCCGCGGAGCTGGACGAGGTGCGCGAGGCCCTCGAGGACATCATCTCCGACGACAAGCGCGCGGGCGAAGTCATCCACCGCATGCGCGCGCTGCTCAAGCGAGGGGAGCCCCGGCAGGAACTCCACTCGCTCAATGACCTGGTGCGCGAGGTGGCGCGCCTGATGGCCAACGACATGCACCTGCGCGGCGCGACCCTGCAACTGGCGCTTGCCCCGTCGCTGCCCACCATCCAGGGGGACGGAATCCAGCTCCAACAGGTGGTGCTCAACCTGCTCATCAACGCCATGGATGCCATGACCGATGTCCCCGCGGGCCAGCGCCAGCTGCGGGTCCACACCGCCTCGCCAGGCCCGGGGCAGGTGGAGCTGAGCGTGCAGGATTCGGGAGGAGGGATCGAGCAGTCGCGGCTGGCCCTCATCTTCGAGCCCTTCTACTCCACCAAGGAGCAGGGGCTGGGCATGGGGCTGTCCATCAGCCGCTCCATCGTCGAGGCGCACGGCGGCCGCTTGCAAGCCGAGAACCTTCCGGGACAGGGGGCTCTGTTACGGTGCGTGCTTCCCGCAGCGCTCACGGAGTCCCCGCCATGACACAAGCCCCCGCCACCATCTTCCTCGTGGACGACGATGAGTCCGTGCTGCGGGGGCTGGGGAGGCTGCTGCGGGCCGCCGGCCATGCCACGAAGCCCTTCGCCTCGCCCTCCGAGTTCCTCGCGCAGCTGTCCGGGGACACGCCGGGCTGCGCCGTGTTGGATCTGCGGATGCCGGGGCTGAACGGGCTGGAGCTGCAGCAGGCCATGGAGTCCAGGGGCTGCCACCTGCCTGTCATCTTCATCTCCGGCCACGGGGATGTTCCGGCCAGCGTCAGGGCCATGAAGGCCGGCGCCGTGGACTTCCTCCTGAAGCCCTTTGATGAACAACAACTGCTGGGAGCCATCTCCGAAGCCCTGCTCAAGGACGCGGCGGCCCGCGCTGGCCGCGCCGAGACCGCCACGCTGAATGCCCGTCATGCCGCCCTCACTCCCCGCGAGCGGGAGGTATGCGCGCTGGTGGCCCAGGGACTGACCAACAAGGAGGTCGCCCAGCAGCTGGGCACCACCGAGAAGACCATCAAGGTGCACCGCGCCCGCGTCATCCAGAAGCTGAACGTGGACTCGGTGGCGGAGCTGGTGCGATTCGTGGACCGGCTGGACCAGGGCTGAGCCCGCGCTGTGTAAGCACTCGGTCCAATATCCATGAAATGACACGCTGATAGGTTCCCCGCTCGCGACAGATAGAACTTCGAGCGATCCCCGCTCGAAGAAAAAAAGCCTATGGCGACGAGCGCTGATTTGAACTTCGAGACTGCATACGAGATTGGCTGCGAGGGATATACCTATCTCTATCCCATCGTGTTGATGGACGTGACGCGCCGGCAGATGACGAACGTCAAGGAGATCGACCTCCCCACCTGGCGAGCCCCGGCCAACGTGTTCATGAACAACCCGACCTTCCCGGGGCCGGAAGACCGCACCGTGGTGCGACCCAACTTCGACACGCTCTATTCGAGTGCGTGGCTCGATCTCGTGCGCGAGCCCCTGGTCATCAAGGTCCCTCCGTCCGATGGGCGCTACTACCTCTTGCCCATGCTCGACATGTGGACGGACGTCTTCGCCTGCCCCGGCCCCCGCACGACGGGAACCGCGGCCCAGGAGTTCGTCATCGTCGGCCCGGGGTGGAACGGGACGATCAACCCGGCCCTGAACCTGCAACGGATCGACGCGTCGACGCCCTATGTCTGGATCATCGGACGAACGCAGTGCGACGGTAGTGAAGCGGACTACGCCAGCGTGCACGAGTTCCAGAATGGCCTCCAGATCATCCCTTACTCCGCCTACGCGGCCGGGCAGCCGGCGCCGCCGCCCGTCGGGACAGACACCGATGACATCAGCCGCGAAGAGCCGTTGGTGCTCGTGGAGCAGATGACGCCCGAGGCATTCTTCGCCTATGGCGCGGACCTGCTGCGCAAGAATCCAGCGCACTTCAATGACTACCCCATCCTCGCGCGTCTGGCGCGGGCAGGCTTCGTGGCGGGCCAGCCGTTCGACCTGAACGCAGCCCCGGCGGCAGTGCAAGACGCCTTCAGGAAAGCGGCCCCCGACGCCCTCGCCCGGATGAAGGAGAAGCAACACTCCCTCACGCCGCTGACGAATGGCTGGGTATACCCGAACGAGATGATGGGGACCTACGGGACGAGCTACCTCCGCCGCGCGATCATTGCCCTGGTCGGACTGGGCGCCAATCTCCCGGAGGACGCCATCTACCCGACCGCCTACGTTGATTCCACGAGCACCGTGCTGGACAGCGCCAGGCCCTACACGCTGCGCTTCGAGGCCAACAGCCTGCCACCGGTGAACGCCTTCTGGTCCGTGACGCTGTACGACGAGCAGGGATTCCAGGTCCCGAACGCCATCAACCGCTTCTCGCTGGGCACGCGAAACGACCTGGCCGAGTCCGATGGCTACGTGACGGTGTACGTCCAGCGCTCCATGGACGAGGCCGATCCGAGGCGGTCGAACTGGCTGCCGGCACCACAGCAGGGCGTGTTCAACCTCACCCTGCGGCTGTACTCGCCGAAGCAGGAGGCGATCAATGCGGATTGGCACCCGCCCGCGATCACGCGAGCGACGTGACCCGCGACAGCCGGGCGCGAGCTCGTGATTCCCGGTAGGCCAGGCGGGAGCGGCGCTGTGTAAGCACAAGGTCCAATACCCATGACCTGACACCCCGAGTAGAGGTGCCCGCGCTGACAGGGCCTGGCACCTCCTCTGGCTGCTGGCCGTCTGGGCCTTTGCCCACCATGAACCGGGGCCGCTTCGCATGAAAAACCTACCCATCTCCCTTCTTGCCTTCTGCCTGGCGCTCGCCGTCACTGGCTGCCGCTGCGCTTCCTCTCCACCAGACGATTTCTCGCTCCGTGTCGTCCTCGCGGAGAGCAGCATCTCCGCGGGGGTGAGCACCACCGCGAAGGCCCAGCGGGTCTATGAAGATGGCCGCGTCGTCGACCTCGACGCCTCCACTTCACAGCAATGGGCTTCGTCCGCTCCTCAAGTGGCCTCCGTCGAACCGCAATCGGACGGCACCGTCAAGGTGACGGCTCTCCAGCCCGGTAGTGCCATCATCACCGTCAACGCGGACGATGCCTCGGGCGAGGCAACCCTCGAGGTCACCGCCGCTCGCCTGCTCTCGCTGCAGGTGTCACCCACCGTTGCCTCCGTGCCCGTGGGCCTCACGCAGCAGTTCACCGCCCAGGGCAGCTACAGCGACGGCACCACGGCCGACGTGACGAGCAGCGCGACGTGGACGGCGAGCAACACCGCCATTGCCACCGTGAGCAGCACGGGCCTGGGCACCGGCGTAGCCGAGGGTGGGCCCGTCACCCTCACCGCCACCCTGGGTGGCGTGAGCGGCACGGCTCAATTCACCATCACATCTCCGCCGCCCGTGCTCACCTCCATCACGATCACCCCCGCCACGGCTTCGGTGCGCCAGGGCTCGACACAGCCGTTCACCGCCCAGGGCAGCTACAGCGACGGCACCACGGTCGACGTGACGAGCAGCGCGACGTGGACGACGAGCGACACCGCCATTGCCACCGTGAGCAGCACGGGCCTGGGCACTGGCGTGGCCGGGGGTGGGCCCGTCACCCTCACCGCCACCCTGGATGGCGTGAGCGGCACGGCTCAACTCAGCGTCACCGGGTGGACGTCCGCGGAGTCCATGTCCACGAGCCGCGACAGCCACACCGCCACGCGGCTCGACTCGGGCCGGGTGCTCATCGCTGGGGGGCGCAATGGGACAACCACCCTGAGCAGTGTGGAGTTGTACGATCCAGCAACCAACTCCTGGTCTCCAGTCCGTGCCATGTCCAATGGCCGCTTCGCTCATGCCGCCCTCTTGCTCCCCTATAGTTACGTGCTCGTCACTGGAGGGCACAATGGGACGGACTCCCTGCGCAGGGCGGAGATGTACGATCCAGCTTCCAACGCCTGGTATTACTCCGGCAACATGGCCACGGGCCGCTACCATCACACCATGACGCTGCTTCCCTCGGGCAATGTGCTCGTCACCGGCGGCACCGATGGCACCAACGCTCTAGCCACTGCGGAAGTGTTCGATCCGTTGAGCAGCATCTGGTCTCCGGCCAGCCCCATGAGCACCGCCCGCTTCCACCACACCGCCACAGTGCTCCCCTCGGGCAAGGTCCTCGTCTCAGGGGGGTCCAATGGCTCCGGGAGCTCAAGCAGCGCCGAGGTGTACGACCCGGCCACCAATACGTGGGCTCCAGCTGCCACCATGGTGACGAGCCATCGCCTTCACACGGCCACGCTGCTCTCCTCTGGCAAGGTGCTCATCTCAGGGGGGCAATCGAGCACCGGGCCCTCTTCCTCCGAGCTGTATGATCCAAACACCAACAGCTGGTCCGCGGCTGGCTCCATGGTCGAAGGCCGCTCCCGCCACACCGCCACGCTGCTCGCTTCGGGCAAGGTGCTTGTCACGGGCGGCGGCGACGGCAGCAGCGATTACAACACCGCCGAGTTGTACGACCCAGCTACCTCTTCCTGGTCCGCAACCGCCTCCATGGCCGCGTCCCGCGGAGCGCACACCGCCACGTCGCTGACCTCAGGCAGGGTTCTCGTCGTGGGTGGCGAAGATGGCACCCACTCACTTGCCACGGCGGAAGTGTACGTGCCCTGAGCGCACAGCCTCTCTGTAGAGAGCGGGGCGCACGCTCGCTGTCTCCAGCGGAGCCCACTGTGTGTGACGGGGTGCCTGGCGACCGCTCGAACCCGGGCGGCGCCGCCATCTTCGGGCACGACTTCGCCCACCCTGGAGCCATCTTCCACGCCGTGGGAGAATCTGACGTTCCACGTTTCCATCGCCCATGTCGGGCGTTCCACGAGAAGAGTTCATGTCATATTTGCTTTCGAGGTGGCTCGCAGCGCCAGCCACCGCATTGCGCGCCGGACTGGTGCTTGGACTGGCTGTCAGCACCCTCGCCGCTTGTAACGGCTCGCCGGTGACCCAAGACGGCACCCACGAGACGGCGGAAGACACGCCCCTCGAGGTGCACCTGCCGGCCAGCGGCAACGGGGCACTCACCTTCAGTATCGTCGACGCGCCGGACCACGGCACGCTGAGTGAGATCAGCGCCAATGGCCTCGTCACCTACACCCCCGGCGCCAACTACCATGGCGAAGATGCCCTCACCTTCCGCGCCACCAACCGCAACGGCCAAAGCGCCCAGGCCACGGTGACCATCACCATCACGCCAGTGAACGACACGCCCACCCTCTCCCCGGTGGCAAACCAGAGCATCACCGCTGGCAGCTCGACCGGCGACCTGGCCTTCACCGTGGGCGACGTGGAGACCGCCGCCGACAGCCTCACGGTCACCGCCACTTCCTCCAATACCGGCCTGGTGCCCAACGACCCCAGCCATCTCGTCCTCGGCGGCTCCGGCTCCAGCCGCACCCTCAACGTCGTCCCCGCCGCCAGCGCCCGCGGCACCACCACCATCACCCTCTCGGTGAGTGACGGCTCCGCCACCACCACCACCACCTTCGTGGTCGACGTCACCGGTATTGCGAGCCTCTACTGGATGACGGCCGCCGGCTCGCTGTGGAGGGTTGACGTGAACGGCACGAATGCCATTGAGCTCAAGACCGGCATCGGCGGGACATCTGTCATCGCCACCGACCCAGAAACCCGTACCATCTTCTACTCCCGCGGCAGCGCAATCGTTCAAGCGGACAGTGATGGGGCGAACCCGGTCGATGTCGTGGCGAACGGAGGCTACCCCTCCGGGCTGGCAGTCGATTCGACGAACCGCAAGCTGTACTGGTCCGATTTCAACGGGAATCGGGTCATGCGCGCCGAGCTGGACGGCAGCAATCCAACGCAGATCGCCGGCGGCATCGATAGCCCTTCCGCCCTCGCGTTCGATGTCCCGAGCGGCAAGGTGTATGTCATTACCTACAACAACACCAAGATCGTACGATTCAATCTCGATGGCACCAACCTGGAGACCCTCGCTTCAAACCTGGGCGGCCAGGGCGTGGGCCTGGCGGTCGACTCGAGCGGCGGGAAGGTGTACTACTCGACCCGCGGCCCCAGTATCTATGTCACCAACCTGGACGGCTCCAACGCCACCACCCTGGTGACCGGCCAGAACACGGTGCACGGGATTGCCATCGATGTCACGGCCGGGCAGCTGTATTGGGCGGATTGGCTGGGTGAAGTGCTCCGGAGCGCCAATCTGGCCGACGGCAGCGATATCCAGCCCGTGAGCTCGGGCAGCGGCAGGTACCTGGGTCTGGCCTGGATGCCTGCGCCGTAGCCAGGAAGTGGGGGCTGGCGCGCCAAGGCCAGCCTCGCACCTGCCGGTCAAGAAGAAGGCCGTGGCATAGGCCGAAACGCCTGCCAGCGGGTGAGATTCCATGTGGAACTCGCCGCACGGCCGGGTCAGGATGATCGCATGAGCCAGCGTGCACCTCCGATTCTCTTGGCTCACGTGACGGAATGGACAGGATTCTTCGCCTCTTCGGACTCATGGACTCCCTCCGCCGGCGCCGCCAACCCGTGACGGCGCAGGCGCTCGCCGAGGAGCACCGCGTTTCTGTACGCACGGTGTATCGAGATATCCAGATGCTCCAGAAGCTCGGAGCACCGGTTGGAGGAGAAGCTGGATTGGGCTACGTCCTCCTCCCCGGTTTCTTCGTGCCACCGCTGATGTTCTCCGTGGAAGAACTGGAAGCGGTCGTGCTGGGAGCACGCTGGGTCGAGCAACTCCCGGACAAGGAGTTGGCGGCCGCCGCCACGAACGCCTTGGCCAAGCTTGGAGTGGCAATCCCGGGCGAGCTCGCGGAGCGGATCGATGACACGGGGCTGTGGCCGGTCACCAGCGCTCCCGACGCGAGCACGGAACCGCTCCTCAAGCTCGTCCGGCGCGCAATGCGCGAGGAACGGGGCCTCTCCATCCAGTACAAGGACCGGGCTGGCGCGATATCGCAACGTGTCGTTCTCCCGGTGCAACTCGCGTACTTCGAAGCACGACAGGTCTTCGCGGCGTGGTGCTGTACAAGGAGCGCGTTCCGTCACTTCCAGCTGGATCGCGTTTTGCACGCCGAGCTGACCGAACAGCGATTCCACGAGCGCCGCGTCGAGCTCGCGAGACAGTGGTTCGAGGAGTTCGAGGCGAACTTCCTGAATCGACCTACGCCGAGGGCGGACGCCGGCTCCTGACACATTCTGTCTCGAGGCTGTCGTACCAGAACCCGGTGCCGCCCGGAGAGGCGGCGAAACCCGATTCTGGAGCCGCCCATGTTGGAGAACCCCAAGGAGACGTCCCCAGCTCGCCGTACGATTCTGGTCACCGGCGCGACCGGAACGGTCGGCCGGCACCTCGTCCACCAACTCGCCGCCGCCGGCCACCGCGTTCGCGCGCTGTCGCGGCACCCCGCCCAGGCAAACCTACCGCGGGAGATCGAAGTCGTTCAGGGTGACCTCTCGGACGCGGCTTCGCTCGTGCATGCGTTCGAAGGCGTGAGTGCCGTCCATCTGATCACCCTCACCGGTGACAACGGCGAATCACTGACGAACGGAGACGAGATCATCCGGCTCGCCGAGCGGTCGGGCGTCCGCAACGCCACGGTTCTGGGGGGTTGGGACGAGACATCCGTTGAGGAAGCGCTCCGAGGAAGCTCCATCGGGTGGGCCCGGCTGGAGCCGGTCGAGTTCATGGCGAACGCGCTGGAGTGGGCGGCGAGCATCAAGGGAGAAGGTGTTGTCCGCATGCTCGCGACGTGGCCTGGCGCGGTCGTGCACGAAGCCGACATCGCGGCGGTGGCGGCAGTAGCGCTGACGCAGGAGGGGCATGCGGGCAAACGCTACCCTCTGAGTGGACCGCAAGCGCTCACCCCCGCGGAACGAACCGCGTGCATCGCGACGGCCGTGGGCCGCCCCATCACCTTCGAGGCGCTGAGCGAGGAGCAGGAGCGTGAGCGCCTCCGCTCCTACGGCTACCCGGAGGATTACGTCGAGTTCGGCATCCAGCTGGCCAGGAATCCGCCGGTACAAGCGGCCAGAGTCGTCCCTACCGTCGAGCAGGTGACGGGACGTCCTGGCCGCACCTTCGCGTCCTGGGCGCTCGAGAATGCCCACGCGTTCCGCTCCTGAGCAGCCCCACACACGTCACTGGAGGAACTCGATGTATTTGAAAGCCAGCGACATCACCCGGTACCAGAGGGAGGGCTTCTTGATGGTGCCCCAGGTGCTCACCCCTGAGGAAGTGGCCGGGTTTTTCGAAGAAGCCGCCGCGATGCTGTCCCGCGGCAAGACCCTTCACTGGCCCTCGGAAAAAGGGATGGTCATGGACTGGGTCGCGGATGCGGAAATCGAGAGCGCGATCATGCGTCGCCTGGCGCTCCATCCCGTCATTACCGGCATCGCCGAGGAGCTTGCCGGTCGGCCGCTGCGTCTGTTCAAGTCGGAACTCCTGCGCAAGGAGGGCACTGGCTCGACGATGACCCCTCCGCACATCGACGAGTTCGCGCTCCCCATCAGCGGCGCGCCCGTCACCCTCACCGCATGGGTGGCGCTGGTGGACGTCCCCAAGGAGCGCGGGTGCATGAAATTCTGGCCCGGCTCGCACCAGGTGAAGGCCGTCGACGAGGCGCAAGACCTTGCTTCACACCCCGAGATGATGTTCCTGCCTCGGGTCACGCTCCCGCTCCGTGCGGGTGATTGCACGTTCCATCACGCACGAACAGTGCATTCGGCCCATGCGAACGAGACCCACACGACACGGATTTCGCTCGCCACGGTCTACATGGATGAGGGAGCGAGGTTCGAGCCCCGGACGCTCTACGGCGATGGGATGAATGACAAGCTCTCCCGACACCTGGCCACCATGCAAGCGGGCCAGGCGCTATCCGGTGAGTGCTTTCCCAGAATCCGCTGGAAGGACTGAGATTGTTCCGACTCCAGCTCCTGAACCAGATCAGGTGCCGTGGATGAGCCGCCAGGCGATCTCCGGGTCGAACTGGCCCGCGGGCGTGCCCGGAGCGATGCCGCACTGGCCATCCGAGTCGCCGGGGACCTTCACCCACAGCAGCAGCTCCGCGCCGCCGCCCGCCTGCGTCGGAGTTCCCAGCTTGCGTCCACCCGGGTTGCACCACTCACCGTTGGAGCCATTACCGTTGCGGCTGGTGTCCACGACGAAGGGACGGGTGTAGCCGTAGCGGCTGGACAAGGCGGCGTTGACCGCGTTGCCGTAGGTGACCGTCTCGGCCGTGATGTAGAAGTTGGAGACGTTGGCCACGAAGCCCCGGATGTTGCTCACGCCAGCCGACTGCAGCCGCTGCGCCATGGTGTCGGGGGCAATCCACCGCGCATTGCCTCCGTCCATATAGGCCCACGTGTTGGGCGCGCGGTCGCGCAATTGCTCGGTGGCGTAGCGCAGCAGTTCCACCCGGGTCTGCCGGGCCAGGTCACTCGGCAGACAGTCGAGTTGGGCAAGCGCATCCGGCTCGATGATCACGATGGCGGGGCGATTGCCGAGACCCGAGGCGAAGGCGGAGATCCACGACCGATAGGCGTCGGGAGTGCCCGCGCCGCCGCCCGAGTGACTGCCACAGTCGCGGCCAGGAATGTTGTAGGCCACCAGGATGGGCAGTTTGTTGGCCGCCGCGGCCGCGCCGACGTAGCTCGACACCGCGGAGGCAATGTCTGGATTCCAGTTGCCGAACCAGCGCGCCATCGGCCTGCTCGCGATGTTGGACTGGATGAGGGCCGCACGCCCGTCTCCGCCGTTGTTGCGCGCCCAGACAGCGGGATTGGAGTTCGGATCCGTGTAGAAGCCGTTGGTCATCGCGATGGGCCCCGAGCCCGTGCTTCCCGTCTCACTCGTGAGCGAGATGTCATCGAGCCGGACGGTGAGGGCACCACGGCCGCCCAGCTGGAAGGTCACCTGTCCCTGGGCTGAGCTCACGGACGAGGTGAAGGCGAACGAATAGCGCCGCGACGTGCCGTCGAGCGCGACCTGCTTGTCCAAAGTGGCCGTGTAGGGAGCACTGTCCAGTTGCACCGTGGTGCGGATGCTCACGCTCGCCGAGGCCGAGGCGGTAAAGGACAGGGTGTACGCCCGGCCGCTCACCAGCGGGAGTCCACTCTGTCCAGCCAGCGCGTCCCAAGCGTTGGCGGTGCCGCTGGCGACGTCGAGCCGCCACTGGCCGTTCTCGATACGCGACTGCGTGTTGGCGCTGTTCCACCAGGGAGTGATGCTGCCCGAGCTGAAGGCTCCGTTGACGATCAACTCGGTGGTGGCCGGCTGAGAGGTGCTCGCCAGGAACGGTGTGTCCGTCCCCTCCGCACTGCTCACCGGGCCACAGGACACGGTGAAGGCCGAGGCGAGTATCAACGCGATGGGCAGCAACCGCCGGGGGGAGCCAGGAAGGGTCGTTTTGCGAGGGACCATGGATCCCTCGTTATCACGTTTTGGCGGTTATCACGGATAAGCTTCTCTGTCAGCTCCAAGACACTCCCCGGTGGAAGAGGCCGGGTAGGCAGGGAGAGTGCCCTCCCCGCCCCCTACATCAGGCGCTCTGCACACCCGGCGCCGTCAAGACCTTGAACACCAGGTGCAGCCGGGTATGCCCATTGGCGGGCAGCTCGACCTTCCACGTGCAGAATCCGTTGTCGTCGAGCACCGGTGAGCCGCTGGTCTTCTCCCGATCCAGCTCCACCTTCACGTGCTCGATCTCCGACACCGGCAGGCGCTCGGTGACCGCCACGGTGCGCGCGCTCCCCGAGAGGTTCGAGAGGTAGAGGGTGAGCCGCACCGTGGCCTCGTTCCACTTGCTCACCGGGTTGAGCTCGCTCTCCCGCTTCGCCTCGCGCTGGATGCGGATGGACTCCTCCGGACCGAAGCTCAGCTCGAACTTCTCCTGGGGCGCCACGAACAGCGTCTGGGTCCAGCCCACGAAGCCGTTCTCCTGCAGCAACTCCACCGGCCCCGCCAGCACCGGGTTGGGCGAGGTGTTGCGCCCCACTGCCCGCAGGAACACCTGGGTCTCCAGCTCCGGGAAGGCCACCAGCGATGACTCCGCCTCGGCCTCGAAGGTGAAGAGCGGGATGATATGGGGCCGCCCATCCGAGACGATGGTGTTCCGGCCCGGCGCCCTCAGGTTGCGCGTCTCGCCGCCATCATCCACCCCGGGCAGATCCACGCTCGGCGGCGTCGCCGGAGCGGCCGCGCCAGAAGCCGGCGCACTGCCCAGTCCCGCCTTCTGCACCTTCACCTCCCGGACCTGGACCGACACCGTCTCGCTCTTCTTCTTCACGGTGAGCAGGTCCGCCTGCAACAGAGGCGGCTCGATGCCCAGCGAGGAGCGCGCCGTGGAGAAGCGCAGCTCCGCCTCCCTCCAGTCCTCGCCGGTGTCCTGCCAGACCGCGGCGGACGAGGCGAAGAGAATACGCTTCCCCTCCAGCAAGCGCGCCGAGTGCAGAGGCCGCCACAGGGCGTTGGGCACCACGTAGTGAATGCGGACCTCCACCTCGCCCTCGGCCTCCGCGAGCACGTCCACTTCCAGCCAGCCCACCACCTGGTGCTCCACGCGATCCAGCGCCTGCCGCTGGCGCATCACGGCGGCGATCTCCTCCGCCAGCCGCTCGGCGGTGAAGGTGGCCTTCAGCGCCGACTCGCGCAGCTGGCGGGCCTTGCGGAACAGGGCATCGAACGTGTCCTGCCACTGGGCCGCGGCGCCCATGCCCCACCCCGCGTCCTCGGGAATCTCCGAGGCCCCGAGCACCAGCATCCGCTGGATGCGCTCGAAGCGCGCACGGGCTCGGGCCTGATCCTCCAACACCTGCTCACGCTCGCGCCGCAGGGCCTCGATCCGCTCCTCGAGCACCCGCGCCGCCTCGGGCTTGTCCACGGTCCGGATGCGCAGGCTGCGGCGGACCCGGACGTCCACCACACGCGCCTGCCCGGAGACGGCCTCGGCGCGCAGGGACACGTCCTGCATCACCGGAGCCACACCCCGCACCACGACCCGATTCTGCCCCGCGCGCACGCGCACCGTGCCGCCGCGAGTCACCTGCGCCCGATCCTCCAACAGCGTCACGACGCGCACCGGCGCGTCCAGGACCGGAGCCACCTCGGGGAAGGCGGGCTCGTAGCGCTCCACACCCATGGGTTGGATGGCCGTGCTCATGTCACGCCTCCCGGCGGTTGCCGCCGTTGACCTCGTTGTTGGCGTACATCTTCACCACGTACCGGGCGGACAGCTTGCTCGTCCCGTTCGCGGGGACGGTGAGGCGCCAGCGGCGTCCCCCCTCGAGCACGCGGCCACGCTCCTCCTGCGCATAGGGCTCCCACGCGGGGGCGACAGCGCCCTCCTCGACCACCACCTCCGCGTTCGGCGCGGGCTGGGGGATGCGTTCACGGACCTCGCAGACGATCTCCCGGTCCAGGTTGTTGACGAGGTCGATGAGGATGTCGTGCCAGAGCTCCGTCGTCGCGACGATCTTCTCGCCGCTGCGGACCTCGGTGAAGCGGGTGTTGCGCGCGCAGCGGATGGCCTGCTCCACACCCAGGCCCAGCTTGAACTCGCCGCGAGGGGGCACCGAGGGCAGCGTGGTGGAGAGCACGTACTCGCCCCCGACGTAGACCTCGGCGGGGCCCGGCAACATGGGAGCGGACAGCGGGTTCTTCACCTGCGCCTGCCGGTAGACGTTGCTGTCCTCCCGGGGGACGGCCACGTAGAGGACGCTGGCCTCGCCGGTGCGCGTGCCCAGGGGCACGGAGTGGAAGGAGCTGTCGGACGGAACGTCCACCGTGGCATCGGCGATGTAGCTGAAGTCGAAGTGGCCACTCGCGGCCCGGACGTCCGCCGTGCCGCCCGGAAGGTCCAGGTTGGCCACGGAGCGGGCCCGTTGCTCGGCCTCGGCCACCACGGCCATGACATCGAACTTCACCTCCACCTGGAAGCGCGACAGCGACTCCAGATAGAAGCGCCGCGCGTCGACGGGCTGGAGCCGGTTGCGCATGCCCTCGGCCGCCGGAGCGAGCCGCAGGTGGGTGAACACCACCGCCTCCAAGCCGGCCTGAGGGGGGGTCCCACCACCGCCAGCCGGGCCGCCCCGTGACACCGCCCTGGAGCGAGCGGGACCGGCAACGGCCACCGACGGGCGTGCCGCCATGGGCGCGGGAGCTGGCGGAGGCATGGGTGGCGCCATGCCCGGCGCCGCGGCCACGGCCATGGGGTAGGCCGGTTCATCCATCTCCGCGACCGATTCCTCTTCCGCTGCGATTCCATCGTACACGGCCGACCCCTCGGCCATGGCCATGTCATCGTCCAGGGCATCGAGACTCGGGCGCGAGACCTTCTCGACCCGCCGCCGCTCCTTGCGTTGCTCGAGGGCGTCACGCACCCCGCCGAAGACGACGGCCTCCTCCAGATCCAAAGGAGCCGGCAGCGAGGGCAGCACGTACGACTGGACGGGCGACAGGCCGAGCAGCAGCGAACGGCGATCCCGGTCGTAATCGGAGAAGAGCGCGGTGGCGCCTTTCGGTGGCGGACGGAAACCGGCGCGAGCGGGCGGCGGAGGCTGCGCACGTCCGATACGGGTGGAGGGCAGCTCCGGCAGCTCCGTCCAGCTCATGGGCGCGGCGGTGGATAGCACCAGCTTCACGCCGCGCCAGTCCTCTCCGGAGTCCTGGCAGATGAGGGCACGCGTCACCAACTCCACCTGCCGGCAGTCCCGCGTCAGGCGGCACTGATAGCTGGGAGCCCAGCGGGCCCCGGGGACGAAATACTCGACGGAGAGCTCCGCGCGCCGGAGCTCGCCTCCCCCGTGGCGCAGCTGCACGTGGACGGACTTGCGGAGCTCCGCCGCCGTCACCTCGCGCGCGGTGGAGGCCCTCCGCATCTTGTCCTCGAGGACGGCCACGTCCTCATTCAGCTTGCGCCACTGCTCACGCAGGGAGCGCGCCTCCACGAGACGGGCCTGCACACCATCCTGGGAGAACTGCTCCAGGGCGAGCCGCGCGCCCATGGGAGCGGGTGGCGGTGGCTTGCCCTCCTCGGGATCCGGACGCTCCGGCACGGGGATGTCGGCGAGGATGGACATCTCCCAGTCGAGCTGCCGCAACTGGCTCTCCACGGTCCGCACCTGCTGGCGGAGGGAGCGCAGCGCGGCCTCATCCACTGTGTCCAGGGGAGCTTCCCTGGGGGGAATCCACAACCCCACGCGCACATTCGTGGCGGAGAGGTCCGCCTGGGGATTGTCCGTGGACAACACGCGCACGCGCACGGTGGCGTCGAACAGCGAGAGCGGCAGCCGGGGGATCTCCAGCTCCGTGGGCGGCTTGCCCCCGGAACAGTCCAGCGAGAGCAACCGGGTTACCCGCGCCCCCTGGTGGTAGAGTGTCACGGTGTCGAGGCGGGACTCCACGATGGGCATGCACCCTCCCGAAATGCGTTGCGCGGCACGCTAGAACGCGGCTCCTCGAGCGGGCAAGGATTGAAGGCGTTCCCCTGGCTGCTTCCCGCCCTGCCCTTCCGTTCCGGGGAGCGAGGTAGACTCGGGGCACATGCGACGTCTCCTTGCCTTTCTCCGCGATCATGAGCCCGGAATGGTCGTGGCGTGGGTGCTCTCCACCCTTGGCCTCGGGGTCGTGGGGCTCCGCGGCTACCTGGGAGATCCCCTCTTCGGTGTCTCGGATCTGCTCTACCAGTCGGTGCAGCTCTTCGTGCTGCAGCTCCAGGTGTTGCCGGGCAGGACGCCCTGGACGCTCGACGTGGCCCGCTGGTCCTCCGCGGCCGTGTCCTTCTACGCGGTGCTGCGCGCCGGTTCCGTCATCTTCGCGGGCGAGCTGGAGCGGCTGAGATTGCGCCGGCTCTCCGGCCATGTGGTGGTGTGCGGCCTGGGGCGCAAGGGGCACCAGCTCGCCCAGGACTTCCTGTCCCGCGGCGAGAGGGTCGTCATCATCGAGAAGGACGAGGAGAACGACTCCCTGCTCGCGGCTCGGGAGTCGGGCGCGCTGGTGCTGCCGAGCGCGGCGGCCGACGAGGCCATCCTCCGCCAGGCTCGCGTGGCGCAGGCCTCGCTCCTGCTCGCGGTCACGGGTGATGATGGCGCCAACATTGAAACGGCCCTCACCGCGCGCCGGCTGGTGCGCGAGCGGGCACCCGGACGCACCACGCCCCTGCGTGTCCTCGCCCACGTGGGCGATCTCCAGCTGTGCTCACTGCTTCGTGCCTCGAAGGTGCTGACGGGGCCGGAGCCGGTGGAGGCCCAGCCCTTCAACATCCACGAGGCGGCGGCCCGCGTGCTGCTTCGCGACAACCCGCTGGACCGGGAGCGGATGGAGCCCGGGGACCCGCGCTTCGTGCACCTGTGCGTGGTGGGATTCGGGCAGATGGGCGAGAGCGTGGCGATGCAGGCGGCCCGGTTGACGCACCTGGCCAACGGCTCCCGCCTGCGGGTGACGATCGTCGACCGGAAGGCCGAGGAGCGGCGGCAGCGTTTCCTCGGCAGGTGCCCGGGATTCACCCAGGTGGCGGACCTGGACGTGCTCGAGGGCGATGGGGAGTACGCCGAGGTGCTCTCGCGTCTGGAGGAGTGGGGACAGGATCCGCACCGGCTCCTGAACATCGTGGTGTGCTTCGACGATGACCGCCGTGGCCTCGCCTGTGGGCTGACGCTGGTGGAGCGGCTGCGAGGACGGCGGGTCCCGGTGCGGGTGCGCATGTCGCACGAGGCGGGGATGTCGGCCCTGGTGCATGGCTCGGGCGAGGGCCGCTGGAACGGGCGGATCAGCGTCTTCGGGATGATCGACCGGCTGTGCAACCGCGAGAGCATCCTGGGCGAGACGTTGGATCTGCTCGCGCGCACGGCGCACACGGACTACCTGCGGCGCAAGCTGGCGGAGGGAGAAGTCCTGGGGGCGCGTCCGGCACTGAGGGAGTGGCCCGAGCTGGACGAGTTCTTCCGCGAGTCGAACCGCCAGCAGGCGGACCACATCCCCGTCAAGCTGCGCGCCGTGGGTTGCCGGAGCGAGCCCACCCCATCGGGCACGGGAGGATTCGCCTTCACCCCCGAGGAGGTGGAGCTGCTCGCGCGCATGGAGCACGACCGCTGGTGCGCGCGGTACCTGCTCGATGGGTGGCACAAGGGCCCTCGTGATGACGAGGCGAGGACGCACCCGTGCCTCGTTCCATGGGAGGACCTCGAGGAGACATACCGGGACAATGATCGTGCCGCGATCCGGCAGATTCCCGGGCTGCTCGCGCTCATCGGCCAGCACATCGTCCGGGAGCGAGCGGAGAACGGGGAGGCAGTGAGGCCGAGGCTCGCGGGGTGATGAAGAGGACCGGCCAGACCTCGCGGGGCGATGGAAGCCCGCGAGGCCCGGCCGGACGTACGAGGCTCAGCGGGTCAGCTCACGCACCGCGTGACCCAGCTCGGGGAGGATGAGCTTGCGCAGCGCGAGCCGCACCGCCTTCGGAGAGCCCGGGAGCGAGAAGAGGATCATCCCCTGGTACGTCCCCGCGGTGGCCCGCGACATCATCGCCGCGCTGCCGATCTCCTGGAAGGACAGCATCCGGAACAGCTCGCCGAAGCCGGGCAGCGTCTTCTCGAAGAGGCCCTGCAGCGTCTCCACCGTGCTGTCCCGGCGGCCGATGCCCGTTCCTCCGTTGAAGATGACGGCCCGCGCACCGGACTCCTGCGCCTCCTTCAGCATCGCGCGGATGGACTCGGGCTCGTCCTTGATGACGCGGTAGCCGCTCACCGTGTGCCCCTCGGCCTCCAGCAGCTCGCGCAGCACCCGCCCGCTCTCGTCCTTCGACTCGTCCCGGCTGTCCGAGCACGTCACCACGAACGTGCTCACGTGCACCGGCGCGTGCGCCTTGTGCTCCGCCACCGGCCCGGAGCCGTGCTCGTGCCCATGGTGGTGGTCATGACCGTGTCCGTGGTCATGGCCGTGCCCGTGGTGGTCATGGCCGTGGTCGTGGCCATGCTCGTGCCCGTGGGGGTGATGGTGATGTCCGTGACCATGCTTGGGGTCATGGTCGTGATCGTGTCCCTCGTGTCCCATGGCGCGCCTCCTACAGGTCCTTGTCGGGCAGCTCGACGATCAGCTCTCCGTCGGCGACCTCGATCTTCACGGCGGGCTGGTCATCGCACACGCCCGGCGAGGTCTCGTTCTTGCCAGTGTCCATGTCGAAGCCGACCTCATGGCAGGGGCACACGACCATGTTCCCCTCCAGGCGTCCACCGGAGAGCAGACAGCCCCCGTGGTTGCACCAGTCATCGAGCCCCTTGTAGCGCCCGTTGATCCTGGCCACACACAGGCTGCTCTTGCCCACCTCGTAGCCCCGCATCTCCTTTTCGGCGAAGTCCGCCGGTCCGAGCTTGATCTTCATCGACTCCGTCTTTCGTGGCTCTCTGGAATGAGCGACCCGGGCTCTTGTATCCCGGCCGGGCCCGGGCCGGGGAGTGCTTGTCGGTGAACCTCACGTTTCCGCTCGCCTGCACCCCCGTCTCAAGGGCATTACCTTCCTCCCTGTGACGCCTCCCGATAAAGCCGCCGTGGTCCAGGTCCTCCGGGACATCTCGCTCCTCCTCCAGATGAAGGGGGAGAACCCGTTCCGCAGCCGCGCATACGACACCGCCGCCGACCGTATCGCCGGGCTCTCCGAGGACCTGGGGGTGCTCGTCCGCGAAGGCCGCCTGAAGGAGCTGCCAGGGATCGGCCAGGCGATCGCCGACAAGGTCTCCGAGCTGCTCACCACCGGTAAGCTCGCCTACTACGACACGCTGCGCGCCGAGTTCCCCCCAGGGGTCCTGGATCTCGTCCAGGTGCCGGACCTGGGCCCGAAGAAGGCTCTGGCCCTGGCGCGCCAACTCGGTGTGGACGGAGTGGACGCGCTGGAGAAGGCCTGCCGCGAGGGCCGGGTGCGCAAGCTCTCCGGTTTCGGGGAGAAGAGCGAGGCGAAGATCCTCGCGGGCGTGGAGCTGTACCGGCGGACCCGGACACCCCGGCGGCTGCTCGGGGACGTGATGCCGGTGGCCGAACGGCTGCTGGAGTCCATCAAGGCCACGCCCGGCGTCATCCGCGCGAGCGTGGGAGGCAGCCTGCGCCGGCGGGCGGAAACGGTGGGGGACGTGGACCTCATCGCCTCGGCGGCGGATGCCAATACGGTGTTCGATGCCTTCTCCCGCGCACCCGAGGTGGCGAACATCATCGGCCGGGGCGAGAGCAAGTGCTCGGTGCGGCTGCACGAGAAGGACCTCCAGGTGGACCTGCGCGTGCTGCCGGACGAGGACTTCGCCACCGCCCTGCACCACTTCACCGGCTCCAAGGCCCACCATGTGCGGCTGCGGGGGATGGCCCAGGACAAGGGGCTGAAGATCTCCGAGTGGGGCGTGCACCGCGCCGATGGCACCAAGCTGAGCGTGCCGGATGAGGCCGCGCTCTACGCGCTGTTGGGCATGCAGTACGTCCCGCCCGAGCTGCGCGAGGACACCGGGGAGATCGAGGCCGCGCTCGAGGGCCGGCTGCCCGGGAACCTGGTCACGCTCGAGGACCTGCAGGGCGCCGTGCACGCGCACAGCACCTGGTCAGACGGGAAGAACACGCTGGAGGAGATGGCGCGCGCGGCCCAGGCGATGGGGCTCAAGTTCCTCACCGTCACCGAGCACAGCCAGGCGGCCATCTACGCCGGAGGCCTCAAGGAAGACGATCTGCGCCGCCAGTGGGACGAGATCGACCGCGTCAACGAGACCGTCCAGGGCATCCGGCTGCTCAAGGGCATCGAGGTGGACATCCTGGAGAGCGGTGCCCTGGACTACTCGGATGGGGTGCTGGAGAAGCTGGAGGTGGTCATCGGCTCCATCCACGTGCGGCACAGCATGGATGAGGAGCAGATGACGCGCCGGTTGCTGGCGGCGTTCGACAACCCGCACCTGCACATCCTCGGACACCCCACCGGGCGGCTCATCCACAGCCGCGAGCCCTACCCCGTTCGCATGGAGGCGGTGCTCGACAAGGCCGCCGAGCGCGGCGTGGTGGTGGAGGTCAACGGCAAGCCGGAGCGGCTGGACCTGAAGACGGAGCACGTGCGCATGGCGCTCCAGCGCGGGGTGAAGCTGGTGGCGAGCTGCGATGCACACAAGGTGTCGGACCTGGCCAACCTGGCCTTCGCCGTGGCCACCGCGCGCCGGGGCTGGGCCCGGAAGGAGGACATCCTCAACACCCTCCCCGCCGAGCAGTTCGTCTCCACGCTTCGCAAGCTGCGAGCCGCCTGACGCGGGCCAGCACCAGTGCTAGGCTCGCGGCGCCTTGTTGCGCCGACTGCTCCCGATCGTCCTCGTCCTGCTCGCCACCCAGGTCTCCGCCTCGGAGCCGGAGCGCCCCTCGCGCGCCGATCTCCAGCGGGCGCTCGCCCAGTACGAACGCTCCGTCGTCCGGGTACGCGGCCCCCGAGCCGCCGGCCCTGGCGTCATCGTGGGCACCGAGGGCCAGGTGCTCACCGCCGTGAACCACGTCGACCTGGACGCCGCGCAGGTGGAGTTCAGCGGGCGGACGCTGCCGGCCACGGTGGTGCTCGCCAACGCGTACCTGAAGGTGGCCGTCGTCGCTGCCCCCGCGGGCACCTACCCCGCCGCGGCCGTGAAGCCCAATACCGGCAACCTCCTCGGCCAGTGGCTCATCGGCATCATCCCCGGCAAGGGCAAGCGCAAGGACACGCCAGCCTCGGCCCTGGCGCGCAAGGCGCCCGCGCCCTTCGTCGACGTGAACCTGGCACTGTCTCCGGGCAGTCCCCTCTATGACGAGACGGGCCGGCTGGTCGCCGTGTCCGTCCAGCGCAAGGGACGCGGTTGCCGGGTCCTGCCGCTGGACGTCGTCCGGCAGCAGCTCGCCACGAAGGTGGCTACCCCGTGAGCGCGTCCGCGGCCACGCCCTGGCGCCCCACCGCCGTGCAGGAAGTGCTGGGCCTGTGGGGCATCGGCTTCCTGGGCATCATCATCGCCTTCCTCCTCTTCGGAGGCTCCGGCGTCCCCAAGCTGGTGGCCACGGTGGGCTTCCTCTACCTGCCGCTCATCGCCATGCGCTGGCGCGGCGAGGACTACCGGGACTACGGCCTCTCCCTACGCACCTGGCGCCAGGACGTGCGCCTCTTCCTCATCATGAGCGCGGTGGTGTTCCCCCTCTTCTTCGGGGCCTTCCTCCTGTGGACGGAGGTGCTGCAGCTCCTGCCCACGGAGCTGTCGCGCCTGCTGGCGCCCTTCCGGGGCGCGGCGCACTTCACCCCGAGGCTGCCGCCCCGCTTCGGCGAGTGGGTGGTGGATCAGCTCTTCGTGGTGGCCCTGCCCGAGGAGTTCTTCTATCGGGGCTACATGCAGGCCCGCCTGCGCGACGCCTGGCCCCACGGGCGGCGATTCCTCGGCGTGCGGCTGGGCCCCGCCTTCTGGCTGACGGCGCTGCTCTTCGCGCTGGGCCACCTGGCCATCTTCCAGGTGTGGCGCCTGTCCGTCTTCTTCCCCGCCCTGCTCTTCGGCTGGATGCGGGAGCGCACCGGCAGCGTGGTGGGTGCCGCCCTCTTCCACGCCGCCGCCAACCTCTTCGTGCGCTTCCTTGAGGTGTCCTTCTTCGGCTTCTGACCCGGGCGTCAGGGGGTGGCCGGCAGGTGGCGCACCTGGAGGTCCGCCTCCACCGTCAGCGTGGTGCCCTCGGCCAGTTCCACCCAGCCCACCGGGCGCTTGAGGTGCGAGGCCACCACCACCGAGCGCCGGCGCCGGTGCGCCATCACTCCCGGGTGCGTGTCGGGCATGCCGGGCGTGAGGCCGCACACCTCGCAAGAATCCGTGCCCTCCAGGCGCGTGTAGTAGAGCGGCTGGCCGCCCAGGCGCGTGGCCACCAGGACGTAGCCGTTGGTGGCGAGCAGGTTCACCGTGGACGTGCGCGCGGCCCCCGCCCGGGCCGAGGCCCGCGACAGGCTCATGGCCGTGTCCGCCAGCAGCCGGCCGGCCACCTCCGCCGGGAGCCTCGGGTCATCCCCATGCCCCGTCTCCCACAACCGCTTGAGGAAGAGCGCGAAGGCCACCTCGCTGTCCGTCTCCCCGCGGATCTGCCGCTTGAGGAAGTCCGGCACCTCGTCCAGCAGCCCGGCCCGGAGGCCGGCGAAGTCCTCGATACGGCCCTGGTGCGCGAACAGCCAGCGCCGCGAGCGGAACGGCTGGGTGTTCTCCTCCAGCGACAGTCCCACCGGCAGCCGCCGCCCGTGGAACAGGAGCGCCTCCGTCTCGTGCGGCGGAGCGAGCGATTCCAGGATCAGGTCCGCGTCTCGGGGGAAGCGGCGGAGCAGGACGTCATCCTGCGCGTAGGCGCCGATGCCCACGGCGTTGGACCGCCCCTCCTCCCCCTGGAGAGCCACCTGCCCCTCCAGCCGATGCAGCTCGCACCGCACCAGGTTCGGGTCGGACGTCAGGACGGCCAGCGCGACGGACATGCGGGAAACCTCCTTGGTGCATCTATAGATAATGATGCCCTCCAGGGCTCTCAAGCCGGTCTCCCCCTCGCCGCCAACCCAGCCAACCCCTTGAAAGGACTGGGGTTTACCCATACGGAACGTTTGACAGCCCGAGTGCGAGGTGCCTAACATCCCGGCGCTTTCCCGAGGGTTGGGGATTCAACGACCCTCCATGGCTACACCGGAGACGGAATGTCGGACGACATCGCGATCGGCATCGACCTGGGCACCTCCACCTCGTGCGTTTCCGTGGTGCAGGACGGTCAGCCGTTCGTCATCCCCAACGAGTGGGGAGAGACGACCCACGCCTCGTGCGTGTCCTTTCTCGAGGACGGCTCGGTGCTGGTGGGCAACGCGGCCAAGCGCAACATCATCACCAACCCCGAGTGTACGGTGTACTCGGCCAAGCGTCTCATCGGGCGCTACTACTTCTCCGACGAGGTGAAGAAGGCCCAGGCGGTGATGCCGTACCAGATCGTCGAGGGCGAGAACAACTCGGTGCGCATCGCGGTGCGGGGGCGCGACTACTCGTTGCCGGAGATCTCCGCGCTGGTGCTCAAGGAGATGAAGGCCATCGCGGAGGGGTACCTGGGCCGCGAGATAACGAAGGCGGCCATCACCGTGCCGGCCTACTTCAACG
Source organism: Archangium sp. Cb G35 (assembly GCF_001896145.1). NCBI lineage: Bacteria > Pseudomonadati > Myxococcota > Myxococcia > Myxococcales > Archangiaceae > Archangium > Archangium sp. Cb G35. Next base: position 199,946 of record NZ_MPOI01000011.1, read on the forward strand.
ACAACCAGCGCCAGGCCACCAAGGACGCGGGCCGCATCGCCGGGCTGGAGGTGCTGCGCATCCTCAACGAGCCCACCGCGGCGGCACTCGCCTACGGTTTCGGCCGCGAGGTGAGCCAGCGCGTGGTGGTGTACGACCTGGGCGGCGGTACCTTCGACGTCTCCATCCTGGAGATCGGCAAGGACGTCTTCGAGGTGCTGTCCACCGCCGGTGACACATACCTGGGCGGTGACGACTTCGACGACCGCATCATGACGTGGCTGGCGGACGACTTCATGAAGCGCACGCGGCTGGATCTGCGGCAGAACAAGTACTGCCTGCAGATGCTCAAGGACGCGGCCGAGCGGGCGAAGATCGACGTGGGCAGCACGGGCCTGGCCGAGGTGAACTGCCAGGGCATCTGCCAGGACGCTGGCGGCAACGTGTTGGACCTGACGGGCCGGCTCACGCAGGACCAGTTCAACCGGATGGTGATGGACCTGGTACAGCGCACCTTCAAGGTGTGCGACGAGGCCCTGCAGTCCGCGCGCATGACGGCGGCGGACATCGACGCGGTCATCCTGGTGGGAGGCCCCACGCGCCTGCCCATCATCCGCAACTCGGTGCGCCACTACTTCCAGAAGGAGCCCAAGGAGGGCATCAATCCGGACCAGGTGGTGGCCATGGGCGCGGCGCTGCAGGCCAACGCGCTGCTGGACGCGGCCACCGAGACCTTCCTGGTGGACGTGACGCCCCTGTCGCTGCGCATTGGCACCGTGGGCGGCTACACGGAGAAGGTCATCGACAAGAACACCCCGGTGCCCATCGACCGCTCGAAGACGTTCACCACCAGCCGTGATGGCCAGGAGAAGGTGAAGATCCGCGTCTACCAGGGCGAGTCCAACCGCGCCGACGAGTGCGAGATGCTGGGCGAGTTCGAGTTCTCGGGCTTCCGCATCGGCTACCGGGGCGAGGTGAAGATCGACGTGACGTTCGAGATCAACACCGACGGACTGGTGAACGTGTCGGCGACGGACCAGGAGACGGGGCAGAAGACGTCCACCACGCTGACCATGTCCTCGGGCATGTCGGAGGCGGACATCCAGGCATCCATCCAGGCCAACAAGAAGATCCAACTCGCGGGGCATGGGGCGGATCTGCCCGCCGTGGCCACCAGTCGAGGGAGATAGACGAGCGCGATGTCCCAGCCTCCCCAGAACGGCGCCGGAAAGCCCCCCGCCCCTCCGGTAGAGACCCAGCCCGCGGCGCCGGGCTCGAGGACGGGTCCGGCGGCAGCCACCGCGCCAGCCATGTCCCCCGCCCGTCCACCGCCGCCGCCGGGTTCCACACCCGCTGCGGCCCCCGCCCGGCCTTCCGTGACCGGAGCGCCCGCCCAGCCTCCCGCGCGTCCAACCGCGACGGTCCCCGCCGTACCCTCCGGTGCCCGTCCGACGGCGACGGTTCCCGCCGTGCCCACTGGCGCGCGTCCGACCGCGACGGTTCCCGCCGTGCCCGCTGGCGCGCGTCCGACCGCGACGGTCCCCGCCGTATCCTCCGGTGTCCGTCCGGCCGCTCCCGGTGCACCCGCGACGCCCGGCACGCCCGCGGCGGTCCGTCCTCCCTCGTCTCCGGGAGCTCCCGCGGTGCCCGCCGCTCCCGCAGGGGCACGGCCTCCTTCGTCACCGGGAACTCCCGCCGCCGCCTCCGGAACCCGCCCGGCCGTGCCTCCCGGTGCGCCCGCGGCCCCGGGTGTCCCGCCCGTCACGCCGCCGCGTCCTCCTGGGACGCCCGCAGTGACGCGCCCCTCCGCCACGGGCATTCCGAGTGTGGCGTCCGTACGTCCGCCGCCCCCTCCCGGTACGCCCCCGGCGCCTCCGGTGGCCGCCAGCGCTCCCCCGCCTCCGCCCGCCACGGCCTCGCAGACCCGCGCGCAGCCGCCCACGCTGGCGCCGGGCGCCGTGCCTCCTCCTCCCGTGAGCACCACTCCCGGCTCGGGGCCACGTCCCGCCGTGCGGCCCACCACCTCACTGCCAGCCGTGGCGCCCGCGGGGACCCTGCCCGCGCGGCCTCCGTCCGGAGCCGGCCCGGCGCGTCCACCACCCCCGCCTCCCGCCGCGCTCCAGCCGCCGCCTCCGCCCGTGGCGCCGTCCATCGCGCCGCTCGTTCCTTCGGTGGCGCCCGTCGTCCCGCCGGCACCTCCCGCCGCCGCGGCCCAGCCCCCTCCCCCGCCGCCCGCCGCGGCCGGGAAGACCTTGGACTTCGACCCGGGCCAGATGACCGAGCTCGCGGATCGCTGCGCCCGGCTCGACCAGATGGACTACTTCGAGATCCTCATGGTGGAGCGCTCGGCTGCTCCCGCGGACATCAAGAAGGCCTTCTACCGCGAGAGCCGCACCTACCACCCGGACCGCTTCTTCCACCTGGACAACAAGGAGCTGAAGGACCAGGTGCACGACCTCTACAAGCGCGTCACCGAGGCCTACTACGTGCTCCGGGACGACGCGAAGCGCCGGCAGTACACGGCGAACATCTCGGGGCCGGAGCGGGCCCAGAAGCTGCGCTTCACCGAGTCCTCCGAGGCCGAGACGCGCGCCGCGTCCAAGCGACAGGTGGAGGAGCAGATCGGCGTGCACCCCAAGGGGCGGCAGTTCTACCAGACGGGCGCGGCGGACGCCGACGCGGGCCGCTGGGCCTCGGCCGAGCGCAACCTGAAGATGGCGCTCACCTATGAGCCAGCCAACACCCGCTACAAGGAAAAGCTCGCCGAGGTGCAGAAGGTGCTACTGGAAGAGTCACGCAAGCAGGGCGACGCCTTCAAGATTCGCTGACGCGAGACGGGGGGACGCGTGACGATCGATCTGATCATCCTGGGCCTGGTGCTGCTCTTCGCGGTGGCGGGTGCCATCTCCGGAGGGGCGAAGCAGATCGCCAACCTGGTGGCCCTGGCGGTGGCCTGGTACGTGTCGCGCAAGCTGGGCACCTACGTGGGGCCGAAGATGGCGGCGGCCCTGGGTGGCGCGCCGCTGCTCATCGGAACGGTCGCCGGCACGATGCTGGTGTTCATCACCGTACTGGTGGCGATCCGCTACGCCCTCACCTACTTCCTGCAGCGGCTCTTCGGCGGGCCGGATCCGGACAAGCGGAACGTGGATGGCGCCATCGGCTTCGTGCTCGGCGGGGCCAAGGTGGCGCTCATCTCCTACGTGGTGCTCAGCGCGCTCGTCTTCGCCGAGCAGTACATCATCGTCGCGGGCAAGCGCATGGGCGTGTCGCCCAAGGACTCGGTGTCCTTCGGGCTGGCGCGCCGCTACAACCTCTTCGAGATGACGCAGTTCGCCGCCGTGAAGGACATGGCCGCGGTGGCCAAGGTGGCCGGCAACCCGGAGAGCGCCCGGCGGATGGCGGACAATCCGGCCTTCAAATCGTTGAAGCAGGACCCGCGCTTCCAGCGGGCCCTCTCCGACAAGAAACTGCGCGAGGCGCTGGAGAAGGGCGACACGCAGGCGGCGCTGCGCAGCAACCTCGTCCTCCAGCTCCTGCAGGACCCCCAGTTCGTGGCCCGGCTGGGGGCCGCCGCCCGGGCCTCCGAGCGCGGCGAATAACCAGGCGAGGACTCAGGCGCCCAGCCCGGCGCTCGCCTCCAGTCCGGCCAGGCGGAGGCGGACGAACCCCTGGTCCACGGTGACCTGGCGGTGGCGGTGCTCGGGGGCCTCGAACATCACGTCCGACATCACGTGCTCGAGGATGGAGCGCAGGCCACGCGCCCCCAGGCCCTTCTCGATGGAGAAGCGCACCACCTCACGCAGGGCGCCATCGGTGATGTCCAGCTCGATGCCGTCCAGCCCCAGCAGCTCGCGGTACTCGCGGACGATGGAGTCCGGGGGCTCGGTGAGCACGCGCAGCAGCTCCGGCTCGCCGAGCAGCTCCAACTGCACCACCACCGGCAGACGGCCGAGGAACTCGGCGAGCATGCCGAAGTCCACCAACTGTTTGGTGGTGACGCGCCGGCGCACCTTCTGGACGTCCTGGGCGCCGAAGCCCAGGGGCCGGGTGTCCACGTTGCCGCCGTACTCGTGCAGGTCCGAGAAGGTCCCCGCGCAGATGAACAGGATGTCCCGGGTGTCGATGGGCACGAAGTCACCGCGATTGAACGTCTGCGTGACATTCATGGGGACGAAGACCTCGCGGCCCTCCAACAGCTTGAGCAGGGCCTGTTGCACCCCCTCTCCGCCGATGTCGCGGCTGCCCGCCCCGTTGCGCGCGCCCTGCGAGCGCCGGGCGATCTTGTCCACCTCGTCGATGAAGATGATGCCCCGTTGCGTGTCCTCCACGGAGTGGTTGGCCTTGAAGAGCAGGTCCGCCACCATCACCTCCACGTCCTTCCCGTAGTAGCCGGCCTCCGTGTACTCGGTGGCGTCCACGGTGGTGAACGGGACGGAGAGGATCTCCGCCAGGTTGCGGGCGATGTGCGTCTTTCCGCTCCCGGTGGGCCCGATGAGCAGGATGTTGGTCTTCTTGAGCAGCGAGGTGCGCCGCAGCCGGCGCGCCTGGACACGTTTGAGGTGATTGTGGGCTGCGATGGCCACGGCCCGCTTGGCCGCCTCCTGGCCGATGACGAACCTGTCCAAACGCTCGTAGATTTCCCTTGGGGTCATCAACGGCGAGTCCCTGCGTGCGGACGACTCCATGTACCCTCCCCTTGGCTCCATGCGGGCTCCCGGACCTCCTCTGGGGAAGGGTAGGAATCCGCTGGGAGACAGCCCACTCATGGGGGTGGGAAGGGGGTCCCTCCCCGCGCCTGGCCGGCCGCCCCTCAACCAGGAGTTGAACCCCGGGGAGTTTCCCGATACTTCCCGCGCTGTCCATTGTTGGACACCGTCCCACCCCTAGACCGGGAGATCAGGAACGCCGATGCCGCCCATCACTCCTCAGCACCGCTGGACCCTCGCTGATGCCCAGGACACCTACGGCATCCGTAATTGGGGCGCCCCCTACTTCGGCGTCAACGAGAAGGGGCACGTGTGTGTCCATCCGGATGGCCCCACGGCCCCGAACATGGACCTGAAGGAGCTGGTGGACGAGGTCCGCCGCCGTGGCATCGGCCTGCCGTTGCTCATCCGTTTCACGGACGTGCTGCGCCACCGGGTGGTGCACCTCAACCAGGCGTTCCGCAAGGCCATCGCCGAGCACAACTACAAGGGCGTGTACCAGGGCGTCTACCCCATCAAGGTGAACCAGCACCGGTACGTGGCGGAGACCATCGTCGAGACCGGCAAGCAGTTCGGCTACGGCCTGGAGGCCGGGAGCAAGCCGGAGCTGCTCGCGGTGATGGCGCTGCTGGACCAGGAAGACGCACTCGTCATCTGCAACGGCTACAAGGACGAGGAGTACGTCGAGACGGCGCTGCGCTTCAGCCGCCTGGGCCGCAAGGTGATCCTCGTGGTGGAGAAGCCCTCGGAGCTGCCCCTCATCGCCGAGGTGGCGCGCAAGACGGGCATTGCTCCGCGCATCGGCATGCGGGTGAAGCTGTCCTCGCGAGGCGCGGGCAAGTGGGAGGCCTCGGGCGGAGACCGCTCCAAGTTCGGCCTGTCCTCCTCGGAGCTGATGAGCGCCATCGGCTTCCTGAAGGAGACGGGGCTGCTGGCCTCCTTCGAGCTGCTGCACTTCCACCTGGGGAGCCAGATCTCCAACATCCGCAACGTGAAGAACGCGCTGCGCGAGGTGGGCCGCTTCTTCGTGGAGGTGGCGCGCCAGGGTGCGCCGCTGAAGTACCTGGACGTGGGCGGCGGCCTGGGCGTGGACTACGACGGCTCGCAGACGAACTTCACGTCGTCCATGAACTACACGACGGAGGAGTACGCCAACGACGTGGTGTTCGCGGTGATGGAGGCGTGCGACTCGGCGGGCGTGCAGCACCCCACCCTGGTGTCCGAGTCGGGCCGCGCCATCGTGGCGCACCACGCGGTGCTGGTGGTGGACGTGCTGGGCACCAGCGAGTTCGATCCCGTGAGCGTGCCGGAGAAGACGGACGACAAGGCGCCCTCGGTGGTGCGCAACCTGCTGTCCACCTTCAAGGAAGTGACGAACAAGAACCTGCTCGAGGCCTACCACGACGCCCAGGACTACAAGGAGGAGACGCTCACGCTCTTCTCCCTGGGGCACCTGTCGCTCGAGCAGCGGGTGATGGCCGAGAACATCTTCTGGGCCCTCTGCCACAAGATCATGCGGATCGCCGGCGAGTCGGGGGAGATCCCCGAGGAGCTCGAGGCGCTGGAGAAGCAGCTGTCGGACACCTACTTCTGCAACTTCTCGGTGTTCCAGTCGCTGCCGGACTCGTGGGCGATTGATCAGCTCTTCCCGATCATGCCCATCCACCGGCTGAACGAGCGGCCGTCGCGGCGCGCGGTGCTGGCGGACATCACGTGCGACTCGGACGGGAAGATCGATCACTTCATCGACAAGCGCGAGGTGAAGGACGCCCTCGAGCTGCACCCGCTCAACAACGACGACTACTACCTGGGCATCTTCCTGGTGGGCGCGTACCAGGAGATTCTGGGCGACCTGCACAACCTCTTCGGTGACACGCACGCGGTGCAGGTGTCGCTGGGGCCCAACGGCGGCTACCTGATCGACCACGTGGTGGAGGGCGATACGGTGACCGAGGTGCTCAACTACGTGAGCTACAACAAGGACGACCTCGTGGCGAAGCTGCGCAAGTCCACCGAGGTGGCGCTGCGCAACGGCAAGCTCACGCTGGACGAGTCGCGCCAGCTGCTGCGCATGTACGAGGAAGGCCTGTCCGGCTACACGTACCTGGAGCGCGAGGTGGACGCCTCCTTCGTGGCCGGGCACGGACAGCTGCGCCTGGTGGCCCAGGACGGCGGCGGCGCCGGCAAGGCCCCCGTCCCGCCCACCGGCACGGGGACCTGATCGCCCCACGGTAGCGCCAGGGATGTAACGAAGCCCCGCGAGCACCCTCAGGTGCCGCGGGGTCTTCTTTTTTCCGGGACCGGTCCCCTTGCCGCATTCCTTGACTCGCCGCCCACCCGCATCACAGTGCGCCGCGTGTCACGGCAAGGGTTGAGGTTTGGAGTCAGTGCCGCGGCTGCCCTGTTCCTGGCGGCCTGCGTTTCGGTGCGAGGACGGCCCGCGGAAGGCCCCGAGGCGGAGGCCCAGGCCTATCTGCAGGCATGGGCCGGGGGTGACTTCGCGGCCATGGGGCGAAAGGTGGCCGAGCCGCCCGCCAACTTCGTGGAGCGGCACCAGCGCTTCCGCGACGAGCTGCGCATCCTCTCCTCCCGCTTCGAGACCGGCCGGGTCGAGCGAGAGGCGGAGAGCGCCGTGGTCACCTTCCGTGCGACCCACGTGCTGCGCGGGCTGGGCGAGTGGGAAGTGAACGGCGCGCTGCCCCTCGTGCGCCGCGAGGGCCGCTGGTGGGTGCGCTGGACTCCAGCGGTGCTGCACCCCGAGCTCCGCGAGGGAGACCGCTTCTCCCGGACGAGGACCCGCCTGGAGCGGGCCGCCATCCTCGATGGCGACGGCCTGCCCCTCACCCGGCAGGGCGAGGTCATCACGGTCGGCGTCGAGCCCCGGCGAGTACAGAATCGCGCCGCCGTGGCCTCGGCGCTCCAGGCGCAGCTGGGCGTGGACCCGGCGCGGCTGGAGAGGCTGCTGAACGCGCCAAATGTGTCGCCCGAGCACTTCGTGGCCATCATCGACGTGCGGCCCGAGCGCTACCAGCAGGTGCGCCCGGCGCTGGCACCCGTGCCGGGCATCTTCTTCCGCCGCAAGAGCGCCCGGCTCTCCCCGGCGGAGGGGTTCGCGGCGCACACCCTGGGCCGCGTGGGCGAGGTGACGGCCGAGCTGCTCCCTCAGCTGGGCCCGACCTACCAGCCAGGAGACATCGTGGGTCTGTCCGGACTGGAACTGACCTATGAGCATCAGCTCGGGGGCAGCCCTTCCGGAGAGGTGCGCCTCACCCGTCCGTCCGGAGAGGTGCGCGTCCTCGGCCGTTTCGAGGGAACGCCGGGCACGCAGCTGCACACCACGCTGCGCCAGGAGGTGCAGTCCGCTGCTGAGGCCGCGCTCGAGGGGGTGACCCAACCGGCGGCGCTCGTCGCGGTGGACACGGGCACGGGCGCCATCCTGGCCATCGCCAGCCGGCCGCTCGAGCAGCCACTGCATCGGGCCCTTACCGGCCGCTACCCTCCTGGCTCGACGTTCAAGGTCGTCACGGCGGAGGCCCTGCTCGCCGCGGGCATGAACCCGGACTCCCCGGCGTCGTGCCCGCCGGTGGCGACCGTGAGCGGCAAGTCGTTCCGCAACTTCGAGGGCGAGGCGTTCGGGAACACCCGCCTGCGCGTGGTCTTCGCTCATTCGTGCAACACCGCTTTCGTGCTGCTGGCCTCAGGACTCAAACCGGGCGCGCTCGGGGAAGCAGCCCACCGCTTCGGCTTCGACGTGGCCTACGACCCGGGACTCCCCTCCCCTGGCGCCTCGTTTCCCGTGCCCCGGGATGAGGCTGAGCTGGCGGCGGCCGCCATCGGGCAGGGACGCGTGCTGGCCACGCCGCTGCACATGGCCTCGGTCGCCGCGGCGGCCGAGTCGGGCCGATGGCGCGCGCCCTACCTCCTGGCGGAGCTCGAGGACGGTCCACGCGCCTCGTTGGCGGCCGGAACCCGTGTGCCCTTGCAGACACTGATGCGCGCCGTCGTCACCGAGGGCTCCGGCCGGACGGCGGCGGGCCTGATGGGGCTTGCGGGCAAGACGGGCACCGCCGAGTTCGGAACAGGTACCCCGCTGCCCACGCACGCGTGGTTCATCGGCTTTCGCAACGGCATCGCCTTCGCCGTGCTGGTCGAGGGCGGCGGCGTGGGCGGCCGTGTCGCCGTGCCCATCGCCGCGAAGTTCGCTTCAGCCCTGTGATACGCGCCACGGAACTGCCCCCTGTCACCCAGGATGGGCAAGGGAAAGCGGGAACAGGGCCCGGTGCTGGATGTTGGGGTAGTAGGCCGCCAGGTAGATCTCTCCCCCCACCCTCACCCACGCCCGGCTGGCGGGCTCGGACTGCCTCCTCCACCATGCGTCCGCCTCCTCACGAGTTTCAAAAGAGGCTACGGGAACGGGCTGCTCTTTCTCCACGAGTTCTTCGAGATACCATTTGAGAGCACGACTGTTCGGCAAGCGGCGGAGGTTCGTCTCGCGATCATAAACGACATCGTGAAACTCGTTCGCGATAAGTACGCTCGCGGGGTCCGGTGGATGGGGATGGTTCGCAAGCCAGGATTGCGCTGTCTCCCGGGTGTCAAACGATGCCACGACGAAGGGTGGTGCGTTGGCCTCGACGTGCTGCAGATACGCCGCGAAAGCATCCTGCTGGCCGGTTGATTCAATGTATTGAATCGCGTCCAGGATGGCTTGACTCTGAGCCACCTCCTCAGCCAATTCGGGCTGCTCGCGAACCTTCTCGAAAAAGCGCTTCGTCACATCCATGCGCTCGCTCAATTCCGCGTTACCACCTCCAGGAGGCAAACGGCGGGAGTCGGAGCTATTGAAGAAGTCCTCGAAGTCGTACCGCTGGCCAGTAGCAAAGATGAAATCCAGAGCGTCTCTCGCCAGACAAAGAATTCGCTCTTGCTCGGGAGCCTGGTCCTGACTCCAGCGCCTCCCAATCACAGGGTGCGCATCCGCAAGTTCATAAAGAGTCGTCATGGAACCACCGGCGTGAGGACGTGCACAGAGGGGACGCCAGACGAGGCCATCAAGACGATTGGAGCGAGCACCAGGGCTCCGCCCCCACTTCCAGCGGCAACGACAACGAAAGCGACGCCCGCGATGACGACGATGGTCCCTACCAACAATTCGCGATGGTGCTGCTTCAGCCAATCGACCGCGCTGCCAACAACGGGGAAGCTGACCCGAAGCTTGCCGGCTTCGGACAACTCCCTGAGCTTGCAACAATCTACATATGTCGGCAGGCACCTCTTGACACACATGGCCTTTTTGGAGCCATCACTTGCGTGTGTCCAATTGCGACCCTTCAGGCTGGCTCTGCACATCTCCTCGCAGCTATCGCGCTCGGCCTCGCAATCGCGATTGAAGGAAGCACGAAGGACAGGTGCTTCTAGATGACCCTGACTCGTGAGTTCTGGATACCCGGACAGGTCAAAATCACTGAGGCGCTGCCACGCGTGAGACACCCGGCCATCCTGAGACTCCTGGATGATGAGCACGTAGCGGGACAAATCCGCGGCTCCTGATGGAGCGGGCGGCACGTACACGGTGGCGCTACAGGAAAGAAGGAGCAGGCTGAGGCTCGATGCCATGAACCGCTGTGAGGCTGTGCGGATACCCATCAGGCCCTCTCGCATGGGCGTCCCACTGAGTCAACGTCCATCCCGAGAGATACCCGCGCGCCATCAACCGTGCTTCAGCGCGGCCTCGGTGCGAGGCGCGCCCGGCACCGTGAGCCGCTCCTCCAGCCGGTTCCGGATGTAGCCCACGTGCAGGCGCAAATCATAGAACTCGTCCATGTAGCTCAGCGGCACCTTCAAGCCGCCAATCTCATGCTCGAGTTGCTCGAGCAGCAGCAGCTCCTTCCGCACCTGCTCGACATCCAGCGCGCCGCGCAGCCGCTCGTCAATGACTCGCAACCGCGCATACCAGCGATAGATGCGTGAACGGATGCTCCACCGGTACACCGGAGGCGTCAGCCTCAACAGCGGCACCAGCACCACGAAGAGCGGAATGAGCAGCACCACGAACCGGTGGATGAGCGCCGCGAGCCAGAAAGGCAACATGCGCCGCAGGAAGTCCGGGCCGTGCGTCAGGTAGTACCGCGCCTGCTCGTTGACGGGCAGCTCCGTGAGCGTGTCATTCGGAAACCTCCCGGGCTCACTGAGCAGGTCTCCGCTCCGGTGCGTCCGGACCGCCGCCTCGGTCAGCAACGCGACCACGGCCGGGTGCACGTCCTTGCTCGCCACCAACACCGCCGCGGGCGCCACCAACTGCACCTCCCGCTCCGGCAGGTCTCGCACCAGGTCCAGCGACCCCCGATGCAACGTCACGGGTGACAGGTACCGGAACTTCCGCGCGTAGGCATGCGCCTGCTCGAAGCTCATCAACCGCACCCCGGGCATGTGCATCAGCTCGGAGATCAACGGCGCCGTGGGGCCCATGACGAACAGCGCCGCATCCACCGAACCCTCGCGCAACGCCGCCACGGCCTTGTCCCCGCCGAGGTCGACCAGCGTGGTGCCCGCCTGCCCGCCCGCTACCCCGCCCGCGGCCAGCAACTCCAGGGACAGCGCCCGCACACCGCTTCCCTCCGCCCCGACCGCGATGCGTCTGCCCACCAACTGCCCGAGCCGATCGAGCTGCGCCTCGCCCCGGTAGAACACCCACACCGGCTCCAGGTACAGGCTCGCCAGCGCGACCAGCTCCTTCCGGCGCTCCTTGTCCGCCGGAGCCGTACCGCCCTGGACGATGGCGACATCGACACCGGAGCCCGGAGTCCCCAGCAGCGTGTAGTTCTCGATGGAGCCGGCCGTCTCCCGGACGATGAGCTCGAGCCCCGCCGCCTCGAAGTGCTCGGCGTAGTGCCGGGCCACCGCGTGGTACGCCCCGCTCGCGGAACCGGTGGCGATGACGACCGTACGCGGCGGAGCGGGCTCGACGAACTGCCACGCCGCCGCCGCCAGCGCCGCCAGCACCACGGCCACTACCGCGGCACCCCGCATCATCTCCAGACGCGACAGCGCCCGAGGATTCTCGTTTCGCTCTCCCTGCACGCCAGAGCCTCCTTCGACTCCGACCATCCTAGCGCGCGGGGGCATCTTCCGTTCGGCCCCTGTTGCCCGACTGCTCCAGAGGCAACTTCCCGGGACCCTGGGCCCGCCCTTCGCCGGAGCCCGGCGGGAAGTCCGGTTCCGGCTACGTCAGGCGGAGCCCCGAGGGCAACGACTCGAGCTTGCGCTGAACCAGGCGCCCCGGCTCTCCCTGGAGCGTGAATCGCAGATTCAATGCGGGCACCTCGAACTTGGAGCCGAGGAACCACCCGACGATCCCATCATCCTGGGAACGAACACAGCGGAGCTCGCCCCAGGGAATGCAGGGAACGCCTCGGATGAGTGGAGTGCGCAAGAGCACGCCAGGGGCCAGATGAAGCCCCCGGTTGCCGATCCCCACGTAAAGGGAATGCTTGAAGTTCACCCAGCGCACGACCCCCGAGCCGAACTGGAACGACCGCTCCAACGGCTCATCCACCGGCGGGTAGCGATTCAGCAGCGCCATCTGTCCCATCAGCCACGCCAGCAGGGTAGAGATGAACAGCCACATCCCCACGAAGAGGAAGGGCAGGAGGACTGGGCTCACCACGACGGCCCGCGAGCCGGGGCCCGCGGCGGCCAGGAGCGTTTCTCGAACGAGTGGATTCATCTCGGGGAGAGCATAAGCGCTACTCGAGCTTCCAGTCGTCCAGATACACGTCCATGTAATCCGTACGCACGCCTGTCGTGCCCCACGTCAGGCTGGTGTCATGGGCCGTGAGCTGAAGCACGCCATCGACGAAGTACTGCAGCGTGTCGCCACTCACCGCGAGCTTCACGGTGTGCCACGTCCGGGTCGCCGGTGCCCTGAGCATCTTCTGCGCGAGCGTGGTGTAGACGCCGCCCAGCTTCTTCTTGATCGTGACCAGTCCGTCCTTGCGGTAGGACGCCACGTACAGGTCGTCCTCCGTCTGGTAGCGCGCGAAGACATGCAGCCCCGCCCACTCGGGCGCGCCCGCCTGCCACTCCTGGATGTGGGCGCGGTAGCTCGGAGCCGCGGTCTTCCAGCCCACCTTCTTGCCATCCACGTACAGCCGCGAGAGTGCCCGGAAGTTGTACGTGCTCGTCCACCCCCGGCGCCACGTGCCCGCGTACTTCGAGGAGAGGCACCCGGACGTCACCTCGAGATGGAGCCGCTGGGACGAGTCGCTCGAGCACTCGACGAGCGAACCATCCGCATAGGCCTCGAAGTTCTCGCCCGCCCAGGGGCAGCTGCTCGCGGAGGTGCAGATGATGTAGTTGGAGTCGGGATAGAAGTCATACGCGCTCGCCGCGGTGGCCGCGGACTCAGCGGTCTCCAATGCGCCGGCTTCCTCCAACGCATCCGGCCCGCAAGCTCCCGCCAGCACCATCACGCAGGCGGACAACCCCAGAGCGATCGCACGACTCTTCATGGTGGCTTCTCCCTCTCCTCAGGAGGAGGGCTCCGGCCTGCCGCCATCCCAATAAAAATGAATTAACGGGCAGAAACGGATTCCCCGCAAGTTTCTGGCAGAAGCCACCATGCGGAGGGTGGCCCCAGCTTCGTGGGGCCACCGTACGGCCAGGCGAGCGTCCAGCCGGCTCGCTAGCCCGGCGACGGCTGGGGCTCCGCGGTCCGGGGCATGACGGCCTGGAGGACCAGGGCCAGGACCACCACCAGCGCACAGCCAATCACGTTGAACCACAGGTAGCCGATCGCGCTGAACATGAAGAGGGCGATCACCGTCGTCTGCGAGATGAGCGCGGCGAAGAAGACGGCGTGGCCCCGCACGTGTTTGAAGAAGAAGGCCACCAGGAAGATGCCCAGCACCGTCCCGTAGAAGATGGACCCGAGGATGTTGACCGCCTGGATGAGGTTGTCGAGCAGCGACGCGAAGCTCGCGAAGGCCACCGCGATCAGGCCCCAGAAGACGGTGAACAGCTTGGAGGCCACGAGCACCTGACGGTCCGAGGCGTCGCGGCGGACGAGCCGCCGGTAGAAATCGACCGTGGTCGTCGCGCCCAGGGCGGTGAGCTCGCTGGCGATGGAGCTCATGGCCGCCGCCAGGATGACGGTGATGAGCAGCCCCACGAGTCCACTCGGCATCCAATCCTTCACGAACGAGATGAAGATGTAGTCCGAGTCCTTGGTCTCCACACCCGGCAGCGCGCGCGACACCACGGCCTTGGCCTCCTTGCGGACCGAGTCGGCCGTCTTCGCGGCGGCCCGGAGCCGCTCGCGCGCACTGTCCGCGGCGGACGCATCACCGGACTCCCGCGCGGCCAGGTAGCGGTCGGCCTCGGCGCGCTTGTCGGCCTGCACCTGGGCCCACTTCTGCTCGATCGCGGCGAACTCGCCCGCCTGCGCGGTCGCCTGGACCTTCGCGCGCAGCGGCTGGTTGAAGAGCAGCGGCGGCGCGTTGAATTGGTAGAACACGAAGACCAGGAGCCCGACGAAGAGGATGAGGAACTGCATCGGGATCTTCAGCACGCCGTTGAACAGCAGCCCGAGCCGGCTCTCGGAGATGGAGCGGCCCGTCAGGTAGCGGCCCACCTGGGACTGGTCGGTGCCGAAGTACGACAGCGCCAGGAAGAACCCACCGGTGAGCCCGGACCAGATGTTGTAACGGTCCTGGACGTCGAGATCGAAGCTGACCACGTTCATGCGGCCGAGCGCTCCGGCGACATCCACCGCCCGCCCGAAGGACACGTGCTCGGGCAGCCGCCAGACGATGACGATGGCGGCCACGACCATGCCCCCGAGCATCACCACCATCTGCTGCTTCTGCGTCTGGCTGACGGCCTTGGAGCCACCCGTCACCGTGTAGACGATGACGAGCACACCGATGCCCACGATGGTCGGCTCGAGCGGCCAGCCGAGCACGGCCGAGAGGATGATGGCGGGAGCGTAGATGGTGATGCCGGAGGCCAACCCGCGCTGGATGAGGAAGAGGAACGCGCCGAACAGGCGGGTCTTCAGATCGAAGCGCGACTCCAGGTACTCGTAGGCGGTGAGGACGTTCAGGCGGTAGTAGATGGGAATGAAGACCGCGCTGATGAGCACCATCGCGATCGGCATGCCGAAGTAGAACTGCACGAAGCGCATCCCGTCCTCGTAGGCCTGGCCCGGGACGGAGAGGAAGGTGATGGCGCTGGCCTGCGTGGCCATGACCGACAGGCCGATGGTGGGCCAGCGCAGATCCTGGCTCCCGCGCAGGAAGCCCTCGGCGGTGTTGCTCTCGCCGCGCGTGCGCCAGAGCCCCCACCCCACGATGAATGCCGTCGTCCCGATGAGGACCAGCCAGTCGAGCAGTGTCACGAATAGGCCCGGGTGAGCGCCCAGAACAGGGCGATGGTGAGGGCAAGGTTGCCCACCACGAGGAGGTAGATGTTGCGCCAGGACCCGAGCAGGGGTGGCGCGTCGTCGAGCTCGGGCCGCGACGCGGGAGCCGAAGCCGGTTCAGGGGGTTTCGAGGTGGCGGTCATTGGGCGAGGAGGTTCGCGAGCAGGCGGTAGGCACCGGGCACGCCCGCGGGAAGCTGACGGAAGAACGCGATGCCCGTGTAGACGAAGGTTCCCTTGCCGTGGCGGGCCACGAGGAGTCCACCCCGGAGCGGCTCCTCACCCGGGTCGTTCATGGCGAACACGGGCTTGTAGCGCTCGTCCCACTTCGCGGCGAAGTAGAGCCCCCGCTCCTGCACCCAGCCCTCGAAGTCGGCGGCGGTGAGCCGGTTGGGTCCCTTCAGCAGCGGGAGGTTGGGGCCCACGGACCTCATGGCCGCGGTCTCGTCCGTCACGCGATCTCGGCCAATCTCCAGGGGATAGGGCCCGAGCGAGGCGTTGAGCGGGCCCACGCGGCTGTTGGTGTTGTACTGCACGATGAGCCGCCCCCCCTGCTCGACGTAGCGCATGAGCCGCTCGCGGTGGAGGGCGAGGCGCTGATTGGCATTGAAGGCGCGTACCCCGACCACGATGGCCTCGAAGCCCTCGAGCTTCTCGGAGGCCAGGCGCTCCTCGGGCAGCAGCGTCACCTCGTAGCCCACGGCCGCGAGGCTCTCGGCCACGCGGTCCCCGGGGCCGGGGATGTAACCGATCCGCCGCACCTTCGTGGCCAGGGTGAAGGACACCAGGGCCGCTTCGGACGGCTGGCGCACGGTCTGCGGTGGAATGTGCTCGTGCGTCACCGAGCGGACCCGCCATGACTCGGAGCGGCCTCCGCTCTCGACGACGACGCGCATCCGGCCCCGCTCGTTCGCGCCCTTGGGCGGAGTCACCTGGAAGCGGACCGTCCGCTCATCTCCGCGAGCGGCGAGCTTGAAGGGCACCTCGGCGGGTTCGGCGCGCCAACCCGCCGGAAGCTCGAGCCGGACCTTCCCTTCCGCATCGGCCCGGCCCGCGGCCAGCACCACCGACACGGACTTGGCTCCGCCGTTGGGGAACATCAGCACCTCCCGGTCGAGCGTCGCCGTGATGGCCGGTGCCACCTCGAAGGCACGGTACAGCTCGCCCCGCACCGGATCCGTCCAGGCGTAGACCACCGGCCGGACCACGGAGAAGCGCTTGCCGCCCACCTCGTAGAGGAACGTCACCGACAGGGCGGGCTCGCCCTCGGGCCTGCCCACGAGCGCGCGGTCCTGCTCGTCCAGCGCATAGAGGCCACCGGCAACGGGCTTGCGCAGCCAGTAGGGCGTGGAGATGCGTGCCGCCTCGGGAATCGCCACCGTCCTGGAGAGCTTGAACGGCTTGTTGTCGGCCAGCTCGGCACCGGCCGCCACGGACTCACCGCCCGGCAGCGTCACGCCCACCAGCCGGAACGCCGCGGGCGAGCGGTTCAGCGCCACCAGGTTCAACGCCACCTGGCTGCCCGGCACGGCCATCGCCTCCGCCGCACGCGCCTCGAGGAACAGACCCGCGCATGCGGCCACCAGGTCCTCGGTCTCACGCAGCTTGATGGCCTTCCACGGGTTGCTGTCCGGCAGCGCCGAGATCGCCTCATGCACGCGAAGCAGCGCCGGAACGCTCTTGTGAGGCGCGCGCGCATCGAACCCGTTCACCGCCTCGTCGAGGGTCCGGACCACCTGCTCCGTACCGCCCCACCGCCGCCACGAGAACTCGAGCCCCTCGAAGACATCGGACTTCGGCTGCGTCCCGGCGAGCGCCTTGAAGTGCTCCAGTTGCGTCCCCCGCTCGGCCGGCACGCCGAAGCCCTGGCTCTTGTGCTGGCTGCGGCTCTCCGCGGAGATCTCTCCCCACGAGCGCCCCAGGAGCGGGTCGTAACCGCCCACGTCGAGCTTGAGGTAGGCGGACATGTCCGCGTCCGGCTTCAGGTTCCACGTGGACACGTTGTTCAGCAGCCGGTCGGCCTTCCACGGCTTCACCTCGCCGAGCTGCTCGGGGAAGCGCGACGGGTCCGCCGCCGCGGTGAAGGCCTCCTCCGCCAGCAGGGCCGACGCGGTGTGCTGGCCATGGTTGGGCGGAAGGGTGGTGAAGCGCGTGATGATCACATCCGGCCGGAAGCGGCGGATGGCGAGCACCACATCGGCCAGCACCTGCTCACGCCCCCAGATGCGCAGCGTCTCATCGGCGCTCTTCGAGTAGCCGAAGTCCCTCGCCCGCGTGAAGAGCTGCTCGGCACCGTCGACGCGCCGCGCCGCGAGCAACTCGTACGTGCGGATGAGCCCGAGCAACTCATCCTGCTCGGTGCCGATGAGGTTCTGCCCGCCATCGCCACGGGTCAGCGAGAGGTAGCCCGCGCGGAGGCCACGTCCACCGGCCAGATAGGCCAGCAGCCGCGTGTTCTCGTCGTCGGGGTGTGCCGCCACGTACAGCACACTCCCCGTGACGCCGAGGCGCCGGAGGTCCGCCGCGATCTCTCCCGCGTGGGGTTGCCGGGGCGCTTGAGCGAATGATGCCGACGAGAATCCGAGGCTCATGGCCACTGCCATTCCGAAAATCACCAGGGTCCGCATTCGGGGCGGACCCTAACAAGGAACGCCACCCCAGGGGTGTGAGGAATCCTTCAGGAATTCTTGATGCGGGTCCGTGTTACAAGCCGCCCGTGGCTTCCTCATTCTCCGCCTCCTGGCTGCGCGGTGATCCGCGAGCCCTCGAATTTCTCTCCGACCGTTACCGGCATGGGACCGCCCGCGCCGAGGCGGTGGCCGCCGCAGCCGCCCGCACCGTGGCTCCGGCGATTCATGACGTGCTGGTGGCTCGCAACGCGCGCCTCGCGCCGAGCCCCGCCCGCCAAAGGAACCTGGAGCTGCTCGCCCGTCCCGGCACGACCGCCGTGGTGACCGGACAGCAGGTCGGGCTCTTCCTGGGGCCGCTCTTCACGGTCTACAAGGCCGCCTCCGCCATCGTCGCCGCACGCGCACTCGCCGAGGAGACCGGCCGGCCCTGTGTCCCCGTCTTCTGGCTGCAGACCGAGGACCACGACCTTCCCGAGATCGATCACTGCTTCGTTCCGCGCTCCGCGGGTGGGCCCCTGCGCATGGCCCTGGAGCATCCGGACGCCGCCACCTCGCGTGTTCCCGTGGCCCATCGTCACCTGGGCCCGGGCATCACCGGTGCGCTCGCCGCGCTGCGCGCCGAACTGAGCGGCAATCCCCACGCGGACGAGCACCTGGCGCTGCTCGCGCGCTCCTACCGCCCCGAGGCGACGCTCGCGGACGCCTTCGCCGAAGTCCTGTCGGCCCTCTTCGCGGACGAGGGGCTCGTGTTCCTCGACCCGCGCGACCCGCGCCTCGCGCCGTTCGCCGCGCCCATCCATCGCCGTGCCATCGAGGAGGCCGCGCCCATCTGTAGCAAGCTCGCCGAGCGGGGCCATGCCCTCGCCCAGGCGAGCTTCTCCGAGCAGGTCCACATCCGTCCGGGCTCACCGCTGAACTTCTTCTCGCCCGATGGTCTCGATGGCGCGCGCTACCGCCTCGATCCCTCCACCACGCCCGGCACCTGGAACCTCGTGGGCCATCCCGAGGGCGCCTCGGTGACGACGGCCGAGCTCCTCTCCTGGCTGGAGCGCGAGCCGCTCCGCTTCACGACCTCGGCCCTGCTGCGGCCGATCCTCCAGGACTCCTGGCTTCCCACGGCGGCCTACGTCGGTGGGCCTGGGGAAATCGCCTACTTCGCGCAGCTCGCGCCCCTGTATGCGCACGTGGGCCTGCCCATGCCGCTCATCGTGCCGCGCGCCCGGTTCCGGGTGATCGACGACCGCGTGCGCCGCCTGCTCGACAAGCTCGGCCTCTCTCCGGATGACGCGAATGCTCCGCGCGACGAGCTGCTGGCCCGCCTCGCCGCCCGCGACACCGGAGAAGCCCTCGAGACGCCCGAGGCCATCGAGGCCCGGCTCCTGAGCACCTTCACCGCCGAGCTCGCCCGCCTCGGCGAGCGCATGGCCGCCATCGACCCGACCTTCGCCCAGGGCATCTCCCGCACCGACGGGACCGTCCGCCGGGGCGTCTCCCGGCTCGTGGCCCGGTACGGCCGCTCCATCACGCGGCGGGATCAGACCACCCTGGAGCGCGTGGACCGCCTGCAAGGCTACCTCGCCCCGGAGGGTGCGCCCCAGGAGCGCATCTACTCCCTGCCGTACTACGCGAGCCGTCTCGGCTCCCACGCCTTCACGCGACTCGTGCTGGAAGCGTGTGAACCCTTCTCCGGCAACTTGAAGGATCTGAGACCGTGACCACGGCGCGCGGGAATACCTTCGTGCAGCCCGAGTTCCGGCCCTCAATCCCATGAGCGACCGTCTCAACCTGGCCATCACCTGCTTTCCCACCTTCGGAGGCAGCGGCCTGGTCGCGACCGAGATCGGTCTGGCCATGGCGGAGCGCGGCCACCGCGTCCACTTCATCGCGCGCGACCTGCCCGTGCGGCTCCATGGAATGACGCGGAAGGTCGTCTTCCACGAGGTGACGGAGAGCGACTACCCGGCGCTCGCCCACTCGGGGACGTACCCCCTGGCGCTCGCATCGAAGATGATCGAGGTCGCGAGCTACGAGCACCTGGACATCCTGCACGTCCATTACGCGGTGCCCCATGCCACGGCGGCCTGGATGGCCCGCGAGGTGCTCGGAGACAAGGCGCCGCGCATCGTGACGACGCTCCACGGTACGGACACCACGCTCGTGGGCACGGACCCCACCTACCTGCCCATCACGCGCTTCTCCATCCTGCGCAGCGACGCGGTGACCACGCCCTCGGCGTTCTTGCGGCGCGCCACGTGGGAGGGCTTCGGCATCCCGGAGACCTTCCCCATCGACGTCATCCCCAACTTCGTCGACACGAAGCGTTATTGGCCGGCCCGCGACCGGAACCATCTGCGCCAGCTCTTCCCCGGCCTGGAGGATGGCGAGCCCGTGCTCATCCACGTCTCGAACTTCCGGCCCGTGAAGCGCATCGGCGACGTGGTGTCCATCTTCGCGGCGGTCCAGAGCAGGCGCCCGTGCCGGCTGGTGATGATTGGTGACGGCCCCGAGCGCTCCCCCGCCGAGCGCAGGGTGCGGGAGCTCGGGCTCGAGGCGCGCGTGGCCTTCCTGGGCAAGCAGGAGAGCTTCGTGGAGATGCTCGCCGCGACGGATGTCTTCCTGCTTCCGAGTGAGCAGGAGAGCTTCGGACTCGCGGCACTCGAGGCGCTGAGCTGCGGCATCCCGGTGGTGGCGAGCAACATCGGCGGCATCCCGGAGCAGGTCGATCACGGGACGACGGGTTACCTCGCGCCGGTGGGCGACGTGGAGGCCATGGCCGGCCACGTGCTCGAGCTCGTCCGGGAGCCCGAGCGCTGGCGGGGCTTTTCCCGCCGCGCCCGGGAGAACGTCCTGGAGCGCTTCCAGCTCGGGCCGGCGATCGACCGCTACGAGGCGCTCTATCGCCGGCTCCTGGCTGGAACCACCGCGTGACTACTTCTTGCCCTTCCAGTCCTGGAGGGCCTTGGCGACCTGATCCTTGTAGAAGAAGTTCTGGTCCTTCTGGCCCAGATCCCAGGCCGTCTGGGCGGACTTGCGGGCCTCGGCGAACTTGCCCGTGCGCGCCAGGATGTCGGCCTTGATCCAGTTGTTGAACCAGTGCGACTGGATGGCCAGGGAGTCATCCGCGTAGCCCAGCGCGGTGTTGTAATCCTTGGACGTATCGGCCACGTAGCGGGCCGCGTTGGCCAGGGAGCGCCACGCATCGTTCACCGCGGCCTGGATGTTGGCCTGGGCGTACGTCGTCGTGTCCGTCTTGACGGGCACCGAGACGCGCAGCGTGCCCCACTCGAGGTCCAGCGAGGTCTGGTCATCGGTGGTGTTGGAGAAGAGGAACGTCAGGCGCTCGCGGTTGGGAACCTCGGTGGGGGTGACGGAGACGCGGGCGACGTCGTTCTTCTGGTCGTAGGCCTTGCCACCGCCGTACAGGCCGAGCTCCTTGTTCAGCACCACCGTCCACTCCTTCTCGGTGGGGATGGAGACGATGGCGTAGGTGCCCGCGGGGACGGGCTTGCCACCGAACGTCACATCCCGGCTGAAGGAGATCTTCGTGGTCATGTTGGCGCCGGTGCGCCACACCTGACCGAAGGGGACGAGCTCGCCCCAGAGCTTGCGCCCCTTGACGGCGGGGCTGGAATAGTCGACCGAGACCTCGGTCAGACCCACGTGCTGAACCACCTTGGCCGACGGGCTCGCGGCGGGCAGCTCGAGCTGCGCCGAGGCGGGCAGAGAGGTGAGGGCCATCACAACAGCGACTACGCACCCAAGAAGCTTCTTCATCGTCCTGATCCTTATCGCTCGGGGAAGGATGAGCGGCCGGAATCTATAGATCGGCATCGGGCCGCACCAAACCTTTCCGCCTCACGATGTCAGCACGAGTTTGACGAGCTCCGGCGGGCTTCCCACGCGCATGGGCGGGCCCCAGAAACCGCAGCCCCGGCTCACGTAGAGGTGCGAACCGCCATGCTGGTAGAGCCCGGCGGAGTGCTCCCAGGCCAGTCCGATGAAGAAGGTCATGGGGACGATCTGCCCGCCGTGGGTGTGGCCGGAGATCTGCACGTCCACGCCCCGCTCCGCGGCGACCTTGAAGTTGGCGGGCTGGTGCGCGAGCAGCACCGAGGCGCGGTCCGGATCCCTCCCCGTGAGCGCCTGCTCGAGGTCATAGCCCTTCTTGCCGCGCCGGCGTCCGCCGCTCCAGTCATCCACGCCGATCAGGTCCAGCGAGCCGCCCGCGTCACCGATGCGCACGTGACGGTTGCGCAACACCTGGATGCCGAGCGTCCCGAGGAACGCCGACCACTCCTCGTCACCCGAGTAGTAGTCGTGATTGCCGGTGACGAAGAAGGAGCCGAAGCGCGACTTGAGGTTCGCGAGCGCCGCCACGTGTCCACCGAGCGTGGGCACGTCCCCATCCACGAGGTCTCCCGTGATGGCGAACAAGTCCGGCCGCAGGTCGTTGGCCTGACGGACCAGCTCATCCATGAACCTGCGCTGGATGAAGGGGCCCACGTGGATGTCCGTGAGCTGGACGATGCTGAGCCCCTCCAGGGCCTTGGGCAGCTTCGGGACCTTCAGCACCACCTCGGTCACCATGGGCGGAGCGAAGGCCCTCCAACTCCCGTACGCGGCCAGACCGCCTCCCGTGACGGCGGCACCGCCGGCCACCGCCTGGGCAAGGAAGCGCCGCCGCTCCTCGTCCACCGGCGGAGAGGCAGGCGCGCGAAACCGCTGCCCCAGCACCAGGAGCCCACGGCCCAGGTCCATGACGAGGAGTGCGATCACCAGCAGGAGCGCCACGCCCATCCAGGTGTAGGAGACCACCGAGAGGGCATCCGCGAATTCCACGGGCAGTGCATCCAGCAGCTTGCGCCGGAACATCAACAGGAGGGTCATCGAGAGAAGCACGGCCACGGCCAGGAGCCGGAGCGCTCGGCTGCGGACCGTGTCCCGCACCAACCTTCGGTACAGATAGAGATGACCCAGCAGGGCGCCGGTCGCGATGAAGATCGAGAAGGAGAAGAACCGGAGCAGCATGGGGAGGGATCATAGGACGATTGCCCGGACCAGGTGGGGATGAACCGGGACCGGTTGGCACATTAGGATTCACCCCCATGCTCCGCCTCCAGGCACTCGCCCTGAGCCTGCTGCTCGCCCTGCCCCTCTCCGCCCATGCGGATGAGGACCCGAATGCCGAGGACCTCAAACCGGTCCTCGCGGTCCTCTACTTCGACAACAACACTGGCAAGCCCGCGCTCGATGTCCTGCGCAAGGGCTTCGCGGACATGATGGTGACGGACCTGTCCGCGGTTCAGCAACTCCAGGTCGTCGAGCGCGAGAAGCTGCAGAGGCTGCTCGATGAGTTGAAGCTGCAGCGGAGCAGCTACTTCGACCCGAAGACGATCCAGCGGCTCGGCCAGGGCATGGGGGCGCAGTTCGCGGTGACGGGCTCCATCGTGGCCGTCGACCCCACCCTGCGCATCGACGTCCGGCTCGTGGAGATCGCCACCAGCAAGGTCCTCCTCGCCGAGAAGGTCATGGGCCAGAAGAATCAGCTCTTCGACCTGCAGCAGAAGCTCGTGGGCCGGTTCGTGAAGGCGCTCCTGCCCAGGCTGGATCAGCTCCCGAAGCCCCGGAGCCGCGCGCCCGACGTGGACACACTGCTGAGCTACTCCAAGGGCATCGACCTGGTGGACCAGGGAAAGCTCCATGAGGCCCGTGACCAGCTCGCCGCGGTGGTGAGCAAGTCCCCCACGTTCCTCCTCGCGCGCCAGCGCCACGAGGAGATCCTCGCCCGTCTGAAGGAAGCCCAGCAGCGGCGGACCGAGACGCTCAGTGACGTGAACGAGCTCCTCGGGCAGCGGTCCGAGGCCTGGCTCCAGGGCAAGGACATGGCCTCGCTCGACGAGAAGGAGAGCTCCACGTTCCTCGCCTGGCGGCTCATCCGGATGCAGTACCTGGCCCGGCGGCTTCACAAGCACCTCGCCTCCAAGCCCCCCCACCTCATCCTCCCGGGCCACGAGCCCCAGGCCCTGGAGTTGATGAAGCGCTGGAACGAGCAGGCCCAGGCCTTCGTCCAGGAGACGGGCGCGTACGTGCGGCGCTTCACGCGGGAGATGAACGGTGTCCGCTTCATGCCCAACACCCGTCTGGAGCTCCCGCCCGAGGACGCGGAGTACGTGCGTCAGGCGGATTACGGCCCGCTCGATCTCGACGGAGAGGTGCACCTCACCGTCGCGCGGGCCCTGTTGGTGGGCAGGTACAAGCAAGGTCGCGCCATGGACGGCTTCCAGGTGGGGCCCTCGCACTCGGACCTGGATCCCACCGTCGCGGAACAGGGCTTCCGGTTGCTCGAGGAGTCCGTCGAGCAAGCCGCATCCCTTCCTCCCAGGCAGTACGAACACCGCGCGTACCTCGTGCTGGATTTCCACGGCGATGCGCTCATGCGCAAGGGCCGGACGGAGGAGGCGATCGCCCGCTGGCAGAGGTTCCTCGACCTGTTCCCGGCCGCGGAACGGTTCCCCTTCATGAGCGACAAGATCAAGACCGCGCTGGGCGTGGGCTCCAACAGCCACGCGAACGCGGGCGCCACCTTCCCGCAGTCCCTGGAGGAGTGCGACAAGAGCGGCATCCTCCAGGGCTACAGCCAGGAGCTCAACCGGCGTCTCATGACACGGGGCTACAAGGCGGCGCGCGAGCTGTTCACCGAGTTGGACACCCGGTGTGGCGAAAACCGGGAGCTGAAACCGTACCTGCGCAGCCTGCTCACCACCACGGCCCTGTCGGCCGCACAGGCCCACGACTGCGCCACGTTCCACGAGTTGATGACGACCCGCTTCCTCGCCCTGAAAGGAAGCCAGAGCGACATCGCCGGGTACCTCAAGAACTACGTGCCGCACTGCCAGAAGCCGGAGCCCGCGGCGCCCTGAGCCGCGAGCCCCTCAGCGTCTGCGCCAGCTCATCACCCGCGCGAGGAACACGGTGCCGAAGACGAGCACCGTGAAGGCCGCCGTGTAGCCGAGGAAGATGAGCCAGCCGGTGGTGGTGCCGGGGATGCCCACCGAGGGGCTCATGTCCTGGAACTGCGCTCCGGAGAAGAAGCCGCACGCGAGGCTCACCGGCAGGAAGACGAACACCAGGATGCCCACCATCCGGTCGAACTGGTCCCGCTTGTATTGGTCCAGCTCCGAGGCCTGGTCCTTCATGGCCTCCACCGTCTCCTGCAGTCCGTGCAGCGAGTGCCACGCGAGGTAGCGCGCGTTGATGTCCGGGTCCTCGCTCACGCGCGTGTGCCACAGGGAGTTGGTGAAGAGCATCACGTCCGAGCGGACGCTGCGCGCGGGCCGCAGGCTCTGCCAACGCGAGGTGCGGTAGCGCTGCTCCACCTCGGCCATGCGCCGGCTGGTCTCGAAGGCCGAGTAGCGCTGGCCGATCGTCAGCAGGAAGAGGAGGAAGTCCCGATCGCACGCGAGCGGTCCACGCTCCTCCTCCTCGATGAGGAACTCGAGCCGGGCGCCGCCCGTCGAGGTCAGCCAGTGTTCCGTCTCGCCCGCGGCGTCCCGGAGCACCCGGCGGCTCTCCGATGCGGCCTCCGACGGCAGCTTCTCCAGCGTGGGCTCCGTGCCCGTGGCGAGCGCGTAGAAGAGCCCCTGCATGGAGCGCGAGTCATCGAGCATCGACGAACGGCCGCGGGAGATGCGGTAGCCACCGTAGACGAGCCAGCGCTCCGGCCCGAGCGGCGCGAGCCAGGGCGGCAGGCCCCTCAGGGGCTCGAGCTCCCACAGCTCCTTGCCCTCCACGAGCGCGGCCTGCTCGTGGGCGAGCTCGTACAGCGAGGTCGCCGTCAGCCGGGACCGCTCTATCCACACGACGACGAGCCGGTTGGGGTAGACGGAGACGCGGACGGTATGGCCCTCGGTGGGCTTCTCGTAGTGCAGCACGTCCGCCTCGGCCGTGGCGCCGAGGAAGGAGTGGACCACCGCGGGGTGGAAGGCCACGCCCTGGTTGGAGAGATCGCACCGGCGGAAGCCCCGGGACACGAGCTCCGCGTCTGGCGCCGGTCCCCGCCACAGGAAGGGCCGGGCGAAGACGGTGTGGGCCTTGAGGACATGGACGTTGCGGCCGACGTTGAAGCGGCTCCAGAGGGCTTCCCACAGCTCGCGGCGCGACTGCCGGGTGCCCGAGTAGGGGCCCGCCACCATCGTCGAGCGGCCCACCGGGCTGGCGTAGCCGTCCGAGTACCACGGGTCCGAGTAGTCGTTGGGCTGGCGCTCGAAGCGCCGGGCTCCCCGGACGCGCGGGTTTCCATCCGGCAGCCGATCTCCCTCGAGCTCGTCCAGATGACCCGCGAGGTTGGAGAGCGTCCCCGCGCGCTCGGGAGTGAGCGAGAAGGCATGCCAGGGCTTGGACTGCTCCGGCCGCGAGATGTGGACGGCCATGAAGTCGAAGCCCTGGCCGTAGTGGGTGTTCTCGGTGTCGGTGCGCGCGAGGAGCCGGAGAACGGTGACGTCCTGGAAGGAGGACAGGAAGAGCGCGTCCACGCGCCGCACGGCGCCGTTCTGCTCGTCGTCGAGCGGGATGTCGAGCTGCACGCGCTGGGCCCGCGACAGCTCGGCGCGGTAGAGGCGCTCATCGGCCTTGAGCCGGCGGGAGATGGTCGGGGGGATGAGCGCCTCGGGCAGCTTCGTCAGCTCCACGGAGAGGCGGCCGCGATCCAGCACGGTGGCCATGAGCTCCAACAGCTCGCGGGTGGGGCGAGCCGTCTCCGAGGGCCAGAGGTCCAGGGCGGCGTAGAACACGGTGCCCAGGGCACGCTCGTAGTCACCCACCGTCTCGGTGTGCCCCTGCTCCCACTCACCCACGTACTCGCCGAAGGCGTCGACCCCCTCGGGCCAGGAGCCGTGGAGCAGCCGGTACATGGCCAACAGCGTGGCGCAGAGCACATCCAGGGTGGGCTCGTGGACGCGCAGGGTGAGGGGTCCGAGCGAACCCTCGGGCTGCCCCTTCCTGAGTTCCTGGGAGAAGGCATCGAGCTCCTCGGCGGACAGGAGGACGGCGCCCGTGGTGGAGCGCACCGAGCGCCGCATCCACTGGGGCAGCTTCCACGCCAGCATGCGGGGGTGGGGCGGCAGGGACTGTCCGCGCGAGCCCACACTGAAGAAGAGCTCACGCGGTCCCGGCTCCACACCGGGCACGGGCTTCTCCGCGAGCCACACCACCTGCTCGCCCAGCAGCACCTCCACCACCTGTCGCAACTTCGCATCCATGGGGGGCACCTTATAGGCGCATCCCGTCCGTGCCAGAATCCCGCTTCGTGAAGACAACCCGTCACTTCCCGCGTCTGCTCTGCCTGCTGCTCGGGCTGTTCGCCCTCCCCGTCCTGGCCGCCGACGCCGACAAGCCCACGGTGGCGGTGCTCTACTTCGACTACGAGGGCGCCGACGCCGGCATGCAGCTCCTCAAGAAGGGGCTGGCCCAGATGCTCATCTCGGACCTGTCCGCCCACGAGCCCGTGCGCTTCGTGGAGCGGGACCGGCTCCAGCAGGTCATGGACGAGCTGGAGCTGAACCAATCCAGCAGGTTCGATCAGGCCACCGCCAACAAGGTGGGCAAGCTGCTCGGGGCGCGCTACCTCGTCATGGGCGGGTACTTCGACGTGATGAACACCCTGCGCGTGGACGCCCGGGTCGTCGAAACGGAAACGGGCCGCATCGTCCGTTCCGTCGGGGCGCAGAACACTCCGGAGAAGTTCCTCGTGCTCGAGCAGGAGCTGGCGCGGGAGCTCCGTGCCGTCTTCGAGGAGCTCGTCGCCCCCACGGGCGAGTCCGGCAAGGCGCCCGCGAAGCCGAAGCCCGTGCGCAAGCCGCGCAAGCTCACCCGGGACACGGCCCTGCGCTATGCCCGCGCGCTGGACGCGAAGGATCGCAAGGACCTGGTCACAGCAAAGAAGGAGCTGAGCGCGGTGGTGAAGGACCAGCCAGATTTCCAGCTCGCGTCCAAGGAGCTGGCGCTGCTGATGAAGTGAGTCTCAGGGAGCCGAGCAGAGGCCAGCGGCTTCCGGATGGCCGAGAGACTTCGCGCGGCAGAAGGAGGCCCGGGCGAGCTCATGGTCCGCGACGGCCTCCTGGGCCTTGCCAGCCGTCTCGGTCTCCCGGGCCCGCGCCTGGTAGGCCTCTCCCAGCCTGAAGTGGATATCCGAGACCTCGGGAGCGCTCTCGGCCGCGCGCTGCAACCACAGCACGGCCTTGTCCACGCGAAGCACCTGCAAATAGATCAACCCCAGGTTGTAGCGAGGCTTCCAGAACCGTGCGTCCAGCTCCGCGGCGCGGGTGAGGCGCTCCACGGCCTCCTTCAGGTTCTGTTGGGCCACCCCCACCCTTCCAGCGAGATTCTCCGCCGCCGCGAAGTTCGCGCACAGGAGCGCCTTGTTCATGGCCTCCGCATCGGGCTGGCCCGCCAGGAGGCTCGCCCTGGCCACGTGGAACCACCCTTCCGGGCTCCAGTGGGGACCCCGGGCCCGCAGCGCGGGGAGCGCCGCGGTGGCCTCGCGGACCCGGTCCTTTTCCGGGACGCGGTCCGCGAGCTTCGAGCCCATCTCGAGGAGCATCACGAGCCCCTGGGGGTCCTTCTCCTGGCAATCGGCGGGAGGAGGAGGCTCCGCGTTCGCCGCGTAGAGCGCATCCACCTTTTCCCGGAGGCTCGGAGCCGAGGAGGAGGACGACCCGGCCATGGGACGGTACGCGAGCACGCCCAGGCCCGAGGCCACCGCCACGAGGGCGACGCCCCCCGCCAGCGCCAGCCGCCTTCCGTCCGCGGGCCGGGCCGATGGACCCCGCCTCACCGGGGACACCGTGGGAGCCGGGGGCGTCGCCTTCACGGGAGCATCCGGCACCGGGGTGGGCGCGCGCTGCTGGCCGTATGACTCGTGGTACCAGGTGAGGATGGCCACCAGGGAGTTGAGGCTCGTCACCGCCTCCTGGAGGTCCACCTTCACGCCCGTGCCGTCGTGAAGCCCGCCCGCGTGGTCGTGCGAGCTCAGGTTTCCCCAGGCCTGCACCGTCCCCATGTGCGCGAGGATATGGGTGGGGATGATTCCGGCGTGCGCTTGTTGGCGGAACTTGGTGATCAGCTCGTCGAGCATCGCCTTGCCCGGCGTCTGCTTCAGCTCGGTGCTGACCATCGAGCGCAGGAGCATTTCGAGCACGAGCCGGGCGTTCTGCAGCACGCCCTTGTAGTCCCGGGTGCGTCCCCGGGTGGCCAGGGCCACCAGATCCTCCTGGGCCCTGCCGAAGTGCGGCGTGAGTTGCTCGATGCGCTGAAGCAGCGGCTCCAGTTCCGTCATGTCGCTCCCTCTGGTGGGCACGCTACCACCTTCGAGCGCGCCCACGAGCGGGCGAGGGAGCGGAGCGGCTCAGTGCGCCTCTCTCTCGGAAGGCGAGGGAGTAAGACGCAGCACGGAGCCCGCTCCTGGCTCGAGGAAGGCTTCGTCCGAGCACTGCTGGCGCAGCCGCTCCAGGGTGCGCCGCTGGTGCTCGGCCCGGGCGATGAGCGAGGAGAAGTCGAAGCGGCCCAGGCGCTCGTCCTTTCGCGACAGCCGCCGCAGCGTCCGCCACATGGACAACCGCCCCTCGGTGCCCAGGCACAGCCCTTCCAGCTCCACCACACGGCTCAGGGGCGAGTAGCCCAGCAGCTGTCCGTTGAGCTTCAGGCGGCCCAGCTTCTCGGCCACCCAGGCCGCGCCCTGCTTCAGCATGTCGGGCTTGAACCCCAGGGCCGACATCACGCTCAGGAGGATCGCGCGATCCTCCATCAGCTCCTGATGAAAGGTCTCCAGGAACTCACCCACGGCGTTGTCGGCGTTCTCCGCCTTCGCGCGGCGCGCCAGTTCCAGGCCCCCGATCGAGCCCGCCAGATGATCATTCAGGTAGATCCTCAACAGCGCCACGTTCACGCCACCCTCCTCGTGCTCGTTCCCACCGTGCGGAGGGTCGGCATGCCCGGGCGCTGGCGCAGGACACCACGCCCGGGCGATCGGAGGGCAGACGGCGGAGCGGGCCTTCTTCCGCCTACCGGGCCTCGTCGGGGTAGCGGAAGGTCAGGGGGATCTTCACGTCCGGGTGCAGGCTGCGCGTGACGGGGCAGCCGTGCGCCACCTCCTCCAGCCGGGCGCGGTGCGCGGCGGAGAGGCCCGCGGGCATGTCGATCTCCAGCACCAGCTCGCCGATGCGGCGCGGCGGAGGCGTCATGCGCTTCTCCACCCGGGCGCGCGCATCACCGAAGGGAATCCCCTCGCGCGAGGCGGCCAGGGCCATGGTGGTGAGGGCGCAGGAGGCGAGCGCCGCGCCCACGAGGTCCGTGGGCGAGAAGGACATGCCCGTGCCGCCGTTGTCCTTGGGGGCCTCGGTGGTGATGTTCGTGCCGGACGGACCGTGCTCCAGCTTGCAGTGGAAGCCCGGCGCGCTCGCGACGTTCATCACGACGCCGGTGGCGGGAGTGGGTTGGCTCATGGTCATGGCTCCTGTTCTGACGCCGCCTCAGCGGACGTAGGTCTCGTGCTCCGTCGGATCCGGCTTCGCCTCGTCGGGGCTCCAGTCGATCGTCTTCAGCAGCGACTTGCGGCGCTTCTGCACGTCCTTGTCGAGGAAGGTCACCGCCTCCTGCATCACGTCCATCAGCCGGCGCGGCTTGCGCTTCATCTTCGTGTCGCTGAGCAGGGCGTGGGTGAGCCACGGGAAGACGGCGGTGACGTCGGTGTGCACGTACATGGAGCCGGCCTCCACGGCCTCCATGGACACCTTGCCCCAGGTGTGGCCCTCACCGGCCGGACAGCTGGAGAGCGCGCCGTTGTCCACCGGGTCCACACAGAACTGCACGTCGATGTCGAAGCCGTCCGTGGGCACGCCGAGAATCTGGTCCAGCAGCGGCTCGCCCTGGAGCGTGTAGTTCTTGGGCACGCCACCGCCGAGGATCCAGATGGCCATCTTGTTGGAGAAGTGGTGGCGGCAGTAGTGCTGGATCGCCGACATCCAGTAGACGTCGTCGTTGATGTCGATCTCGAACTTGAACTCATCGCCCATGAGGCGCTTGAGCTTGACGGCGTTGAGGAAGATGGAGCCGTCCTGCACGGCGCCCACGAAGATGGGCACGCCATACTTGTAGCAGGTGGACAGCAGCGAGGGCTGCTTCACGCCGAGCTTCTTCTCGATGGCCTGGATGTTCTTGCCGAGCAGGTAGTGGAACTCGGGCGTGGTCATCTTGCGCTGGAACTCGGGGCGGCGCAGGAGGGCGGAGAAGAGCCGGTCGGTGTCCAGCAGGGCCTCCTCCCAGAAGCCCAGGTCGTAGATGCGGATGATGCGGGCCAGGCGGTACTGGAGGTCACCCGCGTTGGGGTTCACCTCGCGGATGGCGTGGCCGATGATGCGGTGGGCGTCGTGGTAGAGGTTGGCGCCGGTGGTGGTGAGGGCGGAGATGACGCCCTTCTCGATGAGCGGGATGATGCAGCTCTGGTGCAGGCCGGCCGGCGTCATGGCGCCCGAGAGCGTGAGGAAGATGGAGGCATCCACCTCCATGGAGCGGCGCATCAGCTCGAACGCGGTGCGCTCCTGGCGTCCCACGTAGGCCGAGAAGGCGTGCTCGAGCAGCTCGGTGGGCGACTCCTTGCCGGTGATGGGACGCGGATCCGCCTTGCGTGCTCCCGAGTAGTGGGCGCGCAGGTTCTTTCGGTTGTTCGAGGGGTTCTTGGCCATGGCGCGCGATCTACCACCGCCCGCGCGCCGAGGGGAACACGGGTTTACTTGCGCTTCTTGTCCTTGGCGCCCTTGTCATCCGTCTCGGGAGTGCCAAGCACGCGCTCGCGTACCTGCTCGGCGGTGAGGTGCCCGGTGTCCGACACAACACAGGACACGTACGCCAACTCCGCCAGGGCCCGCCGCGCCCGGGCGCGCACGGCCTCGTCGTCGGAGGACAGCATCTCGGACGCGGCGGAGATGTAGCTGCTCGCCAACGACTCGAAGAGGTACACGCGGTTCTCGATGGTGTCGTCCTTGGCCATGACGCTCCTCCTCCCGGGGAACCCACAGGCTGGCGAATCCAAGGGATATCCCACATCCTATGGATGGTAGGCGGAGCGTACAACCCGAGGCCCCTGGAGTGAGCCGTGATCGATCTGCATTCCCACACCACGGCGAGTGATGGCCAACACTCGCCCGCCGAGCTGCTGTCCCTCGCGGCGAGCGCGGGGGTAACGGCGCTGGCGGTGACGGACCACGACACGGTGGCGGGGCTGGCGGAGGCGGCGGAGGCGGCGAGGGCGCACGGGGTGGAGCTGGTGCCGGGCATCGAGGTGTCCGCGTTCGTGCTGAAGAAGGAGGTGCACATCCTGGGGCACTTCGTGCGGCCGGACTTCCCGGAGCTGGCCCGTTTCGCGGAGCGGCTGCGGGTGGAGCGCGAGCAGCGCATGGAGCGGATGGTGGAGCAGATGCGGAAGCTGGGCTTCCCTGTGCGGATGGAGGAGGTGCGGGCGATTGCCGGGAGCGCGCAACTGGGGAGGCCGCACCTGGCGCGGCTGCTGGTGGAGAAGGGCTGGTGTCTGGACGTGAAGGAGGCGTTCGACCGGTTCCTGGGCGCGGGCAAGCCAGCGTGGACGGACCGGTTCAAGCTGGAGGGACGGGACGCCATCCGGCTCATCCACCGCGCGGGAGGCACGGCCACGCTGGCGCACCCGGGCAGCTCCAAGCTGGAGCGCTACGACATCCTGCAACTGGCTCGCGAGGGCCTGGACGGGCTGGAAGCGCTGCACACGGACCACAACCCGAGCGTGCGGGAGAAGTACCTGAGGTTCGCGAAGGAGTTCGATCTGGTGACCACCGGGGGCAGCGACTTCCACGGCGAGCAGGTGACGCCGGGCCGGCGCCCCGGTGACTCGACGACGCCCCCGGAGAACTTCGAGAAGCTGCGCGCCCGGGCCGCGTCGGCGCGGGCGTAGGGAATGGTGACTGTCGTGCAGATGCTACGGGCAATCCCATACACCGCGGGGTGGGGTTGTGCCGGGCCCGCGACGTTTGTATGCACGGTTCCATGCAAGCGCTGAAGAACCTGTTCTCCCGCTCCCCCGAGCAGATGGAACTCCGCGAGGGAATCCCCGTCCTCCCTGGCGCCTTCCCCATCCTGGGACACGCCCCACACACCCTGGGCAATGCCCTCGCCTTCCTCCGGGACGCGGAGGACAAGGTGGGCCCGCTGTTCTGGACGAAGAACATCGGCCGCTACACGCTCGTGTGCATGGGCGAGCCCGGCTTCGAGCTGCTCAAGAACAAGGTGACCAGCAGCGAGTTCATCCGCGAGGGGTCGCCGGATTTCATCGGTGACTCCCTCATGTCGCGGGATGGGGCCTCCCACCGGAACCTGCGCTCGGCCATGAGCGCGGCCTTCACGCCCCGGGGCCTGACCGCCAGCGGTGCCTCCGCCATCGCGGCCGAGGTCGTCGAGTCCTACACGTCCCGCATTCCCCAGGAGCCCTTCTCCCTGCTGGAGCTGACCCAGAGGATCACGCTCGACGTCATCTTCCGCATCATCGGCATCGACAACGAGGAGCTCGCGGCCTGGAACCACAACTACCGCGAGTTCGTGCTGGGCGCCCTCCCCATCAAGCTCGACTTCCCCTACTCGCCCGCGCGGCGCGCCAGGCAGGGGAAGCAGTGGCTCGATTCGCGCCTCTCCAGCCTGATCTCCAAGGCGCGCGGCAAGCCGGAGATGCCGGGCACGCTCTCGGCGCTGCTCAAGGCGCGCGATGAGGAGGGCAAGGAGCTCACCGAGGACGAGCTCATCCAGAACCTGCGCCTGCTGGCGCTCGCGGGGCACGAGACGTCCGCGTCGGTGATGGCGTGGATGGGCATCGTGCTCGCCCAGCAGCCCGCGCTCTGGGAACAGCTGCGGGATGAGGCCATGGCGTCTCCGTCCATGCCCCGCTCGCCCGAGGAACTCAAAAGCCATCCCTTCGCCGAGGCGCTCTTCCGCGAAGTGCTGCGCCTGTACCCGCCCGTATCGTGGACGGGCCGCGAGGCCATCCAGGACCTCGAGCTGTACGGCAAGCGGGTGCCCAAGGGCACGACGATCCTCGTCCCCGTGGGAACATACGGCCACGACCCGAAGCTCTTCCCGGATCCGGAGCGCTGCGATCCCACGCGTTGGATGGGGAGGCGGCTGCCGCCGTCGGCCATCGAGACCGCGGCGTTCGGGGGTGGTCCCCACTTCTGCCTGGGCTACCACCTGGCCTGGGTGGAGATCGTGCAGTTCGCCACGGGCTTCGCTCGCGAGGTGGCTCGCCGGGGAATGAAGCCTCAGCTGGCTCCGGGATCCGCGGAGCCCAAGCTGACCTACTTCCCCTTCGGTGCGCCCCCGAAGAAGACGCGCATCCAGCTCGTGCCGGCCTGATGGCGCTCACTCGTAGTCGACTACGAGTGGTGAACCCGGGGTGCGGATACCCTCACCCCGACCCTCTCCCGGAGGGAGAGGGAGTTCAGCGGTCGCGGGCCACCTTGAACTTGCTGGTGAGCACCGTGAGGCTGTCCGCCACGTTCTGCAGATCCTGCGCGATCCGCGTGGTACGGCCCGTGGCGTCCACGCCCTGCTTCACCAGCTCGGCCACGTTGCGCGCGCCCTGCACCGCCTGCTCGCTGGACTGACGCTGCTGCCTCGTGGCGATGGTGATCTGCCGCGCCGCCTCGCTCGTGCCACGCGCCAGCTCGACGATCCGCTGGAACACCGCCGAGGCCTGCTCCGCCACCTCCACGCCGCGGTCGCTCGTGGCCATGCCCACGCGCGCCTTGGTGGCCGCCTCGTTGCCCGAGTCCTGCACCTTCTCCACGATGCGGGCGATGTCCCGCGCCGACGCGGACACGTTCTCCGCCAGCTTGCGCATCTCCGCCGCCACCAGCGAGAAGCCCCGGCCCACCTCGCCCGCCTTGGTGCCCTCGAGCGCCGCGTTCAGCGCCAGCAGGTCCGAGCGCTCCGCCACCTGGTTGATCACCTGGGCGATCTTCGACACCTGCTGCAAATCCTGGTTGAGGCCCACGATGGCGTCCGCCACGCCCTTGGACTCCATGCGGATGTCGTTGATGCCCGCCACCACCTGCGCCACCACCGCCATCGCCTCGGCCACCGCCTCGTGCGTGCGCCGCGCGCTGGACTCCACCACCTCGGTGGAGCTCGAAATCTGTTCCGCCGTGCGGCTCAGCTCCTCGAAGGTCGCGGCGATCTGCTGGGCATACGCCGCCTGCTGGCTGATGACGTGCTCCTGGTCCGCCGACGCCCCCGTCAGCCCGCGCGAGGCGCTGGAGAGCTGCTCCAACCGCGCCAGCAGCTCCGACACCGTGCCGCGCAACGTGCCGAGCATCTCGTTGAAGGAGTGCGCCATCATGCGCACCTCGCCCGCGGAGGCCACGTCCATCTCGCTCAGCGACAGGTCTCCCTGCGACACCTCGCGCGCCGCCTGCGTCATGCGCGTCACCGGCTCGGCGATGGCCCGCCCGATGAAGAAGGTGATGAACAGGCCCACCACCATGGCGCCCAGGTACACCCAGAGGGCCTCCCGCATGGACTCCGGCTTCACCTGGTCGGCGTCGGCGTCCAGACCCACCACGTAGGTGTGGTTCCCGGACAACCTGCAGAAGACTACCGGCACCGGGTAGCCGGGCAGCTCCACCATCGAGCACTCCTCGCCCTCGGCCGGTCCACCCTTCAGCCCCTTCGGCACGGTGCCACGCTCGGACAGCACCTTGCCCCCGGGGGTGAGCACCGTCTGGAAGGACACCCCACCCGCCTGCTCCACCCGGTCGAAGACATTCAGGACCTGCGGCACGGCCCGCAGACTGGTGTCCCGCGAAGCCGTCGGCTGGGACTCTGAACGATCCGGGGCCGTCACCCCGGCCTGCTCCAGCACGGCCGAGAGATCATGCGATGCGATCAGGCCCACCACCCGGGTGCGATCCTCGAGCCGCGCCAGCGCCGACTTCCGCTGCTGATCCGGAAAGTAGAAACCGCTGAACAGGGCCACGGCGATGCTGGGAACCAGCACCGCGAACGCCACCTGCCAGCGCAAACTGAGACGACCCCACATGCCCGGGCTCTCTCCTATCTGATCGGAAGCCGCACCAGTCCGTGACCCTAGGCGCCCGGTGCGCGGAGCGTCAAACTCCCCGCCCCGGCCGCTGGGACCGGAGGGCGGACGGCCAGGCGTGTCCCGGGGCTTTCCGCTGTCATGTCCAGGGCTTGGCTTCCCGGGTTTCTCCATTGACACGGCTGCCCGGTGTCCCTAGGGTCCGCGCCGAATGAACCCCACGCTCGACCCCAATCCCCTGGCGCCCTACCTGCCGCTGGCGATCGTGCTGCTGCTCGCGGGTGTGCTGTCGCTCATCATCGTGAAGCTGGCCGCCGCCCTGGGCCCCAAGCGTCCGAGCTCCATCAAGTCCGCCCCCTTCGAGGCCGGCTCCGAGAGCAGTGGTCCGGCGCGCCAGCGCTTCG
Organism: Archangium sp. Cb G35; assembly: GCF_001896145.1. Classification (NCBI taxonomy): domain Bacteria; kingdom Pseudomonadati; phylum Myxococcota; class Myxococcia; order Myxococcales; family Archangiaceae; genus Archangium; species Archangium sp. Cb G35. Next base: position 236,193 of record NZ_MPOI01000011.1, read on the forward strand.
CGGTGAAGTTCTACGTGGTGGCCCTGCTCTTCATCGTGTTCGACGTCGAAGCCGTCTTCCTGTACCCCTGGGCGGTCAACTTCCAGGCGCTCGGCTGGTTCGGCTACATGGAGATGCTCGTTTTCGCTGCGACCCTCGTGGTGGGCCTTATCTACATCTGGAAGAAGGGCGCCCTGGAGTGGGAGCACTGAGGGCACTGAGGAATCATGGCTGAATCTGATATCGCACCCGTACTGACCACCCGCCGCGACGACGCCATGGGCTTCTTCGAGCGGATGGTGTCCAAGGGCCTGGGTTGGGCGCGCAAGTACTCGCTCTTCACCTACCCGTTCGCCACCGCGTGCTGCGGCATGGAGTTCATGTCCGTGGCCGCCGCCCGCCACGACATCGCCCGCTTCGGCGCCGAGTTCCCCCGGTTCTCGCCCCGTCAGGCGGACATGCTGATGGTGATCGGCACCATCAACCAGAAGCAGGCGCCCATCCTCAAGCGCGTGTACGAGCAGATGGCCGAGCCCAAGTGGGTCGTCGCCTTCGGCGTGTGCGCCTCCTCGGGCGGCTTCTACGACAACTACGCCGTGCTGCAGGGCATCGACCGCATCATCCCGGTGGACGTCTACATCCCCGGCTGCCCGCCGCGTCCCGAGCAGGTGCTCGACGGCCTCAAGCTGCTGCAGGACAAGATCGGCAACCAGGTGCACCGCGTGGGTCACAGGGGCTCGGCGCCGCACGATCTGCTGGCCTCCCAGTACAACCTCGGCAAGTAGGCCTCCGCGCACCCCACGGTGCCGCGGCCCCAGGGCCCCGCGAACCTCTCCGGAGGTGGCGGGGCCCTCGCCTTTTCACTGCCTCCAGTTGCAGTGGCAATCGAGTGGCGAGCAGGCGGGCTCGCGAACCGTGCGGACCTCCAGGGTACGTGCGAGAATGCGCCATTCCCCTTAACGCCGAGATCGCGTGGACGAGTCCGGGCAGACACGACCCCCTCTCATCGACTTCCTGAGGGAGCCGGTGGGGAGGGCCCTCGAGGAGGAGCGCCGGCACAACACCGTGCGCCTGGCGCTGCTGCGCTTCCTCGGCGTGTCCGCCATCCTGGCCGTCACGGTGTACCTGGCCCGGGTGCAGGGGCTGGCGGACTGGGAGGTGTACCTCCCGCCCTTCAGCGCCTACTGGGTGTGCACCGCGATGACGGTGGGCGTCGTGCTGCGCTGGCCCCCGGGAGCGAGCTGGGCCGGGCTGTCGCTCGCGGTGGTGGACGTGCCGGCCATCTACTGGCTGCAGCACCTCGCCCTGCCCGTCTCGCCTTCACCTGGAGGCGTGGCGGGTTTCACCCTGGGCCTCTACTGCTGCGTCATCGTCCTGTCCGCGCTGTCCCTGCGCCGTCCGGTGATCATCGCCGTGACGGTGACCGCCGCCCTGGCCGAAGTCACCTTGCAAGCGGAGGCCTCCATCGGTGTGGGGGCGCGGGTGGTGGCGGTGGTGGTGCTGGTGCTGACGGGCGCCGCCGCGCGCTACCTCTTCCACCGCATCCGCGTGCTCATCTCCGCGGTGACGAGCGAGGAGCTCAAGCGCGCCCAGCTCGGCCGCTACTTCTCCCCCGCGGTGGCCGATCGCCTCCAGGACCTGGCCTCGCCCGTGTCCACCCCCGAGCTGCGCGAGGTGACCATCCTCTTCTCGGACCTGCGGGACTTCACCTCGCTCAGCGAGCGGCTGCCCCCCGAGGCCGTGGTGGCCGTCCTCAACGAGTACTACGGGCACATGGTGGAGGTGGTGTTCCGCCACGGCGGCACGCTCGACAAGTTCATCGGGGACGCACTCATGGTGTACTTCGGCGCCCCCCTGCCCGATCCGGAGCACCCCCGGCGCGCCGTGGAGTGCGCCCTGGAGATGGTGCGCGAGCTGGAGGCGCTCAACGCCGAGCGGACCGCCCGGGGCGAGCCCGGCCTGCGCATGGGGGTGGGCCTGCACACCGGCCGGGTGGTGCTCGGCAACATCGGCTCCACCGCCCGCCGCCTGGAGTACACCGCCATTGGCGACACGGTGAACCTGGCCAGCCGCATCGAGTACCTCACCAAGCAGCACCGCACCCCGGTGCTCGTCTCCCGCGAGACCCGGGAGCGGGCGGGCGAGGGATTTCACTGGAAGGAACTCCCCCCCACCCCGGTGGCCGGCAAACGCGAGCCCGTCTCCACCTTCATTCCCGGGCCGCCGGGCGCCCGGGAGGGCACCGAGGAGTCGGCCCGGAAGTCCCATTCCGGCGAACGCCGGCTTCTGACTCGCGTAAGTAGTGAGGATGCCTGAGGGATTACGTTGACGCCCCCCGGGCCGCATCCTTATAACGCGCCGGATTCCATAGCCAGCATTGGGGCCCCCTTTGAGCACTTTCGCACTGGACAGGGTCACCGCCCAGTTTCCGGAGGCGGTGGCGGAGCGCTACCTCGACCGCACTGGCGGCGCCTGGGCCGTCATCCACGCGGAGCACCTTCCCAAGGTCGCCGCGTTCCTGAAGAACGAGCTGGACTTCAAGCTCTTCACTTCCATCGACGCGGTGGATCGCCTGCACCTCGCGGAGAATGATCCGCGCTTCGAGGTCGTCTACTTCGTCTACTCGCTGTCGCGGCACGAGCACGTGCGCTTCAAGGTGCGCGTGAGCGAGGCCCATCCGGAGCTGCCCTCCATCGTGTCCGTGTTCCGCGGCGCCGACTGGTGGGAGCGCTTCGTCTGGGACTTCTACGGCATCCGCTTCTCGGGGCACCCGGACCTGCGCCGCGTGTTGCTGTACGAGGAGTTCCAGGGCCACCCGCTCCGCAAGGACTACGCCCTGCGCGACCGTCAGCCGCTCATCCCCGAGCGGCCCATCAAGGACATCTTCCGCGGCCCCGGTACCAGCGGCGTTTCCTGAGCGCCCCCCACCGGCAGCCCCCCGAGGACAGACATCATGGCGGACTCCCACAAGCCCGTGTCACCCCCCACCCCCGAAGCGCCCAACCCGGACACCGACGCCTACGCCCACGAGGCGGAGCTGGAGGCCCACCTCCAGACCAAGCGGATGTACGTGAACATGGGCCCCTCCCACCCCGCCACGCACGGCACCGTGCGTCTGAAGGTGGAGCTCGAGGGCGAGAACATCGCCGAGATCGACTGTGAGATCGGCTTCCTGCACCGCGGCTTCCAGAAGAGCTGCGAGAACGTCACCTGGACGCAGTGCCTGCCGTACACGGACCGGTTGAACTACGTGTCCGCGATGATGAACAACTTCGGTTTCCTCAACGCCGTGGAGAAGCTCATCGGCCTGGAGATCCCGGAGCGCGCCCAGTACATCCGCGTCATCGGCTCGGAGCTGCACCGCATCCATGATCACCTGACGTGCGTGGCCGCGACGGGCATGGAGCTGGGAGGCTTCGCGCCCTTCCTCTTCGGCGTCGAGGCGCGCGAGCTCATCATGGACCGCGTCGCCGAGCTGACGGGCGCCCGGCTGACCACCAACTTCGGGCGCATTGGCGGCATGAACCGCGACCTGCCCGAGGGCTGGAGCGAGAAGGTCCTCAAGTCGCTCGACAAGGTGATGGAGCTGGTCGGCGAGATGGACGGGCTGCTCACGCGCAACCGCATCTTCGTGGACCGCACCAAGGACACGGGCATCATCACGGCCGAGGACGCGATCGACTACGGCTGGACGGGCCCCTGCCTGCGCGCCTGCGGCATCGACTACGACGTGCGCAAGGCGAAGCCCTACTGGGTCTACGACCGGATGGATTTCGACGTCCCGATCGGTGAGAAGGGCGACAACTACGACCGGTACCTGATGCGCATCGAGGAGATGAAGCAGTCGGATCGCATCATCCGCCAGGCGCTCAAGCAGATTCCGGCCGGCCCCATCATCCTGGACGACTGGCGCATCGCGCTGCCGCCCAAGCCCGAGGTGTACGGCACCATCGAAGGTGTCATCTCGCACTTCAAGCTGGTGATGGAGGGCGTGCAGGTGCCCGCCGGCGAGGTGTACGACGCCACCGAGGCGGCCAACGGCGAGCTGGGCTGGTACATGGTGAGCGACGGCAGCGGCCGTCCGTACAAGGTCCACGTGCGCGCGCCGGGCTACCCCATCCTGTCCGCCGTGCCCCACATCATCAAGGGCAAGCTGCTGGCGGACCTCATTCCCACCTTTGACACGATCAACATGATCGGCGGCGAGGTCGAGCAGTGAGCGACAACGACACCAAGAAGCCCACCGGAGACGCCCAGCCGCCCCCGAAGGGCGCGCCCACGGATACGCCGGCGGCGAAGATCGGCTCCGAGCCCTCCAACCCGCCCGCGGGCGCGAAGCTGGAGACGCCTCCGGCCGCGCACAGCGCTCCCACCGCGGCGCCTCCCCCGCCGCCCGCGCCCAAGCCGGCCGGGCCGCCCCCGCCGAAGAACCCGGGGTTCATCACCTGCACCATCGACGGCAAGGAAGTCGTCGTGAAGCCGGGGACGAACATGGTCGAGGCGGCCAAGATGGTCGGCTCGGACATCCCCTACTTCTGCTACCACCCGCGCCTGTCCATCGCGGCCAACTGCCGCATGTGCATGGTGGAGGCCTCCAACGCCCCCAAGCTGGTGCCCGGCTGCCAGACTCCGCTCGTCGAGGGCCAGGTCATCAAGACCAACACGCCCAAGGTGAAGGAGCAGCAGCGCGCCGTCATGGAGTTCCTGCTCCTCAACCACCCGGTCGACTGCTCCATCTGCGACCAGGCCGGTGAGTGCAAGCTGCAGGACTACTACATGCGCTACGACTACCGCCCCTCCCGGCTCGAGGGCGGCAAGGTCATGAAGAACAAGCGCAAGGTCCTGGGGCCCCGCGTGGTGCTGGACCAGGAGCGCTGCATCATCTGCAGCCGCTGCGTGCGCTTCATGAACGAGATTCCGAAGGAGCCGCAGCTCGGCATCTTCGGCCGTGGCAGCCACGAGGTCATCGACACCTTCCCGGGCAGCGAGCTCAACAGCAACTACTCGCTCAACACCGTGGACATCTGCCCGGTGGGCGCGCTGCTCAGCCGCGACTTCCGCTTCCGAGCCCGCTCCTGGTTCCTGTCCGCCGCTCCGTCCGTGTGCACCGGCTGCTCGCGCGGCTGCAACATCTACGCGGACTTCATGGCGCAGGACACCTACCGCTACCGCCCGCGCGAGAACGAGGCCATCAACAAGAGCTGGATGTGCGACCACGGCCGCGAGACCTACAAGGGTCTCAACACCGGGCGCGTGCTCAGCGCCGTGGTGGGCCGTCAGCAGGACACCGGCACCGCCCGTCCGGAAGTGGCGCGCAAGGAGGCCCTCCAGGCCGCCGCCAAGGCGCTCTCCGGCGTGAAGGGCCAGGTGGCCGTGCTCGCCTCGCCCGTGGCCTCCAACGAGGATCTGCTCGCCACGCTCACCTTCGCCAAGGCGACGCTGGGCGCGAAGGAGCTCTACGTGGGTGGCCGCCCGCAGGGTCAGGCGGACCACTTCCTCCTCACCGCGGACCGCAACCCCAACCGCAAGGGCCTGGAGCTGATCGCCCAGGGCCTGGGGCTGACGCTCAAGCCGTTCGAGGACCTGGTGAAGGCCATCGACGGTGGCAAGGTGAAGGCGCTCTACGCCGTGGGCACCGAGGTGCCGGGCAACGTGGAGACCTTCGCCCAGGCGGCCGCGAAGCTGGACGTGTTCGTGGCGCAGGCCACCAACGAGTCGCCCATCACCGCGCAGGCCACCGTGCTGCTGCCGGCCTCCGCGCATGTGGAGTTCGATGGCTCCTTCGTGCAGGGGGACGGCATCGTGCAGCGCTTCCGCAAGGCCTACCCGTCCAAGGGTGACGCCGTGGGGCACTGGGCGCTGGCGGCCGAGCTCACCCGTGAGCTGGGTGGCACCGCGGCCTGGACGTCCTCTCGCGAGGTGTTCCGCGAGCTGGGCAAGGCCGTGAGCGCGTTCGCCGAGTTCGATTGGGACAAGGCGGCTCCTCCCGACCGGGAGAAGCCGGGCATCAACCCGCTGCCGACCGCCGCCGACGGCCGGCCTCCGGGGTACCGTGAGTTCGGCGCTCCCAGGGTCCGGGGTATCTGACAATGAAGCGCACACTCACCATGCTGTTCTGGTTCGGCGTCATGTTCGCCCACTTCGTGGGCATCATGGCGTTGGCCTATGCCGTGGGCGGTCTCGTGGAGGGCGTCCTCCCGGGCGGCAGCCGCCTGACGAACATGGCCATCCTGATGGTGGCCGTCGTGATGGGCATCGCGTCCCTGCTCACGGTGGCCGAGCGCAAGTGGAGCTCGCTGATGCAGAACCGCATCGGCCCCAACCGCGCCCGCATCAACCTGCCCCTCATCAAGGACAGCGCCCTGGTGGGCATCCCCCACTTCCTGGCCGACGGCATGAAGATGCTGTTCAAGGAGGACTTCCTCCCGGCCACGGCCAACAAGCTGCTCTACAACCTGGGGCCCATGCTGGCCTTCGCGCCGGTGTTCGCCCTGTACGCGGTGGTGCCCTCCGGCCCCACGGTGCAGGTGTTCGGCCACACCGTGGACATGGTGGTGGCCACCCCGGACTTCGGCCTGCTCTACGTGTTCGCCATCGCCTCGCTGGCGGTGTACGGCACGTCGCTGGCCGGCTGGTCCTCCAACAACAAGTTCGCGCTGCTCGGTGGCGTCCGCGCCGCCTCGCAGATGATCTCCTACGAGGTCGCGCTGGGCTTGTCGCTGGTGGGTCTGATGATGGCCTTCTCCACGGTGCAGCTGCCCGCCTTCGTGGGCAACGTGACCAACGAGCTGGGCCTGGGCAACGCGGCCACCGGCCAGGCCCGCTACCTGTGGGAGGGGAAGATCGGCGGCTTCGACATCGGCCTGCCCGCCTGGGGCTTCCTGCTGCAGCCGCTGGGCTTCTTCCTGTTCTTCGCCGCCGCCTTCGCGGAGACCAAGCGCGCCCCCTTCGACACGCCCGAGGGTGAGTCGGAGATCATCGGCTACTTCGTCGAGTACTCGGGCATGAAGTTCGGCCTCTTCATGATCTCCGAGTTCGTGGAGATCGTGGTCCTCTCCGGCCTCATCGTGGTGCTCTTCTTCGGTGGCTACCACCTGCCCTTCGGCGGCGAGTGGCTGTCCAACCTGGCGCTGATGAAGGAGCACGGCTGGCTGTACGGCACCATCCTGGGCACCGTGTTCTGGGCGAAGGTGATGTTCTTCGTGTGGCTGCAGCTGGCCATCCGCTGGACGTTCCCGCGCTTCCGCTACGATCAGATCCAGACGCTGGGCTGGAAGATCCTCCTGCCCATCGGCCTCTTCAACGTGTTCGCCACGGGCGCGCTGGTGCTGTGGGATCCGTCCCTCCGGGCGCTGGCGGTGTTCGGCCTGCTGCAGATCGGCGTGCTGATCGCCCTGACCACGTCCTCCGCGCTCAAGTCCGAGGAGGGCCACGGGGGCGGCCATGGACACGGCCACGATGCCCACGGGCACGGTCACGATGCGCATGGTCACGGCCTGCCGGCCCACGGCCACGCCGCCCACGCGGACACCCATTCCGGTGCGCACTCCGGTGCCGCCGCGGCTTCGCACTAGGCTGAGAGAAAGACACCATGGCTTACAAGGCGACTCAGGATCCCCGCACCGACATCCGCGAGCGTTCCTACCTGCCGGAGCTGATCAAGGGTCTGGCCATCACCACGCGGCACTTCCTGCGCAACCTCTTCGGGACCCGCGAGGTCGGCGTCCCGTTCGAGGATCGCAAGGGCACCAGCCTCGTCACCACCGTGCAGTACCCCGAGGAGAAGGTTGCCTATCCTCCCGGGTACCGCGGTCTGCACCGGCTGGTTCCGCGCGAGGACGGCAAGCCGCGCTGCGTGGCCTGCTACATGTGCGCCACCATCTGCCCGGCCCAGTGCATCTACATCGAGGCCGGGGAGTACGAGGCGGAGGCGGCCGAGGGTGAATCGCGCGTCATCGAGAAGTTCCCCACCCAGTTCGTCATCGATGAGCTGCGCTGCATCGTGTGCGGCCTGTGCGTGGACGCGTGCCCCAAGGACGCCATCCGCATGGACACGTACACGCACACTCCGCCGGAGTACAACCGGCAGGGTTTCGTCTACGACATCCCCAAGCTGCTCAAGGGGCCCGCCGTGTCGCACCCGTCCGATCCGTGGAACAAGCGCCCGGGCTCGGAGCAGCCGGCCCACGTGCACAAGGAGGCCCATACCCGCATCGGCGAGGGCCACGAGGCGCACCACGGCGGCCACGAGCTCGCTGCGGGCCACTCGCACGGCGACCACGCCACCCCGGGCACCCGCTCCACCGTCGTCTCCAACGAGGGCCCGGTGCCCGTGACGAAGTTCCTCAAGTAGGACACGTCCGGCTCCGCCGGCTTCCGGCCCGCCTTCCCCGCTCGCATGCGGTGGACGGCGGGCCGGTGTCGTTTCAACCCCTACCTGCAACCCGGTTCCCTGCGTGCGAGGGGGCTGGCCCTCACCGGCCGCGCGACCCTTTCCGCCCATCCGCAAACGCCGTAGGGTGGGTGACGCATGAAGCGCTACCGCCTCTCCGTGTGCAAGGGCTCGAGCTGCAAGGCAGGCGGCTCCGACTCCGTGGCCGCGGCCGCCCGTGACGAGCTGTCCGCCCGCAAGCTCCAGGTGCGCTGCGAGCTGTACCGCGGAGGCTGCTACGGCTTCTGCCACATGGGTCCCAACGTCGTCATCCGCGAGGAGACGGGACGCAAGAGGGATCCGCTCTCCCCCGAGGACTTCCAGCTCATGGGCTGGGAGGGCGAGGTGTACTACTCGCACATGACCCCGGAGAAGATGAAGCGCGTGGTGGCCGAGCACATCGAGCAGGACAAGCCCGTCGTCGAGCTCTTCGGCCACCCGGACGAGGCGGAGTAGCCCGCCCCGCCGTCAGCCCTCCTTCACTGCCCCTCGAGCGCGAACACGCCGTCCCAGTCCTCCGGAGGCGCCGCCGCGGCGAACTTGCGGCAGCGCTCGGCATAGACGCCGGCCACTGGATCCTGGAACGTCTCCACGCCCTGCGTGAACAGCGCCAGCGCCTCGTCGAAGCGCCGCTGGTGGTACGCGGTGAGCGCCTGCTCGTAGAGCGCGAGCTGCTCCTGCATCTGCTGGGAGATTTCTCCCTTGCGGCCCACCAGCTCGTGCAGGCGCGAGGGCTCTGCCCGGTTCTTGAGCCGCACCCGATCCACTTCGCGGAAGACGTAGGCGTCCTGCGCCAGCCGCGCCGCCGTGTCCCCCACCAGCACGAAGGTGCCGTACGCACGGTTGAGGCTCTCCAGGAACATGGAGAGCTTCACCGACTCGCCCATGACGGAGTACTTGGACTCGAAGTCGCTGCCCATGCCGCCCACCAGCACCTCGCCGCTGTCGATGCCGATGCGGCACTGCAGGTGCTGGCCATACGTCTTGTCCCAGTACTCCCGGCGCTCCGACAGCGCCGTGCGCACCTTCAGCGCGGCCTCGCAGGCGTGGTGTGCATGGCGCTCGGTGCGCACGGGCGCGCCCCAGAAGGCCATCACCGCGTCGCCCATGTACTTGTCCACCTGGCCTCGCGTGGATCGCACCACGTCCGTCACGTCCGTCAGGTAGTCGTTGAGCAGCTGGATGAGGCGCTCGGGCGTCAGTTCCTTGGAGAGCCGCGAGAAACCAGCCAGGTCACAGAAGAAGACCGTTACCTCACGGCGCTCGGGCCGCGTCAGCAGGCGCAGGTCACGCGTGACGAGCCGCGCCACCTCGGGGCTGACATAGCGGCCGAGCACGTCGGTGACGAAGTGGCGCAGCTGCCGCTCGGAGCGCGAGGCCTGGACGATGGTGAAGATGAAGGTGAGGCCCATGGCCAGCAGCGGGCCCATCATCGCCACCCACATGCGCTCGTTGATGAAGACGTACCAGGCCCCCCATGCGTAGAGCAGGCCCACCGCGCCCATGGCGCTCAGGTACATCAGCACGTCTCCGAAGGAGCGCAGACCCCGGTTGAAGGTGAGCGCCACGAAGGCGCCAATGAAGGCCATGCCCAGCGTCAGGAAGAGATCCATCCGCGGCGTGGCGCGGGTGATGCCCTCGGACTGCAGCAGGTTCACCAGGGACTGCGCGAGCACCGCGCCCGCGGGCGTGTACTGACCAATGGGCGTGTGCTGGTAGTGCATGCCCTGGCGCGAGGTGTTGGTGAAGACGATGAGGCGGCCCTCGATGTCGTGCACCGCCCGGGGCGGCACTCCCTCGCGCACGGCGAAGAGGTTGAGCAGCAGGTTCCACGCGGGAATGGCCCGCGACACCGAGCCTCGTGAGCCGCGCCCTACTTCCGCCGCATCCCAGCGCACCAAGGTGTAGCCGGACTCATCCATGGGGATGGAGAAGCGGTCCCCCACGTACAGCCGACCATCCGCGTAACGCAGCTGGCGCGTGTTCGCCAGGCGCATCGCCGCCATCAGCGGCAGCGAGGGCAACACGTGCCGGGTTCCCTCGCGCGAGCGGTAGCTCACCAGGTGGGGCACGGACCTCACCACGCCGTCCGGCTCGGGCAGCACGGTGGTGGACCCGTACAGGCTCGCCGAGCCGAGCAGGGGCGCCACCGGGTGCTCCAACTGCCTCACCTCCTCCAGCTGCGCCACGTCCAGCCCCTCCACCTGCACCTCGGCCAGCGACACGAAGAGCTCGAGCGGGCCCACGCGGTGCGTGTCGTCCGTGACGCGGCGCTCCTGCACCTTCGGCGGCTCGCGCACGCCCTGCTCCAGTGCTACCCGCTGGCCCTCCTGCTCACTGGCCACGCCTGCCCACACCTCCAGCGCGTTGCCCGCGGGGAGGAGATACGCAGGACGCTGATCCGCCAGCACCTTCTGCACCCGGCTCCGGGCCTCGGCCTCGTTCGGGTAGGTGCCCAGACGCACGCGGTACGGCCACAACCGGCTGCCCGCGGGGATGCCCCGGTCCAGCGACCAGGAGAAGGCCAGCAGCGACTTCTCCGGGTGGCGATCCAACAGCTTGCGGAGGGCCTGATCGTCGTCCAGCCCCTCCAGACCCGGCGTGCCCTGCGCGAGGCAGGCGCGCGGGCTGCGCTCGGTGAAGGGGAAGTCGAGCAGCACCAGCTCCGCGCCCTCGTCGACGAGCCGGTTGGACAGGCCGCCCAGAATTTCCCGGGGCCACGGGTTGGAGGCGATGCCGGGGTGATCGTCCTGGCGGGCCTCGGCGAGCGTCTCGTCATCGAGCGCCACCACCACCACGCGATCCGAGCGCGAGGAACGGCCTCCCAACGAGCGGGCGCGCCAGTCATAGGTGCCGCGCTCCCAGGACTGCAGCAACGCCGAGGGCTGGGCCAGCAGCGCGATGGGTGTGGCGTCCTCGGTCAGCAGGGCACGGGGGACGCGGTAGAAGACGAGCAGCCCCAGGATGGCGCCGAAAAGCGTGGCCTGCAGGAGCGAGTAGCCGAGCCGCTGCAGGAAGCGGAGACCGGCCGAGTAGATGGGAAGGCTTCGCACGGGAGCAGGCACCATACCGCGTTCGGCCCCCGTCCCCAGCCCTCCCGTGGCCCTGATATGCTCGCTCGCCGGGCCGTCCTTCTGGACCGGGCCCTCCTTCTGGAAAGACGCATATGAAACGCATCCTGCTGTCCGCCGCCGTGACCGCTCTCCTGCTCGTCCCCCTTGCCTGCAACTTCGACCAGCTCCTGGCCGAAAAGGTGATGGTGGGTACCCTGCTGTCCACGCCGGACGTGGACGTGTCGCTGGTCGCCATGGCTGGAGGCGACGCCGGCACGCTGCCCGACGGCGGCATCCCCCCGGGCGAGGAGCGGATCACCATTCCGGGCCAGACGGCCGCCTTCGTCTTCCTCGCCACGCGCAACGGCGAGCAGGGCACCCCGGAGCCCATCACCGACGCCACCGTGCGCATCGAGGTCCAGAACGGAGGCACCATCGCCCTCGAGAACAATGCGTCGGGCACCTACGGCCTGACGAGCGCCTTCGGCGACGAGTCCGGCGTGAAGTATGTGAACGGCGCCACCTACAACTTCGTCGCCGTGCACGGCGGCAACTCGCACGTGGGCCAGGTGAAGGACGCGCCGGCCCTGGAGCGGATTGAAACGCTCCACCCGACCGGGGGCTACGTGCGGCACATGGCCAGCCAGTCCCTCTCGCTGACGCGGCCCCCGGTGGCTGGCGGCAAGGCGCGCACGCTCGGCTTCGTCACCGTCTTCCCGCTCGGCGACGGAGGCGCGAAGGGTCAGCCCACCTACACCAACATGCCGAAGGAGCCGCTGGACTTCCTCCAGCTCGTGACGGCGACTGGCGAGTGGCAGAAGGATACCCTCTCCATCCCGGGCAGCGCCTTCCCCCAGAAGGACAGCAACTACCTCGTCGTCTTCCAGACGGCGCAGCTCGGCGGTGCGCAGTCCGACAACCTGTTCACCGGCAGCACGCTGCTCGTGGGCACCGCCGACATCGGCCTGGTGCACACCCTGGAGTAGCCGCGGCCAATCCTCCCTCTCCCCTCGGGAGAGGGTCGGGGTGAGGGTGCCTGCCCCTCGGGTTCCCTACCCCGCCTCCACCTCGAGCTCGAGCCTGCCCTCGAGCTTGAGGCGCAACAGGTGGCCCGCGAAGCGCTCGGACTCCTCTCGCGTGAGCACCCCGCGGAAGCCCGGGCCCTCGGCCACCTCCACTTCCATCACCGGCCCGCGCTGCAGCAGGCGGAAGAAGTCCTCGCCGCCCTCGGGACGCGGGACGAAGACGGGCAGGAACCCCTTCACGGGCAGCACCTCTCCCGGCGCGCGCACCCGGGCCACCAGGGCCGGGGCCTCCGGACGCACCTCCGCCGGCGCAACCCCCTCCTCCGGGTAGAGCGGCGCGGGCGGGAGCGCCACGTCCTCGGTGGAATCATCGAAGAGGAACCCGTAGCGCGAGGGAATGCGCCCGGAGAAGAGGTACACCAGCAGCACGGGAGCATCCCCGCCCACCCGCTCCACATGGAGGATGGCGCGCGTGGCCCCCACCTTGCGCAGCAGCAGCCTCAAGCGAGGAGGCGAGCCGGCCAGATAACGCCGCACCCGGTCCATCACCGTGGAGCGGATCTCCTCGAAGGCAGCCTGGAAGCGCGCCTCGCTCTCGGCCTCCTCTTTCGCGAGCGCCTCGCGGGCCCGCGTCAGCTTCTCCTCGGCCTGGCGCAGGAAGTCCCGCATGGGGGCATCCCCGGAGGTGAGCGCCGGCTCCGCCGCCGGGGCGGGTTCCGCCGAAGCGGCCCGCTCCTGACTCGCCGCGCGCACCGCGCCCACCAGGAAGGAGCCCTGTTGATCCAACCGCTCACGCTCCTCCTGGAAGCGCACCCGCGCGGCGCCGTACGCCAGCCGCAGCTCGAGCCAGGCCTCATAGGCGGGCTCCAGCGTCTCCATGCCACGCACCCGGGCCAGGACTCCGCGCGTCACGGACTCCGCGGACGCCACGGGCGCTTCTGGCTCGCCGCTGGTGTGAGCCGCGGGCGTCCCTGCCCCACCACCCACCGCGGGCAGGTCGCGCGGAGTGTCCCGGCGCGGCGAGGACACGCGCCTGGACGAAAGCTCCTGTGCCGCTGGCCGCCGGGGCCGCACGGGCGCGGGGAGTGGACTCCCCTCATCCCACGCCCCATCGATGGCGGGCATCTCCCTCGGCGTCGCGCGGCGCAGGGGCGATTCCTCGCGCCTCACCACATCACGACCCCGGACGGAGGCCTCCACCTTCGGGTCCGTACCGGAGGCGCCCTTCCCTGCCCGGCCCTTGCCACTGGCCGGCTTGCGTCCCTTCCTCGACGTCACGCCGCGAGCTCCCGCATGGCCCTGGACTCTACCGCCTGGAAAGTCGAAGGGGCGACCCGGTCCGAGCGGATCGCCCCTCGACGGCCGCCCGGGTCACGGGCGGAACACGGACGACGGAATCAGGCGCCGCGAGACACGGGCTCCGGGCGCTGCTGGCCGGTGCCGTTGGACAGCGTGTCCCCGCCCTGCAGCCGGGTGCGCAGATCTCCGCGCAGCTCGGCACCGGGCTTGGGCGCCATCAGCAGGCCGAGGCCCGCGCCCACCAGCATGCCCACGGAAAAGGCGCCCAACGCGGGCAACAGCCAATCCGTGGGGCCCTTCTTCGTCTCGAGGCCAATCAGCTCGAGCACATCGTCCCTGTCCATCTTCTTCAGATCCCTGAGATCCTTGGCGCTGAACATCACGGGCACTCCATGTGAGGCGGGTGGGAAGGCCAGTCAATCACACCTGTGAACCCTGGGGGCGATCCGAACCACCGGCATTGCCGGTTCCGGCCATGCGGGCGCCCGTCTCGACGCCCCGCAGCGCCGCCTCGGCCATGCCGATGAGCTCGTCCTTGACCATGGGCAGCGCCGCCAGGCGCACGCCCAGCCGCAGCAGCCGTCCCGTGGTGCGCGTGAAGAGCCCACCGCCGAGCACGTAGCCCACGCCCAGGGCCGCGGCCATCATCAGGTACGGATTGCGATCCACGCGGCCCTTGATGTCCAACGTGTCCTGCAGGTCCGTCACCGCGCCGCGCGCGTCGTCCCACAGCTGCTGCGCGTCCGAGCCGATCCGGTCCACCCGATGGCCGAAGCCGTCCTGCCCCTCATTGCCCTGCGCCTGGGTGCCGTTGGAGGACGGGCCGCCATTGCCCGGGTTGCTCTGGAAGGTCGTCATGTCGGAACTCCGATGCGTCGAGAAAACGGTGATGGGCTCAGCGGCGCGAGGCGATCCGCCCGATGATGAAGCCCACGGCCACGGCGCCCAGCAGACAGGTGCCCGGGTTGGCGCGGATGAAGCTCACCGCGCGCGTGTTCATGTCCTCCAGGTTGCGCCGCGCCTCGTCGAGCTGCGGCAGGAGGTTCTCCTGAATCTGGCGGGCCTTGTCCTGCAGCTGCTGCGAATTGACGTCCATGGGAAACCGTCTCCTCTCGGGGATTGAAGGGTGGTTGCGAAGATGGGGCGTCTCAGCGCCTTTGGCTATTGCCGATGAGGAATCCGATGAAAAAAGCCGCCCCCACGCACGTATAGGGCCGCTCGATCACCCACTGGCGCCAGTCCGTGCGCCGAGCCACCTCCTGGCGCAGCTCGCCCACGGACAGGGCCAGCTCGGCGCGGGTGCGCTCGATCTCCGCGCGGATCTGCTCGGACGTCTGGGGCACGGCGCGCGCCTTGCCATCAGCGGCCATTGCCGGCCTCCGGGGGAAGGGTCGCGGGCTGGACCGCCGGAACCGGGGTCTGCGCGAGCGCCGTCACACTGCGGTTGAGCTCCTGGGCGGTATCGTCCATGAGCTGGAAGGACTTGAGCCGCGAGGCGGCGCGCGCGATGCCCAGGCCTCCACCCACGAGGTTGACGGCCCCCACCAGCGCGAGCGAGCCGTCCCAGCCGATCCACCGGGCCAGGAAGGCGGACAGCGCCGCGCACAGGAAGGCGTATCCCACCAGCACGAAGGGTACGAATGCGGCGATGCGCGCCACGTCCGAGCCCATGACGCGCGCGTCCTCCATCAACTCCACGCGCGCCAGCGTGAGGTGCTGAGTCACCAGTTTGCTGAAACCATCCGTCAAGCGCCCGAGAAGCACGGTCAGTCCGCGCTCCGTTTGTTCGCTGCCCAAGCCCATCTGCTCCCCAGCCGTCGCTCTCATTCGGAGGTCCCAACGTAGGATCCTCCCTTTCTCCGCGACAACCCTGTCACGAAGGAATCTGTCCGGCGTTCGTCAGCGTCGGCCATCCAACGGACCGGAGGCCCCAGGCTAGCCGATGAGCTCCACCGGTGCCGAGAGGGGGGGCTGGGCTTCCATGGGCGCCTCGAAGCGCATCACCAGGGGAAGATGGTCCGAGGCCACCGCCGAGAGCGGAGTACGGTGGGCCTGGAGGAACAACGGCTTCACACCCGCGTCCACGTAGATGCGATCCAACCGGAGCATCGGCATGCGGGAGTGGTAGGTGCGCACCCGGCTGCCCAGCTCCAGGGCCACGTCGTGGATGGCCTGGCGCACCAGCCCGGGCACCGCACCGGGGCCCCAATAGTTGAAATCCCCACACACGACGACCGGATCATTCCGCACGGCGTCGCGGAGGATGTCGGCGGACAGCAGCAGGGCCTCCTGGCGGCGGCGCTCGCTGATGCTCAGGCCCAGGTGCAGACAGAAGACGTGAAGCTGCCGGCCCTTGCCCAGATCCAGGTCACAGCGCAGGGCGCCCCGGGGCTCGCGGCGGGGCACGCTCAGGTCATAGTTCTTCGACTTGAGGATGGGCAGCCGCGAGAGAATGGCGTTGCCATAGCGGCGCCCATTGCGGACCACGTTGGGCCCGAAGGCCATGTGCAGCCCGAGCAGGTCCGCCAGGTGCTCGGGCTGATCCTCGCGGGGCGTCACGCCCCGGTAGTCCCCCACTTCCTGCAGGGCGATGACGTCCGCGTTCACCTCGCGCAACACGTCCCCCACGCGGTTCAGATCGAACCGGCCATCCGTCCCGACGCCACTGTGGATGTTGTAGGAGACGAGCGTGAGCTCCACGGGTGGCCTGCTCCCGGGCGACTAGCCCTGCACGAGCCGGATGCGCTGCGCGGCGAGACGGGCCGCTTCCATGGGCAGCGACAACAGCCGCCCCGTGGCCCGGGTGGCGTCCTGGAGGCCCGACTGGAGGGCGCGGAACTGGCGCAGGGCCTCGTCGAACACGTCCCGCAGGGCCGCGCGCGAGATCATCGTGGGCTCCTCGGCCACCGGCAACGCGCCGATGGGCTGGCCCCGGTTGGTGGCGGTGGGCTTCACCGGCGCGTTGGCCGACAGCCCCGCCAGCGCCTCGAGCTGCGCGTTCATGGCACGTACCTGGAACATCTCCTCCGTCTCCGCATGGCTGCGGCCGTAGTGGATCTCCTTGTCGGATCGGCGCTCCACCGCGTGCCGCGCGGACAAGGCCTGCTTGTCCCGGCGGCGCACCCCACGGGCCGGAGTCGACGTCTTGGGTGCGTTGAAGTGCTCGAAACGAAAGTTGCGCGGCATCCGATTATCTCCCCCTCAGAAACAGAAAACGGATGACGCGCAAGCTAGGGAGCCATGCGAGCGGAGGGAACTTCGAGGCTCACCATGGGCCCGCCCGTCCGCCTGCTCCTCGAAGGGCGGAGCATGCGCCCTCCCTCCCTCCGGCAAGCGGCGCTGACAGCCACGCGGCGGACATTCGGGGGGTTGGCGCTGTCGGCATTCGTTGACGCCCCCCCTCCCCGCACGCATATCTCGCCCCCGTGCACATCGCCCCGCTCAGAAGGCTTCCGTTCCTCCTGCTGGCCCTCGGCCTGTCCGCTCTCGCCGCCGAGGAGCGTCCCCTTCTCTCCCTTCAGCCCGCCACGGCCCGTCCGGGTGACCCGGTGCTCGTCACCGTGCGTGGCCTCACCCAGGTTCCCACCGGGACGCTCGGAGAGCGCCCCCTGCGCTTCTATCCGACGCGCGAGGGCTTCCAGGCCCTCACCGGACTTCCGGTGGAGCTGACGCCGGGCCAGGTGCCGGTGAAGGTGTCGGTGCCCGCCCAGGGGCTCATCGCGCCCATGGAGCTCACGGGCTCGCTGGACGTGGTGGCCGCGGGCTGGCCCTCGCGCACGCTGAAGGTGGCCAAGAAGTTCACCGTGAAGAAGCCCGCTCCGGAGGTGCAGGCGCGCATGGAGGCGGACAAGGCCGCCTTCGCCGCCGCCTTCGCGCAGGCCTTCGTCGCGCCCGTCTTCAAGGAGAACTTCGCCTGGCCGCGCCAGGACACCATCACCGCGCCCTATGGAGATCTGCGCACGTACAACGGCAAGAAGCAGAGCCAGCACTACGGCACGGACATCCGCGGCGCCACGGGCACGCCCGTGTACGCGGCCAACGCGGGCACGGTGGTGATGTCGCGCGATGCGTACGCCTCGGGCAACACGGTGCTCGTGCACCACGGCGCGGGCCTCTACACGGCCTACTTCCACCTGTCCGCCACGGACGTGAAGGATGGCGAGCGCGTGGAGCGCGGCCAGCTGCTCGGCAAGGTGGGCGCCACCGGCCGCGTCACCGGCCCCCACCTCCACTGGGGCGTGAAGGTGGATGACATGTGGGTGGACGGCGAGACGCTGCTCAAGCTCGACTTCACCGGCGAGCCCGCCCCCGCCGTCACCCAGCGCGACAAGGAGTAGCCGTCAGCGAGCCGCCGTCAGCGGTCCTTCCACTTCGGGGGCCGCTTCTCCATGAAGGCGGTGATCCCCTCGGCGGCGTCCTCGGCCAGCACGTTGAGGGACAGCTGCGAGGACAGGAACTCCAGCGCGGCGGGCAGGGGCATGTCCTCGGCGGTGAAGAAGGCGCGGCGCCCGAGCGCCAACACCGCCTGGCTCTTGCCCGCCAGCTTCTCCACGAGCCCCTCCACCACCGCGTCCAGCCCCGCCGCGGGCACCACCCGGTTGAGCAGCCCCAGCGCGAGCGCGTCACGCGCCGGCACCCGCTCGCCCGTCAGCACCATCTCCAGCGCCCGCTTGCGGCCCACGTGCCGCTGCAGCAGCGCCATCATCATCATGGGGAAGAGCCCCACGTCGATCTCCGGCGTGCCCAGCTCGGCGTGCTCGGCGGCCACGGCCAGGTCACACGCGAGCACCAATCCCAGCCCACCCGCGAGCGCGTGCCCGTTGACGCGTGCCACCGTGGGCTTGCGCACGTCCTGGAGCCGCAGCAGCAACCGGCCATAGGCACGGCGGCCCTCGTGGGTGGCGAGAAAACCTCCCTCCCCACCCATCTGCCCGAGGTCTCCCCCGGCGCAGAACACCTTCTCGCCAGCGCCGGTGAGCACCACCACGCGCACGGCGGCATCCGCCTCGGCGCGATCCAGCGCGGCCATCAACTCCCGCAACACCTCGGGCGAGAGCGCGTTGCGCGCCTTCGGCCGATCGATGGTCAGGAGCGCTTGCCCGCCTTGGGCCTGGTACCGGACGACACCTTCTCCTGCTTCCATGCTGCCTCCGCGGAAGGGGCGGCGCCGGGAAGGACGCCGCGAAGGAAGGACTCGGCGATCTGCAGCTTGGCGCGCTCCAGCGCCTCGGGGCCGCGATCCTCCATCAAGCCGGACACGAAGGCGGTGAGGCCCAGCTCGATGGCGCCGAAGAGCAGTGAGGCGCACAGCATGGGATCCAGGTCCGCGCGCAGCTCTCCGGTGCCCTGGGCGCGCGCGAACATGTCCGCGGCCATGCGGATGGTGTCGAGGAAGGCCTGCTGCCGGCTGACGACCTGGGTGCCCGCGGGGCTGCGGGCCACCTCGAGGATGAGCACCTTCACCGCACGCGGGTCCACCCGGTAGGCCTCGAAGGCCACGTCCGCGATGCCGCGCACCTTCTGCTCGAGCGAGTTGCCCTCGTCCTCGGCCACCGCGCGCATGCGCGAGACGAAGCCGCTCCACCCCGTCTCGACGACGGTCTCCAGCAGCTCGTCCTTGTTCTTGAAGTAGTGGTAGACGAGCCCGTAGGCCACGCCCGCCTCTCGTGCCACGTCCGCGATGCGGCACCCGTGGTAGCCCTTGCGCGCGAACACGTCGATCGCCGCGCGCAGGATGGTGCGGCGCCGCTCACTCTCCCGGTTCCCTGCCGCCTCCGACTTGCTCTGCCGCTGACTCACGCGGTGTCTCTCCCCGGCCGGTTGATTCGCCAATCAGCCGGGGAGGACGCTACGGATGCAGGGGCCCGGGGTCAATGCCCTTGCCGGGCCGCCTACTGAATGGTGCCCTCGACGGTGGGCGAGTTCACGATGACCACGTGACCCTGCACCGGCGAGGCGGTGAAGGCGCACGGCGCGGTCACCGAGTAGGCGATGGGCCGGGGGTAGTCCGGCGCCGGGGGGTTGGCGGCGGGATCGCGCACGTCCTTCACGGCGTAGGACATGAGCGTGACGGGCGGATAGGTGAAGGCCTGGCCCTTGAGGAACGTGGTCACCTCCACCGGGCCCACCGAGCCGTTCTCGCAGCCATCCGCCTCGCCGTTGCGGGCGATGCTGTTGAACCAGGGATCCGCCAGCAGGAACGAGGCGACGTACGCGTCGAACTTCAGCATGTTGCGGATGTTCCGGGGCGGGGTGCCGGTCGGCGCCGGCACCAGCTGGCGCACGACGGCCTTGGGGTTGCGCGAGGTGATGCCGCGGTCCAGGTCATGCGGCCAGCCCGTCCAGATGATGCGCTCCTGGACCCAGATGAGCGTGATGGGATCGTACTTGCCGTTCTTGCCGTCCCACTTGCCATTGCCGTTGGCGTCGACGTAGCGCTCCTTGGGATCCCACGTGCCGTTGTCGTTGTTGTCGACGAAGGGCTCGGTCAGGTCGACGTAGGGCTCCTCCGCGTCGCGCACGCCGTTGTTGTTGAGATCGTCGAAGGCTTCCTCGCCCGTGGTGACGGCGATCATGCTCACCAGGTTGTCGCGGGGGTTGTTCTCCTTGCCCGGACGGATGGGATCCGGCCGGCGCGGCTCCTGGAGGGTGGGCTCCGCGAGGTAGCCGGTGATGGGATCGTCCTGCCAGGTGAACGGGTGCATCCACAGCGGCGCGATGTACTCGCCGGTATGGGTCTCGTCGTTGAGCGGGGTCCACGAGAAGGTGCCCGGGGACACGTCGTCGGGCATCGGCAGCGAGGTCTTGTAGATGACCTGGGCGTTGCCCACCACGTCGGTGACGCTGGTGGCGCTGGGGCCGATGGTGCCGGCCTCGGTGAGGAAGGACACCTGCGCCCCGGCGATACCATCACCGTTGCGGTCGGCCACGTGGGCGATGCAGTCCACCTTCACGCCCGCGATGAGGTACCGCGTCTCGTCGTAGGCGCCAATGGAGTGAATACCACCGGAGCCATTGCCGGCGATGGAGCCGCACTGGAACGTGAACTGGCGGGAGTTGGAGGCGGAGCCCGCGAAGGTGACCGCGGGACTGGTCACCGTCAGCTCCTCCACCCGGGCGATCACCACCACGGAGGACACACGGCCGCCCTTGGCCACCACCTGGGTGGAAGCGATGCCGGTGCCTACGTCGGTGACGGACTCCGGGGGATTGATTTCGACACCCGAGACGGGCGCCTGCGTCTCGAAGACGATCCGCACACCCGGTTGCGGCTGACCACGAGAGTCGATCGCGCGGAAGCGCAACGTGGTGATCTCCCCCAGCTTGGGCTGAAGGGGCGATTGATCCACGAACTCCAGCGTGGCCGGGAGTGAGGGCTGGCATGCCGCGAGCATCCCACTCGCGATCGCCATGCAGACGGCGAGACCCAGACGCATCTGAGAAGACTCCTTAGAAGAGGACTTCCATCTTCCTGGTCTCAGATGCGTCCAGTCAAGGACAGCGGCCTTTTCAGGGCTGCCTGGGTCAGGCCGCGGAGCCGTTGAACATGGCCCGGGCCACGCCCAGCAGGCGGTCGACATCCCGGGCGGTCAGGCCCCTCGCGCGAGCGAAGTCCGACAACGGCCGCAGCAAATCCTCTGTCTGCGCCGGCGTCTCCTCCGTTCCCGCGAAGAGTTCGCCCAGGCTCACGCCCAGGGCCAAGGCCAGGGCGGCAAGGGTTTCCACATGCGCAACGCGCTCTCCCCGCTCGATCATCGAGAGGAAGGAGACACTGATTTGCGCCCGCTCCGCGAGTTCCTCCTGCGTCCAACGCTCCGGGCGCTGGGTGCGAAGTTCACGAATACGCTGTCCGATACGTTTGCCGAGTTCCGACACGAAAGACCTCGTCCTCCTCAGGGGGAATCCAGTCAAGGAGTGAAGAACCACGCACACGCGGCCGGGATTCCTGCCTCCCGGATCCGAACGTCCCCACGCTCCGTAACCATGCGGTTCACTCCGAAGCCCGGACACGCCCGCCCCCTTCTCGAATCCCGCCGTCCCTACCAAATGAGGAGGAAGAACTCGCCGCGAGTTTGTGGCGGTGTTGTAACGAACTCGTACCGCATCCCGAGTCCAAAGCCGAGCCCCACGTTCATACCCGCGGTGCGTCATCGGCCGCGTGGCCGTGGAGGGCACGTGGGAGCGGGCCCTTCAGGCAAAAAATTCAGGCTCGAGAGCTGGCATCCGAGCCCACGCTCTCCTACCTGGTGAAAGCCCTTACGGGAGCTCAGCGGCCGGAGGGGCTCTGGAACTCGATGGAGACCTCGTTGCCGTTCTGGCGCGTCTCGAACTGCACCTGCTCCTTGAGCTTGATGGCGACACGAACCGTGCGAGAGGGACCCGGGTCGGCGTCCACCGAGACCACCGCCGTGTCGAAGAAGGAGGTGTTCAGCGAGCGGGTGTTGTTTGACTCGGAGATGCGGGTGTTCTCCAGCTCCAGCACCACTTCCTTGTTCCCCTCGGTGACGTTGTAGCTGACGGGCTCGTTGGTGCGCACGAAGACGCGCGAGCCCGAGGGGGCGGGCCTGAAGCCCACCAGCGTCATGACCTTGCTGCGCGAGGAGACGTCCGCGCTGTCTCCCTGCGAGGGCGCCTGACGAGGCCGCTCCGCCTGGGCGACGCGGGCCTGGCGCGCCTCGGCCTGCTGACGCCGGCGCTCCTCGGCGGCGGCACGAGCCTCCTCGAGCTTCGCCTCCCGCTCCTCGGCGGCCAGCCGCTTCTTCTCCTCGGCGGCGGCGCGCGCCTCGTCCTGCTGGCGCTTCTTCTCCGCGGCCGCGGCCTGGGCCTCCGACTCACGGCGAGCCTTCTCATCGGCGGCCTGCTGCTTCTTCGCCTCGGCGGCGGCACGGGCCTCGTCCTGCTGGCGCTTCTTCTCCGCGGCCGCGGCGGCCTCCTTCGCCGCCCGCTCCTCCTGGAGACGCCGCTGCTCGGACTGTTGGGCCTGCTGGGCCGCCACCTTCGCGGCCTCCTCCTGCGCCTTGCGATCGGCCTCCGCCCGGGCCTGCGCCTGCCGCTGGGCCTCGGCCTCCGCCTGGGCCGCCGCAGCGGCCTGGGCCGCCGCCTTCTCCTGCTGCTGGCGATCCGCCTGGGCCGCCGCGGCCGATTGGGCCACCGCCTTCTCCTGCTGCTGGCGGTCCGTCCGCGCCGCCACGGCCGCCTGCTCCGCGGTGGTACCGGGCGTCGCCGCTGGAGCCGTACCCGTTGCCGCCGGAGCCGTGCCCTGGGCGGCGGCGGGCCGCTCCGCCACGGCCGTGCCTCCACCGCCCGCGATGGTCACCACCAACGTGTTGCCGGAGGCCTGGATGTCCGTCTCCACCTCCCGCTCGTAGCCGATAAGCACCCGGGCGATCGAGGACTCGTCCGAGCCGTAGCTGGCCGTGCGGATGCCGGTGATGGTGCCGTTGCCGACGGCGATCTCCTCCTTCACGCCGGAGAAGACGGCCTCGGAGATGTCGATGACGAGGCGGGGCGGATCCGTCATGGTGAAGGTGGTGAAGTTGGGCTTCTTCGAGCCCACGATCTCCACCCGGCCGCCCGTCACGTTGACGCTCGTGATGGTGTTGAGATTGCCCGGGGCCTGCCCCTCCTGCGCCAGGGCCAGGGCGGGCACCATCACGCAGGCAAGCACCACAACCAGGATGGCCTTCATCGGCGACTTCCCTTCGAACGGACGCATTGCGTCTCGAAGCTAGCACGCGGTGCCAGGGCTCCAATTTTCCAGCAATCCCGCCGCGAGCGTGGTGTTTCGTGCCTTGAAGATGGCCATCCGGCCCGGCACTTCCAGCCTTGAACGGCTGCTCCCCGGAAACCGGTCTACGAGCGGCGGTCGCTCCCCCCGTGCGGCGGCCCGCTCAGCGCAACCGGGGCAGTGCCGGCTTGCGGGTGCGGTGGGTGCGCGCGTACTCGATGAGGTTCTTGATGTCGTAGCAGATCTGCCGGATGTCGTGCCCCATCGTCAGCTCGATGTGGCTGTTGCCCTTTACCGGCCGCCACAGCAGGTACTCGCTCTGGGCCGCGTGGTACACGCTCCGGGTGGACTCCACCGAGGCCAGCGGATCCATGTCCCCGAAGATGATGGCCATGGGGATGTGGATCTTCGAGAAACCGCGCTTGAAGTCGAAGCCGGTGCGGTAGCAGACCATCTCCCCGCGGCGGATCCACCGGGCGAACTGCTCCACCACCTTGCGAGGCTCGCGCTCCCCGCCCTCGCGCAGCAGCCAGCGCACGTCCTTGGAGCTGACGCGGGCGGGATTGCTCAACCGGTTGATGCGGGTGGTGAGGCGGTTGAAGACGGGATGGTCCTCGGCCCGGGCGAGCTGCTTCTCCGCGAACTTCAGCCAGTCATCCACCGGGATGTAGTGGAAGCTGCGTTGTTGGGGCCCGTCCTTGGGCTCGAACCACCGGGCCAGCTTCTCGTTGACGGCGGAGGCGCCACGCGCGAGCAGCATCCGCCCGGTGTGCCCGACGCGCTCCTCCAGGTTGAGGCCGGCGATCCCCATGTCGATGGCCGCGCCCAGCAACGGAGTGCCCAGGGCCAGCACGCGCAGCGCCGCGATGCCCCGGCCCAGGTCCGCCGGAGAGCCGATGGTGATGAGGCCCTCGAAGTCGTCGTGGATGCCGGCGTAGCCGTACCCGAGCATCCCGCCCATGGAGTGGCCACAGTAGAAGATGCGCTCGCGCCGGGTGATGCGCTTGACCCCCGACACGGCCGCCGGCAGGTCATAGAGGAAGTAGCTGTCGATGTCCCAGCCGTAGTCCAGGTCCTGCGGCAGCGGGCGGCGGAAGCGCGCGGCGCGCTCCTTCTGGAACTCGATGGAGCTCTTTCCGTGCCCGCGCAGCTCCAGGATGTGGATGTCCACCCCGAAGAAGAGCAGGTTCTTCACGAACTGGCCGCTCGTCCACGCGTGCCGGTTCTGTGAGAAACCGTGCACCAACAGCAGGGGCTCACCGAACAGGGGCTGCGCGAAGGGCTGCTTGACGGGGCGATAGCGGGTGATGACGAGAGACCAGCCATCGGCCGTCTCCACCACGTACTTCGTCTTCTGATACAGCGACCGGAAGTCGAGCTCATCGACCGTCGGTGTATGGGGACCCGTTGGAGTCGCCGCTCTCCAATCCGGCAAGCGCATGCCTTGAATCTACGAACTGTGATGCAACGCGCCAAGGTTTCCGCCGATCCTGGCGCGTACGGAACCCACCAGGAACAGTGAACCGGTGCACAGGATGACGTCTGCTGGTGCGGCGCGAGCGCGTGCGCCTGCCAGGGCCGCGTCCAGCGATGGCCAGGCGCACACGTCCGCACACAAAGCACGAGCCTCGTCGAGGTAGCGCTCGGGGGCCAGCGAGCGAGGGGTATCGAGCGGCGTGAGATGGACCGACGTACAGCTTGGCAGGAGTGCGCTCAGCATCGGTCCGCGATCCTTGTCGGCCACGACGCCGAATACGCAATGTACCTTACGGCCCGGGTACAAGGAGCGCAGGCCCGCGAGCAGCACTTGCACACCGGCGGGGTTGTGAGCGCCATCCAGCAGCACAGGGGGCGAGCCGCCCAGTTCCTCCAGGCGTCCGGGCCAGCGAGCCCCGGCGAATCCCGCCCGCAGGGCCTCCGGGGAGACGGAGATACCGCGCGAGGCGAGCAGTTCCAGGCAGGCGAGTGCCACCGCGGCGTTCTGCCGCTGATGCTCGCCTCGGAGGCCCAGGGTGAGACCCTCCAGCGAGAGGCCCGGTCCCTCGTAGGCGAGGCGGCCGTCCGGGCGCGGCACCATGGAGAAGTCACGGCCCTCGAGCAGCACGGGAGCCCCCACCTCCCCTGCCCTGCGCTCGATGGCGGCGAGGGCCTCGGGTTCCTGGCGGCTCACCACCACGGGCACGCCCGGCTTGAGGATGCCGGCCTTCTCCCCGGCGATGGCCCCCAGGGTGTTGCCCAGGTACTCCATGTGATCGAAGGACACCGCGGTGATGGCGGTGACGAGCGGCTGGCACGCGCTCGTGGCATCCAGCCGTCCGCCGAGGCCCACCTCCACCACCGCCACGTCCACGGCCTCGCGGGCGAAGTGCCAGAAGGCCACCACGGTGCCGAACTCGAAGTACGTGAGCGAGGTGGCCGCGTCCGGGTGCCGCTCGAGCACCTCCAGAATCCGCTGACCGAACACCTCGTCGGAGATCTCCTCCCCGTTCACGCGGATGCGCTCGTTGACGCGCACCAGGTGGGGCGAGGTGTAGAGCCCCACCCGGTGGCCCGCGGCGTGGAGCGCGGCGGAGGAGAAGGCGCAGGTGCTGCCCTTGCCATTGGTGCCCGCGACGTGGAGCGCGGGGTAGCGGCGCTCGGGGTGGCCGAGCGCCGCCAGGGTGTCCTGGACGCGCTCGAGGCCGAGCTTGATGCTGGAGGGGCTGAGCCGGGAGAAGAACTCCAGGGCCTCCGCCGGCGTCCGGGGCAGCACCATGTCTCGCGGGGACTAGCCGAGCAGCGTGACGAGCTGGCCCAGCTTCGCGCGCAGCTCCTTGCGATGCACGATGGCGTCGATCATCCCGTGCTCGACGAGGAACTCGGAGCGCTGGAAGCCCTCGGGGAGCTTCTGGCGGATGGTCTGCTCGATCACGCGCGGGCCGGCGAAGCCGATGAGGGCCTTGGGCTCGGCGAGGATGATGTCACCCAGCCACGAGAAGGAGGCCGCCACGCCGCCGGTGGTGGGGTGGAGCAGCACGGAGATGTAGGGCTTGCCCACGTTGCGGAAGCGGGCGATGGCCGCGCTCGTCTTGGCCATCTGCATGAGGGAGAAGATGCCCTCCTGCATGCGCGCGCCGCCCGAGGCGGAGAACACGATGGCCGGGCACTTCAGCTCATGGGCGCGCTCGAAGACGCGGGTGACCTTCTCGCCCACCACCGAGCCCATGGAGCCGCCCATGAACTCGAACACGAAGCAGCCGATGGACACCGGCTTGCCCTCGATGCGGCCCACGCCGGAGATGAAGGCGTCGTTCTCGCCGAGCGCCTTGCGGGTGGAGCGCAACCGGTCCTTGTACTTCTTCGAGTCGGAGAACCCGAGCGGGTCCTGCGGCTCCAGCTCCTTGTCGAACTCCTCGAAGCTGTCGGGGTCGAGCAGGGACGTCAGGCGGGCGCGCGCCGCCCAGGGAAGGTGGTGCTCGCAGTGGGGGCAGACGTTGAGGTTCTTCTCCAGCTCCTGCCGGTAGATGATCTCGTCGCAGCTCTCGCACTTGGCCCAGAGCCCCTGCATGCGGCTGGGGGCTTCGATGGGCTCGGGGGCGGTGGCGATACGGGGCTTCTTGGAGAACCAGGCCATGGATGGGCGGTTAATCCCACTGCCCGGGGCCCGTCAACTCCCATGCGCGTCCGTGCCAGGGGAGAAGACCTGGGAAGTCGTCCGCCCGGGGAACGGCCGAGCCGCAGGACCCTGGGGGCCCTGCGGCTCGTTGTCTACATAGGGGTCTACCTGGGGCAGCTCACTTCTTCAGGCGTCGAACGATGTTCACGTCCGAGCAGCCCAGGAAGTCCAGCCCTCGGATCTCACCGCTCAAGCACCCCTCGACATCCGTCGGATCCAGGTGGGTGGCTGGGAAGTAGAAGTGGAACACCTTATCGGACACGCCATCACTGTTGTAGTCCTCGATGGCGCCGCGCTTGGCGAGCGCGTCCCCGATGGTCGTGGGCGCGTCACCAAAGTACACGGTGGAATTATCCACCTGGGTCACGTTGAAGGTGGCGGATCCGATGAGCGCGACCGGGATGTTCCCCTTGGAGTTGGCCCCGTAACTGCTCGGATCGCTGTGAGGCTTGATGTCGATGGACGCCGGCAGGGGCAGCCAGGTGTGCGCGGCGGTATCCGTCAGGACCCGGCTGACGTTGGGCTGCACGGCGGCGGTGGCCGTGATGGTATCGGGGGAGGCCTGCACATTGGTGTACGAGAAGGGCACCTGCCCGTTGGCATCAGTGATGCCACTTCCCGCGGAGGGGGTCGGGGCACTCGGCTCCCCATCCACGATGCTCGGCCCACCGGTCACGGAGAGACCCACCGTCACCCCGCTCACCGGATCACCGAAGTCATCGAGAACCCGGGCGAAGACCGTGTGCGTCTCGCCCACATAGTGGGTGCCCACCTTGGGCGTCAGGACCAGGATCGCGGCGCAGCCACGCACGTTGACGGTGGGGTTGGCGAACATCACCACATTGCCCTCGGCATCCGAATAGGTCGCCGACGCGTGGATCGGCAGCGCCCCACCCGGCTTGAGGTTGTCATGCGTGGCCACATACGTGAGCGTCACCGTTTCGGACATGAGCTGATCGATGGACCAGGTGATGAGGGACGGGGAGGCGGAAACGCTCCCCTTGCTCGCCGATGCACCACTCGCCGAGAAGCTCGGCTGGACGGCGAGCTTGACCACGACCTGCGTGGCCGCCGGCCGGACGATGACCGTCCCGATCTCATCGAAGATCTGCTGGAGGGTGCCTGCATCCTCCGTGAAGTAGGCGTGCTCGCTCACGGGCGCGGACACCCAGGAACGGACCGCGTTCTGGTTGATGGAATTTCCCAAACCGATTCCGAAGATCTCCGTACCGGCGTTGCGCGCTCTCTCCGCATCATCCAGCGGGTCATCACCCGCCGTGGTGTTCCCATCGGTGAAGATGATCATGACACGGGCATTCGGTGAAGAGGCAAGCTGCCCCTGACCGGTGGAGATTCCCGCCTCATGGTTCGTCTGGCCCGAAGCCACCAACCCATTGATGGCGGTCTTGACGCTATTGGCGGTCGAAGTGAGCGGCCGATCCAACGTGGCCTCGGACGCAAAACTGACCATGCCGATCCGGCTGCCATTGGCAAACACGCCATCTTTGGCCCCGTCGCCCGCGTCGAATTTGTCGACAAAGTCCATGGCCGCCTCCTTCAGGGTCCCCATGGAGCCCGCCATGCTTCCAGAGCGATCGAGCACCAGCATGATGTCCACGGGACGCCCGGAAGTACTCGACCCAGCGTCGAGCGTCACCTTGACCGTGGTCGCCCCATTGCACGGAATGTCGAGTGGACTGGCCGTGAGCTGACCACTCACCGCCTGCTCCATCGCCGCAGACATCGTCGTAGGCCCATCCTCGGCTCCACCGCAAGAGGTGAGCAGTCCGAGGGCAATACACCAACGTAACACGAGCTTCTTCATCGCCCGACTCCTAAGTCAATCATGGATTATCGACACACGCTCCCCGTGAGCGCCGGGAGAGCCGACACTTGAGAATGACCGCAAATACCTACAGTGCTCTATTCGACTGAAACCGTCAGGTTCCGGGTGACGGCGGGTGCAGTACCGTCATTGACGGTGAAGGCATAGGTCCACGTCTTCCCGGCTTCGCTGGCCTGGGTGCTCCAACGCCAGACGACCTCATGCGGCGTCTGGCCCGATCCCCCAAAGGGTGTAGCCTCGTTCTGAGGCGTTGACCCGGAAGCCAGCGCATAGGACCAGGAGAGCGTATCGGGATCCGGATCGACGAACCGCACCGTACAGGTGAGTTGGGCCCCGGCCGATACACGCACCGAGCCATCCGTGTCTCCACCGCAGTTGAACTCGACGCCAGGCGCTCCGTTCACCCCATCATCGGGGACGATGTTGACCTCGAGCCGGTAGCGAGCCGTGTGCTCGCCATCATCCGCCACCCAGACCACGGTGCGCTTCCCGCTCCCGAGCCTCGCGGTGGACATGATGAACAGTCCATCCTTGACCGGGAGTTTGTTGGAACCGAACGGCTGAAGCTGCATGGGCGAGGAGGAACCGCAGTCGATGGCGGCCCCCGACGCATCCTCACAACGGGAGGAGACAGAGCGGCCCGCTTCCCCCTCCAGGCGGAAGACACAGCTCAAGGACTTTCCTTCGACGATGGTCTTCCCACCCGAAACATCAGGCACACACTGGACATCCTCGAATCGGGGAGAGCCATTCCCTCCTGGATTGCCCATCGGATCTCCGCCCAGGCCATTACAGCCCGATAGCGCGGAGACGAGCAGCGCACTCCCAATCAACACCCGACTCTCAAACATGCATCGCATGAATATCTTCCCCCTCGTGACAACTGACAGTGACTCAAGAACGCTACTGGACCGTGACAACCAGGTCGCGAGTGACTGCCGGCGCGGTGCCGTCATTGACCGTGAATCTGTAGGTCCACGTCTTTCCGGCCTCGCTCGCAGCCGTGCTCCACCTCCAGGTGACTCCCAACGGTGCCTGACCGGAACCGCCGAAAGGCGTTGGCTCGTTCACTGGGGCCGCTCCAGTAGCCAGGGAATAGGACCAGGACAGCGAGCCCGGATCCGGATCAACAAACCGCACGGCACAAGTGAGTTGAGAACCTGCGGTCACACCCACCGAGCCATCCGTGTCCCCACCACAATTGAACTCGATACCAGGAGACCCGTTCACGCCATCATCGGCCACGATGTCCGCCTCGAACCGATGGCGGGCCTGCGTCGCCCCCTGCTCGGCCACCCAAACAACCACGGCCCTGGTCCCAGCAAGTCCATTGGTGCGCATGATGAACAAGCCATCCTTGATGGGCACCGGGTTGGAGCCGAAGGGCTGGATCTGTGTTGTCGAGGAGGCGCCACAATCGACAACAGCGCCAGACCCGCTCTCGCACTTCAGCGCCGCGTTCTCTCCCGAAGTGCCCTCGAGCTGAAACGTACAGCTGATGGACTGCCCCTCGACTACCGCCTTGGCCGATGGATTCGGGACGCACGAAATCTGCGTGAACTGGAGCGTCTCCGAGCCACCGTCTGGTTGATTCCCCGGACCACCGTCTGGTTGATTCCCCGGACCACCGTCTGGTTGATTCCCCGGACCACCGTCTGGTTGATTCCCCGGACCACCGTCTGCCCCTTGCCCATTTCCAGGCCGGACGGTGCCCGTCCCATCTTCTGTGCATGCCACGAACAAGCCGCACAGCAGCGCAGCAATACCTACCCGCATCCAATTCATGTCGCCCCCTCGCTGACAATCGGTCTGACTCAAGGCAGCAAAGCCAGGTTCACCGAAACCAGTTCGTTCGCTACGACAGAACAGCATTATTCCGGCTGTCGTGGATGCGGTCGAGTACCATTTTCAAAAAAAATGGAGTCGCCTGATTCACGACATTCATCCAAGACAACAAAGAAAGCCACGCATACCAAGAGGACGCGAGACACTGGTGGTACCTGGAGGCAGCCGCTCGTCCCTCGCAGGTCTCTCTTCACTGCAAATCGCAATCAAACGGAATTGCAAGGCAACTCAAAATCAAACGGAATCAATGAATATCGATCAGGAACGGGCCTCAAGGCCAAGACATGGGAGCGGCACATCGTCGAGGTGAAAGGTGGCGCGCACCTCCTCCACCTCCACCACGACGTGAGCGCTTCTTCCCAGGGCGAATGGGCTCCAACGGCCACGCACCGAGCATCTTTCGCTCCATGCCTTCGGGGCCCTGGCAGTTCCGCACTCGCTGGCATCCAGGGCGTGCTCCCGGTTGCCTTGTCACCGCCAGCAGCACGTGAAGCCTGCCCGCGTCACGGACAGACGGTGCGGAGGAAGTGCAGTCCACATCCCGCGCCACCGCAACGGGGGACACCCGCCTCTCGGCGGGGTGTCATCGGGCCCGCCTCAGAACTCGAAGGTATCCCCCAGCTCGAGGACTTCCACCGGCATGGTCCCCAGTTCCTTCTTGAGCTGGGGAAGGAAGGCCGGCTTGAGGTGGTAGACGAGCACGTTGCAGCCGTTGCGCTGGAACTTGGTCAGCTCGCTCTCGAGCATCTTCGGCGTGAGGTGGCCGGAGACGTCCGCCAGTTGATGCAGTGCGTTGGGGAAGCTCGTCTCCACCAGGAGCGCCTTGAGGGTGGGCGTCTGGTTGAGCACCTTCCACAGCTTGTCGGTGGGCCCGGTGTCCCCGCTCATGGCCATGGAGGTGCGGCCGCGGGTGATCACGAAGCCGCAGGACTCCACCGGGTGGTGCACGGGGATGGACTGCACCGTGTACGGGCCCACCTGGAAGGTGCTGCCGGCCCGGAAGGGCTTGATGCGCAGCACCGGCTCCTTGCGCGTGGGGATGCGCGTGAAGTCCGGCCAGAGCGCGTTGTTGAACATGTTCTCGCGCAGCGCACGGGCGCACTCGCGCGAGGCATGGATGGTGACCGGCTTGTCCCGCCGGCCGATGATCAGATCCGCCATCAGCGGCAGATCCTTCACATGGTCGAAGTGGCTGTGGCCGACGAGGATGTCGTCCACCTTGCAGAGCTGCTCCAGCGACAACGTGCTGGTGAGCGAGCCCGCGTCCAGCGCGAGCACGTCATCCACCAGGAAGCACGTGGTGCGGCACGAGGGAAGCTCACCGCCATGGCAGCCGAGGACCTGGAGCTTCACGCTAGAGCTCTCCGAACTTCCACTTCATCTCCAGGTATTGGAGGAAGTCGTGGACCCGGGCCGTGTCATACACGGTGAGTCTGTCACCGGAGCGATCCACCAGGCCGGCCCGCTCCAGACGGTCCAGCATGTTGCGGATGGCCGGCTCGCCCACGCCGATCTGCCGGGGCAGCTCGCGCACCACCAGCTCGATCTCCACGCCTTCCTCCGTGGGCCGCCCGCGCGTCTGGCACACCTGGAGGATGTGGTGCACCACCCGGCTGGCCGGGTCCGCGTGCAGCAGGTTCTCGATCTGCGCGTCCGCCTCGGACAGCCGCTCCGCCAGCTTCTTGATCATCCGCACGGCGATCTCCGCGTTGCCGCGGATCATCCCCTCGAACGTCTTGGGATCGATCACCAGGAGCTTGGCGTCCTCGCTCACGCTGGCCGAGGCGTTGCGCGGCTTGTTGGAGATGATGGCCATCTCGCCGAAGAACTCGCCCGGACCGAGCACGGCCAGCACCTTCTCCACGTCCCGCACTCGCTTGGAGATGGCGATTCGTCCCGACTGAATGACGAACATCTCCTTGCCAGGCTCGCCCTCTCGAAAGAGGACGGTGCCCTTCGGGAATTCCTTGCCGAAACGTTGAAAGAGGGTTTCCTCGGCGCCCATCGCAGGGCGAGTTAAGCCGTCCCCATCGACAGGGTCAAATTCCGACCGGAAATTGATGCCTTGTGGCCCTGAGGTGTCGTCCAGGCGCCCACCCCCTCGGGGCCCACCTGACGGGCAGCCGTCCAGGACGACGCGAATGTGACACCCGGGGTGCTTCCGGCCGAGACAAGCAGAGGGAGAAGCCGATAGAAGGCCCGGCCGTGGGAACGACCTACAAGCAGGCGGGAGTGGACATCGAGGCGGGCGATGCGTTCGTCGAGCGCATCAAGCCCTATGCGGCGCGGACGATGCGGCCCGAGGTGGTGGCCGGGGTGGGAGGCTTCGGGGGACTGTTCGCCCTGCCACCCGGGAAGTACCGCGAGCCGGTGCTGGTGGCGGGGACGGACGGGGTGGGCACCAAGCTGAAGGTGGCCTTCCAGGCGGGCCGGCATGGCACGGTGGGAGTCGACCTGGTGGCCATGTCGGTGAACGACATCCTCACCTGTGGGGCCGAGCCGCTCTTCTTCCTGGACTACTTCGCCACGGGCCGGCTGGAGGTGGACGCCGCGGCCGAGGTGGTGAAGGGGATTGCCCAGGGATGTGAGCAGGCGGGGTGCGCGCTGCTGGGCGGGGAGACGGCGGAGATGCCGGGCTTCTACGCGCGGGGCGAGTACGACCTGGCCGGCTTCTGCGTGGGCGTGGTGGAGCGCTCGGAGATCATCGACGGAAAGAGCGTGGCGCCGGGCGACGCGCTCATCGGACTCCCCTCCTCCGGCCTGCACTCCAACGGCTACTCGCTGGCGCGCAAGGTGCTGCTGGAGGACGCGAAGCTGAAGCTGGACGCGGTGCCCGAGGGCCTGGATCGGCCGCTGGCGGACGCGCTGCTGGAGCCCACGCGCATCTACGTGAAGGACGCGCTGGCGCTGGCGAAGGCGGTGAAGGTGAAGGGCTTCGCGCACATCACGGGCAGCGGGATTCCGGGCAACCTGCCGCGGTGCCTGCCGGACGGGACGCGGGCGGTGCTGGACGAGAAGACGTGGAAGCGGCCGGCCATCTTCGAGCTCATCCAGAAGCTGGGAGGAGTCGAGCGCAAGGAGATGTACGACACCTTCAACATGGGCCTGGGGCTCATCGCGGTGGTGGCGAAGGCGGACGTGTCGGCGGCGCTGGCGCTGCTGAAGGGGCGCGGGGTGGAGGCGGCGGAGGTGGGCCGGGTGGAGGCGGGCCAGGGCGAGGCCACGGCGGTCATCGAGGCATGAGCGGCCGGACGAAGCTGGGCGTGCTGGTGTCGGGCAGTGGGAGCAACCTGCAGGCCCTGCTCGACGCGTGCGCGAAGCCGGACTTCCCGGCCGAGGTCGCGCTGGTGGTGTCCAACGTACCCACGGCCTTCGCGCTGGAGCGGGCGAAGAAGGCCGGAGTGCCGGCGGTGGTGTTGGAGCACAAGGCCTTCGGCTCGCGGGCGGACTTCGAGAAGGCGCTGGTGGAGAAGCTGGTGTCGGCGGGCGTGGAGTGGGTGTGCCTGGCGGGCTTCATGCGGCTGCTGGGCGTGGACTTCCTGGGACACTTCGCGGGGCGGGTGCTGAACATCCACCCCTCGCTGCTGCCGGCCTTCACCGGGCTGCATGCCCAGCGGCAGGCGCTGGAGCGCGGGGTGAAGGTGGCCGGGTGCACGGTGCACTTCGTGGACCCGGGCATGGACACGGGCCCCATCATCGCGCAGGCGGCGGTGCCGGTGCTGCCGGGAGACGACGAGGCGGCGCTCACGGCGCGCATCCTGAAGGAGGAGCACCGGCTGTACCCGCTGGTGGTGAAGCTGGTGACCACGGGCGGGGTGCGGCTGGAGGGCGGACGCGTGGTGACGTCGGCGGGCCCGGCGGTGGGCGAGCTGAGCCTGCGCAACCCCGGGGAGCCGGGATGACGCGCGAGGAGCGGCTGGCGGCGCTGCGCGAGGCGCCGGTGGTGCTGGTGAGCGCGTGCCTGCTGGGCGAGGCGTGCCGGTACGACGGCAAGTCGAAGGGCTCGAGCCCGGTGATGCGGGCGCTGGAGGGCAAGGAAGTCGTCCCCGTGTGCCCGGAGACGGGCGCGGGCCTGGGCATTCCGCGGCCGGCGGTGGAGCTCAAGGGCGGCGCGGGGGCGGAGGTGCTGGCGGGCCGGGCCCGCGCGGCGGAGGTGGAGTCGGGGAAGGACCGGACGGAGGCCTTCCGGCAGGGCGCGGAGTTCGCGTTGGAGGCGGCGCGGAGCTTCGGGGTGCGCGTGGCGGTGCTCAAGGAGCGCAGCCCCTCGTGCGGCACCCAGGGCACCCACGTGGACGGCATGGTGGTGCGGGGCCAGGGCGTCACGGCCGCCCTGCTCTCCCAGGCCGGGCTCATCGTGGTGAGCGACGAGGAGCTGTGACGACGGAACGCCACTGACGCGGTGCGACAGTGATGGGGACGCAACATCCCCGTGGCTCTTCTCGATAACCAGGAAAACGGTTTTCGTCGGAGCCCCCATGTCGCTCAAGTCGATTGGCAACCCGCATCGCCCCCAGGTCCGCACGGAGCCGTCACAGGCCCAGACGACTCGTTCGCCCACCACCGCGCCCGCGGCCCCCGCCAACCAGGTGCTGGTGAGCCGCTTCGACAAGACGGCCGCGCAGCAGGGAGCGCGCCTGTCCCAGGCAGCGGATGGAACGAGTCCCGTGCGCTCCTTCCAGCAGCGCGCCGTGGAGGCCCGTGCCGCCACCACCAGCACGCAGGTGGACGGCGGCAAGGCGGTGAAGGACTTCCTCTCCCGCCTCAACCCGGGCGACGACAACATCGCCATCTTCGACTCCTTCGGTCCGGGCACCACCCACGGCGATGACGTGCAGCACGTCGTGGACGAGAACAGCGAGTACTCGGACGGGGACATCCGCACGGTGGGCGTGGGCTCCAGCTCTGCCCCCGCCGGCGCCTCCCTGGACGAGCGCATCGAGCAGCGTGCCTCCAGCTTCCTCGACAGCACCTCGGACGCCATGCAGGGCGTCCTGGACAACCCGGACGACATCACCGTCATCAATCAGTCCCAGAGCATCAGCCCGGTGCGTATCGCCGACGAGATGTGGAGTGACGTGCGCAACGATCCGGAGGCCAAGGCCGAGCTCGCCCAGGAGCTGGGGCTGGAAGAAGGCGCCTCCGATACGGAGATCCTCCAGGCGCTCGTGGACCGCGTGGACGGCGTCTTCGAGAACAGCCCGGAGATCGCCGCCTCCAAGAAGCGCTACGACAAGCTGTCCGGAGAGCTGGAGGACGCGGGCATCCTGCACGTGGTGACGGCCGGCAACACCGGAGACTTCCTCGACACCCTGGATGAGATGGGCGTCGAGTACGACGGGGACTTCGCCAACTCGGTGCTCTTCAACGAGCACACCCTCGTGGTGGCCGCTTCCACCGGGGGCAAGCGGGACCAGATCGCGGACTTCTCCACGCCGAGCGACTTCGTCACCGTGGCGATCGACGGCACGGACATCGAGGTCGCGGGGGGAGATACGGCCAACGGCACGTCCTTCGCCGCGCCCCAGGTGACGGCGCTCATCGCCGAGATGCGCCGCATCAACCCCGAGCTCACCAACGACGAGGTCCGCGACATCCTCGCCAAGGCCGCCACGGACACCTCGGCCACCTCGCAGGAGGAGGGCCACGGCATCCTGGATCCGGACAAGGCGCTGACGCTGGCGCGCCTCTCGCTCCTGAAGGACGTGCCCATCATGCGCGCGGTGTAGGCACCGCCCGCCTGCCCTCCGGCCATCCGCACGGCCCGTCCATCCCGCTTGACGGAAGGGCCGCCATCGCCCAGGAACCAGGGGGAAGCCATGGCCACCATCCTGGGACATACCGTCGAGCCGCCCGGCCCCTGCAACTACCTGCCGGAACAGAGTGCCTCACTCGAGCAGCTGGTGATGCAGGACGTGACGGCCGAGGAGTACGAGCGGATGCTCGTGCGCGGGTGGCGCCGCTTCGGCCCGCTGTACTTCCGGCCTGCGTGCCAGGCGTGCAACCGGTGCGTCTCCCTGCGCATCCCCACGGACACCTTCCAGCCCAACCGCAGCCAGCGCCGGGCCCGGGCCGCGTGCGCCCACTTCCGCGTGGAGGTGGGCCCGCCTCGCGTGGACGAGACCCGGCTGGCGCTCTACCGGGCCTGGCACGCCGAGCGGGAACAGACGCGCGAGTGGGACGCCTCACCGCTCGGGATGCGCGACTACTTCCTCCAGTTCGCCTTCCCCCACCCCTCCGCGCGCGAGGTGGCCTACTACGACGACACCGCCGAGGGCGGGCCCCGGCTGGTGGGCCTGGGCATCTGCGACGAGACGCCCAACGCCTGGAGCGCGGTGTACTTCTTCTTCGATCCGGCGTACGCGCGTTGTTCGCCGGGCTCCGCCAACGTGGTGTTCCAGGTGGAGCTGGCGCGGGCGCGGGGCATTTCCCACGTGTACCTCGGCTACCGCGTCCAGGAGTGCGCGTCCCTGCGTTACAAGGGCACGTTCCGCCCCCACGAGTTGCTCGAGGGCCGGCCCGATCCAGAGGAGCCGCCGCGCTGGCTCGCCCCGGAGCCGTCCGGGGAGCCCCCGCCGTAGCGGCGCATCCCCCCCCTTTTTGGACCCCTGGAGCGGGAAAGCGCTGCCGGGCCCACGGCAACGTGTGTAGTGTGCGCCCCGCAATGTCGACGCCAGTCGCCAGATCCAAGCCGCTCCCATCCGCCACGGCACCTTCCCGGCACGTCTATGACGTGATCGTCCTGGGCAGCCAGCTGGGCGGAGCACTCGCTGCGGCACTGCTCGCCAAGCGGGGATACAGCGTGCTCCTGGTGGAGCACGATGGGACCGGGCCGGGCTACGAGCATGACGGCTTCGTGCTGCCCTACGCCCCCTTCATCGCCCCGGCCCTCAAGGCGATGCCGGCGGTGGAGGAGGCCTTCACCGAGCTGTCGCTCACCGCGGCGCTCCAGCGCAACCTCCAGCCCCACACGCCCGAGCTGCAGTTGGTGATGCCGCGCCACCGCGTCGACCTGCACACCGACGCCGCCCGCCGGCGCGCCGAGCTGGTGCGCGAGTTCGACGCCGACGGCGAGCGCATCCTCGCGGACCTCACCGCCTCGGCCCTCCAGCACGAGCCCTCCGACGCCTTCCTGAAGGAAGGCCCGCCACTGCCCCCGGACGGCATCCTGGAGTCCTGGAACCTCAAGAAGCGCGTGGGCCAGCACCCGGGACTCCAGACAGAGCCGCGGCTGGCGGGAGAGGACGAGCCCTCCAAGCTGCTGCGGGGCCTGCTGCCCTTCGTCGTCCACCTGGATCAGCCCGCCACGCCCCTGGCGCGCACGCGCCCCCTGTCCCAGGCCCTGCAGAGCCCCTGGCGCTACCCGGGCGGCCGCGCCGGCCTGCGCAAGCTGCTCTTCGAGCGTCTCGTGGAGCTGGGCGGAGACCTGCTCAGTCCCGAGAACACGGACACCTACGTGGTGGAGGAGTTGCACTTCGACGGAGGCCGCTTCTCCGCGATCAAGCTGCTGCGCTCGGACACGCTCTACCGGGCCTCGTGCCTGGTGTCCGCCACGGACGCGGGGGCGCTGCGCCGGCTCATCACGGACCGCAAGAAGCACCGCGGCTTGAGCGAGCATCTGGACCTGTCCACCCTCAAGTCCTTCCTCTTCGCGGTGAACTGGGTACTGCCCGAAGCGGCGCTGCCCCGCGGGATGGGCGAACTGTTGCTGATGGACACCCAGGACGCCGAGCTCGGCCCCCTGCTCGTCCAGCAGCACCCCGCCCGCACGCCGGAGGGCAAGGAAGATCCCTCACTGCGCGTCATCTGCGCCGGAGGCTTCGTGCCCGCCAGCGTGCGGGACCTGGGCGAGGGCTACCTCCAGTCGCTGGCCATGCGCATCGACGCCCACCTGGACGCGCTGATGCCCTTCTCGAAGGACAAGCGCCTGCTGCGCTCGGCCCCCTACCTGGATGCGGGCGCGGTGCGGGGCAGCCGGCTCATGCCCCACCCGCATTACGTCTTCGACACGGAAGCGGTGCTGGGCGTCACGGGGTTGAAGCAGCACACTCCCACGAAGAACCTGCTGCTGGCCGGACGCGAGGTCCTCCCCGGCCTGGGGCTCGAGGGAGAGTTCCTGGCGGGAGCCCGGGCGGTGCGCCTGGTCCAGGAGATGATGAAGAAGAAGGCGGTCCTCAAGCGCTGAGGCCCGATCAGACTGGATTTTCCGGTGGTTTGTAGATAGGTTCCGCCGCTCTCTTAGGGCGGGCTCTCATTTCGTCCCTGATTTCAAGGAGTTGGCAGTCATGGCCTGGAAGTGTGACATCTGCGGGAAGCGGCCGCTCGTGGGCAACAACGTCAGCCACGCGAACAACAAGACGAAGAAGCGGACCCTCCCGAATCTGCAGAAGATCCGGGCGTCCGTCGAAGGGCGCACGGAGCGCGTGCTGGCCTGCACCCGCTGCATCAAGGCGGGCAAGGTGACGAAGGCCGCCTGAGGCAGCCCGTCGTGAGCTCGCGGGTGGGAAGATCGCGTTCGAAGAAGACCGCGCTTCCGCCCAGCGAGCGGCAGCACCCCCGGTCGGAAGATCTGGACCTCGTCTCCACGGAGGAGCTCGTCCGCCGGTTGCATGAAGAAGACGTAGCCGCCGTCCGTGCGGTCCGTCCCGCGCTCGCAGAAGTCGCGAGAGTGGCACGAATCGCAGCGGATGCATTGCGGGCGGGTGGCCGCCTGCTCTACGTGGGCGCGGGCACCAGTGGACGCCTCGGGGTGCTCGACGCGAGCGAGTGCCCGCCCACGTTCGGAACCTCCCCTTCCCAGGTGCAAGCGGTGATCGCCGGTGGACGCCGGGCGATGACGCACGCGGTGGAGGGCGCGGAGGATGACGTCGAGGCCGGGGCCGCGTCGATGGTCCGGCTGCGCGTGGGTCCCCGGGACGTGGTGTGTGGCATCTCCGCGAGTGCCCGGACGCCCTTCGTGCTGGGCGCACTGGACGAGGCCCGGCGGCGGAAAGCGCGCACGGTGCTGGTGTGCTGCAACCGTCCGGGCCCGAAGGCGAAGGCGGACCACGTGCTGCTGGCCGAGACGGGGCCTGAGTTGGTGGCGGGCAGCACGCGGCTGAAGGCGGGCACGGCGACGAAGCTGATCCTGAACGCGCTCACCACAACGGCCTTCGTGACCCTGGGGAAGGTGTACCGGGGACGGATGGTGGACGTGCGGCCCACGAACGAGAAGCTGCGGGCACGGGCGGCGCGGATGGTGGCGGAGCTGACGGACCTGAAGCCGGCGGCGGCGAAGCAACTGCTGGAGCAGGCCGGCCACGAGGTGAAGGTGGCGCTGGCGATGCACTTCACGGGGCTGTCCGCGAAGGACGCCAAACGCCGCCTGAAGCAAACCACCCTGCGGAACCTGGTCGATTCCTGATCCCCAACCACCCCCAATAATCCCCAACCACCCCAAAAACCCCTCTCCCCCCGGGAGAGGGACGGGGTGAGGGTGCCCGGGCCTCGAGTTCACCCCGAGAGCCCCCACTGTCCCTACCCGCGCAACCACTCGACCGCGCGGTCGAACACGGCGGTGAATCCGCGCTCGACCTCCGCCTCGTCGGCGCCCTGCAGGGGAAAGGGGTTCGCGTGGTCGTACTCATAGGCCATGTCCAGTATCTCCACACGAGCACCAGAGCCCGACAGCGTCCCAGCCACAGCATCGGCGGGCATCACACTGTCCTTGCGCAGCGGAATGGCCCGGACCCGCGGACCAATCCGCTGAAGAGCGGCCTCGCGAGCGGCGTGGAGCCGGTCGTCCCGCACCATGAGCTCGAAGGCCTGGCCCACGGATTCATCGGAGAGCAGCCGGCCCAGTTCGGGCCGGCTCTGCTTGTGCGAATCGAGCTGATCGAGAAACACATGCAGCGCCCGAGCGGCGGCGCTGTCGAGGATCTCCCGGGCAAGGGGGGACGTCTGCGACAAGAGACAGCCCCCGCAGAAGTTCACGAGCCGTGAGTCGGCGAACCGCCCGCTGTCATCGGACATGAAGAGGACCTCGGCCAGGAACGCGCCGATGGAGTAGGCGAAGACATCGAGCCGGGCCCCGGGCGCCAGCAACGCCTCCTCTCCCCGGTGGACGCTCTCGGACAGGAGCGAGAGATCCCTCAAGGTACGGACCCCGGACCAGACGAAGCGCTCCGGCCGGGCGTGGATGCGGGTGCTCAAGGCGGCGTTCGCGAAGCTGGAGGCCTCGAGCTCCGGCATGCGGCGCATGCGCTCGCGGCTGAGCTGCCGCATGGAGCGAGGGTCGGACCAGAGCGCTGGGGACCTGTCCATGTGGAAGGCGGTGGGGAAGAGGATGACGGGGACGCCGAGCCCCTCGACGAGGGCCTTGGCCCACGGCAGGTATTTCTCCCAGCGGCGCTCGTTGAGACCGTGGAGGAGGAGCACGCCCCGGGAATGCCGCTCTGAACCAGGCGGCGCGAGGACGCGGTACGGAAAGTCGAGGTTCTCCTCGACGCCCTCGTCCCGGTCGAGCAATCCCTTGTGGGACTCGGGCTCGAGTGCGGCCTCTGGCACCGGGAACTGCGAGGGACTCCCGCCGGACGGCTCTCGCACGGAGCGGAACCGGCGTTGATGCAGGACGAGCCCGGTGTCCATGCTTCCGGCACCGCGCCCATCCTGAAAGGCCTCGGCGAGCCTGCGGTACGTCCCGATGTAGCTCATGCAACCCCCTCCCGGTGGAGGACCGCCCTTCCGCGCCCCATGGTGTCACGAGGACGCGGGGCAGGACAGGGGCGCGCAACCCCTCCCCTGCCCCAGGCTCATCCCAAGAAGGTGGAGTTACGGCGCGGAGCAGCTGTTCCTGCTCTGGCCCACGGCGAACAGGAGGGCATCACGCAGAGTGCCCGGTTGGTCCGCGCGGAAGAAGCTACCCCGGCCCGCCAGCGCGATGCTCTGGAGCATGGGGCTGCTGTCCCCGTAGCCGACCACGAACGTCCGCACCGTCTGGCTGTTGGCCATGTCGCTCCGTAGATCCGTGTGCGACAAGAAGAACGCCACATCATCCATGAAGTTCTTGTTGCCCACGCCAAGACCAGTCGGCCAGTTGTAGTAGGTGTAATCACACGCTTCCTTGGTGACGCCAAACAGGTGGCAGTAGTTCACGCCCCCCACGTTGGGATTCGTCTCGGGATTGATCGGGTTGAACGTGAGCAACGAGCCATCCGGGTGTCTGGCACCATTGGCCTTGAGAATGTCCATCATCTTGGTGATGGGCACCGAGTTGTCGGACCGGGGTGCTCCAGCGCTCACCACGATGATGTTGTTGCTCTGTGAAGCGTTGCAAACAGATTTGTCATATCCGGTGCCCTCCCAGGGCTGACCCGGCAGGACCTTGCCGGAAACGGGGTCCGAATAGTGCGGCTTGAGCCACTCATCCATGGCCACGCCCCAGTAATCCCCCTGCTTGCCGGTGTACGGGTCATCGTAGGTGCCACCATTGCAGCAGCCCGGCCAGCCGAAGTCCCCAGGATTGACGGGCTGCTGGAACCAGGACCCCCACCGGTTGTCCGCCATCTGAGAGGAGAAGTAGCCACCCAGCCCGAAGAGGGCCTCTCCGATGGAGCGCTCGTTGTTACGGAACAGCATCTCGTTGACGGCCTGCCTCAGCCTGGGCCGGTTCAGCGCCGCATCATCGAAGATGGGGTAGGACTGGTCACACGTTGGACGGAGCTTCTCGAGCATCGCTGGCGGATCGAACCAGCCGTGATCCTCGCCGAAAGTGGCTACGCCCATGCGCACGTTGGTCACCGAATCGATGACGTCCTTGAGCGCCTTGCGCGCAATCACGAATCTGGGCGGACGCACGTTGAGCACGCGGCCGCTGAGGATCCACTTGCGGAACGCTTCGGGCGGAAGCGGCGGCTCGTCCAGTTCCTTGAGGGGACCGGCTCCGCTCGGATTGGTCGCCTGGGTATTGGCGGTCACGATCGGACCCCGCCACCAGCCCTTGCTCGCCAGACATGCCCGGCACTCGGTCATGAGGGGCGAGTCGACGGAGCCATAAGGGTAGTCCGTCGTGTTCCAGCCCACGCTCGCGTAGCAGGCCGACAGAATGTCCCCGATGCTGTTGAGGGGACCCGCGAAGTTATTGCCGTTGATGGTCCACGGGCCCTCCTTCACGTTCCAGCCGAGGCGCCGGCCGCGCGAGAAATAGAACCGGTTCGGCTCGAAGAACGGCGACTTCAGGTCGCTGTCGGAGTCATAGACGATGGAGCCATTCTTCGCCGGATCCGCGCTGTTCTTGTCGAACCAG
The DNA here is from genome assembly GCF_001896145.1 of Archangium sp. Cb G35. Classification (NCBI taxonomy): domain Bacteria; kingdom Pseudomonadati; phylum Myxococcota; class Myxococcia; order Myxococcales; family Archangiaceae; genus Archangium; species Archangium sp. Cb G35. The sequence continues at coordinate 279,333 of NZ_MPOI01000011.1, forward strand.
CTCATCGCGGCGACGAGCGCCGGGTCCTCGCAGCCCGTGTCCATGGCGAGACCGGCCGAGCCCTCGCTCCCTTGATCTCCCTTGGGGGTCACGGGCACCGGGGGCACCTTATTGGCCGCGTACCAGCCCGGCGTGAAGTCCTCGGGCAGGAATTGCGGGTAGTTCTGCATGGCCTCGCTGTTGTCCATCAGGAAGACCACACCCGGCGGCACCTCCTGCGCCTGGGCCGGCAGGGACAACAGCCCCGAGACCCCGGCCGCCACCACTCCCACGGCCAATCCCAGCCGCTGGCCGGGCGACCGCCTGGAAAAACCTACACGTCTCCCCAAATCACTGTGCATGTCATGGGCTCCTGGGGTGGATGCTTCAACGCCTCATGCGGCCACGGCCGGGCTCGAGGCGCCCGTCTTGATACCGCAATGAGCAAGCACTTGTATATGCCCCTTCAACCATTGACAGCCCATCCCCGTCGCCGTTCAGCCCGGAAACAAAGATACCGTGACAGCGAAAGGCCCATCGTGTCAAACCATGCAAGGAGTGCGGTATGCAAGGTTTTCGGTGTGCAGGTTTTGCGATGTGCAAGGATTGCGAAGTCCTACTGGAGCCCCTGCGCACTTCGTACGCAGTTCTCTGCATGACCACCGCTGGAAAGGACGCGGGGCAGGACAGGGCCGCATGGCACCCTGCCCTGCCCCAGGCTCATCTCGTGGAGATGGCGCTACGGCGCGGAGCAGCTGCCCCCGCGGGTCTGGCCGATGGAGAACAGGATGGCATTCCGCAGCGTGTCCGGCTGGTCCGCACGGTAGAAGCCGCCCCGGCCCGCCAGCGCGATGCTCTGGAGCATGGGGCTGCTGTCACCGTAACCGACCACGAACGTCCGCACCGTCTGGCTTCCGCCCATGTCGTTCCGCAGATCCGTGTGCGACAGGAAGAATGCCACGTCATCCATGAAGTTCTTGTTGCCCACGCCAAGGCCGGTAGGCCAGTTGTAGGAGGTGTAGTCACACGCCTCCCTGGTGGTGCCAAACAGGTCGCAGTAATTCACGCCCCCCACGTTGGGATTCGTCTCGGGATTGATCGCGTTGAACGTGAGCAGCGAGCCATTCGGGTGTCTGGCTCCATTGGCCACGAGAATGTCCATCATCTTGGTGATGGGCACTGAGTTGTCGGACCGGGGCGCTCCGGCGCTCACCACGATGATGTTGTTGCTCTGTGAGGCGTTGCAGACGGATTTGTCATACCCGGTGCCCTCCCAGGGCTGGCCCGGCAGGAACTTTCCGGTATAGGGGTCCGAATAGGGCGACTTGAGCCACTCCTGCGCGTGCACGCCCCAGAAGGCACCCGGCTGACCGGTGTAGGGGTTATCGTAGGTGCCACCATTGCAGCAGCCCGGCCAGCCGAAATCCCCGGGATTGACGGGCTGCTGGAACCAGGACCCCCACCGGTTGTCCGCCAACTGGGAGGAGAAATATCCACCCAGCCCGAAGAGGGCCTCGCCGATGGAACGCTCATTGTTGCGGAAATTCACCTCGTTGACGGCTTGTCTCAGCCTGGGCCGGTTGAGCGCCGCGTCATTGAAGGTGGGGTAGGACTGGTCGCACGTCGGACGAAGCTTCTCGTGCATCAGTGGCGGGTCGAACCAGCCGTGATCTTCGCCGAAGGTGGCCACGCCCAGGCGGACGTTGGTCACCGAGCTGATGACGTCCTTGAGTGCCTTGCGCGCCACCACGAACTTGGGCGGACGCACGTTGAGCACGCGGCCACTGAGGACCCACTTGCGGAACGCTTCGGGCGGAAGCGGCGGCTCGTCCAGTTCCTTGACGGGGCCAGCCTGGCCCGGACTCGTCGCCTGGGTATTGGGTGTCACGATCGGACCCCGCCACCAGCCCTTGGTGGCCAGACACGTCATGCACTCGTTCATGAGGGGTGAATTGCCGGTGGCCCCTCCATACGGGTAGTCGCTGGTGTTCCAGCCCACGCTGCCGTAGCAGGCCGACAACGTGTCTCCGTAGCTGTTGAGGGGGCCCTCGAAGTCGCTGCCGTTGATCGTATACGGACCCTCCATCACGTTCCAGGCGAGGCGCCGGCCACGCGAGAAGTAGAACCGGTTCGGCTCGAAGAACGGCGACTTCAGGTCGCTGTCGGAGTCATAGACGATGGAGCCGTTCTTGGCTGGATCCGTGCTGTTCTTGTCGAACCAGCTCATCGCGGACACCAGCGCCGGATCCGAGCAGCCCGTGTTGATGGCGAGTCCGGCTGACCCTTCCCCTCCCAGGTCGCCCCGGGCGGGGTTGGTGGGCGTGGGGTAGTAGCCCGGTGTGAAGGCCTCGGGCAGGAACTGCGGGTAGTTCTGCATGGCCTCGCTGTTGTCCAGCAAGAAGACGATTCCCGGCGGGACCTCCTGCGCCTGGACCGGCGGGGACAACAGCCCCGAGACCCCGGCCGCTACCACCCCCACGGTCAATCCCAGCCGCTGACCGAGCGGCCGCCTCGAAAAAAACACACGTCTCCCCCAATCATTGTGCATGTCACGGGCTCCTGGGAAGGAATGCTGCAACGCCTCACACGGCCATGGCCGGCCTCGAGGCGCCAATCTTGATACCGCAACGAGCAAGCACTTGTACATGCCCAAATCAAACCCTGACATCGAATTCCCCTCTCCATCCGCCACTGAAACAAAGGTGCCGTGGGAACGAAAGACTCGTCATGCAAAACCATGCAGGGATTGCGGTGTGCAGGGATTGCGGTGCGCAAGAGTTGCGGTGCGCAAGGTTTGCGGAGTCCGGAGGAAACACCCGGGAGCCTCGTACGTGATTCTCTGTAGACGTCGAGGTCACCGCGGTGGAACGGCTCCGTTCGCCCAGTCAAGAGGGGAGCGGTTCCCATTCCCGGTCCTTCCGGTGTGACTCCAGGTGCGGGTGGATTTCATGGCGCGGACCCGGGCACGCGTGCAAATTGCCGCCGCCTGCCAAGGCGAAACTTCAAGGAGTCCCACGAATGAAGCTCTACTACTCCCCGGGTGCCTGTTCGCTGTCGCCGCACATCGTCCTGCGCGAGGCGGGCCTGACCTTCGACATCGAGAAGGTGGACCTGCGCAGCAAGAAGACGGAGTCCGGCAAGGACTTCACCACCATCAACACCAAGGGCTACGTCCCGGCCCTGCAGCTCGACGACGGCAGCGTCCTCACCGAGGGCCCGGCCATCGTCCAGTACCTCGCCGACAAGGCGCCCCAGAGCAAGCTCGCCCCGGCCAACGGCACCATCGAGCGCTACCGCCTCCAGGAGTTGCTCAACTTCATCAGCACCGAGCTGCATAAGGGCTTCAGCCCCCTCTTCAACCCCACCTACCCCGAGGACGCGAAGAAGATCGTCATCGAGAACCTCGGCAAGCGTCTCAACCACCTGAACACCGCCCTCGAGAAGGGTCCCTTCCTCACGGGCGAGCAGTTCACCGTGGCCGACGCCTACCTCTTCACGGTGCTGGGCTGGACGGCGTTCGTGAAGATCGACCTGGGCCAGTGGCCGGTGCTCCAGGCCTACCACGCGCGCGTGGCCGGCCGTCCCGCCGTGCAGGCGGCCCTCAAGGCCGAAGGTCTGCTGAAGTAGTCCCCTGAAGTCCCGGTGCCCGGGCCCTCCACGGTCCGGGCACCCCGTGCGCGACAGGAATGGGCAGTGACGGCGCGGCCGTGCTGTAGTCGGCGCCCCTGTACCGGACCGGAGACCGCACGGTGAAATCCCTCCCCCTCCTCGCCCTCGTCCTCGCCGCGATTGTCTGGCCCGCCACCCCCGCGCGCGCCGCGAAGGCTCCCTCCCCCGCCCTCGAGGGTCTCGACGCGCTCTACCCCGAGCTCGACGCCCTCTACAGGGATCTGCACCAGAACCCGGAGCTCTCCCACCAGGAGGAGAAGACCGCGGCGAAGCTCGCCGAGCGCCTGCGCGCGCTGGGCTTCGAGGTGACGCCCAAGGTGGGCGGCCATGGCGTGGTGGCCGTGCTGCGCAACGGCAAGGGCCCCACGGTGCTGCTGCGCACCGACATGGATGCCCTCCCGGTGGAGGAGAAGACGGGGCTGCCCTACGCCAGCAAGGCGATGGCGAAAGATGACACCGGCCAGAGCGTGCCGGTGATGCACGCCTGCGGGCACGACGTCCACATGACGGCCTGGGTGGGCACCGCCACCCTGCTGGCGCGCGCGAAGAACCGGTGGCGAGGCACCCTCGTCATGGTGGGCCAGCCCGCCGAGGAGCGGGGCAGCGGCGCGCGGGGGATGCTCGCGGATGGCCTCTACAAGCGCTTCCCCAAGCCGGACTTCGCCGTGGCCCTCCACAACAGTGCCTCCGCCGCCGCGGGCACCATCGAGTACGTGGCCGGCTACGCCCTGGCCAACGTGGACTCCGTGGACATCACCCTCCACGGCAAGGGCGGGCACGGCGCCTACCCGCACACCACCGTGGACCCCATCGTGCTCGCGGCCCGTACCATCCTGTCACTGCAGACGCTCGTCAGCCGGGAGAAGCACCCGCTTGAGCCCGCGGTGGTGACGGTGGGCTCCATCCACGGCGGCACCAAGCACAACATCATCCCGGACGAGGTGAAGCTCCAGCTCACCGTGCGCTCCTACAAGCCCGAGGTCCGCAAGCAGCTCCTCGCCGGCATCGAGCGCGTGGCCAACGCCGAGGCCGCCGCGGCCAACGCGCCCCGCAAGCCCGAGGTGTCCGTCACCGAGGGCACTCCCGCCACCTACAACGATCCGGAGCTGACGAAGCGGCTGGTCGGCGCCATCACGCGGGTGCTCGGCAAGGAGAACCTCCGCGAGGCCACGCCCGTCATGGGCGGCGAGGACTTCTCCGAGTACGGCCTCGCCGGAGTCCCCGCCGTCATGCTCTGGCTGGGCACCGTCGAGCCCAAGCGGCACGCGGAGGCGAAGGCAGCGGGCGAGACACTCCCCTCGCTGCACTCGCCCCTCTTCCACCCGGACCGCGAGCGGACCCTCCGCACCGGCGTCACCTCGCTGACCACCGCCGCCCTGGAGCTGCTGGGCAAGCCGTAGGGCAGCGCTCAGGGAGGCTGCACGCAGAGGTAGTTCGACGCCGTCACGACGTTGCTGCTCACGCCCGTGGCGTCGATGATCCGGAACTGCACCTGCGCGTTCCAGTAGTAGGCGTCCACGTAGAAGCCACGGGGGCAGTACTCCGACAGGGTCGTGCCTCCGTCGAACCAGCCGCTGCTCCAGTTCCCCAGGTCACTGGAGTAGAGGATGTTCCAGCTGTACCGGTAGGGCCCGGTACCGCCGGTGCCGCTGCCCGTGCAGTTGATGTTCGTGGAGGGCCGCGAGCAGAAGAGTGAAGCCGTGGCACAGGGCTGATCGACGTACTGCGAGACGGTGCGGGGGCTCTCCACGCAGACGGTGCGGTTGCCGTTGCTGTCGATGACCATCGGGTAGGCCCTGATCTCGAAGGCGTGCGAGCCGCAGGCATGCCCCGCGCTACTGAAGAACCAGGTGCCGGAAGCGCCAGTGCGATCCTCGAAGGACCGCAAGACACCATTGACGTAGTAATTCAGGCGCACCGCATTGGCGCCGGAAGACACGCTCCAGCTTCCGCTGCCGGCGATCTCTCCACCGTACGAGCTGATGCCGCCGATGGAGAGTTGGGTCACGCTCGAACCGGAGCACAGGGCCGACTCCGCGGTGCCCAGCGGCTCACCGGCGGGAGCCAGTTCCACTTCCGAGGGCGCACCGCAGGCGGTCAGCAACAACCCGGAGAGCCACAGGCATAGAGGTGCACGAGCAGGCACACGTGACATCGCAGATCCCTCCAAGAATGAGTATTGACTGAATTGCTAGCACAATACCATATTCATGTTTTCCTGGAATATCCACAGATATCGAAGAATCGTCCGTGACGTGGTGCGCCCAGCGGAGGCTACTCGCTTGGCCGCAGCGCTCCTGAAGACAACACCACGGCCCCAGGGGTTGGGGCCGCGGCGTTGCCCGGTCAGCGATGGATACGACCCATCCTGCCGCTCTGGTAGTCCTCGAACGCCTGGATGATCTCCGACTTCGTGTTCATCACGAACGGCCCGTAGCGCACCATCGGCTCCTTCAGGGGCACTCCCGACAGCAACAGGAGCTGCAGGGGCTCGTTCCCCGTGTTCTCCAACACCACCGTGTCCGCGTCGTTGGTGAACAGCACCGCCTGCCCGTCCACCGCCCGCGTCCCCTCCGGCCCGAACCTGCCCTCACCCCCGAACACGTAGGCGAAGGCGTTGTGGTCCCTCGGCACCGGCTGCTCGATGCGGCCTCCCGGCTCGAGCGTGAAGTGCAGGTACTGGATGGGCGTACGCGTGTCGATGGCCGCCCGCACACCGAGCGACTCGCCAGCAATCACCTTCACCTTCACCCGGCCATCCGGCGTCGAGGCCACCGGGATGCGCGCGGACGGCAGCTCCTGGTAGCGCGGCGGCATCATCTTGTCGCGCTTGGGTAGGTTCACCCACACCTGGAAACCGTGCATGCGGCCACCCGTCCGCGCGAACTCGCGCGCCGGCATCTCCGAGTGCACCACCCCCGCCCCCGCCGTCATCCACTGCACGTCCCCGGGCCCCAGCTCGCCCGCATGGCCCGCCGAGTCCGCGTGCTCGTGCCGGCCCTCCAGGATGTAGCTGACCGTCTCGAATCCCCGGTGGGGATGATCCGGCGCCCCCTTCGCCTCGCCTGGCGGCAGCTCCACCGGGCCCATCTCGTCCAGCAGCAGGAACGGATCGAACTGCATGAAGCCCGGGATGGGGAACGGACGGCGCACCACGAAGCCCTCGCCCTCCAGGGTACGGACGGCGTCCACCACCTGCTGGATGGAACGCGTGCTCTTGCCGGTCTTGCTCATGACTGTCTCCTTTTACTTCGGACCCTAATGGTTCGTACTGGAAGTAAATGCGCGAGCGGGAACTTCGTTGCGGGGCCCTCGGAAGGTTCAGCCCTCGGAGAGCGAGAGGCCGAGCTTCTTGCAGAGCTCGCCGAGCGACTCCTGCTCCTCGGCGGTCAGGGCCCCCATCAGCGCCGTGACGTGGGCGGCATGCGCGGGAAACACCCGCTCGATGACGCGCCGGCCCTCGGGGGTGAGGCTCACCACCACCACCCGGCGATCCTCCGGGCTGCGCTCCCGTTGAATCCACTTGCTGCGCTCGAGGTTGTCCAGCAGCGCCGTCATGTTGGGGTTGCTGCGCAGCAGCTTGCGGCCCAGTTCGCTCTGGTTCATCGGCCCCACGTGCAGCAGGGCCTCCAGTACCGCGAGCTGCGGCGGGGTGATCTCCAGGCTGGCCAGGTGCCGCTGGAGCTGCGCCCCGAGCGTCTCCGTGGCCCGCGTCAGCTTCACGAATGTGTCGAGCGCCCGCACTTCCCGTGCGCTCCCCTTGTAGCGGCCCGGCATCGTTCGTACCCGAATGGTTCGGACCTTGAAGGTCGCGAACGAAAAGGTTCGTATTGGAATTAATCCCGTTCCGGGCCGTTCGCAAGCGCGCGCTCCCATCCCATCCGAAATCCCGGGCTTGCGCCAGTCCGCCCGCCCGCCCCCTGGACAGCGCTCCATGACTCGACGGAGAGCGCACTAGCATCGGCTCCGTGATGCGCGCCGTACTGCTTCTCCTGCTTCTGCTTCCCGCCCTGGCGTCCGCCACGGACGTGCGGGGAACCCTCTCCACGTCCACCGTCTGGACGAGGCATGGCAGCCCCTATGTGCTGCAAGGCGATGTCACCGTGGCCTGGGGCACGAAGCTCACCATCGAGCCCGGCGTCCAGGTCATCGCCGCCGCCAGCGACGCACTGAAGTCCGGTGTGGATCCCCAGCGCGTGGAGTTGATCGTCGATGGGACGCTGGTGGTGCGCGGCACCGCGGCGAATCCCGTCGCGCTCACCTCGCACGGTGGCAGCGGCTCCTGGTACGGCATCCGGGTGCGCGGAGGCCGCGGCACGGAGATCCACGGCGCCGTCATCACCCAGGCGCACCAGGGCATCGCGCTGAGCATGAGCGCGGCAGTGAGGAATACCTCGGTGAGCGCCACCGCGGAGGACTGCATCCTCGTGAGCTGGGGCACCGCCACGCTGTCGGGCAACGAGCTGAGCGGCTGTGGACCTCGCGAGCCGGAGCAGGCCCCGCGGATGGCGGCCCTCCCTCACGCCCCCTCGAGCGAGCCCAGCATCCGGGGCCGGCGCATCGTCATGGTGGCCAGACAAGGTGCCCGTGGCGGAGTGCTCGCCACCCACATCCCCCGGCTCCGCGAGGAGCCCCCTTCCCTTCCCACCCCGCTCGCGCAACACACACCGGCTCTCGCGCCCGCCGTCCTCGTCCGCCCGGCGGGTGAAACCCGCGCGCGCATCGCCACCTTCCGGCCGGCGGAGACCCTCGGGGCCTTCTTCAGACGAAGGCCCTGGAGCCGGCCTGTCCCACCTGCTGGGGCTCCCGATCCCGATACACCTTCCGTCTCCGGAGCCATCCAGGGCTCGCGCCCACCCGGCCGTCCGGCACCGTCCCTTCTGTCTTCAGGTGCCGGAGACTCCACCGCGGATCCCCCTTCAGGGGAGGAGTGCGCCCGCGTTCCGCAGGTGGACGAATCCCCACGGTGTCCCGGCCTCCGACGCTGGAGACAGGAGCAGCAACGTCTCGGTGGCGCCCTCTCCGGCGTTTCGGGAGCGCGTGAGCCCGCTCCAACGCCCCTCGTGTCACCCCAGGCGAGCGCGGGCGAACGCGGTCCAGCACCACCAGGACCCTGGCACCTGGAACGCGGGCGCCTGACAGCCCCTGGCTGACCCGGGACACCCGCCCGTCAACGAAAGCCCCTCCCCCGGGGACGACACGGCTGGCCCTCGCCGCGAGCGATGTGCATCCGTGAACGGGAGAGGTCCGTCCCGAATGGGCGGAGCACGGTACCCGCCTGGCGGGGAGGCATGCCCTCCCCTCGTCCGGGGAGACGGGACGGCCATGCGCGCCGAGCGTCCGCCCTTCCCCGCGCTCCGGACCGGGAGGCGGCGTCACAATCCCGCGTGGCCTCCATCCTTCCCCGGGAGGAGGCCATGCCATGGAATCCAACCGGCCGCGGCACCACACCGGCAGGCGCTGGGCGAAGCTGCGCAGCCTGGAGTCCACCCTGCGCTTCCTGGAGGAGCAGCAGGAGGAACCGCGCGTCCCCCACGCCGCGAACATCATCAAGAACCTGCACGAGCGTCTGAGGCAGGCGGAGGCCGTGCTCGAGGCACCGCGCTGGAGGCCCCGCTTCCCGCTGGACAACTGTCAGTTCTGGGAGCTCGTCCACGGCGTCGCCGCGGATCTGCTGCTGCTCCTCCCGCTCGACATGCTCACCACCGAGGCCCTGATGGTGGAGGAGAACTTCCGGCGCAACATCCACGAGCCCGTCGCCCGCGCGACCTGGCTGGGGCACGATGAGAAGTCGGGTCCGCTGTGCGCCGCGGTCCGGTGCGTCGTGACGCTCTCCCACCAGGTGGAGGACCTGAAACCCGAGGAGGCGCTGAGGCTGCGCCACGCCCGGCAGATCCTTCGCAGCGCGCTGCGCCAGGTGCTCCGGCACTCGGACAAGCACTACCTGCAGCTCGACCTCACCATGATGATCCGCAGCCTGAGCGGGACGCTGCTCGTGCTGATGTTCGTCCTGACGCTGCTGACGCAACTGCCCGCGCAGTTCGCCGGGCTCATCCTCCGCAACCCCATCGAGCTGCCCTGGAAGGGAACCACGATGAGCACGCTGTCGCTCGTCCTGCTCGGAGCGGGGGGCGCCATCACGGCCAACATGCTCTCGGAGCGGCCGGTGCTCGTCATGCGAGGCCCCTTCTGGAGGCAGTTCGTCTACTACCTGTTCGTCAAGCCCTCCATCGGCGCCGTCGCCGCGTTCCTCTTCTACCTGCTGGCCGTCTCCCAGCTCTTCTTCAGCATCGAGACCGTTCCGCCCTCGCCAGGCTCATTCGATGCCCTGCGGGACACGGCCCAGCTCCAACCCGCGCTGCGCATCGTCCTGGGCAACAACGAGGCCCTGGTGTGCACCTACGCCATCCTGCTCATCGCGGTGGGCTTCTCCGCCGAGCGCCTCCTCAGTCCCATCATGGACCGGGTGATGAACAAGCTCTTCATCACGGCGGACAAGGCCGAGTCCTCTCCAGGCACACCCGTCCCGGCGCCTCCTTCCCCGAGGACGCCGGACCCGAGCTCCCCTCCACCCGCCCCCTTCTTGCCCGGAGAGCCCATCCGGAGCACGTAGACCGGAGCCTGGAGGATGGTTCCCAAGCCTCCGGGCTGACACTCCGCCCCGGCCGGGGCGGCGGATGTGGGGCCCGGGGCTTACACTTGCGGGCATGGACTCGCGACCGCCTCCTCCCAACTCGCGGCTGTGCGTCGGCCTGCTGTCTGGCACCAGCGTGGATGCCGTGGAGGCCGTGCTGTGCCGCGTCGAAGGCACCGGCCCCGAGGTGCGCATCTCCCTCGTGGCCCACGTCTCCCGGCCCTTCACCCCCGAGTTCACCCGGCGCGTCCTCGCCGCCAACGACGCCCGCTCGCTCTGCGAGCTCAACTTCGCCCTGGGTGAACACTTCGCCCAGGCCGCCCTGGAGGTCATCGCCCGGGCGGGTCTGCGCCCCGGGGACGTGGACGTCATCGGCTCGCACGGCCAGACGGTGGCCCACCTCCCCGCGAGCCTCTCCGAGACCCCCTCCACGCTCCAGCTGGGGGAGCCCGCCGTCATCGCCGAGCGCACCGGCCTGCCCGTGGTGAGTGATTTCCGTACCCGGGACGTGGCCGCCGGGGGCCAGGGGGCGCCGCTGGTGCCCTACCTGGACTGGGCCCTGTTCCGGAAGCCGGGGGTGGCGCGGGCGCTGCAGAACATCGGCGGCATCGGCAACGTGAGCGTGGTGAGCGACCGGATCGAGGACACCATCGCCTTCGACACCGGGCCGGGCAACATGGTGATGGACGGGCTGGCCCGGCGCATCTCCGGCGGCCAGCTCCAGTGCGACCTGGACGGGAGCCTCTCGCGCCAGGGCCGGGTCATCCCGGAGCTGCTCGAGGAGCTGCTCGCGCACCCCTTCCTGACCCTCCCCCCGCCCCGCAGCGCCGGCCGCGAGGGCTTCGGCGACGCCCTGGTGGAGCGGCTGTGGGAGCGCCATGGCGCCTCGCGGCCCCATGACTTGATGGCCACGGCGGTGGCGTTCACGGTGGAGGCCACCGCCCGGGCCTACGAGCGGTGGCTGCTGCCGCGCTTCGCCCTGGAGGCGGTGTACGTCTCCGGCGGCGGCACCCGGAACCCGGTGCTGATGGAGCGGCTCACGGAGCGGCTGGCACCCCTGCCCGTCCGCCCCCTGGACGTGCTCGGACTGCCCGAGGGCGCCAAGGAAGCCGTGTGCTTCGCCCTCCTGGCGAACGAGCACCTCTCGGGGACCCCCGCGAATGTGCCATCGGCAACTGGCGCGAAGCGTCGAGTCGTTCTAGGTAAGCTCACACCGTGAGCAGCGTGAACCTGGTGGCCCGCGAAGTGGCCGTGAAGATCGTCTTCTATGGACCGGGCCTGTCCGGAAAGACGACGAGCCTGCGGAAGATCTACGAAACGGTGCGCCCCGCGCATCGTGGCGAGATGATGTCCATCGCCACCGAGGGAGACCGGACGCTCTTCTTCGACTTCCTGCCCGTGAAGGTCGAGCGGGTGAATGACTGCACGGTGCGGCTCGCGCTGTACACGGTGCCCGGCCAGGTCTTCTACAACGCCACGCGCAAGCTGGTGCTCCAGGGCGCCGATGGCGTGGTGTTCGTGGCGGACTCGCAGCCGGAGATGATGGACGCCAACCGCGAATCGCTGGCCAACCTGGAGGAGAACCTGCTCGAGCAGGGCGTCCGGTTGGAGCGCTTCCCGCTGGTGATCCAATGGAACAAGCGCGACATCCCCAAGGCCCTGCCCGTGGCCGAGCTGCGCGCCGCGCTCAACCCGCGCAACGTCCCCGACTTCGAGACCGAGGCCCTCAGCGGCCGCGGCGTGCTCGACGCCCTCAAGGCCATCACCCGGCTGGTCATCCAGGACCTGCGCATCAAGCGCATCGTCCCCCCGCCCCGCACCGCGACCCCGGCGGTGCCCTCCCTGGGCTCCCCCAAGGCCAGCAGTGGAGGCGGACTGGAGGCCCAGCTCAGCCAGCACCTCGCGGGCCGCACCGCCGGCGTCACGGCCCCGGCCGCCGCGACGGCCTCCGCCCCCATGGTGGCGCGCCCCTCGCGCAGCATGCCGGCCATCGCACCGCAGCCCCAGGTGCAGGTCCAGGTGGCACCGGCCGTCGCGCCTCCCGCCCTCACCGGACAGCGGCCGCTCGGGCCCGCGAGCGCCCTGGCGCCCTCGGACCTGTTCGACCACGCGCGCGCCGCCGAGGGGGCCTTCTCCTCCGGGGATTATGGGACGTGCATCCAGGCCTGCCTCGATGCCACGCGGCGTGGGCTCGCGTTCGCCGGCGAGGGGACGATGGGCGCCCAGGCCCACCTGCTCCGCGTGGACGGAGCGGATCTGCTCCGGCTGCAGACACTGGCGGCACGGTCGAGCAACCGCGTGGATGACGCGGCGTTCGCGCTCTACGTGCTGATGCAGATCTTCTCCCGGCTGCACGCCGCGGGACTGCCCGCTCCGGCGGCGGAGTAGCGGTCCCCGGGCCTACAGCCCGAGCTCCTTGCGCAGCCGCGTGTGGAGCCTGCCCAGGGGAGAGAAGCTCAGCTTCTCGTCGAGGCTCATCTCCGCGAACGTCCGTGTCGCTCCCTTGGGGATGAAGATCGGATCCCAGTGGAAGCCGCCCGTCCCACGTGCGCTGGTGGCGATCTCCCCCTGGGTCTCCTCGATGAGGACGTGGCGCACGCGGCCGTCGCAGTAGCAGAAGGCAGCGCGGGCCATGGCCGTCCGATGGCCCGCGGGGACCACTTCACAGAGCCGGTTGTCCAGGGACTCCCAGAACGGTTTGACGAGTGCACCGGGCAGCCCGTTGAGGGCATCGATGCAGAGCGCTCCGTGCTCGACGATGACGGGCACGCGGACGGCCCGGTAGGCCGCGATCGCCTTGGCCCGGATGACCGTCTCGAGCTCCTTGTCGAGGATCTCCGTGATCTTCTCCTTGAGGTAGCCGATCCGTGCCGAGCCCCCGAAGACGTGCTGGAACTCGCGCAGCTTCTCGGGGTTGGTGGTGTTGTAGAACCAGGTAGGCGCCATGGTGTGCAGGCTCCGGACTCAGGCGATGCTCTCGAGGAGTTTCGCGACGCTGGCGGACTTGTCGGTGGGATCGAGCTGGATGACGTCGATGTTCCACTGCTCGAGGATGTCCGGCTGCACGAGCCCGGCCCCGTGCGTGGCGAAGAAGCACCGCCGGGCCTGGGCGTGCTTCACGCCCATCTGGCTCTGCTCGCGGAGCTGGTTCATCCGGTACCAGATGTAGCGGATGTTGGTGTCGCTGAAGCTGTAGCCGATGAACAGGAAGCTGTTGGAGAGCAGGTCCGCGCGCAGCCGCTGGTCCGGCGGGGCCTCCAGCGCCATCCGCCGGAAGTAGGAGCTCTCGGTGAGGACGATGGTTTCCGGCTGGTTCAGCGTGCCGTGGAACTTGACGACCTCACACACGTCCCGAGCGCGAGGCCCCTGGAAGTCCGCGAAGGAGGCCAGCACCGACACCTGTTTGCCCGCGTCCTCGAACGCCCCCTCGACGTGCCTGTCGTAGTTGGTGGTGTAGATGGTCCGCCACGGGAGCGCGGCGAGGGCGAGGTGCATGGGGGACGTCTTGCGGAGCGTCTCGGCCTCGGCGGAGTCGAAGCCCCGCGTCATCGTGTAGACCAGCTCCTTGAAGCGGGTCGGCCCGGAGAGCTCGAAGAACTCGGCGAGCTGCTCGAAGCGGCCATGCATGTCGAACAGCTCGGGCTCGAAGCCCAGGGTCTTCGCCAGGGAGGCGATGAGCTGGCTCCCGTCCGGCAGCTTCAACGGCTTGGAGAAACCAGCACCCAGGAAGGGAATGAGCCGCCCTTCCCGGAACTCCTTCTTCAACAGGGGGGCCGCCTCGGAGAGGGTCAGGGTGGTCATCGTCTCGCTCGCTCCGCGCAGCCTACCCGCTGGCGGAGCCGGAGCCCCCCCATTTCCGCTCAGCGCATCTGCAGCAGGCCCATCCGCATCAGCTTGGCCAGCGTCTTCAGCGTCTCCAGCTCGCGCGCGGAGCTGGCCAGCACCAGGGTGGACACGTCCCAGGAGCCGTTGACGAGCGCCGACACCTGCCGCTCCTCCTGATTGAGCAGCGTCTGCGTCTCCGGATCCGGCCGCAGCACCGGCACCGACAGCGGCGGCAGCTTCGCGTAGAGCGACGCCACGTGCTCGCTCTGCACCATGCGGGCGAACTCGCGCACCCGCCGGTCCGTCGGATCGCTCGCCAGCAGGGACGAGCACACCAGCTCCGCCGCGTCGTACTGGCCCTCGCGGATGAGCACCGCGCCCTTCTCCAGCATGTCCGTCACCGGATCCACCACCACCTCCGGTGCTCCCTCCACCTCCACCTGCTTGGCCCGCAGCAGCTCGAACACCCGGCGCGTGGTGGCCGAGCGCGACAGGCCCAGCGACAGCCGCAGCCGCCCCAGGTTCTGCCCGCCCGCGCACATCGTCAGCAGGATGCGGTGCATCAACGGCTGGCGGGGGGTGGGCTGCACGCGCGAGCGCACCGTCAACGCGTCTCCCGGCAGCACCCGGTCCACATCCGGCTGCTCATCCACCCAGCGCAGCGACTCGAAGAGCAGCTCCCGGAGGCTCATCTCGCAGGGGCCCCACTCCTCGCCCGTGCGGTCCAGGTCCTCCGACCAGTGGAAGGCACCGTGGCCCCCGCGCGTCTGGTCCACCATGGAGCCGAGCATCTCCTCGCGCACCAGCTCGCGCACCAGCTTCAGCTCCACATTGTGCTTCTTGAAGAACGGCTCCACGTCCTCCGTGCCCGGAGGAACCGCGTTGAAGGCCGCCAGCACCTCCGCGCCATCCGCCAGCTTCGCCAGCGAGAGGACCCGGGCCACGCGCCCCCACAGCCCCTCATGGGCCACCGAGAGTACCTGCCCGGAGAGCAGGAACAGTTTGCGCTCGCCGCCCTCCCAGGTGAGGAGCTGGAGCGTGCCCGTCTTGCGGGAGCCATCCAACCACTGGAGCAATTCGGGAAGGGGGAAGCTGGAGAAGTCGCCGTGGATAGCCATGGGTGTCTTGAAGCCAGGATACAGTCCCACGCAATGCGCGTCGTGGTCCTGTTCATCGATGGGGTCGGCATCGGACGAAACGAGCCGGAGGCGAATCCACTCGCCAACCGCGACTATCTCCTCTCCCACTTCCGGGATGAACCCCCCCGCGCGCTTCCCGAGGGGGGGCAGTGTTTTCCGGTGGACCCCACCTTTGGCGTGGCCGGGCGGCCGCAGTCCGCCTCCAACCAGACGGCCATCCTCACCGGCCAGCCCGCCCCCGTCCTGATCGGCCGACACGTGCTGGGCTACCCGGACGCCCCCCTGCGCGAGCTGCTGGCGCGCCACTCCATCGTCAAACGGCTGGTGGGCGCGGGGCGCAGCGCCACCTTCGCCAATAGCTACCCCGTGGCCTATCTGGACGCGCTGAAGCTCACCCGGCGCCCCTCCTCCAGCCCCCCCGAGTTCACCCTCCCCCCGGCCGCCCTGCGGCGCCTGAAGGCCTCCGCCAGCACCCTGGCCTTCGCCGCCGCGGACGTCCCCCTGCGCACCCTGGAGGACGCCCGGGCCGGCCAGGGCCTCACCCATGACATCACCGGCGAGCGGGCCCGGGACCGGAGCCTGTCCGCCCCCCAGCGCACCCCGGCCGAGGCCGCCGCCGTCTTCTGGCGGGTGGCTGGGGAGGCGGACTTCACCTTCTTCGAGCACTACCTGGCCGACGAGGCCGGACACGCCCAGGACTTCGCCGCCGCCCGCGAGGCCCTGGACACCTTCGACGCCTTCGCCCGGGCCGTCATCGCCACCCGCCCCCCCGACGCCCGGGTCCTGGTGTGCAGCGACCATGGAAACGTCGAAGATCTGACTACACGATCCCACACCCTCAATGCCGTCCCCGTGCTCTACTTCGGTCCGCCAGCTCCCGGACTGGAGTCCCTGGCCACCGTGGCGGACGTGGGCCGCACGGTGCTGCACTGGCTGGACGTGGAATGAGGATGGAGATGCGCATCGTGGCGTTGGGCGTGCTGGTGCTGCTGTCGGGCTGCGCCTCCAGCCGGTTCTCGGCCCCCGGAGCGGCACTCGAGGCGTCGCTCCCCCTGAAAACATCCGCCGGCGAGTTCCGCATCGACTACGACCACGAGGACGCGCGGGACGCCGCCCGCATCCGGCAGGCGGTCACCGAGGCCCTGCCCAAGCTGGAGCGCTGGGGCGCGCTGCGCGAGCCCGTCACCATCAAGGTCATGCCCGACCACGCGTCACTGGAGGCCGCAGTCCGGCAGCACGGCTACAGCTGGCTGCGCGCCTGGAGCCGTTATGACGACGTGTTCGTCCAGGCCCCCGCCTCCTGGGCCCCGGCCGGAGCCACCCAGCCGCAGATCAACGAGCTGCTCCTGCACGAGCTGACCCACAGCGTGATGTACCAGCAGGCGTCGAACCGGCGTGACTGGTCGCGCAAGCAGATTCCCCTGTGGTTCCGCGAGGGCATGGCCTCGTTCACGGCGGAGCAGGCGTACCGGTGGGTGTCGCTGGAGGAGATCGCCCGGCATTACGAGCGCTCGCCCACGAGCGATCCGGTGAACAATCCCGGGGATTTGTACCGGGACGATTCGAACTTCATCTACGGGGTGGCCCACCACACCTTCGCGTTCCTGGTGAAGCGCTACGGCGAGGAGCCGGTGCGCGGTCTGCTGCGCGAGATGAAGGGCGGCAAGGAGTTCCCCCAGGCCTTCGAGAGCGCCATCGGGCTGCCGCCGGAGGCCTTCGTGCGCGACTTCACCCGGTATGTCCGCTGGCGCGGGTTCAGCGGCGGACGGGTGCAGCCCCGGGCCCCCGCGCCCTCGAATTGAGCCGTTTCGAATAGACCCGTTTCGTCGTTCAGGAACATCCGAATGTCATCTGATTCCCACCGGATGACATTCAGTCCGGACCGGATGCCATTCGGATGGAATCGAATGGTATGCGGTTGTTCCTGGAGACAATCCAGGAGGAGCTGGACGATGAACATGAGCCGACCCCCGGCCGGGCGCCCCTCCGCGGGCGGGCGCACGCTGCCCCAGGTGATGGAGTCCCTGGGGCGGTTCTTCCACCAGCTCGGCATGCCGCCCATCGCCGGACGGATGCTGGCATGGCTGGCGGTGTCGGAGTCCGGGAGTGACTCGCTGGACGCGATGGCCGTGGCGCTGAAGGCCAGCAAGGCCTCGGTGAGCAGCATGGCGCGGCTGCTCGCGGAGCGCGGCCTCGTGGAGCGGGTGCCCGTGCTGGAGCGGCGGGATTGTTACCGGCTCCGGACGGACGCCTGGGAGAATGTCCTGCGCACCCGCCTGGCCGCCATCGCCAGCGCGAAGGGCCTGGCCGACGAGGGCCTCTGGCTGCTCGGTGACGGGGAGCACCCCGCCCGCGCGCGCCTCGAGTCCCTGCGGGAGTTCAGCGAGCTGTGCGCCTCCCTCGAACGAGAGCTGCCTTCGTTCCTCGAGCGCCTGAGGAGATCCAGCACCCGCGCCCGGCGCGCCTCCCCACTCCCCCGGTGAAGGCGCGGTGCGTTGGCGCCCGCCTCCTCGCGGGCCTACCTGCCACCTCCTGAGGGTGTCCCCCCACCCCATTGGCCCACCGGCCTGCTTTTCTGTTACGACAGCCGTGGACATTCCCCACCCCGGTCCGCGCCCCCCTCGGACCGGGAGTGTGAGGAGATTGCACGATGAAGCTGCGTACGCTGGGCCTGTCGGTACTCGGTGCGGTGGGACTTTCCGCCCTGACGGCCTGCAAGAAGGACGAGGCCGCTCCGGCTCCCTCCGCCGCCCAGGCTCCGGCTCCTGCCGCCCCCGCCATCAAGGCCGCGCCCCTGCCCGCCGACACCCCCCTGCCCCAGGAGCCCCAGGAGGAGGCCGCCCAGGCCCCCCAGGGCGGCGGCACCGTGCGCGGGCTCGTCACCTTCAAGGGCAAGCCCCCCGCCCCCAACCCCATCACCCCGGGGACGGATCCCAACTGCGACGGCATGGAACTGGTGGACCAGCCCGTGCTCGTGACGGACGGCAAGCTGGCCAATGTGCTGGTGCGCGTGCAGGGCAACGTGCCCGGCCAGCCCACCACGCCGCCGAGCACCATGGTCGTGGTGGACCAGAACCGGTGCATGTACAAACCGCGCGTGCAGGGCGCCGTCATCAACCAGCCGCTGGTGCTGATGAACAGCGACAGCACGCTGCACAACGTGCGGGGCGTGTCCGGGGGCAAGCAGCTCTTCAACGTGACGCAGCCGCCCCTGAAGACGAAGGAGGCCCTGCCTCCGAAGGAAGCGGACGTCATCCGCCTCAAGTGCGACATCCATCCGTGGATGACGGCGTTCGTGGTGCTGAGCCCCCATCCGTACTTCGCCACCACCAGCGAGGACGGCGCCTTCTCCATCCAGGGCCTGCCGCCGGGGACGTACACGCTCGAGGCGTGGCACGAGACGCTCGGAACGAAGACGGCGCAGGTGACGGTGCAGGAGGGCCAGGAGGCCACGGCCTCCTTCGAGTTCGTGGCCGCGAAGTAGCGGCACGGGTTCTCGGGCTCCAGGCGGAACCGCACCCGGAGCCCGGTACCGCGGGACTACTTCTTCTTGATCGTCAGCTTCGCCTCGGTGGCCTTGCTGCCACCCTCGGCCTTGATGGTGACCGCGCCGGCCTTCACCGCCGTCACGTTACCGGTGGCGTCCACCGTGGCGATCTTCTCGTCGCTGGTGGTGAAGGTGAAGGACACGCCCTTGATGGCCGCGCCGTCCGTGCCCTTGGCCACCACCGCCAGCGCCGCGCTCTCGCCCACCTTCAGCGCCGCCGGCACCGTCTCGAACGCCACCGCGTCCACCTCGGGCAGCTTCACGCTGACCTCGAACTCCTGCGTCAGCTTGCCGGACGTCACCGTCACCTTCGCGGTGCCCACCGCCTTGGCCACCAGCTTGTTGCCCTCCACCTGCACCACGTTCGCGTCCGCGGCGGCGTAGTCCAGCTTCGCGTCCTTCACCGGACGGTCCGCGTCATCCTTCACCTCGGCCTCCACCACCGCCTCCGAGCCCAGGCCCGTCAGCGTGAAGGGCGCGCCCTGGATGACGATCGCCGAGGGAATCACCACCTCCACCGGGGCCGAGGCGCTCACCTCGCCCGACGTGACGGTGATGTTCGCCGAGCCGCTCTTCACCGCCGTCACCTTGCCCGCGGCGTCTACGGTGGCGACCTTCGCGTTGGTGGAGGCAAATGCCAGCTCCGCCTTCTCCACCGGCTTGCCCTCCGCCGTCACGCCCTGCGCAGACAGCGCCACGGACTGGCCCGCCTCGGACAGCTCCACCTTGGCCGGCTTCACCTCGATCCGCTCCACCTTCGCGCACGCGGACGCCAGCACGACCACGGACGCGGCCATCAGCGGATTCAGAAACCTCTTCATTGAATGTGCCTCCCACTCGCCCTCGGGCGAGCGATTGATGTCGGATTCACTCGAGGAACTTGGTGTTCCAAGGAACCGGGTGGTAAAACCCGTTACGCCTCAGCAATTCGTGTTCCATTTCCAACAGCCCTCTGAGGGCTTCCGGAGACCGTGGAGAAAAGGGGCAGCCCACCCGGCGCGTTGTCCTTTTTCTCCACACCTGCGCGCGGCAGCCCGAATCCGGATACGGTGGGACGCGCCAGCATCGAGCACCATGGATCGCGACATCAGAGCCGCTGAGACACACGCCAGGTCCGAGCCCCGGAGGAACGCACGGTGAAGGGGCTGTGGCTTCCGTTCTTCCTGGTGGGACTCACCGCGTGGGCCGTCCCGCCGGGGATGCCCGTGTGCGAGCGGCCCTATGTGGTGGCGCCAGCCGAAGAACAGCCCTTCCCCGAGGAGGTGCAACGAGCCCTGGATGCGCTCGTGCGCGCGGAGCTCACGCGGGAGCCGCACGCGGGCCTCGCGGTGGGCGTGCTGCGGGGCGCCCAGCGCTGGGTGGGGACCTACGGGCAGAGGGACGTGGCGCGCGGACTGCCCGCCACGCCGCGCACCACCTGGCGCCTGGCCTCCATCACGAAAACATTCACCGCCGTGGCCGTGCTGCAGCTCGTGGAGCAGGGCCGCATCGGCCTCGACGCGGACATCCGCACGCTGGTGCCCACGTGGCCGGAGAAGCGCTGGCCGGTGACGGTGCGGCAATTGCTCGGCCACCTGGGCGGCGTGACGAACTACGGCCGCTTCGGCCCCAGCCATGACAGCGGCCTGGTGGACACCACCGGCGCGCTCGAGCTCGTGGCGGGCTACGCGCTGGAGGCCGAGCCCGGTACCCGCTTCATCTACAGCACCTGGGCCTACAACCTGCTCGGCGCCGCCATCGAGGCCGTGTCCGGGCAGAGCTACGGCGAGTACCTCCAGGAGCACGTCTTCGGCCCCGCCGGCATGGTGCACGCGGCGCTGGACGATCGCCGCACGCGCGACGAGCACCACGCCGCGGGCTACCGGATTCGTGACGGGCAGCGGGTGGCCTCCAAGGTCATCGACGTGTCCGGCCGCTTCGCCGGAGGCGGCACCCGTGCGTCCATCGAGGATCTGCTCGGCTTCGGCGGAGCACTGCTCGACTACCGGCTGCTGTCGCGTACCAGCTCGGGGTGGATGCAGACGCCAATGAGCACCCGGGATGGACGGCTCACCGACTACGGCATGGGCTTCGCCACCTGGCCGCTGCGGGGCCACTACGTGGTGGCCCACTCGGGAGCCCAGCCGGAGACGTCCACGCTGCTGCTCCTGCTGCCCGGGGAAGACGTGGCCATCGCCCTGGCGAGCAACGTGGAGGGCCAGGCCGCCTCGCTCAAGCGCATCGCCTACGGCGTCATCGAGTTGCTGCTCGAGGACAAGGGGCCACGGCTGAGCGCGCACCGCCAGGGCCCGGTGGACGCGGTGGTGAACGAGGCACTGGGCCGGGTCTTCGGCTACGGGCTCGCCTATCACCAGTGGGCCACGCATGGGCCGGGGACCCTGCCCGGGACGGGCGAGCTCCCCGAGGCCTTCGAGCAGGTGGCCCGGTTGCTCGACCGGTCGGCCATCGAGCGGGCTCCGAACGCGGCACGTGAACGCATCCTCGCCGCCCATGAGCCGCGCGAGGACTGGCTCTTCGTCCGGGTGGGCGCGCACATGGCCCGGACCCTGGAGGAGGCATGGGGGCCCGAGCGGCTGCGCGGCTATTCCGCCCGGGGCCCGCTCGCCTTCTTCAACGATTACCTGGCCGTCTGCGAGTCGAGGCAGTGCCCCGAGCCCTTCCGCTTCAACGAGGCCCTGCGCGCGGACCTGCGCCGGTTCACGGGGAACAACATCGAGCCCTCACGGCACTGAGCCCCCGCGCTCCAGCCACCGGAAGATCCGCCGATTCCGCACGAGAATCCGCTCTGACGCCGGGCCAGGCCCGCGCGTATCCGTTTCTCATGCGAGGACGGACATGAAGACGGCTCCGGAACAAAAGGACGTGATCATCATCGGTGGCGGCCCGGCGGGCCTGAGCGCGGCGCTGATGCTCGGGCGCGCCCGGAAGCAGGTGCTCCTGTGCGACGGGGGCCCGCCCCGGAACAGCGCGGCCGAGGGCATCCACGGCTTCGTCACCCGCGACGGGATTCCCCCAAAGGAGTTCCGGCGCATCGCCCACGAGCAACTCGCGCCCTACGGTGTCGACATCCTGCTGGACACGCGCGTCACCGCCGTGGAGCGGCTCGAGCCGGGATTCCGGGCCGTGCTCACGGGAGGCCGGGTGGTGGAAGCCCGCCGGGTGCTGCTCGCCACGGGCATGGTCGACGAACCCCTGGACCTGCCCGGCTATCGCGAGCTGTGGGGCCGGAGCATCTTCCAGTGCCCGTATTGCCATGGCTGGGAGGTGCGAGATCGGCCCTGGGGACTGCTCGCCACGGGCCCGCACGCCCTCGACTTCGCGCTCTTCATCACGGGCTGGTCCCGCGACCTGGTGGTCTTCACCCACGGCTCCATGGAGGTCACCGCCGAGCAGCACCAGCGGCTGGAGCGCGCCGGGGTCCGCCTGGAGACCCGGAAGATCCGCCGGCTCATCGCCAGCAGCGGACACGGAGCCCATGGAGCACACCTCGAAGCCGTGGAGCTGGAGGACGGAACGCGGGTGGCGCGAGAGGTGCTCTTCTCCCATCCTCCACAGCATCAGACGGAGGTGGTGAAGAAGCTCGGGGTCGCGCTCGACGAGCAGGGCTTCGTCCGCGTCAACGAGCACATGGAAACGTCCGTTCCAGGAGTCCACGCGGCGGGAGATCTCACGACCCGATTCCAGGGCGCGAGCGCGGCGGCCGGTGCTGGCACCATGGCCGGAGCCATGATGAATCACGCCCTCAACATGGAGAACGCGGCCACCGGATTGTGGCCAGAAGGTTGAGCCCGGCCCACGCCGTCGCTACGAAGGAGCCATGACGAGGAGGAAGACCCCTCAGGAAACGACGAAGCCCTCACCGACCCACGAGGACTTCAAGCGGCACCACCTCCCGGTCTGGGTGGGGCGATACAGCCACAACCGCAGCCACAACCATTCCGCCCGGCCGGGAACCTTCACCCATTCGTATGCCGTCATCTTCCTCGTGACGCGCGGCCAGTCGACGATCCACCACAGCGGCGAGCAGGTGCTGCGGGCGGGAGACGTCCACATCATTCCTCCCGGGGACCCTCACGGAGCGCCGCACGCCGGTGACGCGGAAGGATGGGTGATCTCCTTCCACCCGGAGGCGTTTCCCCACGAAGACCCGAACTGGGGGAGCCGCGAGGGACTCCGGCTGGGTCCCCTGCTTCGCATCCGGAGCGGTTGCCACCCGGTCCTCCGCCCGAAAGCCGCCCAACGCAAGCGGCTGGAGCGGTGGATGCGGCTCATGGAGTCCGAGTTCACCGGCGACGAGCGTTCCCGCGACGAGGCCGTGGGCGCCCTGCTCCGCCTGGTACTGATCGAGCTGGAGCGCATGACGGGCCTCGAGGACACACCGGACCCGGCGGGCCAGAGCCTGGCGCGGCGGGCGCTCACGTTCATCGAGGCGAACGCGCTCGGGCCGCTGTCCCTCACGGAGGTGGCACGGGCCGTCGAACGGTCCGCCACACACGTGGCCGGAGTGGTCCGCAAGGAGACGGGCCGCACGGTGGGCCAGTGGATCCTCGAGTACCGCATGGCCGAGGCCCGGCGCAGGCTCCGGGGCACGGACGAGCGGGTGGACATCATCGCCGAGCGCGTGGGCTACGCGGACGCCACGCACTTCATCCGCCTCTTCCGGCGGGCCCACGGCCTCACGCCCGCCGCGTGGAGACGCCAGGCCACGCTGTCGACTCGTACACGGGCCAACGAAGGAAGCCCGCTCCAGCCTCCGGAGTGACACCTTTCGGATGAAAGCCCGGCCGCGAGCCGCATGGTGCCGCCGCCCGTGCTCCCCTACGTTTTTCGTTTCGGGGACTCGAAGCGCGGAGAGGGCATATGGCGGACGCATTCGACGTGGTGGTCATCGGCGGAGGCCCGGCCGGGGAGAACGTGGCGGGGCGGACGGCCGCGGGAGGACTGGCGACGGCCCTCGTGGAGACGGAGCTGCTCGGCGGGGAGTGCTCCTTCTGGGCCTGCGTTCCCAGCAAGGCGCTGCTCCGGCCCTCCGAGGTGCACTGGCTGGCCCGGCACTCGCCCGGTGTCCGCGAGGTGGTGAAGCAGCCGCTCGATGCCTCCGCGGTCCTCGCCTACCGGGACAAGATGGTCCACGGCTACGACGACAAGGGCCAGGCGGAGTGGGCGCGAAGCGCGAAGCTCGAGGTGGTACGAGGGCACGGCCGGCTCGCGGGCCCTCGGGTGGTCCGGGTCACGACTCGTGATGGGGCGACGCGCGAGCTGACGGCGCACCGCGCGGTGGTGCTGGCCACGGGCAGCCGCGCACGCATCCCGGACATCCCTGGCCTGCGCGAGGCGAAGCCCTGGACGAACCGCGAGGGCACCGGCTCCAAGAAGGTGCCCCGGCGGCTGGCGGTGCTGGGAGGCGGCGTGGTGGCCACGGAGCTGAGCCAGGCCTGGAAGGCGCTCGGAGCGGAGGAGGTGACGCTCATCCAACGCGGCGGGCACATCCTCTCACGCCTGGAGCCCTTCGCCGCCGGGCTCGTGGAGAAGGCCCTGCGCGAGAGCGGCGTCACGGTGCGCACGCGCACCCAGGTGACACGCGTCCACCGCTCCGGAGGCCAGGGCGAGGCGACGCTCACACTCGACTCCGGCGAGACACTGCGCGCGGACGAAATACTGGTGGCGCTGGGCCGGGAGGTGGCCACGCGGGACGTGGGCCTGGAGACGGTGGGGCTGACGCCGGGCAAGCCGGTGGAGGTGGACGATCTGCTCCGCGCCAGGGGCGTGGAGGGCGGCTGGCTGTACGCGTGCGGAGACGTGAACGGGCGCAACCTCCTCACGCACATGGGCAAGTATCAGGCGCGTCTCGCGGGAGACAACATCCTGGGCCGGCAGGAGGAGGCGTGGGCGGATGCGCGAGCCACGCCCCAGGTGATCTTCACGCACCCGCAGGTGGGCGCGGTGGGGCTCACCGAGGCCGAGGCCCGTGAGCGGGGCCTTCAGGTGCGCACGGTGCAGGTGGGCCTGGACTCGGTGGCGGGCACGGACCTGCTGGGACAGGGCTTCGAAGGAGGGGTGAAGCTGGTGGTGGACGAGCAGCGGCGAGTCATCCTCGGGGCCACCTTCGTGGGCCCCGGAGTGGGCGAGATGCTGCACGCGGCCACCATCGCGGTGGCCGGTGAGGTGCCGCTCGACAGACTCTGGCACTCGGTGCCGGCCTTCCCCTCCGTCAGCGAGGTGTGGCTCCGGCTGCTGGAGGCCTATGGCTTGTGAGCGGCCTTCGCGAAGGAGTCGAAGGCGGAGATGACCTCGGGCGGGGCCTGCACCAGTTCGATGAGCACGCCCTCGCCCCCGAGCGGGAACTGCTCGTTGCCCTTGGGGTGGATGAACGTCACGTCGAAGCCGGCCGCGCCCTTGCGGATGCCGCCGGGAGCGAAGCGCACGCCCTGCCCTTCCAGCCACGTCACCGCCGCGCGCAGGTCATCCACCCAGAGGCCCAGGTGGTTGAGCGCGGGGTCGTGCACGCGCGGCTTCCCGTTCGGGTCCACCGGCTGCATCAAATCCACCTCCACGCGGAAGGGCCCGGCTCCGGCCACGATGATGTCCTCGTCGACGTTCTCGCGCTCGCTGCGGTAGGTGCCATGGGGCTCGAGGCCCAGCACGTCCACCCACAGCTTGCGCAGGGGCGCCTTGTCGGGCCCGCCAATGGCTACCTGCTGGAGGCCCAGGATGCGAAAGGGTCGTGTCGTCATGGCCACGCACCGTCGCAGAGGGCGCGGCCGCGGACAAGGGCCCGTCGCGCCCACGTCAGAATCCCGGCGGCACCCGGCCATGCAGACACGTGATGGTGTTGGGCACCCGAGGCCCCGACCACAGCGCATGCCGCATCCCCGTGCGCACCTCGGGTGGAACCCCCTCCTCCACCGGCCAGTGCGGCTCTTCACCGGGGCGCAACGAGTGCAACCCGCTCTGCCAGGGCCCGATGACGTAGGTATGCCCCGCGGCGCGGCAGCCGAAGAAGCGCGTCCACGCTTTCGCGAAGGCATGGCCCCGGGCCGTCCCGAACGTCTCGCAGGTGCGGAACCACCAGAGCGAGTCTCCGCCGGGCACGAGCCGCTCGCGCAATTCCGCCAGCCGCGCGTGCCACGGATGGCCCGGCGCGAGCGCCCGCACATCCATCGGCACCCGGTCGATGAGCACACACCCCCAGTTGCCATGACCCCAGAACTGGATCTCCGCGATGGGCCGCTCGCGCGAACGGGCGAGCAACCAGTCGAGAGCCTCGGGCCAGCTCGCCACGCCCTTCCAGTCATCCAACCTTCCGAGCGCGCGGTACAGCACGCCGCCCAACCGCCACGAGAAGGTGAGGCCCGGAAGGCCCCAGCGCCCGCCACAGGTTCGGTCGTACACCATCAGCCTCGAGCCCACGGTCCGCTCAGCCATGGCCGGTCCTCCGATGAGTCGCTTTCGAGAAGATAAGGGGTCCCGAGCGCCGCGAGCCAGGGGCTGTCGGTAGGCCCTGGTAGGGTCCGCGCCACCATGACGACCCCCTCCCCCCTTCCTCGTTTCCACTCCCGCCACGCGGCCCTGGCCGCCCTGCTCTGCTGCACCCTGTTCGCCGGTACCGCCGGCGCCCAGCAGCCGAAGGACAAGCCCGCCCAGGCCGCACCGCCCGCGAAAGCCGCCCCGAAGGTGGAGTTCGAGAAGCACTACCTCGTCATCCTCCGCCGCGGTCCCTCGTGGACGCCCGAGGTGACACCCGAGGTCGAGCGCATCCAGAAGGAGCACCTCGCGCACCTCGACCGCATGGCGGAGTCCGGCAAGCTGGTCATCGCCGGGCCCTTCGCCGAGCAGCAGGATCCCACCTTCCGGGGGATGTGCCTCTACAGGACCGAGACGCTGGAGGAGGCCCGGAAGCTCGCCGAGGAGGACCCCGCGGTGAAGGCCGGGCGCCTCGAGGTGGAGATCATGGCCTGGTACACGGAGAAGGGCTACATGACCTTCCCCAAGGCGAAGCCCACGAAGTAGGCCCGGCGAATGAATATCTCCCGGGGGTAGGCCGTCCGACTCATCCCCGGAACCCACATCGAAGGAACTCTCCGAATGCGTGCCCTCCTGGCGGCCCTGACCCTCTCGTTCTTCCTGCTCCCCTCCTCCAGCAACGCGGCCACGCTGCGCTGCGGCAACGCGCTCGTCTCGGATGACGCCTCCAAGGCGGATGTCCTCATCAAGTGCGGCGAGCCCATGGACAAGAACACCCGCACCGAGAGCGTGGGCGAGAAGACGAGGCAGAAGGGCCAGGAGACCGAGACCACCCAGGAGCGGGTCGTCTACAAGACCATCGAGGAGTGGACGTACAACTTCGGTCCCCGCCAGCTGATGCAGGTGGTGGTGTTCGAGAACGGCCGGCTCGTGGAGGTGAGGAGCGCCGGCTACGGGCGCTGAACACCGCAAAGGCAGGGCAGCACGGAACCGAACGTGCCGCCCAGGTCATCGGCTGCTTCCGAGTCCATGGGCGGGGCAACATACCCCGCCCGGACCTCATGTCAGCCTGGAGTCAGCCGGGTTAGCCGCCCAGCGCGCCGTTGATCAGCGGCGCGAGGATGCCCATGCCCGGATCCTCATCGTTGAAGCCGTTGGCCGGCTCGTAGATGCGGATGCGCTGGTTGTCGTTGATGAAGCGCGAGAGGAACGTGTCCATCGGCACGAACTCGCTGTTGCACTTCCAGCTCTGCCACGGCTCGGAGACGTACTCGTACCAGCGCTTCTTCTCCATCTTCTGGCAGGCGTGCGCGCCAACGAAGGTGATGATGGTGCTGCAGTGGCTGACGTTGATCGGCCGGCTGTGCGGGATGAAGTAGCTGAAGTTGTTGTAGAGGTTCAGCTCGGCCACGAGCCGGTCCTGGTCCTGCTTCCAGTAGCTCAGCACCGACTCCTGGTCGTTGGGCGTGTGGAAGCGCTCATAGGAGAAGCGCGAGTAGTTGTAGTCCCGCGTGTAGGCCGTGTAGGCGAGCTGGTCGCCGGGGAACTCCGTGGCCACCATGCGGTTGATGGTGCCCATGTTGTTCTGGTCGAACGACGCCGGCAGCTGACCGAACACCGAGTTCAGGTTCCACGACTGGCGGATCTTGTCGTGCAGGGCGCGCGAGCGGTCATTGACGTTGGCCGCCAGGTAGATGGGGCCCGAGTCATTGATGTAATAGCCACGCGCCGGGTTGATGGCCTTGCGTACGAAGTAGTACCCGGCCGCGGTGGCGGTGCCGCCGGCGCTGAAGCCGGTGACGAGCAGCTTGTTGACCCGGGGGAACTGCGCCTTGGCGTAATTGGCCGCGGCGATCGAGTTCGTATATCCCGAGTGGTGCCAGGTGAGCGGCGGCTCCACGCCCGTCGGGTCCGTGTAGGTCACCGCGTTGTTGCCCACGTGCACGTCACCCGTGCAGTACGGCATGTAGACGATGTTCCAGTCCTTGGTGACCAGGTCCTTGCGGCTGCGGAACGGCAGGCCCGGATCCGCACCGTTCACGATCGGCGAGACGTACTTCGCCGTGAACTGCTGCATGTAGTCATCCGTGAGGCCGTTCGGATTGGCCGCGCCCAGCAAACCCGCGCGTCCGCTGCAGGTGTCGTAATCCCAACACGCACCGCCGCCCTCGAACATGAACAGCAGGTTCTGCGAGCCCGTGTCGCTGCGGTGGACGAAGAACTTGTACTGGGAACCGTTGCCACACTTCGTCCCCGGCAGCTCGACCTTCTGCCAGGTGTAGTTGTTTCCTCCGTCCACGAGCACATCGACAATGCCAGAGACGAGGACCTCGGCCTGGGCGGTGGCCGCCGGAACGGCCGCGGCCGCGAGAAGACCCATCAAGAGATGGTTTTTCATCCCAACTCCTTCCATGGTTGGTTTGTGGGGGGAGACACACACCTAGCACAATCCGTGAAATAGTTGTATCTCCAGAAGGCACGGCGAATTCCCACTTTACGAGATTGTGACAACCACGCATCCCGAGGTATCTCATCCGTCATGGCTGTGAATGGTCGACCGAAGATTCTGCCGTGGTTGCTCGGGGCCGCGGCTGTCGTGCTGCTGGCGCTGGTGCTCGTCGGTGTCTTGTTCGCGAGTCCCTCCACGGATGACGCATCAAGACAAGAATCACGGGCCGCGGTGCCCGGGCAGCGCGCACCCACCCCGGAGCCCCGGGCCGCCCCCACGTCATCCGCTCTCGCCACGGTGCCGAGCGATGCCGGAGTCCCGGCCAATCCCATCGCCGAGGCTGCTCCCAGCGAGACACCCGCACGGCATCCGGTGGATCTGGAGAAGCTGCGCACGCTGCTGCCCAACAACCTCTATTGGGAGACGGGCGTGCCGACGAAGGACCCGGAGGTGCTGCGCAAGCGCGACGAGGAAGGAAGGCGCTGGAACGCGCTCTACGGCAAGGTGCAGTCGAACACGGCCACCGAGCAGGAGATCCACCAGTACTACGAGCACCGCCGCCAGGTGTCGGAGGATGCCATCTCGTTCGCGACGACGGTGCTCGAGCAGTACGGCACCCAGTTGCCGGACCAGGAGCAGGGCCTGTACGCGCTGAGCATCCGGATGCACCGCACGCGCCTGGAGGAGTTGCCCCGGCAGATCGAAGAGGCGCTCTCGCGCAAGAGCGTCCAGGACCAGCGCCGCGAGGCCTGGCAGCGGAGTGGTGGCGGCAACTGAGCGGCGGGCCCGTCCGTTCTGTCGGTCTCCATGCAACCAGCACGCGGGGACCCCTTCCCGCCCGCCATGCGCGCCCTCACCCTGTAGGGCAGCCATGGATCTCTCCGCTCTGTCCGAAGCCGACAAGCGGCGCTGGCTCGCGCTCGCGGGCCTGGCCGCCATTCCCGTCTACGTCATTCCCGTGGGCCTCTTTGGCCTGCGTGCCCTCTGGCCGCGGACGCTGCGCACCGCCACCTCGGGGGCCATCGCCCTGGGCATGGTGTCGCTGCTCGGCCTCGGCTTGAAGGGGCTCACCCGGGTGAAGAGCAGCCAGCCGGGCGACCGCGAGCGCTGGCGGCTGCCCTTCCGCGCGCCCGTCATGCCGGAGGAGTTCGCCGCCTCGGCTGCCTCGGGCCACTGAGTCGTTGGGGCTCCAGCGGCAACGCCTTGCGTCATCGGGACGCCTTGCGTCATCGAGGGTGGAAGTGTGCTCGATGATGCATTCCGCCGGACACATCCAGCTCATGGCCGGGAGGACGCCCCTCGCACGAGGGACCCGCGCGGCAAGTGGCACCCGCTTGCGGTATAGGTTCGCCTGCCCTCGGGCGGGAGGCGGTTCGTGTCACTCAGTGTCTTCGATATGTTCACCATCGGCATCGGGCCCTCGAGCTCGCATACCGTGGGACCGATGCGTGCGGCGCGGCAGTTCGTGGAGAGTCTCGCGAAGGAAGCGGGAGGGCTCGGCGGCGTCGAGTCCGTGAAGGCGGAGCTGTTCGGCTCGCTCGGGCACACCGGCAAGGGACACGGCAGCGACATCGCCGTGCTGCTCGGGCTGGAGGGCGAGCGTCCCGAGGAGGTGGACTGTGACGCCGTGCCCGCGCGCATCTCGGGCATCACCGAGACGGCGAAGCTGAAGCTGCTCGGTCAGCACACGGTGAAGTTCCGTCCCTCCGAGGACATCGTCTTCCACAAGCGGCAGTCGCTGCCGCGCCACCCGAACGGCATGCGCTTCACCGCGGTGCTCTCCGGGCGGAGCGAGCCCTTCAGCCGCGTCTACTACTCGGTGGGCGGCGGCTTCGTCATCAACGACGATGGCAGCTCGGCGCACGCCGTGGGCGTGAAGGACTCGCGCATCCCCTACCCCTTCAAGACGGGCGCGGAGCTGCTCGCGCTCTGTCACCAGCACGGGCTGAGCATCAGCACGCTGATGATGGAGAACGAGAAGGCGCTGCGGCCGGAGGCCCAGGTACGGGCGGGGCTGCTGCGCATCTGGGAGGTCATGCAGGCGTGCGTGAAGCGCGGCTGCGAGCGCGAGGGCATCCTCCCGGGCGGGCTGAAGGTGAAGCGGCGCGCGGCGGGCATCTACCGCAAGCTCAAGGGCGACATGCGCGGCAACGCGGATCCGCTGCTGGCCATGGACTGGGTGAACCTCTACGCGCTGGCGGTGAACGAGGAGAACGCGGCGCAGGGGCGCGTGGTGACGGCGCCCACCAACGGCGCGGCCGGCATCATCCCCGCGGTGCTGCACTACTACCGGCGCTTCGTGCCGGGCGCGGATGACGAGGGCGCCGTCCGCTACCTGCTCACCGCCGGAGCCATCGGCATGCTCTACAAGCTCAACGCCTCCATCTCCGGCGCCGAGGTGGGCTGCCAGGGTGAAGTGGGCGTGGCCTGCTCCATGGCGGCCGCGGCCCTCACCGAGGTGATGGGCGGCACGCCGGAGCAGGTGGAGAACGCGGCGGAGATCGGCATGGAGCACAACCTGGGCCTCACGTGCGATCCCATCGGCGGGCTCGTCCAGGTGCCCTGCATCGAGCGCAACGCCATGGGCTCCATCAAGGCCATCAACGCCGCGCGGCTCGCGTTGCAGGGCGATGGCAAACACAAGGTGTCGCTCGACAAGGTCATCGCGACGATGCGCCAGACGGGCGCGGACATGATGACCAAGTACAAGGAGACCGCGCGCGGCGGCCTCGCGGTGAACATCATCGAGTGCTGAGCGGCCGCGGCACGTCCACGGCCGCCGCTGTCTGTCTTCACGCGAGGGCTGCATCGTGACGCCCATCACCGGCGTCACGCCCTGGACGTCACTCGCCCAGGGCCTCCCCGGCCCTGGGCGGCCTGCCGTAGAGCTGGAAGAGCACCGGTACCACCAGCATGTTGAGGAAGGTGGAGGAGAGCAGCCCGCCCAGGATGACCACCCCCATGGGGGCCTGAATCTCGTTGCCCGCCTCACCTCCGGCGATGACGAGCGGCACCAGCGCGAGCCCCGCGCACAGCGCCGTCATGAGGATGGGCGCGAGGCGCTCCATCGAGCCCTGCACCACCGCTTCCGGGAGGCTCTTCCCTTCCTCGGTCATCAGGTACTCGAAATGGCTCACCATGAGGATGCCGTTGCGCGTGGCAATCCCAAACAAGGTGATGAAGCCCACCAGCGAGGCCACGCTCACCACGCCGGACGTGAGCACCACCGCCACCACTCCGCCGATGAGCGCCAGCGGCAGGTTGATGAGGGTGAGCAGCGCGTTGCGTACGGACGAAAAGGCCACCACCAGCAGCAGGAAGATGCCCACCACCACGCCCAGGCCCAGCAGGGTGATGGTGCGGGCGGCCTGCTCGGCGCTCTCGAACTGGCCGCCGTAGGCGATGTAGTACCCCTCGGGGAATTGAACCTCGCGCGAGACCCGGGCCCGGAGCTCGTCCACCAGCGAGGACAAGTCCCTCCCGGACACGTTGGCCTGGACCACCATCTTCCGCTGCACGTTCTCGCGGGTGATGGTGTTGGGGCCGGTCTCGCGTGTGAGGCTCGCCAGCATCTTCAGGGGAATCCGCGGGCCCGAGGGCGTGTCGAGCGGCGTGGAGGCAATGGCATCCAGGTCCGCCCGTGAGGCGTCATCCAGGCGCGCGACGAGCTCCACCGCCCGCTGCCCCTCCAGCAGGGTGCCCACCGTCTCACCGGAGAAGGCCCGCTCCACCGCCTCGGCCACCTCGCCCGTGGTGAGGCCGTAGCGCGCCACGGCGTCACGGTCCATGCGGATCTCCACCTCCGGGATGTTCACCTGCTGCTCGATGGATACATCCACCGCGCCCCGGGTCGTCTCCGCTACGGCCTTCACGCGCTCGGCCAGTCCGCGCAGCGTGTCCAGGTCATCACCGAAGAGCTTCAACGCGATGGCCGCACGCGAGCCCGAGAGCATGTGATCGATGCGGTGTGAGAGCGGCTGGCCGATGGTGACCACGGCCCCTGGCACCTGCGCGAGCGCCTGACGCATCGCCTCCAGCAACTCCTCCTTGTCGCGCTTGCCCTTGGAGAGGTCCACGCCCACGTCGAGCTCGGAGGCGTTGACGTCCTGGGCATGCTCGTCCAGTTCCGCGCGCCCGGTGCGGCGTGAGGTGGTCACCACCTCGGGAAGGGCCAGCAGCGCCTGTTCGACGCGACGGCCGAGCCGGTCCGACTCTTCCAGCGACGTGCCCGGCAGCGTGACGACATTCACGGTGAACGTCCCCTCGTTGAACTCAGGCAGGAACGCGCGCCCGAGGAAGGGAACGAGCGCGAGCGTGGCGAGGAAGGCCAGGCCGGCCCCACCCAGGATCGCCTGGGGGCGCCCCAGTGCCCACGTGAGGACGGGCTGGTAGCGCTCCTTCAGCCAGCGCAGCACGGGCCCCTCCTCCGCGCCCAGGGAGCGGGCTCGCGGCAACAGGTACGCGCACAGCGCGGGAGTCACCGTGACGGCCACCGCCAACGAGGCGGCGATGGCCACGATGTAGGCCAGCCCCAGCGGTGCCAGCATCCGCCCCTCCAGCCCCGAAAGGAAGAAGAGCGGCACGAAGACGAGGATGATGATGAGCGTGGCGAAGACGATGGAGGCCCGTACCTCCACCGACGCCCGGTAGATGACCTCGAAGGCGGAGCGGCGCTCGCTCTCGGGAAGGTGTGCGTTCTCCCGCAGGCGCCGGAAGACGTTCTCCACGTCGATGATGGCGTCATCCACCAGCGCCCCGATGGCGATGGTCAGCCCGCCGATGGTCATGGTGTTGAGGGTGACGCCAAGCGCCTTGAGCACCAGCACCGCCACCACCAGCGACAACGGGATGGCCACGAGCGAGATGAACGTCGCCCGCAGGTTCATCAGGAACACGAGCAGGATGACGGCGACGAGGATGGCACCGTCCCGGAGCGCCACGGACACGTTGTGCACCGCCACCGAGATGAAGTCCGCCTGCCGGAAGATGTGGCGGTTGATGATCAGTCCCCTGGGCAGGGTGGGCTGGATGTCGTCCAGCACCGCGTCCAACTGCCGGGTGAGCTCCAGGGTGTTGGCGTCCGGCTGCTTCATCACCGCGAGGATGACGGCGGGCTCCGCGTTGGCACTTCCCTCCCCGCGTTTGACTTTGGGCCCCACCCGTACGTCCGCCACCTGCCCCACGCGGATGGGCTGGCCCGCACGCACGGTGACCACCGTGTTGGCCACGTCCTCCACGTCCTGGGCCCGCCCCACGGCCCGCAGGAGGTACTCCTGCCCCCGCTCCACGAAGAAACCACCGGAGGTGTTCCGGTTCGTCGTCCGCAGCGCGTGCACCACCTGCTCGAAGCTGACGTCGAGCGCCTGGAGGGCTTCGGGCCGGAGCAGCACCTGGTACTGCTTCACCGCCCCGCCAATGGGCACCACCTGGGAGATGCCCGCCACGGACAGCAGGCGCTTGCGCAGCACCCAGTCCGCCGCGCTGCGCGCCTCCATCATCTGCGCCTCCCGCCCCGCCGCGTCCGGCGCCTGCGCGCCCTTGTCCCACGAGACGGACAGGAAGAGGATTTCCCCCATCACCGAGGAGATGGGCGCCAGCGTGGGCGGCGGCACATCCGGCGGGAGCTGGCTGGCCACGAGCTGGAGCTTCTCGTTGACCACCTGCCGGGCGGTGTAGATGTCCGTGCCCCAGTCGAACTCCACCCAGATGATGGAGATGCCCACCGCGGAGGCCGAGCGCACCCGGCGCACGCCCGTGGCGCCATTCACCGTGGTCTCGATGGGGAACGTGATGAGCGTCTCCACCTCCTCGGGCGCGAGCCCGTGCGCCTCGGTGAGGACCGTGACGGTGGGTGCGGTGAGATCCGGAAAGACGTCCACGGGCATGTTCCGGGCGGTCTCGATGCCCAGGACGAGCAGCAACACGGAGGCCGCCACCACCAGCAGACGGTTGTCGATGGACCAGCGAATGAGGCGATTCATGCCGGGCCCTCAGTGCGTGTGCCCATGCCCGACGGCGGCTCCCGCCACGGTGGACAGCTTGATTTCGTAGGCCCCCTGGGAAACGACCCGCTCCCCCTCCTTCACGCCCTCGAGCACCTGGACGTAACCGCCCGAGCGCACCCCGGGCTGGATGGCCCGCTTGAAGAAGGACTCGCCCCCCTCCATGACGAAGACGGTGGGCTTGCCGTTGTCGTCGACGATGGCGGACTCGGGGATGGCCACCCCGCGCACCGTCTCCCCCGTGTAGAGCACCACCTTGGCGAACATGCCCGGCTTGAGGACGCCCTCGGGATTGGGCAGCTCGAAGATGACGGGCAGCGTGCGCGTCACCCGGTCCACCACCGAGCCCACCGCCACCCGGCGGCCCGTCTTCTCGTCCACGGAAAACTCCCGGTCGAAGCCCGCCACCGTGAAGGCCGCACCGGGCGAGCGCTCCACCTTCGCGACGTCCGCTTCGTACACCCGCGCCTCCAGCCACAGCCGCTCGGGGTTGACCACCGAGACGAGCCGCGTGCCCACGTCCACGATGGCCCCGGGCGTCACCTCCGCGTAGGACACCACCCCATCCACCGGAGAGCGCAGCTCGAAGGCCGCGCCACTGGGGCCTCCCGGCGACCCGCTCTGCGTGCTGCGGTAGAGCGCGAGCTGACGCTCGGTGGCCGCCACCCGCGCCGCCGCCACCTCCCGCGCCACCCGCGCCGCGTCGAGCTGCTTCTCGGGGATGGCCTTGCCCGCGAACATCTCCTCCGCGCGCTTCACCTCGCGCTCCGCCAGGCCCAGCTCCGCCCGGGCCCGCGCCGACTCCATCTCCACCGTGGCCACATCCATCCCAGCGGCGGCGCTCGTGGGCATCAGCCGTACGAGCACCTCGCCCTTGCGCACGCGCTGCCCCAG
Source organism: Archangium sp. Cb G35 (assembly GCF_001896145.1). NCBI lineage: Bacteria > Pseudomonadati > Myxococcota > Myxococcia > Myxococcales > Archangiaceae > Archangium > Archangium sp. Cb G35. The sequence goes on from NZ_MPOI01000011.1 coordinate 314,935, forward strand.
GTGCACCACCCGGTCCCCCACGGGGATGCGCCCCGCCACGGGAGCCGACAGTTCCGCGGCCTGGCCCGCCACGGGCTTGAGCTCACCGGTGGCGCGCACTCCACCCTGGAGGACTCGCGGCTCGGCCGGCGCCGTCGCGTACTGCGTCTTCCACTGCTGCTCCTTGAGGAAGGGCACGGTGGCCTCACCGCCCTCCTCGGGAGGCGCGGCGGCCACGGCCGCGGCGACGGTGGGGTGCACCACCACCTTGCCCACGTCCACGGTGCCCGACACCTGCTCGCCCTCCAGGCGCAGGGTGAGTGTGCCCTCTCCAGCCCGGGTGGGCTGCACGGCCGGCTTGAAGATTCCGTCGCGCAGGAGCTTGTCGGCCACGAAGCGTTCCTCGGTGCCGTCTACGTAGCGCAGCGTGGCCGTCACCCGGCCCTTCGTCACCACCCGGAAGGCGTTGGGATCGCGGGCGTCGGTGAAGTGCGCCACCAGCGGCGAGGGCTGGCCCACCACGAACGCCGGGTACTCCATGAAGAGTTCCAGGCCATCCTGATAGACGGTGACGGACTCGTCCGGACGCTCCGGCCCACTGGCGGCGGGAGCGCTGTGCTCGTGACCATGCTCATGGCCTTGTCCGGCGCCGTGTTCATGGTCGCTCGGGGCCCGTTTGCAGGCGAGCATGCAGGCCAGGAAGAGGAAGAGAAGCAGGGAGCGGCTCATCGGGTGGCACTCCGGGGCGCGGCGCCGTCATAGGCCCCCGCGAGAAGAAGAAGGTCTGTCTCCGCCTCGACCAGGGACACCGCCAACTCGACAGCGGTCAGCCGAGCCTCACGGGCGGCACGCTCGGCGTCGACCAGGACGAGGAGCTCGGCACCTCCCCCCCGGTAGGCGGTCGCGGCGATCCGGCGCAACTCCTGCGCGCGCTCGAGCACGTCCGCCCGGTGCCGTGCCTGTCTTTCCCGCCGGCCTGACACCGCCTGGAGAACCACCGCGAGCCGCGTCCGTGCTTCGTGCAGGAGTGCCGCGCGGCGCGCCTCGGTGAGCCCCCGGCGCGCTTCCGCCCGAGCCGCCTCGCCCTGCCCGCGGTCGAAGAGAGGCAGCGGCAGCCCCACGCCGACCACGTACCCCACCCCGGCCCCCGGCAGTCCCACGTCGAGGAATTGCGCGCCCGCGCGGACGGAGGGCTCCGGAATCCAACCACGGCCCGCCGCACGCCGGGCGGACTCCGCGCTACTGGCTTCGAGCGTGAGGGCGCGCAGGTCGCCGCGCCGTTCCCCGAGCTCCGCCAACAGCGATGTCCCCTCTGGCAGGGGCCGCTCCCCCTGAAGCGAGCCCTCGAATGGAGGAAGCGCCACCACCTCGGGCCCGAGGAGACGAAGCGCCTGGGCTTCGGCCTGGTGCTCGTCCAGCACGGCGCCACGCAGCGCATCCTGCACCGTCGCCGCCTCCAGCTCGACGCGCAGCCTGTCGTAGCCCGCGGCATCCCCCGCCCGCTCGCGGGTGGCGATGGCCTCGGCCAGGCGCCGCAGCTCGGCGAGTGACTGCTCCAGAATGCTCCGGCGCTCCCGAGCCGCCAGCACCGCGGAGAACGCCCTCGTCGCCTCATGCCGCAGACCGGCCCGGGCCCACTCATGCCGCGCCTCGGCGGCCTTCGCGTTCAGCTCGGCCGCCTGCCGCTCCAACCCCAGCCGTCCGGAGAGCACCAGGGGGATGGAGGCCACCAGCACATCCTGACTCTCCCCATCCCGTGTTCCGGAGGTCGTCTTCTGGCGCTCCCATCCCAGCTCGGGATTGGGCCACAACCCAACACCCACGGCTTCGGCCCGGCCGAGCGCGGCTTCGAGCTCGGCGACGCGGGCCTCCAGGCTCGCGGAGAGCACGCGCTCCACGTATCGCGATTCGTCGAGCGCGGGCTGTGCCACGGCCGTACCGGCCAGCAGCAGGAGGGCAATACTACCCAGGGTAGTAGATGAAGCCAGACGCCGAGAATGCGAACGCATGCACATGGCCTGGAGCTCTCAGAAGAGGAGATGGAGGGCCGTCTCCACCGCGTGGTGGAGGAAGGCGGTGTGAGCGAGTGCGAACAGCCCGGCCGCGAGGGCCACGGCTCCGGAGACTCGAAGGGCGTGCGCCGTGGAGGCTCGCGCCTCTTCATCGAGCAGGAGCCGGACACGGCGCTCCAGCGCGAGCGCTCCAAATGCGGGAGCCTCCCCTGCGACGTGGGACACCCGCCGCTGGAGGGCCGCCACCTTGACGAGCGCGCCCGCCACCAGCCCGCCATCGCCCATCACCGCTGCCGCTTCGGCATCACACGCCTCCTCCGCGGCTGTCTGGTAGACGGCGGCGCAGGCCCGGGCGAAGAACGGCGCGGCGAAGAGCCCGGCCACTCCAAGGAGCAAGCCGAGCAACGGATCTCGACGGCGCAGGTGGGCCTCCTCGTGCGCCAGTGCCGAACGCAGCTCCGTCGGGGTGAGCGACTCCTCCAGGCTGGCCGAGAGCAGGATGCGCCCGCGCACGAATCCAGCCGCGTGGCAGAGCTGCGGCGCCCCGGGGACGGCGACGATGAGGAAGTGCCCCGGGCGCGAGGTGCCGAGCGACTCGAGGGCGGACAGCCGCGCCCGCATCCGCAGCACCCGATGGACGAATCCCCCGGCACGGAAGAGGAACACGGCGAGCGCGGACGCCCCCACCAACGCGAGCAGGGGCCTCACATGCGTCGAGTGGAGGAAGCAGAGGTGGACGTGATGCCCATGACCCAGACAATGGTCCGCCGCCAGACCGGCCGCGGCGGCGAATGGAGGCGCGACCGCGGCGGCCACCATTCCCACCGAGACCAGGGCGGGGAGCGTGCCGAGCACGAAGGCCATATCCGCCCGAAGCGCGGGAGCGCGCTGCAACACCCGGCCTCGGAGGACCAGGAGCGCTGGCCACACCAGCATCGAGACAGCCAGCCCGATGAGGGCCGCCGTCGCCGCACACTCCAGGAGGAAGGCCAGGGCCGCCATTACCCACGCCCCTTGCGCCGCTGCGCGATGAGCCGCGCCAACTGGTCGAGCAGTCCCTCATCGACCTCGGCCGTTGCATCGACGAAGGCCGAGAGCGCGACCTCGCCGTGCGCCTGCAGAATCTCCGCCGCCAGGCCGTCCGCGAGAGCCTTCTCGAACTCGGCCCTGCCGAGCGCGGGCGCGTACCGCCAGGCCAGCCCGTCCTTCTCGCGGACGAGCAGCCCCTTGCGGTGCAGCCGGTCCATGGTCGTCATGATGGTGGTGTAGGCCCGCTCCTCGGCCCCCGTCATCCGGTCGCACACCTCGCGAGCCGTCACCGGGGCTCGGGCCCAGACGACATCCATCACGGCCGATTCCAGGTGGCCCAGCGGTTCCCAGGTGCGTTTCTTCACGATGCCCGCATCTGAGCCCGGCCAGCTACTACCGTCAATAGTAATGGACCCCCAGCTCTTTCCCAACTGCTGGGCGCCGTCCTTCAAGACGCACCATGGGAGGAAGCCTGGCATGCCTGCTCGGCCAGACCGCCGGAGCGGGTGGCCCGGACGCTCTGTCCGGAGACGCGGAGCATTTGCCGTCCAGCCGCCAGGGACATACGGTTCAACCCCGCCTCTCTGGAGACGAAATGCTCAAGAAGATTTCCCTCTCGCTCGTCGTTGCCCTCATCGGCGTGGGTGCCGTGGTGGCGTCGCGGCCGTCCACCTTCCGCGTCGAGCGGTCCATCACCATCGCCGCCCCCGTCGAGCTCCCCTTCGGCACCGTGAACGACTTCCACAAGTGGAAGTTCTGGTCTCCCTGGGCGGCGAAGGACCCGAAGATGCAGACGGCCTTCGACGGGGCCTTCGCGGGGCCCGGCGCCATCTACACCTGGTCCGGCAATGATCAGGTGGGCAAGGGCAAGATGACCATCGTGGACGCGAAGCTCTACGAGTCCATCCAGATCCAGCTCGAGTTCTCCGAGCCCTTCGCGGCCACGAACACCACCTTCTTCACGTTCAAGCCCGCGGGCGAGGGCAACATCCAGGTGACCTGGGCCATGGAGGGGAACAACACCTTCCTGGGCAAGGCCATGTCCCTGTTCATGGACATGGACGGGATGATCGGCAAGGACTTCGAGCAAGGCCTGGCCACCATCAAGACGCTGACCGAGAAGGAGGCGAAGAACCGCATCGAGCGCGAGCTCCAGCTCCGCGCCCGGACCGCCGCCGAGGCCGCCAGGGTCGAGCAGGAGGCCCAGGCAGCCCAGGCGGGCACCTCCACGCCGTGAAGTCCCCGCTGTCCCCTTGAGCGCCGCCGGGCGGGCCTTCAGCGGCCGCCCAGGTTGGCGCAGGCGCGTTTGTCACCGCCATCGCACGCGCGCTGGATGAGCTTGTTGGCCTCCGCGTCGTTCTTCTCGGCGCACGAGCCCGTCCGGTGGCAGATGCCCGCGCTGAAGCACCCCCCCGGATCTCCGCCGTCACAGGCGCGCTTGTAGAGCGAATAGGCCCGAGCCGGATCCGGCGCGCCCACGCCCCGCCCCTGCCAGACGAAGGTGCCCAGCACGTTGCACGCCCGTGCGACGCCCGCGTCACAGACGCGCGTGTACAGCTCCACCGCGCGCGGTGCCTCACCGCGCCGATCGGCCTCCATCGCCCCGTCCAGACACCCCTTCACCGTCCCGCCAGGGCACTGCGCGTCCTGCTTCGCCAGGGCCGCCGCTTCCTTGTCCTGCGCGCTCGGCCCGGACGCACTCCCCTGCTTCTCGGAACACGCCGCCATCAGGAGCAGCGCGCACACCCAGAACCCCTTTTTCATGTGAACTCCTAATAAAACTGGATTTCAGAAGAAAGTGACAAAAACAGTTAGCCCTACTAATCCGTCCGGCGCCTCCCCAACCCCTCTCCCCGAGGAACCCCGTGAACCGATTGAAGCCATTGCTGCTGCCCGCCGTGGCGGCGCTGCTGTGGGCCGGGCCGGCGCAGGCGCAGATCGCCGCGTCGCACGTCTACCACAACCACATGCCCAACTTCTGGGCGTACTACGACGTGAGCAAGTACGCGTCGACGCCCGTGGGCGGAGCCATCCGCTACACGTATGACGGCCAGGTCATCAACCTGAAGCAGAACCCGCCGTCGAACTACACCTATTACCTGCCGTCGGGCGCGCCGATGCCGCACGACGATCTGGTCACCTACTACTCGCACCACGCGAAGACGGGCGCCTATATGTACTGGCCCCCGAACGTCGCGGCGGACATGAGCACCAATGCCCCCACCGGGCAGATCCACGTGACCATGTCCGGGTCGGTGGTGAACAACGTCCAGGATCTCAACACGCTGCAGAACGTCCCCGGCTACAACAACACCAGTTGGGGCACGCCGTGGCGGGACCGGTACAACACGCTGCGCACTCCGGCGGGCAACCGGACGCTGGATCTCATCCACTTCACCGGCCACCACTCCATGGGGCCGCTGGTGGGGCCGGAGTACTTCCTCAAGGATCTCATCTACCAGAGCACCACGCTCGCGCAGCCCTACTTCCTGGGCGGCAACTTCCAGTCCTCCAAGGGCTTCTTCCCCACGGAGCTGGGCTTCTCCGAGCGCCTCATCCCCACGCTGGCGAAGCTGAACATCCAGTGGTCCGTCATCGGAGACAACCACTTCTCGCGCACGCTCAAGGACTACCCCTTCCTGAACGATCCGGGCTCGGACACGCTGGTGTCACCGCCCAACCGCGCGGACCTGCAGAACACCAGCAACGTGGGCAGCTGGGTGAGCGTGCAGATGGCGCACGAGCAGCAGACCATCCGCAACAAGTACCCGTTCGCCTCCACGCCACACTGGGTGCGCTACGTGGACCCGGCCACGGGCGCCGAGTCGCGCGTGGTGGGCATCCCCGTCAACCAGAACGGCTCCTGGCTCGAGGGCTGGGAGGGCGAGGCCACCGTCGACGTCGTCAACCTCCGGAGCTTCGAGGGGCTCGTGCCGCAGAAGCAGTTCTTCGTCATCGCGCATGACGGAGACAACTCGGGCGGGCGCGCGGGCTCGGAAACCACCTGGTACAACGGCCGCAGCGTCACCTGCACCAATGGCGTGCAGTGCATGGGCATCAGCGAGTACCTCGTCAACCACACGCCGCCCGCCACCGACGTGGTGCACGTGCAGGACGGCTCGTGGGTGGACACGCGTGACTCCTCGTCCGACCCCCAGTGGCATCACTGGAAGCTGCCCTTCGGCATCTGGAAGGGCCAGTTCCCCGCGTTCAACTCGGCCACCGGGCTCAACCTCGCGCCCAAGACGAACCTCAGCGGCGTGCAGGAGGGCATGACGGTCTCCTTCGAGCACGGCTGGCATTACCTGGAGCGCAACTTCGCCCTGCTCCAGGCCGCGCTCAACTACGCGAAGACGGCCGAGCAGATCTGGCTCGACGGCCACCCCAACCACTGGAAGCCCACCACCACCCTGGACAATCAGGTGACGCACGCGGGCAACCAGCTCAACCCGTGGATGATGTCCTTCCCGGTGAAGGGTGACGCGGCCAACGACTGGGCGGGCGGCGCCAACCCCGCCGAGCTGGCCTGGTACTTCCTGCTGCCCGCCATGGACTCGGGCTTCGGCTACTACGACGAAAACCAGGACGACAACGTCAAGCCCACGCTCGCCTTCAACCAGTCGCTCTACTTCTCCAAGCCCTACGTGCAGGACCGCCTCACCCAGGACCGCACCGGGCCGTCCGTCTGGTGGCCGCAGCGCTGGCCCTACAACCCGGGCAGCGCCAACACGGACAAGTCCGAGGGCTGGACGCTCCACCACTTCAACAACAATTTCGCCATCTACACCTACGCGTACGACCTGAGCGGCATCACCAGCATCAAGGCCCGCGTGCGTGTGCACACCAGCAAGAGCATCGACCCGCAGGACAACACCCACAAGGTGTATGACCCCGCCGCGCGCAAGGCCGCGGGCGTGCCCAACATCGACACCACGCGTGTGGGCGCCTGGGTGGACTTCCCGTTGACCCGGCGCGATCTGAAGCCCGTCATCAACGGCGTCGCGTGGCAGCCCGCCTACCTGCCCGTCATGGCGAAGGTGCCCGCGCAGGAGATCGGCGACCTCTACTACGTCTACCTCGGCAACTACCGGGACCAGCTACTCGACTACTACATCGAGGCCACGGACAGCCGGGGCAACGTCACCCGCAGCGAGATCCAATCCGTCTACGTCGGCGCGGGCCGGTACAACCTGGTGGGCGGCAAGTACATCGAGGACCTCAATGGCACGGTGCAGGGCACGCACCCGTTCCTGGTGGTGGACACCACGGCGCCCTCCACGCCCACGGGCCTGGCCCTCTCCACGAGGACGGATCGCTCGGTGAAGCTCACCTGGAACGCGGCCACGGACAACGTGGCGGTGACGGGCTACGACGTCTTCCGCAATGGCACGCAGGTGGGCTCGAGCAGCACCACGAGCTACACGGACAGCGGGCTCACCGCGAGCACCGCGTACAGCTACACCGTGAAGGCGAAGGACGCGGCGGGCAACACCTCGGCGGCCAGCACGGCGCTCTCCGTCACCACCCTGGCGCCGGACACCACCGCGCCCTCGGCGCCCACGGGGCTGACGGCCTCGGGCACGACGAGCTCCTCGGTGGCCCTGCTCTGGACGGCCTCCACCGACAACTACGGCGTGGCCGGGTATGACGTCTTCCGCAATGGCACCCAGGTGGCCTCCGTCACGGGCACCAGCTACACGGACACGGGCCTGTCGCCGAGCACCGCGTACAGCTACACCGTGAGGGCGAAGGACGCGGCGGGCAACGTCTCGGCGCAGAGCACGGCGATCTCCGCCACCACCGGCGCGGGCAACACCGCCACCGTCTATTACAAAAAGGGCTTCGCCACGCCGTACATCCACTTCCGTCCCACGGGCGGTACGTGGACGGTGGCGCCGGGCTACGCCATGCCCGACTCCGAGGTGAGCGGCTACGCGAAGTACACCGTCAACCTGGGCTCGGCCACGCAGCTCGAGGCCGTCTTCAACAACGGCAGCGGCACGTGGGACAGCAACAACGGGAGCAACTACTTCTTCCCCACAGGCGTCTCCACCTTCAGCGCTGGCACCATCACCGCGGGAGCACCGGTGGCCGACACCACGCCGCCCAGCGTTCCCGGTGGCCTCACCTCGCCCTCGAAGACGTCCGCGTCCGTGTCCCTGTCGTGGACGGCGTCGACGGACAACATCGGCGTGACGGGCTACCTCGTCTTCCGCAACGGCACGCAGGTGGGCACGCCCACGGGCACCACGTATACGGACAGCGGGCTCGCGGCGAGCACCGCGTACAGCTACACCGTGAAGGCGCGGGACGCGGCGGGCAACACCTCGGCGGCCAGCACGGCGCTCTCCGTCACCACCAGCTCGGGCAACTCCGTCACCGTCTATTACAAGAAGGGCTTCTCCACGCCCTACATCCACTACCGCCCCGCGGGTGGCACGTGGACGACGTCACCGGGTGTCGCCATGCCGAACGCGGAGGTGGCTGGCTACGCGAAGTACACCATCAACCTGGGCTCGGCCACACAGCTCGAGGCCGTCTTCAACAACGGCAGTGGCACCTGGGACAACAATGGCGGGCTCAACTACTTCATCCCCGCGGGCGTGCAGACGTTCAACGCCGGCACCATCACCGCGGGCGCGCCGTCCGCCGACACCACCGCGCCGAGCGTGCCCACGGGCCTGACGGCGCCCTCCAAGACGTCCACTTCCGTCTCGCTCACGTGGACGGCTTCCACGGACGCCAGCGGCATCGCCGGGTATGACGTGTACCGCAACGGCTCGCTGGTGGGCTCGCCCACCTCCGCCAGCTACACCGACACCGGCTTGAGCGCCGGCGCCACGTACAGCTACACCGTGCGCGCCCGGGACACCGCGGGCAACGTCTCCGCCGTGAGCACGGCCCTGAGCGTCACCACCAGCACCACCGGCGCCACCGTCACCTTCAACGAGACGGCCAGCACCGTGGTGGGCCAGAACATCTACGTCGTGGGCAGCATCGCCACGCTCGGGAGCTGGAACACCGCCAATGCCATCCAGCTCTCGCCGGCCAACTACCCGGCGTGGAGCGTGACGCTGAGCCTGCCCGGCTCCACGGCCTTCGAGTACAAGTACATCAAGAAGGACGGCAGCGGGAACGTCGTCTGGGAGAGCGGCGCCAACCGCACCTCCACGACGCCCGCGGCCGGCACCGTGACGCTCAACGACACCTGGAAGTAATCCGTAGCGGGAAGTGCCCCGGCGCGAGGCCCATGAGCCTCGCGCCGGTGGTCCCCGCCGCTCCCCTGCTCTTCTCTACGTACCGCTGGCCAGGGTGTGGCTGCCGCTCCAGGCCCGGTTGAGGGTGAGCCACAGCACGCCCGAGGTGGAGTCGAAGGAGGCGAAGTAGTCCACGTCCGCATTCAGAAGCACGCCGTCCAGGTAGAGGCGCGCCGGCACGCCCGCCGCGGCACGAACCATGAAGAGCGGATTCTGCAGCTCGCCTCCTGCGGCGTTCAGGGTCGCGTTGAACTGGCCGGACAGGTCCGCCTGGAACTCGTAGGCCGCGTAGTTGCTGTTGTACCCGGGCACCGGATAGGTGGTGGAGTCGGAGCGCGCCACGCCGCCCGGACCGGAGGTCACCACCGCGCCCTGAACCACGCTGAGCCGCGCATTGAGCATGCTCTCCACATGCGTCGCCTGAGCCAGGACTTCCCCAGCGCTCTGCTGACCCATGACCATGAAGACGGAATAGCTCTGGTAGGGATGACCCACGAACGACCCCTCGTAGCCATAGCCGTCGTAGAAAGGCTTGCCCACGGCGTCGTACATCAAGCCCCACGCGAGGCGCTTGCTGCGAGTCTGGCTGGTGTCACCCATCTCGTACTGGCACATCTGGTAGGGCCAGTTCCAATTGGGCGGCATCATCCAGGAGCCGAAATTACCGGGGTTCGCACGAGTCTCGGAGGTCCGGCCCCAGTTGTCGCTCAACCAGGTGCCGCCCGTGTTGTGCTGGAGCCAATTGAGCGTCTGCACCATGCCCATCTCGGCATCGGCGGCGCGGGAATAGAGCATGGTGTAGGGGACGACGTTGGGCTGGCTGTAGTCCCATTGGCTCTGGGCCGTGAAGGGTTCGGTGCGGGAGAAGAACTTGTACTTGTCGCCCCACTTCACGCCGTCCACGAACGCGTTGGTGCCATCACCATCCCAGGCGATGTCGCCATAGGGCGTGCGGGAGTCCGCGCTGGTGGGCAGGCCAGAGGAACCCGCGGCACTCGTGTCGAAGGTGACGGCGTAGACCGGATGATCCCGCCCCGTCGCGAAGAACCAGTGCACCGTGACTTTGACCGGAGTGCCGCCGATGGGCATGTTCCAGGAGAACTCGTGGATGGCATGGTGGCGGCCAACGAAGACCCGGCGGTAGTTGCCCGCGAGGTTTCCGGAGTGGCTCACCCCATTGCCGCTGAAGTGACTTACCACATAGCCCCAGCCGTTCCAGATGTAGCCGGCGCCGCTGGTGGCGCCGGTGCCCGTGGCGACGCGCTCCGACGTGCCAGTGTAGAAGCGGAACTGGCGAAGCATGCCGCCGTAGCTGCCGCCGGGATCACGGGCGGTGTTGCGCGTGAGAACGGCCGTCCGCTGCTGCTTGCCCGCATCCAGCCAGCGGTAGACGTCCGAGTCGTAGTTGCCGGGCAGCTCGTTGGCCCAACTGAGGGACGCCCAGGTGTCCACGGCCGGAGGATTCACCGTCACCGAGACAGAGGCCGTGACGCTGCCCGCCTCGTTCGTCGCCGTCAGTGTGTAGGCCGTCGTCGCGGACGGGGTGACCGTGACGCTCGTCCCCGTCACCGTTCCCACTCCCGGCGCGATGCTCAGGCTCGTAGCCCCGGTTGACGTCCAGCTCAGCGTCGCGCTCTCACCCGCGGTGATCGTCGTGGGCGCCGCCGTGAACGAGGAAATGGTGGGCCGCTGCCGCACCGTCACGGTGGTGGTGGCCGTGACGCTGCCGGCCTCATTCGTGGCCGTCAGCGTGTAGGTCGTCGTCGTGGCCGGGGTGACCGTCACGCTCGTCCCCGTCACCGTGCCCACGCCCGGCGTGATGCTCAGACTCGTGGCGCCATCAGCCTCCCAATTCAAGGCCGTGCTCTGGCCCACGTTGATCGTCGCCGACGCCGCCGTGAACGAGGAGATGGTGGGCCGCTGCCGCACCGTCACCGTGGTGGTGGCCGTGACGCTGCCCGCCTCGTTCGTGGCCGTCAGCGTGTAGGTCGTCGTCGTGGCCGGGGTGACCGTCACGCTCGTCCCCGTCACCGTACCCACGCCCGGCGTGATGCTCAGACTCGTGGCGCCATCAACCTCCCAATTCAAGGCCGTGCTCTGCCCCACGTTGATCGTCGCCGAGACGGCCGTGAACGCGGAGATGGCCGGTAGCTGCCGCACCGTCACCGTGGTGGAGGCAGTCACGCTGCCCGCCTCGTTCGTGGCCGTCAGCGTATAGGCCGTCGTCGTGGCGGGAGTCACCGTCACGCTCGTCCCCGTCACCGTGCCCACTCCTGGCTCGATGCTCAGGCTCGTGGCTCCCGCGACCTCCCAGTTCAACGTCGTGCTCTGCCCCACGTTGATCGTCGCCGACGCCGCCGTGAACAAGAAAATGGCCGGCGGCTGCCGCACCGTGACCGTGGTGGTGGCCGTGACGCTGCCTCCCTCGTTCGTAGCCGTCAGCATATAGGTCGTCGTCCTGGCCGGGGTGACCGTCACGCTCGTCCCCGTCACCGTGCCCACATCCAGCTCGATGCTCAGGCTCGTGGCTCCCGAGACCTCCCAGTTCAACGTCGTGCTCTGGCCCACGTTGATCGTCGCGGACCCCGCCGTGAAGGCATGGATCGTCGGCGGCGGCGGCTTCGTCACCGTCACCACGGACTCCGCGTACCGCGCCGTATCCGCCACGCTCGTGGCCCGGACCCTGTACGTCCCTTCCTGCCTCGGCGCCTTGAACTCGCCCTCCTGGGTGATCTCCCCGCCCGTCGCGGTCCAGGTGACCGACGTGTCGCTCGCTCCCGCCACCGTCGCCGTGAAGCGTTGCGTCCCAGCCATGGGCAGTGTCACCGCCGCCGGCTCCAACGCCACCGTCACCTGGGGGCCGTCCCCTCCTCCACCGCCAGGGTCACAACCCAGCAGGGCCAACAAGGGCAGCATCAGCACCAGGGAACTCGAGTTCCGGCACATCATGGGCCTCCGATTCAGAAGGGGATGCACGCGAGGGGGGTGCGTGCCGACGGCACTTTCTTATGTCTTCCCATTCTGACGAAGCACGTCCGTTGAGAGCCGAAATAGACAACATCCCGGCACGAACTCCGTGAGTCCCGCTCCGAGGCACACCCCTGTTCGCATACATCCGCTCCACGCACTGTCCGTATGGAGCACGCGCTGGAGCCAAAGCCTGTTGGTGCAATCAATCTCTCTCAAAATGCACGCATTCTTCCAACACATGAAATCCCTTACCGGCAACGGAATCCGCCTCGGGCCGTAAATCCCAGCCCCAGCGAAACAAGATGGCATACGTCCACAAACGTATATGATTCAGATTGCCGTGTGGGGGGGCGGTATTCCAGACACCTCAGAGCATCCATGAGGAAGGCCCCATGAATCCAAGACAACTGATCAGCGCCGCACTGCTCGCCATGAGCCTGCTGGCGGCCCCCGCGTGTACCGATCCCAACACGGGACCCGTCGACACACCGGACACCGGACCCACGCCACTGCCCACCGATCCCAATGATCCGAACAACGCCGCCAAGGACACCGACTGTGATGGCCTGAGCGACAAGTTCGAATTCGAAGCGGTCTACGACGGGCAGAAGACCCACCCCGGTCTCACGGACACCGATCAGGACGGACTGCCGGACGGGCTCGAGGTGGGCGTTGGCAAGGCAGTGGACGGGACGTCCTGCACCATCCCCGCGGACGCGGATGCCTCGATGCAGACGAGCCCCGTGAAGGCGGACTCGGACGGGGACGGCCTGCTGGACGGCGTGGAGGACGCCAACCACAACGGCAAGGTGGACGATGACGAGACACACCCGCTGCTCGTGGACTCGGACTGTGACGGCCTGCGCGATGGCCCGACCAGCGGGAGCGTGAAGGGCGAGGACCAGGACGCCAACGGCACCCGCGCGCCCTCCGAGACGGACCCGCGCCACTTCGATACCGATGGAGACGGCATCTCCGACGGCGTGGAGGTGGGCGCCACCACCAACCTGGACGAGTCCAACTGCGCGGGCATCTTCCGCCCGGACGCCAACCCCGGCACGGCCACGGACGCGACGAACCCGGACTCCGACGGCGACGGCGTGAGCGATGGCGCCGAGGACACCAACCAGAACGGCAACGTGGACCCGGGCGAGCTGGATCCGCGCACCAGCGACGCCTCGGGCCCCGCCGGCCAGGTGTGCACCACCAACAACCTGCGCCCCGTGATCTTCCAGTCCGAGGAGGGCGCGGACATCAAGCTGGCCCTGCCGCCCACCTTCACGGAGGTCACGCAGATCAAGTCGGGCACCGAGGTGAAGGGGCTCGTCGGCTATGACAGCACCACCAAGGTGGCCTTCCTGGCCTTCCGGCGCCCCGCTCCCGCGAACTCCACGACCGCGCTCGGTGACGAGGAGGAGTTGCAGCCCGCCATCGCATCCAAGGGCGCGCTGAGCAACCGCACCCACCAGTCGTTCAAGACGTGGGAGGGCTTCGAGGCCGTGCAGGCCTTCTATGACCAGGCCGGTACGACCACGGACCTCAAGCGCCGCACGGATCAGCTGGTGGACGCGCTGGTGCCGGGCAGCACGGGCCGCCTCAGCAGCGCCGCCGCGGGCGTGACGGGCAACTTCCGCGTCCAGTCGCTCTTCGTGCACCGCTCCAACCAGAGCCTCGTGGTGGTCATCGCGGTGGCACCCCTGGCGGGCGTGACGGGCGGCAACCGCAGCACCCCCGCCGCCTTCTCCATCAAGGATCTCTCGGATGGCTCCGCGCTCGCCCAGTTCGGCGAGCCCACGGCGGCGCAGTGCGAGCGCTTCACGCTCCCGGTGGCCAAGGTGGACTTCCTCTTCGTCGTGGACGACAGCGGCTCCATGAAGACCTCACAGCTGTCGCTGGCCGCCACCGCCCAGTCCGCGGCGGACGCGCTCAACGCCTCGTCCATGGACTGGCGCATGGCGATGGTGACCTCGGCCTACCACGTGGGCAATGCGGGCGACGGACCCAACGTGGCCCGGCTGCGGCGCTTCACCCGCAACGTGAGCAAGGTGAAGTCCTGGCTGACGGAGAACAGCACGTGCTCGTCCGGCACGTGCAGCCTCCCCGCGGCGCCCGAGTCCGCGCCCTGCCCCGGCGGCTCCACCGAGGGCGCCAACGGCGGCTGCTGGGTCGGACTGTCGGGGAACGGCTTCGAGGGCGTGCTCGGCGCGGCCCGCAAGTCCATCGACGACATGACGCCCGGTACCGAACCCGGCGCCTCCGAATCCCCTGCCCTGGCGCGCAAGGACGCCATCCTCGTCGTCGTGCTGCTCGGTGATGCGGACGATCAGACCACCGGCTACAGCACCACCGAGGAGAACTGCGGCACCGGAGGAAGCAAGGACAAGGCGGGCAGCAAGTGCGTGAACGTCCTCGAATTCGCGGAGTTCTTCGGCACCAACTCGGAGCTGTCGGTGCCCAAGAACAAGACGGGCAGGCACATCACCGTGCACGGCATTGTGTGTCCGGCCGGCAAGGCCTGTGGCTGCAGTGAGGGCACGACCTGCACCGTGACCACGGGCTCACGCGAGTTCAATCCACTGCCCGCCAACGGCCCGCAGCGCCACGCGTCGGTGGTCAACGCCACGGGCGGCGTGCTCGGATCCATCCTCGACACCGCCTCCATCGAGACCTCGATGGACGCCATCATCGACGATACCATCGGCAAGGCGGGCTACAAGACCCTCAAGCCGCCCATTGGCGCGTCCATCAAGGTGGCCATGGAGAACGTGCGAGACCCGGCCGTCTGCAAGGCGAGCGGCGACATCCCGCGCAGCACCGCCAACGGCTTCGACTTCGACGGTAGCGAGCGCACCCTCTCCTTCTTCGGCGCCTGCCGCCCCTCGAGCGAGACCACCCAGGTGGCCGTCTCGTACCAGTACTGGGTGGATGCGGTGAAGTCTCCCGACGGCGGCGCCCCCTGCGAGGACGACCCGAACCACAGCGAGATCGAGCCGGATCACTGCACGGGCCCGCTGCTCGGCTGCAACGAGTCGGGTGACCAGTGCGTCTGCAAGCCCAACTGCGGTGACACCTGCGGCCAGGCCGCGCGGTGCGACATGACCAGCTGCCGGTGCATCCCGATCATCAACTAGTGCCCGGTGCGCTCCGGACCCGATAGAAGACGGGTCCGGAGTGCGCCCCCCTATTTGGCCGCGGGGGCCAGCGCGAACAGCAGCAGGGCCGCCTGCTCCGCGGGACTCCGCTCGCGGAGATCGGGCGGCACGGAGAAGCGCACCGGAGGCAGCAGCCGGCTGTCACAGCTGCGCCGCCCTTCGTATACCCCCTGGGCGAACGCCAGCTCATAGCGGCACTGGCTGATGTAGACGTGGAGCTCCTTCGGGCTGAAGCGCAGCGTCACCGGCCCATCGATGAAGCCCCCCTCGGCGAGCAGGGTGTCTCCCTCCGTGCGGACCTTCAGGTTCACGGGCGAGGTGCCCACGGCACCCGAGACGCCGTCCTTCTTGAGCGTGAGCTGCGCCACCGAGCCGAGCGCCCGCCCGCGGAGCTCCGTCCCGACGCGCTGGAGCTGGAGATCGCGCGACACGATGTCAGCACCACGCAGTTGCAGGTTGTAATTGTCATACGGAAGGTCCACGGAGATGACCGAGGTGCCTTCGGCCAGGGCCACTCCTCCCACGAGGAGACCGAGACCCAGAACACTTGACCAGGAGCGTAGAAGGGGCATTCCGTCAGTGTAGGCACAAGCCCGCCTCCTCGCATCACCGTCTCTCCGCCTCCACCGCGTACCCGACGTTCGCGAGGGTGTACCTCCCTCTCCGCCAGCGATTGCCTGCCTGGCCTGCGGGCGGATCGGTGCTGCGCGGGCACTGACCCACACCGTGGGTTACGCCACCATCCACCAGCCGCCGAGCATCACCGAACCGAACGAGGCGACCGCCGGCACGTGCCGCAGGAGCGCCTCGGGCTTCGGCATGGCGCTCGTGCCGGCGGACAGGGCCGCGGTGAGCCCCGCCATGGCCACGGTGCTTCCCACGACGAAGCCGCCGAGGTACAGCGCCTGCCACACGGGCGAGGAGGCCACCGCCGCCGGGAGCAGCATCAGCACCGCCGCGGCGCCCGTCAGGCCATGGATGAAGCCGATGGAGAGCACCCCCCACGTGCTCGCCCCGCCGGCCTTGGATGCGGCCGCTTCCTTGGCCGGCGTGCGATGGGCCAGCCAACGGCGCAACCCCACCATCCCCGTCATCACCAGTGCACCACCCGCGATGCGTTCCCCCCACGTCTCCAGCACCTCCAGGTTCAGTGCGGCGGCGACCAGCACCACGGCCGCCACGCACAGCAGGGTGCCGAGCGCATGCCCCAATCCCCACATCAACCCCACGCGCCAGGCCTTCCGGCCGATGCCCAGGGAGAGGGGCGCCAGGCTCAGCAGATGATCCGGGCCGGAGACGGCGTGAAGCGCTCCTGATCCCAATCCGGCAAGGGCAGCAACCATGAACTTCCTCCCAGTACGCCAACGCGGCGACACGCTGGTTTCGTGCAGAGAAAGATGCGTCCCGCGCCCGGATGTGACCAAGACAAGGTTTTCATCGGAGTGATAGGCCCAGCCTATCAGTGGCTCAGCGCTCGAGGCCCCGCAGAGGCCGGAAGAAGTCCCGGATGTCCTGGACCAGGCGCTCCGGCTGCTCCATGTGCGCGAAGTGGCCGCCCGCCGGGAGGACGTTCCAGCTGCGCAGGTCGAAATACTGCTCGGCCCAGCTGCGCGGCATCTGGACGACGTCCCTGGGCATGATGGACACGCCGGTGGGGACATCCACCACGCGGGAACCCGGGTGCGAGGGCTGCCAGGGGTGGTGGGCCGTCTCGTAGTAGAAGCGCGTGGCGCTGTTGAAGCTCTCGGTGACCCAGTAGAGGGTCATCGCGGTGAGCAGTTCGTCCTTGGAGAAGACCTTCTCCACATCCCCGCCGCAGTCGCTCCAGGCCCTGCGCTTCTCGAGGAACCAGGCGCACATGCCGGCGGGTGAGTCGTGCATGGCATACGCGAGCGTCTGCGGACGGGTGCTCTGGAGGGCCACGTAGCCCGTCCCCTCCATCAGGAAGCGCAGGGTCCGGGCCAGGGCCTCCTGCTCGCCGGGCGCGTAGGCCTCGGGCGGAGAAATACTCCGGGGGTTGGTGTTGGCATCGAGCGGCATCGGGAAGGTGGTGTGGAGGCCGAGCACCCGCTCCGGGTACTTGTGGCCGAGCTGCGCGGAGACGAAGGCGCCCGCGTCACTCCCCTGCGCACCGAAGCGCGAATAGCCCAGGCCCTCCATGAGGCGCACCCAGAGATCCGCCGTCTTCATGAAGTCCACCCCCGTTTGCTTGAGGGGAGTGGAGAAGCCGAAGCCCGGCAGCGAGGGCACCACCACATCGAAGGCATCCTCCGGCTTCCCTCCGAACTCGGCCGGGTGGGTCAGCGGGCGGATGACCTTGTGCATGTCCCAGAACGTCCAGGGCCACCCATGGGTCAGGACGAGTGGAATGGGGCTCGGGCCCTGGCCCTTCTCGTGGATGAAGTGGAGGGGGATGCCCTCGAGATTCACCCGGTAGTGAGAGAAGGCATTCATGGCCCGCTCCTGGGCGCGCCAGTCGAAGTCATTCGCCCAGTAACGCACGAGTTCGGAGAGGTACCCCTGCTCGGTGCCGTAGGCCCAGCCCTCGTTGCCATGGTCCCCCGCCCACCGCGTCCGTGTCAGACGCTGGTGGAGATCCGCCAGGATGTGTTCGGGAATGGAGACCGTGAAGCGTTCTGCCACCATCATGCGCTGACTCCTCTTCTGGCGATGAATCCTGGCCAGGGAGGAGACTAGAGCATTGCTTTCACCGAAAAGTGAAACCGCTCACCCGGAAGCCACCCGGCTCAGGCCGCCGCGCGATCGCTCCCGGACCCCATGTCCCAGCGATTGTCCCCAGAGGGATTCACCGCGCCCGGCAGCTCGGCCCGGCCGGTCTTGATCAGCGCATACCCGGCGCCCACCGCCAGCGAGCCGGCGGCAATCGACAGCAGATACAGCAGCACGTGATTGACCGCGTTGGGGATCAGCAGCACGAACAACCCCCCGTGCGGGGCCATCAACTGCACGCCGAAAAACATCGACATCGCGCCCGTCAGCGCTCCCCCCACCATGCTGACGGGAATCACACGCAGGGGATCCTTGGCCATGAAAGGAATCGCCCCCTCGGAGATGAAACACAACCCCAGCACCAGCGAGGCCTTGCCCGCTTCACGCTCCGGCCCCGAGAACTTGTTCCGGGCGAGCAGGCTCGCCAGGCCCATGCCAATGGGTGGCACCATGCCGGCCGCCATGATCGCGGCCATGGGACCGTACGAGCCAGCACCCGCCGACAGCAGCCCCACGCCAAAGGTATACGCCGCCTTGTTGATGGGTCCGCCGAGATCGAAACACATCATCGCGCCCAGCAGCACGCCGAGCAGGATCGCATTGCCGGAGTTCATGTTCGTCAGGAACCCCGTCACCGCCGACATGATCGCGGCCATGGGAGCACCGACGACGTAGATCATCACCAGCCCGGTGACGAGGCTCGCCACGAGCGGGATGATCAGGATGGGCTTCAGGGATTCCACGCTGGCTGGGAGCTTGACGTAACGGCTCAGGCCTCGTGCCGCGTAACCGGCGATGAAACCCGCGGCGATGCCCCCGAGGAAGCCGGCCCCGAGCTCACTCGCCAGATAGCCGCCAATCATCCCGGGAGCGATTCCGGGCCGGTCCGCGATGGAATAGGCGATGTAACCGGCGAGCAGCGGCACCATCAGCTTGAACGCCGCTCCGCCGCCAATGCGCATCAGCGCCGCCGCCAGCGAGCCCTCCTGTTTGAAGGCGTCGATGCCGAACACGAAGGACAGGGCGATCAGCAGGCCGCCCGCGACGACCATCGGCAGCATGAAGGACACGCCGGTCAGCAGATGCTGATAGGGACCGCCCCGGCCGGCGGCCTTGCCTCCCGCGCCCTCCGCCGCCGGACGTCCTGGCGCACCCGCCATGACCTGGGCCTTCTCCAGCGCATCGCGAATCGTCTGCTCGGATTTCTTCAGCGCGGTGCCAGTGGAGGTCCGCCACACCCGCTTGCCCGCGAACCGCGACGAGTCGACCTCGATGTCGACGGCCAGGATGACCACCTCGGCATCCCGGATCTCCTCCTCGGTCAGCGGATCCTGCGCGCCCACCGAGCCTCGCGTCTCGACGCGGAGGGAATGACCGAGCCCCTGCCCGGCCCGGGTCAGCGCCTCGGCCGCCATGAACGTGTGGGCGACCCCGGTGGGACAGGCCGTGACGGCCACGATCTTCTTCCCACCCTCCGTGGACGGCCGGGCCAGGGGCACGGGCGCCGCCTCGGTATGGCTGGCCGCAGCGGCCGTCGTCAGTGGCCTGGCGTTCAAGTCGGCCTGCTTCAGGAAGGCGTCCGGATCTGGCAGCGCCTCGGAGATCGGCGCCTGGTGGACGCGCTTGCCGACGAAACGGGTGAGGTCCACGGGCGCGCTCGCGGCGACAACGACCAGGTCGGCGGCCTCGATCGCCGCGGGGCCGGGCGGGACGACCGGCTCGAGCTGGCTGTGCATCTCCACCGTCACGTTCCAACCGCGCTGCTTCGCGGCACGCTCGAGCCCCCGAGCGGCCAGGAAGGTCGTGGCCACGCCACTCGGACAGGCCGTGATGATGATCACGTTCATCGCTGCGTCTCCCCGGTGAGGGGTTGCACGGTCAAGCTCCGCACGATCGTCTGCTCCTGAAGCATGCCGAGATCCCCGGCGGATGGGTCACCCACGCCAATGTGGCGCACGGACTCGGCGGCGAGCGCCGTCGCGAACCGCAGGCTGTGCTCACGCGGCCAGCCGGTCAGGACGCCGTGCAGCGCCCCCGCCAGCAGCGTATCTCCAGCGCCGACGGTGCTGACGACCGTCACCCGCGGCGACTCGGCCATCAGGGCCTCACCCCGCTGGGCCCAGATCACCCCCTCGGCCCCGGCGGAAACCAACACGTCCTCGATACCCTCGGCATTGAGCTGCAGCGCGGCCTGGAGCCGTGCTTCGGAAGTATCGAGCGGGTGGCCGGCCCAGCCGGCCAGCTCGGTCTCGTTGGGTTTGACGCCGGTGGGCCTCGCGGCCAGACCCGCCAACAGCGCCGGACCACTGGTGTCCAACCACACCGGCATCTGGCGTTCGCGGATGCGGGTGATGAGGCTGGCGAGCTGTGCGGGCGTCATGTTCGGCGGCAGGCTGCCGGAGATCACGACCGCATCGATTCCGGGCAGCAGCGGCCCCAGGCGCACGGACAGCATGTCCAGGGCATGCGCCGGAATGAGTGGACCCGGCCCGTTCAGGTCGGTGACCCGCCCGTCCGGCTCGGAGAGCTTCGCGTTGATGCGCGACTCGCCCGGTATCCGGACGAACGCATCGTGCAATCCGTAGCGGGCGAAGGCGCGCACGAAGGCCGTCTCGTTGTCGGCCCCCAGCAGGCCGGACACGGTGACGTCATGGCCCAGGTCCCTGAGCACCCGCGCCACGTTGATGCCCTTGCCGGCGGCGTCGAGCCGGGTGCTCTCGGTGCGGTTGACCTCACCCAGCCGGATGGGCCCGAGGCGGATCGCGAGATCCAGGGCGGGGTTCAGCGTCAGCGTCAGGATCCGTGCCATCAGACCGCCTCCAGGGCTTCGCGTACCGCGGCGGCGGTCGGCTGCCTCAATGCGAGCCCGGCCAGTTCGCGCGCCCGCGGCAGCGTCAGCTCGCGGACGGCGGCCTTCACCAACGGGACGCGGCGGCTGCTGACGGACAGCTCATCCACGCCCAGGCCCACCAGCACCGGGATGGCCTGGGGATCCGAGCCGAGCTCGCCACAGACACCCACCCAGCGGCCCTCGGCATGAGCGGCCTCGACCGTCAGCTGGATCAGCCGCAGCACGGCCGGGTGCATCGCATCGGACTGCGCGGACAGCTGCGGATGGCCACGGTCGATCGCGAGCGTGTATTGGGTGAGATCGTTGGTGCCGATCGAGAAGAAGTCGGCTTCCTTCGCGAGCGTGGGCGCGAGCAACGCACAGGACGGCACTTCGATCATCACCCCGAGCTGGACGTCAGCGGCCTTCACCTCGGCCTGCACGCGGTCGAAGATCGCCTTGCCCGCGCGGAACTCCTCGATGTCCTTGATCATCGGGAACATGATGCGCACCGGACGCGTCCCGGCGGCCATCAGCAGCGCGCGGATCTGCGTCTCGAGCACCTCCGGCCGCATCAGCGTGAGGCGGATGCCACGCACGCCGAGGAACGGATTCTCCTCGTGGGGCATCGGCCAGTACGACAGCGGCTTGTCACCACCAACATCGAGCGTCCGCGCGACCAGGGGACGGCCCGCCAGCGCATCGAACGCCTCGCCGTACTCGGCGATCTGCGCCGCCAGGTCCGGCGCCTCCGAGTGCTCCATGAACACGAACTCGGTGCGCAGGAGGCCAATGCCCTCGGCCCCTCGCTCGACGGCATCCGCGGCATGCGCGGTGTTGCCGAGGTTCGCGGCGATCTCCACGCGATGGCCGTCCCGGGTGCGTGCCTCCTCGTGCCGCCGGGCATGCGCCGCCCGCCGCAGCACTTCCTGCTCCTCGATGCGCCGCTCGGTGCGCTGGCGGCGCTCCGGAGCCGGAGCGGCGACCACGCGGCCACCCTCGCCATCGACGATCAGCTCGACACCGGTGGCCAACGCCAGCACGCGCTCACCCGCGCCCACCACGGCGGCGATGCCGAGGGCCCGTGCGAGAATCGCGCTATGCGAGGTGGCCCCTCCGCGCGCGGTGACGAGCCCGCGCACCTTCGCCGTATCCAGCCGCGCGACATCGGACGGGCCCACGTCGTCGGCCACCAGGATGTAGGGCTGCTCCGGTGGCATCGGCATCTCGACACCGCACAGCAAGCCGAGCACGCGGCGGCCCACGTCGCGCAAGTCCGCGGCGCGCTCCGCCAGCAACCGGTCCGCCAGCGATTCCTGCGCACGCGCCGCGATGTCGATCGCACGCCACCAGCCGGCCTCGGCCGATGCACCTCCACCGATGGACTCGAAGGCCGCGTCGCGCAGGTCCGGGTCTCCGAGCATCTCCGCATGGATGGAGAGGATCTGCGCGACCTCTCCCCCCACCGTCCGCTTCACCAATGTCTCGAGCTGCTGACGGGCACCGTCGAGCGCACGCTCCAGCCGTCCGCGCTCGTGCGTGGAGTCCTCGGCTTGCTCGGGGTAACTGAAATCCGGCAGGCGCAGCACGTAGGCGGGCGCGATCGCGAGTCCTGGCGCGGCTGGCACGGCCGTCAGCGGCTCGTCGGCCCCAGGAGGGACGACCGGCTCCACCGGAGCGGCCCGAGGGGCCTGAGCGGTCCGGGCGGCGCCCTCCTCGCGCGTCTCCTGGAGCGGCGTCACCGGCTCACCCAGACCGCCACGCACCGCGTCGGCCAGTGCCACCACGGCCGCCGCGGCGCCCTCCCCTTCCGCGGAGAACACCAGCGTCTGGCCCCGCCGCGCGCCGAGACTGAGCACACTGGTCAGACTGGCCGCGGAGACCGTCTCCCCGCTGCCCTCGAGCAGGCGGACGCGGACCTGGGCGGTCTGCGCCCGCGCTACCAGCACCAGTTCCTTCGCCGGCCGGGCATGGAGACCGTGCGCGTTGAGCAGGCGGACGCGCGCGGTCTGGGCCTGGGCGGACTCACCAGACAGCCGTGCCAGGAGCTGCTCGGCCGGCAGCTCCGCGAGCCCGGCGCCGTCTCCGCGCGCGAGCAACTCATCCAGCCGCACGAGCAGCGCGCGATGCGTGTCCCCCTGGGCCGCCAGACAGAAGACGCCGGAAACCTCCCCCGCGTCGACACGGAAGCGCTGGGCTGGAGTCGCCAGCGCCAGGGCCGGCGTCTTGACGCCGGAGGAGCTGTACACGAGCCAGAGTCCCTGGCCCAACGGCAGCGGCGTCTGACCGGCGATCGCCGCGACGAAGCCCGCGTCCACACAGCCGGCATGGCGCAGACGAGCCCCCGCGGCCAGGGCCAGCTCCAGATGATCGCGAACCGGCACGCCCAGACAGAGCGTCCCGGCATCGAGCCTCGCCGATACCGGCGCGCGGGACAGCGCCGCGATGACCTGGTCCGCGGTCGTCGCACGGGCCAGCGTCTCGGTCACGCCGTCACGCCTCAGCACGTGCGTGAGCTGACGCAGGATGTCGAGATGCTCGTCGGACTGCGCGGCGATCGTCACCAGCAGGTTCACCTGGGAGCCGTCGTGCCACGGGACGCCCTCCGGAAACTGCAGCACGCGCACGCCCGTGGAGCGCACATAGCGACGGCTCTCCGGCGTGCCATGGGGGATCGCGATGCCGTGGCCTAGATAGGTGGAGGACTGGGCCTCCCGGGCGAGCAGCCCCTCGCGGTACTCGGCTGATACCCGGCCGGCCTCCACCAGCGCGGCGGCGGCCTGGTCCAACGCCGCACGCCAGTCGGCGGCGCGGCAGCCCAGCCGGACATCGTCCCGAGTCAGCGTCAGCATCCGTTGCGTCCTTCCCGTCCCAAGGCTTATAGATGAACCTGCTGAATCGTGTCACCTAGATGGGTTGAATGCCAGGGACCCCACTGAAATTCCCCGGCCTCAGGAGGCCGAAGTGACATTGGCGGACATTGCCCGGCTGGCGGGCGTCTCTCGGACCACGGCCAGTTATGTGCTGAACGGACAGGCCGAAGCGCGCCGCATCAGCCCCAAGACGGTGGCGCGGGTGATGGCCGTGGTCGAGCACCACAACTTCCGCATCGACGCCCAGGCCGCCGCATTGCGCCGCGGTGCCAGCCGCACGCTGGGCTTCATCGTGCCGGACCTCGAGAACGCCAGCTACGCCCGGCTCGCGAAGCTGCTCGAGCACGGCGCCCGGAAGAAGGGCTACCAGTTGCTGATCGCCGGCTCTGGCGATGACCCCCAGACGGAGCGGGAGCTCGCGTTGACCCTGCGCGCGCGGCGCTGTGATGCGTTGATCGTGGCGAGCGCACTGCCCGCGAAGGACTCGTTCTACACCGGGCTGATGGAGGGCGGCACGCCGGTGATCGCCGTGGACCGCGCGCTGGACCCGAAGCACTTCGTCTGTGTGCTCAGCGACAACGTGTCCGCCGCCGAGGCCCTGACGCACTCGGTGCTGGATGAGCACACCCGGAGCATCGCCTGGCTCGACGCGGTGCCCGCGCTGTCGATCAGTGTCGAACGGCGCAAGGGCTTCCGGCGCGCCGTCAAGGGACGCATCGAGCACGTCCACGAGCTCACCGGCGCCCGGTACGACCGCGAGAGCGGCGCCCTGTTGATGCGCGAGCTGCTCGCCCGCCACGGCCTGCCGGACGCCCTGGTCACCAGCTCCTATACGTTGCTGCAAGGCGTTCTCGACGTGCTGCTCGAGTCACCTTCCGGCCTGCCCCGGTCGCTGCGGCTGGCGACGTTCGGAGACGATCGCCTGCTCGACTTCCTTCCGTTGCGCGTCAACTCGCTGCCGCAGCGGCACGAGCGCATCGCCGAGCTGACGCTGGCGCGCGCGCTGGAAGCGGTCCAGGGCCACTACGAGCCCGGCTGCGAGGTGGTGGCTCGTGAACTCAAGCGCCGCGGTTGAGCGGACACGGTGTCGCCTGGCGAACCGGTGGAGCGGATGGGCGTGGCCCGGGGTATCGCGCCGCGCCGGTCCAGTTACGTTCCGCCCTCCGTCATTGGAGGGTTCATGGATTCATCGCGCAGGAAGTTCTTGCAGCTGGCAGGCGTGGCCGCCGTCACGGCGAGCGTGGGAGGCATGACACCGGAGGCCGAGGCCGCCGAGGGCAGCGCCGCTCCGAGCCCCGATGCCATCCCCATGCGGACCTTCGGAAAGACGGGGGTGAAGGTCTCGGCCATTGGCGTGGGCGGGTTCCACATCGGAAAGCCGAAGGATGAGCAGGTAGGCATCCGCATCATCCAGGAAGCGCTCGATGCCGGCATCAACTTCATGGACAACGCCTGGGACTACCACCAGGGCCGCTCCGAGGAGATCATGGGCAAGGCGCTCGAGGGCCGGCGCGACAAGGCCTTCCTGATGACCAAGGTGTGCACGCACGGCCGCGACAAGAACGTGGCCATGAAGCAACTGGAGGACTCGCTGCGGCGGCTGCGGACGGATCACCTGGACCTGTGGCAGATCCACGAGGTCGCCTACGCCAACGACCCCGAGCTGCACTTCCAGAAGGGCGGCGTGGTGGAGGCGCTGGAGCAGGCGAAGAAGCAGGGCAAGGTCCGCTTCGTGGGCTTCACCGGGCACAAGCACCCGGAGCTGCACCTGCGCATGCTGAAGCACGGCTTCCCCTTCGACGCGGTGCAGATGCCGCTCAACGTCTTCGATGGCAGCTTCCGCAGCTTCGAGCGGGAAGTGCTCCCCGTGGTGCTCCAGCGCAAGATGGCGCCCCTGGGCATGAAGAGCCTGACGGGGAACGCGAACCCGGTGAAGCAGGGCGTGGTGACGGCACAGGAGGCCATCCGCTACGCGATGAGCCTGCCGGTCGCCGTCACCATCACGGGCATCGACTCCCCCGACATCCTCCAGCAGAACCTCGCCATCGCGCGCGGCTTCAAGCCGATGACGAAGGAGGAGATGGCGGCCCTGCGCAAACGGGTGGCGCCGCTCGCCGCGGACGGGCGATTCGAGCTGTTCAAGACGACGGCCGTCTACGAGGGCAACGAGGGACGGCAGCAGCACGGCTTCCCGCCCCAGGGCGAAATGCAGGGCTAGGAACGCCAGCGGCCCCGGTATAGTGCCCGGCGCGAGAGTCGCTCCACGTGCACGCCAAGGGAGACAGGTGAATGTCGGGACGCTTCGAGGCACGCGGTGACGTTGACATCATTTGGATCGACAACCCGCCGGTGAATGCCATCAGTCAGGCGGTGCGGGTGGTGCTCCTCGATGGGCTGAAGCAGGCGGAGGCCAACGGCTCCATCCAGGCCGTGGTCATCGCCTGCGATGGTCGCACCTTCATGGCGGGCGTGGACATCACCGAGTTCAGTGGCCCGCTCAAGTCTCCCGGCCTGCCTGAGGTGATCGACACGCTCGATGCCTTCTCCAAGCCGGTGTTGGCGGCGCTCCACGGCATGGCCTTCGGTGGAGGCTTCGAGGTCGCACTGGCCTGCGACCATCGCGTGGCCGTGACCAGCACCCAGGTCGGCCTGCCTGATGTGAAGCTGGGCCTGCTGCCGGGCTCTGGCGGCACCTCGCCGCCGACCAAGCGGACAGCACGGACGAGCCCGCGATCACCAGGGGCGCTCTCCGCCGCCAAGGTCCAGATTGGCCGCTCCGGCCGCTTCATCGGCCAATGAGCCATCCAGCTACACGGCGGCATTGGCACCACGATGGAGTACGGAGCGGGCCACTACCTCAAACGGCTGACCACCATCGATCGCACCTTCGGCGATGCCGATTTCCACCTGACCCGCTTCGTCACCTCGAACGCGGCGTAGATGGCTATAATGCGACCTGATTCGATGAACCTACTTCAATACTCTTGGTGTGAAGGCTCGCGTATTTATCTCTGCTCCAGCAGGCGGACAACGGACTCACAAATGGTTCAAAGAAAAATGTTCATGTGGGAGTGGCAGCATGTCTTCCGGGACACCGTCAATGATTTACTGAAAGACATTCTCCACCTACTGCCTTTTGAAAGCCGCCATGAAGTATTCGTGCTGGGCATCCCCACAAACAAGGACACAGGGGCGATATGTCTTGAGCCTGAGAGAAGTAGCTTTATCCCGAGCGACTTCAACGATGTTTTTCAACACGCCGAGTCAAAATACGCCGAGGACGCCAGCCAAAACATAGTCATTGCAGCTGACCACTTGATGGCTCGGTACGAAGCATCGCTATGGCCCAATGCAGTAAGGGAGGCAGTACTTCAAATCCTGGGGAAACACGATGCAAAGCGCAACACAATGTCCTTTTGCTCTTTCCCTATACGCATGGATGCCCATTGGGTAATGAGTATCCTGCAACTTGATCGACAAGCAGTGAGTTCGCTCTACCGACTGCAGACCGAACAACAAAGAATCAACTCCGTACGAAACCTCTTCCTGGAACGCTCGCTGCTTGACGCGGCAGTCCACCGCGCTCTTGCTGAGTCACAAAAAGAACTCCAACGCGAAAGTAGAGGGGAGGACATTTTCTTCGCAAATACCGAACGGATTCTTGAGGATGCAGCTTCATCCCTCCTGTCGACCATCAGCATGCGTACACGGGGCATGGGTGGAAGCATTCTCAATCTCGCCAATGCAATTTCCGCTGAACGATACGAAGGCGCGGCGGGTCGCGGCAGGATATTACTCGCGCGTCAAAGCCACCCAGACATTCTCGCTCGAATTCGATTGAAGGATCCCGTCAGCACTAGTCATTACCGCGGGATTCGTAAGCTACTCGAAACGTCCAGCGAAGACATGGCTCTACTGAGTGATGGAGCGCAAGTATGGGGGCTCGGAACTCTCAAAGGAACATATGACCCTTCTCGCGAGGACTTGTTCGAACTTCGCTTCACCGCCCACTACAAATGGGAACTACTCCACGCAAACAATGTGATGATGCGTGTCGAGTATCGACGTCCAAGGCTACCCATGGAGCGTTTCGACAAAGCCTTGTTTAGAGACCATTTTGAAAGAATTTTTCAGCACGAAGCACAAAGCTTGAATGCAGTCACAGACGCCGTACAAGCAGCCGTGGAGCAAAAACATGGAACCCTAGTTGTAATTACGGCTGCGGCCCCAGATGAGTCGCTCAGGCTGAGGACACAGAGCAGTGCGATTGAAGCAGAACCAATTACGCATGAGGTTATGAAACATGTTTCCAAGATCGATGGAGCCGTGCTGGTAGCGCCTGACGGGCTGATGCATGCATTCGGAGTCATTCTCGACGGAGTTGCTTCGAGCAACGGCACACCGACGCGGGGGGCTAGATTCAACTCCGCAATCCGCTACGTTGATGGGCAGAAGGAGAAGAAAGTTCCTTGCTTAGCCCTGATTGTTTCCGAGGATGGCTACGTCGATTTGTATCCGAAGCTAAGGCCACGCATTCTTCGCAGCAGGCTCCTCGGCCTAATCGACAGATTGGAGGACCAAGCCAAAACAACAAGAGGCTTCGACCCTGAAGTCTCATGGGAGGTTCTCTCCGAACTAGATCGCCTAAGGTTCTACCTGCTCGAGAATGATGTCGCACGAGCAAATGCTACGAAAGAAGTCGTCCTCAAACGAATAGATCAGGCACGCGCTGCCGAGGTTTCTGGAACATTACTGGGTTATTTCATCCCCAACGTTCCCGACTTCACTATCTCACCCGAGATGTCAGACGCCTACTATCTCCCGGAGGAGTGAATACGTCGCTGTCATCCTGCTGTACCAAATGTCACGTGAGACTGCACCAAGTGTCACGTGAGACTGTAGAGACCCCGCCACTACAGTAGCGACTCCTCAGCACATCAAGAAGGAACTTCGGTGCGTCCGTGCATCAGCCTCGCTCAAGAATTACTCTATTCTTGCCAAGCTCGGTACGGGTGTGACACACTCACGAGTCACCGTCAAAAGCAAACAACAAAAAAATCTCCATACAACGCTAGAAACCAGGAATGGCACTCTCCAAAGACGAAGAAAAGTTACTCGGCTTTGTTCCAGAGGATGGAACAGCGATCGGAAATATACGCCTGCGAGGATTTCTGGGATGGAAGGAGCAACGATATTGGGACGTCCGTGACAGTCTCATTGAAAACGGCATTCTACTTATTGGGCGAGGTAAAGGCGGTAGCGTCTTCCGAAAAGCCATCAAAAAATCATCAGGAGCCCCACTCAGCGGTCCAGAGAGCAAACTGTATGAACCGCTTGAACGATTCTTAGGGAAATGGGCTGCTGACCAAGGCATTGTAAATTCCCATATCCAGATCACGGCCAATCAAGGGGGAAAGACTACCGGCGGTTTGTGGACACGTCCGGACTTAACCCTTATCAGCTTGGAAAAGTTTTCGTTTATTGTTCCACGAGAACTGATGGAGGTAAGAACATTTGAGGTAAAGAGCCGAAACAACTGGGATATCCAGTCTGTTTTTGAGGCTCTCGCCCACTCCAGGGTTGCGACACGCAGCTACTTGATGATTCAAAGTAGCCTCGAAGAACGTGAAGAGCGCGAGGAACCACTTAGCAGAATCGAATCCGAATGCGAGCGGCATGGAATTGGATTGATCTACTTTGACGATCCAGAAGATTATGACAGTTTTGAGTTCTATCTAGACCCACCTAGGCGCCAGCCAGAACCACGAGATGTTGAGCAATTTATTGAACGACAAATCTCAGAGGACGGGAAAAGAAAAATAAAGAATTGGTATTAATCCTCTTCCCAAGTCATCAACCCGACTCCACTAATGCCAGGCCAGCGGTTCGGGCAAATCAAGAAGAGCTGCGGCTATGTCGAGGTCATTGCCCGAAAGGCAATGGCTGGAGAGGAAACTTGCGGTGGACCTGATCTCAGGAGTGTGGGAATCGCTGAAGGCGGTGCGGGAGCGTTCGCCGCTCGTGCACAACATCACCAACTACGTCGTGATGAACAACACGGCCAACGCCCTGCTCGCCGTGGGGGCCTCGCCCGCCATGGTCCACGCGCGGGAGGAGGTGGCCGAGTTCGCCGCCATTTCGCAAGCACTGGTGGTGAACATCGGCACCCTGTCACCCGAGTGGGTGGAGGGCATGCGGCTGGCCATCCAGTCCGCGCGCCAGTCCCGGGTGCCCTGGGTGTTGGATCCCGTGGGCGCCGGGGCCACGCGCTACCGCACCACCACCGCCGCCGAGCTGGCACGGCAGGCTCCAGCCGTCATCCGAGGCAATGCCTCGGAAGTGCTCGCGGTGGCCGGTGAGGCGGGAGCCACGCGCGGGGTAGACAGCACCCAGTCTTCCGAGGCCTCGCTCGAGGCGGCCCGGCGGCTGGCCTCCGACCTGAGCACGGTGGTGGCCGTCACGGGTCAGACGGACTACATCACCGACGGCTCGCGAGTGATGGCGGTGGACAACGGCCATCCGCTCATGTCCCGCGTGACGGGCATGGGGTGCACGGCGTCCGCGCTCGTGGGCGCCTTCCTGGCCGTGGAGCCCGACGCGGTGCTGGCCGCCTCGCGTGCCCTCGTCGTGCTGGGCCTGGCCGGAGAGCTCGCCGCCGCGCAGTCCAAGGGACCGGGCTCGCTGCAACTGCACCTGCTGGACGCGCTCCACACCCTGGACGAGTCCACCGTGCGCGCCCGCGCCCGCGTGCGCTGAGGAGACTCCCGCCATGCCCCGCCGTGTGCCCGACCTGTCCGTCTATCTCGTCACCGACCGCCTCTTGTCGCGTGGGCGGGCGCTCGTGGACGTGGTGCTCTCCGCGGTGCGCGGTGGAGCCACCGTGGTGCAACTCCGCGAGAAGGAGGGCTCGGCCCGCGAGACGCTGGAGCTGGGCCGGGCCCTGCTCCACCGGCTGCGGCCGCTCGGAGTGCCGCTCATCGTCAACGACAGGGTGGACCTGGCACTGGCGCTCGGGGCGGATGGCGTCCACGTGGGACAGGGCGACCTGCCGCCCGAGGTGGCCAGACGGCTGATGGGGCCCGACGCGCTGGTGGGCCTGTCCATCACCGGGGCGGCGGACCTGCCCACATTGGACCCGGCGGTGGTGGACTACGCGGGCGTGGGCCCCATCTTCCCCACCGGCTCCAAGGCGGACGCCACCCCGGCGCTCGGACTGGAGGAGCTCGCCCGGCTGCGGTGCCTGCTGTCCGTCCCCATCGTGGCCATCGGTGGCATCACCACCGCCAACGCCCCGGCGGTCATCGCCGCGGGGGCGGACGGCGTGTCCGTGGTCTCCGCCATCTGCTCCGCGGACGACTGCGAGCTGGCCGCGAGCGCCCTCGCCAAGGCCGTCCGGGAGGGACTCGCGCGCAGGGCCTCACCGGAAGGTTAGGAATTTTTTCCCTCGGGTTGCCCGGAACACCCCCTCACGGGTCTCAGGTCCTGAAAGCAAGGCCCTGCCCGAAGGCCCGGAGGGATACCCATGCCCCAGCAACAGCGAATCCGCGACACGAAGACCTACAACGGCGACAACGAGACGACGTGGGGATACCCGCCGTACGCGGGCCAGGTGGGTTACTGCAATCACTGCCAGAACTACAACGACGACACGGCGGAGAGCTGCGAGATCTGTGGAGGCAAGGTCCGGCTGATTCCGCTCAGCAACGCCTCGGCACAGCCAGACATCAAGGGCGCGAAGAACTACAGCTTCGACGACCAGCAATCGGAGGCGCAGAAGAACGGCAACGCCGCGGACAAGCACAAGTACCGGGCTCTCAACGACGAGATCCGGGCGAACAACTTCTCCGGACACTACCTCAAGCCCGTGGCCAACCACCTCAGCGAGCATCTGAGGCAGATGGTCTTCGTCCCGGCGACCGCTCCCGACAACCTGACGAACCAACTGTCCTACGCCCTCGCGCTGAAGGGCGAGCTGTATCTCCACGGTGACTCCCGGACCCGCCATGGGAACACCTCCCTGCACCGGGTCCAACAGCCCGTGCTCCAACCCAACTCCTACGTGCTCGACGCACTGAAGTGGGGGGGACGGCTCTACATCGTCGGGCATGGCAACGCGGGCGGCGCGATTGGCAACCACGATGACAAGTTTGGCGCCAACTCCCTCGTGCAACTGCTCATCGACGAGCGGCTGCCCAAGAAACCCAAGGCCCCTGTCACCCTCTGGCTCTTCGCCTGCGCCACCGGTGCGGCGGTGAACCCGGGCTACTACCCGGTTCCCGTCTACCGCAAGGATCCCTTCGTCCTGCGCTTCTCGAAGGCCCTGTGGGACAAGGGTTTCTCGAACTACTACGTGGTGGGCATCGCGGGCTTCGTGGGGACGGATGCGGACATCTGCGTCGACTACAGCGTGGATGACAACAAATCCGAGCTCCGGAAGTGGAGGCTCACCTCCACCGAGGAGCGCATCGTCTACCACGCCACCTCGGACGGATACGCAAAGGTGCACGGTGGTGAGTTCATCCAACAGACCGACTTCCGGTGGCTGGGCAACCCCAAGAAGTGGGACTGGACCAACACACAGCTCAAGGTGAAGGCCAAGAACAGCTGAGCACCACGGGCAGCGCTTCTTCCATTCAGGGCCGCCTGGACGACGAATCCCCCTCGGTCTTTTTTGTCCGAGCCCGTGAACCTGACGCTATGGTCGCGGGATGCGTTCCTCGAACAGCGGATTCATGACCGTTGGCAGACAGCGGCTGCACCCCAATGGACCGGAGTTCTCACGCCTCGTGGCGGGTCTCTGGCGAGCATTCCAGGGCGAGGAGACGCGTGAGCCCATCGGACTCGCACGATGGCTCGATGCCTGTCTGGAGTTGGGCATCACCAGCTTCGACCATGCTGATATCTATGGCGACTACCAGGTCGAGGCGCTCTTCGGCAGGGCGCTACGGGAGTGGCGTGGCGACCGCGGCCGCATCGAGTTGATCACCAAGTGCGGCATCATGCTCGAGAGCGGCCAACGGCCAACGCACCGGGTGAAGCATTACGACACCAGCCGCGCGCACATCCTCGCCTCGGTCGAGAATTCCCTGCGTCACTTCGGGACCGATTACCTCGACCTGCTGCTGCTCCACCGGCCGGATCCCCTGATGGATGCTGACGAGACGGCAGCGGCCCTCGATGAGGTGTGCCAATCCGGCAAGGTCCGGCACGTGGGAGTCTCCAATCACACGCCCGAGCAGATCGATCTGCTTCAGTCCCGCCTGTCCCGGCCGCTGGTGACGAACCAGATAGAGCTGTCGGTGCTTCACATGGAGCCGCTGCACGACGGAACGTTGGAGCACGCGCAGCGGCTGCGCATGGCGCCCATGGCCTGGTCTCCGCTCGGGGGAGGCAACCTCTTCACGGCCCGGGGAGAGCGGGAGCGGCGGGTCCGGGAGGCCCTGGTGTCCGTGGGGGCGGAGCATGGCCATGACGACCCGGGTGCGGTCGCCATCGCGTGGCTGATGCGCCACCCCGCCCGTCCGGTGCCGGTCCTTGGCACGAGCAGGGTGCGGAGGCTGCGCGACCTGGTCAGCGGCGTGTCGCTCGCACTGACCCGCCAGCAGTGGTTCTCCATCTGGCAGGCCTCCGCTGGGCATCCCGTGCCGTGAACGGGATTGAGTCAATCTTCGCTCCCTTGGAGCCCACGCCCACCTGTGTCATTCCAGTGCTCGTGAGAATGCTCCGCCTCTCCCTCCAAGGAACACCGCATGCCATCCACTGAAGCGAAGGTCGTCCTCGTCACGGGAGCATCCTCGGGTATCGGACAGGCCTGTGCGCGGCTGCTGAGCGCACGGGGTCACACCGTCTACGGGACGAGCCGCAAGCCTGGCACCACGCTGGAGGGCGGGCGGATGCTGGAGCTGGATGTCACTCGGGACGAGTCGGTGCGGCGGGCGGTGGACACCGTCCTGGCGGAGTCGGGCCGCATCGACGTGGTCGTCAACAACGCGGGGTTCGCCCTCGCGGGCGCGGTCGAGGACACCTCCCTCGAGGAGGCACAACGCCAGTTCGACACCAACTTCTTCGGCGTGCTGCGCGTCTGCAAGGCGGTGCTCCCGGACATGCGCGCGCGGGGCTCGGGGCTCATCATCCAGGTGAGCTCCCTGGGCGGAGTGGTGGGCCTGCCCTTCCAGGGACTGTACAGCGCGAGCAAGTTCGCGCTGGAGGGCCTCACGGAGAGCCTGCGCCAAGAAGTGGCACCCTTCGGCGTGCGGGTGACGCTGTTGCAGCCCGGGGACGTGCGCACGCCCATCACGGACAACCGCGTACGGGTGCGCCAGGCGGGCCCCGGTTCCACCTACCAGAAGTACTTCGAGGCCGCGCTGGGCATCATCGAGAAGGAGGAGCGGGCCGGCGTCACGCCCGAGGCCGTCGCGGAGCAGGTGCTGGCGTTGATGGGCCGGCGGGTGCCCGAGGTGCGCTCCACGGTGGGCCACCTGTCGCAGCGCGTGCTCACGGCCACCAAGGCCTTCCTGCCCTCGAAGACCTTCGAGAAGATGGTCATGTCCTACTATGGCCTGACCCGGGGTTGAGCGAGCCTCCCTGCCCGGGATTTCGACAGCAAGCGGCCAAGCATGGGCGATGCCTTTCCCCTCGCGCGGGATATGCTGCGCGCGAGGCGACCCCCCCATGCTCCGATACGCCGTCACCCTCTTCCTCAGCGCCTTCCTCCTCTTTGGTGTGCAACCGCTGGCGGGGAAGTACTCGCTGCCCTGGTTCGGCGGAACGCCGGCGGTGTGGACCACGTGCATGCTCTTCTTCCAGGCGATGCTCCTGGGAGGGTATGCCTACTCGTATGCCAGCGTCCGTTGGCTGGGGCCGAAACGGCAGGCGCGCGTCCACCTGGCACTGCTGGGCATCACGGTGGTGGTGCTGCTCGGCCGCGCGCTGCTGGTGGGCTCGCCCGTGGCTCCCGGGCTCGAGTGGCGGCCGGCGGCGGATGGGATTTCCACCACGCGGCTGCTGGCCATGCTCGCGGCCACCCTGGGGTTGCCCTTCTTCACGCTCTCCACCTCCGCGCCGCTGCTCCAGAGCTGGTTCAGCCGGATGCGGCCGGGCGCCTCGCCCTACAGGCTCTACGCCCTCTCCAACACGGCCTCGCTCCTGGCGTTGCTGGCCTATCCGCTGCTCGTCGAGCCCTGGCTGGGCCGAGGCGTGCAGGCCTGGGTCTGGGGAGGGGGGTTCCTCCTCTTCGCCGCTGGCAGCGCGATGTGCGCCGTGGGCGTGCTGCGCCATGAGGAGGCACCCGCGCAGGTGGCCCGGGAAGAGGCCGCGGCCGAGTCTCCAGGCGTGGCGCCCACCCTGGCCTGGCTGGGGCTGAGCACGTGCGCCTCGGTGCTGCTGCTGGCCACGACGAATCAGCTCTCGCAGAACGTGTCGGCGGGGCCCTTCGTCTGGGTGCTGCCGCTGGCCCTGTACCTCGTCACCTTCATCATCGCCTTCGAGCGAGAGGCGCTCTACTCGCGCCTCTTCACCGCGCTGCTGCTGTTGGTGGCCGTGGGCGGCGTGACACGCATCACCTACCAGGGCGCGCACGTGTCCCTGCTCGTGCAGCTTCTCGTGCACTCGACGGCGCTCTTCTCTGGAGCACTGCTGTGCCACGGGGAGCTGTACCGGCTGCGGCCCGCGCCGCGGTTCCTCGGGGCCTTCTACCTCTGGGTGTCCGCGGGTGGCGTGCTCGGCGCGGGGCTCGTCCACCTGGCGGCCCCTCGTGTCTTCAACGTCTACCTGGAGTACCCCCTCACGCTGATCCTCTGCTGCTTCCTGGCGGTGCTCCTGCTGCTGCGGCGCGCCCCGGACGAGACGGTGGCTCGTGCCGCCTTCCGGTATGTGCCGGCCCTGCTGCTGCTCCTCGTCGCTGGCGGACTCGGGCTGGCGGTGTCGGACGAGCGCCACGTGATCGGCTCCTGGCGTGGCTTCTTCGGCGTGGTGCACGTGACGGAGCCGCTGGGCCGGGAGCAGGAGGAGCACGCCTTCGTGCTGCGGCACGGAGACATCATCCACGGCTTCCAGTACACGCGGCCCGAGCGGCGCATGCGGCCCACGGCCTATTACACGGCCGAGAGTGGGCTGGGTCTGGCCCTCACCGAGCAGCGGCGGCTCAAGGAGCTCGCGGGGCAGCCACCGGGGCTGCGCGTGGGAATCCTGGGGTTGGGCGTGGGGACCACGGCGGCGCTGGGACGCACCGGGGACACGCTGCGCTTCTATGAGATCGACCCGCAGATCATCTCCCTGGCCAAGGGCGAGGGCGGCTACTTCTCCTATCTGAGCGACACACCGGCCCGGGTGGAGGTGGTGGAGGGAGACGCGCGCATCCTGCTCGAGCAGGAGTTGGCGCGCGGCCAGGCGCAGGGCTTCGACGTGCTCGCGGTGGATGTCTTCAGCTCGGACTCCATCCCGGTGCACCTGCTCACCGAGGAGGCGGTGGAGGCCTACCGGAAGCACCTGGCGCCCGGCGGGGTGCTGGCGCTGCACATCAGCAACGTGCACCTGGACCTGCTGCCCATCGCCGTGGCGCACGCGTGGTCCTCTGGCCTGCCGGCCACGCTGGTGACGACGGAGAAGAAGGACGACGCGCGCGGCAGCTTCTGGGTGGTCATCGACCAGGACGGGCGCTTCACCCGGGGAGATACCTTCACGCGCGAGGGCAAGCGGGTGCAGCGGCTGGCCTTCGCCGAGGCACCGAAGAAGCGGTGGACGGACGAGCGCAACAGCCTGCTCCCGTTCCTCCGGGCACTCGGGGTGAACCGGGAAGGCCTCGTCGAGCTCGAGGAGCCCGCGGTGGCGCCCGCTCCCGTGGCCGCTCCCGCCGAGCCCTGAGCGCACAACGGTACCGCTCGCCACTCCACCGGTCTGGCGGAGTGGCTCGTATGAGCTTGATGCTGGGGATTGGCCACCCACCCAGGCGGCTCGGGTAGCGCTACGGCAACTTCATCCGTCTGAGCTGTGGCTTTCCGTGGCCACCTCGGCAGGAAGGTGTTCTGGCTACGCCGTTGCGTCTCGTGCGCTCCCTGGCGTGACGGACCGACACCCCGGGCCTTTGCATCTTCATCAGGGCGGATTCCAACGCGATCAGCCGTCTGACCCCATTGTAGAGTCCCTGGTAGATTTCACGCTCCGTGACGCCGAGCCGGTACTTGTTCGAGATGTCATGGATGCCATCCACGGCCTCGGAGTGCTCGCCGTGGATGCCGCGAATGGACAGCCCCAGCTCGTCGCAGATTCTTTCGAATCCGGGCTGCCCGGCAAGAAGGGGTAGCTTGATGTGCACCGATGCGCGCATGGCCGTGCCGAGGTTCGTGGGGCACGCCGTGTGAAAGCCACGAATCTCGTCGGAAGCGAAGTCGAGCTTGCCACTGATGGCGTCGAGCGCGGTCTTCAGGCGGGTGAACGCTTCCGCGATATCAGCCCCCTCCTGCATGCTGATGATTCGCATGGAATCCTCCTCGCCCACCCAGACCAGGAATTTCTTGTCGGGCGAGTGATAGATGCCGCGGCCCACGGGCCAATCCCGGTTCACGCCCGCGCTCTCCAGGAAGCGATCTCCCTGTTTGAACAAGAAGTGGCCATCGACCATCTTCTGGCGCTCTTCCCCGGTCATCCCGCCCAGAGGGTGATACGTGCCCTTCAGTTCGCCCGTGAGCCCCGAAAGCACGCCGACGATCTCAGCCTCCATTCGTGCACGATCCTCGGCGCTGATGGCCGGCGGAAACGCGTACTTCGCGAGGTTGCGACCGGCACGGATACGGGTCGAGATGACGAATCTGCCCTCGGGGTCCAGGTTTTCCGTAGGGAGCCCTTCGAGCGAGAAGTCGCTCTGATGCCCACTCATTTTGTATCTGGAATGCTCGCGGATGACCGGGTCGAAAACCCGTGAGAACAGTTCGTACGAATCGCTGTCGCCCGCATAGATGCCGATGCTGGAATCGGGATTGTCAATTCCGCTTTGTACGGCATGTTGCAGGGTCCAACCGTTCCTGGTCGCCAGGCCCTCGAGCTCCACCTCTGCTTCGGGCGTGAGATGTTTCTTCATCAGCATGTCTGGATTCGCCGGTTCGATGGCACTTCATGTCCCATGTCCCGTCCATGCGGTGACGAGGCACGATGACCGGCTGCACATCCCGCGCCAGTTCCGCCTCCCCTGGGAAGTGGATCCGGAAGGAGGAAACTGACACGTCAACGGGCCTTGATGACGTGTCAGCGGCGTCGGCGGACACGTCCTCGCATGAGGCCCCAACCCATGCGTCCGTCCCGAGCCAGACGCAGACGATGCCGGGTGGCCTCACGGCCTCAGGGACTGAAGCGTCGCACTCCGCTCTGGTGCGGCGGCAACCATGGCGTCGATCAGCGTGCGCGCCTCGCCGGGTCCTTGCCCTCCGAGGGCGGCAATCGTGGGGTTCCGGCTGAGCAACCACATCCCGAGCGTGAGGACAGGAGCCGGAACCCTGCCAAGGACCGCCAGGTTCGAAGGCGTCACGGGATGACCGAGGGAACGAACGATTTCGAGTCCCTCGGTCAGGCCGGAGGCGATCTGGCGCGATTCCGTCCATGACAGCCCGGACCCACGCTTGTGAGCACGGTCCGCGGTAATCATCACCGGCACCACCAGCGCGGCATGGGTTCGCAGCCAGCTGTGCATATCGGGCTGGGTGTCGGTGGGGATGCCAGCCCTTGAAAAGGTGTCGGCCCACGCCGGGCCGGTGACGATCGTGAGCTGCACGGCGGAGAGTGAGCGGGGAATGACCCGGGCTTTGAGCTTGCCGTCCTGGAGTTCGGCGAGGATGGCGGGAAAGCCAAAGACGAACCGCTGAGCCCCCACCGCGTCACGCAACCGGTCGAGCGGCGCGAAGGTGTTGAACATGAACATCACCTGCCTGGCGGCGCTTTGCCGCAGCGCGGGCAACACCGCATCGACCTGGGATTCGAGCACGGTGACCAGCACCAGATCCCACGGGGTGGTGGTATCGAGAGCAGCGCTCACGTCGACCGGTGCGCGCCGCCCATCCGTGGTGACAATGGCGCGCTCCTTCTCGAGCCACGCGAGGCGTGCGCCACGCGCGACGACCGTCACTTCATGACCTGCCCGGGAGAGATGGAAGGCGAAGGTGCTGCCGATGGCGCCTGGACCGACGATGGCGATTTTCATGCGGACCTTGGTAATCCGCGAGGGGGGCACCTCGCCATGCGGGTTTCGCCAACTGTCCGCCTCCAGGTACGAATGCGCCCCTCAGCGCTCCGCCGTCGGATGTGCTCGCCGCCAGCGCCGGCGTGATGCGGCGGATAGCGGCAACAGGATGAACAGGAGCCCAGCCGTGAGACCCGGGCTGGCATTGCAGCCCCCGCCCGGGGAGCTCTGCCCATTCCCATCGCCAGTATCCGGGAGGGGGTGGCCGCCGTCGGTCCCCGCGTCCGAGGGCACCCCCGCATCCGTGCCGGTTCCCCCATCCGAGGCCGTTCCCGCGTCCGCACCGGTTCCCATGCCACAGTCTCCCAGCGAGTGCTCGAGCGCGCCGAGCGTATAGGCACCTCCCGAGGGACGAGGGCGGGCACAGAAGTCGTCCGTCACCGTGGCCCGCGCCTCGGCGGCACCGAGGAGCTGCGACACACTGCCCTTGAGCCGCAGGTCTCCGCTCAGGGGCGCCTGGTACCAGGTGGTCCAGGTGCCCGTGGCCACGTTCATCATGTTCGTGCCGGCAGTGAAGCTGCCGCTGTCGCGAACGCGAATGGCCGAGGACAACACGTTGCCATGGGCTTCTCCGGTGGTGGAGGCGAAGCGGAAGTCCACGCCCGTGGTGGAGATGAGCGTGTTGAACAGCACCTTCGTGTTGGCGGCCTTGTTCAGGTAGATGCCCACGTCCGAGCAGTTGATGATGACGTTGTTGCGTATGACTCCGTCCGTGTGCTCGGGGTTGCAGGGGACGCTCGCATCGAAGGCGGGCGCACAGAACGCATTGCCCGTTCCTCCGCCGCCGAAGGACAGGCCGATGCGTGTGTCTCCGCTCGGCGAGTCCTTCACGCAGAGGATGCGGTTGCGCTCGAAGACGCCCCGCTTGCCACCGCTCTTCATGAAGGCGCCGTAGGAGATGCCACCCACCTTGGAGAAGTCGTGCACGTCGTTGTCGCGGACCACCCAGTCATCACCGGTGTCGATGTTGATCTTGTTGACGGGGCTGGAGGTCGAGCGCGCGTGCGTATCGTAGAACTCGTTGTGCTCCACGAGGCCCCGGTGGGGCATCTCATAGACGCCACTGCCGTTGCGCACCGCGTTCACCTTGAGTTGCGCGTTGAAGTCGCGGATGCGGCTGTTGCGCAGCACGAAGCCTTCCGCGTGGCCCGTGACATGGAACGCGTGCTCGCAATTGGGGTCCTGAGGGCAGACCCCCTCGATGGTCAGGCCGTCGAAGGTCCAGTATCGGCCCGACACCTTGAAGCCCTCGAGCGCGTTGAACTGGATGCGCGCGGCGTGCCGGTTCGCGGCGCGAACGGTGATGGGCTGGGAGACGGTGCCCTCCGCCGCGCAGTTCAGGTTGACGTTCACCGCGTATGTGCCATCCGCGAGGACGATGTCATCGCCCGCTTGCGCCGAAGCGAGCGCGGACTGCAACTGGGCAACCGTCGAGACGTTCTTCACCGCGGCCACGGCGTGCAGCGGCAGGAGGATCAAGGCAAGGAAGGTCATCCGCATGACCGGTGAGGCTACCCGATGCCCGCTGGGATTGGCGGAGTTGCTGCATGCAAATGACAGGGAGGCCTGGAGCGGCTGTGCAGGTACAGAGCGCGGGGAGCCCTTGCGATGGAGCGCTTCGAGGAGGCAGAAGACGGGCGCATCGCCTACTGTATGATTGCACTCGAGTGCCGAGGACCGTGAACCGATGAGCATCGAAGCAATGAGGAGGGAGGCGGCGCCGGCTGTGTCCCGGGGCATCCCCTTGCCATCCATCTCCTTCTGTGGGTGCGCGTGGCTCATGTCCTACCATCTCGGTGTCATCGATGCGGCGCGCGAGGTGTGCGACCTGTCGCGGACGAAGTTCCTGGGAGCCTCCTCGGGAAGCCTGGCGGCGATCCTGGCGGCCGCGGGAATCGAGACGGCGGACGCACTGGACTTCATCCTGACGATGGCGCGAGACGCGGAGTCGAGGTGGTTCGGGCCCTTCGGGCGGATGAGCCGGACGGTGACCGCGGGCCTGCGGCGGCTGATGCCCGAGGACACCTATCTGCGCGTGCAGGGGCGTGTGTTCATCTCCGTCACCCGCTTGCCGACCCTGCGCAACCTGCTGCTGCCAGAGCGAGAGCTGCGCTCGAACGAGGAGTTGCTCCGCATCGCGCTCGCGTCCTGCTACATCCCCCTGTACTACGAGCGGCCCGTCTTCTACGGCGGCTTTCCCGCGCTGGACGGGGGAGCCTCGGACAACGTGCCCCAGCTGGATGCCCACACGGTTCTGGTCTCGCCTTCGCCTTCCGCTCAAAGCAAGCGAATCGACATCTTCCCCAAGGACGAGCCCCCGCTGATCACCGCGCTCCTGCCTCGGGTGAGGGTCGTCGAGCGTCTCTTCGAGCAGGGGCGCGAGGATGGGCGGGAGTTCTTCACGACGACGCTGGCGGCGCGCGCTCGCCCCGGATGACCCGGCAGCACGCCCAGGTGGAGCAGCTCAGCTCCACCCGTGGCGTGGAACCCGCCTCATTCTTCCGAAAGCCCGTCTGTGCATTCCCCGTTGCCGAGCCGGTCAGGCGGTGGACTCGTATAAGAGGACGCAGGCCCGCTGACAGAGATTGAGGGTTGGCGACATGGGCTCTCCGGGGCCACGGTTTGGGCACCAGGGTTGCGTTCATAAGCACGCGGTGTGCCAGTCCGTGCGGGCCGGGCGGTGTCGAGGTGGTGCCTTCCCTGACGGGCTGCGCCCGTGGATCCTCCTTCGAGTGGGCCCATCAGGCCGTGGGGGCTGACGTGTCAGGAGGGCGGTTGACGCGTCAAAAGGGCGGTTGACGCGTCAAAAGGGCGGTTGACGCGTCAAAAGGGCGGTTGACGCGTCAAAAGGGCGGGCTGACGTGTCAATGATTGCAACTGACACGTCAGCGTCGAGGTCCAACCGCTGGCAGGGATGCTGTGCTGGAATTGCTCTCAATGGTTCCCTCTCGACTCTGTCCCCCAACTACGAGTACAAGTATTGACTCACCCGACGTACCGCGTGGCTCGGGTTCTTCTTCCTTGGGGACAACATGCGACAATGGAATAAAGGATTCCTGGTAGGCGCTCTAGGCACATCTCTGAGCGTCTTGTTTTGGGCTGGTTGCGCCCATCAACCTGTCAAGCCGAGCTGGAACTACTCAGACTTCAAAGAGGTGCCCTTCGATCCCTTCCCTGGAATGTCGACGCAGGGCAAGCAGGTGCAGTGGACCGAGCGCGAGCTGCAGGGCCGCATCCTCTGGAACCTGTGGACCGGCGACAACGGCGGCTTCTGGGATTGGCTCTCGACCCACGGCTTCGGGACTACCGATCTGCTCAAGGTCGTCACCTCCCCCCGCGATCAGCGCTTCCAGAAGTATGGCGTGTTCAATCAGCCAGGGTTCGTGCGGCCCGACAAGCCTGATGCGAATGGCCTCTACATCGAGGTCCCGAAGAGCGCCTCGTACGACATCGACAGCAAGCTCGATACGTACACCTATGGCTACTCCAGCGGCATCATGGGCCTGCGCGTCTTCAAGAACCCGAACTTCGATGCGAAGGCGCAGGCGAAGTGGGACGTCAACCGCTACTACAATGATCCGACGTACTACAACGACCGCAACCTGGTGCGTCCGTACGTCGTCGGCATGACGTGCTCCTTCTGCCACACGGGTGTGGATCCGGTGAACCCGCCGGCCAATGTGAACGAGCCGGAGTACGCCAACCTCAATGACTACGTTGGCCAGCACTTCCTCAAGGTGTGGGAGCTCTTCGCCGCTGACCTCAAGGAGGACAACTTCATCTGGCAGCTCCTCCACTCCAACCCGGCGGGCTCGCTCGACACCTCCTTCATCGCCACCGACTACCTCAACAACCCCGGCACGATGAACGGCATCTTCGTCATCCCGGGCCGCGCGACGGCTGCCGCTCCGGAGACGATCGCGGGCGGCGCGCGCTCGTTGAAGAACATCGAGTACGATGCCCAGGGGCGCGTGGTCACGCCGCGCGTGCTGAAGGAAGGGGCGGACTCGGTCGGCCTCAACGGTGCGCTGAGCCGCGTCCACCTCAACATCGGCGAGTACTGGGAAGAGTGGCTCCAGCACTTCAACCCGCTCATTGGCATCAAACCTCAGTCTCCCATCCGGGTGAAGGACGCGCAGAAGATGTCGCCGCACTGGAATTGGAGCGAGAGTCACTCGCCGATGCTCGGGGAGTATCTCTCCCGCGTCGCTCAGCCGCTCAAGCTCGCCGACGCCCCCGGGGGGGACAAGTATTTGACGAAGGATGAGCAGATCCTCGGCCACGGCAAGCGGGTCTTCGCTCAGCAGTGCGCGGCCTGCCACTCCAGCAAGCAGCCCCCGCAGGGCGTTGATCCGATGTCGGCCCAGGGCCAACAGTGGTTCGAGGCCGAGGTCATGAAGCCCGACTTCCTCGACAGCAACTTCCTCGGCAACGAGGTCCGCTACCCCGTCACGTACATCAAGACCAACGCCACGCGCGCCGTCGCCACCAATGGAATGCGCAATCAGGTCTGGGACAACTTCTCGTCCGAGACCTACAAGACCCTTCCGCCCGTTGGCACCATCGACGTCTGGAACCCGTTCGAGGACAAGAACGTGCCTTGGCAGGTGCCAGGTGAGGGCCGTGGCTACTACCGTCCGCCCTCCCTGGTCGCCATGTGGGCGAGCGCGCCCTACTTCCACAACAACGCCCTGGGCGAGCACGTGCATGGTGTGTCGGTCGACGACCGGATGAAGGCGTTCAACGACGCGGTGACGAAGCTCATGTGGCCGGAGAACCGGCTCGGCGTGAACTCGATCTGGCGCACGACGCAGGAGAGCTATCTGGAGATCCCCAAGTCGTACATTCCGGAGATCGCCCGCAAGCTCCGCGACTCGGCCGACGCGGAGGGCTTCATCCGCATTGGCCCCATTCCGAAGGGGACTCCGGTCAACCTGCTGGCCAACACCAACCTCGAGCTCAGCGGCCTGGGCAAGGATATCGAGCTCGCCGAGTTGCTCCTCAAGATCTCCTCGGCCCTCAACGACATCAAGCGCGACAAACTGGAAGGAGAGGCCGCGTCCGACCGCCTCATGGAGCTCGTTCCGGATCTCTACAAGCTCA
Organism: Archangium sp. Cb G35; assembly: GCF_001896145.1. Classification (NCBI taxonomy): domain Bacteria; kingdom Pseudomonadati; phylum Myxococcota; class Myxococcia; order Myxococcales; family Archangiaceae; genus Archangium; species Archangium sp. Cb G35. Next base: position 359,096 of record NZ_MPOI01000011.1, read on the forward strand.
ACTCCTGCCCCGACTTCGTCGAGGACAAGGGGCACTACTTCGGAACCGATCTGCCGGATGTCGATAAGAAGGCGCTGATCGAGTACCTCAAGACGCTGTAATCGAAAGAGAGCGCAGATCACCATGTCAACACCCAACACGCAATACGATTACATCGTCATCGGCTCCGGAGCGGGTGGCGGTCCGGTGGCCGCGAATCTCGCGAAGGCGGGTTACACCGTCTGCCTCATCGAGGCTGGCCAGCAGCCCGAGTCCGCCAACTACTCGGTGCCCTGCTTCCATCCGTTCGCGAGCGAAGAAAGCGACATGTCGTGGGACTTCTTCGTGCGGCATTACGCGAGCGACGAGCAGTCGAAGCGCGACGGGAAGTTCGACCCGAAGGAGAACGGCGTCTTCTACCCGCGAGCCGGCACGCTCGGCGGCTGCACCGCGCACAACGCGATGATCACGACCTACGGTCACAACAGTGACTGGGATTACATCGCCGAGCTCACCGGTGACTCCTCGTGGGCCTCGGACAAGATGCGGAGCTACTTCGAGCGGCTCGAGCGCTGCGGGTACGTCACCAAGCCGAAAGCGGGGGCGGCGAACCCGACGCGCCACGGCTTCGATGGCTGGCTCAACACGACCGGTCCGGACATCAAGCTCGCGTTCGGCGACCCGGAGCTCCTGGAGACCGTCCTCAGCTCCATCAAGGGCGTCCTGGCCGATCACGTCGGCACCTCGCTGGGGGCGGATCTCGCACCGCAGGATCCGAACGACTGGCGCACCCCGCAGTTCCAGGGGCTCTGCTTCGCCCCGCTCGCGACGCGCGAGGGCCGCCGCATCTCGACGCGTGAGCTGATCAACTCGGTCCGCAACGCCTATCCGGAGCGGCTCGTCGTCAAGGGCAGCAACCTGGCGACGAAGATCCTCTTCGACAAGGACATGCGCGCCATCGGGGTCGAGTGCTGGGAGGGCCAGCACCTCTACAAGGCCGACCCGAATGCCCAGGACCAGATCAAGGAGGGGCTGGACTACAGCGTCAAGCAGTACTACTGCTCGCGCGAGGTCATCCTCTGTGGCGGGGCGTTCAACTCGCCGCAGCTGCTGATGCTCTCCGGAATCGGGCCGAAGGCACACCTCGAGCAGCTCGGCATCCCCTGCCTGGTGGACCGTCCGGGTGTCGGCTCGAACCTGCAGGACCGCTACGAGGTCGGCGTGGTCGCGGAGATGAAGCGCGACTGGAAGGTGCTCGATGGCGCCACCTTCAAACCGCCCCTGCCGAACGAGCAGGGAGATCCCGCCTACCAGCAGTGGCTGAAGGGAGAGGGCGTCTACACGACGAATGGCTCCGTGCTCGCCGTCATCAAGAAGTCGGCGCCCGAGCGGAGCGACCCCGACCTCTTCATCTTCGCCCTCCCGGGGAACTTCCACGGGTACTACCGCGGGTACTCACAGGACATCGAGCGGACGAAAAACTACCTCACCTGGGCGATCCTCAAGGCGCACACGAACAACAGCGCCGGCACGGTGCGGCTCAAGTCGGCCGACCCGCGCGAGCGGCCGGAGATCACCTTCCACTACTTCGACGAGGGCAACGACCTGCAGGGCACCGACCTGCAGTCGGTCGTCGAGGGGGTGCAGTTCGTCCGGGAGATCTCCAGGAGGAACAGCTCCATCAAGCAGGAGCTCATCCCCGGGCCGGAAGTGCAGACGAACGAGCAGGTCTCCCAGTTCGTCAAGGACAACGCCTGGGGCCACCACGCCTCGTGCTCGAACCCGATGGGGCCGCCGAGCAACTCGAATGCCGTCGTGGACAGCAGCTTCCGCGTCTACGGCACCCAGGGGTTGCGCATCGTGGATGCCTCGGTGTTCCCGCGCATCCCCGGCTTCTTCATCGTCACGCCCATCTACATGATCGCGGAGAAGGCCAGCGATGTGATCCTCGCCGACGCCAAGGCCTGAGTGGCATGAGGCACGCGAGAGAATGAAGGGAGGGGCCCGGTGGAGAGCGCGCCGGGCCTTCTTCATTTCCGGGAGGGCTCCCCTTGGGGTGGAGGAGCCGCGGCGCGGGGCATTGCCGCGCCCCCCGGCTTCCTTCACCATTCCAGACATGAACCCTTCCAGTTGTCTGGTCATCTGGCTCGCGCTCGCCGCGTTGCTGCCCGCGCCGGCTCGGGCGATGGACGGTGCGCTCTTTCAGCAGCTCGAGGCTCGCGTGGACGACGAGCACCTCTCCGACGCGAAGCTCACCCTCCTGAAGACCGCGGCCTCCACCAACACCTTCACCTGTGCGCAAGTGGCGCACCTGGTCGAGCAGTTCTCCTTCGGCGATGACAAGCTCGAGGCGCTCTCGACGCTCAAGGACCGCATCGAGGATCCGGAGAACAAGCGCAAGCTCGTCACCCTCTTCGGCTTCGACGACGAAAAGAAGAAGGCCCAGGCGCTCCTCGCCCACATCCAGAAGGCCGCGCCCGCTGCCCCCAGTGCCGCGCCAGCGGACACCGGCAGCGAGTCCACCCGCGTCAGCGCGGCAACCCGGGGCAGCAGCACGGGCGAGATGACGCCACTGCTGGTGAACCAGGTGGGCGCCTGGCCGGACGCGGACGTCCGCGCGCTCGCCGCGGCGCTCCAGAAGGAGGACTTCACCGACGGCAAGATGAGCGTGCTCCAGGCGGCCATCTCCAGCCGCCCCGAGGGCTTCACGTCCGCGCAGCTCCAGCAACTCGTCCCGGGCCTCACCTTCAGCGACGACATGGTGCAGGCGGTGAAGATGATGGACGAGCACATCCTCGGCATGACGTCGCGCGAGGTGCGCGAGGTGCTGGGAACGTACTCCTTCAACGATGACAAGCTGAAGGTGCTGCGCGTGCTCAAGGACGCCATCACCGATGCGGAGAACAAGTTCATCATCCTCGACGAGTTCACCTTCGGGGCCCACAAGGAGGAGGCGCGCCAGATCCTGGAGACCATCAAGCCACGCAGCCCGGTGTACGGCACCATCCGCAGCAAGCGCGCCATCTTCGTGGTGGACGTCTCCGGCAGCATGGAGGCGCGTTTCACCACCAACCGGGGCGAGTCGCTCACCCGGCTCCAGTTCGTGCAGCGCGAGCTGCAGTCCGTGCTGAAGGAGCAGCTCCCGGAGGACGCGAAGTTCAACCTCGTCGTCTTCTCCACGCGCGTGCAGACGTGGAAGCCTCGCCTCGTCCCGGCCACGCCTCGGTCGGTGCAGGAGGCGGTGCAGTACGTGGGCGCGCTTCAGCAGGGGGGTGGCACCAACATCCACGGCGCTCTGGAGAAGGCCTTCGCCGACTCCGAGGTGGACGCCGTCTACTTCCTCACCGACGGCATGCCGACGGACGGAAAGAAGAAGGCCCCCGCGAAGATCCTCGAGGACGTGGCCGCCTGGAATGCCCGGCGGAAGGTGGTGGTGAACACCGTTGCCTTCCTGATGGGCAGCTTCAACAGTGACAACAAGCCCAGATCGCGCGAGCTGATGCTGCAACTGGCCAAGGCCACCGGCGGCGTCTACCGCGCCATCGAGTAGGACGCACGCCAGGCACGCAATGCAGCAGGCGGTTCATCCCCACCGGCGATTCGGCATGGCCTTTCAAGTCCCTGGTGGGACAGCAAGCCTCTCGCTCAGCACGGCCCGGCGCAGCGCGTCCACGCCGGTGAATCCGCTGTCTCGCGCGTACTGCTCCAGGTTCGCGGGCACGGGCCGTCCGAGCTGTTGCTCGAAGAACCACCGCCACAGCTCCGCTTCCGTCATCCCCGCGTCGGCGAGCATCGGCCGCTCCAGCCCTCTGGCCGCGAGCACCCGCTCCTTGTTCCGGGCCCGCTCCCACAAGGCACCGTATTCGCCCGTGGCCCGCAGGTGGTCCGGCAGGTGGCGCAGCGCGTCCGTGGCGAAGAGCGTCTCCACCCAACGCACCTGTGACTCGTCCTCGAGGAAGCGCTCCAGGTTCTCGACCCGCTGCGTCTGCCGCCAACGCTCGAAGTCCTCGGCGGAGAACAGCCCGCGCTCGACACGGAAGACCTCGGCGGTCCGCTGGAGCTCCACTTCGTCGGCGGTCCTCCCCAGGCGCGAGGCCTGCTCCACCGCCAGCGCGCGGGCGAGCGCCGCCCGGTGGGCTCCGGTGAAGCCACCTCTCAGCCGTAGCTCGTCGAGCAGGGCCTCCGGCACCACCTCGTCCCCCTCGTCACCCCCGAGCGGTAGCCGGCTCGCGCGCCGCCGGACCTCCTCCCAGGCATCGGTGTGCTCGAAGTGGTAGCGGACCTGCTTCGGCGCGAGCCCTTCGGCGAGCCGGGTCCGCAGGGTGCGCAGCATGCGCAGGGCGTCCCGGCGCTTCTGGTCCACCCGGCCCGTGGGCAGCCACGCGCGCAGGGCCTCCAGCTCCCGGGCGGGGAGTCCTTCGCGGGCGGCCCGCGTCAGCACCGCCGGCCACGCCCGCTCCATGTAGAAGAGCTCCTTGGCCACACGCTCCAGTGCGGCGCGCGTCTTCGCTCCCACCACCCCCGAGGATTCCGCCGCCGCCAGCGTGGCGCGGATGTTCACCATGGCCTCGGACAGCAGCCGGTAGCCGTCCTCGGCGGAACCATGCGCCACGGCCACCTCGTCGTCGTCCTCGAGCTCGCCACTCTGGAAGGACTCGAAGATGGAGCCCACTCCCTCCATGCCGAACGCGGCGAGCTCCGCCGCTCGCAGGGCCCCCATGCTGGCGCAGCCGAAGACGTGGATGCCCTCGGACATGGCCCACAGGATTTCCTTGTGCCAGACGGAGGGCACGCGTTCGAAGTAGCCATCGATGATGCCGATGGCCACCGGCCGCTCCAGCGTGGCCCGGTACACGTCCCCTTGTGCCGCGGGCGGCAGGAAGATGGCGTCCAGCTCGGCCCGGCCTTCCTCCGCCGGCAGCGTGGGTCCGGTGAAGATGTAGAGGGGGCCACTCATTCGTCCCGTGCCTCCTGGAGGACGCGCCGGGCCCTCGCTCCGGGCGTGTAGCCGGGGATGTCATGCAGGGGCTCGAGCCCGGGGATGATCACCCTCACCACGGGGATGCCCAGCTCCCGCTTCGTGAGCTCCACCACGACCACCTGCCGCAGGCCCGCCGCGCGCAGCCGCTCCAGTTCCCACGCCAGGTCCTCGTCGAAGGAGTCCCCCTCGAAGGTGGGCACGTCCTGGAAGCAGCGCACCGGCGGCTCGGAGCGCATGTGCTCCAGGGCGCGCACCGTACGGTCCAGGTCCCGGATGCCCTCGTAGCGCTGGCGGCTCGCGTCGTCCCGCGCTCCGGAGATGAGGGTCAGCCGGCTTTGCGCTGCCTCGGTGAGTGCTCGCAGCAGGGCGACCCGCCGCGATGGGTGGCACCCCATGCCCTGGGTCACCGGCAGGGGCCGCAGCGGGTCCGGCGTCCGCTCGGCGATGCGGCACAGGAAGGCGGGGATGCCCACGTCCGTCGTTGTCTCCCAGACCGCTGCCTCGACGCCCGCACGCTCGTAGCGCGCGAGCATCTCGCGGCAGGCCGCGTCGTCCACCGTCCCCAGGTCCAGCCGCGTCCGCCGCCGCGCCCGCGCGGCTCGCAGGTTCCAGAGTGTGGTCGCGTCCCGCTCCACCACTTCGCACAGGGCATGGCTCGTCGCTTCCAGCACGTGGTTGCCGGAGGCCAGCCCATTGGAGCTCATCAGGAACGCACCGCTCCCCGTGGGCAAGGGCAGGGTGAAGCAGGTGTGGACCAGATCAAACGGCACCCAGGCCGGCCGGCGCTCCATCAACTCCGCGCCCTCCACCCAGAGCAGACGCAGCCGCTCGTGGAAGATGCTGGCCGACAGCCGCGGCAGGCCGGTGACATCCACGAGCGGATGGCTGAAGCGCAGCTCGGCGTGGCTGGCCAGCTTGAGCGGCAGGTGGACGTTCTCCGCGTGGTAGCCCTCCACGGACTCCATCAACCCGGAGGCCTTCGCCGAGGCCAGGTCCATCCCCTTGCCGGGCGACACGGCCAGTGAGCGCGAGTTGGGGCGGTACACCATCACCACCGGGAGGCCCAGCGTGTCCAGCCCGGTGACGTTGGCGATGCGGGTGATACCCATGATGGGCATGAGCCGGCGGATCCGCTGGACGGTCTCCTCTGGTGGCACGAGCCGGTGCGTGCCAGCACGGAAGTGTTTGGGCGCGTGGGGCGTCATCAGCGCTTGCGGCGGGTGGGCGGCGGCTTCGTCTTCGCGGCGGGCTTCGGGCCTGGCGGTTCCTTGGGGGGGACGAGGGGGACCAGGGGCAGTGGCGGCGTTTTCGGCGAGTAGCTCAGCGCGATGCTGTTGAGGTTGAGGAGGAAGCAGGTGATGTTGTCGCTCGGCTCGGTGGAGTCCACGGCCGGGAGAGGTCCCGTGATGCCGCTCGGGACATTGGCCAGCGTCACTTCGTTTTCCAGCATGTTCCGGACGTGGAGGGGCAGCTTGTCCGGGTGGTAGCGAACCACCTTGTCGGGGTGGTGCTCCTTCGGGTTGGTCTCCGCCGCTCCGGTCCAGACTTCGGTGGGGATCTGATAGACGAATCCGTCTGGCGCGTAGACGAGCATGTCCGACTCGAGGATTTCGATTTTGATCTGGAGCGAGCGTTTCCGGTACGTGGCTTGGAGCAGTGCGTTGCCCTTGGTGAGTCCCTTCAGATGGAGCTCCTGCTTCTTCCACTCCGTTTCGAAGCTGCCTCCGCTGCCCGGCAAGGAGACGGATTCCCACTTCACGGACCTGGTGATGTCCTTGGGCTGCCCGCTTCTGGGATCGATGGCGTGCGCGGTGAAGCGGCTGCTGAAGCCCTCGACAAGGGTCGCCTTGAACGCGAGGCCGCCCTTGTGTTCGGAGGTCTTGACGGGGCTGATGTAGAAGGCGGTATTGGGGCGGGCGCGGCTGGGCATGGTCGAGGTTCCTGGGGGCTTCGCGAGGTGCGCGGGAGGGGGTGAAGGGAAGTGGGTGGGGCCCTAGAGATATCCGAGCCGGTGTGCCGCTTCGAGCACCGGGGCCAGGTGGAGCCGCACATGCTCGGGTGGCGTCCGCTCCCAGTCGGGCGCGTGCTCGAGCGGGCCGGTCAGCTCATCCGGCATCCGCTGTTGGGTGGGGTCGAGCAGGGCCCGCACGTGACCGAGGGCCTCGGTGAGCCGGTGCCGTGCCAGCTCGACCGCCATCAACGGCCAGTGCGCCAGCCACTGGAAGGGATAGACGAGCGAGAGCGGTTGCCAGCACCGCAGCGCGGTCCGTGCACGGTGTTCGGCCTCGGCGGAGAGGCCCTCGCGCCAGGCCACCCAGCCCAGGTTGGCGTGGGCCGCGCCGACGTAGTCCGCCATGTTCGCCGCCGTGGCGACCTCGAGGCCGCGCGAGGCCTGGCGCCGTGTCTCCTCCACCCTGCCCTGCCTTCGCTGGAGAACCGTCAGGTACGTCAGGCAGCGCGACTGCAATGTCACGTCTCCCACGCGTTCGGCCTCGGTCAGCGCGTCGTGTATCAGCGCCTCGGACTCCGCCCACTCGTCGTGGAACAGCAGCGTCGTGGCCATCACGAAGCGCGTCATGGAGAGCTCGCTGGCCACCTTCGACTCCTGGCTGGCCCGGACGAGCGCGCGGGCGTACGCCACCGTCTCGCCGGACACCCGGTAACGCTCGGTCCGGCAGCGCATCTGGACGAGCGATTGGAAGAAGCGCGCCCGCTGCAGGGGGGCGCCGCGCGCCTCGACGATGGGGCGCACCCGCTCCACCAGCTCCGTCATCTCCTGGACTCGCGCCTGCCAGTAGTACGTGGTGATGCGCTCGTTCTGGATTTGAAACCACTCCTGCCACACGTCCTCGGGAAGCTCGCCCGGGCTGGCATTCAACGCCGTCTCCGCGGCCGCGTAGGCGCGCAGGGCTTCCTCGTGCTGGTGATGCGTCTCCCATGACTTGCCCGCGCGGCGGTGGATGCTCGCCCGGCGCACGCGTTCGTGCTGCGAGAGCCGTGCCAGGGCTTGCGTATAGGCCTCGCGGGCTTCGGCCTGCCGTCCGGTGAGGGCACGCACGTCACCGAGGCTCTCGTATACCCGCTCCAGCGCCAGTGACTCCGCGTCCTGGGAGAACGCACCCGCGTCCCGCTGGAACGCGGCGTGACGGAGCGCGGCCTCGTAGAAGGCGATGGCCTCGTTATTGGCGTAAGCGGTGCGGGCCTGGTCTCCGGCGAGCGCGAAGAAGCGGCTGGCGCGGCCGTGGATGCCGGCCTGGGACCAGTGGTGGGCGAGCGTGGCCGCGTGGCGCGGAAGCTCGGAGGCGTGGCGGTGCTCCACGGCCTCGGCGGCCCGGTGGTGCAGGGCACCGCGCCGATCGGCGGGAATCCTCCCGTAGGCCACCTCGCGCAGCTTGTCGTGGACGAAGCGCAGCCGCCCCTCTCCGGCCTCTTCCAGCACCTGGCGCAGGCGCAACTCCTCGAGCGCCTCCAGCGTCGCCTCGTCCCCCAGGGCGGCGGCACCCGATAGCAGCTCGCCGTCGAACTCACGGCCCAGCACCGCGGCGAGCTGCACCAGCGCGCCCCCGTCCTCCCCGAGCTCCGCCAGCCTCCGCTCGATGAGCTCGGCGATGGAGCGAGGCAGGGGGAGTACCAGGGCTCCCGCTCGTTCCCCGGGCACTTCCAGCCGCCACTCGCCCGTGGTGGCGCGGGAGAGCAGTCCCTCGCCGATGGCCGCGCGCAGGTACTCGGCGATGAAGAAGGGATTGCCGCTGGCGTGAGTGACGAGCGTGTCGAGGAAGGCAGCGGGTGCCTCACGCAGGGCGAGCATTCCGCGCACCATGTCCCGGATGCTGGCGGCATCCAGCCGCTCCAGCTCGAGGCCCATTGCTCCGGGGGCCTGGACGAGGCGCCTCAATGTGTCGCCCGCTTCGTCCAACCGGTAGGTGCCCACGACGAGCACCCCGTGTGTCCCCAGGTGCTCCGGCGTCAGCTCCTGGAGGAAGCTCAGCGACAGTTCGTCGGCCCACTGCAGATCATCCAGGACGAGCAGCAGCGGTTGCGCCCGGGCGAGGGCGAGCAGGGTGTCGCGCAGGCTGGTGAGGACACGGGCTCGCGCCTGCTGGGGCGGGAGCGAGACGGGCTCGGGTTGCGTGTCCTCCTGTCCGGGGAGCTGTGCCAGGGTGGGCTCGTACGCCGCGAGCACCTTGCCCCGAGGGCCCAGCAGCCGCTCCGTCTCCCCGGCGCCGTGCTCGCGGCACCGGTCCGCCACGGCGAGCAGCAGGGAGCGGAAGGGGTGGAGCGGGGCCGCACGCACCTCCGAGCCACCGCCCACGCCCAGCGGGACGCACTCGCCCGTCACCACCGCGAGCCGGCGGTACGTGGCCTCGGTGGCCAGTTCCATGGCCAGGCGCGTCTTGCCCACGCCGCTCTCTCCTCCGATGAAGACGCACCCGCCGCGTCCCTGGGTGGCTTCCTCCAGCGCCCGGGCGAATCGTCCCAGCACCTCCCCGCGTCCGGAGAAGTCCGGCCGGTAGAGGTAGGGCGCGGGACGGAGCGTGCCGGGCTCATCCGCTCCGGCCCCGAGCGCGGTGAGGGCCGCCGCCACGTCCTCGGCGTAGCCCAGTCTCTCCTGGGGCCGCTTCGCGAGCAGCCGCGACACGAGCGCGTCCAGCTCCGGGGGCACTCCTTCCACGGCTCGCGAGGGCGGGAGGGGCTGCCGGCGCAGATGTTGATGAAGCACGCCGCCCGCGCTCCGGCTCGCGACGAAAGGGGGCTGTCCTGTCACGGCCTCGTAGAGGATGCACCCGAGCGCGTAGAGGTCCGTCCGGGCGTCCACGAAGTCCCCGCGGATCTGCTCGGGAGCCATGTACGCCTCGCTGCCCACGACGCTGCCTCCCACCTGCAAGACTTCTCGAGCGCCGCCAGACTGAGCCGCGATGCCGAAGTCCACCAGCACCGGCCTGCCGTCCGGGCGGATGAAGACGTTCTCTGGCTTCAGGTCCCGGTGGACGAGCCCGTTGCCATGCAGAAAGGCCAGGGGTGTGCACAGCCGGCGCAGTTGGGTGAGCGTGGCCGCGAGCGGCGGCCGCGCGTCGATGAAGCCGCGCAGCGTCTGACCGCTCAGCAACTCCATGGCGTACCAGGGCAGCCCGTCCCACACGCCCTCGGCGACGATGCGCACCACGCCCGGGTGGTGCAGCCTGCGCAGCGCATGAATCTCCCGCCGGATGCTGGCCAGCACGGCTTCCGAGGCCACGCGCACCGTCTTGAGGGCCACGGCCTCGCCGGTGTCGCGGTGCTCGCCCCGGTACACCACGCCCATGCCTCCCTGCCCGAGCACGCCGAGGAGGCGGTAGGGGCCGATGCTCTCGGGATGTGTCTGGGACGCGGGCGTGTGCACCTGCTGCATCATGGGGGTGAATCATAAAGCCACCGGGGATGTGCGTCCGGTGGGGACGCAGGCGGCGTCATCCGGGGACGCCGGGCCTCTGACGGGGTGCGCTACACTCGAGGTGCGCATCGGGAGAGACGCAATGCACGAGAGCTTGTCCGCGCTGGTGACGGGATTGAGGGGAGTAGAGCACTTCGAGGCGGCCGCGACCCTCACCTTGCGGCGGATGTTGGAAGTGGCGGAGGAGGCGGTGTCCTCCAGCCTCTACGCGGGCCGGGCCCGGGTCCTGCGGGGCATGGTGCACCTGCGGCCCGGGGATGCCTACCGGCGCCTGGTATCGCTCGAGCGCGGGGCCGAGCGGGCACAGCCGGCCGTACCCGAGGAGGGCGCGGCGCTGCTGACGTCGGCGACCGCGTGGCGCTCCGTGGTTCGCTACCGCTGTGCCGTGTCCATCGACGTCAACCTGGGCACGCTGGAGCCGCACGCCGAGGGCGCGGAGGTGGAAGGGGACGTGGCGCTCTCCGAGGGAGGAGGTTTCAGTAGCAACGACAGCCGCCAGCGCTTCCTGGGCCGGCAGGCCTCCCACGTCTGCGTGCTGCCGCTGCGCGCCCCGGGCGGCGAGGTGGAGGGGATGATCTCCCTGGAGGCGGACTGCCCGGCGGCAGTGGGACGGGAGTTCGTCTGGCGTGAGCGGGGCGAGGCGCTCCAGCTCTTCACGGATGTGGCGGCGCCCTACTTGTTGGCACTGCCCTCGCGTCCGGTGGCGGCCGCGGAGGTGGACGAGTTCCTCCCGGTGGTGGGGGCCACGATGGCGGGGCTGCTGCCCATCCTGCGCGTCTTCGCACAGCAGGAGGAGACGCTGCTCGTGAGTGGGGCCACGGGCGCGGGCAAGTCGCGGCTGGCACGCTGGTGCCACGAGCGCTCCGAGCGCCGCCGTGGCGCCTTCGAGGTGTTGGACCTGGTGACCGTGCCCGAGGAGCTGCAGATGGCCGAGCTCTTCGGATGGAAGAAGGGGGCCTTCACGGGGGCGATGCGGGACAACGTGGGCAGCGTGGCGCGTGCGGAGGGGGGCACGCTCTTCATCGATGAGATCGACAAGCTGTCGCTCAAGGCCCAGGCGGGACTGCTGCACCTGCTGGAGGAGCGGAGCTACCGGCCGTTGGGAGAGGGCACGGGCGAGAAGCGCGCGGACGTGCGCTTCATCATCGGCACCAACGCGGAGCTGCTGGGCGCGGTGAGGGCGGGCCGCTTCCGGGAGGACCTCTACTACCGCGTCAACGTGCTGCCCATCCGCATGCCGCCGCTGGACGAGCGCCGGGACGAGATTCCCCTCTGGGCGCGCTACATGGTGGGCCGGCGGCACCGCGAGCGCGTGCCCTCGGGCCTGGCGCGGCTGACGGAAGGGGCGGAGCGGTTGCTGTCGGGGAGCTCCTGGCCGGGGAACTTGCGGCAGCTCGACAACATCGTCCGGCGGGCCTACACGCTGGCGATGGTGGGCCACGGCGGCTCGGGCGAGGTGGTGATGGAGGAGCGGCACGTGGCCCAGGCGCTCTCCTATGAGGGCGCGCCCGGAGGCAGGCCCCTGCCGGAGGCACTGCGGGTGGCGGCCCTGGCCTTCGTGCAGGAGGCGCAGCGGCGCGGGGGCTCGTTGGACCTGGACCTGGCGGATGCCTTCCGGGGCTTCGTGCTGGGCCTCGCGGTGCGTCAGCTCGGCCGGGACGAGGCCTTCCGCGCGCTTGGCCGGGAGAGCCTGGTGCGCAACCGCAACCACCACAAGGCCCTCAAGCGCGAGGTGGAGAAGGTGGACGCGTTGCTCAAGGCCCTGGGCGAGGGGGGCGCGCCCTTCGCGGACTTGCTCGCCTCGGAGGAGTAGCGGGCGCGTTGGCGCCGGACGCGGTTGCGTTCCCGCGGAACGCCGGGAGCCGCGGCCGGCGGGTCGCAACCGATGGAAAGGACGAGCGCCGCTCGTGGCACCGCCCTTGCTCTGGGGTGAGCACGGGCCGCCAGGCGGCCCTTTACTTCCATCTGGAGCGACACCGTGCTGGGAAACAATCCCATGAGGGACCGGATCAAGCATGTCGTGGTCATCATGCTGGAGAACCGGGGGTTCGACAGTCTGCTGGGCTACCTCTACCGTCCGGGAGACGAGCCCGCGAAGCACATTCCCGAGCTGACACCCGGGGGCAAGAAGTTCGACGGTCTGGCCTTCACCGACACGCAGGCCCTCACCAACGAGCTGCGCAGGGATGGACGGCTCTGGATCAGCCAGGCGCCCGTGCCGGGCGTGCGCGCCACCAACAGTCCGGGCACCAATCCCCACGAGGACTACACCAACGTCAACGAGCAGCTCTTCGGCGCGAAGGCCAACCCGCCAAAAGGCACGGAAGCGAAGATGCTCGGCTTCCTCCAGAACTACGCCTCACACTGGAGCCATCTGGGGGAGAACGAGCTGAAGACGATCAGCCAGGTCATGCACGCGTACCGGTCAGTGGACGCGCCGGTGCTCAGCGGCCTGGCCAGGGGCTACGCCGTCTCGGATGACTGGTTCTCGTCCGTGCCGACGATGACCAACGCCAACCGGGCCTTCTCGCTGGCCGGAACGTCATTGGGCCGGGTGGACAACAAGCCGCCGCTCGCCGACGACCGGTACGACACGGACACGGTGTGGCACGTGCTGGAGCGCAACGGCTACAAGGACTGGGCGGTCTTCTACCACGGCGCGTTCCCTCCCTTTGGGAACAAGCCGTACACCCGCGGCATCTTCCCCCGCCTGGAGCAGCTCCCCAATGTCGACACGCGCTTCCTGACCATGGACCGTTTCTACTCCATGGCGGAGGCGGGGATTCTGCCTGGCTTCAGCTACATCGAGCCGAAGTGGGGAGGCGATCTTCTCGGCATTCCGATCCGGGGCAATGACTATCACCCGAACGGGGATGTGACCGATGGCGAGGCGCTCCTCAAGCAAATCTACCTGAGCCTGAGCCGCAACAAGGCCGCCTGGGAGCAGACGCTGCTCGTCATCACCTTCGACGAGCATGGCGGCACCTACGACCACGTCGCGCCGCCGTGGACGGCCCGGCCGCCCTGGGGCTCGGGGAAGCCCAGCTTCGAGCTGCAGCACGACTTCCAGTTCGACCGCTTCGGTGTGCGCATTCCCACCGTCCTGGTGTCGCCCCTCATCGATGAGCGCACGCTGCTGCGCTCCTCCACGGAGATGCCGTTCGATCACACCTCGGTGATCGCCACCCTCCTGGAGTGGAAGGGCATCGACCGGAGCCAGTGGGGGCTCGGCGAGCGCGTGGCCAACGCGCCCACCTTCGAGAAGGTGCTGACGCGGAGCACGCCGCGCACCGACAACATTTTCTCGCGGCCGCCTCCGGCTGTCGGCACACCGCTGGAGTTCGGTGCCCCCTTCTGCATGCGGCACAAGAATGGCGAGTACATCACCAATGCCTACTCCGGGAAGCTCTACTACTTCCCGCGGCTCGGCCAGGTGGGGCGCGTGGCCCTGGACTTCCGGCTCGGCCAGGGCGTGGTGCAGAGCGGCGCCGTCGTGCAGTTGCGCACCTCCGAGGTGTTGCCGGACACGAGGCTCGTTCCCAACTTCCTGGGCGCCTGGAGCGACGATCACGACTGCTACTACTACTGCTCGGATGACACGAAGGACTACGGCCAGCAGTACTGGAAGGTCACCCGGGCCGATGGCAGCTCCGGTCCCATCCGGTACGGCGATGAGGTCTATCTCAGCAGCAACTTCGAGAAGTTCCTCGGACAGCGGTTGTGCAAGGACGGGCAGTGGATCAGCACCGCTTCGGGGGCCAGCGACACGTGGATCATCGAGCCGCCTCCGGCGCAGTCTCCCGGCCAGGACGTGGTGAAGTTCGAGGACTCCATCCAGTTGCGGCACCAGACGGGGGACTACGTCATCACCGCGGAGAACGCGAAGTACCACTGGCCCCGGCTGGGCTCCACCGGTCAGGTCAAGCTCCAGGTCGTGGGCGGCATCGGCGACGTGACGGACGGAAGCACCCTCCAGCTCAAGTCGGCCGAGGAAGGGTTGGGAGACCAGAACATCCTGGGCGCCTTCGGAGACAGCCACGACTGCTACTACTGGACCCGGGACTACGACAACAACAAGCAGGGCTGGAAGGTCACGCGCGCCGACGGGAGCGGAGACGGGAAGATCCGCTACGGCGACAAGGTCTACCTGACCAACCTCTCGTACAGCGGGCAGAAGCTCGTCCGGGACACGCAGTACGCGGGCTTCATCACCACGGCGGAGGGCCAAGGCGAGTACTGGATCATCGAGCGCGTCCCGGCTCCGCCGCCCCCGGACGTGGTCAGGTTCGGTGACAGCTTCTACCTGTGCAGCCAGGACGGCCGCTACGTCATCACCGCCGACCGCTCCAAGTACCAGTGGCCGCGGCTGGGCAGTACCGGCCAGGTGAAGCTGCAACTGCTCAACGGCGTCGGCGAGCTGACGAACGGCCAGACCGTCAAGATGAAGTCGACCGAGGACGGGCTGGGGAACCAGAACATCCTGGGCGCCTTCGGAGACAGCCACGACTGCTACTACTGGGACAACGGTTACGACGACAACAAGCAGGGCTGGAAGGTCACTCGCGTCGACGGGGGCGGAGACGGGAAGATCCGCTACGGCGACAAGGTCTACCTGACCAACCTCTCGTACAGCGGGCAGAAGCTCGTCCGGGACACGCAGTACGCCGGCTACCTGACAACGCAGGCGGACAGCACTGAGTACTGGATCATCATGAAGGCCTGAGCCAAGGCCCACGCGAGGGCCTCCGCCTCCCGAAAGGTGGGGCGGGGGCCCGGCGGCATGGCAGCCCATGGTGGTGGCCGCTGCCCTGGGCCTCAGCGGACCGAGGAACCGGAGCCCGTGAGCCTCCGCCCCTGGACGCGGGTGTTCATCACGTCCTCTTCCGTCACGAACTCCGTGTAGAACACCGCCGTACGCCCTGCCCTGTCGGAGACGACGAGGGGGTTGTACTCGGGCTCGTCGTGCCGGGCGATGGGCCGCCCACCGGGGTCGCGCACCGAGCCGTCGGGCCGGATGCGCGCGCCGTGCACGTCCACGGGCTCGTTCTCGGGGATCGACTGCCCGTTCTCCTCCCATACCAGCCAATGGTTCGAGCCATCGAACGTGGCGGTGGGCCGCGTCCGGGACGTCTCCCCCATCGCGACGGTGATGGGCACTGCGTCCAGGACGGCACCACTCCCGCTCACGCGGGCCGCGGAGATCATCGAGCCGGCCGAGAACGGACCTTCCGCCCAGGCCACCAGCACGTTCGTCCCGTCGAAGGAGAGCGCGGGCGGCGCGAAGGAGGCCGGACCCGGAGCGATGAGGAGCCCCGGCGAGTCGAGCACCGTGCCGCTCTCCGTCACGCGAGCGCCGCGGATGCTCGTCTCCGTGTCGAACTTCGTGAAGTCGAAGTGCACCCAGGAGATGAAGGAGTGGCCACCGGCGTCGATGACCGAGGGCGTCTCCTCGGTGGCGAGGGTGCCCGCGATGAGGAAGCCGCCGGGGTCCAACACCGCGCCGGCGGAGCTGACGCGAGTCCCGAAAAGGTCGGTGACGTTGCCGAACTCGCCGCTGGTCCGCCCGTCCTCCCACACCACCAGGAACCCATCCCCGGAGGAGGCCACCGAGGGATGGGTCTGGGTGTCCTCCAGCGCGGCGATGGGCAGGCTGGTGGCATCCAGCAGCACGCCCGCACTGCTCACCCGGGCCCCCCGGACGTCTCGTTCGAAGGTATCCGGCGAGACGTCTTCATCCCAGACCACGAGGAAGGTAGCTCCGTTGAAGGCCACCGAGATGGTTCCGGGATTGAGCCCGGTGGGCAGCGTGACGGGGGAGCCGAGGCGGCGGCCATCCGTGCGCACGCGAGTGGCCAGCAGCCGCTCCTCCTCGCCGGCGCGTGCCTCCCGCCAGACGGCCAGATACTGGCCATCGCCATACGCGGAGGCGGCCAGCTCCTGCGCGGTGGCCGAGCGGGTGAACAGGAGCGGCGGCGAGTCCTGGATCGTCGTGTCGTGCTTCACCCGGGTTCCGAGGATGTGGCTCCCCGCGCCGAAGGGCTCGGCGTCCTCGGCCTGGGCGCTGAAGGTGACGAAGTAGTCGCGGCCGTTCGAGGCCACCGCCGGGGCGCTCACTTTCGGGGAGTCCCCGGAGGACGGCAGGGAGAATCCCGCCGGCTCCAGCACCTCCCCATCATCCGACACGCGGGCGCCACGAATGAGGAAGTCCTCGTCGCGGGTGTCGCCCCAGGCGACGAGCGATTCGCGGCCGTCGTGAGCCAGGCGCGGGGCGGACTGGGCTCCAGGATGGGTGGCGATGGGAAAGCCCGTGGGCTCCACCACCCTCAGGTCGCCCTGCACCCGCGCGCCGTAGATGTCCGGCTCCCCGTCACGGCCGTCCTCCCAGACGACGAGGAAACGCTCCCCGGTCCAGGTCACGTCGGGGCTGACCTGGCCAGCGGGCACTTCGATGAGGGGCACTCCCCTTCCGTCCAACACCGTGCCGTCCTTCCGGACCCGAGACCCATAGATGTCTCCCTCGTCCCCGCCGCGCTCGTCGCTCCAGACGACCAGGAACTGTCTTCCGTCCCACGCCACGGCGGGATCGAACGCGTTATTGAACCCGGGGGAGAGCGACCGCCGGTCGAGCACCGTGCCCCTGGAGTCCAGGCGCGCGGCGGCGACGACGTTCTCGTCGTCACCGGAGACGGTGAAGACCACCAGGCACAGCTTCTTCGTACAGGCGATACCAGGTGGCCCGCCCACCTCGTCGCTGAAGCTGAGGGTGAAGTGACGGCGCACGTCTCCGTCGCCCTCCACGTGGGCGCCGAAGATGCCATCCGAGCTCACCCAGACGACCACGAACTGGGTGCCGTCATACGCCACGCGGGGGCGGCCTCCCGAGATGCCGGTGGTGAGGTTGAGCGGGATGCCCGCCGGGTCGAGGATGTGACCATTGGGCTTCACGCGCGAGCCAAAGACGCCGCCGGTGCGTTCGTCCCTCCAGACGACCAGGTACACCTTGCCGTCGAAGGCCACGGAGGGCCCGGGGGAACCCGTGCGTTGCGCCTCCAGGACGGGCCGGCTCACGTCGAAGGGGCTGGAGACGCCAGAGGAGAACCGAGCCTCCGAGCCCAGCAGCCGCACGCCGTCCGTCCCGGCCTCGAGTGACAGGTGCTCGACGTCCGGCTCGTCCTCTGGCGCCGGTCCACACGCGAGCGCCAGCGTTCCGAGCAAGGCCGCACCCCAACACGCGAGCCACGTGGCACTTCTCCTGGTCTGTTCCATATGCGCCCCCTCCGGTAGGGATGGGGCGCAACCTCATGTCAGCCCGTCGATGGGGCAATCCGCCTGAAGGGGCGAGCCTGCATCCAATCGCACACGCCTCACGGAGCCGCAGGTGGCTCAGTCGCCGGCTGGCGCATACGAGATGCTCGAGGCCCGGTGCGCGTTCACCTCCGCATCCGTGAAGTAGAGGGCAGGAGCCTTGTTCCGGCGCCAGTGCTCCATCTCGTCCGCGTGGTGCGGGCTCCGTGGGTCGAAGACCTGGCCGCCCGGCAGCGCGTTCCACGCCCGAGGCCCCTCTTGCGTCATCTCCACCACCAGGCGCTGCACGGGGCCGTTCTCGTACGAGAACTTCTCCGGGTCCGAGAGCCCGAACTGCGACGCGTCCACGACGAAGTTGTCTCCCGGCCGCGGGAAGCCGTTCGGGAAGGTGGTGTCACCCGGCGCCGGGATCGTGGCAGCGCTCTCGCCCGGCGCCGGCGGCACCAGCGAGACCAGCTTCACCGTGTGCAGCTTGCCCCACCGCCACTGCGTCTGATCCGCACCCAGCTTGTCGCGCAGGTAGTTGGCTCCGAGAATCATGGACGCGGCGATCCGCTCGTCCCGAGTCTCGACCACGCCAGTCGTCGAGAGGTCGTCCCACAGCACCGTGTCGCCCTGAGCGGTGCTGTACGTCGCGAGCTTGCTCGGATTCAGGATGGCCAACTGAAGCACCTTGGCCATGAAGCCGCTGGCCGGACGCAGGCGGATGGCACTGATCTCGTCATCGAACGCGAGCTTGATCAGCCGCGGCACGGAGGCGTTGAAGATCGAGGTCGCGACGGAGTCCGAGATCTCCGCCTCAGAGGGCTCGCCGTCCCCGATATTCACGCCCGGCGGCGTCTCATACGTCCATGCGGCCAGCCGGTTCGCCACCTGCTGCAGCACGTCCAGGTCCGCACTGGTGGACCGCTGCACCAGGTCCGCCAGCTCGGGGTGGGTGCCGGGCGTGGACCGCTCCTCCTGCACCCGCTTCGCCACCTCCACGAACTTCGGCGCCAGCAGCGCTCCCAGCGGCGAGCGGTGGTCGCCCTGGAGCGCCATCATGTCCTCCGGCGTCACGCCGCCCTTGCTCACGAGCGTCTGGAGCCGCTCGGTGATGCGAGCGATCCGGTGCCCGACGTCGTACTTGAACCCGATGTAGTGCGCGTCGTTGAACGGGTTGCCGTCCTTCGTCGTGCCCACGAGATCGTTGTTGGC
Source organism: Archangium sp. Cb G35 (assembly GCF_001896145.1). Lineage (NCBI taxonomy): Bacteria > Pseudomonadati > Myxococcota > Myxococcia > Myxococcales > Archangiaceae > Archangium > Archangium sp. Cb G35. Next base: position 377,989 of record NZ_MPOI01000011.1, read on the forward strand.
CGTCGCGATGAAGCCCTTGGACGGGTTCGTGTCCTGCGGGAGGAACTGCGTCTCCAGCTCCCCAACCCACTCACAGCTCCCATCACCCGGCAGCACCATGGCGGGTGACAGCCCCGTCTGCGTCACCGGGTCATACGTCAGCGCCCGGGCATCCCGCACCGGCAGCCGCGACTGCGTGGACCAGAAGATGTCTCCCGTGTGCGTGGCGACCACGAAGCTCTGCGCTCCGACCTTGAAGTTCTCGAGCGCCTCCCGTGCCTCGGCCGCGTTCGCCGCCGCGTTCAACCCCAGGAACGCGGCAATCTCGTTGGACACCTCGTCGCCCGTCCACCGCACCGACAGCGCCCTGTTCTCGGTGCGCGGCACCACCGCGCCGTTCTGGATCGTCGGGATGATGATGCCGTGGTGCGGAACGTGCTCCAGCTTCAGCACCACGTCCTCCCGCCCCGCGACCTTGATCGTCTCCGTGATGATCTCGATCGGCACCTGCTTCCCCTTGAAGAGCACCGTATCCGGCCCGCCGTTCGCCCCCGGAGTGAGCGCCTCCGAGTACACGTCCGTCACGTCGTGGTTCGCCGTCGTGCTGCCCCAGGCGATGCGGTCGTTGAAGCCCAGGATGATGCCGGGCACGCCGACGAGGGAGATTCCCTCCACGTCCAGCTTCCCGCCCGCCCGCTTCGTGTTCAGGTGCGAGTACCAGAAGAGCGGCGGGCTCGGCAGCTGCAGGTGCGGATCGTTCGCCAGCAGCGGCGCTCCCGAGGCCGTCTTCGACCCCGACACCACCCAGTTGTTCGACCCACGGCTCTCGTCACCCATCACCTCGCGCAGCCGCCTCGCCGCGTCGAAGAACCCCTGCGCATTCGCGAGCACCTCGCCGTTCGGGAGCACGGACTCGCTCGAGAGCTTCCGGGCTGCCCGGCTCTTCGCCGCGTCCGCCCCCTCTCCCGCCAGGGAGAGCCCGTCCCGAGTGAACACGTCACGTGCCGGCGCGAACGCCCAGAAGTCCCGGAAGAGCCCCGCGCGGGGGTTGCCCGTGGGGAAGGCGGCAGCGACCGCCATCCGCGCCTGGGTCAGTCCCGTGTCGTCCTCGGCCGAATACGACAGCGAGTACGACAGGTACCGGCCAATCGCCAACGAGTCCTGCGGCGTCCAGTCCTTGAAGGCCGCGGGGTTGCTCACCATCGGCCCGAGCAGCTCCGCGCCCGGGGGCAGCTTCGACGTGCCGCTGCGCACCTCCGCGATGTACACGTTCACGCCCGCGGCGAACGCATCCAGCGCGATCTTCGCCGGCGAGTCCGCGCTCAGCGCCGGGTAGATCCGGTCCGCCACCCGCTTGAAGCCAATCACCCGCGCGGAGACGTCCCCCGCCAAGGCTGACGCGGACGGCGTGCCGATGAGCTCGGCGAGCTGCCCGGTCACGTTGCGCTTGAGGATCTCCATCTGCGGGTATCTGTCGCGCGCCATCAGGTAGCCCTGCACCAGCGCCGCGTCGTGCAGGGACGACGCGTAGATGTGCGGCACCGCGCGATCGTCCACGACGATGTCCACCGATCCTTCGAGCCCCGGCAGCTTCGGGCCGCTGGACCCCGGTGGTTGAGGGTCAGGAGGCTGGGTTGTCGAGTCATCGCGACAGCCGCTGACCCCACCGAGCACCGAGAGTACGACCAGAGCAACCGAGCACAGATGAACAGGACGTCGCACGAGCACCTCCGCGCCGAGGAGCGCGCGAAGTTATCACAGGCGATCTGACCTGCACCGCTTCTACAGCAGCGCGCGAACCTTCCTACTTGGGGACCCTGGACGAGGGGGTGACGGAAGTACGGCTGAACGACAGAGCCGCATCTCCAGACGTCCAGAAGGCGTCGCAGGCTCCGGCCGCCCATGGTGCCGGGAAAATCTTTGCCCATGTTGGGAAGCACCGCCCTCACGGAGTGCTCCATGCCGAACGTTCTCCCCCGCAGCGCTTCCCTTGTGCCCCCCCTGCTCGCGCTCATCGTGGGCCTTGCCTCCGGATGCATCATCACGGACTACCACGGTGAGCACGGAGAATGGTGCGGGGACGAGCACCACTCCTGTGCCGACGACTCGGATTGCCACGCCAGCCAGTACTGCATGCGCGGGATGTGTGAGGACACTCCGTTGGATTCCAAGTCCTGCACCAGCTCGCGGGACTGCGCTTCCGGAGACACCTGCGTCAATGGCGTGTGCAACCACGCGTGCTCGCGTGACTCGGACTGCGGCCGGGGTGGATGGTGTGATGGTTACTACTGCCGCTCGAGGACGGGTGACGGCGGTACCCGGCCTCCTCCGGCCGATGGCGGAACCTCCTGCCCGACGCCTCCTCCCGGGGACGCGGGCACGCCGGGCAACTGCGTGCGCAACACGGACTGTGCCTCGGGCAGCTACTGCATCAACGGCGCCTGCCTCAGTGGCTGCTCCTACGACTCGCAGTGCGCCTCCACGGAGACGTGCGCGAGTGGCCTGTGCCGTCCGCGCCCGTCCCCCGCGTGCACCAGCGCGGCTCAGTGCGCCACCGGCTCAGACTGCGTGGACGGTGCCTGCCGCTCGCCCTGCACCTCCAGCACCGCGTGCCCCAGCGGCTCCGTGTGCAAGGTTGGCTACTGCATGCCCTCGTCCACCCCGAGCAGCGGCAAGACGTGCTCCGTCAACTGCGACTGCCCCTCGGGCGAGCGCTGCGTGGAAGGCGTCTGCCGCATCTGAGCCCGCGGTTCATCTGCCCCCGGCGCGAGGCGCCCCCATGCGCGGCGAACGGGTAGGGTCACCGTTCGAGCAGTCTGGCCAACCACTCGGACAGTGGCCCTGGCTCGGTTCCAGGCGTGAGGCGGAAGACGCCCACCTGGTGCTCCGCGAGAAAGCCTGGCTCGAACCAGGGGGCACAAGCGGGGAGTTCCGCCGGTGCCAGGAGCACGGCCGCCTCGCAGCGACCGCCCCACTCGGGCCATCGCAGGCTGTCCCGGTAGAGGTGTGCCGATTCGAAGGCGTCAGAGAGGCCGTCCCTCGCGACGCGGTACTTGGCATCGAGGCACACCCAGCGCCGCCGCTCTCCCTCACTCCAGAGCAGCACCAGGTCTGGTCTCCTTTCCCCCGAGACGCTGAAGCGAGGTGCCTTGCCCCGTGACAGGTACCCGCGGAAGGTCGGGTTGAAGAGGAGCCGCAGCGTGCCCCCTGGGCCAGTGCCCTCGAACGAGGCTCCGTCGAGGGGCTCGCCCAGGGTGGCGAGCGGCTCGAGTCCCTGGGACGTCCACTGGTACTCCGGGAGCAGCCTTCCCAGCAGTCCGCGGAGCGCCAGGAACGTCCACAGTTCGTAGAGCTCGTAAGACGGGCGGGTTGCCGCCCCCGGCGCGTCGGGGACCGTGCCGAGCCGGAACAGCGGCGAGCGGAAGTGCCGTCCCAGCCGGTGGAGCCGAGCGTAGCTGGGGTCGTCCACCACGACCGCCATCGCCGCCTCGGTGGGCGGAGACGGCGTCAGGGCCGCCAGCCAGGAGCGTCGTCCAAGGGCCTGGAGCACCGCGGAGGCCTCGCGCAGTGCCTCCGCGCGTGCGGCGCACCACCGGACCCAGTCTCCAGCGTCGGTCCCCGCGGGCGCCGCGCCCCCCTGGGTGGTTCCCTGTAGAACTTCCGCGTAGGTGCCGAGGTCCCGCGCAATGGACCGCACCAGCCACGCCACATAGCGGTTCGCCGGATGGTCGAGCGTCTCGGTCGCGAGCCCCGCGGGCACGAGCGGTGGGCGTCTCGCGTCCGCCTCCGTGTCCCACCGAGCGCTCAGCGCCCGCGCGGCCTCCGGGTGCCGCTCGAGCCATCCCAGCGTGCTCCTCTCCACCCGCCGCACCCGATTCGCCGGGAGAACGGTCTCGCTGCGACTGGTCCGCTGGCGGGGGGCGGAGATGATTTCGCGGACTGCCTTCATCAAGGCAGGTACGAGCGGGAGCACTGCTTCCACGAGGTGCGATACCCGGGAGCCACCCGTGACGACCGCTCCCTGGAGGCCCGGCTGCTCTCCCACGCTGAGCGCTGGAAGCCACGCCTCCAGGTCCGAGAGCAGCACCGCCCAGGCGTGCTCGGAGAGCTTGTCCGCGCGCGGCACGACCTGGACGGCAGCGGTCCACTCCTCCCCCTTGCTGGCCACGCGCAGCACCTGGGCTCCCACCCATTGCGCGATGGGAAGCCGGAACGCGCGCTCCTCCGAGTCCCACTCGAGCGCGAGCGGACCCAGTGACGCCCGGGTGTCGCCAGGGCCTCCAGCCTCGGGGGCGACGAAGTATTGCCGTGCCTCCTCGAGGTACAGCACTCCCTCCGTGAGGGGGAGTGGCTCACCTCGCCGCTCGTACACCTCCATGATCAGGACCAGAACCGGGTGATGCCGGTTGTCTTCAACGTCGCCTCCATCTGCGCCACCTTGGCGGCGCTCCGGTGGAGGGCTCGGGCCACGCAGAGCTTCCGGAGCGCCTGCAGCATCGCCTCGAACTCCGCGGACTGCTCGCCGCGAATGCGAGGGAGCACCTTGGCGAGCACTGCCTGATCCAGCAACTCCGCGCGCAGGTCCGGCGAGATGTCCTCGCCCGCTGCGGTGACGAAGGCCAGCACCTCTCCCGCCGTCCGGTAGCCGAAGTGCCGGCGCGAGGGCTCGAGGAGGCCATGCAGCTCGATGAGAAGTTGCTCGACGTCCGGCTGCCGCCGCGCCTGCCGGCTGAAGAAGTTCTCGAGGTCCACCTCCCAGAACTCCAACGTGAACGCGCGGTCGAGCACCTTGTCGCTGAACGGGTGGGTGGTCTCGTCCATGTTGACGGTGCCCGCGATGAAGAGGTTCTTTGGCCAGGATACCGAGGGAGGCACGTCGTTGACGGGCGTTTCGTGGCTGTGGAAGTGCAGCCGCCCGTTGTCCTGCTCCATGGTCGAGAGGAAGGGCGCGAAGTATTGCTCGGCACGCGCCAGGTTCATCTCATCGAGCACGAGGAAGTACGGGTTCGCGGAGTCTCGCACCGCGCGAAGCACGAGTCGCAGCGCCGGTTCGGCCTGGAACGTCGGTTCCGCGTGCAGGGCATTGAGGTAGCCAACCAGTCCCGTGGGGTCGCGCCAGTCGGGCGAGACAGGAACCACGGCGACGTGCTCGTTCAGCGGCAGGCCGAGGGCCTGACAATAGAGCCGCGCGTACTGCCGGACCACCGCGGTCTTCCCCGTTCCCGAGAGCCCCGCCAGCAGCACGAAGCGCCGCTGCGGATTGCAGTGCCATGCCAGGTGGAGCGTGCGCAGCTGGCGATCGTGGAGAACGAAGGCCTTCGCCGTCTCATCCTCGGCGAAGGCGCGGCGGAGTTGCTCGAACGTAGGCCACTCCTTCTTCCCGGCCGTGGAGGAATCCCCGCTGGCGGCCTGGGCGCCGGTCCGCTCGGCATCCTCCCGGTCCTGCTCCGTCATCGGAGCCGCAGGGAGCACCGACGGGAGCCGCTTCTCCCACCCCTCGCCATAGGCGGTGAGCCGGTAGCGCCCATCCGGCGTGGGCTCGAGCAGGTCGAGCAGCTTCGCCCACTTCGCGAGCTGAGACGGCCCCATGGTCTCCGTCCAGTTGGGGTAGAGCGTCTGCAGGTGCCGGTGGATTTCGCCCGTGGCGCGCTGCCCGGCGGCCAGGAAGCGCAGCAGGCCCGCGAAGGGGAAGACGCGCTCGATCATCCGCTCGACGAGCACGTCGGGGAGGTCGTTCTCGAGCAGGCCTTCCCCCGCGTCCGTCGGCCGCAGGGTGTCGCCCTGTGACTCGAGCAGGCCGAGGCCCGCGATTCGGGAGATGTGGACACGGAGCGCGCTGGGTGACTGGGAGGAGAACTCGGGCAGGTTCCGGAGGATCTCCACCAGGTCCGCACGCGGAGTGCCTGGGAGGCACTCCTGGATGATTCGCCGGTACAGCTCGAGGGCGTTGCTGGGGCAGGAGTTGCCCTTGAACTGCTTTCCGTAAGGCCAGAGGGTGAGAGGGCTGGAGTCACGGTCCGCGGACGTGGCCACCGAGGCGATGGGAGCCGTTCCACGGGAGATGGCGTCGAACTGCTCGTGCAGCCACCAGCAGAAGGTCGAGCGCCGCACGTGCTCGGCCATGTCGCCGCCCTCGGGCCCGAGCACCTCGCGCAGGCGCGCGCGGATGAGTACGTGACTCGGCTCCGAGCCCTCGGGCAGCAGCAGCTTCGTTGCTCGAACGTGGGCCTCGTACCGGAAGATGCAGTGGAATTCGGTGGGGAGCAGTGCGGCGAAGGCCCGCCACAGCTTGGCATACGGTTGCCGTTTGGCGTGCCGCTCGCGAACGAGACGCAATATGCGCTCGCCTTCCTCCTGGATGGCCTCGGCGCGGGAGGTGGGATCCGCCGGCCACTTCTTCTTTCGCAACGCCACGAAGCCATCAACGACCTCGGAGTCCGTGAAGGCCCCCGTCACGTTGACGCTCTCGCCCGGACCTACAGGGGTAATGGCGCGTGCCTTCCACAGGCGCTCCTGGCTCGCCGGGTTCCGGAGTTCCGCGTCGCTGAGAGAGCGCACCCAGCCGAGAAACTCCGAATAGTTCTTCTGCCACTCCGCCCAATCGGCAGGGGCGAATCTTCCGTTCGCGTAGAGCTCGCGTACTTGTGTATCGGTCAGCATGTCGGGCCTCGTGAATCGAGCCGGAGCATAGGAGAAATCGAGGCCTCCCCGGGTCCAGAGAATGAAGGGGTGGGTGGCGTGAGCTCGTCTACGATCGACGGATGACGTATGTCTCCTCAGTCGGTCGTCGCTCCTGGTTCGGTCTACTGGTGGTGCTGCTGTGTTGTCAGCATGCACCCGCGGTTCCGGCCACGACCCAGAAGCAGCCTGCCCCCGCTTCCTGGCACGGCCTGCTGTACATCAAGGATGAGCGCCCGAGGAAAGACCTCTGGGTGCAGTCACTCGACGGGAGTCGGCACCAACAGCTCACCGACAGCGGGAGGGTGGCGGCTTGGCCGCGACCGGGTCTGGAGGGCCCCTTCAACGGCGCTGTCATCTCTCCCGATGGCCGGCGAGTGGCCTACGCCGAGCGTCATCCTGTCGTCGCCGGAAAGGTCCAGCTTCCGGAGCATGCGCCCGGCCTCAGGGGCCATTGGGAGCTCCTCTTCGTCATGAACGCCGACGGGACCGGCAGGCGCAAGCTCGTCGACCTGCGCGAGGTTCCTCTTCCGGAGGGCCAGACGCGGTCAGGCTCCTTCGTGTGGTCCTCCGATGGCACCCGGCTGGCCTATGCACTCGAGACGTTCGAACAAGGCTGCTCGCACCTGACCCTTCACGTGGTGGAGGTGGCCTCGGGCCAGGTGACTCCTGTGTTGACCGGGAAGCCCTTGGGCCAGGTCCAACTCCTGACGTGGTCCTCGCCTCGAGACGAGCTCACCTTCGCCAGCGTGTGTGATGAGAAGGCCAGCACGCCCGAGGGGGGCCGGCTTCTCGGCACCCTCCACCTGCCCACGGGCATCATGCGGACACGTCCGGCCTGGAATCCGGTTGTCTCGACCGATGGCACTCGGGCTTTCATCTCGGGAGAACCCGTCCCGCAGCAGCGCCCCACCCTCGTCCGGGTAGACGAGACCTTCACGGTCGAGCACCTCCTGAAGGCTCCGTCGTGGGGACACCTGCTCTGGTACCACCAGCGACCCGCGGGGCTCTTCACCGCGAAGACCCCGGAGCGGCCTCAATTGGAGTGCCAGGGGATGACGCCGCTCCCGCAGAGCTTCTACCGGCTGGAGGCCGGGACCCAGACCCTCTCGCTGCTGCGCCAGGAGGCCACCGCACTGCGGGTGCTGGACTTCTCCCCGGATGACACCCAGGCGCTGGTCTACATCCTCATCGGCCGTGACGAATCCTCGTGGGGTGTCTGCGGGGCGGCATGGAGCCAAAGGCTCTACCTGGTACGGCGCGACGAGCTCGAGAGCGAGCTGCCAGTGCACGAGCTCCTCGCGCGCGGTATCGCCCTGGCGCCCGCATCGTTCTGGCCCGGGCCCACCAACACGCTCTTCATCGGTTGGTTGCGCTGACAGGCACGGGCTCCGCCATGACCGCGGGCCCGGTCGCGGGTGCATGACCGGGCCCTTGCCTCACGAGTGGCCGGGGGCCTTACCGGGCCGTATACCCGCCGTCGATGGCGAGCGTCGTGCCGGTGACGTACGAGGACCAGTCGGACAGCAGGAACAGCACCGGCCTGGCCACCTCCTCCGAGCGGGCGGCGCGCTGCATCGGCACGCCTTCGACGAAGGCATGGCGGAGCTGCTCGCCCTGGTCGACGTGGCCCCAGAGCTCCGTCTCGATCGGACCGGGCAGCACTGCGTTCACGCGGATGCCCTCCGTCGCATAGTCGAGGGCCGCGGCCTTGGTCATGCCCAGCAATCCATGCTTGGCCGACGAGTAGGCGCTGAAGCCGGGCCCGGAGACGACTCCGAGGATGGAGGCGCAGTTGACGATGGAGCCGCCACCGCGCTTCTTCATCGCCTGGATTTCGTAGCGCATGCAAAGGAGGGCGGAGTCCAGGTTGACCGTCATGAGCTGGCGGTACTCGGCCGGCGGGAGGTCCGCGAGCTTCCCAAGGGGGCCGGGGATGCCGGCGTTGTTGAAGGCACCATCCAGCCTGTCGTACTCGCGAACGGTGCGCGCGACGAGAGCCTCGATGTCGGCCTCCTTCGAGACATCCGTGCGGACGAAGAGCGCATGGCCTCCGTTGGCTCGGATGTGACCCGCCAACGCCTCGCCCTTCTCCTCGCGGCGGCCGGCGAGCACCACCCGGGCGCCCTGCCGGGCCGCCTCCATGGCGGTAGCGGCTCCAATGCCAGACGTGGCGCCGGTGACGATGATGACCTTGTCCTTGAGCAGCATGGATGTCTCCTGTTCCTGCGTTGAGTGAGAGCCTCGAGCGAGCGCACCATAGCAAGACGAATGCCAGTGCACAGCCGCGAGCCCCTCGGAGTAGCGGAGGGCCCGCACCGCGAGGAACGCTTGTGTCAGACGGGTTGTCTGACGTGTCAACTGACGCGTCAGCGCCGCCCCGGTGCGTGTCAACGGCGTTGTCACCATCAACCCCGCTGCCCACGTCACCGGGCTGAGGCGCTGGGGCCACCGCAGCAGGCGTTCTGGGAGTCACTCTCGGCTGAGGGTCGCTCCCTCTCGAGCAGCTCGCGGCAACCGCTCGCCCTCGCAAGGCAGTGGTGCGCCTGGAGCGCGACGTGCAGGCCTCCTTGGGGGGCCTCCTTCACCTTCCAGCGCATGTCGCAAGGCCCTCCTGGCCCACCACCTACCCCGGCCCTCCCCCGCAACAGCGCTCCCATGCCGCCTATGCTCCACGCACGCGCCGAGGACATTCCCGAAGCGCCCCAGCGTGAGCGCTTCCTGCACCAGGTGCCTGAGAACGCTCGCGCCCTGTCCCTGGCCCGAGAGCGCGGGCTGCTGCCTTGATGTTGTATGCAGGGGTGAGGGACAACGCTGTCCGTAGCTGGCCCAGGAGTGAGCCGCGGTGCCCACTCAGGGGGCCGCGTCGAACCGTGGCCCCCCGGATCGAGTCAGGCCAATGAAGGCCTGCACGTTCAGAACTGCATCGCGGTCAGCACGAACACAGGAATCGAGTACTGGAGATCGCGCAGCTCGGTAATGGGCGGAGTTTTGGTGGTGTCGCCCGCCCGCGTGACCGTTTTCACGTCCAGCTGGAGACCCGTCCGAACCGCCAGTTTCTCGGTGAAGCGAAACTCGAGCCAGACTGCCGCGTTAGCCTTATCCACCGGGCGCGGATGCGTCTTGGGCCGCACCGTCGCGAAGGCGACGGAGCTATCAAAGCCCAAGAGCAGCAGCGGAGGCAACTCCCCCTTGCGTAACAGCAGATTCCCAGTGGGGTCGGTGAGCTCACCTGCGAGTGATCCTAGGACATAGCTGACCTTGACTGACGGTCCGACGCTCAGCAGATCGAGAGGATCGGTGTGTTTGGTTCGCTCCTGGCCAAACAGCAGCCCGAGCTTGAGGGATGCCCGCTCGCGACCGACGGAGCCTGCCAGCTCTATCCTCCAGGCGGACAGCTGCGCCTGCGGTAGTGGGTTCTTCTCGGGGTCTGGATCCGGGTTGAAGCCGAACGTTTGAGGGAACGCTTCAATGCGTCCATCGACGCCGACCACCCAACGGGTGCTTTTCCACGCAAACCGGCGGATGGAGACCTTCAGTGCGTCGTCGTCAATCCCTGAGAGGAAACCGGGCGTTTTGTAATCCTTCAGGGCCGTCTGCTCGATGTTGATGGCCCTCAATTTCTCGGTGTATTGAGTCCGCTCGCTCTGGGCTGGAGCACCGAGCGCATTCAGCCGCTCCGTCTCGTTGTCCAGGGCCCTGACAATCCGTGCGGCAGCATCCTCGAACGTCCATGCGACCTTGCATGCGCCTGGTGCGGTAGGAGGTTCAACCTGAGGAGCCTCTGCAACGCCACAGAGGAACCGGGAGGTTCGCCATGTCTGCCGTTCGCGCGGCTCCTCCCCCGGAGCGAAGGTCGGGGCAGGATCCGGCAGCGCCGCGATCAGCTCGCAGGTCTGGTTCATGGAGGAGCCGAGCTTGTCGAGGCTCGCCCGATACGCAGCTTCGTCATAGCCACAGAAGGAAAGGCCGAGATCCTGCGGAGATGGGTCGGCCGCAGTGTACGCGAGATTGAGAGCCGCCCCCAGTCGTGTCCTTCCATCCTCGAAGGCGGCGACCGTTAGTTGGACATTCACCGGTCCGGCATAGTCCTTGTCGAACTGAAGGGGCGCGATGGTAAATCCCGCCTTTGCGCCTTCGACCGAAGCCTGGAGCGCGACCTCCGCACGGGCCAGGAGTTCACCCGCCGCCGATTGTGCATCCACCGGTGACGTGGTTTCGCGAACGCGAACGAACCGGGCTTTGGGGCGTACCTGCTTGCTCAACTCTTTTGAATCGAGCTGCTTGCAGAGGCACTTGCGCTCTTCGAGGCTCGCCTGCTTGAGTTGCTCCAGGTCTGGGGCAGCCACGGCGGCCCCGTTTAGGCTGAGATAGGCCAATGAAAGCCACGCCATGACGCTCCGGATCACAGTGCCCCCGAGTCTTCCCAACGGTTCTCCTTCTCACTTCCACTTCCCTTGTTGAGGGGGGAGAATTTCTTGTCGGATTTATAGCGCGCCACGGCGACTAGGCCCGTTAGCTTCTTGTTCGGAAACCAGAGCAACCACTCGATGCGGTGAATATCGGACTTCGGTACGTCGTATGAGATGGTGAGTTCCTGCTTGCCGGACACGTCGTCCTTGTCGCTGTGAGGGTCGAGCACAATGGTGCCATTATCGATGAGGTAAGTGAGCCGTGCTTCGACCGCCTCGTTCCATGAAACCCTGAATGTTACCTTCTCCGTTGCCATGACAGGCCTCCTCCTGGTGGCTCCACGGTAATCCCCTGACCAGACTATCTGGAATGGAAAAACGATACATCGGTAGAGCAGTTCTTCTAGCCACCCATCCCTCGAAGAGATGTGCTTCGGGTCTACGCGTCAGGTGCAGCGCTCTCGCCCGGAACGTGGATACCCGTTCCCCTGAGCATGACGCAGCCACCGAGCCACGGGCTCGATGACCCTCATCCCAGCCCTCTCCCGGTGGGAGCGGGATGGGTTGCTCGGCGCTGCTCCGGCTACCCTGTGGGATTCACTGGCAGCGAAAACGCGATACACGGTGGGGCGAATCCATTTGATCCCCAATGAGCGTACATCCCCATAGAAACAGCTCCGGCCGCCGTCCATCCCTTCAGCGTTACCTCGTGTTTTCCGCCGCGCTCGCGCTCCTCTGCGCCTGCGCGACGACGCTCGTGCCCAAGGTGCGGAGGCCAGCGACGGGTGCTGGCATACCTGACGCAGGGCGCCCTCATCCGGCGCATTCTCCGTCACCTTCAGCTGCCCGAGCGGCCGCCGCGCTTGGCTCCAGCGCTGGGGCCAGCGCAGCAGGCGCTCTGGGAGTAACTCTCGGCTGAGGGTTGCACCCTCTCAAGCAGCTCGCGGCAACCGCTCGCCCGCGCAAGGCAGTGGTTCGCCTGGAGCGCGACGTGCTGGCCTCCTTGGGGGCCTCATTCACCGTCCAGGGCCTGTCGCAATGCCCTCCTGGCCCACCACCTACCCCGGCCCTCCCCCGCAACAGGTCTCCCATGCCGCATATGCTCCGAAAGACGTGTTCCAGCAGTTGGACGAGCGCTTCCATCTGACGAAGAGCCAGAACGCGGAGGTGCTGGTGTCGTGGCTGACGGCGTCGCTGCGGGCTGGCTGGGCGCCGGCCCTGGGGCGTACGGAGTCCTTCCTGGGCGAGGAGGGGCGCATGAAGGACCTCAAGCCGCTGTACGGCGTGCTGGCAGCCACCTCCGAGGGCAAGGCGCTGGCCGCACAGCCTGTTCAACCGCTACGCCGAGCGCTACCACCGCATCGCCTGGGGCGAGGTCGAGTTCACCCTCAACCGCGCGTAGGCTCAAGCCTCACAGAGGCGGCGGCTTCACGGCCCGCCGACTCCATGGGATGGAGCAAGGCCATCCGCAGGTTGCCCCAATAGCGAGGTCTGCTGAAGCGTTTATCCATCCGGGAATGAACCGGTTCATGTTCCGTCGACTCGCCAGACTGCTCCGGTTCAAACCCTCTCACTCTATTTCTTGCGCCCCCTCTTGCTAGAAAGCGCACCGAAAAGATCTTCGTACGACGAAGCGGAGGACGGTTCTCCGCCAAGTGCACGGATTATCTCACCCAGTTGGCGGCGCATCGCTTCGAGGTCGCGAGTAATCAACTCACGAGCAATGCGGTGACTCTTCTCCGTGTTGCCTCCGGTATTCTCCGTCGCAGGGTGACGACGCTTTGTGGGCCAGTTGACGGATGAATAAACACCGGGCGCGAGTTCCACCACTAGGTAGTAAGGATTACCGTGCGTGAAGTCCTCTATGCGCCGATCGCCAGTCAAAAGAGCGTCCAACTCCATTATAGCAATGTCACATTGCGGAGAGCCGACCAGAGCCTCGGGCATCAGCAGATCACGTAGCGTTCGCCGTCCAATCCCACCATATTCGTCGAGCACGTGAGTTTCGGGTTGAAAACCTGCGCACACGCCGAACCAAATGAGGGATGTCTTGAATCGTTCAAGCAGAGGCGTAACGAGTGATGCGTGACGCAATGATCCAGGAAAAATGCGACTCGCAATATAACCGACCATGAAGCTCCCTTCCTGGGAGGGGGCATCACTAGCGGCTAGCGACTTTGAGATCCGCTCAAAGGCGACGACTCGCTCCTCCCGTGTCCCACTGATGAGGGCGTCTTCATTAACGCCAGGAATCAGCGTGTCGAGTACGGCGCCGCCCTCGAATAACTCGCGACCAAGCCGCGAGAAAAGATCGTCGCGAGAGCGAGGCGCGGTCGCAGGCTCTTTGGTTAGCCCCTGCAAAAACATTGCAATTTCAGCAATGTCGTCAGCGGGAACACCTCTGTTCGGTTGCTGTGTCAAACTGCGTGAGCGCAACCAACGCTGTGCCAAATCAGCGGCGGGCATAGCCGCACCGCAAAGTGCATGCTCGCGTGCGAGGGCATACAACAAACTGCTCTGAAACGCCGAGGCCGTCAGGTCACCACGCGCCAAACGCTCCGATGCAAATTGGTAAGATAGGATCTCGCCGATGATTCCGCCAACGATCGAAGTGTCAACGCGGCTCAAAACTGGTTCACGCCAAGCACGGGCACGTGCGTTGAATTCCTCAAGCTCGATAATACGGCAGTAGGCTGTGAATGGGCGCAGCGCCGGCGCATACGTCATAATCCAAGAGAGCAGAGCCTGCGCCTCCCCATCTGGCGTTACAATCAGGTGCGGAAGAACGTTAGCTGTTTCTGTCGGGTCCGTACTCCAGATGGCTACGCTGGTCCCAGGATACACCATCCCGGAGGCATGCCGAAGATTTGGCAGTCGAGCAGCGTTTGCACGGCGCTTTCCACCGATTAGGTCTATGAGCGTAGCCCGCTGGAACTGTTGAGCGAACATCACTTCTTTCTCCCCGGAAACAAGCTGCGAGCGTCCGCCCGCATTTTTGGACCAGCCTCATCGCGAGCTTCCTCCAGGTAAGCTGGAATCCGCTTTATATAGTACACGGTTAAGGATGTCTTTGCCCGCGTAACGCTGGTGTATACGGTGCGCTTCTGCTTCTCCTTCAATCTGTGAACGTTATGTCCGTGAGTGATGTGAACGGCGCGATATTCGAGCCCCTTCGCATCGAACATATTACAGACATGGATCGTCTTGTCATCGTCGGATGCCAAGCCACCTTCATCAATCAGATTCGGCGCGAGCGACGACGCGGCGATAGCAGCCCTAATACGCGCGGCGTCCTCATTGCGCGGAGAAATGACCCCAAGCAGCTCGCCAGGATACGTTCTTACCTGAATCTCCAGACGCTTTATGACTTCGTCAGCTTGATGATCTTCTGCATCGCACGGCACAAACTTGACGTCGGATTTTGCCTTTGATTCTTTATAGTTGCTGGTCGGAAGAATCGGCTCTTCGCCAAAATTCTTACCAATGACGTCCGCGGCTTTACAGACCTCATGGCCACTACGGTAGTGGTGTGTCAGAGCCAGTGTCTCATCCACACGGCTCTTTACATAATCAACAATGTCATCGGTTCGGTAGATCTGTTGCCGAGAGTCGCCAGCAAAGAACACGTGCCGTGCGGCGCGGAAGAACAGGTCGATCTCTGGCTTTAAACAGTCCTGAACTTCATCCACAAGGATGCATTCCAGATGATGCTCAAGCTTTGGCTTCCGATCGAAGAGCGCGTGAAGCCGAGAGGCAATCTCAAGCCTGCGTGGCTCGAAGTCTCCCGGCAAGTCGTCAGTGCGGACTCCGTGCTCTCGCAGCAGACCGAGGGACCATTTCATTATGGTCAGAATCTTCTCGTCGGCGACGTTGTAGTTTTTGCTGCCGCGCTGGATGAAGGATTGCAGTTCCTTCGTGAAGATAAGAACAATGACATTCGGTCTCTTCGACCCAACGAAATCCGATGCTCGAAGAAGCACCAGATTCGTTTTACCAGAGCCTGGGGGACCGAGCAGAAGATGCTTGCCGTTTAGGGGCAACTTGATGATGGCCTTCTGCTCGTCATCAAGGTCATTGAGATCAAGCCACCATGTATCGTCAGCCATTATTTACCCTGAGGCACGTTGACCCAGAAAGCAAGGTCTGTATGGATTGCGGGATCCTGCTGCGAGGCGTCGAGGGCGAGCGTCAAGTAATCTGCGATCTTGGCGTCGAGTACCGCTCCGGCGCCGTAGGCACCTTCGAAGATGGGCACGGTATTAGCGGAATCTGCCGACGGTTCCCCACTACGCGAGATAAATGCGTTTGCCGCGATCCGAACGACCTTCGACGGAACATCAGTCACTTCGACCCGAAATCTCACATGCAGCGGGCTCGGCAATGCGTACGTCTCAGACTGCGCGAACACCACGTTTACGGCTGAGATGGAGTCGTTCGTATCGATGCGCCGCGGGGGAAAAATGTCGTCGGATTCGACAGCGGCACGAATAATACGTGCGAGATCATGGTGAACCTCTTCCGCAATCTGCCTGCGGGACTCGGAGTCGCGCTGCACAGTGGAAGCGGCCGTCGTCGCAGCCCTTCTCCGCTGCGCAACCCGCAGCGCAGCAGCACGAGCATCGGTTCGATCAGCGGGCGGTTTCTGGAAGCACGCCCAGTTCACCAAGCTCAAGCGAAGGCTTGGATCCTTTACGAGACAATTTGCGGCTAGGAGTCGCAAGTCTGCTGGCACATCTGGGGCGTTAATGGCAGGGAGTTCGGTGCGGGCAGCCTCAACGAGTTCGGCGTACGGTTCCGTGTGATGCGCGAACAGCGGTCGTTGCATTATGAGATCGTGAAGAACACCTCCAAGCTGGTAAAACGAAACGGCGCGCCACCCATCGAGCGTGTCTTGCTCTTCGCGGATTAGCAGTTCAGGTGGGCTGTAGCGCAGTGTGCCGACAAAGCGCTTCTGGTCTCCTTCGTCAGTGATGTTACCGAGGCCAATCGGTCGGACGACTCCCAGATCAAGCAACTTAGCAGACGAGAAATCTGCGGACACCCCGATGTTCTCGGGCTTGATATCTCGGTGTGCTAGTCCTAGCGACTCAAGAAACTCAGCAGCGCCCGCGACCTGAGCAATGAGTGTATGAATACGGTCACGAGGGATGCTCAACAAAGCATCGGCAAGAGTCTGTCCCGGTACGAACTCCATCACGACGAAAAACACGGCTTTGTCGTCGTCATATCCAGCGTCGATGATCTCCACGAGGTGAGGGTGATGTTTACCGATGAGTTTACGCTCGCGGTATACGCGTTCCTGCTGCGAGGCGCGCCCAAATCGCTCCACTATCTCCCGATCAAACACCTTGACGGCGGCTGAGCTACCACCCTTCGTAGCCCGAAAAACGATCGCCGATTTCCCGTACCCCGAAACCTCTTCGAGGTGCCACCCTGCGATCTCGTTCCCGAGCAACTCAGAGGCCATGCGCTTCGCGACGACGGGGTCCATAGTGTCGGCACAGTAGCAGGGATGATGCCATCACCGCACCGAATAATACGAACTCACTCAGGAAGGATGTCGTGGACGAAGTTCCCAATTCCGGTTCAGCTTGAATAACCGTTCACCGCATTGGCTTGGTTGAAGAGGCGTCGGGCTCGACGTGACCGGAAACGTGGTGCTGTACAAGAGGACGTCTGGAGTGGTGTAGCCAGGGCATGGTGGAGGTGGATGCCCGAGACTCGTGGATAGCGCCGTTGGAGAAACGGCTCACCTTCAGCGTAAATGCTCGCCGATCCCCGTAGCCGAGGAGCTTGACGACGAGCGCAGGGCATGAGGGGTCGCTCACCGCAGTGCGACAGTCACCGCGGCGTCCAATCATCTCAGGACATGCAGCAAGCGAGTGTGGCGCGTCAGCCCGCCCCCGGCGGCTCGAGCTGGTTGGGCAGGGGAATTGGCTCCCCACGCAGGGCCGCCAGCGCGGCCTCTCGCAGGTAGCGCTTGGGGTCTACCCCGCACAGCTTCGCCGTCTCCATCAGGCTGTAGTAGAGGGCCGCTACCTCCGTGCCACGCCGACTCCGGCTGCCGTAGTGGTTCTTGCGGCCAACCGCCAGTCCGCGCATGGCGCGCTCGGTGGCTCCGTTGTCCAGTGGCACCCGTGGGTCCGTCAGAAACCGCGTCAGCCCTGTCCACCGGTTGCTCATGTACTTGATTGCCTGGCCCAGGCCCGACTCCGGTAACACGCGCTGCTCGCACGCCCACTGCCGCAGGCGCTCGATTACAGCACGACTCTTCTGCTGCCGCAGCGCCAGCAGACGCTCCAAGTCAGCAGGCCCTTCCTTGTACTCGCGCTCCACCGCGTACAGCTCGGCAATCATGTCCAGGGCTTCGTTCGCCTGGCGAAAAGCTTCCGCGCACTCCACGTACTTGCGCCGCGCGTGCATCCAGCAGTTCACCAGGGACATGCCCGCGCTCTTGCCCGCCACGCTCTCGTAGGTGCTCAGCCCATCCGTCATGAGGATTCCGCGGAAGCCCTTGAGCATGTTCCGCGCGGCCTCGGTGTCCCGGCCCTCCTGTATCCGGTACACCACGGCGTCGGGGGCGCACAGCGCCCAGGCGTGCCAGCGCGTCTGGCTCTTGCTGCCCAGCAGCGGCCAGCGCGTCTCGTCTCCCCCCAGAATCTCGCGCGTCAGCAGCGCCTCGTGCAGCGCCTCGTGCGCGGGGGACAGCAACCGCGCCAGGGCTTCTATCTGGTCCCAGAGCGTCTGGCTGTCCACCACCAGCCCCTCGCGCTCCATGGTTTTGGCTTGCCGCTCAAGCGGCATGTGGTCAAGGTATTTGGCCACGGCCACCTCCACGGCGAAGTCCACGGAGTAGCGCCCGCCGGCCTGGAGCTTGGGCGGGCCCAGGGCCGTCTCCACGCACCCGCCGCAGCCGCAGCGGTACTTCTGGCGCTTGTGGCGGCGCAGCACGAAGCGCCGCTCCACCACGTCCACCTCCTCGGCCTCCTCGTAGCAACCCTTCATCTCCGCCAGCGCCCCGCCGCACTTGGGGCACTGCTTGTCCGGCTCCTCCAGCGTGTACACTTGCTCCAGCAGCGGCAGCGTGGGCTGGGCGCGTGGACCGTGGCCGGGCGCGGGCTCGGCCGGCCCGGCTTGTTTCCCCTCGTCCTGCTCGCGCTGGGGGCGTTTCTCGCTGGAGCGGCCAAACAACTCGCCGGTGCGCTGCGCCAGCTGCCGCTCCAACTCCTGCAAGCGCAGTTGCAACTCCTCAGCGTCCTTGCCCTGGGCGCTCATCAGCTTGCGCGTCAACTCCACCACGCGCGCCACCAGGCGCTTGTTCTCCGCTTCCAGCAGCAGGGCCGCCTGGCGCAGCCTCTCCACGTCCTTCTCCGTCTCCAGGTGGAAGCTCATGCACCCGGTAGTGACATGGCTTTACCCTCCCGCGCAAGTAGTGCGCATCGCATGACTCACGAAGTCACCGCGCCAGCCGCTTCCGGCTGGAAGAGCGGTGCCAGCGTGTACGGCGCGGGCGACAGCGGCGCTCGTCCCACCAACTCGCTGCCCTCCAGGAAGAGGGCCAGCTCCGATACCGTCAACTCAAGCGGCTGCGCGCCACTCTCACGCTGCCACAGAGGCGCGAAGCGTCCCTTCTCCAACCTCTTGGCGTACAAGCACAGCCCGGTGCCGTCCCAGAAGAGCGCCTTGGCCCTCTTCCTGTCGCGTCCGACGAACAGGAAGACGTCGCCCGAGAGAAAGTCGCGCCCCAGCGCCTGCGTCACCAGCCCGCACAGCGCATCGAAGCTCTTGCGCATGTCGCACGGCTGCCCGTAGGCGTACACCGCGAGCCTGCGCGTGGAGCCAATCACAGCAGCCCTCGCAGCAGTCTCACCGCGTCCTCGACGCACAGCCCCTCCACCCGGACTCCCCCCGGCCCGTGCACCACCAGCCCTCCTCCTCGCCCCTGGCCACGCTCGGCCTTCACCTCGACGGGGACCAGCGCCTCCCTCGCGGGCTGCTGCTTGCCGGCTCGGCGCGCAGCGCTGCCCCACCGGCTGAGCGTCCAACTGCTCATGCCCAACTCCTTCGCCGCTTCCTCCACGCTCGCCCCCTGCTGCTGGCGGGCTCGCACGTACTCCACCGCCTCCTGTCTCTGCTCCGCTGTGTAGCGCGCTCGCGGGCCCACTCCTCCCCGCTCGAGCACTGCCTTCCGGAACTTTTCCGCCTGCTCCTTCATGTCCATCGCTTCCGCCTCCTTCAGGGGGCGACGGACATGCTCATGCCTCGGCCCTCACGTCACGACGGGCTCGGGCGAGCATTTACGGGTGAGTCGCAAGCGCGTGGCCCGCCTCATGGGCCAACAGAGCCTGGCTGCTCGCAAGAAGCGTCGCTTCGTGCAGACGACGGATTCACGCCACGCTCAGCCCGTAGCTCCCAACATCCTCGAGCGCGACTTCTCCCCCGGTCAGCCCAACAGCTCCTGGGCTACGGACATTACCTACGTCTGGACGAGGCAGGGCTGGTTGTACCTGGCAGTCGTCATGGACCTCTTCTCTCGCATGATTGTCGGCTGGTCGATGAGCGAGAACATCGACCGGCACCTGGTGCTCAACGCTCTGGACATGGCCCTCAAGGGCCGACAGCCAGCGCGAGGACTGCTGCACCACTCGGACCGGGGCAGTCAGTACGCCAGCGAGGACTACCAGAAGGCGCTGGCTGCTCGCGGGATTCAGTGCAGCATGTCGCGCAAGGGAAACTGCTGGGACAACGCCGTGGCCGAGAGCTTCTTCAGCAGTCTGAAGATGGAACTCGTCCACGACGCCGACTTCGCCACGCACGAGCAGGCTCGCACCGCGCTCTTCGAGTACATCGAGGTCTTCTACAACCGCCAGAGGCGGCACTCGACGCTGGGCTATGTCAGTCCAGTGGATTTTGAGCTTGCAGCCTTACCGCAGAAGTCGGCATCTTAATCCTACTGTCCACGTAACCGGGGCAAGCCCACACCACCTCGAGAGTGATGCCGCTCTCACTGGCCACCTTTTCTACCTGCTGACCCTGATAGGCCCCGTCAGCCCACGTCTTCTGAAGCGTGGGGTAGTCGTGTGCCGCCAGGGGCAACACCGCCTGGGCTGCATCCCTGTCCTGCACATCCGCCGTCGACATCCACACCAGCAGCACCAGGCCCAGCGTGTCCACCAGCAGGTGGCGCTTGCGGCCCTTCACCTTCTTGCCCGCGTCGTAGCCCTTCGTCTCCGCCTCCTCCGTTGTCTTCACGCTCTGACTGTCCAGCACGCTCGCTGTCGGCGCCTCCTCGTGGCCGACCTTCTTGCGCACCTTCTTTCGCAGCGTGTCGTGGAGGCGCTTGAGCATGCCGTCCTTCTTCCACTCGTCGAAGTAGTGGTAGACGAGCTGCCAGTCCGGCAGGTCATGCGGCATGTAGCGCCACTGCGCTCCCGTGTGGGTGATGTAGAGGATGGCATTCACCACCTCTCTGCGCGGATGCAACTGCTCCTGGGGTCCACATTGGCTGGCTTGGACGAAGGGCTCCACCAACGCCCACTGCTCGTCGGTGAGGTCGTATGAGGAGGAACAGGGGCCGCTGCGCGTGCCCTATGTGTGCTGCACGGCAAAGGCATCGGCGCGGCGCACCGCCCTGGGCTTACCCCAACCGCCATCCTCTGCCCCTACGGACCGGTCTCCCCTCATGCAAGGCGGCCCCTGTCCCTCCCATGCGTGGCTGCCACAGGAGAAGGGGGCCAGAAATGGAGACGGGCTGGAGACGAGAAAAGCCGCCAGCCCATAACCCAGTGATTTCAACCACTTGACTGAACAGGGAGACAGGATTTGAACCTGTCTCCCCGCAGCCCCTACTTCACTTCATCGCTGGCGGTGGTGCCCGCCGTCGGGCTGAGCAGGATGGGGGGCCGGTCCTTGCCCTCCACCGTGCGCTGCAGCTCGATCTCCTGCAGCAGCAGCGCCGGCGCCACCGTGGACACCGGCACGTTCCCGCTCTCCGCTCCGCAGTAGCCGTTGAAGATGCCCTGCTTGCGGCCCGTCGACATGATCCGGTTGATCGACGACAGCGGCGTGCCCACGATCTCCACCCCGCGCACCAGCGACTCCTGCCCCGTCTTCACGTCCACCCGGTACACCATCCGCGGCACACCCTTGAACGCCTGGTAGCCGTAGCTCGACGTGTTCGTGTTGCCACCCGTGATGTCCCGGATGATGAGCCCGTACGGCTTGCCCTGACGCTTCGCCTCGGCGATCAGCTGCTTCTTCAGCTCCGCGTCATCCACCTGCTTCGACGACTCGACGATCAGGTTCGCCATGCGCGCCACCGGCTTGCGCGTGCCCTGGCTGCGCCCGTGCCCGTTCGAATGAAGGAAACCCTCCACCGGCCGCCTCGACAGCAGGTAGCCCTTCAGCACGCCCTTCTCCACCAGCACCGTCCGCTGCCCCTTCACGCCCTCCTCGTCGTACTCATAGAAGCCATTGAGCGGCTCATCCCGCAGCCTGCGCACGGTCGGGTCATCCACCAACGTGATGAACGGTGGCAGCACCTGCTTGCCCACCTGGCCCCGGAACGTCTTCCCCTCCCCTTCCCCATCCTGCCGATCACCCTCCAGCCGGTGCCCCATCGTCTCGTGGAACAACACCCCCGCCGCCTCCGCCGCGAGGATCGCCGGGCCCGTGTACGGATCGATCGCCGGTGCCTTGCGCAGCGCCAGCAGCTCCTCGATCACCTTGTTGGCGGCCTCGGCCAGCTTCTTGTCGTCCGGCAGTCCCGCCTCGGTGGGCGAGTAGTAGTTGCGCGAGTTGTCCAGCAGCTGCCCGTCCTCGGCCCGCGTCACCGCCATCACGTGCAGCCCGTACATCGTCTCTTCCGACACGATGCGGCTGCCCTCGGTCGACACGAACAGGCGCCTCGTCCTTTCCGCCGTCACCCGCACTTCCGAGTCGAAAATCTCGGGGTGCGCCTTGAAGCGCGCCGACACCTCCCGCGCCACCCGGACCCACCGGTCGTGGTCGAACGGGTAGGCCACCGCCGGCTGCACGTACGTGACCGGCTTCTCCTTGGTGAAGGACGCCGTCTTGCTCGGCTCCTCCACCGCGTAGACGTTGTCGGCCTTCTTCTTGAGGAACTGCGAGAGCGCGGCCTTGTACTTCTCGTCCGTCACCAGCCACAGCGCGGTGCGCAGCGCCAGCGGCGAGTCGTCGACGGGAGCGTCCTTGTTGGCGATGTAGCTGGAGCCCTTGCCGCCACCGAAGAAGTCGTACTCCTCGGGTCCCGAGTTGTCGAAGTCGTACGAGCCCACCCGCACGTCCACGTACAGCTTGCGATCGCGGTACGTGTCATCCAGGAAGATCGCCCCGTACCGGGCGACGATGCCGGCCTGCTCGCCCTCCTTGAGCTGGTAGCTCATGAAGTACGGCGGCTCGTGGTTCTGCAGCTTGAGCTGCTTCTGGTTGCGTTGGAGCTCCTCCGCCATCGCGTCCAGCAGCGCTACACGCGCGTCCGGAGGGGGCGCGGCGGCGGTGAGCAGAACGGAGGCGGCGAGCAGGGGAAGGACTGTCCAGTTTCGGGTTCGCACCCCCCGACTCTAGCCGAGCCCGCCCCAGCCGGCATGTTCCACCTCGCATGAACGCCGGGTGAAAACCCCCCTCGCGTCGCTTGCCTGGACGGTCCAGGGGCACGGGGATAGACAGCACCGCGAACAGGGGTTCCTCAGGAGACGTTCATGGACGACAAAGTGGTGGTGATCACCGGGGCGAGCTCGGGCATCGGGGCCGCCCTGGCGGAGCAGGCGGGGAAGAAGGGCTGGAAGGTGGTGCTCGCCGCGCGGCGCGAGCCCGAGTTGCGCCAGGTGGCGGCACGTGCGGGCTCCGAGGCGCTCCCGGTCGTCGCGGATGTGTCGCGGCGTGAGGACGTGCAGCGCATCCTGGACGTGGCGCTCGCCCGCTTCGGGCGCGTGGATGTCTGGGTGAACAACGCCGGGCGCGGCATCAGCAAGCTCGTCTCCCAGCTCACCGACGAGGACTTCGACGAGATGATGCGCGTCAACGTCAAGTCCGCCCTCTATGGCATCCAGGCGGTGCTGCCGCACTTCCAGGCGCGCGGAACGGGGCACATCATCAACGTCTCGTCCATGCTGGGCCGGGTGCCGTACGTCCCGGTGCGCTCGGCCTACAACGCGGCCAAGCACGCGCTCAACGCGCTGACGGCCAACCTGCGCCAGGAATTGCGCGAGCAATACCCGGGCATCCATGTCACCACCTTCCTGCCCGGTGTGGTGTCCACGGAGTTCGGTGTGAACGCGCTCGGCGGTGGCGTGGACTCGCGGAAGATTCCCGGCGCGCAATCCGTCGAGGAGACCGCGGGCGTCCTCGTGGACGTCATCGAGCGGCCCCGCCCGGACGTGTACTCGCGGCCCGAGTACCGGCAACAGGTCATCGCGTACTACACGTCCGAGGACCTGACCCTCCCCGAGGACGGCCCGCCCGGCACCCGGCGTCCGTGAAAAAGCGGAGGCCCCGCCCCGGCGCCCCCCCTCAAGGCGTCGAAGCGGGGCCTCCGGCGTTCGGGCGGAAACGGCAACCGGGCCGGTCCGCCTTCACGCCTGGCTGTCTCTCAGGCCTTGGTGACCTTCTCGCGGCCCGGGCCCACGTTCTTGCAGGCGTTGCGCGTGTCCACCACGCACTGCGACTGCTTCACCACCATGTTGTAGTCGATGCTCGAGTGGTCCGTGAGGATGACGACGGCGTCGTAGTTGCCGATCGTCTCCGGGTGCAGCGGCACCGACTGCATGGTGAAGTGGAAGCCGTGGCCCTCCTCGAGGCGGGGCACGTACGGGTCGTGGTAGTCGACCTCGGCGCCCTTCTCCTTGAGCAGCGTGATGACCCGGAGGCTCGGGCTCTCACGCATGTCGTCGATGTCCTTCTTGTACGCCGCGCCGAGGCACAGCACCTTCGCCCCGTTGAGCGTCTTCTTGTTCTTGTTGAGCGCCTCCATGGTGCGAGTCACCACGTAGTACGGCATCTGCGTGTTCACCTCGCCAGCCAGCTCGATGAACTTGGTGTGGAACTCGTACTCGCGCGCCTTCCACGTCAGGTAGAAGGGATCGATCGGGATGCAGTGACCGCCGAGGCCCGGGCCCGGGTAGAAGGCCTGGAAGCCGAAGGGCTTGGTCGCCGCGGCGTTGATGACCTCCCACACGTCGATGTTCATCCGGTCGCAGAGCATCTTCATCTCGTTGACCATGGCGATGTTGACGCAGCGGTAGATGTTCTCCAGCAGCTTGGCCAGCTCGGCCACGCGGGTGGAGGACACGGCCACCGTCTCCTTGAGCGCGCTCGAGTAGAGCGCCTGCGACACCTCGAGGCACGCCGGGGTGTGGCCACCGACGATCTTCGGAATCGTCTTGGTGTTGAAGTTCTTGTTGCCCGGATCCTCGCGCTCGGGGCTGAAGGCCAGGTGGAAGTCCACGCCCGCCTTCAGGCCGCTCTTCTCCAGCAGGGGCTTGAGCACCTCATCCGTGGTCCCCGGGTACGTGGTGGACTCGAGGATGAAGAGCTGACCGGGACGGACGTGAGGCGACAGCGCCTCGCCCGTCTTCACGATGTAGCTCATGTCGGGCTCGCGCGACGCCGTCAGCGGCGTGGGCACGCAGATGATGATGCAATCCATCTCGCGAGCCTTCGCGAAGTCCGTGGTCGCCTTGAGTTTGCCCTTGCTCGTCAGCTCCGCCAGCGGTGCGCTGGGAATGTGCTTGATGTAGCTCACCCCCTTGCTGATGTTGTCCACCTTCCGCGTATCCACGTCGAGCCCCATCACGGGGAAGCCGGCCTCCGCGAACGCCATACCGAGCGGCAGACCCACGTAGCCCATCCCCACCACGCCCACCCTCGCCTCCCGCCGGCGGATCTTCTCCAGCAGCGGGCTCACCATGACGCGCATCTGACTCACCTCTCCTGAAGGCGTGCGGGTCCCCCCCGTCACACCCCGTCACGAGTCTTCACTTGAAGACGACCACCCACCTCAGACACACCGGAGGCGACACCCGCCCCCGGAACACCACCACCTGCGACGGCACCACGAGGCCGTATCCCGGCGAGTACCGGGCCGGCTCCAACCGTGGCTCCAGGCCCACCGCGAAGAGCACCAGCGCTTCCGGTGCCTCCGCCGGCCCCAATTCCACACCCAATGTCTCGAATCCCTTCGGCGCCTCCGGGACACGCAGCGCCCGAGCCAGCTCCTCGGGCGTTGGCGCCTTCATTCGCGCCGCGCGGTCCGGAAGGTGGATCCTCCCCTTCACATCGTGAAGCCCCACCCCCACCAGCGCGTCCGTCACCCCGAGCGCACGCTCGCGCTTGTCGAGCACGAAGGTGCGCTCCACGCCCACCGGAGAAGACAGCGTGCGGTAGCCATCGTGCCGCACGGTGAGGCGATCCAGCTCCGCGCCGGGCTGGAACACCTGCACGCGGGCCCGAGCCGCCTCGGGCAGCGCGAACAGCCGGTTTGGATCCAGCGGAGCCTGCTCCACGCCGTCCAGCTCGAGCGTGTTGTGCGCGGCCGTGGAGCGGAACGCGTTGCGCACCAGCGGATCCCGCGTGTACGTGCCCGTGCCTGGATCCACGATGACGGGCCGCCCGTGCAGGTGCAGCTCGAAGGAGAGTTTGTCGTTGTGGCTGTGCCCGCCCACGCCGTGCTGGCCCTGCGCGCCAGCGCTCACCGTCACCACCGCGTCCGCCCCGCGCAGGACGTGGAAGCCTCCCTCGGGGAAGCTCACCGAGCTCGCGGGCCTTGCCCTGGGCAGCTCCCGGAAGCATTCGAGACCCGACAGACCCAGCAGCCAGGCGGCCTCGTCCGGGAACGTCCCCTCCGCCAGGTTCTCATCACCGAAGAGCGCGGCCCCCAATGGTGCGAGGTAGCCCTGCTCGCGCGGATCCCTCTCCTGGAAGGGGAAGACGCGGCCCGAGTCGTTGTCGCCCACCTGCGGCGCCAGTCCCCGCTCGGAGCTCCAGGCGTGCGAGGCCTCGTACATGCGGTGCAGCCGCGCCGTGTACCGCGACCCCAGGTCCACGCCCCGCCCATGCGCCACCAGCAGCGCCAGGGTGAAGAGCTCCACCGACAGCCGGTGGTAGGGAATGGAGCCCTCGAAGGACGTGCCCTCGGGGTGCACCTGCGCCTCCATCTGCGTGCGCAGCCCCGCCACCGCGCGAGCCACCTGCCTCGGCGCGTCCGGCAGTTCCGGGAAGAGCACGCCCGCCACCAGCAGGCCCACGTAATTGGACACGAGGTGGTTGTTGGGTACCGCGCCCTGATCCTCCAGGTGCGCCTCCACCCAGGCGGTGTGCTCGGAGAGCGACTCCAGCACCGGCACGAGGAACTCCGGCCTGCGCGCCTCGGGCGCGTCCGAGAACATCACCAGCGCCTGCGCCAGGTTGGCCGCACGCAGCGCCACCTCCATGGCGCACGTCCAGTGGACGCCCTGCCCCACCGGGTTGGCCTGGAGGAAATCCAGGGTCCGCATCACGAAGGCCCGCGCGAAGCCCCGGCGTGCTTTCTCGTCGCGCGCCACCCAGTAGCCCTGACCGAGCGCCACCAGACAATCCAACCGGCCGAGCACCCAGGGGAACTTCGGATCCACCCCCGGCTGGGCCAGCCGCAGCTGCTCCACCGGGACGACCGGGTAGCGGTAGCCGCTCACCGGATCCCTGCTCCAGTCCACCGGCCGACCCTCGCCGAAGCACACCCGGGTGCCGAAGACGTCGAACTCGCCCCTGAGCGCGGCCCGGGCCCGCTCCAGGGCCCGCTCGCTGGCGCCGGGCAGGGCCGCGAGCGCCTCCAGGACGGAGGCCCGTTGCCCCACCTCGCACCAGGCCTTGCCCGGGCGCGAGGTCAGCGCCCGCTCGGCCAGTTCTTCAGAGGTGGCGGCCCCAAAGGCCTCCAGCAGTCCCGGCTCATCGAGCCGCTCGCGCCTCCGATAGAGGGCCTGCCGCGCCACTCCCTGGACCCGCCGTGCCATCCCCTTGGCGAGCCCTGCCGGCGCGAGCCTTGCGATCGTCGAGTAGTATCCCAGCGTCCCCATTGCGCCCCGTCCCATCCCGGACGTCAGCGATAGCAAGTGGTCGGCCAGCGTAAGCGCAGGGAAATACGGGGTTTGGGGACGGGGAATCCCCGCAGTCCAGTAAAAAGGTTGGGTGGCGGGGGGAGTGAGTGGGAAAGGGTTTTCCCTCCGTCACGCTTTTGTTTCCCACGCAGGGATGCGTTGCGCCGTTCGCCGGCCGTGGCCATTCCTCCTGTGTGCAGGCGGGTGCTTGGAGCGGGTGGCGCGTGGGAAGGACTGTCAGCGCCTCCGAGGTGGAGCGAACAGTCTCGGCCGTGGCCGAGCGGGCGCTGCACCTCGGGGCGAGGGCCGGACTTGCCGCGCTCGTGGAGTCGGTGGTGCGTCTGACGGAGACGCCTGGAGCCGCGCTGTACGCGGACGGCCGGTGCGTGGCGCTCGCGGGTGTGGCGCCACCGGTGCCGGCCCGGGCCCATCCCCTTCAGATGATGAAGCATGGGCGCACGGCGCTGGTGCTGGGCACGCCCTGTGTGGATACCGAGGATCGGCGGCACCTCGCCCGTCTGACGGAGCTGGGCAGCGCGTTGCTGGCGTGCCGGGAGCGGGAGGATACGGCGAAGGCCGAGCACAAGCGGCTGCGCCTGGAGCGGCTGCGGCTGATGGAGCGGCTGGCGCACCGGGAGCGGGCCTGGTCCCGCGCGGCCCACGACCTGCGCACGCCGCTGCTGGTGATCCAGGGTTATATCGACATGATGACCAAGGGCATGGCGGGCGTGCTCACGCCGTCCATGCAGCGCTACCTCGAGCGCATGGGCCGGGCGGCGGGAGAGATGAATGTCCGTCTCCAACAACGGCCCTCGGGCGAAGACGTGCCCGCGGAGGATCTGCGGGCGTCGTTGAGTGCCACCTTCGGACCCGGGCGGCCCGGCGCCGCGAGGTTGGAGCTGCCCCCGGGACCGGTGTTGCTGCGGATGCCGCGAACGGGCTCCGCGCTGTTGATGCGGACCCTGGAGCGGCTGCTGTCGGGGGCCGGGGCCTCGGAGGTGGTGCTCCGGGTGGATGCACCGGACGGGGTGGATGCGTGGCGGTTGCTCGTCCAGGCCCGGACGCAGCTCCCGTTGCCGGGCAGAGCGCTCGAGTCCCTGGAGCGGCTCGGGCGGAGATGGCAGGCCCGGGTCTCCGTGCAGGAGGGTCCCGGGCTCGAGCTGGCCGTGATGCTCCCGCGCCTCCCGGGTTAGCGGATGCGCTATAGCTCGCTCCGATGACCCTCGCTCCGACGCTGTACGACTTCCAGATCGCCTTGAGCCATGTCGATCGTGCCATCGACCAGCCCCAGCTGAGCTTCAAGGTCGCACGCCACCCGTCCGAAACCATGCAGCGCGTCTGGCTGCGGGTGTTCGCGTACTGCTGGCTCTGGGAGGAGCGGCTGGCCTTCGGCAAGGGACTGGGCGAGCCCGAGGAACCGGACCTCGAGTGCCGCGACTACACCAGCCTGGTCACGAGCTGGGTGCGCGTGGGCAAGGCGGACCCGGTGAAGATCCAACGGGCGGTGGACCAGAACCCGCACGCGAAGGTGTCGGTGCTGTTCGAGTCCCCCCAGCGGCTCGAGGCGTTCCTCACCGAGGCACGTGAGGCCAAGGCCCTGCGCGTGGCCAAGGCCGAGCTCGCCGCGATCGACGCCGGCCTGCTGCGCTCGCTCTCCGGCTTCGACTCCCGGCGGATCAAGCTGTCGCTGACCCTCGTTGGCGACCACGCCTATGTCGAGTGCGAGGGGCAGAGCTTCGACGGTCCACTGACCCGCGCGTCCCTGTGAAGCTCGAGCGTCATGTCGGAGGGCTCTCGATCGCGCGCAAGGCCAACTACCTGCGCGCGAAGGGCTGGCACGAGGAGGAACGCGGCTGGTCGAGCGAGATCTTCGGCCTGTATCCGATGGCCAAGGCCGTCCACCACCAGCTCACCGACGACCTCAGCCAGGCACTCCGCAAGCGGGGCTGGCTGGTCGTCGGCTTCTCCGAGCGCGGCTACGTGAAGATGCGCGATGGCGAGCAAGGCAAACCGTGCTCGCTGCCCAAGGCGCTGCGCACCCAGGCCCGCCGCGAGAAGCGGCCCGTCGCCGAGCTGACCTACGAGCTGTTCCTCGCGGCGCTGCTGGAGGCGGAAAGCGCATAGGCCCGCGCTCACGATGTTCGAAGGTGAGCGCATGAGCCCCGGCCCCTACGCGCGTTCCCACCGCGGTAGGTCAGACTTCGAAGAAGGCCCGGCCCGTACCGGAGGCCGGGAGCGGACACGATGAAGCACAAGGAAGCGACGACGGTGACGGTCCCCGGACCCGCGGGGCGGCTGATGGCGACAGTCGAAGGCGACGGCGGCATCCCCATCCTCTTCGTGCACGACTTCGCCGCCGACCGGACGCACTGGGCCGAGACGCAGCACGGCCTCGCGACCCGCAGCGTCTCGTTCGACCAGCGCGGAATGGGCGAGAGCAGCGGCGGCCACGGCCCCTTCGGCGTGGAGGCCTCGGTGGAGGATGTCACCGCCATCGCCGACGCGCTGCTGCCCGAGAAGTTCATCCTCGTGGGCCACGGTTTCGGGGCCGCGGTGGCCGGCGCCTTCGCCTCGTACTACCCCGAGCGGCTCGCGGGGCTCCTCTATGTCGATCCGGTGGGAGACCTGCGCCGCCAGGAGAAGGCCCAGGTGGACGCCTGGCTCGAGAACTTCAGCGCGGCGAAGTACGGCGGCTTCCACGAGCACTGGTTCACGCCCCTGCTCCTGGAGGCGAAGGAGAAGACGCGCGCGCTGGTCATGAAGACGCTGCGGACCTCGCGGCGGGAGGCCATCGCCGGAAACATGGAGTCGCTCTTCCTCTACAACCCGGACGAGGCCTTCGAGCGCTTCACCGGACCCACCCACGCGCTGGTGGCCACCACTGGCCCGGAGACACTGGTGGGCCAGCGGCCCGGGCTGTCCCACTCCACACTGCCGCACACGAGTCACTGGCTGATGCTGGATGCGCCGCAGTGGTTCCACACGGAGCTGGTCCGCTTCATCGGCCGCTGCAGGCACGAGCACTGAGTGACCTCAGGCCTTCCCCTCGGGAGCCTGCACCACGCGCGTGGTGCGCAACGCCGCCCGCCGCCGCCCCCAGCGCACGGCGAGCACGCTCACGGCCACCATCACCGCCGCGAGGAGCAGCCACCGCAGACCGCCCTGCACGTCCGCGAGCACCTGGGGACCGAACCGGAAGCCCAGCCACGTCATCCCCAGGGCGGGAGCCCACGCCGCCAGGGCATCGGCCAGGAAGAACCGGCGGTAGGGCAGCCCGGTGGCTCCCGCCAGCAGGAACGCTGGAGCGCGCAGCCCCGGCAGGAAGCGCGCGAGGAACACCGCCACCGCGCCCCTCCGCGCGAACAGCTTCTGGAGGAGCTCGATGCGCGCCGGTGTCAGCATCTTCGACAGCTTGGGATGCGAGAACACCCGGGGGCCCAGTGAGCGGCCAATCCGGTACAGCGCGCTATCCCCGGCGACGACCCCCACATAGGCGGCGAGCACCATCACCGGGAGGTTCGCCCCACTGCGTGCGACCACCAGTCCACCCGTGAGGATGATCAACTCCTCGCTCAGCGGCGCGCCCACTCCGCACAGAACGAGGAGCAGGAACACCGCCGGATACGAGAACCCCGCGATCCATAGTGCGACCTGCTCCTCCACGCCGCCTCCTGGTCCCGGCAAGTTGCACATGCCGGGACTTGAGGAGAAGGGACCCCTCCCTCCAGGGAGGGACTCGTCCCCTCGCCTGCTTCAGGCGCCCGAGGGGAGCAACTGGCGGACCAGATCCAACAGTTTGCCGCGCTCCACCTCGCGCTTGACGAGGTAGCCATCCGCCCCCGCCTCCAGGCCGGCGGCCCGCTCCTGCGGACTGTCCAGCGAGGTACAGAGGATGACGGGCAGGTGCGACAGCTTGGGGTGGGCACGGATGCGGCGGGTCAGCCCGATGCCATCCAGGCGCGGCATCTGCCAGTCACTCACCACGAGCTGACACGGCGTGCGCTCCAGGATGCCCAGCGCCTCCTCGCCGTCCCCGGCCGTCACCACCGAGTAGCCGGCGATCTCCAGCAGCGACTTGATGGCGAAGCGGGTGGTGAGCGCGTCGTCGCACACGAGGATGTGCGAGCGGCGGACCTCGGTGGCGGCACGCAGCACCACCGGAGCGGCGGCGACACGCAGCAGCTCGGGCGCGTTGAGCACCGGCACCACGCTGCCGTCGTCCAGCACGGCGGCTCCGGCCAGGTGCGACACCGTCTGCAGGTGCCGCCCCAGCGAGCGGACGACGATCTCCTGCTGCCCCACCACCGCGTCCATGGCGAACACCGCGCGCACGCCGCCGAGCGCCAGCACCATGGCCGTCTGCGGCTTGCCCGACTCGATGGCCAGCGGCAGCCGGGGCATGCCGATGGACGTGGAGAGCGGGTGGAAGGGCAGTTGCTCGTCGTCCACGCGCGCCACCACGTGCCCGGCCACCGTGCCCACGTCCCCGGGCGACAGGCGCAGCACGCGCTCCACCGCGTCCGAGGGAATGGCCACCACCGCCGTGCCCGTGCGCACCAGCAGCCCCAGCGCGCCCGCGAGGATCAGCGGCAGGTCGATGGTGAAGCGCGTGCCCTGGCCCTTCTCGTAGGAGAGGTCCACCGCGCCCTGCAACCGCGTGGCGGTGGTCTGCACCACGTCCAGGCCCACACCGCGCCCGGACGTCTCCGTCACCTGGTCTCGCGTGGAGAAGCCCGGCTCGAAGACGAGCCGCGCGGCCTGCATCTCGGTGAGCTTGGCGGCCTCCGCCTCGGTGAGCAGCCCGCGGCGCACGGCCGTGGCCTTCACGTTCTCCGGCGACAGGCCCCCGCCGTCATCCTCCACCACCACCGCCAGGCGCGTGCCCCGGGGCTCCACGCGCACCGTGAGCAGCCCGCGCGGCGGCTTGCCCGCGGCGGTGCGCTGAGCCGTCGTCTCGATACCGTGGTCCAGCGCGTTGCGCACCAGGTGCTGCAGCGGATCCTTCAGAACGTCCACGATGCGCCGGTCGATGCGCACGTCTCCACCGGCGAGCACCAGCTCCACGTCCTTGCCCAGCCGCGCCGCCAGCTCGCGCACCGTGCGCTTGAGCGGCTCCAGCATCTGCGAGGCCGGCACCATCCGGAGGTCGCGCAGATCGTCGCGCACCACCTGGGCCACCAGCGACAGTTGCTCGCCCTCGCGGTGCACGTCCTTGGACAACTGCACCAGCCGCTTCTGCACGCCGCGCACCTGCCCCACGCCGGCACGCAGCGACTCCAACGCGCCGCCGCCTCCGGAGAGCGCCAACTGCTGGGCCGCGCGCTCCAGCTGCAACAGGGCCTGGTGCGTCTGCTCCAACAGCTCGCGGTGCGCCTCGGCACGGCGCAACTGCTGCGCCCGGCCCGCCGCGAGCTGCTCCACCTGGAGTGCCAGCGAGTCGAGCGTCCGCACGGACACGCGCACCGCCCGGTCCATGTCCTGCTGGCGGCGGCCGGCCGCCGAGCGTGCCGTCACCTCGGGCTCGACCGGGGCCGCCGCGGGCTCGGCCGGCGTCTCCTCGGCGAGCGACTCCAGGGCGGTGCGCAGCTGCACCAGCGAGCCCGCGATGTCCGAGGCCGCCACGCTGGCCCCGACGCCCGCCTCCTCCATGCGCGCGAAGCCCGCGCGGACGGAGCTCGCCAGCGACTCCACGGCGGAGATGCCCGCGGTGTTGGCCGCGGCCTTCAGCAGTTCGGCCAGACCCACCGCTTCCCAGACGGCGCCCGGGCGGTCCTCCAGGCCCGGTGAGCACAGCCGGGTCAGCGACGTCTCCAGCTTCTCCAGCGTCTGCAGGCCGTCGCGCCGGAACTGCGCCGGCACCTTGTTGGCCTTCACCTCGGGAGCCTGCTCGAAGCCGCCACGCCCGAGCGCGGCCAGCAGCGGACCCAGGCCCTCGATGGCCGGCATCTCGCCCGCGTCACCGCGGTTGAGCGCGGCCTCCATGGCCGAGAGGATCCGCAGCGTCGTCTCCACCAGTCCGGGAGGCGGCACATGGCCGGGAGCGCAGCGCGCCAGCCCGTCCTCGAGGGCGTGCATCAACTGCTCGATGTCCGCCAGGCCCAGACTGGCCGCGGACCCCTTGAGGCTGTGCACCTCCCGCTTGAGCGCGATGAGCTGCTCGGCCGATTGATCGGCCGAGCCCTGCTCCAGCCCCATCACGGCGGTGCCGATGGTCTGGAGCTGCTCGCGCGTCTCCGCGGCGAAGATGGGCCAGAGGCTCCGCAGAACCCGAGGATCCATTCGTCCCTCGTCCTATCCCCGCCCCACTACCGCGGGATCGCTGAGCTGGGCGAGATCCAGCACCATCAGCCGCTCCCGGGTGAGGAACGTGAAAGGTCCAGGCGGAGGCTGGGACAGGTCCGCGCGAGGCAGCTCCTGCCGTCCGTCCACCTCTTCGGCCGCCAGTCCGAAGAACTCCTCGGACACCTCGACCACCACCACGCGCGTCAGGTCGGACATGCCGCCCCCTTCCAGGCCGAGCACCTGCCGCAGATCCAGCACCGGCACCACGCGCGAGCGTGACACCAGGGCGCCCAGCACGTGGCGCGGGGCTCCCGGCAGCGGGCACAGGCCCTTGGACTCCAGCACGTGGTCCACCGCGTCGATGGGCACGGCGTAGCGCTCACCGCCCACGCGGAAGGCGAGCACCGACATCGTCTCGCGCCGCTCCTCGTGGCGCGACTCGGCCAGCGCGCGCGCACGCTCGGCGAGCACCTCGCGGCGCCGCTCCGGGCTGAGCACCTGGGCGCCCTCGAGCACCGCCTGTGCCTCGTCCAGCTTGCGGCGCAGTGCCGTGTAGTCGATCTTCTCGCGCGACTGGTCGCCGGCCATGACCCCTCGTCAGTACTTGCTGGCGGGAAGCTTCAGGATGCTGCGCACCTTCTCGCGCAGGTCCTCCACCGCCACGGGCTTGTTGAGGAAGGCGCTCGCACCCACCAGCCGTCCGCGCTGCCGGCTCGCGTCATCCTTGAGCGACGTCAGCATCACGAAGGGCGTGGAGAACAGGATGGGGTCGGCGCGTACGGCCGCGCACAAGGCGAACCCGTCCATCTCCGGCATCTGCACGTCCGAGATGATCAGCTCCGGCTTGATCTCCCGGGCGCGCGCCAGCCCCTGCACTCCGTTGCTCGCTTCGAAGAACTCCAGTCCCCACCCCATCAGGTACACCTGGATGAGGTTGGTGATGGTCTTCGTGTCTTCGACGATCAGAACCTTCATACGTCCCTTGCCTCCACGAACACGCCCCCGGTCATAGCTGGTACTTCCCGACGAGGTCGGAGAAGCGCTTGGAAAGATTGGAGAGATTACCGGCCACCTGCTCGATGCGCTTGGTGCCCTCCACGTTGTCCTGCATGGCGATGGTCAACTCGTTCATCGCCGCGGCGATCTGCTCCACGCCGATGGTCTGCTGCCGGGTGTTGCCGGCGATCTGCCGGGCGGCACCCGAGGAATCCCGGATGACGTCGGACAGGCCCTTGATGGCGGCGCCGGCGCTCTGGGCCAGCTCCATGGCGGCCAGGGCGCGGCGGCTGCCCTCCTCGGTGGCGGACACGGCGGCGCGGGTGCCCTTCTGCACCTCGCCCAGCAGGGCGCGCACCTGGTTGGCGGCCATCTTCGACTGCTCGGCCAGGGTGCGCATCTCCATGGCCACCACGGCGAAGCCGCGGCCCTGGTCTCCGGCCTTGGCCGCCTCGATGGAGGCATTGAGCGCCAGCAGGTTGGACTGCTCGGCCACGTCCTTCACGGTGGTGATGATGTCGCCAATCTGGAGCGTCTGCTCGTTGAGGTCGGTGATGGCCAGGGCGATGGCCTTCACCTGCTCGCTGAGCTTCTCCATGGCGGCCACGCTCTCGTCGACGACCTTCTGGCCATCGGCGCCCAGGGAATCCGAGCGGCTGGTGCCGCTGATGACGCTGTCCGCGAAGGAGGTGGCCTGCTTGGACGTCTGGGCGATCTCCGCCACCGTGGCGCCCGTCTCGTGGATGGCGGAGGCCTGCTCGTTGGCCATGGCGGACTGCTGCGAGGAGGTGGCGAGCACGTTGGTGGCCTCGCGCTCCATGTCCGCCGCCGCGCCGCGCAGGTCCTTGAGCAGGTTGGTGAGCATCTCCGCCATGGTGGCGATGCTGCGCGCCAGGTCTCCCACCTCGTCGCTGCCGTTGGCGTCGATCTGCTGCCGCAGGTCTCCCGAGGCCATGCCGGCCGCCGCGCGCGCCAGGCGCTCCAGCGGGACGATGAGCACGCGGCACAGCGCGGCCACGCCCAGCAGGCACACGGCGAGCGCCAGCATCCCCAGGCCCAGGGCACGCAGGGCCATGCCCTGGACGGCCTCCTCCAGCACGTCCAGCTCCAGGCCCACCTGCACCGAACCCACGAGTTCCCGCGGCTGCGAGCCGCCTTCGGTCCGGGGGCCGCGCGGCTCGAAGTAGATGGGGGCGGACGTCTCCAGCACCGGCCGCTTGCCCACGGACAGCTCGCGCCGGGCCGGAGCCTCGTCGGGCAGGGACGGCAGCATGGCCGGGTTCACCAGGCGCTGCACCTCGGCGTGGCCGAGGATCTCCCCCTGGCGGTCGCGCACCACCACGTACGCCATGTTGGGGTTGGTGCGCAGGGTGATGGCCGTGGCCTGCCGCAGGCTCTCCTCGTCCCGGGACCAGGTGGAGATCCCCATGTGGTGGGCCAGCTCCTGGCTGGCCGCCGTGGCGCGCCGGGTGAACTCCACCTTGAGCGACTCGCGCATCTGGAATGAGAAGACGGCCACGAGCACGGCCGTCACCAGCGCACCCGACACGCCGGTGATGGCCAGGATCTTGGTCCTCAGGCTGAGCCGGCGCATGTCCAGCCTCTGGATCTCGGGCGGTTTCATGCCAGTGACGTCCACAGCGCCTCCAAGCTCATCGCGCACCCGACTTTCCCAGCCTCACGCCCGGAACGAGCGCGCGCCGCAGCCCTCCCGCCGTCATCGCCTCCACTCCGCGCAGCACGTGTTCGTCATCCAGTCCTTCCAGCGCCCGCAGCGCATTGCGGCGGGCCCGTTCGGCCTCCTCGGGTTGGCCCAACCGTCCATACAACGCCACGAGCATCGCATGAGCGATGGCCAGTTGAGGCTCCAGATAGAGCGCCTTGCGCACCGCGGCCACGGCCCCCTGCACGTCCTCCCGCCCTTCGGCCACCATGGCCAGCAGCAGGTAGGCCTCGGGGGACAGCTCGCGAGCGGCCAGGCGGGCGAACTCCTCGGCCACCTCGAACTGGCCGGCACGCGCCGCGGCCAGGGCCTGCTCCAGCGAGCCCGCGGCCGGAGTGGACGCCTGGGGGATGGGCGGAGGAGTCATGGCCGAGCCCCCTCGGATGGCTTGCGCCACGGGAGGGGCCAGGGGGGCCGGTTCCTGGGAGGCCGGAGTGGCCCGGGAAGGCGTCTGCACGCGCCGCAGCGGGCTGGTGGGAGCACGGGGGGCGAGCACCCGGAGGGGCGCGGAGCGGGCGGCCTTCGGAGTGGACCGCGGCTCACCGGGGATGGGCTTGCACAACACGGGCATGCCCTCCACCTCGCGCTCCTCCAGTCCCATGCCCTTGGCGAAAGGCACCTCGGCGGGGGCGAGGAAGAGCCAGCCGCCGGGGGCCAGCGCCCGGACCAGCCGCTCCAGCACCGTGGGGATGACCTCCGCGGGGAAGTAGATGAGGACGTTGCGGCAGAAGACGGCCTGGGCGCCGGACACGGGCGGGGGATCCGTCACCAGGTTGTGCCGGCGGAACTCCACCCGGGCGCGGACCTCGGGAGGCACGCCCACGGACTCCGGGCGGATGGAGAGGAAGCGCCGCTCCAGCTCGGGCTCCATGCGCCGCACGGACCAGGGGGAGTAGGTGGCCTGCCGGGCCCGCTCCAGGGCCCGCCCGGACACGTCCGTGCCCACCACGCGGATGGACTCGGGAGACAGGCCCGCCGCCAGCAGCGTCATGGCGATGCTGTAGGGCTCCTCGCCGCTGGCGCACCCGGCGCTCCACACCAGGAAGGGACCGGAGTGGGAAGGAGCCATGCGCGCCAGCTCGCGCAGCTGCTCCGGGTGGCGGAAGAAGTACGTCTCGCCGATCACCGCGTAGCCGATGAAGGCCTCCACCGCCGCGGTGTCGCGCGCCAGCAGCCGCTGGAGGAAGTCGGCGGTGGGGAGTCCCTGGGACTCGGCGGCGCGATTGAGGGCGGTCCCCAACGAGGGGCGCACACTGGGGGCCAGCACCATGCCGCACGCGATGCGCAGCACGGACTCGAGCCCGCTCAGTGTCGCCTCGTCGAGGCGCTCCACGCGCGCCGGTTCCTTCACGCACCCTCCGGAACGGCCAGGATGGCCGAGGCGCGCAGCAGCGGACGGATGCCCTCGGACGTGCGGCACAGGCCCGCCATCAACCCCGTCCCGTCCCAGGCGTGGGCTGTTTCCCCGGAGGCGGCGCCATCCACCAGCACCGGGGACTCGACCAGGTCCCTCACCCGATCCACCAGGACGGCCACCATGCGGGCGCCCCCACAGATGACCAGGTGCGCGTCCAGATCCGGCTCCCGGCGCACGCCGAGCAGCGCCGCCAGGTCCACCACCACCGCGGGGGTGCCCCGGTAGAGCATGGTGCCGCGCACATGGGGGAGCGCCGCCGGCAGGGGCTCGATGGCCACCAGGCGGACCACCTCCATCACCGCCTCCACGGGCAGCAGGGCGGTGGTGCCGGCCACCTCCACGGTGAGGTAGAGGCCGGGCAGCCGCTGATCCACGCCGAGCGTGGCCAGCTCGCGCCGGAGCCGGACGATCTCCTCTTCCACCTGCGTCAGGCGCTTCTGCACCGACGCACGCCTCGCCTGGGCTTCAGCCGCTGTCATCGGAGGGGAATCGACCATCGCGAGCCCGCTGGGGTCCATGCGGGAAGAGGATTGGACGGTAGTCCGACATTGCGGGACCCGTCAATGCGGGCCGTACATGAGGGCCGTTCATCCGGCTGCTCGCCGGGCACACAGTGGAGTTGGGGGGAAGGGAACCGGGCAGGCACCTCCCTCAACAGGTCGCGTGTTTCCGGGAGATGTGGTTTCATGGGAAGCCGTGCGGATGGTTCCGACCCAGGCCAAGACCGGGGGAGCATAAAGAAAATGGTGACCGGCGACTCGCAGGGCGACTCGCAGGGACCGGGCGATGGTGGCTCGGATCCCCTCATCGGGCGAACGCTCAACGGCCGTTTCAGCATCCTCGAGCCGATCGGCGTCGGAGGCATGGGCCGGGTCTACAGGGCCCAGCAGACCCCCCTGGACCGGGTGGTGGCACTCAAGGTGCTCAACCCCAACTTCCCCACCAGCAAGGATCCGGGCTTCCAGAAGCGCTTCCTGCGCGAGGCCTCGCTGTCCTCCAAGCTCCGCCACCCCAACACGGTGACGGTGATCGACTACGGGCAGACGGACGACGGCATCTACTACATCGCCATGGAGTACCTGGAGGGGCGCACGCTCGGCCAGCTCCTGGCGGAGTCGGGCTACCTGTCCTGGTCGCGGGCGCTGAGCATCGCCCAGCAGATCTGCCGCTCGCTGCGCGAGGCCCACAACCTGGGCGTGGTGCACCGGGATCTGAAGCCGGCCAACATCATGATCCTCAACGAGTCCGATCAGGATCTCGTGAAGGTGCTGGACTTCGGGCTGGTGAAGTCGATCTCCCCCACCGAGGACGCGCCCAACCCGGAGATCACCCAGAGCGGGACGTTCCTGGGCTCGCCGGCGTACATGGCGCCGGAGCAGGCGCGCAACGAGGCGGACATCCGCAGCGACGTGTACTCGCTGGGGGTGATGCTCTACCAGATGCTGGTGGGGCGGCCGCCGTTCGTCTCCAAGGAT
Organism: Archangium sp. Cb G35; assembly: GCF_001896145.1. Lineage (NCBI taxonomy): Bacteria > Pseudomonadati > Myxococcota > Myxococcia > Myxococcales > Archangiaceae > Archangium > Archangium sp. Cb G35. Next base: position 417,042 of record NZ_MPOI01000011.1, read on the forward strand.
CACATCGAGCTCATCTTCGCGCACCACAAGGAGTTGCCTCCCGCGTTCAGCTCGGTGAGGCCGGACGCGCAGGTGCCGCCGGAGATCGAGTCGCTGGTGCGCAAGTGCCTGGAGAAGGATCCGGCGCGCCGCTACCAGACGATGGAGGAGCTGCTGGAGGCGATGCGCGGGGCCAGCATGGCCGCGGGCGGCAACAGCGGCATCTTCAAGCGGCCGGGTGGGCAGAACACCACGGGTCCGCACAAGACGCCGCTCTTCGCGGGCATCACCGGGGACAACTCGGCGGAGAACAACACGCTGGCGGTGGACATCAGCGTGGTGGTGCCGCCGGACATGCAGAAGACCCGCCGGCGCACGCTGCTGCTGGGCGGGCTGGTGGGCGGAGTCATCGCCGTGGTCCTCGTGGGGCTGCTGCTGTCCTCGGGGGTCTTCTCGCGCGCGGAGCCCAAGCAGGAGCCGGTGGCGGCGGCCGCGCAGGTGCCGGCACCCGCGGAGAAGGCCACGGAGCAGGTGGTGCGCTTCCGGCTGATGAGCCAACCCACGGGCGCGCGCGTCGTCTACAAGGGCGAGGAGCGCGGCACGACGCCGCTGTTGCTGGAGATTCCCAAGGAGCAGGGCCAGGACACGGTCACGGCCGAGCTCACCTTCTCGCTGGACGGATACCAGACGGAGACGGTCATCACCGGCGGCTCGGGTGACGTGGTGTTCTCCCAGAAGCTGCAGCGTGCGCGCGGGGGCTCCAGCCGGACCGCGTCCTCCTCGAGGAACCAGGTGGAGCACGCCTCGGGCACCGAGGGGAGGAACTCCACGGCGACGGCGCTGGGCTCCATGTCGGCGCCGGTGATGCTGGAGTCGGAGCCGCCTCCGGCGCCGCTGCCCGGCTCGGCGTCGAAGCAGGCGGAGCAGAAGACGGCGGCGGCTCCCGCGGGGAATGGTCTGGCGGTGCCGGTGCTGGCGCTGTCCAACGGCCTCTCGCCCACGGGAGACGGCCCGGTACCCTTCCAGGAGGGCATGCCGCGTCCGGTGGAGGTGAAGGGCAAGGACATCGTCTACACGCGCGAGGCGCTGGCGGCCAAAGTGGAGGGAACGATGGTGGTGAAGTGCACCATCACCAAGAAGGGCCAGGTGGAGAACTGCCGGGTCATCAAGGGCCTGCCTCACATGAACGAGGCGGTGGTGCAGGCGCTGCAGGCGCGCACCTACAAGCCCATCCAGCTGCAAGGCAAACCGGTGGCGGTGGACTACGTCTTCAACATCCGGCTGGTGGCGCCGCGGCGCCGCGGCTGAGCCCCTCCGCGCATCCTGCTCCCCTACTCCTCCCTCTCCCCCCGGGAGAGGGTCGGGGTGAGGGTGCCCGGGCCCGTGTGCGGCCCCTACTGTGAGGGCAGCTCGAGGGCCACGGTCCCCGCCGTCTCTGGCGTGCCCCAGTCCACCACGGGCCAGCCGCGCCGCAGGGCCTCGCGGCGCAAGCGGCGATCCGGGTGCACGGCCACGGGGCGGCCCACCACCTCCATGACGGGCAGGTCCGAGTACGAGTCCGTGTAGAAGGCGCACGCGGACAGCGGAACACCGGCCTCGGAGGCATGGGCCTGGGCGTAGAAGCGCTTGCCCTCGCCGAAACACACCTCGCCCAGGGGGCGCCCGGTGTAGCAGCCGGCGGCATCCACCTCGAGGCGGTTGCAGAGGATGGCATCCAGGCCCAGGTCCCGGGCCACCAACTCGGACATGTAGCCGGAGGACGAGGTGAGCAGGACGAGCCTGTCCCCGGCCGAGCGGTGCTCCTCCAGGGCGCGCAGGGCACCGGGCCGGTACCGAGAGCGGACCCACTCCTCGTAGAAGCGGACGGTGCGCTCGCGGATGGGCTGCTCGTCCCTGCCCCGCAGGTGGGCCATGCCCTGGAGCAGCGCGTCCTGCATGGAGACGCGGCCCATGTGGTAGCGGGCGAGCCACAGGGTGGCGCGCATGGCCTGAATCCGGGTGATGTGACCCAGGGCGAGCTCGCGGCGGATCCACAAGGAACCCGAGTTCACGGCGAGCAGCGTCTTGTCCAGGTCGAAGAAGGCGATGGCCATGGGCCCTTCTTCTTTAATCACTCCGGTGTCAGGAGGCCGCTCCGCCACGCCCGGCTGGCCGCTTCCTCCGCCGGCCGAGCGTCAACATCCCCAGCAGGGCCGCCGTGGGGAAGAGGGCCCCGGGCGCCACGCCACAACCCATGCCCGGGCCTTGCGACACGGCCTGGAAGTGGCGTCCGGGCTCGGGCCCGACGCATTGGGTGGGCGGCAGGCCCCGGGGGTAGGCCTGGCAGAAGCCGGCGGCACTGCCCGCGTCGATGATGCGCTTGTGGGTCTCCCCCGGCGGCGCGGTGGGCTCCATGGTGGAGCCGAGCTCGGACACATGGTCCAACCCCACCACGTGACCGAACTCATGGGTCGCCGTGTTCTGGACGTCCGTGACGACGCAACCGGAGGTCCGCTCGCCCTCGCACATCGGCGAGTCCACGGTGGTGAAGAGGAAGCCCCGGCCGTTGTCACTCGCGTTGAACTCGACGTCTGCGTCGAGGATGTAGGCGGTGCGGTAGCTGAAGGTGGTGGTGGTCAGCCCGATGACGGCGGCGCCATGATCCCAGCACGCGTAGGCGTTGGCGCAGGTGTCGGCCGCGATGCACGGGTCCTCCGGAGGGACGACGTCGTTGCAGTCCCGCTCGCGGAAGGTGATGACGTTCTCGTTGGCGTTGGGGTCCTGGGTGCCCCGCACGAACCCCACCTTGGGATTCTGGATGTCCGGGCCACGGGTGAAGGTGAAGTCGCTGCAGGTGGCGGACACCGCGCGCCAGGAGGCGAACGCGGCCTCGAGCGCGGAGAACTCGGTGTCCCCGGGCGTGCGGCGGCTGCCGGCCGCGTCCAGCCGGTACACGTAGTCCCGGCCGGGCCAGAGGACACAGTAGGAATAGCCCGGCACCAGGGTGCGCTGGTAGCGCTGGGCCTCCGCCCCGGGAGCGCAGAGGACGAGCGCCACGAGGGCGGACCACGAGGAAGCGCGCATCATCGACGGCCGCTCCGGCGGCGGCGCCACGCGAGCAGGGCCCAGCCCGCGGCGGCGGGCAACCAAGCCCCGGCGCCGGAGCTCGAGCACCCGATGGCGTGCGGGCCCAGCACGGTGGAATTCCCACTGCGCTCCAAGGAGGGGGAGGCGCAGCTCTGGCTGGCCTGCCCCTTCGGGTACGCCTCGCACACGAAGTCGGAGGAGCCCTCGTCGATGGTGCGCTTGGACACCTCGCCCTGCGGAGCGCTCGGGTTCATGACGGAGCCGAGCGCCCGGGTGTGGTCCAGACCGATCAGGTGACCGATCTCGTGCGTCATGGTGTTCTGCACGTCGGTGGCCACGCAGTTGCCGGGGTTGGTGCTGATGGGCCGCGAGCAGAGGGGCGCGGGCGGATCCACGGTGGTGAAGACGAAGCCGCTCGCGTTCAGCTGGATGTCCGAGTCGTAGATGATGCCGGACTTCTCGTCGTAGGTGGTGAGCGTGAGGCCGATGGTGTCCGCGTTGTTGTCCCAGCAGTCGAAGTCGTTGCCGCACGTCTCCTCGTCCCAGCACTTGTTGTCGGAGGGGACGAAGTCCACGCAGCTCCGGGAGCGGAAGAGGACGAGGTTGCGGTTCTCGCCCTTCATCTCGTAGCCCACCTTGCGGTCATCCACGAGGGGGCCCTCGGAGAAGCGGAGGTTCCCGCAGGAGGCGAAGATCTGCTGCCAGCTCTGGAAGGAGCGGCGGATGGCCTCGAACTCATTCTGCTTCTGGTCCTCCGTGCTGGTGTTCGGATTGCCCACGCTGCTGAGGTGCCAGGAGAGGGTGGGAACCGTCCAGAAGAGGCACTGGGCATCCGCGGTGGGATTCACGCGGCTGCGGATGAAGGGGTCGCTCTGCCCGAGGGCGAGCGAAACCAGGAGCGAGGCGACGATCACGGCCGCTTCTCCTGGACGCGCGTGGGAGGCTGCTTCCGCTCGAGCGCGGTGCGGATGGCCGCCTTGAGCTCCGGCAGGGACATGGAGCGCTGCGAGGAGGTGGTGGGCTGCCGCGAGTCCCGGTCCAACAGGAGCACGTCTCCGGCGGGCTCCGGCACGGCCATGGCGCTCTTTCCGTCCTCCGAGCGCTGCACCTGGTACTTACCCTGGACCATGCCCGACACGCGGAAGGCCCGCTTGCCGTGCTGCTCCAGGAAGACGACGACCTCCTCCCCGGGGGCGAAGGTGGCGAGGCCACTCACCCGCTGCCCGATGTCGCCTACCCGCCCACCAGGCTGGGAGACGAGCACCGTGCCACCCGCCTGCCCCTTCAGGGCCTCGGTGACCTGGATTTCCACATCGGTGATGATTCTGCGTCCATCCCCACTCCACCGGCTTTCCACCCGGCGCACCGTGCCGTGAACGATGGCATCGGACGTCTGGGCGAGCTCAGGCAGGTCGGCCCGCAGCATCGTGGTGGCGCTCGCCGCCTGGGAGAGCAGTAGGACGAACGGCAGGAGCGCGCGAAGCGCGATGTGAAGTTTCATGCAAGGGCCCTCGGTGCGCGGCAGTCTAATGCATTGACCGGGCCGCGGGCAGCGAAGACGGCCAGTCCCGGCCGCTCGTTGACCACCCAAGCCCGCTCCTGCTATCCGCGCCCCTTCGATATGGCTCCTGTCCCTCGCGTCCGCTTCGCTCCGTCTCCGACCGGCTATCTCCACATCGGAGGCGCTCGTACCGCCCTCTTCAACTACCTCTACGCCAAGCGCCACGGGGGTGTGTTCATCCTGCGCATCGAGGACACGGACCAGGAGCGCTCCACGCCGGAGTCCGTGAAGGCCATCCTCGACGGGCTCACCTGGCTGGGCATCGACTGGGAGGAGGGTCCGGGCAAGGAGGGCCCCGTGGCGCCCTACTTCCAGACGCAGCGGCTGGATCTCTACAAGAAGTACGCGGACCAGCTCATCGCCGAGGGCAAGGCGTACCGCTGTTACTGCACCCGCGAGGAGATCGACGCGCGGCGCACCGCGGTGGAGAAGGCCACGGGCAAGCCGGGTACCTACAAGTACGAGGGCACCTGCCGCGACCGCAAGGACATCCCCGAGGGCCGCAGCGCCGTCATCCGCTTCCGGATGCCGGATGGCGAGGGCCAGGTGACGTTCAACGACAAGGTGCTCGGGCCCATCACCAAGCAGTACTCGGACCTGGATGACTGGGTGATGATGCGGGCGGACGGCATCCCCCTGTACAACTACGGCTGCGTCATCGACGACCGCACCATGGACATCACCCTGGTGGGGCGCGGGCAGGAGCACGTCAACTCCACCTTCCCGCAGCTGATGCTGTACCAGGCCTTCGGGTGGAAGCCGCCCGAGTTCGCCCACTTCCCGCTCATCCTCGGGCCCGACCGCGAGAAGCTCTCCAAGCGCAAGCACCCCGAGGCGGACGTGATGCTGCACAAGCGCAACGGCGTGCTGCCCGAGGCGCTGAGCAACTACGTCATCCGCCTGGGCTGGAGCCACGGCAACGACGAGGTCATCTCGCGCGAGCAGATGGTGGAGTGGTTCGACTTCGACCACGTGGGCACCACCTCCGGCGTGTGGAGCCCGGACAAGCTGATGTGGCTCAACCAGCAGTGGCTCAAGATGCTGCCTCCCGCGGTGGTGGCCGAGCAGTTGGTGAACTTCCTCGCCGCCCGGGACGTGCAGGTGAAGGCGGGAGACCCGCGGCTGGAGCGCGTGGTGATGGCCTTCCGCGAGCGCGCCAAGACGCTGCAGGAGATGGCGGACATGGCCCTCAAGTACTTCCAGCACGGCGTGGCGCTGGACGAGAAGGCCGCGGCCAAGCACCTCACCGCCGAGTCCAAGCCGCTGCTCACCCAGGTGCGCGAGCAGGTGGCCGCGCTGCCGCAGTGGAGCGCCGCCGCGCTGGACGAGGTGGTGAAGAAGGTGAGCGAGGCGGCCGGCGTGGGCATGGGCAAGGTGGCCCAGCCGGTGCGCGTGGCGGCCACGGGCGGCACGGTGAGCCCGGGCATCGGCGAGACGCTGGAGCTGCTGGGGCGTGAGGAGACGCTCCACCGCCTGGACACCGCGCTGGCCCGGCCGTAGTCCCTCCCTTCAACAGGGCCCACAGGTTGGGGTGGACACCTCCGCTCGTGGGCCCTATCCTTCCGCCCCATGACTCGAACGCTTGACAGCCTGATCGGCCTTTTCTATAAGGCGCGCCCGCTCGGGGCGGCGGTAGCGGCGCTCTGGGTCTCGGTGGCGGCGGCGGAGGTGGTGAACGGGGCTCAAATCCCCGATGGCGCGCAGAAGGTCGGCGAGCTGCGGTACCGGGCACCGCACGATTTCGAGAAGACGCTGGAGTATTACAAGACGGTCTATCCAGCGAGCACCTTCCCTCGAAGGTCGGTGGTCAACCAGCCGGGCGTGAAGGCCGTCCACATCATCAATCCCTCGGGAAGAAACTTCGAGGGGTTGAACATTTATGAGGCGAACGACGAGGTCCGTATCTACGTCGTTCCGCTGCAGGCGGCGCCGGCTCCGGCGAAGCCAGCGAAGAAGCAGGAACCGAAGTCCGGGAAGAAGTCGAGGTAGCCGGGCGGTTCGAAAAAGGAAGTTGCAGTGGCAGGGCGGTTGCGGTAGTCAGACAGCACTTCGGCAGCACGCAGCAAGCAGTCCTTGGGGAATCGTCTAACGGCAGGACAGCAGACTCTGACTCTGCTTATCTAGGTTCGAATCCTAGTTCCCCAGCTGGTAGTACCCGGTGGTTGCAATACCGGCCCTGTCGTCTAGCGGTTAGGACGGTGCCCTCTCACGGCACAAACTCGGGTTCGAATCCCGGCAGGGTCACACGCAGTACAGTAGGGTTGGGTTGCACGGCCCTGTCGTCTAGCGGTTAGGACGGTGCCCTCTCACGGCACAAACTCGGGTTCGAATCCCGGCAGGGTCACTGAAGCGCCCGCTTCTCTCAGAGAGGCGGGCGCTTCGCTTTTGCGGGCTCGCGCGGGCCGGAGCGCACCGGCCCGCCCCGCTCGAGGCTAACCGTGCAGGCTCGCGCGGAAGGTGGCCAGGGCCGAGGCCAGGCTCGCCTGGGCACGCTGCAGGCTGCGGCGCATCAGCAGCATGCGCACCCGCTCCGGCAGCGACAGTGGCGACGCGGTGCCGAAGCCCACCAGCTCCAGGCGCAGGGTGATGGCATCCAGCAGGTCCGCCAGGTCCGCGTGGGGACCGGCCAGCAGCACCACATCCGGCGTGGCTGACTGGAGGCGCTCGGCGGTGTCCCACCAGTCCGATGAGCCCGTCTCCAGCACCACCACGGCCGCGCCCATCAGCGCCGGCGAGTCCGGGGGCAGCGCCACGGCCTCCAGCCCCTCGTCCAACAGGGTCCGGAGCGCATCCGGACTGCCCACCACGGCGATCTGCCCGCCCGGAGCCACCCGGCTCGCCTGCTCGTAGGCGCGCAGCTGCGTCTCCAGTTGCTCCCGCGCCTCGGGCGAGGCCTGCCCACCGGCCTGCAACAGCTCGGAGGCCTCGCGGGCCACCCGCCGCGCCAGCTCGCGCCCCTTCACCCGCTCCGAGCGGCGCTCCAACGCGGCGCGCACCTTGGCCCGCACCAGCCGCAGGTCCTCGAAGGGCTTGAGGATGTAGTCGCTCGCGCCCGCCGCGAAGGCGGCGATCACCGACTCGGAGCTGGAGTAGCCGGTGATCATCACCGCCTCCAACGCCGGTTGCAGGGCGCGGGCCTCGGAGATGAGCTCCACGCCGCCCATGCCCGGCAGGTTCTTGTCGGTGATGAGCACGTCGAAGCGCTGGGAGCGCAACAGCTCCAGCGCCTCCTCGGCGTCCTCGGCCAGGCTCACCACCAGGTCCGGCTCACGCGACAGCAGCCGGGCGCACACGTCGCGCACCACGGGCTCGTCGTCCACCACCAGCACGGTCGAGGCGAGGGTACCTCCACCCTCCTCACCCCCGCCGCCCTCGTCCGTCTCGAAGGGGAGGTCCATGCGGTCGAGAATCGCACAGCTCGCGTCAGACTTCGAGCAACGCCATGTGAGGCTATGCTGGGATCCGTGGCGAGCTTCTCGGAAGCGTTGGAGGAGAACCCCGCACCGCGGCGGCTGGGAGACGTACGACTGCGGTACGAGCCCGGCCGTCTGTTGGGCGAATCCCTCCCCCCCTCCTTCTGGCGGCGGCAACTCCCGGGCTTCTGCCTGGTGCTGGCGGCCCTGTGTACGGCGGGGGCGGTGGTGGGAGTCCTGCTGGGCGGCGACGGGGCGGTGGCCTCCGTCCCGCTGGCGCTGGGCATGGTGGCGGTGGCCCTGGTGGGCTTCGCGCTCCAGCTGGAGGGACAGCTCGGCCGGCGCCGCTTCGTGCTGCACTTCGCCACCGAGCGGCTGCGGCTGGAGCGGCTGCGATGGGCCCCGGGAGCCACCCGCACCGAGTGGGTGCCCTTCGACGAGGTGACCTCGGTGGATGTGGTGGAGCGTGCGCCCGGACGCTACGCGCTGGTGGTGGCGTGGCGCCCCGGGGGCAAGGACACGAAGAAGGAAGAGACGCGGCGCGAGGTGCTGGTGGAGCACATCGGCGCCCACGAGCAGGAGGCGCTCCTGCGCGTGTGGCGCCTGCTGCACAACGCCTTCGGGCTCAGTGGAGCTGGACTCGCTGGAGCGTGAGCTCCACCTCGGTGCCCTCGCCCTGCTTCGACGACAGCCGCACCCCGCCGCCCGCCTGCGTCACCAGCTCCTTGCAGATGGACAGGCCGAGGCCCGTGCCAATGCCCACCGGCTTGGTGGTGAAGAGCGGCTGGAAGACCTTCTCCTGCAGCTCCTGCGAGATGCCGCAGCCGTTGTCCGCCACGGTGAGCACCACGTTCTGCTCACGCGACGTCCACCGCACCTCGATGCGGCCCGGCCGGCCCGTGCCTTCCATGGCCTGCGCGGCGTTGACGATCAGGTTGAGCAGCACCTGGGTCAGCTTCACCGGGCCGAACGACACCTTCACGGGCTCGCCCATGGTGGTGATGCGAGCCCGATCGCGCACCTCGGCGCGCGCCAGCTTCACCGCGAAGGACACCACCTCGGCCACGTCCGCCGAGACCTCCATGTCCTCGCCGCGCGCCTGCGCCCTCAGACCCAACGCCACCCCGCGCAGGTGATCCGCGCCCGTGGCCAGGTCCTGCAGGAGCGACGGCAGATCCTCCAGCACGCTCGCCACCTCGGGCGAGGAATCCGTCGCCAGGTGCTTGGAGGCGTACTGCACCACGCACTCGAGATCCCGCCGCAGCGAGGCCACGTTCTGGGACAGGTAGCCCACCGGGCCCATCAGCTCGTGCGCGATGCCGGCCGTCACCTGGCCCAACGTGGCCAGACGCTCGGCCTTCATCATCCGCCCTTCCACCTCGCGGATGCGCAGCTCCAACCGGGCGATCTTCAGGCCGTCCTCGAGCGCGGCCAGCACCTCGGCGCGATCCCACGGCTTGACGAAGTAGCGGCTCACCTGGCCGCGGTTCACCGCGTCGATCACCGCCTGCATGTCGGAATAGGCGGTGACGAGCATGCGCTTGGCGTCCGGCGCCAGCGTGCGCGCGCGCTCCAGCAGCTCCACGCCCGTCATCTGCGGCATGCGCTGGTCCGACAGGATGACGCCGATCTCACTGCGCTTCTGCTCCAGCAGCGTCAACGCCTCGGCCGGCGTCGAGCAGCGGAAGATGCGGAACTTCGAGCCGAAGTTCGCCTCGAACACCCTCAGGTTGAGCGCGTCGTCGTCGACATAGAGGACGGCGGGCAGGTCAGACGGGTTCATGGAATTCCTCTCCGGGCCAGGCCCACCACCCCACTCACGCCATGCCTCCCCACTGCGCCCACGCCCCAAGAGATACCACGTCACGTCCAAAACCCGATGGGCCGTGTTTGAGCAGATGAGAACACCCGCACGCACCGGGAACCCCGGCACGCTCGCCGTCAAGCGCTCCCCTACCCGCTCCCAGGAGAGCGCACCTGGAAGCCCTCAGCGCGAGGGCATGGGAGCGAGCGAAGCCTCGGTGTCCTCCTCACCCGCGCCCGCCTGGGACTCCAGCGCCTGCTGGATGGCGTCCAGGGACTCGAAGCGCCGCGCCGGCAGGTTGCCCAGCAGGGAGACGACGAGCGAAGGGGCCTCGTTCTCCCGAGCCAGCAGCACGAGTTGCTCCACGGACAGGGGGAACACGGCCCCGAGCAGGGCCTGGTGAAGGGGCTGAGCCAGCGGCGAGGGAGTTCCCATGCGCGTCTCCAGCTCCTTCATGCCTTCCTCCAGCCGGGTGCGCCTCATGTCGTCGTTACTCATTTGCGAGAAGTTAAGCAGCTCACGAAAGAGTTGTACGCACTTTTCGAGGGCTCCCCCAGCAAGCGAGGGAGCGGCGCATCTGGAATCGGACCCAGCGTGGCCGTCTCCCACCTCAACCCCCACCGTATGGCGAGACTCCCACCAGCGAGGAGGCACGAGATGGCGGAGAAAAAGGACCCCCATTACGCCGAGCACATCGAGCACGTGCAGGCCACCCATCCGGATCCGTGGCCCGGTATCAAGGGCCGCTCCGAGGAGCACGAGAGCGAGCTGCCCACGGGCACCCAGCGCGCCGATCAGGCCGGCGTCACCGAGGCCCAGCGCAAGCTGGAGCACGAGATGCACGAGGAGAAGGAGCCGGCCCGCGAGTAACGGGCCGGAACCCCCGGGCGGGCCGCGCGTGTGGGCGGCCCGCCGGGGAAGCAGCGGCTAGAACAGCAACCGCATGGGGTGCTCGAGCAGCGCCTTGAGCTCCCGCAGGTACTCGGCGCCGATGGCCCCGTCGATGACGCGGTGGTCGCCCGAGAGCGTCACCGTCATCAGCTTGCGAACCACCATCTGCCCGTCGCGCACCACCACCTTGTCCGAGACGGAGCCCACCGCGAGGATGGCCGCCTGGGGCGGGTTGATGACGGCGATGAACGAGTCGATGCCGTACATGCCCAGGTTGGACACCGTCAGCGAGCCGCCCGTGTACTCGTGCGGCTTGAGGCCGCGCTTGCGAGCCCGCTCGGCCAGGTCACGCGCCTCGGCGGAGATGGCCGACAGCCCCTTCTTGTCCGCGTCGCGGATGATGGGGGTGATGAGGCCGTCCTCGATGGCCACCGCGATGCCGACGTCCACCGTCTCGAAGTGCAGGATGGTGTCACCCTGCAACGACACGTTCATCTTCGGGTAGCGGCGCAGCGCCATCGCCGACGCCTTCACGATGATGTCGTTGACGGAGACCTTGGACTCGAGCGCCTTGGCCTCCTCGCGGATCTTCAGCGCGGCGTCCATCTCCACGTCCACCGAGAGGTAGAAGTGCGGAACGCCCGGCTTCACCTCGGCCATGCGCTGGGCGATGACCTTGCGCATGGTGGTGACGGGCACCGCCTTCGGCTCGGGACGCACGCCCGGGGCAGCAGCCGCGGCGGCCGGAGCCTTCGTAGCGGCGGCGGGAGCCTGGGTGAGCGCCTTCTCGATGTCGCTCTTCACGATACGGCCGAGCGGACCGGAGCCCTGGACCTGGGAGAGGTCCAGACCGCGATCGCGAGCCATGCGCTTCGCCAGCGGGCTGGCACGCACCCGGCCTCCCGGCGTGGGAGCCGGAGCGGCCTTGGGCGCGGGAGCCTGGGCGGGCGCCGGAGCCGTGGCCTTGGGAGCCTCGGCCTTCGGAGCGGCGGGAGCCGGAGCCTGAGCGGGAGCGGCGGCCTTGGCGCCACCCTTCCCGGCCAGGAACGCGATGGGCGCGCCCACCTTGGCCATCTGGCCCTCCTGCACCACGATGCGAGCCAGCACGCCGTCGTCGTAGGCCTCCACCTCGAGGTTGGACTTGTCCGTCTCCACCTCGGCGATGGCCTGTCCGGAGGAGACCTTGTCCCCCTCCTTCTTCAGCCACTTGATGAGCTTGCCCTCCGTCATCGTCGGAGAGAGCGAGGGCATCACCACGGGGATGCCATCGCCTCCACCGGAAGCGGCGGCGGGTTGCGCGGCGGGAGCCGGAGCCTGGGCAGGCGCCGGAGCGGGCGCGGCGGCCGGCTTGGGAGCAGCGGCGGGCGCGGCGGCCTTGGCGGCTCCACCGGCGTCCACCTTCTCGCCCTTGGCACCGAGGAAGGCGATGGGCGCACCCACGGTGGCCATCTCTCCCTCGGGGACGACGATCTTCAAGAGATACCCGTCGTCGTAGGCCTCAATCTCGAGGTTCGACTTGTCGGTCTCGCACTCGGCGATCGCCTCGCCGGAGGAGACCTTGTCGCCCTCTTTCTTGAGCCACTTGACGATCTTGCCCTCCTTCATCGTCGGAGACAGGGAGGGCATCTGGATGGGGGTGGCCATACGGTTCTCAGGCTCCCTCGCGGTAGAGGACCTTCTTCACGGCCGCGATGATCTTGGGCGCGTCCGGCTGGATCGCGTTCTCCAGGTTCGCCGCGTAGGACATGTTCACGTCGAGGCCGGTCACGCGCGCGACGGGCGCGTCCAGTTCATCGAAGGCCTTGGACTGGATGATGTCCACCACCGACGCTCCCACGCCGGCCAGGGGCCAGCCCTCCTCGACGATGACGACGCGGTTCGTCTTGCGCACGCTGGCGAGGATGGCCTCCTCGTCCAGCGGGCGCAGCGTGCGCAGGTCGAGGATCTCCGCGGAGATGCCCTCGGCCTCGAGCTGCTTCGCCGCCTCCTCGCAGAAGTAGTACATGCGAGACCAGGTGATGAGGGTGACGTCCTTGCCCTCGCGCTTCACGTCCGCCTTGCCGATGGGGACGATGTGCTCACCCTCTGGCACCTCGCCCTTGAGGGCGTAGAGGCGCTCGCCCTCGAACATCATGACGGGGTTGTCATCTCGGATGGCGGCCTTGAGCAGGCCCTTGGCGTCCGCCGGGGTGGCCGGGGCAATGACCTTCAAGCCCGGGAAGTGGGCGTAGTTGGCCTCGAGCGCCTGGCTGTGCTGGCTGGAGAGCCGGCCGCCCGCGCCACCCGGGCCACGGACCACGATGGGGCAGCGCAGCTGGCCGCCCGACATGTGGCGCAGCTTCGCCGCGCTGTTGACGATCTGGTCCATCGCCAGGATGGCGAAGTTCCAGGTCATCATCTCCACCACCGGACGCAGGCCCACCATCGCCGCGCCCACGCCCAAGCCGGCGAAGCCCAGCTCGGAGATGGGGGCATCGATGATGCGCGCGCTCCCGTACTTGTCCAGCAGCCCCTGCGACACCTTGAAGGCGCCCTGATAGCGACCCACTTCCTCACCAATGAGGAACACGTTGGCGTCGCGCTCCATCTCCTCGGCGAGCGCCTGGTTCAGCGCCTCGCGATACATCAACTCGGCCATTGTTGGCTCCGAATGCGAAATCCGTAATCAGTGGTCAGTGGAAGAGGGCTAACGCTTGAGGCCCGCGGCCTTGTCCGCCTTCTCGGCCTGCTCGCGCGGCTCGAGATCCCAGGTCACCTTCAGCTCCTGGCCCGACGGGTACTTCGGCCACTTCGTCACCTTCTGGCCCAACACGCGCTCGCGGGGGCGCACGTCCTCCTCGCCCTCCTCCACGATGGTGTCCTTCCAGAGCTCGGCCAGGTCCGGCTCGGGCGACTCGTCGGCGAACTTCACCGCCGCGTCCACCTGCAGCTTCACCTCTTCCTCGATGGCGTCGAACTCCTCCTCCTTCGCCAGCTTGTGCTTGAGGGCGTAGTCCTTGAGGCGAGGAATCGGGTCGTTCTTGCGCTCGTCCTCCACCTCCTGCTTGGTGCGGTAGGTGGAAGGGTCGGCCATGGAGTGGCCGCGGAAGCGGTAGGTGTTGGCCTCCATCAGCACCGGGCCATTGCCCGCGCGGATGTACGCGGCCGCGTCCTTCACCGACTCGTACATCTTGAGCACGTCCATGCCGTCCGCGGCCTCGCCGCGGATGCCGTAGGCGCTCGCGCGCTTGTGGATCTCCGGCACCGCCGCGACGCGCGAGATGGCCGTACCCATGCCGTAGCGGTTGTTCTCGCAGATGTAGAGCACGGGCAGCTTCCACTTGGCCGCCATGTTGAGCGTCTCGTGGAAGATGCCCTGGTTGGCCGCAGCGTCACCGAAGTAGCACACGGTGATGCGGTCCTCATTGCGGTAGCGGCTGGCGAAGGCCATGCCCGCGGCCAGACCAATCTGGGCGCCGACGATGCCGTAGCCGCCGTAGTAGTGGTTCTCGATGTCGAAGATGTGCATCGAGCCACCCTTGCCCTTGCTGTAGCCGCCGGTGCGGCCGAAGAGCTCCGCCATGACCATGCCGGGGTCCGAGCCACGCGCCAGCGGCTGGGCGTGGTCGCGATAACCCGACAGCATGTAGTCATCCGGACGGATGGCCTCCTCGACGCCGGCGGCCACGGCCTCCTGGCCGATGTACAGGTGACAGAAACCGGCGATCTTCCCGAGGCCGTACTGCTGGCCCGTCCGCTCCTCGAAGCGGCGCATCAGGTACATCTTCCGGTACATCGTCAACAGCAGGTCCTTCGAGTACTTGCTGGCCACCGCCAAGCCTCCGAACATTGAGGCCGTCCCGGAAAAAGGGGACGGCAGACGCCGTGCGCCTCATAACGCGCGGACATGGGACTGCCAAAGCGCTTTTGTGCACCAAACGGGCGGGCCGTCCGGCGGCCCACCTTTAGGCGCATTGCGTCACGATTCGTGTGAGAAGTGCGGCACCGAGACGATTTCGTCGAGGAGCGTCACCGGACGGCCCGAATGGTCGGTCGCCAGGTGGACGACCTTGGCCCCCGGGAAGCGGTGCAGGTAGTCGTTGGCGTGGGTGGGCTCGTTGTCGAAGGCGGCGATCACCGTCCCCAGCTCGCCCAGGCGGGCATGGGCGGTGCGCTTGAACTCGTCATCGTTGTCCTGCATGGCCGGCTTCATCAGCAGGTGGATCCGCCCCTCGCCGGGCACGGCCAGGCCGTTGCGGCGCAGGCAGTCCACGGTGCCCGCCCGCATGCCCTCGTGGCGGCCGGTGACGTAGGCCAGGTGCGCCCCGGTGGCCGCCACCGCGTGGGTGAAGGCCGCCGCGCCCTGGATGGCCACGTCATCCACGCAGTACTCGCTGGTGAAAAAGCGCTCCAGCCAGAAGTCCCGGGCGGCGAGGAAGTGGCTCTCCACCTCCTCCGGGGACAGGCCACAGTTGCGCATGGCGCCCCGCATGTCGAAACCGCTCTCCCAGTGGCGCGGCTCGCAGGCTCCCAGCTTCTCCACCGCCCGGGCCTTGCCGAACTCCCGGAGGATGCGCGCCTGCCGGGGGAGGTTGTCGAAGAGGGTGGAGTCCAGGTCGAAGGCCAGCACCGCCTGGGGGCCGAGCGAGCGCGCCTGCTCCAGGATGCCGCGCAGCGTGTCCTGCCAGCCCTCCCGGACGCGGGTCTTGAGATCGAAAGACATGGCCCTTCTATAGGGCACCCGGCGCCCGGACCGCGCGGAAATCCGCCACTCAGGCGGCCGAGCGCATGGGCTGCTCGGGCCGGGGGGGCTGCTCAGGGTAGAGCCGCAGCATCCGCTTGATGCCATTGCGGTCCATCACCAGCCGCACCAGCTGCAGCGACACCCGCTCCTGCCCCGCCTCCTGGACGAAGAACCGGAAGGCCAGGTCCACCTGGTAGCTCTTGGCCCCCCTCACCCGCCCCACCGAGAAGTCCTCCAGGTCCACGTACTCCAGCGCGTACTCGGGCTCGTCCATGTCGCGCAGGAAGCGCTCCACGTTGAGCCGGATGATGTCCGTGATTCCACTCACGCCCCGCTCGGTGCGCGGCAACAGGTCCACGTCCAGCACCACCTGCTTCTGGTAGCGCAGCACCGTCTCGGACAGCTCGCCCTGGGTCGCGGTGATGAAGTCGTCCCGGAAGCGCAACGCCATCACCTCGGCGGGCACTCGCACCGCGCGGCCGTAGTCCATCTTCTCCTCGCAGGTGCCCAGGCTCCGCTCCGTCACCGGATCCACGATGTGCGCCGTCCGGTCGAAGAGGTGCCGCGCCGCCACCTGGCTGAAGATGCGGCGCATGCCCTCCTTGATGCGGTCCTTCATCATGTAGCCCACCACCATGATGAGGAAGAAGTTGAGGCTC
The DNA here is from genome assembly GCF_001896145.1 of Archangium sp. Cb G35. Lineage (NCBI taxonomy): Bacteria > Pseudomonadati > Myxococcota > Myxococcia > Myxococcales > Archangiaceae > Archangium > Archangium sp. Cb G35. The sequence continues at coordinate 433,138 of NZ_MPOI01000011.1, forward strand.
GCCTGCGTGTAGCGGACCTGTGCCCAGAAGGCCACCGCCGTGGCGAACGTCATCGCCACGCCCGCCGCCAGCGCGAACAGCACCTCCTCCCAGCCCTGGCGCCTCTGCGCCCGCCGCGCCGACAGGAAGAGGATGTTCATGCAGAACTTCTTCAGGAACCCGAACCGGTGCATGTACTCCTCGTTGTCACCGGTGGGGCTGATCACCGAGCGCAGCTGGTGATCCTTGCGGTACCGCTCCTCGCGCAGCACCTCGTCCATCAAATCCTTGCGCAGCTCGATGTACACGCCCGAGCGCGGCAGCGCGTCCATGTCCGCCACGGCCTTGCGGAAGAATTGCTCCACCGTGAGGCTCAGGTACTCGTCCACCAGGCGGATGGAGGCGCGCGTCTTCTCCTGCAGCCGGTAGCGATTGGCCGAGCGCGCCCACACGCGGAAGCGCTCCAGCACCCGCCTCGCCCCCTCCGTCACCGCCCGCGCATCGCTCTCCAGCCGCGCGCACGCCCCTTCCGACGGGCCGCGCGCCATGCCCTCGCACTGCTCGTCCACGCCGTTGGCGAAGCGCCGCAGGGCTCCACGGAAGATGCAGGACAGCAGCTTGGCTTGATAGACGAGCTCCGCCTCGCTCACGAGCCCCGTGAGCAGTCCCGCCTCCAGCCGCGCCAGCGGCGCCACGTCCGAGGCCAGCAGCTCCTCGAGCGACATCACCGGCGTCTTGAAGCGGATGTAGTTGTGGATGTCCGCGTAGAAGGAGGCCCGCGGGTACGTCTCCGCGTCGATGTTCAAGCTCGCCGGAAGGAAGACGTACGTCTCCACGAGATAGCGCGTCTCGTCGTCCGCCCCGGAGGGCTGGTACTCGAGCTTGATCTCGAACTGCTTCCGGTCGTGGACGTCGAGCCGGTTCTGTAACAGCGGAGCGGGAGCCTGGGACACACCCGCAGTCTAGGTGACAGGCCTGTCACACGACAGTGGCCCCCAGGTCACATCCGTTCTCCCGACAAACATCGCGGTTCCCGAGGAACTGATTGGAGGTCCATGGACCCGCCTTGCCTCCCCCGCCCCCAGAGGATGAAATGGGCGGGTGAGCCGTTCCGCGGAACCCCTTCCCTCCGAGCCCACCCCCGTGGTGGTACCCCAGCCCCTCCCCGTGGCCCCTCCCCGCCCGGCGCGGGATGCGCGCTACGACTGGGCCGCCGAACGCACCCTGCTGGCCTGGGTGCGCACCGGCCTCGCGATGATGGGATTCGGCTTCGTGGTGGCCCGCTTCGGCGCCTTCCTGCGAGCGCTCGGGGTCACCGCGCCGGGGGCGCTGCCAGAAGAGGGACATGCGTCCGCCTCGATGGCGGCCGGCATCCTGATGGTCGCCTTCGGCGTGGTGGCCAACCTCGTGGCCGTCCGCCGCTTCCTGCGCAACCACCGCGCGCTCTCTCGTGGGGAGCCCATCGACCCGTCCCCCTTCGGCCCCGCCGCGCTCGCCGTCTTCGCGGCGCTGCTCGGGGGCGTGCTGGCGCTGCTGCTGGGCGGCGCCCTCCTGCACTGAAGACACTCCTGGATGTCGGATGGGGGCACACCTCCCCGCATTGACGCCTCGCGGCTTGGGCTGCTAAGTGCTCACTTATCACGCAAACTCCAGGAGGAAGCATGCACGCACTGGGACACAACGCACTCACTCTCCTGATAGTGCAATTCCTTGTAATCATTGGAGTTTCCCGGCTCATCGGGCGGGGGGCGCGGTGGCTGGATCAGCCACTGGTCATCGCCGAGGTGGTCGCGGGCATCGTGCTGGGCCCCTCCCTGCTCGGATGGCTCGCCCCGGGGGCCATGGAGTGGCTGTTCCCCGCCAGCTCCATGCCGGTGCTGAAGATGCTGAGCCAGGTGGGGCTCATCCTCTTCATGTTCCTCATCGGCCTGGAGTTGGATCCCAAGCTGCTCAAGGGCCGGGGACATGCCTCGGTGGTCATCAGCCACACCAGCATCATCGTGCCCTTCGCACTGGGCGCGGGGGCGGCACTGTGGCTCTACCCGAGGCTGAGCGAGCCGTCGGTGCCCTTCTCCTCGTTCGTGCTCTTCATGGGCGTGGCCATGAGCATCACCGCCTTCCCGGTGCTGGCGCGCATCCTCACCGAGCGGCGGCTGCTGAGCTCGCGGGTGGGGGCCATGACCATCACCTGCGCGGCGGTGGATGACGTGACGGCGTGGTGCCTGCTGGCCTTCGTCGTCTCCATCGTGCGCGCCTCGGACCTGATGCACGCGGGGCTCACCACGGTGCTCGCGATGCTCTACATCGCCTTCATGCTGTTGGTGGTGCGGCCCTTCCTGGCGCGGCTGGGCGCGCGCGTGGCGAACAAGGAGGGGCTCAACCAGAACGGCATGGCCCTGACGCTGATGATGCTGCTGGCGTCCGCGTGGGCCACGGAGCTCATCGGCATCCACGCCCTCTTCGGCGCCTTCATGATGGGCTCGGTCATCCCCAAGGAGGGCGGACTGGCGCAGGCACTGGCCGAGAAGCTGGAGGACGTGGCGGTGGTGTTGCTGCTGCCCCTCTTCTTCGCCTTCAGCGGCCTGCGCACGCAGATCGGCCTGCTGTCCACCAGCGACCACTGGGTGATGTGCGGCCTCATCATCCTCCTGGCCTGCCTGGGCAAGTTCGGCGGCAGCGCGGTGGCGGCGCGCCTCACCGGCATGCGCTGGCGCGAGGCCGGAGCCCTCGGCATCCTCATGAACACCCGCGGGTTGATGGAGCTCATCGTGCTCAACATCGGCCTGGACCTGGGCGTCATCTCCCCCACCCTCTTCACCATGATGGTGGTGATGGCGTTGGTGACCACGTTCATGACGACGCCGCTGCTGCGGTGGATCTACCCCCCCGAGGAGATGGCCAAGGACCAGGTGTCCATCACCCCGGAGGTGGAACGGGTGGAGGCGCCGCCCTTCACCGTGATGATGTGCGTGTCACACGGCCAGAGCGGAGCCGGCATGGTGACGCTGGGGCGCGCGCTCACCGGTGCTCCCCAGGAGCCCTCGCAGCTCTACGCCCTGCACCTCATCCGCCCCACCGAGCGGGCCTCCTTCCACCTGCGGCACGATCCCGAGAAGGCCAGCGGCGACAGCCTGACGCCCCTGCTCGGACGCGCCAGTGGGCTGGGCGTGCAGGTGCGTCCGCTCTCCTTCGTCTCCACCGATCCCGGGCCGGACATCTGCCGCACCGCCGAGGCCAAGCAGGCCGATCTCATCCTGCTCGGCTGGCACAAGCCCCTCTTCAGCCGCACCATGCTGGGCGGCACCGTGCACGAGGTGATGCAGGAGGCGGGCACCGGCGTGGCCGTGCTGGTGGACCGGGGCCTGGAGAACGTGCGCCGGGTGCTGGTGCCCTTCATCGGCAGCGCGCATGACCGGGCGGCGCTCGGGCTGGCCAGGCGGCTGCTCCACCACGCCTCCGCGGAGATCACCATCCTGCACGTCACCCAGTCGGACGGCACGCCCGGGCACTCGGGTGCACGTCCCCTCGTCGACGAGCTCTTCCCGCAGGGCTCCGGGCGGGTGCACTTCAAGGTGGTGGCGCACGAGTCCCCCGAGGACGCGGCCCTCGAGGAGGCGCGGCGCGGGTATGACCTGGTGGTGGTGGGCGTGGGCTCCGAGTGGGGTCTGGAGGACAGCCTCTTCGGCCTGCACCGTCAGCGGCTGATCGGAGACGCGCCCACGTCGCTGCTGGTCGTGCGGCACCCGGCCCCGGCGACCGCCGCCGAAACCACCTCCGAGCCGGAGACGGCCGGAGCGCTCACCGCGGGCAACGCGGTGTCCTGAGCTGTCCCCTCTCCCACTGGGAGAGGGAGCATGCGCAACCCGCTCTGTCGTCTCAGCGCAGGGCTTCCAGCTCCATGAGATGAGCCAGCACCTGCTGGGGCTGGTCCTCGTTGGCGAGCCGCTCCGCCAGACCATGGCTGGCCAGCCGCGACACATGGGCCAGCCGCATCAGGTGCGCACGCCCACGCTCCCCTCCCACGAGCACCACCAGCATCTGGAGGGGCACGCGATCCGGCGTCTCGGCCGGGAGGGGCTTGGCCAGGGTCACCAGGGCGGCGAGCGGCGCGGTGTGCTCGATGAAGGCATGGGGAACGACGACCCCGCCACCCACCATGCTGGAGGCCTCCGCCTCGCGGCGCTTCAGCTCCGTCACCAGCCGGAGCGCGCTCACCCCGGGACAGGCCGCCGCGAGCCGCCCCGCGGCCACGTCCAGCGCGTCCTCCAGCGCGGTGCAGGTGAGGCGCAGCACCATCCGCTCCGGAGCGAGGATCGAGGCCAGCGCGGGGATGGGCGACTCCTGTCCCGCGGCGCGCACGGGGAACTCCATGTCGAGGAACTCGCGCACGCGGGCGAGCTGCTTGCCCGTGAGATTGCGGCGCGCCAGCTCCAGCAGGAGCATGCTGGCCCCCGGCACCTGCTCCAGGTAGTGGGCCACGAAGGGACTCACCCGGTGCGCCGCGTCCATCAGCAGCGCGGGGGGCACGTCCAGCTCGCGGGCGATGGCGGCCAGCCGCTCCGGTGTGGGCACCGCGTCCAGGCCGTTCTCCACGCGGCTGAGGTAAGCGCTGGACACGCCAATGCGACGCGCGAGGTCTCGCAGGCTCAGCCCCGCGTCCACTCGCAGCAGTCGGATGGTCGCTCCCACGTGCATGGCGTCTGACTCAGGATGCGGAGACTGCAACCGGGGCCGCGCCGTGCGCGTCTCCCGCCTCATGGGTGACGGTGGCCAGAGCCGGATCGTGGACCACCAGCAGCGAAGTGGGCACCTCCCTGTCCTGCCCTCCCCATCCGGCTCCCATTCCCACCACTACCAGATCATACCCGTGCCGTGCCTCCTCCAGCGCGGCCTCCTCGAGCGATGCGTTGGAGATCGTCTTGAAGTGCACCCGCCCGGAGCCCTCCGGGAAGAGCTCGTCCACCAGCGCCTGGGAGCGCATCTGCCCCGGGCCGTGCCCGGGTGTGCCCACGCGTAGCACCGTCACCTCCGCTCCCGAGGAGCGCATCAGGCGCCGGGCCAGGGTGAGCACCGCCCGGTCCTCCTCGCGTCCACCGAGGGGAACCAGCACCCGGCGCACGCGCTCCAACCCCTGGTCCACCAACACCGCCACACCGCAACCCGCCTCCCGTATCACCTCGTGGACGATGCCACCCGGCAGGGTGCGGCCGGCGAGCGGCTTGTGCCCACCGAGCAGGATGAGGCCGGCCTGCTTGGCCTCGGCGGTGCGGCAGATGTCCAGGGCGGGCTCGGCGGAGACGAAGGAGAGCGGACGCACCTGAAGGCCCAGGCCGCTGGCACGCTCCACCAACGGAACCAGGGCATCGCCGCCACCGCGCTCCTGCCCGCGCGGAAGCTGCTCCGGGGCCCGATCCGCGGGCGGAACGAGGTGCAGGGCGTGGAATTGAAAGGACTCGCCGGGAGTACCGGTGAGCGCGCGCCCCACCACCGCCATGCCGGTCCCTGTCTCGCCCTGGGACACACACATCAACACGGTGAAGGGAGTCTGCGCCGCTGGGAGCATGAGGGGAACGAGCGGCACCCGATCCCGAGCCACCTCCTGGGGCGGATACACCCACCGCAGCAGCGGCGAGGTCATCAGGGCGGTCACCATCGCCATGATCACCATCATGGTGAAGAGCGTGGGGGAGATGACACCCAGGTCCAGGCCGATGTTGAGCACGATGAGCTCGATCAGCCCGCGCGTGTTGAGCAGGATGCCCAGGGCTCCGGCCTCGCGCCAGCGCATGCCGGTGAGGCGCGCCGCCAGCGTGGTGCCCCCGAACTTGCCCACACAGGCCACCAGGAGGATGAGGCCACACAGGGCCCAGTCCGAGGCATCGTCCAACAGCCCCACCTGTGTCCGCAGACCGCTGTTGGCGAAGAAGACGGGCAGCAGCAGCACCACCACCACGTCTTCCAGCTTCTCGGCCAGCGCCTCGGCGAGCCCGCCCTGCTTCGGGATGATGAGCCCGAAGAGGAAGGCGCCGAAGACGGCATGGATGCCGATGCGCTCCGTGGCCCAGGCCGAGGCCAGCAACATCATCAGCGTGAGGGCCACCACGTTCTGCGTGAGCCCCTCCTTGTTCGCCACGCGAGCGCCCAGCCGCGCCAGGAAGGGCCGCACCAGCCCCAGCATGAAGCCGATGTAGAGCAGCGCGAAGAGCGTGGTGTACCCCGCGTGCAGCAGGTCCGAGGCGCGCACGAGCGAGACGGCGAAGGCCAGCAGACACCACGCCGTCACGTCGTCCACCGCCGCGCAGGTGAGCGCGAGCATCCCCACCTTCGAGCGCAACAACCCGTGCTCGGAGAGGATGCGCGCCAGCACCGCGAAGGCCGTGACGCTCATCGCCGCGCCCATGAAGAGCGCGAACGAGGAGAAGGGCACCGACGGCTCGGACAGGCGCGGATGGAGCACCAGCGCCGCGAGCGCCCCGAACGCGAAGGGCACGAGGATGCTCGTGTGGCTGATGAACAGCGAGGCCCGGCCCTGCCCCCGGAGCACCCGGGGATCCAACTCCAGCCCGATGAGGAACATGAAGAGGATGGGCCCCAGCTGGCTCAGCATCCTCAGCACCGGCATGGAGCCGGCCGGGAACAGCGCGCCCATCACCCCCGGGGCCAGCCACCCCAGGAGCGAGGGGCCCAGCAGGATGCCCGCGAGCACCTCGGCGATGACCTGCGGCTGGCCCAGCCACCGCGCCCCGCTGCCGATCAACCGGGACAGGCCGATGATCACCACCAGCTGGATGATCAGCAGGCTGAGCGCGTTGTGGGCGATGGCTTGCATCGGTCCGCCTCCGTCCGGAGGTCCGTCTCAGCCCTCGGTGCCAGTCCGGCCAGAGCCCTGCGGAGCCGGGGCAGCCACCGCCACGGCGGGGGCGACCGGAACCCCCTTGGGCTGGGGCCGGGCGTTCCACACCCGGGTGGCCAGCAGCAGGCCGAGGAAGGACAGCGGCAGCAGGGCAATGGGCCAGTTGCTCCAGTTGGCCATGTCCTTCGCCGCATCCCCCGAGGGGAGGATCTTCCCGAGCAGCAGCGACTGGAGGGCGGTGCCTGCGTACACGGCGCCATCGATGATGCCCACCGCCAGGCCCGCGTTCTTCTTGCCGCCGAAGTCCATGCTGGCGGTGCCCGAGAGCATGCCGTGCACACCAATCACGCACAGCGACATGAAGATGACCGTCCAGCCCAACGCGGGCGTCTGGAGCACGAAGAGCGAGACCACGGCGCCCAGGCTCATGCCCGCGTAGAGCACCGCGGAGACGGGCCCGCGCCGCGAGTCGAACACCCGGTCCGAGATGAGGCCGGCGAACATGCCGCCGGTGATGCCCGCCACGCACAGCAGCATGCCCCAGTTGGACGCCACGAACGTGTCGGCGAGGCCCGTCGCCTTCGCGAACTTGGGGTACCACTGCATGATGGCGTTGCGCATGAAGCCGCTGCAGAACTCGACGCCCAGGATGGTGAGGATGATCGGATTGCGGATCATCTTCATGAACACCTCCCTGGGAGCGAGCTGGGGCCCCGTGTCCCCGGAGGAGGCATCCGCGGTGTCGAAGTCCGGGTGGCCCGTGTGGCTGGGCGTGTCGCGGATGATGAAGAAGTCCACCACCACGAAGACCGCGAGGATGGCCGCCGGCACGAAGAAGACCCACCAGGTGGGCGCCGCCTTGGCGATGAACCGGCTCCAGTCGTAGGCGAAGTACACGCCCAGCGAGATGAGGATGCCGAACACCCCGCCCAGCTGCCCGCGCTCCTTCACGTGGAACCAGGACGCGTTCACCTTGACGATGGAGACCGCGCCGAAGCTCTGGAAGTACATGTTCAGCGCGTAGAGGAAGGACAGCGTGGCCACCAGTCCGCCCGGCGGCTGCCACCCGTTCTGGACCACGCCGTACACCACCGCCCCCATCAGCACGTTGCACACCGCCGAGCCGGCCGCGGAGATGAGGATCGTCTTGCGGCCTCCCAGCTTGTCCGTCAGCGGGCCGTTGAGCAGGAAGGCGAAGCCGTACGTCAGCGTGCCCCAGAAGAAGATGGTGCCGAAGTCCGCGTTGCTGGTGTGCCCCTTCAGCGCGCTGGTGGCCTCGTTGAGGTTGTAGCGCCCCATATAGAGGAACGCGTACGTCATCCCCAGCGGGAACCAGTTGAAGAACCGCCGGCGCTTGAAGGCCTCGGTGTGCCCGAGCTCCACCTTGGGCAGACGGGCGAGCACCAAGGTGATCGCCGCCAGCAGGATGAGGATCGGCAGGAGCTGCTGCAACCAGGGGGGCAACGACGACATCAGATGACCTCGTTGGGAGAGACGAGACGGGGCACCCTACCCCGTCCCACGCTCCCCGGCCACCTTCACCCCTGGCGTCACGGCTGCTCGGCCAGCAACCTCAGGATGGACATCTCCGTCTTCGCGTCCGGCACCTCCCCCCGCCGGCACATCGCCAGCAGCTCGCGGATGGGCCTCCACTGCAGGTGCGTGCCCTCCTCCAGGGGTGAACCGTCCCCCTTCGGCGTCCCCTGTTGCTTGCCCGTCACGTCCACCGCCGTGGGGAAGATCTTCTCCGACAGAATCCCCGGCGCCACGAAGAAGCCCGCCCCCAACAATTGAACCTCCTCGGGTTTCACCTCGAAGCCCGCCTCCTCGAGCACCTCCTCCGCCGCCCGGTGCCGCAGGCCCTGCTCGCCCTTGTCCTCCGGCTCCAGCAGCCCCGCGACGATCTCCTCCACCCTCAGGTACGAGGCCCCATCCGGCACCGTCATCTCCTTGTCCCGCCGGAAGTAGGCCGCCGGCCGCAGGTTCATCCGCGTCAGCACCTCCAGCCCCGACGCACCGCGTCGGTACACCAGCACCGCCACCGCATCCAGCCGCGGCCGATCCACCACGTCCACCCGGTACACCTTGGAGGCCGTCCCGTCCGCGCGCCGGTTCTGGCAGCGCAGCCTCCTCACCCGCAGAAACCCCTCGTCACACTTCGCGGTCGACGAGAAATCCTCGATTACCTCGATATCCGTCACAACAGCCTGGCTGCTCGAACGCATGCCTGCTCCCATAGCGGAAGACCCTGACGCTGGGGCGTTGCTTGCCCACCTCCCATTTGTCTCGTACCTTGCGCCGTCGTCTAGCGGTCAAATTCTTCAAGCCCCCCCGGATCCGCCACCGAATGCGAAGCCTCCTGTCCGGACTCTTCTGCGTCCTGCTGTGCACCTCGTGCATGCCCCTGATGTCGGGCGAGCAGGACCTCGATCTCAGTGGCCAGGAGGTGCGTCTCACCCTCCTGCACACCTCGGACATCCACTCGCGCCTCATTCCGTACGATTTCGCGCCACTGAAAACGGACACCGACCTGGGCATCGTCCCCGAGGCGGGCCCCTTCGGTGGTGCCACGCGCATGGGTGCCATCCTCAAGCGCGAGCGCACCCGCTCCAGCCGCCTGCTGCACCTGGACTCGGGTGACTGCTTCCAGGGCGCCCCCATCTTCAACCTCAACAACGGCCAGGCGGAGATGAGCTTCCTGTCCAGGATGGGGCTGGACGCGGCGGTGATCGGCAACCACGAGTTCGACGCCGGCCTGCTCAACTTCGTGGAAAAGACGCGCGACTTCGCCACCTTCCCGCTGATGGCGGCCAACTACTACTGGGACAGCCCCAGCGATCCCGGCAACGCGCAGGCCCTGCTCAACACCGTCCCCTACGTCATCCGCAACGTGAAGGGCCTGAAGGTGGGCATCATCGGCATGGCCAACATCTCCTCGCTCAACTCGCTGGTGGAGGGCGGCAACTCGCTGCAGGCCACCCCGCTGGAGCAGAACGAGGCGGCGCGCGCCTATGTGGAGATGCTGCGCCCGGTGGTGGATCTGGTCGTGGCGGTCAGCCACCTGGGCATGCACGAGGACCAGGATCTCATCCGCGGCTACGAGGCCTTTTACGAGTATGAGCGCGCCAGGCCGTACCTGGAGCGCGAGCACGAGCCCTGGCAGCTGATGGAGTACGCGGACCCCAGCCAGGAGGGCAACCCCAAGGCGGTGGTGCGGGTGTTCATCCCGGGCGTGTCCGGCCTGGACGCCATCCTCGGCGGCCACCTGCACGTGGTGCTCAACCCGCCGCAGCAGCTCAGCGATCCGAGCGGCCGCAAGGTGTTGCTGGTCCACTCGGGCGCCTTCGCCAAGTACGTGGGCCGGGCGGACCTGGTGGTGAAGGTGCCCAAGGCCGACGAGCGCACCATCGACGGCGCGGAGATCGTCAGCAACGACTACCGCGTCTTCCCGCTGGACGGCCTGTGGTGCGACGACGCCATGCGCGCCTACTACAAGGACAACTTCTGGAACGCCGGCCAGTTCATCAACGCCCCGGGCGTGCGCCAGGCCATTGCCCGGTGCCAGGAGATGGAGGACCGGGAGACCACGGATCTGCTGCAGCCCTTCCTGCTGGGCATGGACTTCAACATGCAGCTGACGTCCATCTTCTCCTACGCCCCGCGCGACGTGGCCCGCCGCAACACCTCCACGGGCGGTGACTCGCCGCTGGGCAACATCGCCGCGGACTCCATGCGCAAGCGCCGCGCCGTCGAGGCGGAGATGGCGCTCACCAACTCGCTGGGCATCCGCGACAACCTCTACGCGGGCGTGGTCTCCCAGGAGTCCATGTTCAACGTCTTCCCGTTCGAGAACACCATCAACCTCATGTACCTCTCGGGCGTGGAGATCCAGGAGATGCTCGACTTCGTCGCCGAGCGCTCCGCCGAACGCGGCTGCGTCAGCCAGGCGCAGATCTCCGGCGCGCGCTTCACCATGGACTGTGCCCAGGTGCAGCTCAATGACCTGCGCATCCCCTGCACGACCACCGACAACTGCCCCTCGGAGAACCGCGAGGGCCATGCGCCCTGGCAGTGCCTCCAGGATCAGGACGGCTCGCGCTGCTACGCGCGCCCCGCCACGGACGTGGTCATCAACGGCAAGCCCCTCAACCCCAACGGCATGTACCGCGTGGCCGTCAACGACTACATCGCCAAGGGCGGCTCGGGCTTCAGCGTCCTCAAGCGCAACACCACCCGCCAGGAGACGGGCATCTCCCTGCGCGACTCGCTCATCGGCTACATGCAGGGCTTCTGCACCTGCGACGACCTCCTCGATCCCGACAAGCCGCTGCCGAAAACCTCCAAGACCGGCGAGTACTGCGGCACGCTGGTGAATGGCGAGTGGAAGATCGACGACCAGCTCATCAACTTCTGCACCCAGGCGAAGGCGTACAAGACGTCGCTGACCGAGGCGCTGAAGAACCAGACGGTGGGCACCTGCAGCTGCGAAGAGGTGCTCCCGCCCCGGGCCGATGCCGCCCAGCGCTGTGGCGTGGAAGGCCTCACGCCGGAGATCATCCGCTCCACCTGCCTGGGCAGCGTGCCCCAGGGCCCGTACACCGGACGCTGCTACTGCCGTGACGCCCTGGGCGGTGCCCAGGAGTGCGGCACGGTCACCAAGCAGCTGGAAACCTTCTGCAAGAACCCGACCGAGATGCCCATCGCCAACGCCGTCGAGGACAACCGTATCGGCCGGAGGGTGAAGTGATGAAGAAGCAGTGGCTCGTCCTGGCCGCGACCGCGGCCTCCCTGTCCGGTTGCTATGAGGTGACGTCCACCGGAACCCAGGCACTGGGCTCGTTCAGTGTGGTGGTGCAGAGCATCTCCGCGGTGGGCTCCGGCGGCGGGCTCCAGCCGCTCGAGGTCGTGCCTTCCTGCCTCAAGGCCCACAACGTCATCAGGACGGAAGACGTGCCGGCCAGGGTGCGCGGCACCCAGGACTGCCGCTTCGTCATCCCCAATGGCCAGGTGGAGCTGCTGCTGGACATCATCGCCCTGGACAAGACGGGCAAGCCGCTCGACTTCACCGGGCCGGTGACCTTCAAGGTGGTGCCGGGCGATCTCGCCGAGGACTACTCCTACGCCTGGACGACGATCAACCGCGGCCGCGGCATCGGCAAGGTGCGCGCCCAGAACGTCTACGGCGAGGTGCGCGTCTGGGCCATGGATGAGCCCATGGAGCTGCGCTACACGGATGGCGGCATCCGCTTCTACACCGATGGCGGCCTGGAGGACCCCAAGCAGTTCCCCCGGGAGCCCGACGCGGGCCGCTCCTTCACCGCCGGCTCCTCGGAGACCGTGTACTTCCAGGAGCCCACGCTCCAGGCCATCCAGTCGCCCCAGGGCTACGACAACCGCTCCTCGCCCTTCGTGGGGCAGTTCGTCACCATTGGCCGCGCCCCCGAGTCCGGCTCCGTGCAGTACCAGAACTGCCCGGACCGGGACCTCGACGGCGATGGCCTGCCGGATCCGGAGGCACCCAAGCCCGTCACGCTGCTGGTGACGGGGACGGATCCCTCGGGCTTCTTCGTCACCGACATCACCTCCTGCCCCGTGAAAGAGGACGTCAGCTCCGCGGCCCAGGTGCGCGTCCCCGAGCCGAGCGGCTCCCTGCCCGGCTCCTTCAACTCCATCTTCGTCTACAACTACAGCTTCCCCGAGGGCCTGGACCCGGGAGATCTGCTGTGGACGCTGTCCGGCTCGCTCCAGGAGTTCACCTCCACCACACAGCTCACCTTCCCCTCCTGGACGGTGCGTGAGCGCGTGCGCGAGCTGCCGCCGGAGCAGTGGACCAAGTACCTGGCGCTCGTCCCGCCGGTGGAGCTCAGCCTGCGCCACTGCGGCCTGGACAACACGCTGGCGCCCTTCGTCACGGACAGCACGTGCGGCCAGAACCGGCGCAACATGAAGCTGGAGAGCCTGGAGTCGGGCCTGGTGAAGCTGCGCCGCGTGCGCTTCCCCCAGGTCTTCAAGAACTGCGACTTCAACGGCGATGGGCAGGTGCCCATGTTCTGCGAGACGACGGTGGACAGCGTGTGGACGTGGGCCGGCTGCGCCTTCCCCGCGCCCGCGGTGGATCCGGACGCCGAGGAGCGCCAGTGCAGCATCGACTGCACCACCAGCGGCGGCGCGTACCAGAACCTCCGCTGCTCCGAGAAGTCCCAGTTCTCGAGCTTCGGCCAGTTCGTGGTGGAGCTCGCCGGTCCCGGTCCTCGTGAGGCGGGCCTGGATGACACGCTGGCCAACCGCCAGCAGAACGTGACCTTGTCCGACACCTCGTCCAAGCGGCTCTCCTCGGGCTACGAGCCCGGAGTCGGGGTGAGCCTCTGGTGCGACGTGGACACCCACGTGAAGCTCGGCGACGGCACCGTCACCGCCACCAAGGCGGACCAGCTGCTGCCGGCCAGGACGCGCATGGACGTCGTCATGGAGAACGGGAAGAGCCTGGTGGCCTTCCTGGCCGCGCAGCCGGTGAGCACTCCGGAGCCGCGCTGCTCCGTGGCGCGCAACACCCATACGCGCGTGCTCCTCATGACGAAGGATGCCGTCCCGGACCTGAACGTGGACTGCGACGAGGCCGCCGTGGATCCGGAGGCGGCCAGGCAGTGCCGCTACCTGCACGGGGCCTCCTTCGACGTCGTGGGCCACCTGCGCCAGGTGCAGGCCGCCCGGCCGCGCTGGATGGTGCTGCCGCGTGACCAGGACGATTTCTGCTGCTATCCCGGCCCCGGCCTGGAGTGCCCGAAGCCCATCAAGCCTTGTCAGTGAAGCCGTTGTCCTTGTCTTGAAAGAAGTGAGCGCCCCGCTCCCCGGGGCGCTGGGAAGGAGCGGCGCCCCCACGCCGCGCCTGGAGGGAATTTGAGAACGCTGCGCACGCTGGCCCTGACCGGGCTGATGACCCTCTCCGCGCCCGCATGGGCCGGAGACTTCGTCGATACCCGCTTGTCGTTCGCCTTCGCGGACGACAACGTCTTCGCCGACGCGGGCGAGACGACGCCCAACAGCCCCTCGGCCCGGTTTGGCGGCGGTCTGCAGAACACCCAGTTCTACGACAACTTCAACACCCGGTTCTCCGGCTTCGAGACGCTGTCCAACATCGTCCTCTACAAGCGGATGCCGGCCTTCTTCGAGGGCCTCACCACCGAGGCGGCCCTCACGGTGCTGATGTTGGAGCGGCCCTCGGGTGGTATCGATCTGCGGGACAACTCCAGCTACATCCGCCTGCACTACCGGCCGTCGGGCTGGAACGAGAACGAGGGCCTGTCGCTCACCGGCTTCCCGGTGTCCGCGGACCGCTTCCGGCTGGGCTACGCCTACCGCATCTCCTGGGGCGGCAGCGGCGTCTTCACCACCCGCGCCGCCGCGGCGGGCGTGCCGGGCGTCCGGCTCCAGCTCACGCGCGACCGGTGGTACGCGTACGCGGGCGCCAAGACGGCGCTGGTGCTCAATGATCTCATCAAGGAGCAGGAGACGCTCTACGGTGTCATGGCCGGCGCCGGCTGGGACGTGTTCGACACGCTGCGCCTGGAGGCCGGCGGCGGCTACTTCCAGAAGGGCATCGTCCCGGGCCTGGCCGCGCTGGGTGTCGAGGCGCCGGTGAACTCGGCGGGCCTGTCCGCGCAGGCCGTCTACCACGTGGGTGCCCCGGTAGGCACCAGCATCGACTTCCGGCTCTACAAGAACGATCCGGAGGTGTACCAGCGCTTCTTCTCGCCGGAGCAGTACCCGGGCGGCCTGGCCTACACGGTGTCGCTCGAGGGCAGCTACCTGTCGCAGTCGCTGTCGGATCCGGACGTGTTCGGCCGCACGGTGCCGCAGGAGGCCAAGGCGGTGGCGCTGCAGGCACGCGCCAAGTGGAACTACTGGCGCTTCCACGCGCTGGGCCTGTACCGCGACCTGTCCTTCATCCAGTTCGAGGTGCCCGGCCTGCCGCCCTTCAACGACTTCCCGGACGGCACCGAGGTGAAGCCGGAGATGTTCTTCGCGGTGGGCGCGGACTACCACATCCCCGCGTGGCACTTCACCCCGGGCTTCATCTTCGGCGTGCAGCAGCCGGCGTCGTTCCGCAGCCCGGATCCGCTCTTCGGCGGCAACAACCCGCCCCCGGGCCTCACGGGCACGCGCACCGTGGTGGTGCGTGACGTCAACGTGCTGAGCATCCTCCCCACCACGTGCGGCGACGACAACGCCATCTGCCGCGCCGATCCCATCATCTCCGCCAAGGCCACCTTCCGGTGGGATCTCTCCGAGAGCGTCTCGGCGGTGGGTGAGGTCTATTACACCTACGACCGCAACCGGACGACGTTCCGGGACGACGTCTTCGGCGTCGCGCAGCCCAGCTTCGAGGATCCCCACGCGCTGGGCTTCAACACGCTGCTGCAGGCGCGCTTCTAGGCGCGCGGCGGCAGGGCCACCCCGGAGGCGGGCTCACCTCCGGGGGCGAAAAGTGACCCCGGCCGGGGTGGCGAGCAGCCAGGCCCTGGGCAGCATGCCGTCACACGCGGGTGCCCGCCCCTCCATTCTGGTGACACGGGGGGCGGAGACACCATGGGACGAGACGACACGCTGTTGATGAACCTTCCTCCTTCGGTGGTCGAGGTCCCGCGACGCGCCCCGGAGCCGCTCCCCGTCACGGGACGCCTCCAGGCGGGCGCCTCCCGGGTGGACCTCACACCCGGCTTCCTGTCTCCGCTCGCGGGCTGGGGCCCCACCCTGCTGGGAGCACGGCGCGCACGTGCCGCGTGGGGCCGGCTCTTCGGACGGGTGCTCGTTCTGGACGACGGCCAGGGCGAGCGCGTGGCCCTCATCGCGGTGGACCTCCACGCCGGCACGCGCTACCTCACCGAGCGGCTGGCGGAGCACACCGCGGCCCTGGGCCTGCACGTGGGCCGCCTCTTCCTCGCGGGCACGCACAACCACAGCGGGCCGGGGAACATCTACGCCAACACGTACTACGACACGTTCGCGGCCACCGAGTCGCTCCTGAAGGAGCGGGGGCTGGACCAGGTCATGGTGGACTACCTCGTGGAGCGGCTCGGGCTGGCCGTGCGCGAGGCGTGCGCGCGCCTCCGTCCCGCGCGGGCCGGTCACGGCGTCGCCCGGCTCTGGGGGTACTCGCGCAACCGGAGCCTCGCGGCCCTGCGCGAGAACTTCCCCGGTGTGGATGACGCGGCCCTCCGCCAGCGGGTCGACGCGTTGGACGCGCCCTCGGGTCTGCCGGTGGAGCAGGCCTGTGTGGATCCGCGCATCCAGGTCCTCTGGGCCGAGGAGGCCGAGGCGCCCCATCGGCCCATCGGTGCCTTCGGTACCTTTGGCGCCCATGCGTCGCTGCTCGCCAAGGAGCATCCCATCTGCTCGCCGGATATCTTCGGGGTGGCCGCGCGCCACGCGGAACGCCTGCTGCGCGGCGCCTCGGCGGAACCTGGGCCCGTGGTGGGACTCGCCGCGGGGGCTATCGGTGACTCGGATGCGGCACTGCCCGGCATGACGCTCGAGGCGTTGAAGAAGGCGCGCCAGGATCGGACGCGGAATCTGTCGCTGTTGGAGGAGGTGGGCCGGGCGGTGGGCCATCAGCTCGCCAGGGCCTGCGAGGACGCGCGCGCGCACGTGAGCCCCTCGCTGAGCATCACCGCCCTCTTCGACGAGCCCACCATTCGCGACGCGACCTTGAAGGACGGCCGGCGTCTGGCGCTGTCGGCACTGATCGGCGCGCCCACCCTGCGGGGCTCGGAGATGGGCGGCGGCGTGCCCTTCTTCAAGGAGGGAGAGCGGCTGGAGGAGCTGCCGGACACGGATCCCCAGTGGCCCAAGGCGCCTCCGCGCGCCCTGGAGCGGCTGATCCGCGAGTCCCTCAAGTACCAGCCGCACACCCTGCCCCTGCGGCTGCTGAAGGTGGGCGATGTGTGGTTGATGGGCTGCCCCGGAGAGCCCACCACCTGGCTGACACATGAGTTGGCCCAGGTGATGCGCGCGCGGGGCGCACGGGAGGTCATGGTCGCGGCCGTATGCGGAGAGTACGCCGGCTACCTCACCACCGAGCGGGAGTACCAGGCACAGCACTACGAGGGCTCGAGCACGCTCTGGGGGCGGAACACGGAGCACTGGCTCGTCGAGCACTTCGATGCGCTCGCGATGAGCGCCGCGACGGCCGTTCCCTCGGGGACGGCGCGCTTCACGATGAACCCGGGCGTGCACCGGGCCCTCACCGAGCCCCGGCCGCCCACCGCCGAGCCCACCCCACTCTGGCCCCGGCCTCCCGAGTTCGCGGAACCGAGGGTCGTCAATGGACGGCTCGTGATCGCGGGCCGGTGGTTCGCCTGGGCCCCGCAGGAGCGGAGCGAGCTGGGCTGGGGCGCGTGGATCCGGCTCGAGGACGCGGATACGGGTGAGGTGCTGCGGAGCGCGAACCGGCCCCTCGATGACCAGAACCACACGTTCCTGCTGGAGTTCACCGAGACGTCCGGAGTGCTGGAGTGGCGGTGGCTGGTCGTGCTCGACGACTGGCGGCATTTGAAGGACCAGAGGATCCGCTTCCGCACCCAGGGGCCCCGGGGGGTAAGTGTCCGGCCGCCACCTGGAGCACGGTGGCCCGAGCAGCGGCTCGTGCTGAGCGTGGCGGCATGAGTACGCGGTGGCGAGCCCCTGGGCAGATGCGCTGATCCGCGGACATATCCCCTCGCCCTCCGGGAGAGGGACGGGGTGAGGGTGCCACGCATCCCGGGTTGAACCCCCTGTCCACACTGGAGGCCACGGGTTGAAGAACGGGTCCAGGCACCCTCACCCCGTCCCTCTCCCGAGAGGAGAGGGGAAATTGGGCTCAGTGTCCCCGGAGCTTCCTCATGATCGTCGGGAAGGCGATCAGCAGCCCGATGAGCAGATAGCCGATGGTCGTCACCCAATAGGCCGTGGGGTTCTCGGATCGGCGGATGGTGCCACGGTGATACGCCGTTCCAGTCACCAGCGAGATGGCGAAGAAGCTCAGGAAGAGCACACTGAAGCAATCCATGCTCCCCAGTGTGCCAGCCCGGGGGCCGGGGATTCCATGTCCGTGAGCGGCTGACACAGCCTCGTGTTACAGACGCCGCGTATGGATAGCGATCAGGTGTTGTCGTCCTTCGTGAAGGTGCTCGTGTCCGACCCCGAGCGCTCGGCGACGTTCTACGAGGCGCTCGGCTTCAAGCGGACCCAGGCCGCTCCACCCTTCATCCACCTGCAGTGGGAGAAGCGGGCGGAGGTGTACCTGGTCTCCCTGCCTCCGGTGGTGAAGCTGGAGGGCCAGCGAGGGCTCGGCGTACTGCTGGGCTTCCGCATCGGCGCCGTGGACCTGGAGGAGGTGGCTTCACGCGCCCGGGCCCAGGGCGCTCACGTCGAGGGGCCCACCGTCCAGCCGTGGTTCACGCGGGAGATCATCGTCACGGATCCCGACGGCTACCGGCTCAACTTCATCGAGCCCGCTTGACCCGTGGGCGCACTCCACTCCCCGGCCATCCACCGGGGAGCGGGTGCCCTCCACGTCGCGGGCCCGCGGTTACACGCCCGCGAACTGCACGCCCTCGAAGACGAGGGTGGGCGTACGCATCGAGCTGTTGACGTAGGGATCGTTCCCCACCGCCACGAGCCGCTTCCACAGGTCCATCTGGTTGCCCGAGATGTTCATCTCGCCGATGGGCTCCGCGATCTTCCCGCCGCGCACGCGGAAGCCCTGCACGCCGAGGGAGAAGTCACCGGTGACGCCGTTGGAGTTGCCTCCGAGGAACCCCGTCACGAGGACGCCTTCCTTCAGGTCCGCCAGCATCTCCGCCTGCCCCTTGCTCCCGAGCTTCCAGGAGAGGTTCGAGGCGCTGCCCGACGTCGGACGCGCCTTGAGCTTGCGGCCGTAGTAGGTGTCGATGAAGTACGTGCGGAGCACGCCCCCCTCGAACAGCGGCATGGGCCGGGCGGTGATGCCCTCGCCGTCGAACAGACGCGAGCCGAGGCCCCGCTTCACGTGCGGCTCATCGGTGAGCACCAGCAACCCGCTGCCCACCTGCTGGCCGAGCTTCCCATCCAGGAAGGAGCGCTTCTGCTGGACGGCGCCGCCCGACATGGGCCCGAGCAGCATCGACACGAGCCGGCCCGCGGACCGGTTGTCCACGGCCATGGTCAGCACCGCCGACGCGCCCTTCGTCGAGCCGATGCGCCCCAGAGAGCGCTCTCCGGCACGGCGGCCCAGGGAGGCCGCGTCGGGCAGATCCTCGAAGAAGCGCGCCACGGCGTAGTCGCCCTCCTCCGGCCGGCGCCCGTCCGGATCCTGCGCGCTCACCTCCGCCGAGGCGACGAACTGCGTCCCGCGCAGCCCGCCCTCGAAGCCGTTGGAGCTGACCCGGTACATCTCCCGGAGCGTGTCCCCGAAGGCGGTGGTGACGGACAGGATGGAGCCCTTCTTGTCCGTCGCGCGCGCGCCCGCCTCGAGCTCCTTGACGAAGCGCTGACGCTCGTCGGCGGTGAGCGCCGCCTGGCGCGGATCCTCGATGGACAGGTCCACCGCGGTCCGGCCCGCGTAGAACTCGGGCTCCGGCAGCCGGCGGTGCTCGTCACGCGCCAGCACCCGCGTCATCGCGATGGAGTCCGTGATGAAGCGCTCCAGCGCCTCCGGACGCAGATCGCTCGTGGCCACCGCGGCGTAGCGCCCATCGACGTAGAGCTGCAGCGAGAGGCCGCGCGTGGTGGCCTCGGAGACCTTGTCCAGCCGGCCATCGCGCCACTGCGTCTCCACATCGCGCGTGCGGTTGGCCGTGGCCGCCGCCTCGGAAGCGCCCTTCTGGCGCGCCAGGTCCACCGCCTGCCGCGCGACATCCGCCAGATTCGTGGTGTTCGTCGTGCTCATTCCCGCCTCCCTCAAGCGTTGCGTCCGCCCACGGTGATCGACGCGACCCGGACCGTGGGAATGCCCTGGGACACCGGCACGCCCTGGCCGTCCTTGCCGCACGTCCAGCCGCCCTCGTCGATGACGAGGTCATCGGCCACCATGTCCACCTTCTCGAGCACCTTCGGCCCGTTGCCGATGATGTTCACGTCCTTGATGGGCCGCGTCAGCTTGCCGTCCTCGATGAGGTAGCCGTTCTTCACGTAGAACGTGAAGTCGCCCGCGCCGATGTTCACCTGCCCGTTGCTGAAGTTGGAGCAGTAGATGCCCTTCTTCACCGAGGCGATGATCTCCTCCTGCTTGTGCGGGCCCGGGAGCATGTACGTGGAGCGCATGCGCGGCAGCGGCGCGTACCGGTAGCTCTCGCGGCGGCCGTTGCCCGTGGGCTTCACCTTGTAGTGCTTCGCGGAGATGGAGTCGTGCAGGTACGTGGTGAGGATGCCGTTCTCCACGAGCATCGTCTTGCCGGGCTCGTTGCCCTCGTCGTCCACGTTGATGGCGCCGCGCGCGTACTCGTTCGTGCCGTCGTCGACGATGTTCACGAAGGGGTGGGCGATCGACTTGTTGAGCTTGTCCGCGTAGATGGACGTGCCCTTGCGGTTGAAGTCGGCCTCCATGCCGTGGCCGATGGCCTCGTGCAGGAGGATGCCGGACGAGCCCGCCGCGAGCACCACCGGCATCTCGCCGGCGGGGGGCTGCACGGCCTCGAAGAGGATGGTGGTGCGGCCCACCGCTTCGCGCACGATGCGGTCCAGCCGGTCCGTCGAGTAGAAGTCCAGCCCCGCGCGGCCGGCGACGCCGTAGGTGTTCTGCTCGCGCTTGCCGTTCTGCTCGGCCACGCACGACAGGTAGAGGCTCGTCATCGGCTGCACGTCCTCGACGAGCCGCCCGTTGCTGTCGGCCACGAGCACGGCGCCGTGCTCATCCGAGAACGAGAGCGTCACCTTGGAAACGCGCTTGTCCGCCTTGAAGGCCGCCGAGTTCAGGCCCTCGAGGATGGGCAGCTTCTGCTCGGGGCGGACGGCGTCCCAGCCCATCTTGAGCACGTAGCGCTGCGGAATGTCCTTGTAGACGTGGAGGCGCTGGGGGCCGGGACGCGCGGGACCATCGGCGATGGCCGCGGCCGTGCGGGCGGCGCTGCGCATCGCATCCAGCGTGAGCTCCTCGGTGTACGCATAGCCCGTCTGGTCACCCTTGACGACGCGCACGCCCACGCCGAGCTCCACCGTGGTGAACGCCTTGTTCACCGCGCCGTCCTCGAGCGCCATGGAAGTGGCCACGCGGTGCTGGAAGAAGAGGTCGCTGTAGTCCCCGCCCCGCGACAGGGCGGCGGCCAACGTCTCGCGGATGAGGGTCTCGTCGACACCAAAGCGGGCGAAGTAGCCGATGGAGTTGGACGGTCCATCCGAGCCGCCGCCGGGCCCGCCCGCCCGCTGCGTCGTCGCACAGCCAGACAACAGCTCGCCCGCTCCCGCCATCGCCAACGCCGTCGTGCCGTAGCCAACGAAGTCACGTCGAGTCATTCCGGTCTTTCCTCCCGCCATGGCTCTCCCTTTTCAGTGAAGGTCACCGCGCATCCAGAGCGTAACCCCACGGGCAGGCGAGTATTCCGAAAATCCCCTCCCCCCGGCCATCCGTGGGCTACACGACAGGGAACGGGCCGGGCACCCGGGTGTCGCATCGGCCGCCTCCAGGGCCGCCGGCTCAGGCCACGGACGTCATGCGCACCACCTCGTCGAAGGAGGTGAGTCCCATGGCCAGCTTGCGCACCGCTGCCTCGCGCAGTGTCCTCGTGCCTCCCCGGCGCGCCGCGTCCAGCATCTGCTGATGATTACCGCCCCGGGAGATCTGCTCGCGCAGGTCATTGTTCAGGTTGACAATCTCGAAGGCGCCCGTCCGGCCCCAGTAGCCGGTGCCGCGGCAGCGCGGACACCCGGCGCCCTTCACGATGTTCACCCCACCCGGCAGCAGGGGGATGGGCGCCCCCAGCAGGGTCAGCTCGTCCGGCGTGAGCGCCGTGGGCTGCGCGCAGTGGGGACACACGCGCCGCAACAGACGCTGGGCCATCATGCCGATGAGGCTCTGCGCCAGCAGGAAGGGCGGCACGCCCAGGTCCTTCAAACGCGCCACCGCGCCGATGGCGTCGTTGGTGTGCAGCGTGGAGAGCACCAGGTGGCCCGTGAGCGCGGCCTGCACGGCGTTCTCCGCCGTCTCCGCGTCACGGATTTCTCCCACCATGATGACGTCCGGGTCCTGACGCAGGATGCTGCGCAGCGCGTTGGCGAAGTCCAGCCCCACCTTGGGCTGCACCTGCACCTGGTTGAAGCCGTCCCACACCATTTCGATGGGGTCTTCGATGGTGACGACGTTCACGTCCGGGCCGGCCACCGCCTTCAGGGCTGAGTAGAGCGTCGTCGTCTTGCCGCTGCCCGTGGGGCCGGTGACGAGGATGATGCCGTGGGGCTGGTCGATCCACGACTCGAAGACGCGCTTCTCGTCCGGATCGAAGCCGAGCTGGGCGATGTCCTGCACCAGCGTCTCGGGATCGAAGACACGGATGACCACCTTCTCGCCGAAGGCGGTGGGCAGCGTGGAGACACGGAGCTCCACCTCGCGGCCATCGCGCTCGGTCTTGATGCGGCCGTCCTGGGGCTTGCGCTTCTCGGAGATGTCGATGCGCGCCAGCGTCTTCACGCGCGAGACGATGGGCGGGTGCACGCCGGCGGGCAGCGTGTACACGGGGTGCAGCACGCCGTCGATGCGCAGACGCACCAGGGAGGTGTTGCGCTTGGGCTCGATGTGGATATCCGAGGCCCGGTTGTCGAAGGCGTAGCGCAGCATGTAGTCCACGGCCTGCACCACGGGCTGGTCCGCCGCGTCCAGCTCCTGGCGGCCGCTGAGCGTGACGAGCTGCTCGAAATTGCTGACCTGCGGCGAGTTGTGGGAGTTGTTGGTGAAGTCATCCGCGGCCTTCGCCAGCGTGCGCTTGAAGCCGTAGACGTCCGCGATGGCCTTGAGGATGTCCGTCTTCGAGGAGAACACCGGCTCGATGGGCATGCCGGTGAGCACGTGGATGCTCTCGAAGAGCTCCTTGTCGAAGGGATTGGCCACGGCCACCACCAGCCGGCCATCCTGGGCCTTCTCCAGCGGCAGCAGCACGTGCTTCTGCGCGAAGGGGCGGGACACGGTGCGGGTGGCCAGGGCCATGTCCAGCTTGAGCGGATCGATCTTCTTGTAGGCCAGGTTCGCCGCCCGGGCGACGAGCTCGGTGACGCGGTCCTCGTCGAGCGAGCCGCGGCCATCGGCCAGGGGAACCTGGAAGGCGGCGACGATCTCCACGGGGGAGACTTCGTAACGGGCGGCGTCCGTGCCGACGATGCCCTTGTTCTTGAGGACCCGGGCGCGGGCGGCGGCCTCACGGGCGGCGATGTTCTGCGCCTGTTCGGCGGTGAGGACCCGCTGCGAGACGAGCGCCTCGAGCGCGAAGGCGAGGGAGAAGTCGGTCTTGCTCCGGCTCGACGGAGCAGCAGGCGGGGTCACGGGCGCTGGCAACGGCGTCTCCTTGCGGCCAGGGGGAACGACATGGCGGGCCGGCCCATCCGGCGCTCGGGACGGAAGCCGTCCCCCTGGGGGCGACAGTCTACCCGCGAATGGCCCGGACGGTGGCCTCGACGAGTGCCTCGGGGGTGGGCCGCTCGGCGACCGAGGCCACCGGCAGCCCCAGGTGCGTCAGCGCCGCCGCCGTGGTGGGGCCGATGGCCACGAGCCGGGCCGCCCCGAGCCGCTCGCGTCCCACCGCCTCCAGGAAGGCCTCCGCCGTGCGCGGCGAGGCGAACAGGGCCACGTCGGGCGGAGAGGACTCGAGCAACGCCTGCGCCTCGGGCGGCAGCGGCGCGGGCCGGGAACGGTACGCCGTCACCCGCGTCACCCGCGCGCCATGCTCGCGCAACGCGTCCTCTATCTCGCGGCGGCCCTCCTCCGCCGCCGGCAGCAGGACCTCGTCCTCCGGATCCAGCCCGGGACGCATCACCTCGTAGAGCGCGGCGCCCGTGCCCTCGGGGGACTCGACGGCCACGGTCAGCCCATAGCCCTCCACGGTGCGCGCGGTGCGCGGCCCCACCACGGCGATGCGCACCCGGGACAGAACGTCCACCGTGCCCGCCTCGCGCAGCGCCTCCATGAGCGCCTCCACCCCCGAGGGGCTCGCGAACACCACCCACTTGTAGCGCTGGATGGACTCCGCGGCCGCCATCAGCGGACGTGGGTCCTCCGGAGGCAGCAGCTCCAGCAGCGGCACATGCAGGACTTCCGCGCCCTCGTCCTCCAGGAGGAAGCACAGCTCCTCCGAGCGTTCACGGGGTCGCGTCACCAGGATACGAATACCTTCGAGTCGCCTTTCCACGGCGGCGCACTCTAGGGCATTTGCGCCGATGTCACAGTCCCCTCTTCGAGTCCCATTCCGGAGATAGGTCATGCCTCCGGTGGGTGACCCGCGAGGTCCGTTCCCTGGGCGCCAGGAGCACCTCGCACTCAGTTGCAGTAGTACTGGGGGGCGAGCTCGAGGACGCGCTGCTCGGCCGAGGGGGAGAGCGCGCGCAGGCGCGAGAGGAACAGAGGGGCCTTCATCCCCATGCCGATGAAGGACCAGACGTACGAACGCTCCTGGGCCTTGAAGATCTCCTCGCGCTCGGCCTCCGAGAACGTCCGGCCCGAGGCCTTCTCCAGGGTCTGCAGATCCAACTGGAGCTGCGCGTTCAGGGTGCCGCGGAGCGCCTGGAGGAGCTCGGCGTACTCGTTCATGGCCGCGTCCACCGCCCCGGGCTCCACGGCGACGATCTTCTGGGCCTCGAGGAAGTCGAGCCGGGTGTGCTGCGCCTCCTCGAGCCAGTGGTGCTTGAGCAGGTTGCAGAAGAGGGGATCGAGCGTCTCGCGCTCATTGTCGCGAATGGTCTCCACGTAGTGCTGCTGCGTCATCAGCTCCATGTGGAGGTTGAAGATGAGCACGCCGAGGTTCGACTTCGCCATGATGGCCTTGGCCACCGCGACCTGGTTGTCGAGCAGGCCAGGGGCGACCTTGAATCCGCGGGCGAACGTGTCGGTGTACCGGGCGAAGAGCATCTGGTGCTTGAGCTCCTCATCGGTGAAGCGCACGAGCGCGCGCATGTGGGTCTGGTTCTTGTGGAGCTCGAGGCTGGCACGGTGCGCGGCCAGGGCCACGGCGTACTCCTCCAGGAACAGGAACAGGTGGGCGTAGCTGTTGGAGCGGATCTGATTGAGCAGCAGCTTCTCCTCCGCGCTCAAGCAGCCGATCCCCTCCGTTCCCGTGATGGCGTCCGAGAGGATGCGCCGGCTGAAGTCGATGACCGTGTCCTTGGGCAGCAGCTCGTCGAGCTTCCAGGACACGCGCTCGGAATTCTGGATACAGGACTGGTACTCGGCGTCTTGGTTGGTCATGGATTGAACGTCACAACCATTCAGTCTCATGTGTCAATGTAGGGCCGTGGAGGGGTGTTCTCTTGAGTGAGTCGAGAAGCGTCCAGCGCACCTATCTGCTGCTGACCTTGCTGTCGACGCTGGCGGCATCCTTCATCTGGGGCATCAACACCCTGTTCCTCCTCGATGCGGGCCTCAGCAACACCGAGGCCTTCGCCGCCAATGCGTTCTTCACCGCCGGACAGGTGCTCTTCGAGATCCCCACCGGAGTGGTAGCGGACACCTGGGGCAGGCGGGCCTCGTATCTGCTCGGCACCGCCACGTTGCTGGTCTCGACGTTGCTCTACGTGGCCATGTGGCGGGTCCATGCGCCGATGTGGGGCTGGGCCATCGCATCCATCCTGCTCGGCCTCGGCTTCACGTTCTTCTCCGGTGCCACCGAGGCCTGGCTGGTCGATGCGCTCACCTTCTCCGGTGCCAGGGACACCCTCGAAGCGGTGCTCGCCAGGGGCCAGACCATGTCGGGTGTGGCCATGTTGACCGGCTCGGTCATGGGTGGCGTCGTCGCTCAAATGACCAACCTGGGGATGCCCTACGTCCTCCGGTCGGTCCTGCTCGGAGTCACGCTGGCCGTGGCCTTCGTGTCGATGAAGGATCTCGGCTTCACGCCCGAGCGCGGAAAGGGCCCGCTGGAAACGGTGCGAGCGGTGGTGCGCGGGTCGCTCGACCAGGGCTTGCGAAATCCCCCCGCGCGATGGCTGATGCTGGCGGCGCCCTTCAGCATGGGGGTGAGCATGTTCACGTTCTATGCCCTCCAGCCCTATCTGCTTCAGCTCTACGGCGACCCACGCGCGTTCTGGATCTCCGGTCTGGCCGCGGCCATCGTCGCCGGGTGCGAGATCGTCGCGGGGTTGCTCGCCCCCCACGTGCGGAAGTCGTTCAGCCGGCGCACGCACGGGCTGCTCGTCGCCACGGCCCTCGGCGTGGGGTGTCTGGCCCTCATCGGAGGGACGACGCACTTCTGGGTGGCCATCGCCGCGCTCGTCGTCTCGGCGCTGTCCCAGTCGGCCACCCGGCCCATGAGACAGGCGTACCTGAACGGCGTCATCCCCTCCGGACAACGCGCGACCGTGCTGTCCTTCGACAACCTGATGGGTTCCGCCGGAGGAGTCGTGGTGCAACCCGCCCTGGGACGCGTGGCCGATGTCGCCGGCTATGCCTCGGCCTATGTCGTCAGCGCCGCCATCCAGGCCGTGTCATTGCCCTTCCTGGTGCTGGCCCGGCGGGAGCAATCGCCCTCGGATCGCATTGAAGGAGAGGAGTAGCCGGGGCAGAGTCGTCGCGATGGACACCCTCCTCCCCTTCTTCCAAGCCGCGGCTCCGCTCATGGCCGGCGCGCTCTCCGGAATGATGTTCAAGACGTTCGTCTACCCGATGGTGCTCGCACGGCTGGGGTCATTGGCCGGGCTGGTGAACTCCCGGGGCAACCGCCTGATGGGCCTCTTGTTCGTCGCCGTGCCGCTGGGTCTGGCGGTGCTCTGCCATTCCTCGAACGCGGAGAAGACACTCGCGTGGCTCCAGGCGCATCCCGGGCTGCTGTCTCCCGTCCAGCCCACGCCCTTCCTGCTCCAGGTCACCTTCCACGCAGCTGCCTTCTACTGCGCATTCCTGCTCGCCGCCTTCCCGGACCCGTCTCCACGAGGACAGGTGAGGCCGGAGTGAAGCGCGAGGGATGACCCGCCCCCGCGGCTCTCCGAATCCCGTCAGGACTCCGGCACGGGGGAAGCGCGGCCGAAATCCCGGAGGATCTCCGCCGCGCCGCGCGAGAGCAGCTCCTCGGCGAGCGCCTCGCCCACCGCGAGTGCCGTCTCCACCGGACCGCTGCGCTCGCCCTCCACCACCTTCGAGCCATCCGGCCGTCCCACCAGCCCACGCAGACGGACGGTGCCACCCTCCACGGTGGCGTGTCCGGCCAGCGGCACGGTGCACCCGCCCTCCAGCCGGGCCATGTAGGCGCGCTCGGCCGTCACCGCCACGCGCGTGGTGTCGTCCTCCAGCGCCGCGAGCAGGCCGCGCACCCCGGCGTCCTCGGTCCGGCACTGGATGGCGAGCACCCCCTGCCCCACCGCCGGCAGGCTGATACTGGTGGGCAGCACCTCGGTGATCTCCGTCTCCAGCCCCAGGCGCTTGAGGCCCGCGAAGGCGAGCACCGCGCCATGCAGGTCCAGCTCACGCATGCGCGCCAGCCGCGTCTGCACGTTGCCGCGCAGGCTGATGATCTCCAGGTCCGGCCGCCGGGAGCGCAGGATGCAACTGCGCCGCAACGAGGACGTCCCCACGCGCGCGCCCTTGGGCAGCATCTCCAGCGACAGACCCGCCGGACTGCAGAACGCGTCGCGAGGATCCTCGCGCTTGGGCACGGCCGCCAGCAACAGGCCCGCGGGCAGCACGGACGTCATGTCCTTGAGGCTGTGCACCGCCAGGTCCGCGCGGCCATCGAGCAGCGACTGCTCGATCTCCTTCACGAACAGCCCCTTGCCTCCCACGGCGGACAGGGGCGCGGAGAGGAAACGGTCTCCCGCGGTGGTCATCTCCACCAGGGTGCACTCCAGTCCGGGGTGCACCTGGGAGAGCAACGCGGCCACGTGCCGGGCCTGCCAGAGGGCCAGCGGGCTCTGCCGCGTGGCGATACGTACGGCCTTCATCCCTTGCCTCCGTTGGCCACGACATTGGGACCATTCGTCCCCGTGGGCGGAGCTGCTTCCTCGAGCCCGAAGAGCTCGGCGGCGGCACCGGCCAGCCGGTTGCCCTCGTGCTCTGGGCCCACCGAACGCAGCCGGGCCGTGGGCTCGTGGAGCAGCTTGTTGACGATGGCACGCGCCATCGCCTCGACACTCTTGCGCTGCTTGTCCGTGAGGCCGTCACCGATGGCCGCGAGCGTGCGCTCCACCTCGGCCCGGGCGATGGCCTCACCGCGCTGGCGCAACTGGGCGAGCACGGGCACGCCGTTGCGCACGGCCCGGTCGCGCACGAAGCGCGCCACCTCCTGGGCCACCAGCACACCGGCCTTCTGCGCCTCCTCGGCGCGGGCGGCGGCGTTCTCCGCCACGAACTTCTGGATGTCGTCCACGTCGTACGCGTGCACCCAGTCCAGCTCCCCCACCTCGGGGGCGATGTCACGCGGCACGGCCAGGTCCACCATGAAGAGCGTCCGGTGCTTGCGCGCCTTGCCCACCGCGCCCACGTTCTCCTTGGTGAAGATGGGCACCGGCGATGCCGTGCTGCACACCACCACGTCCGCCGCGGTCAGCAGCGTGAACAGCTCCTCGTAGGGACGCGCCGTGGCTCCCACCTCG
Source organism: Archangium sp. Cb G35 (assembly GCF_001896145.1). Taxonomy (NCBI): domain Bacteria; kingdom Pseudomonadati; phylum Myxococcota; class Myxococcia; order Myxococcales; family Archangiaceae; genus Archangium; species Archangium sp. Cb G35. The sequence continues at coordinate 461,702 of NZ_MPOI01000011.1, forward strand.
GCCGCGAGCGCCTCGGCACGCGCCAGCGTCCGGTTGGCCACCAGCAGCTTCGTGGCGCCCGCCTGCTTCAGGTGACGCGCGGCCAGCTCCGCCATCTCGCCCGCGCCCACCAGCAGCACCGTCTTGTCCTTCAGCCCGTCGAATACCTTGCTCGCCAGCGACACGGCCGCGCTCGCCATGGAGGTGGCGGCCCGGCCAATCGCCGTCTCCGTGCGCACCCGCTTGGCGCAGCCGAACGCCGCCGCGCACACGCGCGTCAGCTCGCCACGCACCGCGCCCACGCCCTGCCCCTTCTCGAAGGCCTCCTTCACCTGGCCGAGGATCTGCGCCTCGCCCAGCACCATGGAATCCAGACTCGCCGCCACCCGGAAGAGGTGCACCAGCGCGTCCTCGCCGCGGTGCTCGTAGAGGTGCTCCAGCGCCTCCGGGCCACCCAGTTGTTGCAGCTCCTCGCGGGCGCTCTCGCGCACCCGGTTCATGTCCGGCGCGGCCATGTACAGCTCCACCCGGTTGCAGGTGGACACGAGGAACGCCTCGTTGGGGGACTGGGCCAGCCGCTGCAGCAATTCCACCTGCCGGGCATCCGGAAGCGCCAGGCGCTCACGCACCCCGAGGGGCGCCGTCCGGTGCGACAAGCCGATGCACAGGAACTCCATGGCTACTGCCCCCCTCCACTCACGTGGATGAAGTCATACGACGAGAGGAAGGACACCAGCAGCAAGCAGAACCCCGTCATGGTCAACAGCGCGACACGCCGTCCCCGCCACCCGCCAAAGGAGCGGGCACCCACGAGCGCGGCGAACACGGCCCAGGCCACCAGCGTGGCGATCTGCTTGGACGTCCACGTCCAGAAGAAGCCCGGCGCGGCGCTCGAGAAGAAGGCCCCGGTGACGAGCGTCACCGACAGGGCGATGAACCCCACCACCGCCAGCCGGCGGTTGAGGGTGTCGAGGAACTCCAGCGAGGGCAGGCGCGCGAAGAGCAGTCCGAAGCGCTTGCCCTTCACCTGCCGCTCCATCAGCAGGTACATGACCGCCACGCCCGTGGCCACCGCCGACGCCGCCACGCCCAGCAGGGCGATGGTGATGTGCACCGGCAACAGGGGCCGCTGCACGTCCGGGCTCATCACCTGCCCCTGGTCCAGCAACAGGCCCGGCATCAGCACGGCCACCGCCAGCGGGGTGATGAAGGCGCCAATCACCGGCTTGCGGTAGCACACATCCACCACCAGGAAGATGGTCAGCAGCAGGAAGGCGAAGGTGGAGAAGCCCTGGGCCACCCCGACCGGCCGGCCTCCCTGGGCGCCGAAGAGCCCGACGAGGGCCACGGCATGCAGGGCCAGCCCCGTGCCCACCAGCACACGGCCGCCGGTGGCGAGCGCGTCCATCTGCCGGACGAGGTAGACGAGGTAGACCAGCGCCGCGACGACATAGGCGTGGCAGGCGAGGGAGACCAGCGCGTGGTTCATGGTGGAGACAACCTACTGGACCGAGTGCGTCAGCCCATTTTGTTCAGGAGGAAGGCGGCGAGGAGATCCGTCTCGGAGCCCGGCTTGCCGTCCTTGGAGCCGGCATCCGAGGGAGAGAGAGAGACCTCGGCCACATAACCAGGGACGACCTCGTATGCCGTATCTCCGAGCAGCACGGAGTCGGCCATCTGCTCGGCCCCCAGGGCTTGGAGCTGGGCCTCGGTCTTCACCCGGGCCACCAGGTCATTGTCGTCCTCGCCAGTGACGAGCTGCACGATGTGCACCGCGGGTGTTACCGGGTACACACCTTCCTCACCGGTCACCACCAGCACCCCGTCCTTCACGTCCGCTTTGTCCTCCAGTGCCCACTCCTCGAGCTGGGCCTGGGGAAGGAAGAGCCTCATCACCCCGCTAGCTTACACCTCCTCGTCCCGAGCCGAAGCCACATCTACCAAGAAGACCCGGAACGGCTTGCGACGCTTCCGCCCCGTCCGCATCTAAGCAGGCAAAGGACCAGGAAGCGGGTTCTTGCAGGCACCCCGGGCACGTACTAGAGCACGCGCCCCTCTGCTTGGCTGCACGCCGAAGGAGACACCATGGCAGGCCCTGACGTGATGAACATCGGAGACGCGGATTTCGACAAGGAAGTGATCAAGTCCGACCAGCCCGTGCTGGTGGATTTCTGGGCCACCTGGTGCGCCCCGTGCCGGGCCATCGCTCCGAGCGTCGAGGCGCTGGCCACCCAGTACAAGGGCAAGGTGAAGGTCGCGAAGATCGACATCGACAGCAACCAGCAGGTCGCCGAGCAGTACGGCATCCGCTCCATCCCCACCCTGCTCGTCTTCAAGGGCGGCAAGGTGGTGGAGCAGCTCGTCGGCGCCGTGCCCAAGGCGAAGATCGAGGCGGCGCTCACCAAGGCGCTGTAGGCCCCATCCCGCGCGGAGTGCCTCCCGAGGGCTCCGCGCGGGAGGCTCACTCGCCGCGCCAGGTGTCCGTGGGGTTGTTGGCCTTGAGGAGCTCCCACGCGGCCAGGGCGTCCACCACCCGCTCCAGCTCGTTGGGCAGACCGCGGGCGCGGTTGGAGCGCAGGTACTCCTCGGCGAAGGTGCGCAGCCGCATGTCCAGGAAGAGGCGTGCCAGCGACACCTCCGTCTGCCCGTAGAATTCCTCGAAGCGGATGCCGAAGCCGGTGGGGTCGTCCTCGCGGCGCGGCCGCTGCTCGCGGACGATGCGGGCCCTCGCCTCCACGGGTGACGCGCCCTCTTCCAGGGAGAAGCGCACCCGCAGCTCGGTGTCCATGGGCAGGAAGAAGGTGCTCTCCAGGAAGGCCCCGCCCACGCTCACGTTGGCCGAGCGCAGGGTGGCGGTGAAGCGCCGCTCCCCCTCTTCGTCGATCCACAGCTCGAAGTTCGTGGTGAGCCGGGCGCGGGGAAAGTGCCGGTGCTCCACTTCCTCATCCGCCCCCACCTCGATGATGGGGGAGAAGAAGCTCCGGGGCGCGGCCGGGGCCGAAGGCGCCGGGGCGCGGGCGGGCAGCGAGGGCCGCGAGGGCGTCACGGTGGGGATGGGACGGCGGGACGGCTCCACGCGTGGGGCGGGAGCGGCGGGCGGTGCCGCCCGGGCCGGCTCGGGACGCGGAGCCTCTGGGATGACCTCCGTGCGCTCGGTGTCTTCTGCCTGGCCGGGAGCCTTCTTCCGGGAGCCCTTCCTGTCCATCTTCTCCTCCGGGGGAACAGACTCAGATTTCCATACCCCAACCGGCGGGTTTCATACACCATGCGCCGCCTCGTCCGCGCGCGGAGATTGTGATGCTGGGAAACCTCCTGAAGCCCGAGTTCGACGCGCTCATCGCCGCCAAGGACTGGAGTGCCCTGCGGGATGCGTTCTCGGAGATGGATCCAGCGGACGTGGCCGAGGTCATCGAGGATCTTCCCGCGGACGAGAGCGGCATCATCTTCCGGTTGCTGCCGCGCGACATGGCGGCGCTCGTCTTCGAGTACCTGCCCCCGCACCAGCAGACGGAAATCGTCGGGACGCTGGGCCGGGAGCAGTTGAAGAACCTGCTGGACGAGATGGCGCCGGACGACCGCACCCGCCTGCTGGAGGAGCTGCCGGCCGAGGTGACGAAGCGGCTGCTCACCTCGCTGTCACCGGACGAGCTGAAGGTCGCCCGCAACCTGCTGGGCTACCCGGAGAAGAGCGCCGGCCGGTACATGACGCCGGAGTACCTCACCATCCCGGGCAACCTGACGGCGGGTGAGGCGCTGGCGTACGTGCGCGCCCATGGCCAGGGCCGCGAGACGCTGCACGTGCTCTACATCGTGGACGAGAAGGGCCGGCTGCTGGACGACGTGCGGCTGGCGTCGCTGGTGCTGGCGGACCCGAACACGAAGGCGACGGACATCCACGACAGGCAGTTGGTGAGCATCCCGGCCACGGCGGACCGCGAGGAGTTCATCAGCATGTTCGAGAAGTACGACCGGGTGGCGCTGCCGGTGACGGACTCGCAGGGCGTGCTGGTGGGCATCATCACGGTGGACGACGTGCTCGACGCGGCCGAGGAGGAGGCCACCGAGGACATCCAGCGCATCGGCGGTATGGAGGCCCTCGAGGCGCCCTACCTGGACATCGGCATCACCGGCATGCTGCGCAAGCGCGTGGGCTGGCTGACGGTGCTCTTCGTGGGGCAGATGTTCACCGCCACGGCCATGGCCCACTACCAGGACGCCATCGCCCAGGCGGTGTTCCTCAGCGCCTTCGTGCCGCTCATCATCTCCTCGGGAGGCAACTCGGGCTCCCAGGCCACCTCGCTCATCATCCGCGCGCTGGCGGTGCGCGACGTGGAGCTCAAGGACTGGTGGAAGGTGGCGGTGCGGGAGGCGGCCAGTGGCGTTGCCCTGGGCGTCTTCCTGGGGGTGCTGGGCCTGCTGCGCATCCTCATGTGGCCGCAGGCCGGGACCGTCTATGGCCCCCACTACGCGTGGGTGGGCGTGGCGGTGGGCCTGAGCGTGGTGGGCGTGGTGATGTTCGGCACGCTGTGCGGCTCGATGCTGCCCTTCCTGCTGCGGCGGTGCGGACTGGATCCGGCCACCGCCTCGGCCCCCTTCGTGGCCACGCTGGTGGACGTCACCGGCGTGGTCATCTACTTCACCGTCGTCACCACCATCCTCACCGGCCGCGCCCTCTGAGCGCGGGGCCCCGCCGCGCCCTCTGGCCAGGCAGGCGGCCAGGCTCGCTCTCCCCAGGCCCGTTCTGACCTACGGGGTCGGCGTGAGCACCTTCCGAGCAAGAGGCTCGGTCCATGAGGCGATTCCTGCGCGACAACGGGCTGTCCCTGGTGATGTTCGGTTTGTTCCTGCTCTGCTGGCTCGGCCAGAGCCTCACGGGCTGGAGTCACTACAACCAGGACCAGCAAGAGCACGGCCAGCCCACCGTCACCTGGGGCCAGTACCTCACCTCGGGTGAGTTCATCGAGGCCACCTTCGAGAACTGGGAGAGCGAGTTCTTCCAGATGGGGTGCTTCGTCCTCTTCACCGTCTTCCTGCGGCAGAAGGGCTCGGGAGAGTCGAAGCGCTTCGAGCCGGAAGAGGTGGACAAGGATCCGCGCGCGGAACGAAAGCCGGACTCACCCGGACCGGTGCACCGGGGTGGGCTGGCGCTCCAGCTCTATAGCCACTCCCTCACGATCGCGCTCTTCGGCCTCTTCGCCTTCTGCTTCCTGATGCACGCGCTGGGCGGCATGGCCGAGTACAACGAGGAGGCCCGGGTCCATGGCCAGCCCACGCTCGGGCTGCTGGCCTTCATGGGGACCTCCGCGTTCTGGTTCCAGTCGTTCCAGAACTGGCAGAGCGAGTTCCTCTCCGTGGCCGTGCTCGTCGTGCTCTCCATCTTCCTCCGGGAGAAGGGCTCGCCGGAGTCGAAGCCGGTGCACGCCTCCCACGAGGAGACGGGCCGGTGAGCCCGCCCGCTCAGAACATGTGGCGGCGCATGCTGATGTTCACCAGCAGCCCGATGCTGAGCATCACGCTCACCAGCGAGGAGCCGCCGTAACTCAGCAGCGGCAGGGTGATGCCCGTCACCGGCAGCAGGCCGATGACCATGCCGATGTTCTCGAACACCTGCCAGAAGAGCATGGCCACCACCCCCACCGCGGTGAAGGCGCCGAATCTGTCCCGGGCGTTGAAGCCCACCCCCAGCCCGAAGGTGAATATCAGGCCATAGAGCACCAGCAGGAGCACGCACAGGACGTAGCCCTGCTCCTCGGCCCACACGGAGAAGATGAAGTCCGTGTGCTGCTCGGGGAGGAAGGACAGGCCCGTCTGCGTCCCCTCCTTCCAGCCCTTGCCGGACATGCCTCCGGAGCCCACGGCGATCTTCGACTGCGCCGCATGGTAGCCGCTGCCCCGCAGGTCCGACTCCGGATCCAACCACCCGGAGATGCGCTTGCTCTGGTGCGGCTTGAGATGGTGCCGGACGATGGTGGTGCGCGGCTCGGGCACATCCCGCACGTAGTCGTTCCAGATGACGATGGCTCCGGCGAGGATGCCCGCCACCATCACCGCCACCAGGTACCAGCGCACCTTGCCGAACAGGATGACCGTCAGCGAGGACAGGAAGATCATCAGCGCGGTGCCCAGGTCCGGCTGCACCAGCACCAGCGTGAAGGGCACCATCACCACGGCCACCGGCTTCACCAGCCGCTTGAGGCCGTAGGAGCCGTCTCCGGGCTTGAAGTCGTCGTGGTACACCTTGGCCAGCATCAGCAGCACGCCGATCTTCATGAACTCGGCGGGCTGGATGCGGATGGGTCCCACGACGAACCAGCTCTCGGCGCCCTTGGCCTTGTGGCCGATGAAGCGCAGCGCGATGAGCGCCAGGATGTTGGCGATGTAGATGGGCAGCGCCATCCGGTGCAGGACGCGGTAGTCCACCAGGCACACCACCATGCCGATGCCCAGGCTGACGCCGAGGTAGATGGCCTGGCTCGTCCACACCGGAGAGGCCTGCGCGCGCGAGGCCGAGGCCAGGTTGTAGATGCCCAGCCCCGACACCGCGAGCACGCTCAGCAGCAGCCCCCACGGAATGTGGGGCACCATGCGCCGCTCAATCCGCAGCTGCATCATCACCTCCAGCCACCGCGCGGGTGAGCACGTCATTCACGCTCGGCGCGTCCGGCAGCGTCGAGACGTAGGGCGTGTTCTGCCGAGGCGCCGGGTTGGCCGCGTCTTCCTTCTTCAGATCGAAGTACTTCTTGATGACCGCCATGCCGGCGGGCGCGGCGTCCGAGCCACCGTGGCCACCGTGCTCGTTGACGACGATCACGGCGATCTCCGGATTTTCCGCGGGCGCGAACCCGGCGAACCACGCGTGGTCACGCTGGAAGAAGTCCATCTGGTGCGTCTTGAGACGCACCGCGCCGATCTTCACCACCTGCGCGGTCCCCGTCTTGCCCGCCACCGAGATGTCCTTCAACCCCGACTGCACCATCGCCCTGTAGGCCGTACCACCGGGAACCATCGCCGTGGCGACCAGCCCCTCCAGCACCGCCTTGAGGTGCGCCTCGGGAATCTCCACCTTGTTCACCACCTGCGGGTCGAACTGTTGCAGGACCTCACCGTCCAGCCCCTCGATGCGCTCGACGAGCTGCGGCTTGTACAGCGTGCCCCCATTGGCGATGGCGGCGTACACCATGGCGAGCTGCAGCGGCGTCACGTTGTCATCGCCCTGGCCGATGGCGCTGTTGAGCGCCATGCCCTTGGTGTAGCCGCCCGGAGACACCTTGTCGTGGTACTGGCTGGACGGCATGATCCCCGGGACCTCGGCGAGCACGCCGATGCCCGTGGGCGAGCCCAGTCCCAGCGCCTTGCCCATCTCCGCGATGGGATCCAGGCCGAGGGTATCCGCCACCTTGAAGTACCAGGTGTCACACGAGTACTGCAGCGCCGTCTTGCCGTTCACCGGCCCGTGGCCGCTTTCCTTGTGGCAGCGCCACGTGCGCGCGCCGAGCCGGTAACCACCCGGGCAGTTCACCACCGTCTCCGGCCGGAAGAGGCCCGACTTGTAGGCCGCCAGCGCGGTAATCACCTTGAAGGTGGAGCCCGGGCTGAAGTGGTCCGCGGAGATGCGGTTGATCATCGGCTGGAGCGGATCCCTCGACAGCGAGGCCATCTGCGACGGGGTGATGCGGCCGGTGAGCAGGTTGGGATCGAACCCCGGGCGCGACACCACCGCGCGGATGAGGCCCGTCTTCACGTCCACCGCCACCACCGCGCCCGCGGCTCCCGGGAAGGCGCGCTCGGCCTCCTCCTGCAGACGCATGTCGATGGACAGCACCAGGTTGTTGCCCGGCCGCGAGGACACCACCGCGTCCTTGCCCAGCTTGTCGCTGAACTCCTCGAGCACCCTGCCTCGCGCGTTGACGACTTCCTTGCGCACGCCGTCCGTGCCCCGCAGCGTGGACTCGAAATAGCGCTCCAGGCCACGCCGGCCGATGTAGTCCCCCAGCGCGTAGCGGGCCCCCTCGGAGTTGAGCCTCTCCAGCTCGTCCGTGGTGATCTCGTTCATGTACCCGAGCACGTGCGAGAGCACGCTCCCGGTGCGGTAGTTGCGGTGCGGCACGGGCACCACTTCCACGCCGTCCAGCATGTCGCGCCGGGCGTTGATGCGGTCGTACTCGTCACGCGTCAGATCGATTCGCACCGGCAACGGATGGAAGGGAGCCGTGCGGCGCGCCGCTTTGATCTGATCCTCCATCTTCTTGCGCGTGGGCTCGTCCCAGCCGAGCAGCTCGCCCAGGCGCGGCAGCACCTCGACGGCGCAGTTGGTGCAGAAGGCCGGGGTGATGAAGGCGTCGAAGGAGGGACGGCTGTCCACCAGGATGCTGCCGCGCCGGTCCTTGATGAGACCGCGGTCCGCGCGCAGGCGCACCTCCTTGACGAAGTTCGCCACGCTCTTGGCGGCGTACTCCTCGCCCTGGATGATCTGCAGGCGGTAGAGCTGGACCGCGAGCGCCACCATGCCGGCGATCATGGCCAGACCCACCCACACGAAGCGGCGCTTGAGATCGCGCCCTGGAGTCGTCTCGGACAGCGTCGGAGGCGTCAACGCAGCAACCCCGCGGAAGAGGAACGATCCTGCGACGCCTCGAAGCGCCGCAACAGAGGATAGAGGAACACCGCCACCACGCCCGTGAGCGTCACCTGCAACGGCAGGCCCGGCAACAGGGACGAGGCCACGCCGCCTTCCTTCGTGGTCATCCACGTGAAGAAGCTGGCGAGCAGCCCATGGCCCACGTCCGCGCCCATGGCGAAGAGGACGAAGGCCGCGCGGCCGCGCACTTCCACCAGGCTCACCACCAGCTTGCCCACCAGGAAGGTCAGCACCGCCAGGAAGGTGAAGAGCCCCGTGGGCTGGCCGCTCATCAAGTCCAGCAGGTAGCCCACCGAGAAGGAGGAGATGGCGCCCTCCAGCGTCGTGGCGCGCACGGCCAGGAAGGCCACGAGCACCACCGTCACGTCGATGCGGCTGATGGCCAGGCCCAGCTGCTGCACCACCACCGACTCCAGGGTGAGCAACAGCAACGCCAGTCCGAGGGTGACCAGGAACTTCATCTAACGCTCACCTCCGGAACCACCAGCGGAACCCTGCACCAGGGCGCCGAACGGGCTGCCCATCACGAGCACCTCCTCCAACCGCGTGGTGTCCACCGCGGGCTCCACGTCGCCACCCAGGAACATGCCATGCTCCGTCTTCTCCAGGCGCGTCACCTTCCCCACCACCAGCCCCGGCGGGTACACCCCGTCCGTACCGGAGGTGATGATCTGATCTCCCTCCTGGACATCCTCGGTGCGCAACATGTTCTCCAGCCGCAGCGGACCCTTGCCCGCCCCGGCCGCCGTGCCCCGCGCCCGCGAGCGCTGGACCCGCACACCCACCCGGCTCTGCAGGTCCGTCACCAGGGCCACGTCCGCCCACCCGCCCGTGGCGCGCACCACCTGGCCGATGATGCCGTCCGGCGTCACCACGGACATGCCGCGGAACACGCCGTCCTTCTCACCCCGGTTGATGCGCACCGACAGCAGCTTGGCCACCGGATTGACGCCGATGACCCGCGCCGGAATCTCCGGCCCCGGCGCCGCCTCCGCGTAGCCGAGCAGGCCTCGCAGCCGCTCGTTCTCCGCCCGCGTCTCGCCCAGCGCCTGCACGGTGGCCCGCAGCTGCAGGTTCTCCGCGCGCAGTTCCTCGTTGGCCTGGCGCACCTCGCGCAGGTCGATATAGCCGTACACCACGGCCTTGACCCCATCGATGAGGCCAATCAGTCCGCGCTGCAGGGGGGCGGAGACACCAATGACCGCCCGGTCCACGAAATTGGGATCGCGCCCCCGCCGGCCCGTCGTCAGGAAAGCCCCGAACGGGTACAGCAGCAGCACACCCACGATGAGAAGCGTTCGGTAGCGCTTGAGAAGCGACAGCACTTCGTGAAGGTCCGTGTAGGAGAGAGGGAGCGGCAGCTACGACAGGGGGCTCGCTAACTACTCTGAATCGCTTGCATTTTCCGGGGTGTTGCTCTAGGCAGTCAAGGTCTTCACGGAGGGTGGCGTTTCATCGTCCACCATCCGGCCGGGCACCCAACACACGCGCGCCGCGAATCCTTCCACTGGGGGGGAAACACCCGGCGCGTCTCAAGGCAAAAGGCATCATGAAGGACGCTCTCGAGCCGCGGAAGGTTGTCGTCTACCTCTTCATCGCCGCGATCGCGGTGGTGTTCACTCTCCAGTTCGGACCTGGCAGCTCGGGGTTCAGCCGGGCCGACCCGAACGCCACGCCATCCTCCGCCGCGGTGGTCAACGGCAAGGAAATCTCGCTGATGGAGTTCCGGCGGGAGTACGTGAACCAGCTGCAGTACCTGCGCTCGCAGGGCCAGCCGGTGTCCGAGGCGCTCGCCCGCCAGTTCGGTCTCCCGCAGTCCGTGCTGGACCGGATGGTGAACACGGAGCTCCTGGCCCAGGCGGCCGAGCGTCACGGGGTGAAGGCCTCGGACGAGGAAATCCTGAAGATCCTCCAGCAGCGGCCCGACTTCCAGAAGGACGGCCAGTTCGACTACGCCATGTACCAGCAGACCCTCCGGGACTACTACCGGCAGACGCCCGCGGACTTCGAGGAGGACATCCGCCGGCAGCTGACGGCGCAGAAGATGATCGGCATGGTGCAGGGCGGCGCCGTGGTGTCGGACGACGAGGTCCGGACGAAGTTCGAGAAGGAGGGCAACCAGGCGCGCATCGTGTTCGCCCGCTTCCTGCCGAGCATGTACGCCGACAAGGTGCCGGCCCCGAGCGCCGCGGACCTGACCGCCTACAAGCAGGCCCACGAAAAGGAGATCAAGGAGTACTACGAGGCCAACCGCTTCGTGTACCAGCAGCCGGAGCGCATCCGCGCGCGGCAGATCCTCGTGAAGGTGGCCCCGGACGCCACGCCGGAGGCGAAGGCCAAGGCGATGGAGCGGGCCCAGGCGCTGAGCAAGGAGATCGAGGGCGGCAAGGACTTCGCCGAGGTGGCCAAGGCGAGCAGTGAGGACCAGGCGACGCGGCCGAGCGGCGGGGATCTGGGCTGGGTGGAGAGCGCCAACTGGGAGCCGGCACTGGCCAACGCGGCCTTCGCGCTCGAGCCGGGCAAGGTGACGCAGCCGGTGGAGACGAAGTTCGGCATCCACCTGGTGAAGGTGGAGGAGAAGAAGCCGGCGCAGGACAGGAAGCTGGAGGAGGTCCAGGACGAGATCGCCACCACGCTCTACAAGAAGGACAAGGCGAAGGAGACGGCGCGCGCCGAGGCCGAGAAGGCGCTGGCCACGGTGAAGGGCGGCAAGACGATCTCCGAGCTGTTCAAGCCGGAGAAGGAGCAGCCGGCGCTGCTGCGCTTCGAGACGGAGACGCGTCCGGAGGCGGTGCAGACGGACACCTTCAACGCGGCGAGCGTCAACGTGCCCCACCTGGGCCCGGCGCCGGACCTGCTCACGGCGGTGTTCGCCAGCAAGGGTCCGCAGGTGCTGGACCAGGCGTACGCGGTGGGCGATGGCTTCGTGATTGCCCAGGTGACCGAGCGCCAGCTGGCGGATGACACCAACTTCGCCCAGAAGAAGGAGGAGCTGCGCAAGCAGGCCGTGCAGGCCAAGCAGTACGAGGTGGCCGACTCCTTCCTCAAGTCGCTGCGCAAGAGCGGCGATGTGAAGACCAACACCGCGGCGCTCGAGCAGGTCTCCGGCGGGTAGCCGTCACGAGAGGCCCGGCCTCTCGGACCAGGGGGCGTCTCCCTTCGGGGGGCGCCCCCTTTTCATTTCCTGGCGGTGAGGCGCTCCAAAGGGGGCCAAACCCGCTCAGGTGTAGACGTCTACACTTCGTGTGTGTGTATGTACGCCGAGAATGTAGGCAAAAATCCCACCCCAAGTATAGACGTCTAAACTTGAGGAGCGCCGCGCCCTGTTTTCAGGCTCGGTGGACATCGCGCCAGGCTGGCCGCTCACGCGCCCGGAGCGGAGGAGGAGCCAACGGGTCATGTTAGCCTCCGAACCTCGGAGGTAGCTCCAGTGAGGAGAGCGTGGGTCTACAGACTGCCCCAGCCCGATGAAAAGGTGGGCCAGTACCGCGTGGTGGGCCCACTGGGCCGGGGCGGCCAGGGCCACGTGTTCCTGGCCGAGTGGGAGGGCCGCTCCTACGTCCTCAAGTTCTTCCGCTCGCTGCCGGTGAGCCACTCGGGCGAGCTGGAGCTGGATATCCTCCGCCACCTGGAGCACCCCAACGTGGTGCGGGTGCTGGGCCATGGGCGCTGGCCCGCCCCGGAGGAGGGCTACTTCTACCTCGTCATGGAGTACGTGAAGGGGCTGACGCTGCTGCGCCATGCGCTGGAGCACAACCCCTCGGCACGCACGGGCGCCACGCTGATGCTGGAGGCGGCGCGGGCGCTCGCGGTGGTGCACCGCCAGGGCGTGCTGCACCGGGACGTGAAGCCGGACAACCTGCTGGTGAGGGAGGCGGACGGCAGGCCGGTGTGGGTGGACTTCGGGGTGGGCCACCTGGAAGGCCGAGCCACGCTGCCGCGAATGAGGCGACTGCCGCCGGGGACGCCCGAGTACACCAGCCCCGAGGCGTACCGCTTCCTCGAGGAGCACCCGGAGGAGGAGGCGCGCTACCAGCCGGGCGTGGCCGATGAGGTATGGGCCTTCGGCGTCACCACGTACGAGCTGCTGACGGACGCGCTGCCCTTCGGCTCGCGCATGGGCAACCCGCGCATGGTGAAGGACATCCGCACCCGGACGCCGGTGGCCCCGCACGAGGACAACCCGCGCGTGCCGGTGGCGCTGAGTCAGGTGTGCCTGCGCATGCTGGAGAAGGAGCCCCGGGCGCGGCCGACGGACATGGATGCGGTAGCCGAGGCGCTGGAGGCGGCACTGGCCGGGGCCGGGGCGGACTGGGACGTGCCGATGATGGATCCGGACGACCCGCGGGTGCGCACCACGGAGCGGACCCCCAGCAAGGTGGTGGAGCGCGACTCGTGGGAGCGCGTCCTTCAACAGATGAAAGCGGCGATGCCGAGGCGTGGGCGGGTGCGCAAGGCCCGGCGCGAGCCGCCGCCTCGAGCGCCCGCTGCCGTGGCCCCGCTGGAGGAAGAGGCGCCGGCCGGAAGCTTCGAGGCGATGGCGGAAGCAGCGGAGGTGCGGCTGTATGCGCCGGCTCCGCCCGTGCCAGCACAGGAGGCCGTCACCGCACCCGCGCCCACCGCCGAAGCCAGACACGACACCCGACGCCCCACTCGAGCCTGGGCAGTGGCCGTGACACTGCTGCTGGTGTTGGCCGGTATGTGGGCCCTTCACTCCCGCCTGGAGTCCGGGGGCGAGCGCCCGTCGGCACCGGCCGCGTCAGCGGTATCGTCACCTGCCGGGTGGTGGGCGAGCAACCCCACGCTGCACGCCGCGCTCGTCCGCGAAGTGGCGGAGCCGGGTGAGGCGTCCGAAGCTGAAAGGAGCGCGGCTGCATTCCTGGACTCTTCCCCCGCGCTCACTTCCGCCACCATGTTCCGCGAGAACGACATCCGCTCGAAGCCCGACGAGAAGCCCGCCGCCCGGTCACAGCGCAAGGCGTTGCGCTGTGTGCCCGGACGACAGGAGGCATGCGTGGTGGGCTTCTGCACCGTGCTGCTCACCGGTTGCACCAGCACGCCCCAGGTGGTGCGCCCCCCGCCCCGGCCCGCCGACTGCCCTCCCGGTGCCGTGGAGACGATGAAGGAACTGGGCATCCGCATTGGCGACACGGCCAAGGTCCAGTTCCCCGTCGAGGGCGACGTGCAGCGCGTCACCGTGCGCGAGTCCACCCCGGTGTGGAGTGGCACCGCACTGGGGAAGTTGGGCAATTACGAGTTCACCGGGCGGCTCTACATCGGGCCGGAGCGCGTGTACGGCCGCTTCACCCACGCCAGGGGGCGGGCCAATCCTGACGAGACGTACCCCGTGTGTGTGGAGTTGGTTGAGCGCGATGGGGAAACGCTGGGCGCTCCCAGGGAAGATGTCGGCGGCCCCACTGACTCCGCCGTGGTCATCTCCACCCAGGCCCTCCGGGCCGTGGAGCGTTTCGACTAGCACTGGCACGGAGGGCACAGGGGCAGGCAGGTGTGGTAGAGGCCAACGCCTCCCGTCACCCCGCCCCGCCTTTCCTTGGAGGTTGACTTCCCGTGCTCCTCGCGTCCCCCGTGGGCCTGCTCGCGCTGGCCCTCCTCGCCACCTCCTCGCAGGCCGCTGAGCCGTCCCCACTGGACGCGTGTGAGACGGCGAGCCCCCTCATCATGCTGACGGCAGAGTTCCGAGCGAAGCCACCTGTGGTGTGTATCAGCCCGGACGTGCCCCTCACGCTCCGCTTCGACACGCCGCTGCGGCCCGGCTCCGAGAAAATCCAGCAGAGGGAGCGCTTCGCGGACGTGGCTCCTGGCCAGCAGAGCCTCTTGCTGGTGCCTCCGGAGAAGCTGGAGGCCGGGGAACACTTCCAGGTGGAGGTGTGCTTCGCGGATGGCGCGGCCCCTGCCTGTGCCACCTTCCTCTTGCTGGCCCACGCCGCCCTGGGCATGCAACAGGTGAAGGTGTTTCGCCACCCCCGTCCGGCGGCGTCCTTCCAGGAAGCGGAGAAGGAAGCCCAGGCCGAGGCCCGCCAGTGCCGGGAAGAGGTGCGCCAGTTGCGCGCCGAGCGCAGCGCCCCCGAGGGACTGAGTGGCGTGCTGGCCTCGGGGCTGCTGGTCAAGGGGCGCATTGCATTCAAGGATCTGACGGACATTGTCACAGCGCCGAAGGGCAACGCGCTGCGCTCAGACGAAGTCCATAGCTACCGCGCCAAGGGCCGAGTGGCAGTGGAAGTGTGGCTGCGAAACCCCGGCACGCTGCCCTGGACAGCGGCGGGCGCGGTGCTGCGCGGCCCCAAGGGCGAGGTGTTGAAGCCGTTGCCCCTCTGGCAGGCGGAGCCCATTCCTCCGGCTGGAGCAGCAACCAACGAGCAAGACCCCTGGCACCGCGTGGTGGTGGAGGTGCTGGCGTCGGAAACGGAGGCGCGGGGCACGTACACCCTCACCATCTGGGACGCGGACCAGAAGCGCACCGTCACCTTGGGGAACATCACCTTCCCGTAGCGCTCGTGTCCGCTGCCAACCCGCCACGTCGTCCACCGCTCTCCCTACCCGGCTGCTTGACGGCCGCGCTCGCGTTTCCGTGTACTCCCGGAAACCCCTGGCCCCAGCCCGCCCGGCTGGAGGGAGCGGTGCGGCATGTCCCCCCGTCTGAAGCATTCCCACCCGACAGGCTGGCCTCCGCGCCGCTGGTGGGTGTTGCTGGTGCCGTTGCTCTTCTCGGCATGTGCCACGGGCCATCCTCCGGGGAGCATGTTCTCGGGCCGGGGAGCCGCGCTGTCGCTCACCCCGCCACCGGCGCCCCCGGAGGAAAGCCCGTCGGCCTCGGACGCCGAGCTCGCGGGCGCGGAGGTGTACGAGGTGGCGGTGGTGGAGCCGGGCCGTGGCACCACCCGGCCGGTGCCGGTGGGCCGGGCGGACTTCCAGCGCGCCCTGCGGCACATCGCCCACCAGGTGCAACACGAGGGCAAGAGCCCGCGCGAGGCCGCACGCGAGTGGCTCAAGGGACAGCTGGCGCAGCACCCGGAGTGGGAGCAGATGAGTGGGACGTGGGTGGCCGAGGTGGACAAGGGCCGCGTCCTCACCCTGGTGCCCGAGGATGAGAACAGCCGGTTGAAGCCCGTGGCGGACGAGGCCCTGCGCGAGGGATACCTGCTGTGGTGCACCCGGGGCCAGGGCGGGGGCGACTGCCTGCGCCTGCTGGACGACGGGCCCTACCTCAAGGCGGACGACCGGCGCACGCTGGCGCTCGCCCTGGCCTTCGGCTCGGTGCTGGAGGAGACGAAGGCGGCGCTGGGGCGGGAGTTGGACCCCCAGGTGCTGGTGGCCTCGTGCATGTGGACGCTCGGGGCCTACCTGGCCCTCTGGCTGGTGCCCGAACCAACCACCAAGCTACTGGCCGCCGGGTTGTCCGTCGCGCTGGTGGCGTGGCTGGGCGTGGACACGCTGTGGGGGCTGATGGACGGCTGGGCGGCCATGGCCACGCGGGCGCACGAGGCCACCACCTTCGCGGAG
The DNA here is from genome assembly GCF_001896145.1 of Archangium sp. Cb G35. NCBI lineage: Bacteria > Pseudomonadati > Myxococcota > Myxococcia > Myxococcales > Archangiaceae > Archangium > Archangium sp. Cb G35. Next base: position 477,840 of record NZ_MPOI01000011.1, read on the forward strand.
TTGCGCGAGGCGGGTGAGGGCTTCGCCCGGGTGCTGGGCACGGACGCGGCGCGGGCGATGATTCTGGCAGTGGGGGCGTTGACGGGGCGCACGGTGGGGGAGGTGGCGGCGCGGGTGCGGGCGCTGCCGGGTTACGGCCTGGCGAGCGCGCAATGGCGGGCGCAGGGAGGGGCCGCGCTGCTGGGGCGGGTGGAGACCCTGGCGGCCCAGGAGGGCGCGCTGGCGCACGCGGTGGCGGCGGCGGAGACGGTGGCGGCCACGCCGCACGGCCCGCTGGCGGTGGTGATGCTCAAGAAGGGGCGGGGCGGTGGGGCCTCCTCCGGGGGCGGCTCCTCGGGAATTGTCGCCATCCGCCACCGGGGCGGTAACCTGCAGGTCCTTCTGCCCAATGGGCAGCGCTGGCACCTGCCCCGTGGCATGTCCCTCCACGACATCCCCTTCCAGGACGAGGTGGGCGACAGGCTCCAAAGGGCCGTCACCGAGGCAGCCCAGCAGTGGGGGCCACACCGGCTCACCGAAAACGAGTCTGCTGCCATCGAAAATGCCCTCAAGAAGGGCAAATACTGGCTGGCACGCCTGTTGGAGCGCGAGGCCCGGGGCCGCTTCGTGCAAAATACGGTGAAAGACCAGCTTGGACATCTCTACGACTTCAGCCTGAGCAAGGGTGTCGACGTCATTGACCCAGCGAACGGTCGCCGGTACGAGATTCTTTCCGGAACTGCGTCGAACCTCGCGCACCATGGCCGGCGCATGGCGGGCGAGTTCTTCCGGATGCTCACCTTCTGAAAGGGCGGCGGATGATTGCCAAGAAGGTTTTCTAYGAGAACACGCAGTTGGAACACGAGCGGCTGGGACTGACGGACAAAGGCACCCTCTACTTCCTGGGCCGCAATCTGACGCTGAAGAACTGCACCCTGGTGCTGAAGGTGGCCGCCAGCAACCTGTTCATTCGCGACGTACGGTTCACCGACTGCACCTTCGAGGTGAAGCAGGAACTGAAAAACCACCAGCAGTGGATAAGAGCCTCACTCAAGGGCTGCCAGTTCAAGGGGCGGCTGTCGGGATGTGACTTCGGGCACTGGCCCGAGTACGGAAAGGAGCCGGAGTACCAACTGGGCTCCATCGAGGACTGCGACTTCTCCGAGGCGCGCCTGGACGGCTGCCGCTTCCATGGTTGTGACACCCGGACCCTGCGGTTTCCCAGGTGGCCCTGTTTCACCTTCCTGGACCCTGTCGGCAACAGCCGTGAACTCTCCACCGTGCAGTGGCCTGGCAATATCGGCCCCGTTGTGATCGAGGATCTTGCCAGCTACCCGCCTTCTACAACTGCACTGACGTGGTTTGCTCCGGACTTCGCGAAGAGGAGCAGGTGCACCCCTGAGGAGCTCAAGGCCGTCATCGAGAAGTTCGACTGCATCGTCTTCTGACATGGCAACGATGCTCTCCGGAACGGCGTCGAACCTCACGCACCACGGTCGCCGCATGGCGGGCGAGTTCTTCCGGATGCTCACCTTCTGAAAGGGCGGCGGATGCTTGCCAAAAAGGTCTTCTACGAGGACAAGCACCTGGAGAATGAGCGGCTGGAACTGACGGACAAAGGCACCCTCTACTTCCTGGGCCGCAACCTGACGCTGAAGAGTTGCACCCTGGTGCTGAAGGTGGCCGCGCGGAACCTGTTCATCCGCGAAGTCCAGTTCATCAACTGCACCTTCGAGGTGAAGCAGGAGTTGATCAACCACCAGGACTGGATAACATCGTCACTCAAGGGATGCCGGTTCAAGGGGCGGCTGTCGGGGTGTGACTTCGGGCACTGGCCCGAGTACGGCAAGGAGCCGAAGTACCAGCTGGGCTCCATCGAGGACTGCGACTTCTCCGAGGCGCGTCTGGATCACTGCCGCTTCCACGGAGATGACCCCCGCTCCCTCCGGTTTCCCAAGTGGCCCGGCTTCACCATTCTGGACCCCATCCGTCACATTGCCGAGCTCCGCGACCTCGCCTGGCCGGAACGATTTGGCAGTTCGCTGCTCTCCTTGTTGGACCAGAGCCCGGAGAACCGCATCAAGCACCCGCGCTCCACGATGGCCCTGAGCTTCTACGCTCCCGTCGAGGCGAAGAAGTCGGGCACCGCGGAAGAGGTCTTCAAGGCCGCCATCGCGAAGTGCGACTTCATCGTCTCCTGACGCAGCCAGACCTCTTTCCTTCCACAACGGTGTCGAATCTCGCTCGGCATGGTCGCCGCATGGCGGGCGCGTTCTTCCGGATGCTCACCTTCTGAAGGGCACGGACATGGGATGGCTCACCCACGTTCTCACCAAGCACAAGGCTACTGATACATGTTGACCGCTGCCCAGTTCGCGCGTGTTCGTGACAGGATGATGAAAGCCCTTGTCGTGCCACGAGGGTTCGAGGCCAACCGCAGGACCTACACCCGCCGCGGTGAGCAGGTGCACATCATCTCCTTCAATGCCGCGAGGTTTGGTGGCAGCTTCACGGTGGATATCGGCGTGCACTTCGCGGAGGTGCCTCCGTTCCCGCCTCTGAGCGGCGTCCCTTGGGGGGCGAATGAGTGTTGGTTGATGCGCCGTCTCCGAGACCAAGAGCGCAACCAGTTCTTCGGCTATGGCAACAGCCACCAGGAAGCGGAAGAATTGGTTCGCGCCATGACCGAGGAGGCACTGGCGGACTTCGTCGCGTTCGCGAAGCGTTGGGGTGACGGGCTCGTACTGCTCGACATCCTCACGCCCCAGGTTCTGGATGAAGACCAGCAGATCTTCCGCCGAGTCCTCAACGCCAAACTCGATGAGGTTGAGCAACTGAGGCAGCAAATGACGATCTGCCGCCTCTTTCCTGGGTGGTTCCCCCTCGTGGGACCGACAGCAGTGATGCTCGCCTTCCTTTCTCTTGCATGCGGCAGGAAGGCGTTGGTTCGCGATTATCTCGCCTTCTACAATATCGATCACACCACATGCGGTCCGCATTGGGAGGCGCTGGTGCGGAGCCTCAAGCGCAAGGCGAGAGGGTAGCGCGGTAACTCGCCCACTCAGCGCAACAGGTCCGTCTCAAAGGATGGCTGTCGGGATACGACTCCGGTCATTGGCCCGAATACGGAGGACCCCCGCTCCCTCCGGATACGGCACCGCCCCTGAGTACTGGAAGCTGGCGGGGCTGGGACCCAGGCGCTACAACGCGCGCGATGACATCCCTCCACGTCGCCATCGTCGGAGCGGGGCCGGCCGGCTCCTCCGCGGCCACCTTCCTCGCGCAGCAGGGGGCCCGGGTGACGCTGCTCGAGCGCAACCGCTTCCCCCGGGACAAGATATGCGGGGATGGTTGCACACCCCGGACCCTGTGGATGCTCGAGCGCCTGGGACTCGGCGACCTGCCCACCAGCCCCGACTCGGCCCCCGTGGACTCCGTCTATGCCCTGTCCCCCGGCGGCGTCGTCCTGGAGGAGACCATCCCCTCGCGCCTCTTCGGCGGCAAGGCCAGCGTCATCGCCCGGCAGGTGCTCGATGAGCGGCTCGTCCGGCGTGCGGTCCAGGCCGGCGCCGAGCTGCGCGAGGGCGTGCTCGTGGAGGGAATCGAGCGGGACGCGCACGGCGTCCTCCTGCGCTGCCGGGACGGCGAGCCGCTGCGCGCGGACCTGGTGCTCGGGTGTGATGGCTCGCCCTCGGTGGTGCGGCGCGCGCTCGGGGCCCCCGACTTCCCGCGCCACGAGGGTGCCTTCGCGGTCCGCGCCTACTACGAGAACGTCCGCCTCTCGCACCCGCGCAGCTTCGCCTTCTTCTGGGAGCAGGAGCTGCTGCCGGCCTACGGGTGGATCTTCCCGCTGCCGGACGGCCGGGCCAACGTGGGGCTGGGCATGCGGGCGGACCAGCTCGACGCCTCCGCGGTGAAACTGCCCGCGCTGCTGGAGAAGTTCTGCACGCTCCCCCGGGTGGCGCCGGAGCTGGCCGGGGCCCGGCGCGTGGGCAAGGTGAAGGGGCACCACCTGCCCTACGGCTCCTTCTCCCAACACACCCAGTTCGATCGGGCCCTGCTGCTGGGAGACGCGGCCGGCTTCGTCAACCCGCTGACGGGAGAGGGCATCGAGTTCGCCCTGGAGTCGGGCGCCTTCGCCGCCGAGGCGGTGGCCGAGGCCGTGGCGGCGGGAGACTTCTCGGCGCGGGGGCTGGGCGGCTACGCGCGGCGCTGGGAGACGCGCTTCCGCACCGCCTTCCGCCTCAACCGGCGGCTGATGTGGGCCTTCGAACGGCCCTGGCTGTTGGACCGCGTCTTCCGCACGGCCAACCGCAGCACGACCGTGCGCAACGAGCTCAGCGACATCCTGGCGGGCGAGGCCACGCACATCTCCTGGCGCTTCGTCGCGGAAGTGGCACGCGGGGGCTGAGTAGCACACACCTCTGACACATGGATGACGTCTCGGGATGACGCATTGCGAAGGGGTCCGCGCCCCCTTGCACGCCCTTGGCACGTGGGCACATTCTTCTGGGGGACGGCCAACAGGGAGGTGGGCATGCTTTCCATCCACGAGCACGCAACGCTGGAAGAGGCGAGCACCGAATTGCTCGAGTTCGCCCTCGAGCCGTCCAACTGGACGACGCTTCCACCTGCCGAGCAGGCAGCCGCCTCCGTCTCGCAGGACGTGCGCTACCAGCGGCGCGTGGGCCCGCTGCGCATCTACACGGTGCTGGAGGTCGCGCCCTCGCTCGAGGTCTTCCTGCGCGTGGCCTTCCGAGCTCCCGGTCTCACGCCCGTGAAGGCCGCGGACCACCTGGAGGCCTTCCTCAAGCAGCGCCTGCCGCTGACGCCCAACAGTGAGTGGCAGGTGGAGGTGGACGAGCGGCGGTGGATCCACTTCGTGCGGCGCTACGCGGCCCCGCGCCTCCAGGCCTGACGGGCAGTACCGCCCCCCATCGGAGTGGACGTTCCTATCTTTGACTCCATGGCGGGGAGCGAGACACCCACCGGCCTCGAGGGGCCCCTGCGGTTGTGTGATTTCATCCGGAAGTACCGCGCCCAGGTGCTCGAGACGTGGGCCGGGGAAGCCTGTCTGTTGCCGGGCGCCCGGCGCCTCTCCCGGCCGCGGCTCCTGGACCATCTGCCGGCGCTCCTCGACCGCATCGCCAACGTGGTGGAGACGGTCCACACGGGAGAGCACGACACCCTGGAGGAGTACCCCGAGGAGCATGCGCTCGACCGGCTGGATGCCGGGTTCGACCTGGAGCAGGTGGCGAGGGAGTACGCCCTGCTGCGCACGTGCATCCTCCGGCTCTACGACGAGCACGTGGGAGAGCGGAACACCGGGGTGCTGGTGCGGGAGGTGTTGCGCTTCAACCAGGCCTTCGACACGGCCGTCATCACCGCCGTGACCCGTTACGCGCGCGCCCGCGAGCGGACGCTGGTGGCCCTGGATCGTCTCTCCGAGGTGGCCCTGGGCACGGAGGACCTGGACCGGTTCCTGCCCCGGCTGCTGCGGGTCATCCTGGAGAGCACCGAGTCGGTGGACACGCTCGCCCTGCTGCTGCGCGACGGGGACACGCTGCGGGTGCGCGCCTCGGTGGGACTCGGCGAGGAGCAGTCCACGGGCTTCAGCCTGAAGATGGGCGAGGGCTTCGCCGGGACGATCGCCGCCGAGCGGCGTCCGAAGGAGCTGCGCACGGCCGCGACGGATCCCCTGGTGAAGAACCCGGTGCTGCGCGCCCGGAACATCCAGGCCCTCTACGGCGTGCCGATGCTGGATGGAGAGCAGGTCGTCGGCGTGGCGCACATGGGGAGCCGCACCGCCCACGAGTTCTCCAACGAGGACAAGCTGCTCTTCCGGGTGATGGTGGGCCGGGCCGCCAGCCTCATCGTCCAGGCGCAGTTGGTGGCGCGCGAGCGGGAGGCGCTGGCGCGCGTGCGGGTGCAGGAGGAGCGCGCCGTGCGCCTCCAATCGGTGACGGCCGCCCTGTCCCAGGCACTCACCACGACGGACGTGGCGCGCGTGGTGTTGGACAAGGCGGTGCGGGCCCTGGGGGCCATGGGCGGCTCCATTGGCCTGCTCACGGAGGACCGCCAGTGGTTCGAGACGCTGGAGGCCCATGGCCACCGCGACGAGGAGCTGCGGGACTGGACACGCTTCCCGGCGGACTCACCGGTGATGTTCCGCCAGGCGGTGGCCACGCGCGAGCCCGTGCTCTACGAGACGGTGGAGCACTTCCTGGCGGACTACCCGCAGTGGGGGGAGATCGCGCGGAAGGAAGGCTATGGCGCGTTCGCCACCCTGCCCCTGGTGGCCGAGGGACAGGTGCTCGGGGCCATGGGCCTGACGTTCCGCGAGCGGCACACCTTCTGCCCGGAGGAGGTGGCCTTCATGCTCGTGCTGGCCGGCCAGTGCGCCCAGGCGGTGGAGCGCAGCCGTCTCTACGATGCCGCGCAGCGCGCACGTGCCGACGCGCAACTCCATCTGGTCCGGCTCGATCTCCTCATGGACACGGCGCCGGTGGGGCTCGTCTTCCTGGACACGGAGATGCGCTATGTGCGCATCAACGAGCGCCTGGCGGAGATGAATGGGCGCTCCGTGGCCAGCCACCTCGGGCGCACCGTGCGCGAGGTGCTGCCAGGGATCGGCTCCACCTTGGAAGCGATTCTCCGGGGGATACTGGAGACGGGACGGCCCGTGGTGGACCTGGAGGTGACGGGAGAGTCCCCCGCGACGCCCGGCGTCCCGCGCCACTGGCTGGTGAGCTACTACCGGGTGCAGGACGTGAGCGGTCCTCCGCTGGGCCTGGGCGGCGTGGTGGTGGAGATCACCGACCGCAAGCGGGTCGAGGAGGAGCTGCGCCAGACGGCGGAGTTCCGCGAGCGCTTCCTGGGCATCGTCTCCCATGATCTGCGCACCCCGCTCAACGCCATCCTCCTGTCCGCCAGCGCGCTGCTGCGCTCCGAAGCCGTGGAGAAGCGTCACCTGAAGGCCGTGCGCCGCATCACCACCAGCGCGGAGCGGATGGAGCGGATGATCTCGGAGCTGCTCGACTTCACGAGGGGGCGTCTGGGCGGCGGCATCCCCATCCACCCCCGGCCCGCCAACCTCCGGCACATCTGCCGCAACGTGGTGGAGGAGCTGGAGGCCAGCTACCCCGAGAGCAAGTTGAGGCTGAGCGCGGAAGGGCGGTTCCAGGGCACGTGGGACCCGGACCGGCTGGCGCAGGCGTTCGGCAACCTGGGCAAGAACGCACTCGAGTACAGCCCCGAGGGCACACCGGTGGACTTCATGCTCCGGGACGAGGGGGACACGGTGAGCCTGGAGGTGCACAACGAGGGCGCGCCCATTCCGGCGGAGGCACTCTCGTCCGTGTTCGAGCCCTTCCAACGGGCCGTGGAGCACTCCGCCTCCTCGGGACTGGGACTGGGCCTCTTCATCGTCCAGCAGATCGTCACCGCGCATGGCGGCACGGTGGAGGTGCGCTCCAACGAGGCGGAGGGCACCTCCATCACCGTGCGGCTTCCGCGCCACTCCAAGGAGAACGAGCGCGGCCATTTCCCCTCGCCCTCCGGGAGCTGATCATTAGTCACATCTGGACTGCCCCTCATTTCTCCCTCGGAGAATCCCCTTGGGCGGAGCAAGCAACCAAGCATCTCCCAGAGGGGCGCTCCGAGGGGGCGCTGGAGATGTGACTAATGATCAGCTCCGGGAGAGGGACGGGGTGAGGGGATATTCAGTTCAGCGCCCCACCGGGCACGTGCTTCTGTCCGCCCAACACCTGGCCGTCCTTCACCTCGATGACCCAATAGCCCTCGCGCCCCAACTGGGTGGAGGAACCCGCGCTGAAGATGTGCGGGCGCTGGGCGGTGGACGGGTGGTGGTAGCGCCTGTGGATGTGGCCGTGGAGCACCGCGTAGCGCGGCCCGGGGATGAGCCGGAAGAGCGCCTCGGCGTCGCGCAGCCCATGGAAGTAGTGGTCGGCCCGGCCGTGGTGGGTGAGCGGAGCGTGGTGCACCGCCACCAGCACGGCGCGGCCATCGAGCCTCGGATCCTTCACCAGCGCCGCGAGCCCCTCCAGTTGCGCCGGGCCGATATGCCCATGGGCGATGCCCGGCAGGGAAGGCACCCGCGCCGACAGCAGGCCCACCACCGCGGCCTCCTGGCCCACCAGCCGCACGAAGGGGAAGGCGCCCTCGCGGCGATACTCGGGCAGATCGCTCTCCAGCAGGTGGCCGAAATGCCGCGCGAAGCGGCCCTTGCGGTGGCTGCCCGGGGTGAAGACGTCGTGGTTGCCGGGGATGACGGTGCAGCGGCCCGGATCCTCGGCCAGCGCGCCGAGCGACTCGCGCGCCATCTGGAACTCGGGCTCCAGCGCGTACGCGGTGACGTCCCCGGAGAGGATGAAGTGGTCCACCCCGTGCTGCTCCGCGTCACTGGCGATGGCGGCGAGCGTCTCGGGAGCGCGCGCGTAGGCCTTCTTGCGCCCGCCCACGGACAACTCGGCCATGGCGACCCACCGCCGCCAGCCGAGCCGCCTGAAGGGCAGGGAGAAGTAGTCGGCGGTGATATGGACATCGGAACAATGGAGGAAGCGCATCCCGGTCCCCAGTTAACCTTCCGCGGCGCCCATGGCCACCCAAAGCTGCGCATGTCCGGCCCGGGGGCCAAGGAGGAAGCAGCCAGCCCTCCCCGGGCGCGTTAGTCTGCCAGCGACCTCCATGAGCTTCCGCGGACGCTTCGCCCCCAGCCCCACCGGCCGCATCCACCTCGGCAATGCCCGCAGCGCGCTGCTCGGCTGGCTCCAGGCCCGCGCGGCCGGTGGCCAGTTCCTGGTGCGCATCGAGGACCTCGACCGCGCGCGCTGCAAGCCGCAGTTCCTCGACGACCTGTACCGGGACATGGAGTGGCTGGGCCTGGACTGGGACGAGACGCCGCTGGTGCAAAGCCAGCGCGATGACGTGTACCGGGAGGCCCTGGAGGAACTGGAGCGCCTGGGCCGCGTCTACCCATGCTTCTGCACGCGCGCGGAGATCGCCCGGGCCGCGAGCGCCCCCCACGGCCTGAGCGACGAGGGGCCGCGCTACCCTGGCACCTGCGCCGTCCTGTCACCCGAGGCCGTGGCCGAGCGGGCCCGGACGCGCGTGCCCGCCCTGCGCTTCCGGGCCGCCCCCGGCGAGTGGTGTTTCGAGGACGGGCTGCATGGCCGCACCTGTCAGGACGTGGCCACGCTGGTGGGTGACTTCGTGGTGCGCCGCAACGACGGAGTGGCCAGCTACCAACTCGCCGTGGTGGTGGACGACGCCGCCAGCCACATCACCGACGTCCTCCGGGGCGATGACCTGCTGACGTCCACCCCGAGGCAGCTTCAAATCTACGAGGCGCTCGGCCTGACGCCGCCCCGCTTCTGGCACGTGCCCCTGGTCCTCGGAGAGGACGGCAAGCGGCTGGCCAAGCGGGAGGGCGCCTTCGCGGTGGCCGAGCTGCGCGAGCGGGGCATCGCCGTGGAGCGGGTGCTCGGGCTGCTCGCGGCGTGGAGTGGACTGGGGGATGGCACGCCGGTGACGATCCAGGAGCTGGTGCGGCGCTTCCGGCCCGAGCTGCTCCCCCGCTCGCCCGTCGTGGCCCGGGAGGCGCTATTGAAGGAGGCGCTGGGCCTCGGGGGTTGAAGGTGCACATGCCGGGCAGAGCCGTCTTCCTCTGGGTGGTCATCCCCTTCGTGGCCCTGAGCGCGCTGGCGCTCTGGCTCACGAGGGACACGCCGGCGCCCGCCGTGACGGTGGTGGACGTCCCGGCCTCGCCTCCGCCCGCGCCCCCCTCCCCTGCCCCCCCGCCAGAGGTGCCCATGGAGCGGACGCCCCCCGTGGCTCCGCCGCCCCCCGTCTCCCCACCGGAAGAGGAACCGAAGCTCGAGCTCCCGCCGGGCACGTGGAGCGAGGAGGAGGTCCGCGTGGCGCTCCAGTCCGTGCAGCGGTTGGTGCGCTCGTGCCTCGAGGACGCCTCGGTGCGCCACCCGGGTCCACAGACGGTGAGGGTGCGCTTCACCCTGGAAGCGAGGGGTGAGCGCGGCCACTTCCAGGACAGCGAGGTGGTGGAAAGCACCACCCAGGATCCTTTCGTCCTCGCCTGCCTGCTCGATACTTTCGCCGACACACAATTTTCCGCTCCCCCTGGGAAAGCGCCGCTGACGCTGACGCATCCGTTCCACTTCCGGCCCGGGAAGCGTGGAGCCCCTTGAAAACCCCGGCGGGACGTATGGTGTAGTAGGCCGGTCCTACCTCATGCCCATCACGGTCCAACAACTCGCCCCCTCGGACGCCGATGCGCTGCGGGCGCTGCTCGCGAAGGATCCAGCACAGAACCTCTATCTGTTGGGGTTGCTGCAGGAGTTCGGCATCGCGCCGGCGGAGCACCGCAGCAGCTTCTCGTACTGGGGACGCTTCGATGGGAAGACGCTCACGGCGGCGATCTTCGTGGGAGGCGGGGGCGGACTGATGGTGCCCTCGGCGAGCGACGGCTCGGCCACGGGAGTGATCGCGGACGCGCTGGCCGAGCGCGTGAGGCTGAAGGCCTCGGTGGGCGAGAAACCGGCGGTGGACGCGCTGGTGCGCAGCCTGTGCCCGGGCAAGCCACGGCTGTCGAAGAACTACCGGCTCTTCGCGGTATCGGCCGATGACATGGGGCCGTTCACCAACCCGCTGCTGCGGCTGGCGCGCGAGGAGGATGTGCCGCGCCTGATGCCGTTGGCGCTCGGGGCGGTGCAGGAGATCTACGGCCGGGACGCGCTGGCGGAGGATCCGCACTTCGAGGCGCGGGTGGCGCAGCGCGTGAGGGCGAAGCGCACCTACGTGCTGGAAGAGAACGGCGCGATGGTGTTCAAGGTGGACATCGGCAGCCGCTCGCAGTTCGGGGCGGAGCTGGAGAACCTGTACACGGTGCCCTCGGAGCGGGGGAAGGGGCACGCCACGCTGTGCCTGGGGCAGATCTCCCGCTTCCTGCTGTCCTCGCTGCCCAGGCTCACCCTCCGGGTGGAGGAGAAGAACGAGTCGCTGGCGCGGATCGCTCGCAAGGTGGGCTACCTGGCCGGCCGCACCCAGCGCCTGGTGCTGGCGGAGTAGCGTCCGCGAGCGGGGCGGTTACACTCCGCGCCCCCGCCGGAGTGCACCATGTCCCGTCCTACCCCTGAGCGCCGTCCCCTGTCCGGAGAGGGCCCCGTCATCCTCCGGGTCCCCTCGGATCCACGCTGGCTGCCGCTGGCGCTCGAGCGCTTCGACGAGGTGCTCGTGGACCATGCCCACTGCGAGAAGAAGGCGGCGGCCAACGCGCTCTCGCTGTTGCAGGTGTACCCGGACCTGCCCGGGCTGCCGGCGCAGATGGCGCGGTTGGCGCGCGAGGAGAGCGCGCACCTGGCCCGGGTGCTGGACCTGATGGCGGCCCGGGGCCTGACGCTGGGGCGGGACGCGGGAGACCCGTACGCCCAGGGACTGCAGAAGTTCGTCCGCACCTCCGCGGACGGGCGCCGGGTGGACCGGTTGCTGGTGGCCGCGGTCATCGAGGCGCGCTCGTGCGAGCGCCTCTCGCTGCTGGCCGAGGGACTCGAGGATCCCATGCTGCGCCGCTTCTACGGTGAGCTGGCGCAGTCCGAGGACGGGCACCAGTCCCTCTTCTACCGGCTGGCCGTCACCGCGGCGGGCGGAGACGAGGCCCCGGTGCGCACGCGGCTGGACGAGCTGCTCGTGCTCGAGGCCGAGGTGCTCGAGCGCATCGGCCTGCGCGCCGCCATCCACTGAGGCCGGGGGCCTACAGTTCGTGCAGGTAATGGTACGCCTGCCCATGACCCGGCACCTCGCGCACCGCGAATCCGAAGCGTTCCAGGACACGGCGCAGTTTCAGGTTCGGGTGGGCACAGTGGACCGCGTGGACGATCCACTCGACCGCATCCAACCCGCGGCTGCGTGCATAGCGCTCCGCCAGACTCCAGAGGGTCTGGAGGACGCCCTCCCCGCCCCCGTCGATCTGCGCCAGTTCCACGACGAGCCGCTTCGCGCGCACCTGGAACTGGCCCAGCACCTGCGCCGAGCCGGCCTGGAAGACGAGGGGCTCGTCCAGGAAGACGAAGGCTCGAAGCTCTTCATCGGAGAGTTGGAGGATTTCCTCGGGCGTATGGCCTTCGAGCAGGAGCTGCCGGTGGGTCGCCATGTCATGACCATGGCACCCATCCGTCCCATCAGGTGACTTCTCCTGAATCACTGATGACCCACCTTGCTTGATTTCCCGGGTGTTTCGGAATTGGGATGTGCGCCCCCCTCTCCTTATAGGAGAAGCCGCGCATGTTCCGACGCCCCTTGGCCCTGCTGTCCGCGCTCATGTTGTTCCCGGCGTGCAACCCGGTGACGGAGGAGCCACCGGCCGCCGCACCCGAACCCGTGGCCGCCGCCGAGCAGAAGCTGGCGGTGCCGGGTTTCGCCGAGCTGCACCACCACATGTTCGCCGAGGAAGCCTTCGGCGGCGGCTGGTTCCACGGCAGTCATACCGGCACGCTGGTGAGCTGTGACGGAGGCGCGCCCGAGAGTGACCACGCCCGGGTGCGCATGGACCTGAGCAACATGCTCGACCTGTGCCCCAACTCGGGGTCGGTTTTGGCGCGGACCTCAACGGCTTCATCCAGCAGACGCGGCCGCGCTTCGGCGACCACGGGGCGTGCTCGGCGGGCTTCAAGGCCGAGGCGGACGCGCAGGCCCACCAGCAGCGCCTGACGGGGCCGGCGCGGCTGGGCACGGACTTCGACGTGTACGGCCTGGCGCACGTGGGCCTGCTGCCGGACGTGGTGCGCGACCTCAAGCAGTTGGGGGCCAACACCACGGGCCTCGAGGGCTCCTCGGAGTCCTTCCTGCGCACGTGGGAGCGCGGCCTGTCTCCGCGCACGGGCATGGCGGACGCGGCGGCGGACATCGACACCAGCGGCGTGGCGCCCTACGTGGAGAAGGCCACGCGTGAGGCGCAGTACCCCATGGTGTGCGGCAAGACGTACGCACCGGACTCCAAGGTGCTGGGCCAGACGTGCCGCTTCAACGAGGAGTGCATCAGCGACAAGTGCACCTCGCTGGACTGCGGCAACATCACGGGCAGCTGCATCTGCGATGGGGACAACGACTGCACCAGCACCCAGTACTGCGGGTGGGGCCTCAACACGGGCAAGTGCCAGAACAAGAAGGCGCGCGGCGCGCTCTGCGCGGAGAACCGCGAGTGCCTCTCGGGCACCTGCCGCTGGACCTATACCTGCGCCTGAGCTGAGGGTGCCACGGTCCCCGGGTTCAACCCCTACCGTGGCACCATCCGCTCGCTCACCGGTTCCCGGGCGCGAACCGGCTCGGGCCCGGCCTTGTGGAAGGGCCACACCAGGGGAACCACGCCCACGAGGAAGGCGAGCAGCAACGCCGTCAGGGGCGTGCCGAGCCGGAAGAAGTCGGTGAAGCGGTAGTGCCCGGGGCCGTACACCAGCACGCAGCTCGGCTCGAGCGGAGTGATGAAGGAGCAGCTGGCCGCCAGCGTCACACCAATGGCGAAGGGCCTCGGGTCCACACCCAGCTTCGCGGCGGCGCCCACCGCCACCGGGAGGATCACCAGGGCCGCGGCCTGGTTGCTCATGGGGGCCGACAAGATGATGGTGAGCGCCATCATCAGGACCAGCACCGTGCGCGGGCCTCCGTACTCGCCGAGCCTCGCCACGTGGTTGCCCAGGAACCTGCCCGCCCCGCTCTCCTCCATGGCCAGGCCGAGCGCCAGCATGGAGCCGATGAGCAGCACCACGCGCCAGTCCACGCGGAAGGCCCGCCGCGCGTCCACGCACCCGGTGGCGATCATCGACAGCATCCCCGCCAGTCCCGCTACCGCCAGCGGCATCACCTTGAAGGTGCCCAGCGCGAGCGCTCCCAGGAAGAGCACCACCGCCAGCAGCGACTTGCCGTAGCGCGGCGGCTGGTACGCCACGTCCCCCAGGATGAGCAGGTTGACGCCATCCGACAGCTCCTGGACCTTCTCCCGCGGGCCGCGCAGCAGCAGCACGTCACCCACCGACAGCGGCAGTGTGGACAGCGACTGCCCACCGAAGAGCCGGCCGAGCAGTTGCAGTTTCGTCAGCCGCTGGATGGCGGGCTTGCGGTGCAGCGCCAGCGCCACCAGCCCGTAGCGCTCCAGGAAGAGCGTCTCCTTCAGGCTGCGGCCGATGAGCGGACTGCCCGTGGGCACCGTCGCCTCCACCAGCAGCGTGTCCCGCGGCCTCAGGTCCGTGTCCGACAACCGCATGTCCGGACGGATCTCGATGCCCCTCAAGTCCTTCACCCGCAGGATGTCCTCGCGGTTGCCCTCGATGATGAGCCGCTCGTCCCCCTCCAGCCGGTACGTCGGGACGGCTGGCTGCGACTGCCCCTGGCGGACCAGCCCGATGACACGCAGCCCCAGTCCCTCCGTGATTTCCGCCAGCGCCTTGCCCACGTAACGCGAGTCCGCCGGCAGCATCGCCTCGGTGAGGTAGTCGCGCAGGGACCAGTCGGCCACCGCCCCCTTGCCCACCCGCGCCGGCAGCAGCACCGGCCCCAGCAGCACCACCACGAGGATGCCCAGCACCGCCACCGGAAACCCCACCGGCGACAGCTCCGCCACCCCGATGGGCTCCAGCCCGAAGCGCGGAAAGGCCGCGGACGCCACCAGGTTGGTGGAGGTGCCGTACAGGAACACCATGCCCCCCAGCATGGAGGCGTACGCCAGCGGCAGCAGCACCTTGCTCTTGGGCACCTTGGCCCGCTGCGCCGCGCCAATGGCCACCGGCAGGAAGGCCGCCGTCGTCACCGTGTTGGAGACGATGGAGGAGAACACCGCCACCACCACCATCATCGCCAGCACGAATGTCTGGTGCCCGAAGCGCGCGAAGAAGGCGAGCCGCTGCCCCACCAGGTGCACCACTCCCGTGCTGGCCAGTCCCTCCGTCATCGCCAGCAGCGTGAAGATGAAGATGACCGTGTCGTTGCTGAAACCCTCGAAGGCCTGCTCCGGCGTCAGCACCCGGGTGGCCGCCAGCAGACACACGATGACCAGCGAACTCACCTCGATGGGCACCACGTCGATGGAGAAGAGCACCAGGGCAACCAGCACGATGCCCAGCACGATGGCGATGGTCATGGACGCCCCCAACGTGCGGCCTCGTGTGCCTGGAGGTGAGACCCCCTCCGCCCCGAACGTCCGCTAGCCGAAGGGCCCCTCCGCCTCGAACGTCTGCTACTGAATACTGGGGCTTCAATAAGTGAAATTGAAGGAAGGTGGCAGCGGCGGGACGGGATTCACCCGGGGCCGCTGTTGCTTTTACAAGGGGCTCCCGGGAAGGTTCGCCCACCAACTGAGGAGACAAGCGAATGGCTTCGACCCAAAACGCGGCGCTCCAGGGCGCTCCCACGAAGAACCCGGAGCTGCTGGCCTGGGTAGCCAAGATGGCGCAGATGACCCAGCCGGACAGCATCGTCTGGTGTGACGGCTCGGAGGAGGAGAAGAAGCGCTTCACCGACCTGGCGGTGAAGGAAGGCATCCTCATCCCCCTCAACCAGCAGAAGCGGCCGGGTTGCTACCTGCACCGCTCCAACCCCAATGACGTGGCGCGCGTGGAGCACCTCACGTTCATCTGTACCACCAACAAGGAGGACGCCGGCCCCACCAACAACTGGATGGAGCCCGAGGCGGCCTACACCAAGCTCGCCCACCTGTTCACCGGCGCCATGAAGGGCCGCACCATGTACGTGGTGCCCTACGTCATGGGCCCGCTGGGCAGCCCCTTCGCCAAGATTGGCGTGGAGCTCACCGACAGCGTCTATGTCGCGCTCAACATGCGGATCATGACCCGCATGGGGAAGGCCGCGCTGGACATGCTCGGCGACTCCAACGACTTCAACCGCGGCCTGCACAGCACGGGAGATCTCAACCCGGACCGCCGCTACATCTGCCACTTCCCCCAGGACAACACCATCTGGAGCTTCGGCAGCGGATATGGCGGCAACGTGCTGCTGGGCAAGAAATGCCTCGCCCTGCGCATCGGCAGCTACCTCGGCGAGCACGAGGGCTGGCTGGCCGAGCACATGCTGATTCTGGGCGTCACCAGCCCCAAGGGTGAGACCACCTACGTGGCGGCCGCCTTCCCGTCCGCGTGCGGCAAGACGAACTTCGCCATGATGATCCCGCCCAAGGAGTACGAGGGCTGGAAGATCGAGACCGTGGGCGATGACATCGCCTGGATGCGCGTGGGCCCGGACGGGCGCCTGTGGGCCATCAACCCCGAGGCCGGCTACTTCGGCGTGGCCCCCGGCACCAACTACAAGAGCAACCCCAACGCCATGGCCTCGGTGTCCAAGGACACCCTCTTCACCAACGTGGCCATGACGCCGGACGGCGACGTGTGGTGGGAGGGCATGGACGGCGAGGTCCCCGAGGAGCTCACCGACTGGCAGGGCCGCCCCTGGAAGAAGGGCAGCACGGAGAAGGCCGCGCACCCCAACAGCCGCTTCACCGCGCCCGCCTCCAACAACCCGGTGCTCAGCCCCAAGGCCAACGACCCCATGGGCGTGCCCATCTCCGCCATCATCTTCGGCGGCCGCCGCTCCAACACCGTCCCGCTGGTGCTCCAGGCCTTCAACTGGACCCACGGCGTGTTCCTCGGCGCCACCATGGGCAGCGAGACCACCGCCGCCGCCACCGGCAAGGTGGGCGTGGTGCGGCGTGATCCCATGGCCATGCTGCCCTTCTGCGGCTACCACATGGGTGACTACCTCCAGCACTGGCTGGACATGCAGAAGAAGATCACCCACCCGCCGAAGATCTTCCAGGTCAACTGGTTCCGCCAGGACAAGAACGGCAAGTTCATCTGGCCGGGCTTCGGCGAGAACATGCGCGTGCTCGAGTGGATCGTGAACCGCGTCCACGGCCGCGTCCCCACCGAGGAGACGCTGCTGGGCTGGGTGCCGCGCGCCGACCAGGGCCTCAACCTCAAGGGCCTGGACCTCTCCCAGGAGTCCGTCTCCGAGGTCACCTCCATCAAGGAGGACGAGTGGAAGGCCGAGCTCAAGAGCCAGGAGCCCTTCTTCGAGTCCCTGGGCCTCAAGGCCCCCGAGGCGCTCACGCTCCAGCGCAAGCTGCTCATCTCCCGCCTGGGAAGCTGAGCCCCCGGCCCGGGTAGGGTCCGCAGTCCTCCGGGGCCGTCCCGCCATCAGGTGGGGCGGCCCCGCCGTTTTTCCGGCCCCACCGTTTTTCCGGGCCCCCTTCGCCTGGCGGGGAGTTCAGGAGTAGGCTCCGCAACCATGCGATTGGTCTTGGTTTTATTGGCGGCCCTCCTGCTCGCGCCCGCCCCCTCCCATGCCCAGCGGGGTGGCTCGCGCAACCCCAGGGAGCTCATCAAGCAGGCCGAGCGGCTCTACGACCAGAAGAAGTACCTGGAAGCCGCCGCGCTGCTGGAGAAGGCGAACGAGTCCCTGAACGACACGCGCATCATCTACAACATCGCTCGCGCGTACGATCAGGCCGGTAAGGAGACGGAGGCCATCTCCTACTACGAGAAGTACCTGACGGACGGAGAGGACGCGCAGCTGCGCAAGCGCTCGCGGCTGTCCCTCGACCGGCTGCGGCTCCAGAAGGAGAAGGAGGAGAAGGCGGCGGCGGCGGCGGAGGCCGAGCGCAAGCGGATGCGCGCGGAGGCCGAGGAGGCCAAGAAGCGGGCAGAGGCGGAGCGGGCGGAGGCCCGGCGCACCGATGAGGCCAACCAGCAGCGGCTGAAGGTGGCGTACGAGGATGCTCAGGCCTCGCGCAAGCGCATGCAGGTGACGTCCATTGCCCTGGGCGGCGTGGCGCTGGCGGGCGTGGGCGTGGGGGCCTTCTTCGGGGTGCAGGCCAACGGCTCGCGTACCATGTTCAACTCCTCCACGGAGCTGGACCAGAAGCTGGCGGCGAAGAACGCCACCCGGAGCAGCGCGCTGATCGCGGACATCGGCTTCGGGGTGGGACTGGTGGGCGCGGTGGCCGCCGTCCTGCTGTACCCCAAGGAGCCCGTGAAGAAACCCGGCAAGGTCCGGCTGACGTCGGCCCCCCAGGGCACTGGAGCGGGTGTGGAGGTGAGTTTCTGATGCGCGCGCTGTTCCTGACGGGAGTGATTTCGGTGCTGGCCACCGGGTGCAGCCTCACCGCGGCGGGTGGGCTCGACGAGTGCGAGACGAGCGCGGACTGCCAGAGCGATCAGGTGTGCACGCAGCAGGTCTGTCTGCCGCTGCCCGCCGGCTGCAAAGCCGAGCCCTACGGCTCCACCGAAGCCGACGCCATCCGGATGGGCGGCCTCTTCCCCCTCCACACCAGCCCGGAGCCGGGCGCCAGCGAGGACGAGTCCGACGTCCAGGGCTTCAACGCCGCGCTGCTCGCGCTGGAGGAGGTCAACCAGCGGCGCGTGAACGGAAAGCAGATCGCCCTGTACTTCTGCGACACCGGGAGCAGCAAGGACGTCGCGGAGAAGCAGGCCCGGTGGCTGGTGAATGACAAGAAGGTGGCGGCGCTGCTGACGGCCGGCAGCAGCCAGACGCTCGCGGTGGCGGATGTGGCGATCCCCGCGGGCGTGCTCACCATGAGCTACAGCGCCTCCTCGCCGGAGATCACCGCGAAGCCGGACACCAACGGCGGGCCGGTGGGACTGCTGTGGCGCACCTCGCCCTCGGATGCCATCCAGGGCACCGTCATCGCGAACCTGCTGCGCTCGGACAGCCGCTTCGGCCTACCGGCCAAGGTGGGCATCCTCTATGTGGAGGATCCGTACGGCCAGGGCCTCTCCAACATCATCTCCGAGCAGCTCAGCACCGGCCCGACGCGGGTGGCCAACCGGCCCTTCCTCTACCAGCGCGGCGGCGATGTGAAGGCAGTGCTGGACTCGCTCGACATGTCGTACGACCCGGACGTCACCGTGCTGATCGGCTTCGCGGATGACGCGACGGCCATCCTCCGGGAGGCGTCCACCCGGTTCAACCTCAAGCGGGAGAACGGCCACCGCTGGTTGTTCTCCGACAGCGTGAAGGACGCGACCGTGCTGGCGGACTCGCTGGCGGCCAGCCAGGCCCAGGGCTTCTACGGCACCGCCCCGGCCCAGGGCACGGGCCAGGCCTTCAACACCTTCCGCGCGCGATTCCTGGACAAGTACAACAAGGAGCCGGCCGCGTACGCCTATACCTCCAACGCCTATGACGCCATGTACCTGCTGGCCCTGGGCGCGTCCTACTCCCTGAGCACCTCCAACGCGGTGACGGGAACGAAGATCGCCGAGGCGCTCAATCGCGTCTCCAGCGGCGCGAGCAGCACCAGCACCCAGCTCACCAACTCCAACTTCACCGGCCTCGCGGCGCAGCTGGCCTCGGGACAGAGCGTCAACATCGAGGGCGCCAGCGGCCCGCTGAACTTCGATGTCAACGGCGAGGCGCGCGCCCCCGTGGAGCTGTGGCAGGTGAGCGACACGGGCTTCGTGACCATCGCGAACAACCTCGAGCCGTAGCGTGGAGCCCCCCGCCCACGAACACGTGGACGGGGGAACGGCCATTCAGGGACTCGGGGCGGACTCCTCGAAGCCCCGGGTTCCCTGCTGGAACTGGGCCGGCACCCCGCTCCCCTCGAAGAAGAGGAGCGTCTTGCCGTCGTCCTGGTCCTCGATCTCCATGCAGTCGATGTTCCCGTCGTCGTCGATCTTCAGGTACACGCGCACCGCGTTGTCGATGCGGTGCATGAGCTCGCGGCGCTCGTCACCCACCGACACCTCGATGGCCCCGGCCTCGGAGCCCTTCGTCTCCAGGTCGATTCCCACCAGGGGGAGCTTGCGCGTCATTTCCTGATCGCCGATGTCCCGGTTCTCCACTTCGATCCGGACGGGTTCGTTCAACGCCCGCTTGCTCAGGTTGTCGAAGTAGACGGCCCAGGTCTCTCTCGGAATCTCGATCGTGCGTCCCATGACCTACCTCCGCACCAGGAAGGTAGGTCCGGAGACACGCACGCAACGCCCCTGACCGCGTGCCGGGGACATGGCGATTCCCCGTCCGGCCGCACCACCGGCTACCGGCTCGCCATGGCGTCCTTCCGCAGGTCGCGCGAGGACACGTCCGCGTCCGCGCCCTCTCCGCCCGGCGAGCCGTCCGCGCCATAGGTGGTGATGACGGGCTTGCCTCCCTCGTTCATGTACACGTACTCGTTGCCCCACGGATCCTTCGGCATCTGCTCCAACGCCTGCGTCTCCACCAGCGCGCGCAGGCCGGTGCTCGTGTCGGGGTACTTGCCCTTCTTGGCGTAGTAGAGCTTGAGAGCGTTGTGGATGGCGCCGATGTCCAGGCGTGCGGTGTCCCGCCTGGCTTCGTCGAGCTTCGGAATGACGGCCACGCCCACCGCGGCCATGATGAGACCGAGGATGGTGATCACCACCATGATCTCGATGAGGGTCATGCCGCGCTGGCGGCGGCGCTGCGGGTTGCGCGTCTTCTTCAGGCTCATGTCGTTGTCCTCGCGTGTGGCCTTCCGTCAGGCCACCGGGCAGCCTGTGCAACCCCCGCGCCCAACGCCCTTTCCCCGAGGGACACAGAGAGGACACGAGCGGTTCGAGGGGAAGCCAGGCAGGGCCCACCGCGCCAGCGTGTCGCGCCAACGGGGAGGCGGGCCTGACAGGCCGTCATGACAGTCCGTCAATGTGAGTGCGCGTGACTGCTCTCCGGGTCAACAGAGCCCGGATGATCGCCCACCAGGCGGCCAACCGGCCTACCTCCCTGGGCCGTGCCCGCCACCCAGGCGGGGCATGTACGCCCTTCACATCCCCCTCCACCTTACGAGCCGCGTGGTAGGATTGTTTTCCCCCGAGGCCGTCACCCAAGCAGGATCCCCCCTCCTGGGTTCGGCCCGGTCTACAGAGAGAACCTGTATGGATGCCATCGCCGTGGTAGGATTGGGCTGCGTCCTGCCGAACGCCCTCCGCGTCTCCGACTTCTGGGCCAGCGTTTCCACGGGCAGGGTGTCCCTCTCGAAGGTGCCCGCGCGCGCGTGGGACCACTCGCTCTACTTCCACCCGGACCGCACCATGCCGGACCGGGCGCATGCGGAGCTGGGCGGCTTCATCCACGACTTCGTCTTCGACTGGCGCAAGTACAAGGTCACCCCCGCGGACGCCCAGCAGGTCAACCCCTTCCAGTGGATGGTCCTCGAGGCCGGCACCCAGGCGCTCTCCGAGGTGCGCGTGCTGCCCCGGGACACCACCGGCATCATCCTCGGGGCCACCAGCCTGGGATGGCAGCGCGACAGCGGCATGCACGTCCGGCTCGAGGACATGCTGGACGCGGTGCGCTCCACGGACGAGTTCCACGCGCTGCCCGCCACCCGGCAGCAGGAGTTGCTCGAGGTCACCGCCCAGCGGGTGCGCTCGCGCCTCAAGGAGTGCAGCGACGACAACGTGGTGGGCTCCTCGGCCAGCGTGGCCGTGGGCCGCATCAACATGCAGTTCGATCTCAAGGGCCTGCACTACTCGGTGGATGCGGGGTACTCGTCCTCGCTCGCGGCGCTGGACCTGGCGGTGCGAGGGCTGCGCGACGGCGAGTTCGACCTGGCGGTGGCCGGCGGCGTGAGCGAGATGCTGACGCCGCTGGAGTTCATCGCCTTCTCCAAGCTGGGCGGGCTGTCCCACAAGGGCCACGTGAAGCCCTTCTCGGACGAGTGTGACGGCACGCTGCTGGGCGAGGGCGTGACGCTGTTCGCCCTCAAGCGGCTGGAGGACGCGGAGCGGGACGGGGAAACCATCTACGCGGTGCTGCGCGGCGTGGGCGGCTCGTCGGACGGGCGGGGCAAGTCGCTGGTGGCGCCCCGGCGCGAGGGCCAGGCGCTCGCCATGCGCCGTGCGATCGAGGACGCGGGCCTGTCGCCGGACTCCATCCAGTACGTGGAGTGCCATGCCACGGGCACGCCGGTGGGCGACGTCAGTGAGGTGCAGGCGCTGGCCAGCGTGTACTCGGGCGCGCCGGGCTCCATCGCGCTCGGCTCGGTGAAGGCCAACATCGGCCACCTGCGCGCGGGCGCGGGCGGCGCCGGACTCCTCAAGGCCGTGCTCGCGCTGCACCACGGGCAGATTCCGCCCCAGCCGGGCGTGGAGCGCGTCAACCCGAAGCTGGAGCTGGAGCGCACGCCCTTCTTCATCCCCCGCAAGGCGCAGCCGTTCCGCGCCGGCACCCTGCCGCGCGCGGCCGTCAGCTCCTTCAGCTTCGGCGGCAACAACTTCCACGCGGTGCTGGAGGCCTGGCAGCCCGGCACCGAGCGCAAGTCCGCCCCCCGCCAGCGCCAGAGCGAGCCGCTGGCCATCGTCGGCATGGGTGGCATGTTCCCCGGCGCCACCAGCGTCCAGGCGTTGTGGAAGCGGCTGCTCGAGGGCCACGACGCCACGCGCGAGGTGCCCAGGGACCGCTGGAAGGTGGAGCGCTACCACCACACGGACCGCAAGGACCGGACGTACACGAAGCTGGGCTGCTGGCTGGATGAGCTCCCCACGCCGACGATGGAGATGCGGATTCCCCCCGCGGCCTGGGCCTCGTTGGACCCCTCGCACGTGGTGACGCTGCTGAGCACCGAGCAGGCCCTCCAGGACGCGGGGTACTCGCCGGACAAGTGGAACCGGGACCGGGTGGCGCTGGCGCTGGGCTTCCTGCCCTACCAGGGCATCAAGTTCCTCGCGGACACGCGCGTGCGCTGGGCCGAGTTCGCCCGGGAGCTGCGCGAGACGATGGAGAAGTCCGGCCTGCCCGAGGAGCTGCGCGGCCTCATCCTGCGCAACGCCGAGGAGCGCTACAAGGCGGGCCTGCCGCCCATCAGCGAGGACAGCCTCACCGGCTACCTGGGCAGCCTCAACGCCGGCCGCATCTCCGCGCTCTACGACTTCCACGGGCCGCACATGGTGATGGACTCGGCCTGTGCCAGCTCGCTGGCCGCGCTCCACGGCGCCTGGAAGCTGCTGCAACACCGCGAGGCGGACGTGGTACTCACCGGCGGCGTGTGGGCCGACATGTCCCCCGAGTTCTTCATCGCAGGCTGCCGCTTCAACGCCCTGTCCGCCAAGGGGAGCCAGCCCTTCAACGCCCAGGCGGACGGCTTCGTCCCCGGCGAGGGCGCCGGCATCCTCGTGGTCAAGCGGCTGTCGGACGCCGAGCGCGACAAGGACCGCATCCACGCCGTCATCCGCTCCATCGCCGGCTCCAGCGACGGCAAGGGCCGCTCCGTGCTGCCCCCCAGCGAGATGGGCGAGACGCTCGCCATGCGCCGCGCCCTGGCCGCCGCCAACGTGCCTCCCGCCAGCGTGGACTACGTGGAGTGCCACGGCACCGGCACCGCGCTGGGTGACGTGGTGGAGACCAAGTCCACCCACAACGCCTACAGCGAGGGCCGCACCCGCCCCATCCTCATCGGCTCGGTGAAGTCCAACATCGGCCACCTCAACGCCGCGGCCGGCGCGGCCGGGATGATCAAGGTCACCCGCGCCATGCAGGAGCGCATCATCCCGCGCTCCCTCAAGAGCGAGCCGCGCAACCCGAAGATTCCCCAGGGCATCGAGGTGGTGACGGACAACCGCGAGTGGCCCGCTCCCGCGGGTGGCGCCCCGCGCCGCGCCGGTGTCAGCTCCTTCGGCGTCGGCGGCTCCAACTTCCACGCCATCCTCGAGGAGTACAAGGGACCGCCCTCGCGTCCGGACAAGAAGGAGAGCGAGCCGGCGGAGGGAGACCCGAAGCTCGTGGCCGTGGCGGGCGCGGATGCGCGCGCGTGCCTGGAGCAGCTCAACGCCCTGTGCGAGCAGCAGGGCCCGCTGGAGGACACGCGCCACACGTCCGAGGGCCCCTGGCGCGTGGCCATCACCGCGCGCACCCGCGACGAGCTGCGCAAGAAGCGCGACTTCCTGCGCAAGACGCTGGAGGCCGGCGGAGACACGGAGCCCCTGGGCCAGTCCGGCATCTTCGCGGCGGGCCCGGACGCGCCCCTGCGCGGCGCCAAGGTGGCCATCACCTTCCCCGGCCAGGGCGGCCAGTACGCCAACATGCTGCGCCCGCTCGCCCGCGCCTACCCCGTGGTGGCCCGGACGCTGGAGGAAGCGGACCGCGTCTACCTGCGCCTCACCGGCCGCACGCTGACGAGCAGCTTCTACACGGAGGACGCGAAGAACTACCGGCAGAACGACGAGGACATCCACGCGGCCGTCTTCCTGGTCAACGTGGCCCTCTACCGGCTGCTGGCGTCCCACCGCATCCACGCGGACATGGTCATCGGCCAGAGCGCGGGCGAGCTGGCCGCCCTGGTGGCCGCGGGCAGCCTCTCCCTCGAGGAGGGCCTGCACGCCATCCACTCGCGCACCGTGGCCGTGCTGGAGATGCCCACCGAGGACCCCGGGCAGATGGCCGCGCTCGCGTGCCCCTCCGAGGAGGTCCCCGCCCTCATCGAGGGCCTGCCCGGCTACGCCACCCTCGCGGCGGACAACGGGCCGCGCGCCTGCATCGTGTCCGCGGACCGCAACGCCCTGCCCGGCCTGGTGGAGCGCTGCACCGCCCGGGGCATCGAGTGCACCGTGCTCGCCGTCTCCCACGGCTACCACTCGGAGCTCATCGGCGCGGCGCGCCCCGCCTATCTGAAGGTGCTGGAGGGGCTGACCTTCCACGCTCCGGCGGTGCGCCTCGTCTCGACCATCGACGCGGCGGAGTATGGCAACCGGCCGCTGCGTGAGTACCCGTCGTTCCTGATCAGCCAGTTCGTCGAGCCCGTGCGCCTGCGCCAGGCCATCGGCGAAGCCCACAACCAAGGCGCCCGCATCTTCATCGAGGCAGGCCCCAAGTGGTCTCTCACCCAGTTCACCCGGGAGATCCTCAAGGGGAAGCAGCACGGCGCCATCGCATCGATTCATCCCAAGGTAGGTGACATGGAACAGTTCAAGCGCGTGGTGGGATATTCATTCGTGAATGGCGTCGGCCAGCTCTCGGAGGACGCCACGGCCGCCACGTCCGAGGTGGAGCAGGCGCTGCTGCAACTGCCCCTCGAGGGAGTGCTCGAGCCCGCCACCGCCTTGAAGGTGGCCATCGCCCTGGGCCGCGAGTTCGGCGTGGACGCCTCGGTGGCCCAGCCGGAGAACCTGCGGACGTTCGAGGCCATCATCTCGCTCGTGGAGCAGCTGCGCACGGGCCAGGCCGCGGTGGCCAGCGCCCCCGCTCCCACGAAGGCGCCTCCGGCCGAGCCCGCTCCGGCCGCCCCGCAGGTCACCACGGTGCAGAAGTCCATCGCGCTGGAGGAGGAGGTCCGCCGCGTGCTGCTGGACACCGTGGTGGCCAAGACGGGCTACCCGGAGGACATGCTGGAGATGAACCTCGATCTCGAGGCGGATCTCGGCATCGACACCGTCAAGCAGGTGGACATCTTCGCGCGCACCCGCGAGCACTTCGGCGTCACGCGCGATCCCAACCGCGCCCTGCGTGACTTCAACACGCTGAACAAGGTCGTCGAGCACATCGTCGAGCGCATCCTCACCACCGGCGGTGGTTCCGCCCAGGCCGCCGCGCCCGCTCCGGCTCCCGCCCCCGTGGCGGCCCGGCCCACTCCGGCGGCTCCGGCCCCCGCTCCGGCCCCGGCCGCTGGCCCGGCGATGCCCACCTCCACCATCGCCGCCTCGTTGGATCTCTTCGAGCAGGTGCGCGACGTGCTGATGCGCAACGTGGTGGAGAAGACGGGCTATCCCGAGGACATGCTGGAGCTCGACCTCGACCTCGAGGCGGACCTCGGCATCGACACCGTGAAGCAGGTGGACATCTTCGCGCGCACCCGCGAGGCCTTCGGCGTCACGCGTGACCCCAGCCGCGCCCTGCGTGACTTCAACACCCTGCGCAAGGTCATCGAGCACATCGTCGAGCGCATCCAGAGCACGGGCACCCCCGCCGCGCCCGCCCGGGCCGCCGCGCCCGCCCGGGCCCCCGCCCCCGCTCCCATTTCCGAGCCGCCCGCGAAGCGCTCCGGAAACGGCGGTCCGCGCTCCGTCCGCGACGCGCTCCTCTCCCTGGATCTCCGGCTGGCCGGAGTGAAGGACGGGGAGCTGCGCAAGCTGGCCGAGGCGATGTCCTCGCAGCTGGGCATCACCGCGCCGGAGACGGAGCCGGTCCACTCGCTGAGCGAGCTCGCCCAGAAGATCGTGAAGGGCCGCTAGACCGTGCAACCCGATACCTCCCAATACCCACTGCTGGAGGATGTCTCCGAGGTGTTCCGCGGCGAGAGCGCGGTCGCCAAGCGCGACGTGCACCTGCCGCGGGAGCTCGACGAGGAGATGCGGCCGCTGCCCGCCTCGATGGAGCTGGAGTTCCTGGCCGAGGTGGGCGCGCTCGTGTACCCGGACCGCGTGCTGGTGGGGATGAGGGACGTGCGCTGGTTCCTGCGCGCCTCCCAGCCCTCGTCCGCCGCGCGGCTGGTGGGGCGTGCCCGCCGCGAGGGGGACGGTGAGGTCTCGGTCTTCCTGTCCATGGAGGTGGTGAACACCAGCGCCAACGCGGCGCACGAGGAGGCCTCCGAGGAGCCCATCCCCGTCTGCCGCGCCGTGCTCCAGTTCGCCCACGCGTACGGGCCCGCGCCCTGGCCCCAGCAGCAGCAGATGCTGGCCCCCAAGTCGGAGAACCTCCAGAACGGCCGGCAGCTCTATACTTCCGCGGGCGGACAGGGCGATGTGCCCGAGTCGCTCCAGGTCATCTCCTGGGCCCGGCTGTGCGAGCTGGGCCGCATCCAGGGTGGGCTCGTCCACCCGCGCGTGTTGTCCAAGGTGCTGCCCGCCAGCCGCATCCAGGTGGCGCCCGCCGCCATGGAGGGCGCGCTGCACATGGTGAAGTGGCTCTGGTACGCCTTCTCCGGAGAGGGCTCGCGCGAGATGGCCATCTCCGACGCCACCTGGTTCCGAATGCCCCGGCGCGACGAGCGCCTCATGTGCGACGCCCGTCTGAGCGGCGCCAGCAGCGGGCTCGCTTCTTTCGACGCCCACCTCCTGGGCCAGGACGGTATCCCCGTGCTGGAGTTGCGCGGCATCGGCATGGCCTCGCTGCCCACCGAGGACGTCGCCCCCACCCTTCCCCGTCTCGCCTGGCAGTCGTTCGTCAAGAGCCTCTCACCGCGATGACCTCTTCCACGCACATCCCCCTGGCCATCATCGGGCTCGGGTGCCGCCTGCCCGGCGCCGACTCCCCGTCGCGTTTCATGAACCAGTCCCTGGAGGGGATGCGCGCCCTGACACGGGCCCCGGCGGAGTGGGGCGCGGGCCTCGGCCTGCACCATCCGCTGGTGGGCGGCTTCGCCCCGGAGGAGGGCAAGGACTGGAAGCAGTTCCGCCTGCCGCCCAACCAGGTGGAGAAGATGCACCGCATGGAGCGGCTGCTCCACCTGACGCTGCTGCAGGCGGCGCAGGACGCGGGCTATGGCCCCGACAAGAGCCCCGGCGGCCGCTGCGCCATCTACCTGGGCGCCACGGGCCTGGGCGTGGACGTGAAGGTGGACCAGACGGTCCGCATCCGCTCGCCGGAGTTCCGCGAGCACCTGTCCGCCATCCTCCAGGGCCGGAGCGACCACGCCCGCATGCTGGAGGCGGTGGATGGCTACATCGCGCAGCACGCCCCGCCCATCACCCCCGAGTCCGTCCCCACCACGGCCACCATCGTGGCCGGCCGGCTCTCCGGCCTGCTGGACACGCGCGGTGGACACCTCGCGGTGGACGCGGGGACGGCCTCCTCGCTCGCGGCGCTGAAGTTCGCCTCGCTCTCGCTGCAGCTCGGCCACAGTGACGTGGCGGTGGTGGGCGCGGTGTCCCCGCTGCTCAGCCCCTCCTCCTTCGGCATGCTCTCCGCGCGCGGCTGGCTGGCCGAGCAGGAGCTGCTCGCGCTGGATGGGCGCGCCTCGGGCACGCTGCCCGGTGAAGGCGCCGTGGCCCTGGTGCTGTGCCGGCTGGACGACGCGCTGGCGGACAAGCAGCGCATCTACGCCGTCCTGCACGGCGTGAGCGCCGAGGTGAACCTCAAGCAGGGCCTCTCGCGGTTGTCGCGCATGGTGGACAAGGCCGCGCGCAACTGTCTGGACATGGCCGGTATCGAGGCGGAGCTGGTGCGGCACGTGGAGCTGCAGGCGTGCGGCGTCCCGGGCCTGGAGGACCAGGAGCTCATCGGCCTCAAGGCCGCGCTCAACGCCATGCGCACCGAGCCTCTCACCTTCTCCACCGCGGCCCCGCAGGTGGGCTTCCAGCAGGCGGCCAGCGGGCTCGTCTCGGTGATGCGCGCGGCGCTGTCGCTCCATGGAGGCGTGCGCGCGCCCGTGGCCGGCCTCACCTCGCCGCGGCATGGGACGGAGGGCTCGCTGGAGTGCCTCACCCGCCCCATGAAGCTGACACCGCGCAGCTACGTGGGCGTCAGCTCGCTGGGGTGGAGCAACATCGCCTACCACGCGCTGCTCGGGCCCGCGCCGTCCCACGAGACGTGGGCGGACATCCGCCCGGTGCGTCCGCCCAACCAGAAGTTCGCCATCGTCGGCATGGGCGCCATCACCCCGGGCGCCTCCGACTCGCAGGCCCTGTGGACCAACATCGTCTCCAAGGCGGACGCCATTGGAGATCTGCCCACCTCGCGCTTCGACGCGCAGCACCTGCTGGGCGCGCTCATGGGGCCCAAGGAGATGGTGCCCCGGCTGGCCGGTACGGTGGAGCTGCCCTCGCCGGATGCGCGCTGGCTCCGGCTGCCGCCCAACCAGGCCGCGGCGCTCGACCCCGCCGTGCCCCTCTTCGTCAAGGCGGCGGAGGAGGCACTCGGACAGGCGGGCTACGAGCCCGGTGGGTGGAACGGGCGGCGCGTGCAGGTGGTGGTGGGCCAGCTGCCGGTGCGTGCCAAGGAGTTCGAGACCGAGCTGCGCTTCGTCCTGGAGCGCTACCTGTCCATGGCTTCCGAGGCCCTCCGGGCCCAGGGCATGTCCGCCGAGCACGTGGCCCCGCTGCTCGACGCGGTCCGCCAGCGCGTGGTGGGCAAGCTGCCCCCGCTGGATGAGAACACGTCCCAGTACTACTCCAGCCTGCCCGTGGCGGCGCGGCTGGCCGCCATCCACGACTTCACCGGCGGCGTGCTGATGGTGGACGCGGCCTGTGCCAGCTCCCTGGCCGCGGTGCACACCGCGATGATGTCGCTGGCCAACCGCGAGGCCGACATCGTGGTGGCCGGCGGCGTGGCCTTCAACCTGGTGCCGGAGTACTCCGCCTCCCTGGCCGTGCTCGGCTTCCTGTCCCCGCGCGGCACCTTCCCCTTCGACGATCGCGCGGACGGCTTCGTCCCGGCCGAGGGTGCCGGCGCGGTGGTGATCAAACGGCTGGAGGACGCGGAGGCGTCGAAGG
Source organism: Archangium sp. Cb G35 (assembly GCF_001896145.1). Classification (NCBI taxonomy): domain Bacteria; kingdom Pseudomonadati; phylum Myxococcota; class Myxococcia; order Myxococcales; family Archangiaceae; genus Archangium; species Archangium sp. Cb G35. Next base: position 507,254 of record NZ_MPOI01000011.1, read on the forward strand.
ACAAGATCCTCGCCGTCATCTCCGGCATCGGCTTCTCCAGTGACGGACGCGGCACCACCCTGCTCTCCCCCAATCCCAAGGGACAGGCGCGGGCGGTGGAGCGCGCGCTGCAGGAATCGCACGTGCGGGCGGATCAGATCGGCCTGCTCGAGGCGCACGGCCCAGGCACGAAGGTAGGCGACAAGACGGAGGCAGATGCCTACGGCGAGGCCTACCAGTCGCGTGGCCGCGACAACCCGGTGCCCATGGGCACCCTCAAGTCGCAGATTGGCCACACCTCGTCGGCCTCCGGCCTGCTGGGCCTCATCAAGACGGCCTTCGCGGTGAGCGAGCACTTCCTGCCGCCCATGAACGGCGGCGAATTCCCCAAGGCGGACATCCCCTTCGACCGGTTGCCCATCTCCCTGTCGCTGGAGGGACGCCCGTGGCCCGTCCCCCGCGAGGGCCGGCGCTACGCGGGAGTGAGCGCCTTCGGCCTGGGCGGGTCCAACTACCACGTCATCCTCGAGGAGCACGACAACGCCCACCGCAAGCCGTGGACGGCGGATCCGCTGAGCGCCACCGCCAGCTACCCCCTCCCCAGCCGAGGCCTGTCCGCGCAGCGCTGGCGCGTGGACCTGGTGCCGTTGGCGCTCTCCTCGGAGAAGCGCTACCAGTTGCAGGGCAAGAAGCTGCTGCTCGTGGGTGACGAGCCGGGCCTGGTGGCCGCCTTCACCCGTCTGCTGCTGGGCAAGGGCGTGCGCGTGGCCACGGTGTCGGTGGCGGGCACCACGGATGCCATGGAAGTGGAGCGCCGGGTGCGCCGCGCCAGCGAGGAGCTGGGCGGAGCCGATGGTGTCATCGACCTGGGCGCCTTCGGTCCGGTCGAGTACTTCCTCACCCTGGGCAGCGCGCGCTTCGGGCGGCGGATGGCGGAGACCACCGCGCGCTGGCACGGCACCGGCCGCGCCATGTACGAGCGCCTGCGGGACGCGAAGGGACGCACCGCCTGCTACGTGGCCGTCACCTCCATGGGCGGTGACTTCGGCTTCGTGGGGGATGGCGGCAACGTGATGGGCGGCTCCATGTCCGGCTTCCTCAAGGGGATGAAGCAGGAGCTGCCCGGCGCCGTCATCAAGACGATCGACTTCGAGCCGCGCGCCTCGCACTGGGTGGTGGCCGAGACGGTGGCCCGCGAGCTGGAAGAGGGCAGCGACCGGACGGAGATCGGCTACATGGCCAGCCGCCGCTTCGTGGTGGGCCTGCGCCGGGCGGACTTCCCCAAGGAGGGCAGCCAGGTGCTGCGCCGGGTGGACCCGAGCTGGGTGCTGCTCTTCTCCGGTGGCGGGCGCGGGGCCGTCTTCGAGGTGGCCAAGGCGGTGGCGCGGCTGGGCCCCAAGGTCATCGTCACCGGGCGCACCCCGGCCCCCACGGGCGACGAGCCCTACCTGGCGCTGGACGACACCGACTTCAAGACCTTCGAGAAGGAGGAGATGATCCGCCGCAAGAAGGCGGACCCCACCCTCACTCCGGTGAAGTTCAAGGAGGCCTTCGAGCCCTACGAGCGGGCACGCGAGCTGTGGCGCAACCTCCAGGAGGTCTACGCCCAGGGCCTGTCCATCGAGTACGAGACGTGTGACTTCCGCAACGCCGCGGACGTGCGCGCCATGGTGGACCGGGTGCGCGAGTACCACGGCCACATCGACGGCATCGTCCACGGCGCCATGGTCGAGGCCTCCAAGAGCCTGCCGGACAAGACGACGGGCATCGTCGCCGCCACCATGGAAGTGAAGGTGCTCGGCCTCATCAACCTGCTGGAGGCCACGCGGCGCGATGACCTGAAGCTGATGATGTGCTTCGGCTCCGGCGCGGGCCGCTTCGGCAACAAGGGCCAGACGGACTACAGCGCCGCCAATGATTTGATGAGCAAGTGCGCCATGGCGTACGCGCACCGGGCGCGCCCGCACATGCGCTGCGTCACCATCGACTGGACGGCGTGGGAGAGCGTGGGCGCCGCGGCACGCAACATGGACGTGGTGCGGAGCACCGGCGTCTCGTACATCACCCCCGCCGAGGGCTCGTACTGGTTCATCAACGAGCTGCTGCTCGGCCGCACCGAGCGCGAGGTGGCCATCTTCGAGGAGCGGCTCTTCCGCGAGTGGCCCTTCCTCGGCGCCTCCGCAGACGGCCCGGACGCCCGCACCGTCTACGACGATCGCGGCTTCCTGCTCGTGCCCTCCGACTACCCGATGATCGACTGCGTGGAGCAGCACGGGGCGGAGACGTTGGTGGCCACGCGGACGTTCGACCTGAACACGGACCCGTTCGTCCTCCAGCACCAACTGGACTCGGTGCCCATCATGCCGGGCACGTTCGGCTTCGAGATGCTCGGCGAGGCCGCCGCCCTCTTCCGGCCAGACCTGGCGGTGCTGCGCGCGGAGAACCTGCGGATCGAAACGCCGCTCAAGTTCTTCAAGGCCCCGCACGGCTCCAAGGGCAAGCCCGTCCACATCACCCTCACCGCCCGGGTGCTCAAGCAGCAGGGCGACGAGGTGACGCTCTACGTCGAGTCCGCGAGCGATCTCGCGCTGGGTGGCCGCTCGGACCAGACGCAGCGCCGCATCCACCAGCAGGGCATCTACGTGCTCGGGCCGCCGCCGCGCCACGAGCCGGGCAACGGCAAGCTGCCGGAGGCACTGCCGGGCTCGCGCGCGCGCTCCATCTTCCACCTGGCCAAGGAGCCGCTGTACCTCGGCCCCCTCTTCTGCCGCGCCGAGTGGGTGTACGTCGGTGAGATCGAGGTGGAAGGCATCATCCGCGCCCCGCGGCAGCGGGAGATCTTCACCCACGTGGCGCGGCCGCGCTTCCAGTTGGATCCACTGCTGCTCGACGCCGCCTTCCAGGTGGCGGCCAACTGGGACGGCCACCACAACAACCTCGTCTCCGTGCCCATGGGCGTGGAGCAGTTGGTGCGCGGGCGGCAGCGGCGCCTGGGCGAGTCCGGGCACGTGAAGGCGAGGATGGTGAAGGTGGAGGGCGATGACGTCCTCTACGACTTCGAGGTGCGTGGCGAGGACGGCGCCCTGCTGCTGGGAGGCACGGGGCTGTGGTTCCGCCGGCTGCGCCGGGGAGAGCGCCGGAGTGCGGAAGGCTGAGCGGCTGCGGCTGCCCGGCGGCCGGGAAGTCGTGCTCGGATGGGGCGAGGTGGGGCGGGAGGACGGCTCCACCCTCTCGCCCCTGGAGCGCGCGGGGCTCGCCCTATGCAGGACGGACAAGCGGCGGCGGGAGTTCGTGGCGGGCCGGCTCGCCGCGCACCGGGCCCTCGCGTTGCTGGAGCCAGAGGCGCGCGCGGAGGTGACGGCGCGCGCGGACGGGCCGGATTCCGGGAGGCCCCTCTTCTCACCCGCGCGAGGGCTCGCGCTCTCCATCTCCCACAGTGGGGAGCTGGCGGTGGCGGCGGTGTCGCGCGGGGGAGCGCTGGGCGTGGACCTGGAGCAGCGGGTGGAGGCCGGCGGGGCCTTCCTGGAGGAGGCCTTCGCGCCGGGCGAGCTGCAAGGCTACGTCCCCGTGTGCGCGGGGCACCTGGACCCGGTGACCGCCGCGTGGGCCCTGAAGGAAGCAGTGCTCAAGGTGTGGGGCGTGGGGCTGCGCGCGCCCCTGCAGAAGGTGGCGCTGCGGCCGGTGCTGCTCCAGGCCGGGGGGGACGCGCTGTCCCTGCGGGTGACGCTCGAGACGTGGGCGCTTCCACCCGGACTGGGGGAGCCGCCCCCGGCACTGGCCGCGCTCCTGGTGGCGTGGCCGGCCGGGGGGGTGCTGGCCCTGGCGGGCTAGCTCAGGCGACCGACTCGCCACCACCCGTCCCCGGAAGCGGCGGGGGGAGGGAGGCCGCGGCGGCGGCGGCGCGTTCCTTGCGGCTCTGCCAGTCGTACTCGCCCACGAAGGTGCTCACGCGCTCGGCCACCAGCCGCATCTGATCCGCGGCCTCGTCGCTGGTGCGCAGGCTCGCCATCGTCTGGTCCATGATCTTCGTCAGGTCGTTCACCGCCTGGAAGATCTGCCCGATGCCCTGGTTCTGCTGCGTCACGGCGGCGGAGATCTGCCGCACGGAGCTCACGTTGTCGCGCACGATGCCGGACAGCTGCCGGATGTTCTCACCGAAGGACTGCAGCTGCTGCACGCTGCCCTGCACCTTCACGGAGCCGCCTTCCGTCATGTCCGCCGTGACGCGGATGGCCTCGCTCAGGTCCTGCAGGATGCCCTGCACGCTGTAGGTGGCCTTGATGGACTGGTCCGCCAGGCTGCGGATTTCGCGCGCCACCACGCTGAAGCCCTTGCCGTGCTCGCCCGAGCGCACCGCCTCGATGGCGGCGTTGAGCGCCAGCATGTTGGAGCGGTCCGCCAGGCTCTTCACCGTGGTGGTGATGTTGGCGATCTGCCGCGCCCGCTCGTCCAGCGAGCGGATGCTCTGCGCCATATCCATCACCTGCTTCTGGATGTCGTGCATGCCCGAGAGGCTCTTCTCGAGCGCGGACTCACCGGCGCGGCCGATCTGATCCGCGCGCTCGGCCTGCTGCAGCACGTCCTCCGCCTTCTGGGCGGCCACCATCGACGTCTGCTTGATTTCCTGCGCGGTGACCTGCGTCTCCTGGAGCGACGCGGCCTGGATGGAGAGCGCCTCGGTCTGATCCTTGTGCGAGTCGTTGAGCGCCTCCGCGGAGGTGCCCAGCAGCTGCGCCGAGTCACTCAGCGAGGAGGAGAACGTCCGCAGCCGCTCGAAGGCCGACGCGGTGGAGATGGACAGGTCACCCACCTCGTCCGTGGCCACCCAGTCCGGCAACGAGGGCCGGCCCGAGGCAATCGACTCGATGGACTTCTGCACGGCCTCGGTGCCCTGGCTCTGCTGGCGCGCCAGCTCCCAGGCGCACCACGCGGCCGCGAAGATCATGAAGCCACCGACGCACACCACCGGCACCACGATGGTGCCCAGGATGCTGGCCACGTCCGCGCGCAGCTGCGTCAGCACCGTGGCCGGCACCAGCCGGGCCAGGTTGGTGAACAGCTCTCCGAAGCCGTACTGCGTCTTCTTGTAGACGATGATGCTCGTCACCGTCAGCGTGGCGAGCACGAAGAGGGCGAAGCAGTAGGGCAGGAACCAGCGCATCTTGGGCCACGAGAACCCGCTGTCGTCCACGCGCGCCTGCGGGTACTTGTGGAACTCCTCGAGCGCGTAGGGGCGCAGCAGCCGCTCCATCCTCAGCGCCATGCGGATGCCCACCACCTTCGCCAGCACCAGGAAGGAGGCCACCGTCAGCGGCACGTCCCAGGGATCCAGCCCGTACAGCACCGTGGGCCAGCCCGCCCACAGCACGCACGACACGCCGTAGCCCATCCACGCCCCCATCTCGATGCGCCGGGGAGCCTTGAGGATGCGCTTCAGCCTCTCGCCGGGCATCTCGTCCGCGCGAGCCGTGAGCGCGTTCTTCAGCTCGAACCAGATGAGCGCCAGGGGAAGGAGGACGCCAAACACCGGCGTCAGCGTGCCAAAATTGACCCAGGTGACGAACCAGGCCCGGTCCGGAGGCAGTCCCAGGGTCAGCGTGATCATGTAGGCGACGGGGCCCAGGGCCGTCAGCATCGCCAACTGCTGCTCCAGGACGAACTTGAGAACCAGCCGCTTCAACTCAGCGTTGCTCATGGATGGGCGGCATCCTAACACTGTTCGCCTGAAATGCCGTTTTCCGTCCGCGCTGCTCGGCACGCACATGGCGTGAAGCCGCTCCCTCGGCAGGAGTGTCGCCATCCACCCTGTAGCATCGCGTCAAAGCGACCCGCCGTATCGGGGAGGCCTCTACCCTCTCCGAGCAGTCAACACGCACCAGGAGACCGTACCGGTTCTTTTCGGCTTCACATATCCTCGCAAGCCCCCACAGCAGGCAGTCGATCAGCCGCACATCAGGAGGTGTGAGTGCTTCCCAACCAGCGAGGACCCGGACAAGCCATTGTCATTGGCGGCAGCATGGCGGGACTCTTGAGCGCCCGGGTGCTCTCGGAGCATTTCGAGAAGGTCATCATCCTGGAGCGGGAGCGGTTGCCGGAGGGCCCCGAGGCGCGCAAGAACGCGCCGCAGGGACGCCACATCCATGCCCTGCTGGAGGCCGGGCTGACGGTGCTGGACGGCCTGTTCCCCGGGCTGGTGCAGGACCTGGTGCAGGAGGGAGCGGATCTCGTCGACCTGGCCCGGGACGCCGCCTGGTTCCAGTCCGGCAGCTGGAAGGTCCGCTACGAGGGAGGCCCCCGCTCCATCCTCGTCTCCCGGCCCTTCCTGGAGTGGAAGGTGCGCGCGCGGGTCACCGCCCTGCCGAACATCGAGGTGTGGCAGGGCTATGGCGTGGAGGAGCTGCTCACGGACGCCTCGCGCACGCGCGTCACCGGGGCGAAGGTGAAGGGCCCCGAGGGCGAGCAGACGCTCGAGGGCGGGCTGGTGGTGGACACCAGCGGCCGGGGCTCGCGGGCCCCGCACTGGCTGGAGGCGATGGGCTACGGCCGCCCGGAAGAGGAGCAGGTGGGCATCGACCTGGGCTACACGAGCCGGCTCTACGAGCGCCCCGCGAACTTCGACGCGTGGAAGATCCTGGTCGTGAACGGCCGCGCCCCCGAGGCGAAGCGCTCGGGCTTCATCTCCAACGTGGAGGGCGGACGGTGGATCGTCAGCCTCAACGGGTACTTCGGAGACCACGCGCCCACCGATGACGCGGGCTTCCTGGAGTTCGCGCGCGGGCTGCCCTCGCCCCACCTCTATGAATACATCCGCGACGCGAAGCCGCTGACCGCGCCCGTCTCGCACAAGATTCCGACGAGCCGCTGGATGCACTACGAGAAGATGGCGCGCTTCCCGGAGGGCTTCGTGCTCCTGGGCGATACCGTCTGCGCCCTCAACCCCGTCTTCGGCCAGGGCATGACGGTCGCCTGCCTCGGGGCGAAGCTGCTCGGGGAGAAGGTGGCCCGGGCGCGCACCTCGCCGGAAGGCCTGCACGCGGGGCTGGCGCGCGGCTTCCAGAAGGAGCTCAGCAAGATCGTCGGCCTGTGCTGGTTCCTCACCACCACCATGGACCTGGCCTACCCGGAGACCCGGGGCAAGCGGCCCTTCGGGCTGAAGGCCGTGCAGTGGTCCGTGCAGAACATGATCGACCTGACCTCGTTGGACGCGAAGGCCTGCCACGCCTTCTACGAGGTGCTGCACATGCGCAAGGGGATGGAGGGGCTGCTGCAACCGGGTTTCGTCTCGGCGCTGATGGCCTACAACCTCAGGAGCCTGTTCGTCCCGAGGGAGCAGCGGGCCAACCTCACCACCCTGCCCCCCGCGCCCGGGCGGACGGTGCCCCCGGCGGCGCCCGGCGAGCGGGACGTCGCCGCATAGCGTCACGCACGCCTGCCCGGGCTCCGGCTCCCAGCGGTCATTTGGCGGACCGGGGAGGGAGTTGTAGAACTCCACCCCCGACACGGTCGTCCCCCTTCTGGGAGCCCCCAATTGAAGCCTGAAGCAGCCAAGTCCGAGGCGGTTCGGAGCGTCGCCGTCGCGGCCGCCTCCGCCCCGAGCGAAGTCACCAAGACAGCGGAGTTCCAGCCGTACATCCCCGCCGAGCGGAGCGACGTCGCCGAGTTCACGCCCAAGGCCATCGGCATCGGCGTGCTCTTCGGCGTCATCTTCGGCGCCGCCACGGTGTACCTGGCCCTGAAGGCCGGCCTGACGGTCTCCGCCTCCATCCCCATCGCGGTGCTCGCCATCTCCCTGCTCAAGAAGCTGGGGGGCTCGACGATCCTCGAGAACAACGTGGTGCAGACCATCGGCTCGGCGGGCGAGTCCATCGCCGCGGGCGTGGTGTTCACCCTGCCCGGCTTCCTCTTCCTGAGCACCGACAGCAAGGGCTCCAGCTTCTTCGAGTACTGGACCATCTTCACGCTGGCGCTGCTGGGCGGTGTGCTGGGCACGCTGATGATGGTGCCGCTGCGCCGCTCGCTCATCGTGAAGGAGCACGGCAACCTGCCCTACCCCGAGGGCACGGCGTGCGCCTCGGTGCTCATCGCCGGTGAGAAGGGCGGCAACCTGGCGAAGATCGCCTTCCAGGGCGTGGGCTTCGCCTTCGTGTACGCGCTGCTGCAGAAGATCGTGAAGCTCATCGCCGAGACGCCGGCGCTGGTGACGAAGCAGACCAACAAGTACTTCCCGTCCGCCACGCTCAACGGCGACATCACCCCCGAGTACCTGGGCGTGGGCTACATCGTCGGCCCGAAGATTGCCGGCGTGCTGGTGGCCGGTGGCGTGCTGGCGTGGCTGGGCATCATCCCGCTGCTGGCCACGCTCGTGCCGCCGGATGCCATCGCGCGGCAGCTGGTGAAGCTGGGCAACCTGCGCAGCCTCACCACGGCGGGTGGCCCGGGCGGGTGGGACCCCGCGACGCACACCTTCGGGAACATGGCCACCGCCATCTACTTCGCCTATGTGCGGCAGATCGGCGCGGGCGCGGTGGCGGCGGGCGGCTTCATCACGCTGCTCAAGACGCTGCCCACCATCGTCGCGGCCTTCAAGGAGAGCCTGACGTCGTTCAAGGAGGGCACCGGTGCCACCGCGCAGAAGCGCACCGAGCGCGACCTGCCCATCACCATCGTGCTCTTCGGCAGCGCGGGCCTCATCCTGGTGATGGCCGCCCTGCCCTTCCTGCCGGGTACGGTGTTCGGCCGGCTGCTGCTGGGCATCCTCATCGTGGTGTTCGGCTTCTTCTTCGTGACGGTGGCCTCGCGCATCGTGGGCATCATCGGCTCATCCTCCAACCCCATCTCCGGCATGACGATCGCCACGCTGATGGCCACCTGCCTCATCTTCGTGGGCATCGGCTGGACGGGGGACATCTACCAGCCCATGGCGCTGTGCGTGGGCGGCATGGTGTGCATCGCCGCGGCCAACGCGGGCGCCACGTCGCAGGACCTGAAGACGGGCTACCTGGTGGGCGCCACCCCGAGGGCGCAGCAGCTCGGCCTGATGATCGGCGCGGTGGCCGCGGCCATCGTCATCGGCCTCACCATGAAGCTGCTGGACACCCCCACCGCCGAGATGCGCGCCCAGGGCATCGAGCACATGATCGGCTCGCCCGCCTTCCCCGCCCCGCAGGGCACGCTCATGGCCACCCTCATCAAGGGCCTGCTGTCCTTCAACCTGGACTGGCAGTTCGTGCTGGTGGGTGTCTTCCTGTCCATCACGATGGAGCTGTGCGGCGTCAAGTCGCTCTCCTTCGCCGTGGGCGCCTACCTGCCGCTGTCCACCACCGCCCCCATCTTCGTGGGCGGCGCCATCAAGGGCCTGTCCGACTACATGGCGAAGCGCAAGGGCGAGCACGTGGAGGAGTCCGAGCTCGGGCCCGGCAACCTCTTCTCCACGGGCCTGGTGGCCGGCGGCGCGCTGGCCGGCGTCGTGGTGGCCATCCTCTCGGTGAACGAGGGCGTCAACACCGCCATCTCCAAGCTGTCGGTGGAGCACACCCTCCAGGGTGCGGTGGGCGCGGGCGGCTATCATCTGATCGGCGTCATCGCCTTCGCCCTCATGGGCTTCCTGCTGTACCGCATCTCGCGCCGACCCTCGCAGGCGTAAGCACTCCCCTTCGTCAGTCCGGAGCGCCCGGTGGGAGAACATCCCACCGGGCGCTTCGCTTTTCTTCAAGGGAATAGGACTCCAACTTAGCTGTAGAATTTCAACGGGACTTCAGTTAAAACTCAGAAGACAGGAGAGTCCTGAGGATCCGGTCGGCATCCGCGAAGGAGGAGAGTCCCATGTATGAGCTCAGCCAGCGTGTCGTTCTGCTCGTCGAGGACAACGCCGATGACGAGTTGATGACCCTCCGGGCGTTCCGCAGGAGCAACCTGCACAACCCGGTGGTGGTGGTGCGCGACGGGGCCGAGGCGCTCGACTACCTCTTCGTGCAGGGCAAGCACGCCCATCGGGATCCCTCCATCCGGCCGCAGGTGGTGCTGTTGGATCTGCACCTGCCGCGCATCGACGGCCTGGAGGTGCTGCGGCGCATCCGCGCCAACGAGCAGACGCGCATGCTGCCGGTGGTGGTGCTCACCTCCTCCAAGGAGGAGCGCGACCTGGTGGAGAGCTACGAGCTGGGGGTGAACAGCTTCGTCCACAAGCCGGTGGACGTCACCGCCTTCTTCGAGGCGGTGCGGCAGCTGGGCATGTACTGGCTGGTGCTCAACGAGCTGCCGTCCGCGGCCGCCGCGCCCCGGAGGACGGCGTAGGAGGCGCTGTTGGATGGGACACGCTGCCTTCCCCGTGGGGCAGCGGTCTGCCAGATGGAGAACGCTCGCCTGCTCATTCGCATGAAGATCGAGCGGGCAGTCCTTATCTCGCGTCAGGCGCATCACGTCGCTGCGTCAGGCGTCTCCAAATAATGAATGGAGACATGGGCCCACTTCCGGGCCTCTGGGGAGGAGCCGATGAGCACAGCCCTGGTGAATCGAGCCTCGGTGCGCGCTGAGGAGGCGCGTGCCCTGGATGCACGGGAGCAGCGCAACAAGGTGCGTCAGGAGCTCGCCCGGAACATGTCCGGCCGCTCGATCATCGAGCTGGCGCTGGATGTGCCCCGGGGCACCGCGTCCAACGAGGACTGCCAGCACCTCTTCCTCGCCGGGCTCCAGCGCCTGGAGCAGGAGCTGGGCACGGCGCCGGCGGAGATGTTCGAGGACGCGGCGGGCTACTACGGCCTCTTCGTCACGGAGCTGCCCGCTCTGCTGGCGCGCCGCCGGGCCAGCCGTATCGAGGGCGAGGCCGCGTGGGACCGCCAGCTGGGCATCGAGTGCTACGGCCTCGCCGGGAGCCTCGGGACCACGGGCAAGGTGCCGCGTGAGGCGGTGGGCGGCCCCGCCTCCCGGTAGCCGAGGCCGCTATCCGCTCGTGGCCAGCACGCGCACGAGCGGCTCCATCGCGGCGTTGAAGACCTCCGGTGCCGGCAGCAGGGACAGCACCAGGAAGGCTCCGCCGGTGAAGTCGTAGAAGTAGCCCGGCTGCACGCACACGCCCGCGTCGAGCAGGGCCAGGCACGTAGCCTCCTCCCCGGGCTCCAGTGGAACGCGCAACACGGTGCTCCATCCCCCCTGAGCGGGCAGGACGTCCCAGCGGGCATCCGCCGGGCGGGCCTGGAGCAGCCGGCGCCGGTTCTCCTTCACCCGGGCCAGCAGCGCCCGTTGGAAGCGCGGCGCGTGCGCCAGCAGCCCCGGCAGGGCGAGCTGCACGGGCGTGTTCACCGGCAGGTACGTGTCCGCCACCAGCTCGAGGCGGGCCAGGGCCTCCTCGCGGAGGGCGCCGGGCCCACCCACGTGTGTCCACCCCAGCTTGAGGCCGGGCAGCCCCGCCACCTTGGACAAGCCGGAGAGGGAGAAGGTGAGCATGGGCAGCTCGCGCCCGGCCACGGTGGGTACCCGGCCCGGCTCCTCGTCCCAGGCGAAGTCGGAGAACACCTCGTCCGAGAGGAGTGCCAGCCCGGCCTCCGCGCACAGCCGCCCCAGGGCCGCCAGCTCGCCCTCGTGGAGGTAGTGGCCGGTGGGGTTGCCGGGGTTCACCACGAGCACGGCGCGGGTGCGGGCGTCCCGTGCGGCGGCCACCTCCTCCACGTCCAGGCCGAAACCGTGCGCGCGCGGCAGGCGGTAGGTGCGCGCCTCCACGCCCTCCAGGCGCGTGAGGTACTCGAAGAGGGGGTAGCTGGGCGCGGGGACGAGCACGTTGTCCCCGGGCTCGCACAGCAGCTTGAAGAGCCAGCCGTAGGACTCGCTCGTGCTCGCCGAGAGGACGAGGTGCCCGGGGGAGACGTGGGCGCCGCGGGAGGCCAGGTGCGCGGCCACGGCCTCGCGGGCCGGGAGGAGCCCCTGGGGTTCGGGCGCGTAGCCGAGGGCCCCGGGAGAAGCCAGCAGGGCCGGCTCGGGGGCGGGCAGGCCCACGCGGGTGGGGTTGGTTTCGGTGAGGTCCAGCAGGGGGAGACCGCGTTGGCGGCGCTCGTCGAGCGCTCGGGCCAGGGGGTTCCAGGTGCGGGGGAAGCCGGTGCGGGCGGAGAAGCCGCTCACAGCCCCGTCTGCAACATGGCGGAGGCGACGAGACGGATCAGCTCGCGGCGGATCTCCTTGCGGCAGTGCTCGACGGCCTTCGGATGGGGAGAGGGCAGCGAGTCGGCGCGGGAGCGGATGGCGGTGCGGACCACGAGGTCGACCTTGGCGGGCTCGATGTGGAAGAGCCGCTGACCATCCTTCTGGAGGAAGTAGGAGATACCGCGCGCATCGAGCAACTTGGAGAGGTAGCGCCTTGCATCGGCGAGGAGCGAGAGGTCGATGATGTCCGCCATTCGCGTGGCGTTCTCGCGCAGATCGAAACATGCGTCCATTTCACGGCCGTGCAACACGAAAACTTGCACTCGCGCGCGCATTCGGATCGCCGCGGAGGCCGATTTATCGGCCTCGCGCGCGTTCGGGCACGAGTGGAGCGAGCACCTTGCGGAAGGCGGCGTGGCGGCGGCGGGAATCCTCCAGGTAGGGAACTGGACCGAGGACCTGGATGTGATGGCGCTCGGAGATGAGGGCGGGGTTGTCGCGCTCGGAGGGATCGCGAGAGGGAGTGCCGCGCGAGAGGAGCACGGCGGCAACAGGGATGTTGCGCGCGGCGAGGGCCTCGAGGGACAGGGCGGTGTGATTGAGAGTGCCCAGGCCGGCGCGGGCGACGAGCAGGACGGGGAGCCCGAGGGTGGAGATGAGATCGATGACGTCGTGGGAGGAGTCGAGGGGGACGAAGAGACCACCGGCCCCCTCGACGACGACGGAGCCGTGGCGGACGCGCTCCCAGGCGGAGAGGGTGGTGTTCCAATCCGGCTCGCGGCCGAGGCGGCGAGCGGCGATGCCGGGGGCGAGGGGCGCGCGGAAGCGGTGGGGGCAGACGATGTCGAGCGGCAGCTCACTCCGGGCGGCCTCGCGAAGGGAGAGCGCGTCGGAAGGAGCGGAGAGGGAGGAACACCCGCTCTCATAGGGTTTGAATCCCTGGGGGGAGAACCCGGCATCGGCGAGCAGGGAGAGCAGGGCCCGAGAGGCCTGCGTCTTCCCCACCCCGGTATCCGTACCGGTGACGAAGAACCGCGGCCATTTCCCTGCGGAGCGCGGCCATTTCCCCTCTCCCTTCGGGAGCTGATCATTAGTCACATCTCCAGCTCCCCCTCGGAGCGCCCCTCTGGAAGATGCTTGGTTGCTTGCTCCTTCCAAGGGGATTCTCCGAGGGAGAAATGAGGGGCAGGCCAGATGTGGCTAATGATCAGCTTCGGGAGAGGGACGGGGTGAGGGTGCCGGGAACCTCGAGTTGCCACATGACCTCCCAAGCGGAGATTCAGAGTCGCAGCGAGCGCAGCCCCTCGAGGGCGAGGTCCACATGGCCCTCGGTATGGGCGGCGGAGAGACAGAAACGCAGCCGGCTGGTGCCCTCGGGGACGGTGGGAGGGCGGATGGCCTTCACCAGCAACCCCTTGGAACGCAGGGCCCGTGCGGCGGAGACGGCGAGCCCGGGCTCGCCCACGATGACGGGGAAGATGGCGCTCCGGGGCTCGGCGGCGAAGCCGAGCGAGCGCAGGCCCTGGGAGAAGCGGCGGATGTTGCGCCACAGACGGGCGCGCAGGTCCACATCGTGCTCGACGATGTCCACGGCGGCCCCGGCGGCGGCGCACAGGGCGGCGGGAAGCGCCGTGGAGAAGACGAGGGGCCGGGCGCGGTTGAGGACGAGCTCCACCACGGGGCGTGAGGCACAGATGTACGCGCCCAGCACGCCGAAGGCCTTGCTCAAGGTGCCCATGCGCACGTCGACGGCGCTGGAGAGCCCCAGCTCCTCGCACAGCCCGGCACCACGGGAGCCGAGAACACCAGTGGCATGGGCCTCGTCCACGAGGAGCGCGGCGCCGTGGGCGCGGCAGACGCCGATGATCTCCCGCAGGGGCGCATGGTCCCCGTCCATGGAGAACACGGTGTCGGTGACGACGAGGCGCCGGCGAGCGGGAGTCGAGGAGAGGGCGCGGTCGAGCGCCTCGACGTCGGCATGCGGGTAGACGACGGTGCGGGCGCGCGAGAGGCGGCAGCCATCGATGAGGGAGGCGTGGTTGAGAGCGTCGGAGAAGACGGCGTCCTCGGGGCCAACGAGGGCTTGCAGGGTGCCGACGTTGGCGGCGTAGCCCGAGTTGAAGAGGAGCGCGGCCTCGGCGTGCTCGAAGGAGGCGAGCCGGGCCTCCAGGCGCTGGTGGGCAATGGTGTCGCCCACGACGAGCCGGCTTGCGCCGGAGCCGACCCCATGGACCTCGAGGGCGGCGATGGCGGCGGCGCGCACGGAGGGTGAGGCGGCGAGACCCAGGTAGTCGTTGGAGGAGAAATTGACGAACGTCTCTCCTCCGACGCGGACGAGCGGGCCCTGGGGGGAGTCGAGCGGCTCGAGGAACCGCTTCAGCCCGCGGGAGGACAGGGAGTCCATGTCCGCCCGGGCCCACCCCGTGGCCACACTCCCCTCTCCCTCCGGGAGAGGGACGGGGTGAGGGTGTCGCGAATCCCGGCTCGTCACCGCGACGTATCCGGCTCCAGGGGGCGGATGCCGGCCTTCTCCAGGAGGGCCATGTCCTGGGTGTACTCGGGGTTGCCGGTGGTGAGGAGCTTCTCGCCGAAGAAGAGCGAGTTGGCGCCGGCGAGCATGCACAGCAACTGGGCCTCCTCGTTCATCTGCATGCGGCCGGCGGACAGACGGACCATGGCCAGGGGCATGAGGATGCGGGCGGTGGCGATGGTGCGGACCATCTCCACGGACTGCACGGGCTTCTGGTCCTGGAGGGGCGTGCCCTTCACGGCGACGAGTGCGTTGATGGGAACGGACTCGGGGTGGACCTCCTGGTTGGCGAGCGTGAGCAGGAGCTTGCAGCGATCCTCCACGGACTCGCCCAGGCCGATGATGCCGCCGGAGCACACGGAGATGCCGGCCTGGCGCACGCGATCGATCGTCTCCAACCGGTCCTGGTAGGTGCGGGTGGAGATGATGTCCTCGTACTTCTCCTCGGAGGTGTCGAGGTTGTGGTTGTAGGCGGAGAGGCCGGCCGCCTTGAGACGCTTCGCCTGACTCTCCGTGAGCATGCCGAGCGTGGCGCAGGCCTCCATGCCGAGCGCCTTCACGCCGCGGACCATCTCCAGGACGTTGTCGAACTGGGGCCCGTCCTTCACCTCGCGCCAGGCGGCGCCCATGCAGAAGCGGGTGGCACCGGCGGAGCGGGCCTTGGAGGCGGCCTCGAGCACGGAGGGCACGGACATGAGCTTCTCGGCCTGCAGGCCGGTGTCCTTGTGGTAGCGCGCGGCCTGGGGGCAGTAGCCGCAGTCCTCGGGGCAGCCGCCCGTCTTGATGGACAGCAGCGAGCACAGCTGCACCTTGTTGTCCTGGAAGACGGCGCGGTGCACGGTCTGCGCCTTGTGGATGAGCTCGAGCAGGGGGAGCTCATAGAGGGCGCGCACCTCGGGGAGCGTCCAGTCATGGCGGACGACGACACCCGGAGGCGGAGCGGCGAAGTGAGCGTGACCGTGGAAATCGTGGGCGGCGGAGTCGGACATGGGCTCCTCGGGGGGTGTGGAGCGCGCACGGTGCGTGGGCGGACCGCCCTTGTCAACCACGCAGCGCGCCCGGGTTGACGACCCCGGTTCACCCCCCGAGAAGGAGGAACCCGGCGGGGTGGGCACGACGGGCGTGCCCCTCCCCTGCCGGGTTCCGGAAATCAGGCGTGGATGCGACGGCCCCTGCCCGCCCAGCCCACCAGGAGTAGGACCACGATGGAGCCCACGACGGACATGATGAGTCCGGAGGGGTGCAGATCGAGGACACTTCGGCCGGGCGAGAAGAGCGAGCCGATGAAGCCGCCCACGAACGAGCCCACGATACCCAGCAACATCGTCGCCACGAGTCCCATGGACTGGCGGCCCGGAAGGAGCGCACGCGCGAGCAGACCCGCGACCAGACCCACCACGATGAACCAGATGATGCTCATCTCCGTTCTCCCTTTCTTGGGCGCCGCGACGTGCGGCCCCGATTGGGAAGAAAAGTGGGGAGCCCTGCCCCGAGGCACAACTTGACGGAGAGGCCCGGGGGAGACCCCCATGCCCGGCTGCCCGCTCTCCGGACGGCTCGGGGGGAGGGGCGGGCAGGCGCGTGGGAAAGCGAGGGAAACGTGGGTGCCATGCGATAGACAAGGGGTTCCATGGCGAAGGCAAAGACGCACTACACGTGTCAGGCGTGCGGGTACCAGTCGGCGAAGTGGTTGGGGAAGTGCCCCGACTGCGGCGCGTGGAGCTCGCTGGTGGAGGAGACCGAGGCGAAGGTGGACGAGAAGCGCCCGGCGTGGGGGGCCTCGGGAGGGGCGACCAAGCCGGTGCGGCTGCGCGAGGTGAGCGGCGAGCAGGAGGAGCGCCGGCGCACGGGCATCGCCGAGTTCGACCGGGTGCTGGGAGGCGGAGTGGTGGACGGCTCGCTGGTGTTGCTGGGAGGAGACCCGGGCATCGGCAAGTCCACGCTGCTGCTGGCGGCGCTGGACAGGCTGGGGCGCGGGAGCCCGGTGCTGTACGTGTCGGGCGAGGAGTCGCTGCGGCAGACGAAGATGAGGGCCGAGCGGCTGCGGGTGGAGAGCGAGCACATCCACCTGTTCGCGGAGACGGACGCGGACCGGGTGCTGGCGGTGGCCGAGGGCCTCAAGCCGCGGGCGCTGGTGGTGGACTCCATCCAGACGATGTACCTGCCGGAGCTGGGCAGCGCGCCGGGAAGCATCTCGCAGGTGCGCGAGGTGGCGGGACGCTTCATGGCGTTCGCCAAGCGCAGCGGGGTGCCGACGTTCCTGGTGGGGCACGTGACGAAGGAGGGCTCCATCGCGGGCCCGCGCGTGCTGGAGCACATGGTGGACACCGTCCTCTACTTCGAGGGCGAGCGTGGCCACCCGTTCCGGATTCTGCGGGCGCACAAGAACCGCTTCGGCTCGACGAACGAGATTGGCGTCTTCGAGATGAAGGGAGCGGGGCTGATGGAGGTGCCGGACCCCTCGGCGCTGTTCCTGGCGGAGCGGCCGGCGGGCAAGGCGGGCAGCGTGGTGACGTGCACGCTGAACGGGACGAGGCCGCTGCTGGTGGAGGTGCAGGCGCTGGTGGCGCCCACGGGCTACGGCACGGCGCGGCGCACGGCGATCGGCGTGGACGGCAACCGCGTGGCGCTGCTGGCGGCGGTGCTGGAGAAGAAGGAGGACATCCCGCTGGTGGGGTGCGACCTCTTCGTGAACGTGGCGGGAGGCATGCAGTTGTCGGAGCCGGCGTGCGACCTGGCGGTATGCGCGGCGCTGGTGAGCAGCCTGCAGAACCGGCCGCTGGGGGCGCACACGCTGGTGCTGGGCGAGGTGGGACTGGCGGGCGAGGTGCGCGCGGTGGGCCAGGTGGAGCCGAGGCTGGCGGAGGCGGCGAAGATGGGCTTCCAGCGGGCCATCATCCCCAAGGGGAGCGCGAGGCGGCTGGAGGACACGAAGCTGGAGGTGGTGGGCGTCGAGACACTCTCCGAGGCACTGGGAGCGATGTTCGACTGAGGATGTCTCTCGGGGTGGGCCTACTGCAGCCCGAGTTCGTGATCCCAATCCAGTAACAGGCTGATGAGCTCACCCGTGAGTGCGCCGGACACCCGCTCGAAAGCGCGGGGGTCGAGTGTGGCGAGGCGCTCGCGCTGAAAGGCCGGGTCGGCCACCACATCGCGGTGCTTCAACTTGCCGACATGCGCGAGCGCTCGCGGCATCTCCCGGAAGATGGCCTCGATGCAATCCTCCCGGGTCGCTCGCGCCATGCGCTCCGCCGCCAGTGACAGGCGCTCGCGCACCGGCGCGTCTTCTCCCGGGCACCACGCATCCATGGCCCAGTCGCAGGAGGCCACCATCAGGTCCTCCAGTGTGTGCGCATCCCCCGGCGTCTTGAAGAGGTAGCGCGCGCACTGGAGTGGCTCCCAGAAACGCAGCAGCGCATGGAGACGCTGCGCCATCCGCTCGGCACTCATCGGGTGCAGGTATGTCGTCGCGAAGAACACCGCGCCCCAGGCCGTCTCGCGGAAGAACGACTCATAGGCACTCCGCATGGACAGCGTGTTCTGCCAATCCAGAGATTCGCGCAAACCGCTCATGACATCCGACACCATGTACAACCGCCAGGCCGGGCGCTCGCGAAGGAAGTCCACCACGTCGCGTGCCACGATCACCTCCCCCTGGGGAACCTCCAGCATCTGCCGGGGAAGCAGGAAGGCGCCATCCTTCTGGTATTGCTCGCCTGGCCGGAGACGCGGTGGGTGGGGGGCGTGCCGGAAAGGGGATGACCTGTCCACCTCCTTGGGCTGGCGGCTGCTGAGTTCCTGAGCCCATCTGCCCCTGAATCGCACTCCACAGGACCGTCGTCGCGACTCCACCGATGAGGTCGATGACCATCCCCACGGTCCCGCTGACAGTGGCGAGTTTCTCGCGCCGGCTGATCATCCCTTCCACGGCCTTTTCCACCCACCCGCCGTACTGCCGCAACTCCTCCACCGTGAGGTCCACCCACTGCGCGTCCCTGTATGCCGCCACTTCCGAATCAAAGGGCTTCTTGCTGCGCGTCCACTGGTATTGCACCACTCCCGGCTCGGAGGTCTTCCACTCCAGCCGCCAGATGTATTGCCCTGCCGCAAAGCGAATCATGATTTCGCCGTGAAAGCCCGTGCCACCCGTGAAGAGCCTGTCATTACGGATGGTCCGGTTCAGCGCGGCCAGATACTTCCGCGCCTCCTCACGGCCTTCCTGGAGAGCACGCTCATGCCAGGGCTTGATCTCGAAGAGTACCAGGCGGGAGACATCGGCAATATCCGGGCATATCAAGACCTCATCCGGAAGCAGGAGTGACACATCCCCAACTCCTGTTTCACCAATGATTTTCGTAACCGTTCACCGCATTGGCCTGGTTGAAGAGCAGACGGTGGCGGCATGACCGCAGAAGTGGTGCTGGACAAAAGGACGTCTGGCGTGGTGTAGCCGGGGCATGGTGCAGGTGGATGCCCGAGACGTGCAGATAGCGCAGCTGGAGAAGAGGCTGGAAGCAGCGCTGGAGCGTATCGCGCAGCTGGAGCGGGAGAACGAGAGGTTGAGGGAGGAGAATCGACGGCTGCGGGAGGAGAATCGGCTGTTGAGAGAGAGGCTGGGACTCAACTCGAGCAACTCCTCGAAACCGCCCTCCTCGGACGCCCCCGGCGCCCCGCGCCAGCCCAAGAAGCGCACGGGCCGGCGTCCTGG
>NZ_MPOI01000020.1:0-274060 GCF_001896145.1 Archangium sp. Cb G35
GGCCGGTACCGTGCGCTTCCACCCGGCCTGGGTGGAGTTCTGCCGGGACTGGGACGTCACCCCCAAGGCATGCGGGCCGTACCGCGCGCGCACCAAGGGCAAGACGGAGTCGGGCGTCAAATACGTCAAGCGCAACGCGCTGGCGGGCAGGGGCTTCGACTCCTTCGGCGCGATGGAGAGGCACCTGGAGGAGTGGATGGCCGAAGCGGATGCACGCGTGCACGGCACCACGCACGAGCGCCCCCTCGACAGGTTTGAGCGCGAGGAGAAGGCCGCGCTGCGCCCGCTGCCCTCGCGTCCGTTGCCACGCCGCCAGCAGAGGCTCAAGCGCAAGGTGGCCAATGACGCGCTCGTGGACGTAGACACGGTGCGCTACAGCGTGCCGCACCGGCTGGTGCGCGAGAGCGTCGAGGTGCAGGTGGGCGAGCAGCAGGTGCGCATCTTCCACGCCGGCAAGTTGGTGGCCACCCACGCACGCGGCAAGGAGCCGCACGCCCGTGTTGTCGACGAGGCGCACTGGGAGGGCCTGTGGCGGCCGCGCACTGTGGAGCCCGTTGAGGGGAGCTCCAAGCTGGCCGTGCACGGGCGCTCGTTGGAGGACTACGCCGCCGTGGTGGAGCATGCCGGGAAGCGAGGTGCTGCATGAGCCACGAGCTCATCCACGCGCGCGTGCTCGAGCACCTGGAGCGGCTGCGCCTTGGACACCTGGTCGAGCGGCTGGACGCGCTGCTGGCGGAGGCGGCGCGCACCGAGCCCACCTACCTGGACTTCCTCGACGCGCTGTTGCGCGAGGAGATGGGGGCCAAGCAGCGCAAGCGAATCAGCATGGGAATCACCATCGCGCACTTCCCGGCGGTGAAGACGCTGGAGGACTTCGACTTCAAGGCGCAACCCTCGGTGGACCAGCGGCTGGTGCGGGAGCTGGCCACGGGGCGTTTCATCGCCCAGGCGGAGAACGTGCTGCTCTTCGGCCCGCCGGGAGTGGGCAAGACGCACCTGGCGATTGGACTGGGCCGCGCGGCGGTGGAGACCGGGCACTCCGTCCTCTTCACCAACGCCACGGCGCTGCTGGCGGCGCTGGCCAAGGCCGAGAGCGAGGGGGCGCTCAAGGACAAGCTCAACTACTTCGCCAAGCCGAAGCTGCTGGTGGTGGACGAGCTGGGCTATCTGCCCTTCGAGAAGCGCAGCGCCCACCTCTTCTTCCAACTGGTGGCGCGTCGCTACGAGAAGGGCAGCATGCTGCTAACCACCAACCAGATGGTGGGCCAGTGGGGCAGCGTCTTTGGCGATGACGTGCTGGCCGCGGCCATCCTCGACCGGCTGCTGCACCACAGCCACACGCTGCTCATCCAGGGCGAGAGCTACCGGCTGCGGCAGAAGAAGAAGGCCGGACTGCTGAGCCGAGGCGTGCCGCAGGCCACCAACAGCACAGCTGAACCCGAGCGCTGAGCCTCGGCAGTCGCCTACGCTCGCCCTCGCTCAAGAAGCAGCGAGGGCGAGCTCCGGCGGACGCACGCAGCAGAACGACGTAGCATCTCGACGTAGGACACCGGGCCCTGGGAGGGGGTCAGTTTTAGTGACGTAAGGGGGTCAAAAATTCCTGTCGCCTGACAGGGCCCACCCGTCCACGAGCCCCCACACCGCGTCCAACCCGAGCCATGCAACCAGAAGCACCGTCAGGCTCGCAGCCAGTGCTTTCGTGAACGGCTCGGGCACCAGCCAAAGCGCGAGGTACAACCCGGCCGCCCACACCAGAGAGGAGAGCACCGCCTGGGGACTCAACTCCCGCCCCAGGGCCTCCCGCGTCTCGTCCAGCACGGTGCCAAATGCCAGGGCGAGCGCCAGCGTGCGCCGGTCGTCCGTGCGCAGATAGGGCCCGTCCCAGAAGAGCCCCAGACAGTCCCCACCACCGCGCCCCTCACACCAGCGCAGGTATTTCGCCCGCAGGGCCGCCTCCGCCTCGGGGACAAGAGGACTTTTGTCATCCAGGGGAACCAGGCTGAGAACGCGACCGCGATACACCTCGGCGAGCAGTTCCTCCTCCGGCATGGATTGGAAGAGCCGCTGTGCTGTCTCCTGAGGAGTCCCCTGCATCTGGAAGCCGCGGCCGAGTTACTGCACCGCCCGCTGGAACTCCGCTCTCGTGACGACCACCACGCGGGTGGAACCGCGAGGCTCGACCATCTCCACCTGGACAGCGAGCACGGGCTCGAACTGCGGTGGCGCCGGGCGAAACTCTTGCTGCACCATTGTCGTTCGAGAGTGGCGGCTCCCCGCGAGTTGACCGCCCACGGGCGTATGCGTGAGGCACGCCGCCTGAAGCATGAGAACCATCAGCGAGAAGGATCCAGACAGAGTCCACAGAGAGGAGCCCCGCGATATCTCTCGCCGAGCAGCACCTTGTGCATTCGTGTTATCCCGCTCGCCAGGACTGCGGTGCTTCTTCTCCATGTGAGACATTCACCCCTCCATCAGAACCGACTCAGGGCTGACGGGCGGCAGTGCGCTGGAGCTCCTCCAAGATGGCTGGAAGCTGCGCGTGATCGCTGTAGGGAATGACCCGGACGTTGTACTCGCGCTCGTAGCGGTCCCGGTCGTTGTCGCTCGGGTCCTTCAGGAGCGCGTAGTGCCGGCGGGCCGCGGACTTGAATGCCTCCGCGTTCCACTTCAGCACGAGATCCAGGTCGAGTGGGTCATTCATCCCGTAGCCGATGAACAAGAACGTGTAGCCCTGGAGCAGATAGCCCAGAACGGCTCGGTAGGATGGGTTGGAACGAACATCCCTGTACTCGCTCTCGGTCATGACCACGGTGTCGTGGCGCTCCGCCGTCCCGTGGACCTTGAGCAGGACATGGCGCCCAGACTCCAGGTCATTGAGCGCCAGCTCCGATTCCTTCCACGTGTAGGGCTGCCTGTGCTGCGCCTCCTGGAGCCGTTCGAGGAGCGGGTCGTAGTTCGTGGTCAGGATCGCGCGAACACCGAGCCGGGCCACGGCCTGATGCGCCGCGCCCGGGGCCGCGTCCGAGGGGCGGAAGACGTCATTGAGCGCCGTCTGGTAGTCGCGGTCGAGGGCTGCGCGCAGGGAACCAAGATCCGCGAGCATGACTTCGAGGCGCATGCGCCCCGTGAACAAACCGCGCCGGGCCTGGATGACCTGAGCGTCGAGCGAGCCAAGACGCTCACAGACATCGAGCAACCGGTGGGGAAGCTGCGACCACGTGGGGAAGTTGCCCTTGACGTCGCGGCCAAGAGAGAGGCCGGAGCCAATGAACAAGGCGAGCGCGTTGGAGCGGTAGGCCTCGAGAACGGGCTTCGGGAAGGGAATGCT
The DNA here is from genome assembly GCF_001896145.1 of Archangium sp. Cb G35. Taxonomy (NCBI): domain Bacteria; kingdom Pseudomonadati; phylum Myxococcota; class Myxococcia; order Myxococcales; family Archangiaceae; genus Archangium; species Archangium sp. Cb G35. The sequence continues at coordinate 3,329 of NZ_MPOI01000020.1, forward strand.
CATGGTCGGTCCAGGTGCTGACGTATTGATGAGAGCCGGGCCCGCCCTGGCAACAGCCGGCTCCATTTCGAGAATCCAGACATTTCCAAGCACGTCGCCCGCACAAACGACATCGGATGTGGCCGCGACTGAGAGAAAGGCACCCGTTCCGAAAAGCGTGGAGAGGCACTGCCCCGAGCCGATATCCCACACCTTCAAGGTCTTATCGTAGGACGCCGACACCACGCGCCGCCCATCCGGCGTCACCGTGCAGCCGCTCACCCACCCCTCGTGTCCCCTCAGGGTTGCCAGCTCGCGCCATGTCTCCACATCCCACACCTTCAGGGACTTGTCCTCCGATGCGGACACCACGCGCCGCCCATCCGGCGTCACTACACAGCCCATCACCCATCCCCCATGCCCCTTCAAGGTAGAGACTTCCCGTCCCGTCTCCACGTCCCAGATCTTCAGCGTCTTGTCGTTCGACGCCGACACCACGTGCCGCCCATCTCGCGTCACCGCACAACTCCGAACCCCACCCTGATGGCCCTTCAGGGTTGCCAGTTTCCGACCCGATTCCACATCCCAGACCCGCAGCGTCCGATTTGCGGATGCAGCGACAACACGGTCTCCACGCGACCCCCCCGCGCAGCCCATCTGCCAATCCCCATCGCCCTCGAAGTTGAACAATTCGCGACCTGTTTCCACCTCCCAGATCTTCAGCGTCCCGTCATCGGACGCGGACACCACGCGCTGCCCGTCCGGCATCATCGCGCAGCAACTCACCACTCCACTGTGACCTTCCAGCGTCCTCAACGCCTGCCCCGTCTTCAGGTCCCATACCTTCAGCGTCTTGTCGTTGGAGGCGGACACCACACGCTGTCCATCCGGCATCATCGCGCAGCTATTCACCCACCCCGAATGACCCCTGGGGGTGGACAGCTCCTGGACTGACTCCACCTCCCAGATCTTCAGCGTCCCGTCATCGGACGCGGACACCACGCGCTGCCCATCCGGCGTCACCGTGCAGCCCCCAACCCCATCCCCATGACCTTTCAGGGTGGCCAGTTCTCGACGTGTCTCCACGTCCCAGATCTTCAGCGTCCCATCATCGGATGCTGACACCACCCGCTGCCCATCTGACAGCACCGAGCAGCACCGCACCCAGCCCTCGTGACCATTCAAGGTCGCCAGTTCCCGGCTCGTCTCCACGTCCCAGATTTTGAGCGTGCCATCGTTGGACGCCGACACCACACACCGCCCGTCCGGCAGCACAGCGCAACTGCGGACCCCGCCTCTGTGGCCCTCCCAGGAGGCCATTTCCTTCCCCGTTACCCAGTCCCACACCTTCAACGTCATATCGTAGGAAGAGGACACCACACGCCGCCCATCTGGCATCACCGCGCAGCCACTCACTCCTCCTCGGTGGCCCCGCAGAGTTACCAACTCCCTCCCCGTATCTACTTCCCAGACTTTCAGTGTCTCGTCGTCAGACGCAGACACCATGTGCCGCCCGTCTGGCGTCACCGCGCAGCCGTTGACCGCGGCCTCGTGCCCCGCCAGTGTCACCCACTCCTTCCCGGTCTCCGCGTCCCACACCTTCAGCGTCTTGTCGTCCGACGCCGACACCACGCGCCGCCCATCCGGCGTCACCGCGCAGCCCAACACCCACCCCTCGTGGCCTCTCAGGGTTGCCAGGTCCTGTCCCGTCTCCACATCCCAGATCTTCAGCGTCTTGTCGTTGGACGCCGACACCACGCGCCGCCCATCTGGCGTCACCGCGCACCCTCTCACCCAACCGTGGTGTCCGTCCAAGGTGCGTTCACTGCTCCCGGCCGCCACAGGATGCCGCAAACGAAGCGCAGGCAGCCCCTCTGGAAAGTGCAGCGTCTCTTCGACCCTCGCAGCCGTCCACCCGAAGGAGCGCAGCCGGTTGTAGACAACCAGTGCCAGTGCCTCCGGGACCTTCCTCAAACCATGGGACTCGGCCTGGATGGCCCGAAGAAGAGCCACCGGGCACTCCACCTCCTCAGGGCGTCCCCATTCCGCGCCACCGCGTAGGTCTTCCTCGACGGCGAATACACCCGCGAGCCGACACTTCGCCTCGAGATAGCCCAGGTCCGTGTAGAGCCTGCGTGCCCGCCCCCACTCCTCCGCCTTCAACCAGTGCGTCACGCCATGGCGCAAGGCATAGCGCCGACGGAAGCCCCGGTCAGCAGTCTCCACCGGCCACCGGCACAAGCGCTCCGCCAATCGCTGGTGCTCCGCCCGCTCCCGCTCGTGACCGAGCTTCGACAGGATGAAGCTCCGGAAGGACTCATGGAAGGGCCGCCAGACCTTCTCGCACCCCTCATGCCCCGGCTCCTCGAGGAGGAACGCGCGTGCCCCGCGCAGGAATCTCTCGCCGTCCTCCAACTCCTTCCAGGAGGCCACTGCCGCCAGGACCGACAACGGCAGCGCCTCACGGGCCACGGCCACCACGCCGAGCCCTTCGAGAACCACCTTACGAAGCTCCTGGGGCAACTCCTGGATTCGGTTCCAGTTCTCCTCGAGCAGCGCTTCCAGTCCGCGAGGTAGCGACTCAGCCCGCCGCTTCTCCACCGGCTGCCCGTGCAACCACTCCTCCAACTTCACCGCGTAGAGCACGTTGCCTTCGGCCCGCTGCACGACCTCTCTCACGAAGGCGGGGGTCAGCGGCGGCACGAACCGGGGTGCCACGTATTCCCAGTACTGACGCACCACGTTCCTGTTCGAGCCCGCCCACTGCACGCCATCCAGGTCGATGGCGCGAAAACCCTCCCGGGCCTCCAGCCAACTCAGGTACGGGTACGTAGGCCGCGAGGCACACAGCACCTTCACCCCGGGCGGCAGCACGTGCGGCAGGAAGCGCGGCAGCGGGTTGGAGCCGTCCGGCTCGCCCTCGACCTCGTCGAGGCCATCCACCACCAGCAACAGCCGCTCATTGCGCGGCTTCAACTCCTTGTCCGAGACCCGTTGCAACAGCTCGCGCAGGCGCGACTCGGGGCGTGCATTTGAATCCACCAGCTCGGGGTACAGCCGCTCCACCTGCGCCGCCAGGTTGCGCTTGACCGCCTCGGGCCGGTCCCAGTCCTCCACGCCGCGTCGCAGGAAATGGTGCGGCGGCACCGGCAGCCCCGCACCCTCGCGCCGCTTCAACCACTCGGTCAGCAGCGCGCTCTTGCCCATCCCCGGCCCGCCCTTGACCAGTACCCACCCGCGCGAGGGTCCGCCCAGCAGGAGAGCCTCCAGCTCGGCCATCACGTCCTCACGCCCGATTAGTTCCTCGTGGCGTCCCCGCTCCAACTGGAAGTCGATGATGTCGCTTGCCATGCTTGCCCGGCATGCTACCAGAGCGCCCCCCCTCAACTTCGTGGGATACCCTTGATGATGCCCCTCCACATGCGGGCAGGTGCCTGCATGCTCCTGCCCCTCCTCCTCCTGGCATGTAGTACTCCGCGTTCTGTCCCCTCCGAGCGTCTCGTACCTCCACAGGACCGGCTCCTGGTCATTCGCGATACCTCGGATGAGGCGCAGGCGGTGACTTGGCAGGAAGCATCAGATTTCGACCGGGCCCTGCTGGCTCAAGCGCTCGTCCGGGCAAGGGAGTCAGGGCCGATAGCGCTCACCGCGCGCCGCGCCAGGGACTGCGACAAAGAGCAGATCGAGTGCTTCCGACGCTGCTGGAAGAGGAAGCCTCCCGATCTCATCGAGCGTGGGAGCCCAGGCCATTATTCGTACTGCCAGAACACGTGCCGTGAGGCGTATGAGGACTGCCTCAAGCTGAAAGAGCTTCATGCCATGGAGTTCACCGCCATGGATGAAGCCATTGACTGGCTGAAGCGCCATCGCCAGGAGGTGCTGGTGGGCACCATCGTCACCGCGGCTGGAGCAACATTCATCGTCGTCTCCGCCGGTGCTGGAGTCCTGGTCCTCGCCCCGCTGGTACTGATGACTCAATCGGAAAGCACACCGGAAGGCGCCGTCTGTGGGGAACGGAAATGAACTCCAAGCTGGAAGACCTCCTGAAATCCCTCGGAGCGCTAGCAGGGCAGCACTCCAGTGAGCCGGAATCCGTGGCCACCATCGAAACCGCCGCCAAGGCGCTCCTCTTCCTGCAACACGTTGGCCGGCTGAGGGACTTCTGGGAGTACGCCAGGGTCTTCAACACAGAAGAGGCCTGGCCGAAGCCCCTGCGCTCCTTCGGCACCCGGGACGAGGCACTCGCATGGCTGCGAGCCCAGGCGACTGTTCCCTACGAGGCGGTCATCGAGGTGGCAGGCGCTCGCCATAACGTCACACGCATGCGCGACGGTGAGTGGGTCTTCATCCGCTTTCCCACGATCGAGGAACTGGAGGCGATGGACGAAGAATCCGAGGGGTGAGCCTGCCTCCGAGACATCAGGGCCCGGAGGCGGGCCTCGACCCGGGCGCCCAGAGCCGCCCCAGGTCCAGTGGCTCGGCGTCGAATGGCTCGGCGTGGACCACGTCCCCTCCTCCGTACCGGGCGAACCGCCAGCCTTGCGCTCCTCGCCGGTAGACCTCCAGCGTGCGCGCCCGCGGGTCCACCAACCACGCGTGGCTCACGCCCTCTTGATGGTAGAGCCGCAGCTTGTGTTCCCGGTCCAACGCCTCCGTGGATGGGGAGAGCACCTCGCAGACCCAATCGGGCGTCAGGTCGAAGAAGGGCGCATCCTGCTCGAACAACCTGGGAGCCCGTTCGTAACGCCAGCCCGCCAGATCCGGCACCAGCACCTGCCGGCCGAAGTGCCACTCCGGCTCCCTCACGAGCCACCAGCCTCCCCGCCCGCCCTGCCCAACACCAAAGGTGCGCCCCAGTCGTGCACCGAGCACCGACATCGCCCACAGGTTCCATGTCGATGGGCGGGGAAAGGCATACAGCTCGTCGTCGATGATCTCCCCCACCCAACCCGGTGGTAACGCCTCGATGTCCTCGTAGGTGGCTGGACGCTTTCCCTTCGCCATCGCTCCTCCCGCAGGCCTTCCCGCCTGACTGCTCACATCCTACAGGAAGGCCTGACGGGAGAGGTAGGGTCCCGCGCCCTTTCAGCGTGCCGCTCGGGCCAGTCCCGCCACGCCCAGCACCACGCCGCCCAGCAGCGCGGCGAGGCCCGCCGTCGCCGACAACCGCTTCCACAGCGGCGTCGGTGGCACCGGCCCGTACGGGCCCACGCCCTGCGCCATCGGCCGGAAGAGATTGCCCTCGGGCCGATGCAGGGGTTCATCCTTCATCTGCATCCGCGCGCCGAACCGGCCCATCAACGCCTTGCCCATCCTCGGGAAGAGCGCGTTCACCCACAACAGCAGCCGCCCGCCGAGGAACACCGGCACCACCGTCCTCCCCGGCCACGTCGCGCACCGCACCACCGCACGCGCCGCCACGTCCGGGTCATACGTCGGCGGCACCGGCTTCGGCGCCAGGCCGAACATCGTCGGCGCGTGCGCGAACATGTTCGTCGCCACCGAGGGCACCAGCACGTTCGACACCTGTATCCCCGTGCCCACCAACTCCATCTCCAGGCACTTCGCCCACCCCAATGTCGCGTGCTTGCTCGCGCTGTACGCCGCCAGCAGCGGCGCCGAGCCCTTCGACAGCATCGACTGCACGTTGAGGATGTGGCCGCTGCCCTGCGCCTTGAAATGCGGCAGCACCGCCCGCGCGAAGCGCATGAAGCCAAACACGTTGATGTCGAAGGTGCGCGTGAGGTGCTCCCACGGCAGCTCGTCGAAGAAGCCGTACGACTGCACCGCCGCGTCGTTCACCAGGAGGTCCACCCGGCCGTAGTGCGTCAGGCACTCGCGCACCACCTGCTCCACGTCCGCCTGCACCGTCACGTCTCCGGGCACTGAAATACATTCCACACCCTTCGACTCCAATTCGTGGCGCAGCTTCTCCAGCGCCTCCACCCGGCGCGCGGTGATGCACAGCTTCACCCCCGCCTCGCCCAGGCGCACCGCCGCCTGCCAGCCCACTCCGCTCGACGCCCCCGTCACGATGGCGACCTTGCCCTTCAGGTCCTGGCGAGCCATGTCCTCTCCCCTGTCTCCCGGGCCCCGCACCGGGCCTCGCTCGAGCCGCACTTCCACCCCGAAGGATGGGAATTCCCGCCCCCTCCGCGCACCTCGCGCCCCCTCGGCCCCCGCCTGCCCGCCCGGGTGCCGTGGTGCCGGACGACCTCGGACGTCCACTGGTGAACGCCATCCGGTGGCATTTCCTCCTGTCCCCATCAGGTCGGGTGAAGCTTCACAACCTATGAGCTCGATGCTCGATGCCGTCGTGGTGGGCGCCGGTCCCAACGGGCTCGCCGCCGCCATCTCCCTGGCGCGCGCGGGCCGCTCCGTGCGTGTCTTCGAGGCCGGCCCCACGCCCGGCGGTGGCGCCCGCTCGGCCGAGCTCACCCTCCCCGGCTTCGTCCACGACATCTGCTCCGCCATCCACCCGCTCGCCGCCGCCTCGCCCTTCTTCCGCCAGTTGCCCCTCGCCGCCCATGGCCTCGAATGGGTCCACCCCGAGGCCGCCCTCGCCCACCCGCTCGACAACGGCACCGCCGCCGTCCTCGAGCGCTCCCTCGAGGCCACCGCCCAGGGGCTCGGCCCCGACGCCGAGCGCTATGTGAAGTGGATGCGCCCCATGGTGCGTGCCTTCGACGACGTCATGGCCCAGCTCGGCGACCCGCTGCGCATCCCCCGCCGCCCCTTCCGCCTCGCCCGCTTCGGCCTGCGCGCCCTGCGCCCCGCGCACTCGCTCGCCTCGCATGCCTTCCACGGGCCTCTGGCGCGCGCCCTCTTCGCCGGCTCCGCCGCCCACTCCTTCTCCGCCCTGGAGAAGCCCTTCACCTCCGCCTTCGGGATTCTCCTGCTCGCCTCCGGCCACGCCGTGGGCTGGCCCTTTCCCCGCGGTGGCACGCAGAAGCTCGTGGACGCGCTCGTCAGCTACCTGCGCGCGCTCGGCGGCGAGGTGGAGACGGGCCACCGCGTGCTCAACGTGGACGAGCTGCCCCGCTCGCGCGCCGTGCTGCTCGACGTGACGCCCCGGCAGCTCGTGAAGCTCGCCGGCCACCGGCTGCCTCCGTCCTACGTGGAGAAGCTCCAGCGCTTCCGCTACGGGCCCGGTGTCTTCAAGGTGGACTGGGCCCTCTCCGGCCCCATTCCCTGGCGCGCCCCCGCGTGTGCCCGCGCCGGCACCGTGCACCTCGGCGGCACCCTGGAGGAGATCTCCGCCAGCGAGGCCGCCGTCTCTCGCGGGGAGATTCCCGAGCGCCCCTACGTGCTGCTCGCCCAGCACACGCTCTTCGACCCGAGCCGCGCCCCCTCGGGCCAGCACACCGGCTGGGCGTACTGCCACGTCCCCAACGGCTGCACCGAGGACATGACGGAGCGCATCGAAGCCCAGGTGGAGCGCAGCGCTCCCGGCTTCCGCGCACGCATCCTCGCCCGGCACACGCGCTCGCCCGCGCAGTACGAGGCCTACAACCCCAACTTCATCGGCGGTGACATCTCCGGCGGCGCCATGGAGGGCGCACAGCTCTTCGCCCGGCCCGTGGCCCGGCTCGTCCCCTACGCCACGCCGGATCCGCGCCTCTATCTGTGCTCGGCCTCCACGCCTCCGGGGCCCGGCGTGCACGGGCTGTGTGGCTTCCTCGCCGCCCGCGCGCTGCTCGCCAGCGAGGTGTGGCGCAAGGGCTGAGGGCCGACCGATTCGAGAGGGCCGACCGATTTGAAGGACGTCAGAACCAACCGCAGGCCGTACACCACCTCCGGCTCATTGCATGAGTCACGTGGTTAGCGCTCCGCCCTGTCTCGACCAGAAAGTCGTGTGACCGGAAAATTGACGGTCCTGCACACCTTGGTACATCGGACAGAGCATCAGCAGGCAACGAGCCTGTAGCACCAGAAGCGACGAGACAAAAAAGCTCGTGATTTCAGGTAGTTGGCTGAAAGCCATCATGAGCGCCACCGGCTTGACAATGTCGACTTGAAATCTGCTCGCCAGATCATTAGATCTGACTTTGTCGAAAGGGCTCGGTGGAGCCATATCCCTCAGGAGGGAGCCATGCCGGACCGGGACATCTTCACGACCCTGTCACCGCCCCTGCGCGGAGCGGCACAAAGCCTCGTGCGTACAGCGTGCGGCAAGGAGCCTGAACTCCTCCCCATTGCTGAAGGGCTCAACCACCTCCTTGACGGAGGTGTTGCATCCCTTCACATGACGCTGAGGTGTCTCGCATCCCAAGCTGGTGACGAGCGCCAAGCGTGGTTCGAGGACTTCGCCCACATCCACCGGTCCGCTTTGAGCCGCGTGCGCGAGCAATACGGCAAGGACTGGAAGGACGAACTCCTCTGCCAGGAAGCCATCCGTGCCTGTGGATTGGGGATCCGAGACGAGCAGTACGTCCTCCGTTGCTTCGTCATGAGCGCCATCAACTCCGCGATCATTGAAGCTCGGGGAGGAGTGGCTGAGCGGCTCAATAAGAGAGGCATCCAGCTTGACGTGCAGGAGCTTGAGAGTCACCTAGCGCAACTGATCGATACCACTGCGGCCCTGATGGTGCGGAATCCAAACTTCAAGCGGCTGGGCCTCGCCTCGAAGTTCCGGAGCGAAGTGGACCTGTACGGCGAAAATCTCCTGTGAGGTCCAGCATGAGCACCTTCCGATATACCGTAGGCAGCTTCGGCGAAGTCCTCATGCATCCATCGGAAGGAAAGCCTCGCCGGTTGGGACGGATACGGCTGGAGCATGAGCCGCTCACTTGGTTGGGACAGCTCCGCCCCATAGCGCGCGACCTTCTTCATGTAGCAACCGCCGTCCACCACGTCGATCGGATCGCTCCACGCAGCGTTGATGGAGACCAGGCGTCACAGCACCACGGCCGGCCTCGGAGAATCGAGCTGGAGGTGGGCGTTGCAGAACCAGGGCATTTGAACGGGGTACGTCCTGCCTTGGAGAAGTTCCTCCATTGGTTGACCGATGACCAGTGGACTCTGACGTTGACTCGCTCCCAGATATGCGCTCCGCAGCAACTCGACTGGAGCATTGAGCGCCTGGACGGAGCAGAAGAGGTCGCGCTGTTCAGCGGTGGATTGGACTCTGTCGCAGGCGCCTATACTCGCCTCCAGGAACGAGGCCGCCCGCTCTACTTGCTGTCTTCCCTCGGCACCTCTGTGCGCGAGCATTTCCTGAAGGAGACCCTTTCGGTTCTGAAGCTGCGGAATTTGCAGCATCGATGGATTGGCTTCCGTCACCAACTGCGCACCGGGCAAGGCCCGTTGAAGCTTGAAACTCCCAATCGGACCCGTGGCTTTCTGTTTCTGAGTGCCGCAGCAGTTGCTGCCGACGCGCTGGGGATCAACACAGTAGCTACATACGAGTGCGGCGTGGGGGCACTCAATCTTCCAATGAATGCGGCGCAAACTGGCGCCCAGAATACGCATGCGATGCATCCCTACACGCTGATACAACTTGAGAGCATCCTGGAGAGCTTGCTCGAGAAGCACCTAAGGTTGGAAGCACCCTTCCTCCTGAGTACCAAAGGTGCATTGTGTCGCCGGGTCGGCGCTGATCTGACGCGCCTGGCTCGCATATCGAACTCGTGCGATGAAACGGAGCGAAACAAGCGCGACCTCAACGAGCATTGCGGAGTATGCACTTCCTGCCTGTTGCGACGTGCATCGCTCTATTCCGTCTTGGGGCAATCAGACCCCACCTACTATCGGTGTCGATCTACGCGAAGAAGTGGGCAGTACCAGGTAAGTGCCTTCGAAGCGCAGGCACGGCGCTTCGCCAAGATGACCCGTTACGAGGACTTGGTCGGCAATGCGCGAACTGTCGACCACGCAGTGGAGTACCTCCGGCGAGAGACTCCGCAATTATCCCGCGAAGAGGCACAAGAACAGGTTCTATCCCTTTTCCAGCGCCACGCCGCCGAGGTGCTTTCGTTCTACGAGCAGCAGCGTCCGCGTAGCCTCCCCAGGCGACCACGCCAGCACATCACCAAGCAGGCCAACCATGATCTCTTCCGAGCTACTTGGTGAGCGAATCGCCCAGGCGCGCAAACGACTGAACCAGACGCAAGAGCAACTGGCGAAGAGCATCGGCGTTGCACGCACAACGTTGGTGGCCATGGAAAAGGGGGAGAGGCGTCCCACCAACGCGGAGCTACTCAAGCTCGCGCAGGAACTCTCCATTTCCGTGAACGAACTGCTCCGTGAGCACACGGTCGTTGCGGACGCATCCCCCAGGTTCAGGATGGCGCCGCGTCAAGCACGAAGCGACGCGGTGGAAGAAGCCGTCGAGCGCCTCAAAGCGCTCGGAAGGAAGTACGTTGAGTTGGAGCAGGTACTCTCCGTCACCCGAACCCCGGCACCTCTCGAGGCCATCACCGCATATCGCGCCTCCCAATCACCCACTGGGTTGGAGCCTCGTCTTGCAGCGCAGGATGCCGCTGCGTTCCTGCGCAGGCACCTTGATCTCGGTGATGGGCCCGTGCTCGCACTCGAGTCCCTCCTGGAGTTGGAAGCAGGTCTGCGCATCTTCCAGCTTCCGCTCCCCTCGGAAGTCGCCGCCATCTTCCTTTGGAGTGACACGCTGGGCGCTTGCGTCGCGCTCAACCGACTTCAACTCCGGGAGCGCAGACGGTGGTCCCTAGTCCATGAGTTGGGGCATTTCCTACGCGACCGCGAAGCTGGGGATGTGCTGCCCGCGAAGTTCGAGGGTCGGCTCGATCCTTCCGAAATATTCAGTGAGACCCTAGCCGCCGAGTTCCTCATGCCCGCTACTGGAGTGAGGCGCCGCTTCGCCGAGCATTTGAGGGACAAGGGAGCCCACTTCTCCGCCGCAGACCTCATCGCTATGGCCCGCTTCTACGCCGTGTCCTTTCAGGCCATGACACTGCGTTTGGAGGAACTGCAACTTCTGTCGGCAGGAACGTACCGGAAATTGGTTCAGCGAAATTTCCGCCCGCAGGCCGCTCAGAAACAAATGGGATTGAAGCCTGCCCGGGAGAACGCCGAGCGATGGCTTCCCCAACGTTACGAAAGGCTGGCCCTGGAGGCCTATGCGCAGGAGCTGCTCTCCGAAGGAGAACTCGCGAACTACCTGCATTGTGATCGGATCACGGCGCGCGAGCTGTACCTCGCACGCCAAGTGGAGGCTACCGAGGGCGGAGAGCTCGTTCTGGACCTCGGCGAAGACGTCCTCAACGCCCGGAACGCGGGGTAGGCGATGCCGACGAAACACGTCGTCATCGATGCGTGCTCGGCCATCAACCTGCTGGCAACGGGGCGAGCCATCGATTTCCTCCGCGCGATGGATTGGACGCTGTTCGTCCTCCCCGAGGTAAGGCAGGAGGCTCAGCGTCTCCGCGGTCCGCTGGACGAGGAGGGGCAGCCCACTTGGGTGCCCGCCGATTGGAGCCCACTAGAGCAGGCAGGGCTCTGCACCTTGCATCCCTCGGAACTCATGGGGGATGCGTTCGTTGATGCCTTTGTCGACGCGGCAGCCCACCTCACCGATGTTGATGCACGCGCCGTAGCCATGGCCGGAACACTCGGGCTACCGCTGCTTTCAGATGACGGGAAGGTGCGCAGGATCTTCCAAATGCTGTACCCGTCCCTTGAACTCCACGCCACGCTGGGAGTGATACGCTCGGCATCAGGCCAGCTCGGTCTGGACCCGGGAACGGTGAAGGACGTGCTACGTGCTCTCCGCTGGAAGGCAAGGTTCGCGCCCCCCAAGAGCGACACCGATCGAGAGTGGTACCTGTCATATCTGACCGACTGACTCGGGACCTCCTCCACGCCTCCGGGGCCCGGCGTGCACGGGCTGTGTGGCTTCCTCGCCGCCCGCGCGCTGCTCGCCAGCGAGGTGTGGCGCAAGGGCTGAGCGGCGTCTCCCTCACGCCTCCGAGCGCCGGGTGCCCTCCACCGTCGGCGCGCGCTTCAGCATGTAGAGCGCCGACAGCACGGGGTACAGGAACACGAGCGACCACAGCACCACGTCCATCGGGCCGAACTGGAAGCCCGCCCCCGTCAGCCGCACCCCCGCCGCCAGGGCCTTGAGGGGAAGCAGCAGGGCCGCGGCGATCAACCCCACTCCCGGGGCGCGCAGCGTGACGAGCCCGGCGAGCCCGATGGCCCCGCTCAGCACGAAGGGGAACACCCCCCGCTCCGCTCCCGTCTCCTCCGCCGCCACCCGCAGCAACACGTCATCCCGCAGCAGGTGGACGAAGCACGCCAGCAGCAGGCTGTAGGCCGCGCCCCTCACCCACGTCATGGGGTTCCCCTGCGAGCCCGGCACCGGCCGTCCCTCGTGCTCGACGAGCAGCAGCTGCAACCCGCCCTGGTGCAGCCTCACCCCGAGCCGGCTCCCATCCGGGAGGCCCCAGAGCTCACCGTGACGCAGGGCACTCTTCCCCAGGCTCTGGCCCACCTGCACGCCGTCCACCGTGGCCCGCAGCTCCTCGTAGTGGCCTCGCCAGGAGAGCTCGAGCCGCTTCGGTCCGCCCTCCTCCAGTCGGAAACGTCTCGTGTGCATGGGGCTCCTGAATTTCCCCTGAATTATCACGGCCCGCCCTTCCCCCTCCCCCTCTCCCCGGCGCGTAACCCCCTGGAATCCGGCCTCATTCACTTCCAGTGACTTCCGTTTTACCTGGATTTTTCACTTTTTTGGGATGCGCGAGGCTTCAGGGCCTCTTCCAGATAAGGACCCATGACTCCAGAATCCCCCCATCGCTCCGCGTCCCTCCCGGTGAATGACACGGCCCGCCGCGGCCCGAAGATCGCGATCGCGCTCGGTGCAGTGGCCCTGCTGGCGGCGGTGGCGCTCCTCTCCCGTGGCTCGTCCGCGGAGGGCGGCCAGCCCGAGTCCTCCCAGGCCGAGGCCCCCCCGCCCTCGTCCAACGGCCCCGCCGCCTCGAAGGCCGGGAACGCGCAGGGCGGACCCGCGCAGGCCGAGTCCAAGCCCAAGCAGTTCAACAGCACCGTCTGCTGGGAGGACCTGGAGCGCTTCAACGAGTCGGTGACGCTGGAGACGTTCCGCGACTGGGCCGGGCCGCTGCTGGCCGTGAAGGATCCGCTCGTCCTCGACTATCTCAAGGGCCGCCTGGCCGAGCTCATCGGCGATGACGCGGGCCGGGCCGGTGAAGTGCTCGACTGGGCGCTCGACGCCTCGCCCGCGGAGTTCAAGCTGTTCATGGGCGGCCTGCGGGGCTCCAAGGCCCTGCCCAAGATGGCCTCGCGGCTCACCGAGCTCGGGCTCGACGAGAAGCTGGACCTGGGGCGGCGCGCGGGCTTCCTGGACGAGCTGCAGCGCATGCCCCGGCTGGAGCCGGCGGCGCTCGACAAGCTGGCCACCTTCGCGCAGGACGCCGCCTCGGGCGAGGCCGGCTGGGTCACCACGCGCGCCATCGGCCGGGTGATGAAGGAGGACTACAAGAAGTCCGGCAACTTCAAGCCCTACCTCGACAAGCTCCTCACCATCAGCAGCCAGTCGGCGGACGAGCAGGTGCGCTACCTCGCGGCCGAGATGGGGATGGACGCCGATGCGCCGCTCGACACGAAGGCCACGGAGCGGCTCGGCAAGCTGCTGGCCACCGAGGGCAGCGAGGACGTCCGCATGATGGCCGCGCACGAGCTGTCCATGTCCGAGGACAAGGCCCAGGCGCTGGAGCTCTACGGCAAGAACTTCCAAATCGAGAAGGACCTCTGCGTGCGCTGGGCCCTGTTCCGCTTCGCGGCGCGCACCGCGGGCAAGGACGCGCTCCCGGTCATGGCGGACATGGCCATGACGGACCCGCGCTTCCAGGGCATCTACCAGGAGTTCGAGAAGCTCTACGCCAGCGGCATCGTCGACTTCGACCGCATCTGGTTCTCCCTGCCCACGGACGATCCCTTCGGCTGCCTGGACCGCCACGAGGAATGAGCTCCGGAGCCCACCCATGACACGCGCCTTCCTTCGTATGAACGTGCTCCCCACCCTGACGCTCACCGTGTGCCTGCTCGCGCCGGCCCTGGCTTCCGCGCAGCAGTCCGCCTCGAGCGAGGCCCCCGCCCTCCAGCCCACGACGTGCTCGGTCGAGGGGCTGATGGACTCCATCCGCCGCGGGATGAAGTCCAAGTCCGAGGCCTACAAGCTCTACCTGCGCACGCTGCTGCGCGAGTCCGCCGTCAACCTGCCGCGCGCCGAGCTCCAGGCCGCCTTCGAGCGCGAGTACGACCCCGTGATGGTGGAGCACCTGGCGGCGGCCCTGGTGGCGCGCACCGAGCGCGGCCTGGAGGACGATGCCTTCCAGGTGGTGGCGAAGCGGGCGCTGGAGGACCGGGACCCTGGCCTGCGCGCCGCCACGGTCCGCGCCATGCGCCGCACCGGCGCGCTGGGGCGCAGCGGGGAGATGTTCGAGCGCCTGGTGAGAGATCCCTCGCCCGAGGTGCGCATGGAAGCGGCGACCAACCTCGTCGAGGACACCCATTACGTCTACGGCGGGCACCATGGCCCGGCGGCGGATACCGCGGTGTCGGCGGCCGCGGCCTCGGACGACCCGAAGGTGACGGCGAAGGTGCTCGGCCAGCTCATGACGGGGGAGATCAGCTCCGACTCGGCGCGCAAGCTCGAGCGGCTGCTGGGCAGCGACTCCGCCGAGGTCCGCGCCGCGGCGTCCACCGCGCTCGGCGGCGTGCCCGTGGCGGAGATGGCCAACGCCCGTCAGTCGCTGACCGGCATGTACCGCGACGAGAAGGACCCCACCGTCCGCAAGGCCATCCTCCAGAGCATCGCCCGGCTCGGCTTCTCCGGCGCGGTGCCCGAGCTCCAGCGGTTGCGCGCTGTCGACCCGAGCATGACGTCGGAGATCGACAGCTGGATTCGAGTCCTCAACATGAACCACCAGGATTGGAGCCTGATCCTGAGGGAGAAGCAGCGGCAGCAACAGGCTCGGTAGCGAACACCCCCCCCCCACTGGGGCCGGTCCACCGGTCCAGAGGAACAACGATGCGTAAGACGATGAAGACGACGCTGGCAGTCCTGGCTTCCCTGGCGTTCATCCCCGCGGCCGCGACCGCCGACGTCCGGGTCGGCTCGCCCTTCCCGGGCACCGTGACGGCCACCACGTACTACTCCAGCGGCAGCTTCCACGGCGCGGTGGACATCTCCAGCGCCAACGCCTGCGGCTACTGGGGCGTGGAGACGGGCGCGTACGGCTCCTACTACTGGAACGTGACCATCCGCACCACCGGCACCGTGTGCTACGGCAACGGCAGCGGCAACCAGAACGAGGTGAAGCACACCTTCGCCAACGGCAAGATCCTCCGCCAGTGGCACTTCCTCAAGACCGGCGCCTCGGTGGACAAGACGTGCGACCGCTGCCAGATCGGCGACGAGGGCGGCACGGGCAACGTCACCGGCCCCCACACCCACATGCAGGTCGACCGCAACGGCAGCAACCTCACCGGCTGGTACGACGGCACCACCACCAGGGGTGAGTTCCTCAGCCGCGGCGAGACCGTCGGAAACATCGCCACGTAACCAGTAGTAACCAGGCCTGTCCGGGCCTCGTGTGCACTGGGAGGCGCGCCTGTCCGGGGCCTCCCAGCCCGTCTCCTCCCCCCTTCTTCACAGCCATGACCCGGGCGGCAGGCACGGCCCGGGAGGACCCCGCCATGCCTCGAACGATGAAGTCCCTGTGTGCGCTCGCCGCGCTGGCCGCGCTCGTCCCCGCCGCCTCCCCCGCCGCGCGCAACGTCGGCGCCCCGCTGGCCGGCACCGTGGCGGCCACCACCTACTCCTCGAGCGGCGCGTACCACGGCGCCGTGGACATCGACGGCGGCACGTGCGGTACCACGCCCATCACCACGGGTGTCGCCGGCTCGCTGGCGTGGAACGTGGTCATCAACACCCCCAGCACCCTCTGCAACACGGCCATGACCGGCCCGCAGAACGTGGCGAGACACACCTTCGCCGACGGCTTCACCTTCCGCCTGATGGACTTCAACAAGACGGGCCAGACGTATGACCGCACGTGCGACCGCTGCAACATCGGCGCGGCCGGAGACAAGGGCATTCCCGCCAACTCCCTGCACCTGCAGCGCGACAAGTCCGGCACCAAGGACACCTCCTGGTACGCTGGCTACTCCACCGTGGGCGAGGCCCTCTCGCTGGGCGAGCTCGTGGGCGTGCTGGACTGAGCACCTCCTTCAAAGCCAGACATCCCACGGCCCGCCTGTTTTCTGGGATGGCGGCGCGGCCAACCCCTCTTCTGAGTGCTGTCCCCCCACGCGAGCCGGTCCCCCGGCTCGAAAGGAAACACGATGCGTAACACGATGAAGATGACCCTGGCCGCCGCGCTGGCGTCCCTGGCGCTCGTTCCCGCGGCCGTGACGGCCCACACCGTCAAGTCGCCCTTCCCCGGCACCATCACCGCCCTCACGTACTACCCGAGCGGCGGCTACCACGGCGCCATCGACGTCTCCAGCGGCCGCTGCAACTACTGGGGCGCCGAGACGGCCGTGGTGGGCTCGGTCCACTGGAACGTGACCATCAACACCTCCGGCGTCGTCTGCAACGGCAACGGCTACGAGAACGCCAACATGGCGGTGCACACCTGGGCGGACGGCTGGAAGTTCCACCAGAAGCACTTCATCAAGACCAGCGACTCGTATGACCGCACGTGCGACCGCTGCCAGGTGGGCAATGAAGGCGGCACCGGCCAGGCCACCGGCCCCCACGCCCACCTCATGCAGGAGAAGAACGGCACCAAGGACACCTCCTGGTACTCCGGCTACACCACCCGCGGTGAGGCCGTGACCCGCACCGAGACCCTCGGCGTCCTCGACTGAGCCTCGCACGGGTATTCCCGTGTAATTCTCGTTTTAATTTTTTTTGTGAGATGGCGGTGAAGTCCGGGGTCTCTCTAGAGATGGAACCCCCGACCGGGCCCACCGCCATGACTCCCACTTCTCCGCCGCCTCCCTCGTCTTCCCCTCCAGGCCCCTCCGGCCGGCGCAAGCCGCTGCTCGCCGCTGGAGCTGGCCTCGCCGCCCTGCTTGCCGGTGTGGCGCTGATCGGCCGCGGAGGAGAGGCGAAGGAAGGGCCGGGGGAGACGGGCCCCGCCGCCGCGCAGGCGTCCGCGAAGCAGGGCCCGGCCCGGAAGACGGGCGCCCCCGGCCCCACGGGTATGCCCTCGCTCCCGGGTGAGGAGGCCAAGGCCCCGCGCTTCGAGACCACCACCTGCTGGAAGGATTTGGAGCGCTTCAACCAGGGGGTGACGCTCCACAACTTCCGCCAGTGGGCCGAGCCCCTGCTCAACTCACGGGATGGGCTCGTCCGGGACTTCCTGAAGGAGCGCCTCACGGAGCTCATCGGGAAGGACCCGGCGAATGCACTCGAGGTGCTGAGCTGGTCGCTGGACGCCCAGGGCAGGCCTTTCGGGGTGTACCTGATGGCGGTGCGGGACTCCGAGGCCGTCCACCAGCCCCAGGTGGCCACGAAGCTCCTGGACATGGGCCTGGACAACGCCATTCCCTCCGAGCGGCGCGCCGGCATCCTCTCCGCGCTGGACACGCAGAAGCGGCTGGCGCCGGCGGCGCTGGACAAGCTCACCACCTTCGCCAACGACCCCGTGTCCGGCGAGGCCGGCTGGGCCGCGGCGCGCACCATCGCGCGCGTCATGAAGCGCGAGTTCAAGCAGAACGCGGACATCGGCTCCTACATGGACAAGCTGCTCACCATCGGCGCCCAGTCGCCCGACGAGCAGATCCGCTACCTGGGACAGATGATGCCCATGCACGCCGCGCCGCTGCTCGGCCCGGAGGAGACCGAGCGCTTCGCGAAGATTCTGGTCGGCGAGGGCAACGTGGACGGCCGCGACGCGGCGGCACACAACCTCTCGCTGTCCCACGACAAGGCGAAGGTGTTGGACCTGTTCTCCAAGACCTTCGAGACCGAGCAGTCGCTGTGCGTGAAGTGGGCCCTCTTCCGCTTCTCCGCTCGTACCGCCGGCAAGCGCGCCCTGCCCGTCATGGCGAACATGGCCACGATGGATCCGCGCTTCCAGGGCATCTACCAGGACTTCGAGCGCATCTACGCGAGCGGCGCCCTGGACTTCGTGCGGGTCTACAACAGCCTGCCCAACCAGGATCCCTTCAACTGCCTCGACCGCCACGAGTGAGCCCGGGAACGCCCATGACACGCACCACCTCCATCACTTCCCGCCCCCTCCTGCTCGCCCTCACGCTCTGCGCGCTGATGCCTCGCGCGGCCGCCGCCCAGGTGGTGGCCCCGGGCCCCGAGCTCCAGGGTGAGCACTGCTCGGTCGAGGGCCTGCTGGACTCCATCCGCCAGGGGCTCAAGTCGAACTCCGAGGCGTACAAGAAGTACATGCGGACGCTGCTGCGCGAGTCCGCCGTCACCCTGCCCGACAGCGAGCTCCGGGCCGCGTTCGAGCGGGAGACGGACCCGGTCATGTCCGAGCACCTCGCGGCCGCCCTGGTGGCGCGCACCGAGCGCGGGGCGGACCCCGAGGCCATCAAGGCCGTGGCCAGGCGGGCCATGGAGGAGCGAGATCCGGCCCTGCGCGCCGCCGCCGTGCGCTCCATGCGCCGCACCAGCGCCCTGGAGAGCACGGACGGCGCGTACGAGAAGCTGGTGCGCGACGCCTCCCCCGAGGTGCGCCAGGAAGTGGCCACCAACATCGTCGAGGACATCCAGCAGGTCTACGCGGGCTACCACGGCCCGGCCTCGGACGCCGCGGTGTCGGCCGCCACCGCCGCCACGGACCCCAAGGTCACGGCCAGGATTCTCGGCAACATGGACACGCAGATGATCAGCGCGGGCTCGGCCGGGAAGATTCAATCCCTGCTGCGCAGCGAGGACGCCGAGGTGCGCAAGGCGGCGGCCCTCGCACTGGGCGGAGTGCCCGCGGAGCAGATGGCCAGTGCCCGGCAGTCCGTGCTCGCCATGTTCCGCGATGAGCCGGATGCCGGGGTGCGCAAGGCCCTGCTGCAGAGCATCGCCCAGCTGGGCTTCATCGGAGCGATTCCCGAGCTGCAACGGCTGCGGAGCACCGACCCCAGCCTGGCCCCGGAGATCGACGCGTGGATTCGAGTCCTCAGCCTGGACCTTCAGGAGTGGAGCCTGATCCTGAGGGAGAAGCAGCGGATGCAACAGGTTCCGTAGACGTCCACCCCCCCTCACGAGGGCCGTGACACGGCTCGAGAGGAAGAAACGATGCGTAACACGATGAAGCTGTCCCTGGCGGCCCTGGCCTCCCTTGCATTCGTTCCCGCGGCCGTGACGGCGCACACCGTCAAGGCGCCGTACCCCAGCACGGTCACCACCACCACGTACTATTCGAGCGGCTCGTTCCACGGAGCGATCGACGTCTCCAGCGGCACCTGCAACTACTGGGGCGTGGAGACGGGCGTGGTGGGCTCGGTCTACTGGAACGTGACCATCAACACCACCACCCACTACTGCAACTCGGGCAACGGCAGCGGCAACCAGAACGAGGCGAAGCACACCTGGGCGGACGGTTGGGTCTTCCGCATCTGGCACTTCAACAAGACGGCCGCCTCGGTGGACAAGACGTGCGACCGCTGCCAGGTCGGCGACGAGGGCTCCACGGGTAACTCCACCGGCGCCCACACGCACATGCAGCAGACCAAGAGCGGCACCTACGACACCTCCTGGTACTCCGGCTACACCACCAAGGGCGAGGCCGTGGACCGCACCGAGACGCTCGGCGTCCTCGACTGATTCGAGCGGGCCGTGTCGAGCCCGGTACCGGGCCAGGGAGTGGAGCCGTCCGGTTCCGCTCCCGGCCCGTGGCACGAAAGGAAAACACCATGCATCACTCCCTGAAGCGTTCCCTCGCGGCGCTGGCGTCCCTGGCGCTCATTCCCACGGCCACGGCGACGACCCGGGTGGGCTCGCCCATCGACGGCACGGTGACGGCCACCACGTACTACTCGAGCGGCTCGTTCCACGGCTCGGTGGATATCGCCGGCCAGTGCGACGATCCCGTCCGCGCGCCCTTCCCGGGCTACTGGAACGTCACCATCCAGACCACCAGCACCGTCTGCACCGGCAGCGGCAGCGGCCTCGTGAACGAGGCGAAGCACGGCTTCGGGGACGGCCTGGTCTTCCGCATCCGGCACTTCATCAAGAACGACAAGTCGTACGACCGCACCTGCGAAGGCAACTGCGTCCTCGGCCTCGTCGGCGGTGTCCATAGCAATGGCCCCGGCGTCCACCTCCAGTTGGACAAGCACGGCACCCACGTCACCTCCTGGTATTCGGGCTACACCACCCGGGGCGAGTTCCTCAGCTTCGACGAGACGGTTGGCCACATCTGACCCATGAGGGACACGACCATGAAGAAGACCCTGGCGGCACTGGCTTCCCTGGCGCTCATTCCCACGGCGGCGGTCGCGCTCGATGTGGTGGCGCCCCACCCCGGTACGGTGACGGCCACCACGTACTATTCGAGCGGCGCGTTCCACGGCGCGGTGGACCTCAGCGGGAACTGCGGCGTGGACACGCTCGAGGCACCGATCTCCGGAGTCAGGACCTGGAATTTCACCATCCGGACCACCGGCATCGTCTGCAACGGCAACGGCAGCGGCAACCACAACGCCGTGACGACCCCCCTCTCGGATGGCCGGGTGCTCCGGCTCTGGCACTTCATCAAGACCGCCGCCTCGTACGACAAGACGTGTGACCGGTGCCAGCTCGGCGACGTCGGCGGGACCGGCGCCGTCACCGGTCCCAACACCCACATCCAGGTGGACAAGAACGGCACCAACATCACCTCGTGGTACTCGGGCTACACCGTCAAGGGCGAGTTCCTCTCCCGCGGTGAGGTGGTGGGCGTTCTCTAGGAATCACGCCTGGCTGGTTGCCCGGGAGACGAGGGGAGATGGAGCCCTCAGGTTATTTGGCCTCCATCGCCGCGCGCCCGCACTCCTTCATGGCCAGTGCTTGCAACTGCTCCCGGGACACCAAGTGGCGTACGAAGGTGGCGTCATCTCCCACCCAAAGCAAGTACTCGAACAGTGGCTCGGAGGAGTCGAACTGATTGAACAGATATTTTTCCCAGCAATAGGAATCGACGGTTTTTGGAAGAACCGCTTGAGATTTCCTCAGCAGATCCACCCTCGCATGAATGAGCGCTGCCGTCAGTTCATCCAGTGAACCTGCCTTGGACAGTCTCGGATGGGTGAGATCAACGCCTATTCCCAAGGCTTCGATCTGGGATTCCGTACTCATCGTCATCTCCGGCCACGCCCTGTCCACCCATTCAGGCCGCGTTGAATCGTCCTGAGGAACATTCTCTGAAATGGCTGGAATCTCCACATGCTGGGGCAGGCTCCTCACGCTCGGAATGTCTTCTAGGCCGCCGAAGTAATTTTTCTCAACGAGCACATACAAGCGCTGAGAATAGCCATCGCGACTCTTATCGACGAGTTTTGCATCTGCCGCCAAGGCACCCGCCCCCAAGGCAGAAGAATCCCTCAATAAATTCTTGAGCAAGACGTCTCCATCTGGACCCGTCCTACCCCTATACCAGCGCAGCGCGAGCATGCTTCGCAGTGCCTGGGCAACCCAGTGTCTTGCTCTGGACTCGAATCGCCAGGTCATCCTCTCGTCGTCGATGCTTGCCACGCCTCGGATGATGATTTGTTTGTCTCGCTGGAACAGCCCCGACCCCAGTGCCGCCCAGGGCTGGATGTCTGTGAGGACGGGCCACGCCCGGGTATCAACCACAAACGTATCCGGCGAATGTTCAGAATAGGTATTCAGGTGGAGAGGATCCGCCCCGTGGTTTGGGAAAAACCATACCTTTCCGCGCCTTGTCGAACCAATAGACCCCAGCGACGGCCTCATAATGTCCGGGCGATTCAGCAACCACGGCGGCAGGTCACCGAGAAAGAGGAAGCCCTTCGGTAGCTTGATCTGATGCTGCCGGGACTCCGGAGTGACGATGAGGTCCATGACCTTCCACTCCAACGTGAGATCCTCCCCCTGCGATGGGACGCCAGCCCGCGTGAGCTGGACAGTGACCGGGTGAGTCCCACACTCCAGCCCGTCGAAGGACACGCTGGGGTTGTTCAGGTCGGACACCGTGTGCCGTTTTCCGCCCACAGTGACGCTGACGCGCTTCAGTGTCGTCCGTGCCGCTTGTGGAATATCGAGAGCTACCGTAACAGGAGCCGGCGCCAAGACCGGCGCGACAATCTCCCACCCCCTGCCTCCACCTGCGAGCGTCGTCGCCCTGAGCACCTCGGATTGATTGCTCTCGATGCGTCCCTCCGGCGTCACCTGGAATATGAAGGACCAAGAAGAGCCGCACCATCCCATCACCTGGAGTTGATTCCGGCCTTCAACAGGCTGGAACACCCCCGCGTCCAACGGGCTTCCATTCAACCGGGCGCTCTGACCCTTTTGGAGGGAGAGAGTCACGGAGACGCTCTGTGGTCGGCATGAGGCGCGAATCTCCGAGCCCTCACGAATGTCTTCCGTGAACAAGTTGGTAACCCCTTCACTGACACAGCTAGCCAACAAGTCCCATCTACCTTTCGCCAGATAGTGTGTGGTTGTCCCCTTGAAATCGATCAACTCCTCGTACTGCAAGGCGCCATCATGGCCTCCATCTGAATAACGCCCGAGGAGCTTGCACGTTGTCGGAACTCCGTCCGGCAGGGTGCAGGTGAGCGAAACCCTGGCCAGAGCTTGGCTCCGGGCGATGAAGTATTGCCTCAATTCTGGATGGGTCGCTGGCCAATAGGTCATGGACGCCCCCTCGGCACGAGGCGTCCGCGAGGAAATCAACTCCTTGAGCGTCAGCTCGGCAGGAGGAAGATCGAAGAGCTGCAGGGTGAGGGTCTCGCGCTCGTCCCAGTGCGACGTATAGCGCGAGTTCTGGAAGACCTCGGATTCCTCGTGGAACTTCCCTGACACGCGATCGGTGAAGGCGATGAGATTCTGAGACAACTTCAATCCCGCCCGCTCCACCGTTATTTCGTTATTGATTGGCGAGAGGGTTCCAAGGAACTCGCGTTCGAGTATTGAGCGAATGCCGGCGTCGCGCGTGCTGCTGTCCGTCAGGGAATGCACAAGCACCAAATCGACTGAGTAGGATGACAACAATCTCCGCGCCACTCGCCTCCCCACCTCGGTGCGAAGCTGCTCTTCCGTTGCCACAACGACACTGAGAGCCGGTTGTGGCTCCCCAGGCTGCCTGTATAATAACACCTGCCTGTGGCCGGGAATGGGCGGCGCGCAGCGGAGCACCGTGAAGCCCAGGTTCCTGTAGGTCTTGCTATCGACGCAGCTCGCCTTTCCTTGGGCCTCGGACAACGTCACGTACAGGGATTGACCAAGCCGGAGCTCAGGCATCCTGCCCAGGTCTGACACGCCGCTTTCGGTCCGGACAAACAGGTGCCTGCCATCCGCGCCATCGCGCCAGCCCGCGTCCCGCAGCGATATAAGGGGAATAGCTTTGAGGACAATGGAGGGAGGCTGGTGCAGTGGCGGAAAGAGCAAGAAGATCGGCGCGAACGATAACATCACGGGATAAACAACTTTGAGCATCACGGTGGTGACAGGGGTCCATGGATCGGGATCCGCTCCCGCCATCGCCGAGAGGACCCAGGGTCGCATCCGCCAAGGGATGTCCTTGTCCGCAGGCCGGGGCAGGCGCCCCCCTTGCATGAAAGAGTGTACCCAGGCGTGCAGCCGCGAGCGCTGGAGCGAGCGCAGCGTCAGGGAGGCATCCATCAACCTCAGGTCCGCCTGCCGCCGCCGAACCTTGTCGTCCCGGCCCGCCTCCCGGTAGTCCAGGACCGCAAGCTGCCACTGAATCATCGCGAGCACAGCTTGGCGCTCCAGCTCGGCCAGTGACATTGATGGCTGGGGAGCGCCCAGCAGCATCGTCTCGTGGAACTCCAGCGCCCGGCGATACAGACGCGGCCAACGGACGGCCATCACCTCTTGGACGAGGAAGCGCGCCAGGGACTCGGAGAAGCCGAGCCGCTCGCCCATGCTCTGCACGCCCGGAAGCGCACGGAGCCGATCGAGTGAGAGGTGGCTCAAGAGGCCGAGGCTGACACGGATGCCAGGGTTCGCCTCACCGCCAGGGCCCTCGGCCCAGGCCCGCAGCTCGCGGCGGAGCCGGTGCGCGTACCAGCCCGGCATCGCTAGGGGTTGAGCGGCCAACGCGCACGCCCAGGGCAGTAACGGACCGAGCGCGGCCTCCAACCGCCGCGCCTCTGCGGGCGTGAATGCGTCCCCGGCCACGCCCGGATCGCGGGCCTCAACACGAGCGTGCAAGGAGACCACTGGCAATGGCTCCGCGCCCCCGTCCTCCGCTCCGTCCAACACACGCTGGAGCCGAGCCCAGCCATTAGCGTCTGCCGAGATGAGTGGGACTCGCTGGGAGATCCGGCTCGCCTCCGAGCCCCAAACGGCTGGATCACGTGGATCGATCCAGACCTTATGGGGGAAGTCCACGAGCCGTTGCAGCTCGGACTCCAATGCGGTGACATGCCGTGCGTCGCTGACGACGAGCAGCACTATCTCCTTCCAGGAGGCCTCCTCTAAAACGGACCCGGGCAGAGAGCCCCTCCAGCGGATCAGCTCCACGGGGAGGCCCCGCCGTTCCAGGCCGGATGCCAGTTCCACCTCCAGACGCCGCTCGCGCAGCACCTCGGTGCCCGTGTCGGCGAGCACCAAGATCTTCCGCAGCCGCCGCTCCCTGCGCTGAACAATGGTGGGAAAGCCGCCCCGCCGCGCTGTGGCCTTCACGCTGGCCATCGCATCCAGAGTAGGGCGCAGGAGAGGGCCGAGCGTCCAGGAAAGCGCGCTGGCGAGCCGGTCCAATTCCGCCTCGGTCAGGTGAGGCTCGGGGCCATTTCCAGTGGCCGGGTGTTGAGTCGTGAAGGGCATGTGGGCAGCCACATCCCCGGAGAGTTTGAAGTCCTTCCGCGGAGGCCACCGACCGCGATAGACCCAGGCAAACAGCGCCAGCAACACGAGCACATTCCCAATTAGAAAGAAGAGGATGTGGTAGAGCACTTGGTGCTCCAGCCTGTACTCGCCCCGAAGGAGGGCTTCACGGGGCACAGCGTCCCGAGCCCATTCGTCCAGGACCTCCTCCAATGGCGGGGGCTGCCCCTCCTTTTCGATGGGCTTCGGCCGCACCGTCACCCCGTTCGTCGGCGTAGTCTCCGTTACGGGATCGGTTTTACGGGAGCCGGGCCACACCTCCGTAGGGGAGCCGGGCCACACCTCCGTAGGGGAGCCGGGCCACACCTCCGTAGGGGAGCCGGGCCACACCTCCGTAGGGGAGCCGGGCCACACCTCCGTAGGGGAGCCGGGCCACACCTCCGCCGCCACCACGACCACCACGACCACCACGACCACCACGAAGACGAAGGCGAGCACGGCGCACGGAACGAGCCACGTGCTGGGCGAACGCGGGTTCCGAATCCGGTCCAGGAGACGGGTACCTCGCCCTTCCTTCTCTGGCGGTGTCCTCCGTGGCTCACCGCCCGCGCGCGCCGGTGGACGAGCCAGTTCCTGAAGGAGCGCCTCGAGGGACATGGGCCCGTTGAACTCCTGGGCCAACTGCTCGGGAGTGAGCGAGCCGAAGCAGTCGATGAAGGCCTGCTCGAAGGCCCTATCCTGCGCGCGCGAGGTGACGAGGCAGGCTCGGAGCGCCTCGCGCAGACGGAACATCGACCAGGGCCCGTCCAGCCGCAAGGCGGCCTCGGTCCGCAGGCGCTCGACCATGCCAGCAGGAGCGCGTTCGCTTTCGGGCAGCCGGGCCCAGCGCGCCTCCAGCACCCCGAAGAAGGACTTCAGGAGGGCGGGTTGCCCACTCCCCATTGCCGTGGGCTTCGAGCCGGACGGAGCAACCATGGCCTAGCCCCTCCGCTTCAACAATTCGCGCTCTTCCTCTTCCTTCAGCAGGGCTTCGAGGTGGGGCAACTCCTCCAGTGCAGAATGGAGCTGCGCTTCCTCCACGCCGAACACGTGAAGCGTCCGCAGCCAGACCAGCGCTTCGGCCGTGCTCGGACGCTTTCGGACCACCACCTCGCGCACCTCCATGAAGCGCTTCAGCGCCAGCTCGACGAAGCTCTGGCTGGGCGAGCCCAACTCCTCGGCTCGCGCCGCCACCGCGCGCGCCAGCAACCTGGGGGTGAAGGGAATATGGCAGTGCAGGCAGCGGCGCAGGAACGCGGCGGGAAGCTTGTGCTCCTCATTGCTGGTGATGATGACCACCGGCCGCAGGTCCCACTTGTCCGATGGCAGCCGCTGGTGCTCGCCCGTCTCCAGGACAGTCCACTGGTACTCATCCAACGCCTGGAGCAGATCATTGGGGAAGTCACGAGGGGCTTTGTCGATCTCGTCGATGAGCACCACACGGGGCCGATCCGATTCGATGGCCTTCCAGAGGACGCCCTTCTCGCGGAAGTCCCTGGGGTCGAGCCCCGTGCCCACCTCCCCGCGGCCCGCGTGGAAGTAGCGCACCGCATCGAACTGATAGAGCACATCATTGGCCTGCGCGGTGGACTTCACCTGGAAGCGCAATACTGGGCCACAGTCCAGCTTCTCGGCGAGGTAGTAGGCCAGTTGTGTCTTGCCCGTCCCCGGCTCGCCCGTCACCAGCAGGGGCTCGCCCAGCGCGAGCGCCGTGTTCACCGCTACGCGCACAGAGTCATCGAGCTGATAGAAGCGCGCGCCCTGCTCCAGGTCCCGCGCGGAGGAGCGCGCCCCGCGCCCCTTGAACCAATCGGGAGCGACCGCGAGCCCGGTCTTGTTGGGCAATACCTCGTTCATCACTGTGTCTCCTTCTTCTGCCGCCTGCGCCAAGCATCGCGCACGGCGGACCAGTCGTAATCCAGGTGCTCCAGCTCACGGATGACTTCCTCGTACACCCCCTTCGTCCGCTCCATGATCTCCAGAGCCACCGCCTTCACGTCGTCCGGGTGGGTGAGCTTGTGGGGCATCTTGTTCTCCAGGAAGTCGGCCACATCGCCCTCCTCGACGTTGCCCAGGGAATGAAGGGATATGAGTCGGGTGCCTGGCGACAGGTTGAAGCGCACATCCTTCAGCACGCCCAGGAGTGACGCCACCCAGTCCGCACCGGCGGGCGTGGTGATCGCCAGTGACAGGAGCAGGATGGAATGAGCGGGCCGGGCCGGGGCGAAGGTCCGGCTCCACCATTGGAGATAGCTCTGGAGGACCACGGCATCCAACCGCGCCGGGTACAGGCTGGCGCTGAGCACGCCGTGATGCATGTAGAGCACCGGGGTGAAGCCCTGGTTGCTCCGCTCGGGCAGCCGCTGATCGAGCGAGGCGTTCACCTCGCGTGGCTCCAGCAGCGACTGCACCCCGAGCGCGGCCATGTAGGCGCCGGCGAAGTCGTCGTCCCGGGGAGAGCTGGCATGGAACCACTCCAGGAACAGCTCCTTGTGCACGAGCAATTGCTCGTTGAAAGCCTTGAAGAAGCGTCCATGAAGGCGCTCTATGCCGGCGGAGGTCGGCCCATGCCACACCAGCAAGAGGCAACCGCCTCCCCGCTTCTGCAGCTTCCGGATCTCCTCCAAGACGTGGCCCACCTGGGAGGTGCGATCCAGCTCGACCTCCCAGCCATCATCCCAGCTGGGCTTGCCGCCCTCCCATAGCGGAGGATGCTCCCCACTGATGCAAAGGGGGGCACATGCGGAAGCACGCTCACGAGCGAGCCGGTTGCAGGTTCGCGCGGCGGTACCACCATCCTGGACCAGACGGCTCACGAATTGGCGAGCCCCCGCGCCCGTGCCCTGGTCGCCATCATCCTTGGAGTCGGGCACCACCACCAAGCACGGTACGCGCGCGGCCAGCCACCCCAGCCATCCCGAGAAGCGCAGGGCATGGACGCCGGGCCCGCCCAGCACGAGGATCTGGGGTGGACCGCGCTGCAACGCCTGCTCAAGAGCCTGCGCGGGAAGGGTGTACTCCGCCAACGACAGGGACGTCTTCGTCTGGGATGGGGCACTCACGGGGAAATAGGCGAGGTCCATCCGGTTGCCCAGCAAGTGGAGCAGCTCCTGCTCCGTTTCCGCGTAGTGAAAGCGCGCGTTGTCCAATATGGGGGACTCATGGAATGCCATCCATGCCCCGGACTCGGGCGTAGCGGCTTTCGACTCCAGCGGCGGCAGCGCGATCAACAACGCAGGCCGCTTCACGAGGTGACGTTCGCGAACCGAGGATGGGTGCTTGCACCGGACCACCACCTCCCGGTCGATGAGCCGCTGCTCGTCCTCACGCAGTATGTTCCAAGGCAACGAAAGCACGTCGTCATCATCGCTGACGATCACCAGCTCATCCCTCACTGGTGAGGAAAGCCCGAGCTGGGACCACAAGTGCGCGCCCACCGCGCGCAGGCGCGCCTCATGCTCCTCGTGCGCCATGGGGTCGGACTCCAGCAGCGTCGCGAGCATGGCCTGCCCGGAGCCGCAATCCACCATGGCCGAGGGATGCAGGCCTCGCACCAATCGCTGCTGGCCCCCGTGGGAGACACGGTGATAGCCCACGTTGATGCAGTGGATGGTGATCTCGGTGGCCATGCGCATCCCCCAGCGGGCTCAAGCCCGCAGCAGGTCGAACTCCTGCACCAGTTCCCGCACTAGTCCGGGCTGCTGCTGGTTCAGCGCCCAGAGGAGGGCATGCCAATCCCCCTGCCTGGCACTCTCCAGGAGGAGCTTCGGCGGCGGCGGATTCAAGCCCTTCGCGCGATCGAGGAACTCCGCCTGACGCTCGGGAGCGCTGGCGCAGAGGGCCTTCAAGTTCTCCGCGAGCTTTTGGATGACGGACGCATTGAGCTTCTCGGGAGGACGCGGCGGAACATGCGGGGTCCGCAGGACGGGCCCCAGCAGGTGTTCCGCATACTCCATGCGAGGCGGCACGCTGTTGCGATCCAGCTTGAAGTCATTCTCGGCCGCCACGTAGGTCCAGGGCCACACCCTCAAGCGCAGTGCGTCTTCGCCCTGCGCGAGAATCACCGCTCCGAAGCTGAAACCGAAAGCAACGGCGCCTCCTCCATCGCTCGCATGGACGGAACCGGCGACGATGCGCACGGACTCGCCGCCGTGGCCGGAGCGCAGCAACACGTTGTCCGCCTCATGGACATGCCCGTATAGGTGCACATGCGCACGATTGGAGATGCGCCGGGCATTGTCCGCATCCTTCATGTACCCGGGGGGATGGTGCGATAGCGCGAGCACCAGCTGACGGGCCCGGTCCGTGGTGTTGAGCTTCTGGAGTTGCCGACTCCCCAGTTGGAGCCGCCCCTCATCTCTTTCATCATTGGCCAGGATCGCCGTATTCAAGCCGACCAGCACCACTTGAAGCCCGTGCTGCTCTCGGGTATGGCTCCAATCTAGATGGCCCTTCGACAGGGCGGCCTCGGAAGGGGCGGCGTCCGGCGCGAACCCGCGAGCGAATTCCAGGAAGTGCCTCATCCGGGAGAGCAGCGGTTCCCGCGAGGAGTCCTGGGTGAAAGCGTTGTCGAGCCGCACCCTGCCTTTGCGGATCTTCTCCACCTGGGCCTTCAACTCCCCCGTTGCACGCTGGATGTCATGGTTGCCGGGAACGAGGAATACCTCGCGGGAGGTCAGCCCCAAGGCTTCAGCCACCCGCTCCAGCCACTCTCCTGCCTCCTCGTACTCGGTCTCCTTCAGCGCCGCGCCGCTAAAGGCGATGTCCCCCGTCACCAGGATGACGTCCGGCCGTGGCATGCCCTCCTCAATGGCTCGCGGAAGGGACCTCACGAGGTCTCCCATGATGAGCGACTTGTCGGCTTGCGTCGCCGAACCCGGCTCACCGAAATGGAGATCCGACAAGTGCAGCCAGGAGAAAAGCGTCTCGTCCATGCGTTCTGATTGGGCCCAGGGTGAGAGGACCGCCATTCTACTCTGGCCCTGAATCGTTTGTGCGTGCCGGGCTCTGATTCCACGCGAATGCATACTGCCTCGTACACTGCGATCCGTGCCCATTGGCGACAGCCCAGTGGTACGCAGGGAGGCAGCAAGCCGGCCGGCACAACCCGGGTACTCCCGGCCCCCTCACCCCGTCCCTCTCCCGGAGGGCGAGGGGAAATCGAGCTTGGCTGGTTGCCCGGGAGACGAGGGGAGATGGGCCCGCGGTACAGGGGCGCTCCCCCTCGCTTCCCGGCCCCTGAAGTCCCACCTTGCTTTCGGAGTCACGTCTGCTCCGGAGGCATGTCTTGGGACTCTTCGATCTGTTCTCCCGCTGGCCACTCCTGCGTCAGCTCCGGAACAAGGACGCCACCGCGCTCGGTGAGACGGCCATGTCCACGCGCAGCCAGCAGCTCGCGCCGCGCACCGTCCAGGCCGACAAGACCGTCCGCTCCATCTGCCCCTACTGCGCCGTGGGCTGTGGCCAGAAGGTCTACGTCAAGGACGGCAGGATTCTCGACATCGAGGGCGATGAGGACTCGCCCATCTCCCGTGGCCGGCTCTGCCCCAAGGGCGCCGCCACCTTCCAGCTCGTCACCGGCAGCCACCGTGTAACGGATGTCCTCTAC
Source organism: Archangium sp. Cb G35 (assembly GCF_001896145.1). Lineage (NCBI taxonomy): Bacteria > Pseudomonadati > Myxococcota > Myxococcia > Myxococcales > Archangiaceae > Archangium > Archangium sp. Cb G35. The sequence goes on from NZ_MPOI01000020.1 coordinate 33,928, forward strand.
CGGCGCCCCCGCTCCATGCAGTGGGAACGCATTCCCCTGCACAAGGCGCTCGACATGATCGCCGAGCGCGTGAAGCAGGCGCGTGACTCCACCTGGGAGTCGACCAACGACAAGGGGGAGACGCTCAACCGCACCCTGGGGATTGCCCACCTGGGCGGTGCCACGCTCGACAACGAGGAGAACTACCTCATCAAGAAGCTCTTCACCGGCGGGCTCGGCATCGTCCAGGTGGAGAACCAGGCCCGAATATGACACTCGTCCACGGTGCCCGGTCTGGGCATCTCGTTCGGCCGGGGCGGTGCCACCACGTTCCAGCAGGATCTGGCGAACGCGGACTGCATCGTCATCATGGGCAGCAACATGGCCGAGTGTCACCCGGTGGGCTTCCAGTGGGTGATGGAGGCCCGTGAGCGCGGCGCCACGCTCATCCATGTGGATCCGCGCTTCACGCGCACCAGCGCCATGGCGGACACGTACGTGCCGCTGCGCGCGGGCTCGGACATCGCGTTCCTGGGCGGCCTCATCCACTACATCCTGGAGAACGAGCGCTACTTCCACGACTACGTCGTCCACTACACCAACGCGCCCGCCATCCTCCGCGAGGACTTCCAGGACACCGAGGACCTCGGCGGGCTCTTCAGCGGCTATGACCCGGAGACGGGCAAGTACGGGCCGCACACCTGGCAGTACGAGGGCATGGATGGCGTCGTGCCCGCCGCGGGCCACAAGGAGGTCTTCGCCGAGCCGGGCGCCGGTGGTCACGGCAAGGTGCGCGGCAAACACATCACCGAGGTGCCCCGGGACAAGACGCTCCAGCACCCGCGCTGTGTCTTCCAGGTGCTCAAGCGCCACTACGCGCGCTACACGCCGGACGTCGTCTCGCGCATCTGCGGCGTGCCGAAGGAGCTGTTCCTGAAGGTGGCGAAGACGCTCTGCGACAACTCGGGGCGCGAGCGCACCAGCGCCTTCTGCTACGCGGTGGGCTGGACGCAACACTCGGTGGGCGTGCAGTACATCCGCGCCGCCGCCATCGTCCAGTTGCTGCTCGGCAACATCGGCCGGCCCGGCGGCGGCATCATGGCCCTGCGCGGCCACGCCTCCATCCAGGGCTCCAGCGACATCCCCACTCTCTACAACCTGCTGCCCGGCTACATCCCCATGCCGCACGCGCCGGATGCGCAGCGGCTCGGCCAGTACATCCACAACAACGAGTCCGCCAGCGGCTGGTGGAGCCAGTTCCCCAAGTACATCGTCTCGCTCCTCAAGGCGTACTACGGCGGCGCCGCGACGAAGAAGAACGAGTGGGGCTTCCACTGGATACCGAAGCTCACGGGTGATCACTCGCACATGTCGACGGTGGCCAACATGGCCGACGGCCAGGTGAAGGGCTACTTCGTCATGGGCGAGAACCCCGTGGTGGGCTCGATGAACGGCGCCCTCCAGCGCAAGGGATTGCAGAAGCTGGAGTGGCTGGTGGTGAGCGACCTCACCCTCACCGAGACGGCTGAGTTCTGGCGCTCCGCTCCCGAGGTGCTCCGCGGCGGCGTGCGCCCCCAGGACATTCAAACCGAGGTCTTCTTCATCCCGGCCGCCGCGCACACGGAGAAGGACGGCACCTTCACCAACACCCAGCGCCTGCTGCAATGGCACCACAAGGCCGTGGAGGCTCCCGGCGAAGCGCGCAGTGACTTGTCCTTCATCTACGAGCTCGGGCGGCGGCTCAAGAAGCTCTACGCGGACTCGAGGGAGGAGAAGGACCGGGCCATCCAGGCCCTGACGTGGGACTACCCGGCGAAGGGCCCGCGCGAGGAGCCCGATGCCGAGGCCGTGCTGAGGGAGATCAACGGCTGCACCGTATCGGACGGCAAGCGGGTGTCTGGCTTCACGGAGCTGAAGGACGATGGCTCCACGGCATGCGGCTGCTGGCTGTACTCGGGGTGCTACGCGGGCGAGGTGAACCAGACGGCGCGCCGCAAGCCGGGCCACGAGCAGACGTGGGTGGCTTCCGAGTGGGGTTGGGCGTGGCCGGCCAACCGGCGCATCCTCTACAACCGGGCCTCGGCGGACCTCGAGGGCCGGCCCTGGAGCGAGCGCAAGAAGTACGTCTGGTGGGACGCGCGACAGGGCAGGTGGACGGGCGAGGACGTGCCGGACTTCATCGCGGACCGTCCGCCCTCGTACCGGGCGGACAAGGGCGACCGGGGACTGGATGTCATCTCCGGGGATGATCCGTTCCTCATGCAGGCGGACGGGAAGGGCTGGCTGTTCGCACCGAGCGGGATGATGGACGGCCCGCTGCCCACGCACTACGAGCCGCTGGAGTCACCGGTCCCCAACTTCCTCTACGAGCAGCAGTGCAACCCGGCGCGGCACGAGTGGCGGCGCAAGGACAATCCCATGCACCGGGCGTGGGGAGATCCACGCTACCCGTACGTGGTCACCACGTACCGGCTCACCGAGCACCACACGGCGGGCGGCATGTCGCGCTGGCTGTCCTGGCTGAGCGAGTTGCAGCCGGAGATGTTCGTCGAGGTGTCTCCGGAGCTGGCCGAGGAAGCCGAGCTGGAGAACGGAGGGTGGTGCACGGTGTACACGGCACGCGGGGAAATCGAATGCCGGGTGCTGGTGACGGAGCGCATGCGGCCGCTGCAGCTCGGCGGCAAGCGGGTGCACCAGGTGGGCCTGCCGTACCACTGGGGCTACACGGGACGTGTGCACGGTGACAGCACGAATGACCTGATTGGCTTCACGGCGGACCCGAACGTCTCCATCCAGGAGTCCAAGGCCTTCACGTGCAACATCCTGCCCGGGAAGAGGAGCCACGACCGGCGCGCGGCGTTCGGCTGGGAGCCCTGGCCGCTGCCCCCGGGCGTGGTGGAAGTGCCGAGGGACCTGGAGGGCGTCGGCCCGCCCGAGCAACCGCCGCAGGACAAGGAGTAACGCCCCATGGGACAGAAGGGCTTCTTCACCGACACCACGCTGTGCATCGGCTGCAAGGCGTGTGAGGTGGCCTGCAAACAGTGGAACCAGTTGCCGGACGATGGCTTCCAGCTCACCGGCATGTCGTACGACAACACGGGGCACCTGGGCTCGTCGACGTGGAGGCACGTGGCCTTCGTCGAGCGGCCGGTGCCGCTGCCCACGCAGACGGTGGGGCTGCTGGACTTCTCGTGGTTGATGGCGTCGGACGTGTGCAAGCACTGCCAGCGGGCCGGGTGCCTGGAGGCATGCCCCACGGGCGCCATCATCCGCACGGAGTTCGACACCGTGTACGTGCAGCCGGACGTATGCAATGGCTGCGGCTACTGCGTGGCGGCGTGCCCCTTCGGAGTGGTGGACCGGCGCGAGGATGATGGGCGCGCGTGGAAGTGCACGCTCTGCTACGACCGGCTGGGCGAGGACATGACGCCCGCGTGTGCCAAGGCGTGTCCCACGGCGTCCATCCAGTTCGGCGACGTGGACGAGCTGCGCGAGCGGGCCCAACACCGGGTGGAGCAGCTGCATGAGAAGGGATTGCAGCAGGCGTATCTGTATGGTGCGGACGAGGAGAACCAGCCGGGCACGGGCGGGCTGAATGCCTTCTTCCTGCTGGTGGACAAGCCCGAGGTCTACAACCTGCCGCCGGATCCAGTGGTGCCGACGATGAAGGGCCGGGAGGCGTGGGTGTCCGCGGGATGGGGAGCGCTGGGGATGGCGGTGATGGCGCTCGGGGCGGTGCTGCTGGGACGGGAGGTGGTGCGTGGGTGACATCCGGCCCGAGGATCTGGAGAGGCGACAGGACGGCCGCAACATCGACTCGCGGTTGGGCGAGTTGTCCGGCGAGGGCGCGCAACAGCGGGTGAAGGACACGGATGAGGCCAATCCCTCTCGCGCGCTGTTGCGGACGAGGCCTTCGCTGTCGGGGGTGAACGCGGACTCGCCGAGCTACTATGGACAGCCGGCCATCAAGGAGCCGGTGTGGATCTGGAGCATCCCGCTGTACTTCTACGTGGGCGGCGTGGCGGGCGCGGCGAGCGTGCTGGGCGTGGCGGCGGAGGCGGTGGGTGGAGAGGGATTGAGGAAGCTGGGGTACCGGTGCCGGTGGGTGGGGGCGGTGGGAGATATCGTGAGCTCGGGGCTGCTCATCCATGACCTGGGGCGGCCCGAGCGCTTCCTGAACATGCTGCGGGTGTTCCGTCCCACGTCGCCGATGAGCATGGGCTCATGGGTGATGGTGGGCTCGGGGGCGATGAACTCGGCGGCCGTGCTGTTCGCGGGCCGGCGCGGGTGGCTGGGTCGCGTGGGGGATGGAGCGGCGGTGGCGGCGGGGCTGCTCGGGCTGCCGCTCGCGGGATACACGGCGGTGCTGCTCGCGAACACGGCGGTGCCGGTCTGGCAGGCCACGCGCAAGTCATTGCCGTTGTTGTTCATGTCCTCGGCGGTGGCGGGCGCGGGGAGCCTGCTGGAGTTGCTGCCGCACTCGAGCCACGAGGAGAAGGTGCTCCACCTGTTCAGCACGATGGGCAAGGTGGGCGAGCTGATGGCGGGCGTCGCGGTGCAGCACGAGGCCTCAAGCCTGGAGGTGCTGGAGCGGCCGCTGAAGCAGGGGGTCTCGGGGAGGCTGTGGAAGGCGGCCCGGGTGTGCGCCGCGGCGTCACTGGCGCTGGGCCTGTGGCCGGGACGGACCCGGTGGATGAAGGTGGCGGGGGCACTGCTCGGCACGGCGGGAGCGATCGCGACACGGTTCGCGATGTTCCACGCGGGCAAGGCGTCGGCGAGGGACCCGCAGGCCACGTTCCAGCCGCAGCGTGAGGGAATGGGCGCCGCGGAGGTGACGGGGCATACGTACGCGTCGGACGGGAAGCCCTTGAAGTTCCCGCTGCCCGTGCTGCGCGAGGCGCCAAGGAGACCTGAGCGGCCCGAGGCGGCAAGCGGGGCCTGGGAGCCGGAGACCCCCGTGCCCTGAATCACCGTGCGCGTGGAGCACCGGCGGAATTACGGTGAGAGAAGCCCGTCGAGGGCCGCGTACTCCCTCGTCGTGTGCACCTCGAGCATGAGGGGCGTGTAGTCCGGGAACATCTTCTCCGCCAGCTCACCAAGCTTCAGTGCCTTCTCCAGTGTCTCTTTCGTGCGCGCGTCGTTCCAGTATCGAATCAATCCGCGCCAGGAATCCCGGACCGTCTCCAGGGCCTTGGCGCCGGCCTCCTCGTAGAGGCGGGCGGCCTCGTGAGGAGCATTGCGGTAGGTGTCCAGGAAGTAGCCGAGTTCCACGACGGCCGGAGCACTCCGGTACGACCCCTGGACGGCCCTCTCCAAGAGACGTTGGATTTCAGCGAGCCGGTCCTCGAGCTGCTCCTCGGGCCCGTTGGCCCTCAACAGCCGCCAGGCCAGGAAGAGAAGGTTCTGGGTGAACGCGGGGCAAGCCTCGGCCAGTTGCCGGTGCACCTCCAGTTGCTCCGGGTTGCCCGGGTCGGTCTCGGCTTCCCGCCGGGCCTCTCGGAATCTCTCCACCAGTTCTTCCAGCCCAGGGTGCGCCATGCCTCACCTCACCGTGCCCATCTTCTCCAGGACCCGCTCCGGGTCCTCGAGCAGCTTCTTCACCATCTTCAACTGCGCCTCTGTCGCGAGGCTGAAGTCCTTGTTCTGCAACATCTGCTTGATCTCGAACAGGGTGTAGTCCTTGAGCTGCGAAGGGAAGTCCTTCGCGCGTTGAAGGGATGCCGAAAGCTGCCCAGCCTTCGTGCTCAGCTGCGCGATCTTCTGCAGCTTCTCCGCGGCCTGCGGTTGGGAAATCGCCTCGGCGAACTGCCCCTTCGCGATCAGCATATTGATGCGTGCGCCCACTGTACTGCACCCGGTTCGACCTCCATCCGCGGGTGCATCGTACGGGAGGCGCTCCACGCGCCGGCTCCCGAATGGGTCACCCGTAGGCTCGGTGGAGTGGGCACGTCCACCGACGAACAACACAGTCACCACTGCGATGACTCGCCGGACCCGCATGAGCCCTCCACCGCAGCCAGCGTCAAGCATCTGGATTCATCGTACTTGGGGAAGGTTGCCCGGTCCCCTCCACGTACCTGGGCATGACGAGCTGTGAACATCCCTGCTGAGCCGCTACGCTCGCGTGCCATGAGCAATCGCGCGACGAGCATCTGGGGCTGGGGTTATGCGGACAAGTTCCCCGACACCGAGACACGCCGGTCCCTCGCCGAACACGTCTCCCCGCTCCTCGGCGGGCCCTCCCTGGAGCCCCACGAGCCCGCTACCGCCCTGCGGCTCCCGAGCCCCCGTGTCGCTCCGCCCGAATCCCTCTCGGCCCTGTGCTCGGTGGATGAGGCGGACCGCGCCGCGCATACCTATGGCAAGGGGTATGGGGACCTCGTGCGCGGCTTCCACGGAGACTTCTCCTCCGCGCCCGACTTCGTCGCCCGCCCCCGCTCCGAGGAGGATGTGCGCGCCCTCATGGACTGGTGCGGAGACCACCACGTGGCCCTCATCCCCTTCGGCGGAGGCACCAGCGTCGTGCGCGGTGTCGAGGCCGCCATCGGCAATGGCTTCCGTGGCGCCGTGTCCATGGACCTGCGCCGCCTGGACCGTGTCGTCGAGGTAGACCCCATCTCGCGCTCGGCCCGTATCCAGGCCGGTGCCACCGGGCCCATGCTCGAGTCCCAGCTCGCCCCGCATGGATTCACCCTGCGCCACTTCCCCCAGTCCTTCGAGTTCTCCACGCTCGGCGGGTGGATCGCCACACGCGCCGGTGGCCACTTCGCCACGCTCTACACGCACATCGACGACCTGGTGCAGTCCACTCGCATGCTCACCCCGCGCGGGCTCCATGAAACGCGCCGCCTTCCCGCCTCGGGCGCCGGCCCCTCTCCGGACAGGCTCGTGCTCGGCTCCGAGGGCACGCTCGGCGTCATCACCGAGGCCTGGGTGCGGCTCCAGTCCCGCCCCCGCTTCCGCGCCAGCGCCAGCGTCCACTTCCCCGAGTTCGATGCCGCCGTGCGCGCCGTCCGTGAGCTCTCACAGTCCGGGCTTCATCCCTCCAATTGCAGGCTCCTCGACGCGCAGGAGTCCTTCCTCAATGGTGTCGCCGGGGATGGCTCCAGCGTGCTCGTGCTCGCCTTCGAGTCCGCAGACCATCCGCTGAACGCCTGGATGGAGAGAGCGCTCGCCATCACCGCCTCCCACGGTGGAGAGTGCCGCGAAGGTGCCCGCTACCGCTCCGATGAGCCGGGGGGACAGCATCGCGCCGCAGGCGCCGCCGAGAGCTGGCGCTCGGCATTCATCGAGGCTCCGTATCTGCAGAACGTCATGGTGAGCCTCGGCGTCATCGCGGATACCTTCGAGACCGCTTGTACCTGGGACAGGTTCGACTCGCTCCATGGCGCAATCCTCGACGCCGTACGAGGAGCCCTCGAGCGCTTCTGCGGCGGCGGGACCGTGAGCTGCCGCTTCACCCACGTCTATCCGGACGGCCCTGCGCCCTATTACACGTTCCTCGGTCCCGCGAAGCGTGGCGGCGAGCTGGAGCAGTGGATGGCCCTCAAGCAGGCCGCCAGCGAGGCCATCTCCGCGCACGGCGGCACCATCACCCACCACCACGCCGTGGGCCGGCTCCACCGCCCCTGGTACGACCGCGAGCGCCCCGAGCCCTTCGCCCTCGCCTTGAAGGCCGTGAAGGGCGCGTTGGATCCCCAGGGCATTCTCAATCCGGGGGTTCTCATTGGGCCGTGATGGACACCACGCTATTCACCCTCGAGCGGCTTGGGTTAGACTCGTATGCTGCTGGGGCAGCGTGTCACAAGGGGAGGCAAAGCCATGGCGGTCCACGTCGGCGTCAACAAGATGTCGGTGGTGACAGAAGACAGCAATGGCACCACGGTGGCCTTCCCGGACGTGTGCAAGACACCCAGCCCGGGCGGTCCCATCCCCATACCGTACCCCAACATCGCGCGCTCGTCGGACACGGCGAAAGGCACCAAGACGGTTTCCGTCAAGGACAAGCCCGTGTGCGTGAAGGACTCCAATTTCAGCACCAGCACGGGAGACGAGGCGGGAACAGCGGGTGGCGGAGTGGCTTCGAGCAAGACCAAGGGCAAGGCCGAGTTCGTCAACTACTCCTTTGACGTGAAGTTCGAGGGGAAGAACGTCGCCCGGGCCTTCGACCTGATGCTCCACAACGACAAGAACACGCCGCCTTTCCCCGTCATGCAGGGACCTGTCGTCGCGCTAGGGAAGAGCAACGACAAGCCCCAGTGCCTCGTGTGCGAGCATGATGTCTGACCCGGAGGCACGCCCAGGCGGCACCCACATGCCTGGCACGGTCCGTCGCCGCGACGCTCCCACGTACCAGGTCTGGCCGCTCTGTCAGAGAGGTTCCCATGGGCAAGAAGAGGAAACGCTCAGACCAGCACCTGACCGATATCGAGGACTTTCCGGACAAGCACAAGCCGGCCTGCCTCAATGCCCATCATGGCGCCTACACGGATGGGCACACCTGCAGCTACCGCTGGCAAGGCTACCTCAAGGCTCAATCGGACTCGGGGCTCTACACCTGGCCAAAGGACTTCGGGCTTCAACCGCCCACCGGTCAGAACTGGAACATCGGGCATCCAGGCAACTTCCAGGACAAGAGCACCGTGCCGTATTGGCACGAGTCCCACCACATCATCCCCCATGCGGAATTGAAGAACGCCATCGCGTGGGTGGGAGGAGACGCCCCCAAGGCGAATGAGATCAAGCTGACGGTCCGCGGCGGGCTGCTGGATGAGGCCTACAACCTCAATGACAAGATCAACATGATCATCCTGCCGATGCTGGCGCTCCACGCACGTGCAGTGGGGCTCCCCAAGCACCGAATGACCCCCTCCACCTTCCACCATGCCGCGTACAGCAAGGTCGTCTTGGAGGAGGTCAAGGATGCCTTCCGGGCGATGCAGGAGAAGGCGAGCAAGCATGAACTGCCCGACTATGTCCAGTCGAAGAAGAAGCTCGAGCAACTCTCCATCAGACTCTACGGGCAGATCAAATCAGCCGGTCAGTTGATGAAGAAGGGCAACATGGCAGGTGACTCCCTCGATGACATCGAGCAGGAACACCTGCTCGCGGAGCCGGCCGAAACCTCCATCAATGCCCCCCTGACATGATGTACACGGTGGAGAACACGAGATGAGTTTCCGGAAGCTCAATACCAAGGGAGACATCAACAACCTGGATCTCTGCTACCTCGATGACTTCGTCGAGGGCATCAAGATCCAATCCTGGCGCGTCGGAACAGGAGTGCGCGTGGGGGAACTGTACCCGGAGGATGCGAAGATCCTCATGCGTCCCGAGAATCCGGGGGTCCAGCTCTCCTCGCTCCTAGGCAACAGCGAGCGCATGTTGATCGCCTCCAGAGACTTCAAGGAGGCGATCGAGAAGCTCTGCGCCAACCTGGACATCGAATATCTGCCCTTCACGCTCTACGACCACCACAAACGTCCCTACAGCCGCGACTACTGCATCATCAATCCGATCGGCACGTTCGACTGTCTCGACCTCAAGGCCAGCAACATCGTCTGGGACACGGAGAAGCCGGACAACATCCTCCGCATCGAGGAGCCCGTGCTGGATCGTGAGAAGACCCGGGCAGCGCCCCAACTCTTCCGTCTGCACCAGAGCCCGCATACGTATGTGGTGGGACTGGAGCTCGCGAAGGAGATGCAGCAGCGGAAGCTGACCAACGTCTTCTGGACCCGCCTGCGATTCAGCGACGAGCTGTGAGCGGCGGCGCCCATGAACACAGAGTTCCTTCCAGCCATCGTCGAGGACGCTCTCGAGGAGAACCGCTCCCTGCTTCCCGCCCTCCAGCGGGGACGGGCGTCCATGGGGCAAGTGCTTGCCTTCTGCCACAACTTCCGGATCGCCGGCATCGGGAAGCTGTTCCTCACGGATGACCCCGAGCCCCTCCGCTGGCACCTGCACCAGAGCGGCGCGGCCTTCGCACACTTTCTCGGCGGACCCGGCCAGGAGCCGCCGCCAGGCAGCAAGCTCCACCCCTTCCTCGATGCCATCGCCGCCAAGGACTTCTCCTCCGCGGAGAAGGTGGCCCGTCATGCGAGGCGCACCTGGGCTCACGGATTCGAGTACGAAGAGGACTTTCTCTTCGTCGAGTTCCTGATGCAGCACTTCTTCCTGGGGGGCACCCCCGAGGCATGTCAGAACCTTCTCCTCCGGTATGAAGAAGCACTGCAGGGCGCCGAAGACATGCGACTGCCGGTGTGCAGGGCCTTGTTGAACTCGGACCCACCCGCCTTCGATGAGGCCCTTTGCCTCTACCTCGACGAGCGCAGCCTCCGCTTCGAGCTGGTGGCCTCACGGCAGACCCAGCCACCTGCCCTGCTGCTGACCGAGCGTCATTTCTCGGTGGCAGGTCTCGCGCTGCTCCAACTGGCGGAGCGCAAGCACCTGGAGAGCGCCCCGGACCATCTCCACGTGCCGTCCACGGCGCGTGCGATGACGGGAGCGCAACCCTTCCGTCCGGACTCCTGGGCCCACATCGACAGAGAGTGGCCACTGACGCCACGAACCTGAACATCCCAGCCAGACGTCCCTCTCTCCATGCGACTCAGCATCAATAGCCTGGGCATGATTTCCTCTGTCGGGTTCAGTGCGGTTGCTTCGTGTGCCGCCATCCGGGCCGGTATTTCCCGGCCTCGGGAATGCCCATCCTTCATGGTGTTGGATCCCACGGTGCAAGAGCTCGTCCCCGTGATTGGCCGCCCCATCCGAGGCTACACGGAAGGATTCAGCCACACCGGTCTCTGGATGCGGCTGGCACGGGGATGCATCCTGGACCTGCTTCAACAGGAAGGGATTGCGAACGCCCCGGACACGGGTTTCTGGCGAAAGACAGGGCTGGTGGCGGTCCTGCCCTCGTTCGAGAGCGAGCGCTTCCCGAACGAGAACTCCGCATCACCTGAGGAAACCCACGACGCATTCCTTCAGCGGCTGCTCGCGGTGCTGAAGCTTCCATTGCGGCGAGAGCATGCCGACGTCCTGCGTCAGGGCCATGCGGGGGTCATCACCGCCGTACAGCAGGCGCCACGCCGGATGGCCACCACGGGACTCGAGCGGCTCCTCGTCCTGGCCGTGGATTCATACCTTGATGGACCGACGCTCCAATGGCTGTCCAGTGCCAGGAGACTCAAGGCTGGAGATATACCCTGCGGACTGATTCCGGGCGAAGCGGGTGCCTGTTTCATGCTGGAGACCGAAGCCAGCCTGCGAAGGAGGCAACTCTCCCCGCAGGTGTTCGTCGAAAGCACCGCGCTCGGCGTCGAGAAGCGGCACCGATTCCAGCATGAGCCCAACAACGGAATGGGTCTCTCCCAGGTCCTGCAGGAAGTTCTGGAGACAGCCTCACCCGGCAAGCCCTTCCGGGGAGACATCATCTGCGACCTCAATGGAGAGAACTGGAGAGCCCGTGAGCTGGGGAGCGCCTGGGTCCGAGTTCGCGGTCAGTTGGGGGATGACGTTCGCATCATCGCGCCCGCCGAGTCACTGGGGGACACCGGGGCCGCGAGCGGAGCAGTAGGAGTCTGCGTCGCCGTCCGCTCATTCAGTCGAAGGTACTCCCGTACCGGGCAGGCCGTGCTGTTGTCGAGCGCCGAGGCAGGGCAGGTGGGCGCCATGGTGCTCAGGCGCGTGGACGAGGCCTGATCCGCCTCCTTCAATCGGGACTCGAATCGGGCTCCTGCTCTCAACCTGGGATGCCCGATACCCTCACCCCGTCCCTCTCCCGAGGGGAGAGGGGTGGTTCGCTCACAGCCCCGCCATGATTCCGCCGTCCACCGTCATCACACAGCCATTCACGTACGAGGCGTCCTCCGACAACAGCCACGCAATGGCTCTCCCGCACTCCTCCGGCTCGCCAATTCGCCCCATCGGAATCCTCGGCAGGTAGTACTGCTCCTCCGCCTTCCTCGGCTCCCCCGGCGTCATCTTCTCGAACATCGCCTCCAGCATCGGCGTGCGGTGCGCTCCAGGGCACACCACGTTCACCCGCACTCCCTGCCTCCCGAACTCCAGCGCCGCCGTCTTGCTCAGCCCGTGCATCCCGTGCTTCGCCGCCGCGTACGCCCCTCCCATCGGCGTCCCCGCCAGCCCGTTGATCGACGACACGTTCACGATCGCCCCCCTCCCCGCCTTCAACATCGCCGGTATCTCGTACTTCATGCACAGCCACACACCCTTCAGGTCCACCCCCAACACCCGATCGAACTCCTCCTCCGGCAGCTCCGTCAGCGGCGCCAGCATCATGTCCCCCAACGCCGCGTTGTTCACCGCTACGTCCAGCCGGCCCCACTTCCCCACCACCTCCTCCACCATCCGCTTCACGTCCTCCCCCCTCCCCATGTCCGCCTGCACGTAGTGCGCCTCCACGCCCCCCTCCTTCAACGCCCGCGCCGCCGCCTCGCCCCGCTCCTTCCCCCGGCCCACCAACGCCACCTTCGCCCCAGCCCTCCCCAGCTCCCTCGCCGCCGCCAGTCCAATCCCCGAGCTCCCCCCCGTCACCAGCGCCACCTTTCCCTCGAGTCCCTTCATCGCGTTCCCCCTTCTTCGTTCGGTGAGTGCTCACCACCCTACTGCTCCTCCCTCCTCCTCTTCCGTCCACTGTCTGCTAGCGAGCACAAGTCCGCACCCGGAGTGAATCATTACAGCCCGGCTCAATGCGCCTACACCGGCGGGTGGGAGACAATGGCTTCCGAGTTCCAAACCCAGGCAGTTGGGGGATGTCCCGGGGGGGACATTTCGTGGGACCATCCCTTCACGCCATCCGCGTCGTCCGACCCATGTCCAGCGAAGCAGGCCCAGACAAGTCCGCCGATCTGCGCACGACCCTCGAGCCCTCGGCTCAACGCCGGGAGGCGGGGCCGGAGTCGCTGCTGGGGTTGACCATCGGCAGCTTCCAGCTCACCCGCCTGCTGGGCCGCGGCGGCATGGGCGCGGTGTACCTCGGCGAGCACGTGGACATCGGCAGCCGCGTGGCCATCAAGTTGCTGCACGGACGCCTGGCCAACTCGCCCCAGGTGCTGCGCCGCTTCCACATGGAGGCGCGCGCCGTCAACCTCATCGGCCACGAGAACATCGTCAACATCATCGACATCAACCCCGCGCCGCCCCGGCCCTACCTCGTCATGGAGTACCTCGAGGGCGAGCCGCTCTCCGCGCTCCTCGGCCGCGGGCCCGTGCCCGCCGAGGTCGCCGTGGCCCTGCTCGCCCAGGTGTGTGACGCCCTGCAGGCCACGCACGCGCGAGGCATCGTCCACAGGGACCTCAAGCCCGAGAACCTCTTCCTGCTCCAGCGCGGCCACGGCCCCGCCTTCGTCAAGGTGCTCGACTTCGGCATCGCCAAGCTGCTCGACAGCGACGAGCGCGGCACCGACACCCAGGAGGGCGCCATCATCGGCTCGGCCGACTACATGGCCCCGGAGCAGTCGCGCGGCGAGGCCCTGGATGGCCGCGCAGACATCTACGCCCTGGGCGTCATCGCCTACCAGCTCGTCACCGGGCGGCTGCCCTTCGTCGAGCGCTCCCTCACCGCGCTGCTGCTCGCCCACCAGACGAAGCAGCCCATTCCTCCCACCTCGCTGTGCCCCGACGTGCCGCCCGCGCTCTCCAGCGTCATCCTCCGCGCGCTCGCCAAGGAGCCCGGGGACCGCTTCCAGAGCGCCTCGACGATGCGCGGGGCGCTCCAGGTGGCACTCGACATGGTGCGCTCGCCGGCCGGCCCCACGCGCACGCCGCCGCCCATGGGCCCCTTCTCCGTGCGCCCCGCTCTGGCCCTGCCCGTGCTGATGACGGCGCACCCCGGTGCCGCGGCCGAGCAACTCACGTGCACGGACCTGACGCGCGGGGGCATGTTCCTGTGCATGGACCAGTTGCTGCCGCCGCTGCTCTCACGCGTGGTGGTGGCGCTGGAGCACCCGGATGGGGAGCTCACGTGCGAGTGCGAGGTGGTGCGGCACGTGCAGCCCGAGGAGGCACGGGCCTGGGGCATGGCCGCCGGTTTCGGCGTGCAATTCGTGGAGCCCTCCGTCTCCTTCAAGGCGGCGGTGGCGCACCTGATGCTGGGGCAGCCGCTCCACACGCTGCGTCCACCGATGGACCCGGCCGCCGAGGCCGAGGTGGAGCAGGTGCTCGCCCCCTACCGCGAGCGCGGGACGGAGGACCTCTACGTGTTCCTCGCGCTGCCGCCGGACTCGGGGTGCGAGGAGCTGCGGGTGCGCGCGCGCCGGGCCTGCAGTGCGCTGGAGCGGCTGCGCGAGCGCCCCATCTCGCCCGCGCTGCGCGCCAAGGCGGAGACGGTGCTGGACCGGGTGCGCAAGGCAGCTGAAACGCTCAGCCATCCGCGGCGCCGGGCCGCCTACGACGCCGAACGGGGCAATTTCCAGGGCGTGGCGCGTTGCCTGGCCGCGGGGCTCACCGCCACCCAGTTGGAGGAGCTGCGCCGGGACTTCCTCGCCCGGCGTCCGCATGCGCAGGGGCCGTTGCGCGTGCACCTCGCCACCGCCCAGGCGCACCAGCAGGCCGGGCTGCTCTCCCACGCGCGCGAGGCCTATGAGCGGGCCCTCATCCTGGATCCGCTGTCGCTCGAGTTGCACAAGCAGTACCTCGCCGTGTGCCGGGCCCTGGGCACCTCGGGACGTCCGGGCCCCGGCTCCGGTGGCAAGGTGAATCTCATCTGACAGGTGAGCGGCCCCCGCCACGCGGTGGGCCTCACGGCGCGCGCCCGTCCGTGCTAATTCCCCGCTGACTCCTCTATGTCCTCCCCGACATCCGGCTCAGAGCCGCAGCCCTCCTCCGTGTCCCCGCAGGTGCAGCGTGTGGCTCTGTACGCCGTGGCCTCCGGCCTCACCCCCCTCATCCCCGTCCCATTCCTCGACGAGTACGCCCTGCGCCGCGTCCGCGAGGGCATGGTCCGCTCCATCCTCCGCGAGCGCTCCTTCTCCCCTCCCGATCGCACCATCACCGTGCTCGCCGGCCTCCACCCCCGCGAGGGCAGCCGCCTCCAGCAGTTCGCCAGCAAGACCGCCCTCTTCTCCCTGCGCCTCACCTGGCGCAAGGCCTACAAGCGTCTGGCCACCGCCATCTGGGTGAAGGACTGCGTGGACATGGCCTCCGTCTCCCTCCACCACGGCTACCTCCTCCAGCACGCCCTCGAGCGCGGAGATCTCGACGCCAACTCCCTCGCCTCCGAGGAGGTCCCCCGCCGCGTCCACGCCGCCATCGACGCCGCCTGCAAGGAGCTGGACGCCCGCCCCGTCAACCAGGCCCTCCGCCGTCTCTTCGCCGGCAGCCGCCTCCTCCTCTCCGAGCTCACCAAGGCCCTCGAGTCGTGGAACGGCGCTCCCCGCACTCCCCTCGAGGGCGAGGAGCAGGAAGTCGCCTCCCTCGCCGAACGGCTCGCCGCCTCCATGTGGGAAGAGCGCGGCTACTTCCAGTCCCTCGAGTCCCTCTACGCCAGGCACCTCCAGGCCCGCTGACCGCCTCCCCCTCCGTGACGGCCACCTCGCGCGCCCGTCACGGAACGGTCATTTGCCAGACAAAACATCCTGTAACATTCCAGCGTATTGACTTGAACGTGGAACTCCGGAAACTACCGGATAAGGTCCGGACGTCCCCCCTCCGGAAGGAATTCCATGCTCCCCCGTCCGCGAAGCGCCGCGGTCCGCGCGCCCTCGCCCTCGGCGCCAACCGCTCTGGTACTCGTACCGCAACCACACGGATGGCTCGGGCAACTCCGGCCTCACGCACTGCCCCTCCAAGTGGGAGCCGTGGCACGAGTTCCAAAAGCTTTCCAAGGGCCTCACCACCCGCACCGGTGACAGCCCCGACGCCTGCTGGCTGTAGCAGTCCGTGGTACCGGGGCGGAGGCGGTGCCGCTCGTGTCACCGCCTTCGCCCTACTGCCCGGAAGGGAGAGGGAGCTCAGTGCAACAGATTGCCGGCTCCGCCCTCGTTGGCGTCGGAGCGGCCCTCGATGCGCACCACCGCTTCCTTGAAGCTCTCCACGTACCGGCGCAGCCTCTCACCCAATTGCACCGACGGGCTGTCGTAGCGCGCCAGGCACAACGTCACCGCCCGCCCCCGCACCGGATCGTCCCCAGGCACCAGCGTCGTCTCGCGCGCCTCGCCGAACACCAGCCAGTCCAGCTTCCACAGCGCGTCCAACAGCCCCGCGAAGTGCTCCTCCATCTCCTCGCGCAACGAGTCCGGCAGCCCACGCACGTCGCTGTACTCCGAGCAGTCCCTCAGGAAGCGCTCCACCACCGCGCTCTCCTCCGCCCGCTCCGGCACCTCGTGCGAGAAGGAGCACGCCATCGCCCCCTCCAGCAGCCGCGCCAGCTCCTCTCCTCGTGTCACCAGCGCGAGCCTCGGCCCGTCCTCCTGGCGCACCACCCCATCCTCCAGCCGGAGGAACGTCTCCCCCGCCATCGTGTCGAGTCTCATCCTCATCGCCACGTTCCCCTCCCGGAACCCGCGTCCCTCCAGAGTACCGGCCCCCGGCCCCAGGTGGCAGCGCTTTCCTCCATTCCCGTGGATCATCAACAATCGTCAGGTGTCAGGAAACTTCTTCCTGCCACCTACGAAAATAGGAGCACGTTTCCCGCTTCGTCCCCCCCGAGGCCCCCGCCATGGTCGCCATCGCCCGCTCCTCCGCCGCCCTCGCCCCCCGCAGCGCGGCCGCCGCCGCCCCCCCCACGCTCCGCCTGAACGCGAAGGGCGCCGCGGTGACCACCCTCCAGAACAAGCTCAAGGCCGCCGGCTTCAACCCCGGCGCCGTCGACGGGCAGTTCGGCCCCAAGACGCTCGCCGCCGTGAAGGCCTTCCAGAAGGCCCGGGGCCTCGAGGCCGATGGGATCGTGGGCCCCAAGACGTGGAGCGCCCTCAACAAGGCCCCCGCCTCCTCCGGCGGCTCCGGCCCCACCCTGCGCGAGGGCGCCCGCGGTGAGCCCGTCCGCGCCCTGCAGAACCGCCTCAACCAGCTCGGCTTCAACGCCGGCACCGCCGATGGCGCCTTCGGCCCCAAGACCGAGGCCGCCGTGAAGGCCTTCCAGCGCGCCAAGGGCCTCACCGCCGATGGGATTGTGGGCCCCAAGACGTGGGACAAGCTCGGCATCAAGGTGTCCGGCTCCGTCACCAACCCGTCCGGCGGCGGGGGCGGACGCACCGTCACCGGCTACGTCAACGGCTCGCCCCGTCAAATCACCCTCTCCTCCATCCCCAACGGCAAGGAGATGCGCTCGGACGCCGCCGCCGCCTTCAACCGCATGCACGCCGCCGCCAGGGCCGCCGGCATCAACCTCCACGTCAACAGCGGCTTCCGCTCCATGGCCGAGCAGCAGGAGCTCTACCGCAAGTACCTCAACGGCACCGGCAACCTCGCCGCCAAGCCCGGCTACTCCAACCACCAGGGCGGCATCGCCGTGGACATCAACGTGGGCGGCACCGGCACCTCCACCTATAAGTGGCTGGCCAACAACGCGAGCCGCTTCGGCTTCGTCCGCACCGTCCCCTCCGAGCCCTGGCACTGGGAGTACCGGCCGTGATTCCGGCCGCCGCCCACTGACCGCAGCCCCCCCACCGCAGTCCCCCCCACGGACCCCCGCCCCTCTCCCCGAGGCGCGGGGGTTTTCGTTTTCCCACCCCTCCCCTCCGGGCCCCTCGCTCCCTTGTCCGAAACCACGTCATCTACTGTCCTCAATCAGGACAGTTGGTGGGGCTTCGGTGTAACCCCCGGAGACTCCAGGATTCTTGGCCTCCGAGAGCCCCCTGGCGTGCTCGGGGCACGTGGTTGACTGGAGCATCAATGCTCCACTTCTCCTACACGACGCAACGCGTCATCCCCGAACCGATGACGCAATGGGTCTGGCGCGAGGATTGCTGCGGGTTGCTCCGCCATACCCCCACTGCCCTGACCGGGCTCCCGGCAGGGACACCCCAGGAGTTCCCCATGAAGAAGCTGCACACCCTCTTGATGGCGCTGTGCGCGCTCGGGCTCACCACCCAGGCGCACGCCGGCGCCGCGAAGACGACCTACCCCGTGGTGTTCGCCCACGGCATGGCCGGCTTCGACGACATCCTCGGCTACGACTACTGGGGCGACGACTACGGCATGTTCGTCGGCGACACCTGCAGCCTCTTCGAGGTGCCCTGCAACGAGGACATCGACGGCGGCCAGAAGAGCTTCGTGGGCCAGGTGCAGCCCTTCCACAACTCCGAGGTGCGTGGCCTGGACCTGGCCAACGACATCGAGGGGTACATGGCGAGCTCGGGCTCCACGCGCGTGAATCTGATCGGCCACTCGCAGGGCGGCCTGGACGCGCGCAAGGCGGCCAAGGTGCTCTACACCCGCAAGGGCTACACCGTGGTGAGCGTGCTCGTCAGCGTGTCCTCGCCCCACCGCGGCTCGCCCGTGGCCAAGTACATCCTCGACCTGAAGCCCGGCGTCTCCAGCGTCATCGCCGCCCTGGCGGAGATCTACGGCAACGTCATCTACAAGTCGGGCAATGACGCCTTCGGCGCCGCCAAGCAGCTCGTCTACAACGACTACAGCGCCACCGACGGCCTCACCACCGGCGCCAAGAACTTCAACGTCAACAACCCCATCGACTCGCGCTACGCCTCCCGCTACGTGTCGCTCATCACCGCGCAGAACGGCGCCAGCGTGAACCCCGCGCTCTACCTGGTGAGCGAGTTCTTCTACGACATCGACGGCGACGGCTACTGCGTGGACGACTGCGACAACGACGGCGCCGCGGGCAAGGGCGACGGCTACGCCAACGAGGCCGATGACGACGGCCTGGTGGGCATCAACTCGCAGCAGATGGGCTACCGGCTGCGCTACTCCGAGTCCACCTTCGGCTTCGACTCCGTCACCAACGACACCGCCGTGCCCTACCTGGGCAACATCAACGCGCCCACCTCGGCGCAGATGACCTCCACCTCGAGCGTCATCAACCAGGACCACATCGACGTGATCGGCGTGGGCCCGGACACCTTCGACGAGCCCGAGTTCTACGCCGCCATCTTCCAGTACATCGCCACCTACGACTGACGCACCCGCCTCACCCCCCGGAGGGCCCCCCATCGCGCGCGAGGGCCTTCCGGGGGTAGCCTTGCCCTGCTTCCGCCCCCCTCCCCGAGATGATGCCGCCCATGAACCGTCGGAAGGCCCCCCTCCTGGTGGCGCTCGCCCTGCTGTTGGCCGGCTCCGCCCTGCTCGTCTTCAAGGTGCGTCCCGGCGGCGACGCCGCGCCCGAATCGGACCCGGCGCGCGCCCAGGCCGCGGCCTCTCCCCAGGCCCAGGCCCTCGCGGCCAGGAACCGGGCGGCCCCCACCGCCGGGAACCCCGAGGGCGCGGAGGCCGTGGAACCGCCCACCGGGGATCTCGTCTCCTACCTGCGCTCGCGCTACGGCTCGCGCATCCGGGAGCCCCATACGCAGATGCGCATGCTCGAGCAGCTCATGCGCCACTTCCAGAAGCTCAACCCCACCGGCTGGGAGGCGGACCTGCTCGACCTGCTCAAGCAGGCCTTCCCCGAGCTGTATGACGAGCTCGCCCAGCGGCTGCGCCAGCGCCTGGACTACGAGTCGTGGATGAAGGAGCACCGCGCCGAGCTCAAGGACAAGCCGGAGGCCGAGCGCCGCGCCGCCATCTGGGAGGAGCGCAACCGGCTGTTCGGCAAGGAGGTGGCGGAGAAGCTCTGGGCGGCCGAGCTGCGCAACACCGCCGTGACCGATGCGCTCAAGAGCATCGACGCGCACCCCAACGCCACCGTGGGTGAACGGATGGCGCAGTACAAACAGAGCCTGCAGAAGACGTACGGAGAGCACTCGCAGGCCTACGTGCAGGCCCACCAGCAGGAGCTGATGAACCGCTTCCTGGACCTGGGCTCGGTGCAGAAGGACCTGATGGCGATGGCGCCCGAGCAGCGCGCGCAGAACCTGCGCACCATCCGCCAGGAGATGGGCCTGGACCCGGAAGCCCTGAACCGCTGGGACGAGCTGGACCGGGTGCGGGACGCGCGCTGGGAGCTGGGCTCGCAGTACATGTCCGAGCGCGAGGCGCTGGCCCAGCAGTACGCGGGGCCGGAGCTGGAGGCGCGGCTGACGGAGCTGCGCGCGCGCTACTTCTCCGACGAGGCCCAAACCATCGCCGAGGAGGAGCAGAGCGGCTTCTACCGCTTCACCCGCCCCCGGCAGTGGGGCCGCAACTAGCGGGCGGTGTAGCCGCCGTCCACCACGAGCTCGGCGCCGGTGACGTAGCGCGAGGCGTCCGAGGCCAGGTAGAGGATGGACTCGGCGATGTCCTCGGGCTCGCCCATGCGGCCCAGCGGCGAGGCCCCCTCGAGCTTGTTCCACGCCTCGTCCTCGCTGCCCACCTGCTGGACGAAGCCCTCCCACCAGTCCGCGTTCTGCCAGATGGGCGTGCGCACCCCGCCCGGGAACACCGAGTTGACGCGGATGCCGTCCGGCGCGCACTCCATGGCCACCGCCTTGCTCAACATGCGCACCCCGCCCTTGCTCGCCGAGTAGGCCGCCGTCCCCGGGCTGCCCACGAGCCCGGACACCGAGGCCACGTTGATGATGGAGCCCCCGCGCTTGCCCAGCCGCATGGTGCGCACCGCGTACTTGGTGCCCAGGAAGACGGCGTCCAGGTTCACCGCCATCTGCTCGCGCCACTCGGCCATGCTCATCTCCGCCACCGAGCGCGAAATGGCGATGCCCGCGTTGTTCACCAGCACGTCCAGCCGGCCATACACATCCAGCGTGCGCGCCATCACCTTCTGCCAGGTGACTTCATCCGTGACGTCGTGCACCACGAAGAAGGCCAGCCCGCCGGCCGCCCGTATCTCGTGCGCCACCTGCTCGCCCGCGGGCGAGATGTCCGTCACCACCACCCGCGCGCCCTCCCTGCCGAACAGGAGCGCCGTGGCACGACCGATTCCCGAAGCCGCCCCCGTCACGAGGGCCACCTTGTCCTTCAATCGACTCATAGAGGCCGCACCACCTGCCCTCTCCACCCCGAGGGATGTCTGGGTGGAAATGCACGTTACCTGACTTGCGGACCTTTCTGACTGTGTAATTTTCGAGAGGGACTGGAGTTTTAATGGATTTGAACCTGCTGGGCCTCTTCATCGCCGTCGCGGAGACGGGCAGCTTCTCGGAGGCGGCCCGCAGGCTCGGGCTGCCCAAGTCCTCCGTGAGCCGGGGCGTGGCGAGCCTCGAGGCCGCCGTGGGCGCCCAGTTGCTCCACCGCACCACCCGGCACGTGTCGCTGAGCACCGCCGGCACCGCGCTGTACGAGCGCGCCGCGCCCCTGCTCGCCTCCCTGAAGGAAGCCGTCGGCACCCTCCCCGAGCGCGAGGAGGCTCCCTCGGGCGAGCTGCGCCTCACCGCCCCCCATGACATGGGCGCCACCTTCCTGCCCGAGGTCGTCGCCCGCTTCACCGCCCGCTACCCCGCGGTGCGCGTCGACTGCCGCCTCACCAACCGCAACGTGGACCTGGTCGCCGAGGGGTTCGATCTCGCGCTGCGCGCCTCGGGCACGAAGCTGGCGGATTCCTCGTTGATGGTCCGGCGGCTCGGCACGCTCGACGTGCAGCTCTTCGCCTCGCCGATGTACCTCGCCCGCCGGGGGACACCGCGCTCCCCCGAGGAACTGGCTCAGCATGAGCTCGTCGTGTTCCGCGGGCTCAAGTACCTGCGCGAGCTGGAGAAACATGCGCGCGTGCTCGGCGATGACATGCTCTTCCTGCGCGAGGCGGCCAAGGCCGGCGCGGGCATCGCCGTCCTCCCCACCTTCCTCGCCCAGGCGGATGTGACCTCCGGACAGCTCGTCCGCGTGCTGCCCCGCTACGCGCAGCCGTCCACGTCCCTCGTGATGCTGTACCCGCGCACCCAGCACGTCCCCCGGAAGGTGTCCGCCTTCCGCGACTTCCTGCTCGAGTTCCTCAAGGGACGGCCCCTCTCGGCGTCTCCGCCCTCCGGCGGCTGAGTCAGCTGTAGAGGACCGAGCGCATCGACAGCGAGCCGAGATCGAATCCGCTTACGGGGAAGCGCACCGTGCCGCCGTCTCCTGCGGCTCCCGCCGCGTACAGCAGCGGGAGGTAGTGGTCGATGCTCGGGTGCGACATCCGGCCCGCGTCCGTCTCGATGACGCGCGCCAGGAAGGCCCCGTCACGCTGCTCGAGTGCACGGGCCACGTCCTGGTCGAAGCGCTCGGCCCACGCCGGGGTGGTGGTGTCCCCCGAGCGCATGCTCGTGAAGGCGTGACGCAGGTTGTGCGTCACGTTGCCACTGCCCATCACCAGCACGCCCTCGTCGCGCAGTCCGGAGAGCGCCCGGCCCAGCGCGAAGTGCTCGGAGGGGGCGAGCCGCGCGTCGATGCTCAGTTGCACCACCGGGACATCCGCCTCGGGCCGCAGGTGGTGGAGCACCGTCCACGTGCCGTGGTCCAGGCCCCAATCGTGCTGCACGGATGCCCGTGAGGCTCCCAGGAGCTGCACCACTCGATTCGCGAGCTCCACGCTGCCCCGCGCCGGGTACTGCATCTCGTAGAGGGCTCGAGGGAACCCGCCGAAGTCGTGGATGGTGGGCGGGTGCTCGTTCCCCGTGACATGCGTGCCAGCCAGGAACCAGTGCGCGGAGATGGAGAGGATCGCCTTGGGTCTGGGCAGCTGCCGGGCGAGCGAGCGGAAGCCCTGTGTCCAGGTGTTCTCCTCGATGGCGTTCATCGGCGAGCCGTGCCCGATGAAGAGCACCGGCATGCGGGGCTCGGTGGAAGCAGTGGTCATGGTGGAGGTTCCCTCCTGGGATGGACGCGCGGGACGGGCTGAATCGCGGCAGCCCACCAGCGGCAGGGTCGAGGCCACACCGAGCGCAGCGGCCTTCAGGAGTGTGCGCCGGTCTGGTCGGGACGAAGACATGGGGAAAACATGCTCCGCACCCCTGTGTTCCACTAGAGGCTCGTAGGGCAAATCACTGTTCCTGAGGTGGAACAGTGGAGGGGCTCAACCCGGGACCCGGGCACCCTCACCCCGTCCCTCTCCCGGGGGGAGAGGGGAGATTACCCGGGGGACGTGCGACCCCGTGGCGCTCGAGGTCTTCTGGCGTGTTCACGCTCACCACGGCTCGTAGCTCCGCGTCCACCGCTCTCAGTGCCTCCTCTGGGAGTAGCTTCGTCCGGCAACGGGAGAGCAGGGCTCGCAGCGAGGGCTCTTCCTTCTTCAGCGCCTCTCCCCATTCGTCCGACAGGGTCCTCCGATAGAGGGCCAGCAATGGCTCCACCCGGCCTCCCACCGTGAAACACACCGCGTCCACCTCGGGCCCTCGCGCGTCCAACAGCACTCGCACCGCGGCCTCCGATACGAACGGCATGTCGCATGCCACCGCCAGCACCCACTCCGTCCTCGCCCCCACCAGCGCCGCGTGCACCCCTCCTGGTGCACCTCGCCCCTTCACCGCGTCCTCCACCGTCCGCAGATGGAAGCGCGCGTAGGGCCCCGGCTCGTTCGTCACCAGCAGCACGTCTCCGCATCGCCGCCCCAGCTCCAGCACCCGCTCCAACACCGTCCGGCCCTCGACCTCCAGCAGGCCCTTCGCCACCCCGCCCAGCCGCTCGCCCTTGCCGCCCGCGATCACCGCCAGTGTCACGTCCGCGGACTCCGGCCCGCTTCGTTCCCTATCGCTCACGCCAGGCCTCCTCGCGCCCCGTGCTCCGTCCTCTGGTGAAGGCTACCTCCACTCCAGCCCCCGCTCGCCCCGCCCTTGCGCTAAAGCTCTCCGGACGACGTCTCCTCGTATGTCCCTCTCTCCGCTCGCCACCGCCCGGACGGCCTCCCTCGACGCGATCCAACCCGCGTCCCCCACCCGCGTTCCCCTCCTCGACGCCCTCGGCCGCTTCCTCGCCGAGGAGGTCGTCGCCTCGCGCTCCCTCCCCGGCTGCCCCGTGTCCGCCATGGATGGCTACGCCGTCCGCGCCGAGGACACCTCCGGCTCCAACCGCGATCGTCCCGCCCGTCTGCGCGTCGTCGACACCGTCTACGCCGGCCACCTCCCCTCGCGCCCCCTTCAGCCCGGCGAGGCCTCGCGCATCTTCACCGGCGCCCCCCTCCCCGAGGGCTCCGATGCCATCGTCCGCCAGGAGGCCACCGTCGTCCCCGGTGAGGGGCTCGTCGATGTCTGCGTCGCCGTTCCTCCCGGCAAGGACATCCGCCCCACCGGAGAGGACCTCCTCGCCGGCACGCCCCTGCTCCGCGCCGGTCAGCGCATCGATGCCTCCATGCTCGGCGTGCTCGCCTCCCTGGGCGATACCCACGTCCTCGTGCGTCCCCTCCCCCGCGTCGCCGTGCTCGCCACCGGGGATGAGCTCGTGCCTCCCGGCGCGCCCGCGCTGCCCCACCAGGTGTACGAGAGCAACCTCATCCTCGTCGCCGCCCTGGCTCGCGAGGCCGGTGCCCTCATCGTTGCCCAGGAGCGCGCCCGCGATGACGATGAGGTGTTGCGCTCCGCCCTGCGGCGTCTGGCCAGCGGTGCCGATGTGCTCGTCACCACCGGCGGCGCCTCCGTGGGCGACAAGGACCGCGTGAAGAGTCTCCTCGTCGGCCTGGGCGCTTCCTTCCTCGTGGATGGCGTGGCCCTCAAGCCCGGCAAGCCCGTGGCCGTCGCGAGGCTCGGCACCACCACCGTCGTCGTGCTCCCCGGCAACCCCGGCGCCGCCACCGTCGCCTTCGACCAGTTCGCCCGGCCCCTCCTCCTCCGCTTCCAAGGCGTCTCCGAGGAGCGTCAGCGCCTACGCGTCCGGCTCGACGACGCGCGGCACAAGCAGGCCGGCTTCACCTACCTCATCAGCGGCACCCTGGAGACCCGCGAGGACGGCCAGGTGTGGGCCCGCATCCGCTCGCAGGGCGCCGGGCAGCACCTGCAGAACATCGGCGCCGAGGGCCATGCCATCCTCCCCCCGGGCCGCGCCGACTTCGCCGTGGGCGACGAGGTGGACTTCGAGCGCTTCGACCGGCCCCGCTTCCTCCCCGTGGAGCCCTGATGCGTCCACCCGCGCTCTCCGTGGTGGGCTGGTCCGGCTCGGGGAAGACGACGCTCCTCACCCGGCTCGTGCCCGAGCTGCGCCAGCGCGGCCTGCGCGTGGGCGTGGTGAAGCACTCGTCCCATGCGCATCCGCTGCACCGCGAGGGCAGTGACACCGCGCGCTACGCGGAGTCCGGTGCCGCCTTCGTCGCCTTCGCCAACCCGGCCGGCGTGCAGCTCTCCTTCCCCGAGCCACCCGAACAGGTGCTGGCCCTGCTCGAGCGCTTCGCCGGCACCGTGGACCTGGTGCTCGTCGAGGGGTGGAAGCACGGGCCCCTGCCCAAGCTGGAGGTGTGGCGCGAGGGATTGGGGCCCCTGCTCGCGGCGGAGCGGCGGGACGTGCTCGCCGTGGTGGGCGAGGCCCCCGTGCCCGAGGGAATGCCACGCTTCGGCCCGGAGGAGGTGCAAGGGATTGCCGCCTTCCTCCAGCAGTGCCTGCGCGACGGAGTGCTCTCGCGATGAGCGAAGACAGACACCTGGCCCCCCTGCCTCCCGGCGTCACCCGGCGGCCCGTGCGGCGCTACACCGCGGACGGCCAGCTCGCGCCCGAGGAACAGGACACCGTGGCCCTCGAGGAGCCGCTCGACATCCGCATCAGCGGCGACACGGTGGCCGTCACCATGCGCACCCCGGGCGCGGACCGGTACCTCGTCACCGGCTTCCTCTTCGCCGAGGGCCTCATCCACTCGGCCGATGACCTGGGCGGACTCGCCCACTGCGGCAGGCCCGGCGAGGAGGGGTACGGCAACACCGTCGAGGTGACGCCCGCTCCCGGGCTCGTCATCGACCTGGAGCGCATGGGCGCCACGAAGCGCGGCACGCTCACCACCGCGGCCTGTGGCGTGTGCGGCCGGCGCAGCGTGGACGATTTGATGGCCACCTGCAGCCCCGTGCCCCCGGGCCCCGAGCTTCCCGCCTCCGTGCTCGCCCACGCCACCGAGCACCTGCGCTCCGTTCAGCCCAACTTCGCCCGTACCGGCGGAGTCCATGCCGCCGCCGCGCTCGATGAACGCGGCACGGTGCTCGCCGCCTTCGAGGACGTGGGCCGCCACAACGCCGTGGACAAGGTGGTGGGTGCGCTGGTGCTCGAGCAGGGGTTGCGCTCGGCGCGCGCCTCACGACCGGACGCGTTGCGCCCCACCGTGCTCGTGGTCAGCGGCCGCGTCAGCTTCGAGATCGTCCAGAAGGCCGCCATGGCCCGGTGCCCCTTCGTGGCCAGCGTCTCCGCCGCCAGCTCGCTCGCCATCGACCTGGCCGAGCGCGCGGGCATCACGCTCGCCACCTTCGTGCGCAACGGGCGATTCAACGTGTACACCCACCCCGAGCGCCTTCGCGAAGGCTGAGCGCTACTGGGGCAGGTCTTCCAACACGTCACGGAGCGTGGTGGCGTTCAAGGCACGCTCGAACCAGCGGTCCAGGATCGCCCCATCCATGCAGGAGAGGATGCGCTGCCGGGCCGACTCGTCCGTGGGCACGCCCCTCGCGGTGAGAATCCGGAGCACCACCTCGGCACGCTCCTGGAGCCGACCTTGCACCAGACCCTTCTGGACTCCCCTCTCCATCATGTCCTCGGCCCAGGTTCCCATCAGCTCCTCCGCTCGTTGCTCATCCAGCACTGAATGTAACACCTGCCTCGCCGCTGCGTGGACGGCCGCATCCTTCTCCACCCACAGCATGTAACGGATGACCACCAGCAGATGCTCGGCCCCCTCGGGTGCCGCCTGCACCTGCGCGAAGAGTACCATCCAGTCCGGTAGACGGTGAGCCAGCTCCCCGGTACGTGCATAGCGCAGCACCAGCCACGCCAACCGGGCCAGCGGCGGACCCGAGCGCGCTCGCAGCGCCTCTTCGCGCTCGGCCGTCAGGTCATCGAGCAGGTACTCGAAACGCGGCAACAACGCTCGCCAGCGCTCCCGCGCCTCTTCTTCCTCTGGCAAATCGAAGAGTTCCTCCATCCGGCGTGGCGCCGTCCAGGCTCCGTCCGGCCCGTGGTACATGACGAGCGGGATGATGACAGGCAGCAACGCGCTCTCCGGATGCTCCTGTCTCCAGCGCTCCACCTGCCGCACCACGTAGCGCAGCATGCGCAGCGCCATCCACGAATCCACCGACGACTGGTGTTCCAGCAACACGTACAGCAGCAGCGAGCGGCCCGAGTGCAAACGCGCCGTGAACAGCAGATCGCTCTCGGTCTCGCGCAACTCCGGGTCCACCACGCTCCCGGACTCCTGACGCAAGCTCGACCAGTCCACTTCCGAGACGACATGCGCGGGCAGCACGGCGCGCAGCTCGGCCGCGGCCCGCTCGGGATGGCCAAACGTGTAGCGAGCGAAGAGATCATGGGGTCCGGGCATCGTGAACGGTGCCCTACGCACGGAACGGGCCAGCGGCGCCGCACAGGGCACGCACGCACCCTTCACGTCCACTTCGCCTTCCACCATCCCGGATGCGAGACATCACGGCCCGGTGCCGAGGCGAGCGTCTCTCTCCGCGCCTCACGAGCGAGACCGGCCCGGAGCACTCCCGGACCGGCCCTCACCTGACGGCGGCTCAGGGGGTGTAGAGCATCGCCGGGGCGTAACCCTCGTAGAGGCCGCCCACCACCAGCGCCTGCCCCGAGGGCAGCGCCACCGCCCGGTGATTCACGCGCAACGAGCCGGTGTCCTTCAACTCGCTCCACGTCCCCGTCTCCGGGTCATACAGGTCCGCCCGCACCTCCACGGTCGATGTGCCCACCCAGGGCCATCCACCCACCACCAGCACCTTGCCCGAGGACAACAACGTCGCCGTATGGCCATGGCGAGCGGAGCGCAGTTCGCCCGTCAGCGACCAGGTGTCCGTCTCCGGGTCGTACAGCTCCGCCGCTTCACTCTCGGGGGAGCCGCCCACCACCAGCACCTTGCCCGACGGCAGCAGCGTCGCCGTGTGCTCCCAATGCTCGATCAGCGAGGGAGCCGCCGCGGACCACGTGTCCGTCACCGGGTCATACAGCTCCACCGACCTGGAGCCAGCCGAGAGCCCCCCGCCCACCACCAGCACCTTGCCCGAGGGCAGCAGCGTCGCCGTGTGGTTGACGCGGAGCGAGAAGAGCGGGGCCGCGGCCTCGGACCAGGTGTTCGCCGCCGGCTCGTACAGCTCCGCCGAGTCATTGCACCCCGAGCTGTTGCACCCGCCCACCACCAGCACCTTGCCCGAGGGCAGCAGCGTCGCCGTGTGGGCCGTGCGGTCCACCGCCATCGAGCCCGCCGGAGACCAGGTGCCCGCCTCCGGGTCGTACAGCTCCGCCGAGGCGAGGCTCCCCTCTCTGTCGGTCCCTCCCGCCACCAGCACATTGCCCGACGGCAGCAGCGTCGAGGTGTGCAGGAAGCGGGCGTGCGACAGCCGCCCCGTGGCCGACCAGGAGCGCGTCGCCGGGTCATACACCTCCGCCGAGTCGAGGACCGTGCTCCCCGACTCCCTGGAGCCTCCCGCCGCCAGCACCTTGCCCGAGGGCAACACCACCAACGTGTGATTGGCGCGGTTCTCGGCGCGGCCAGGGGCGGCCCAGGTCCCCGCCGCCGGGTCATACACCTCCGCGAAGAGGCGCTCCCTGCCGCCGCCGAGCAACACCCCCTTGCCCGAGGGCAGCGCCACCAGTGCGTTGTGCTCGCGAATCTCCGAGAGACTGGAGGTGGCGGCCCACGTGCCCGTCTCCGGCTCATACAGCTCCGCCTGGTCCGAGCGCCCACCGGCCACCAGCACCTTGCCCGACGGCAGCACCGCCAAGGGCGCGCTCTGGCGAGGCCACGCCATGCTGCCCGTCGGACTCCACGTGCCCGTCTCCGGGTCATACAGCTCCGCCGTCTGGGCGGCGTCGCTGGACAAGTAGGAGTCGCCCACCACCAACACCTTGCCCGAGCCCAGCAGGACCGCCGAGTGCCACGAGCGGTGGGCGCCCAACGAGCCCGTGAGCGACCAGGTACCCACCGCCGGGTCGTACAGCTCCGCCACGGCGCTGCCGCCGCCCGCCACCAGCACCTTGCCCGAGGGCAACAGCGTCGCCGTGTGGCCCAGGTGGCCCACGGACGTGGAGGCCACCGTGCTCCACGTCCCCGTCTCCGGGTCGTACAGCTCCGCCGAGCTCAGAGTACCGCCCCCCGTATGGCCGCCCACCACCAGCACCTTGCCCGAGGGCAACAGCGTCGCGCTGTGGTCCGAGCGCGACACGGACATCGAGCCCGTGAAGGTCCACGTGTCCGCCGCGGGGTCATACAGCTCCGCCGCGGCCGTCTCGCCTCCGGCCACCAGCACCTTGCCCGAGGGCAGCAACGTCGCGGTGTGAGAGCGATGCGTCCCCTTCAGGAAGTTCGCCGAGAAGGACAGCCCCGTCACCGGGTCATACACCTGCGCCAACCCTGGCCAGGAGAGTTCCCTGTCCAGCACCAGCACCCTGCCCGAGGGCAGCAACGTCGCGGTGACGCGGTCGGAACCCCGGACCAGGCCGCCGATGGCCGCCCACACGGCGGGCGGTGGAGTGCACTCGGACAGGTAGTCGGCGGCGAAGCTGACGGTGTGAGACGTGGACAGCCCCAGCGCGTTGCTCACCGTGACGGTCACGGTCGGCCGCTCCCCGGTGGAATGACACGGCGCCGTCCAGGACACCTGACTCGTCGTGGCGCCATCCACCGGCGTACCCAGCGTGCCCCTGCTCGCCGACCACGCGAAGCCGAGCGCGCTGCCCTGGGGGTCCTCCGCCCTCACGTACAGGCTGATGAGCCCGTACGGTGACACCAGGGTGTTGGTAGACACCACCTCGGGGGGCCGTGGCGACGGCGTGGAAGGCCGCAGGGTGATGGTCACCGGCACCGTCTCCCCGGCGATGATGGAGATGCCCGTGGCCTGACCCGCGTACAGCTTCGCGCCATCCGCGCCAAAGGCCTCCGCGGTGAAGGTGCGCTCCTCCCCCTCCGGAATGCCGTCCATCGTCCCGCCCCACGCCCCCTCCACCTTCTCCAGCGACAGGGTGCGCGAGTCATCCAGGCCCGGCGCCGTGAGCGCGACGGAGACGCGCGTCACCTCACTCCCGGCCAGCGCCGGCTCGAACTGGCCCACGAACCGGGCCGAGCCCTCGGAGCGCTCCTGCTGCTCCGGGCGGCAGCCCGAGACAATCCACACCAACCCCACCGCCAACCAGGGCAGCAGGGAAAAGCTTCGACGTTGCACGAACTCCCCCTAAACGAGGCCGCATGCCGGCCTCACGCGAACCGTCTCAGTCTATGGCTTCACGGGGACGTCATGCGTAGCGGAAACCCGGGAGAGGGATTGGCCCCGCGGACTCCAGGTACTGGCACGGCACACGGATGGTGAATCACGCCGCGTACGGCTGGAAATCCCACGAGAGCGCACGGCCCACGAAGTAGCAGGGGGACTCGTGGTCCGGCGAAGGCGGCTCGTTCCCGTTCGGTCCGTTCCGGTAGTCCGTCCCCGGCAGGAGGTCGAGCCTCACGGTCCCGTCTTCCTTCCACCCGATGTACATGCCGTCGTAGACAACCCCGAGATCCTTCCGCGGGGCCTGCATCACGCGGTAGTGCTGGAGGTCCACGACGGACAGGCGCAGCAGGCCCCACCGCCGGGACTCCTGGCCGTCCCGCGTCTCGATATCGATGTGCGCCTGGTCAAGGGGCTGCCCCCGCCGGGACAGCACGAGCTCGATGCGGTGGATGAGGCTGTCGTAGCAGTAGCCGAAACGCTCCAGCAGCGCATCGGTCTCCCCTGGGGTCAACGACTGAACCATGGCACCTCCGGCGCGGTCACCCGGTCCAAGCGGGGAAGACCCTCACCCTGACCCTCTCCCAAAGGGAGAGGGAATTCCTCAGCCTCGCGCGAAGGCGTCGCTGACGATCTGCCGCGCCTCGTCCACGATGGAGTCCAGGTGCTTCGCGTCCCGGAAGCTCTCCGCGTAGATTTTGTACACGTCCTCGGTCCCCGAGGGCCGCGCGGCGAACCAGCCATTCTCCGTCACCACCTTGAGCCCGCCGATGTCCGCGTTGTTGCCGGGCGCCTTCGTGAGCCGCTGGAGGATGGGCTCGCCCGCCAGCGTCGTGGCTCGCACCGCCTCCGGCGACAGCTTCTTGAGCGCCGACTTCTGCGCCGCCGTGGCCGGCTGGTCGATGCGCGTGTAGAGCGGCGCGCCGAACTTCCGCGTCAGCTCCTGGTAGTGCACGCCCGGATCCTTGCCCGTGCGCGCGAGAATCTCCGTGGCCAGCAGGTCCAGGATGATGCCGTCCTTGTCGGTGGACCACACGGTGCCGTCGCGGCGCAGGAACGAGGCGCCCGCGCTCTCCTCGCCACCAAAGCCGAGCGAGCCATCCAGCAGCCCGTCCACGAACCACTTGAAGCCCACGGGCACCTCGACCACGCGGCGGCCCAGGTCCTTCGCCACGCGGTCGATCATGCTGCTGCTCACCAGCGTCTTGCCCACGCCCGTGCCGGGCTTCCAGCCAGGACGATTCTGGTAGAGGTAGTGGATGGCCACCGCCAGGTAGTGGTTGGGATTCATCAACCCCACGCTCCGGGTGACGATGCCGTGCCGGTCCGAGTCCGTGTCGTTGCCGAAGGCGATGTCGTAGCGGTCCTTGAGCTCGACCAGGCCGGCCATGGCGTAGGGCGACGAGCAGTCCATGCGGATCTTCCCGTCATGGTCCACACGCATGAAGCGGAAGGTCGGGTCCACCGTCTTGTTCACCACCTGGATGGACAGGCCGTAACGCGCGGCGATGGGCTCCCAGTACGCGAGATTCGAGCCGCCCAGCGGATCCGCGCCAATGGACAGCTTCGCCCCTCGCACCACCTCCAGGTCCACCACGTTGCCGAGGTCCTCGACGTACGGGGTGATGAAGTCATACGTCTTCACGGTGGAGGACGTGCGCGCGCGCTCGTAGGGAATGCGCTGCACGCCGGTGTTGCCCGCGGCGAGCAATTCATTGGCGCGCTTCTCCACCAGCCCGGTGATGTTCGTGTCGGCGGGGCCGCCGTTGGGCGGGTTGTACTTGATGCCACCATCCTCGGGCGGGTTGTGCGAGGGCGTGATGACGATGCCATCGGCCAGCCCCTGCTTGCGCCCGCGGTTGTAGGTGAGGATGGCGTGCGAGATGACCGGCGTGGGCGTGGCACCATCGGTGAAACGCACCTCCACCCCGTGGGCGGCGAGCACCTCGAGCGCCGAGCGCTGCGCCGGCTCGGACAACGCATGCGTGTCCATGCCGAGGAAGAGCGGGCCGTCGATGCCCTGCTGCTTGCGGTACTCGCAGACGGCCTGCGTCACCGCGAGGATGTGCGCCTCGTTGAAGGCACGGCGCGCGGCCGAGCCACGGTGGCCGGAGGTGCCGAAGGCCACGCGCTGCTCGGCCACGTTCACGTCCGGACGCTCCGAGTAGTACTGGGAGCGCAGCGTCTCGGGGTTGATGAGGAGGGAGTCGGGAGGGAGCTTGCCAGCAAGAGGATGGGCCACGCGGCGAATCTACCGCCACGTGGCCCCGTCCCAGGCACTTGTTTGTTCCGATGTTGCCTCGTTCACGCCACTCGCGCGGCGCGTTACGGAGTCGGAACCGGAGCGCCCGCGGGCGGAGGCGCCACGGGCTCGTTCACCCGCTCGCTGTCACTCGGGAAGCTGTCCCCCTCGAAGCGCTGGTCGTCCTCGAGGCCCGAGCCGCCCGTGCCGCTCTTGTCCTTCGCCTTGTCCTGGGTGTCCTTGTCCGGGGGCTGCATGGCATCCGGGTCCATGGTGCCGGAGCCGCCCTGCGCCTCGTCGTCCTGCAGGCCGGAGCCACCCATGTTGTCGGGAAGGGTGACGTCATCCTGGATGACATCGTCCTGGATGATGTCGCCGGAGCCGCCCGTCCCCGGGTTCTCCGGGTTCATCGTGCCCGAGCCGCCGTAGTCCTCCGGAACCGTGACGCCCGTATCGGGAATGGGCGCGTCGATGCCGGGTTCCATACCGGCGCCACCCGTGCCGCCAGGAGGAGGCGTCGTGGTACCGCCCTGGTCCGTGGCCGGAGGAGGCGTGGTGCTCTCCGTGGTGGAGGGATCCGTCGGCGGCATCTCCGCCGCCTTGTCCGACTTGCACGCGGTACCGAACGCCATGGCTCCAGCGATGAGGCCCGCCAGGATGAACTTGCTCCGGGTCATGGATTGTCTCCCTTCGAGAAAGTCGCTGTTCGCCGGGAACGTGGGGAGCCATCGGCCTTCGCGCAGGGGGCGCCTTCCTGACCGGCCGCTCATCGGGGCGGCGCGTCAAAACCCTTGCCGCACACCGACTGTCATTTCGATGAACCCGAAAGCCACCCGCTTCATGGTTGGCTTCTCAACACTGCACCGCCATCGAGAGGCGGTCCGTCCGAAACCGCGCCTTTCCCGAGAAGCCTCCTATACTGGTTGCCGGCAGGGGGTTCTCCATCACATGAGCAGTCGTAAACGCGTCCTCGGCATGATTCTGGCGGGGGGTCAGGGCACTCGCCTGGCGCCCCTGACGTCCAAGCGCTCCAAACCGGCCGTCCCGTTCGGCTCCAAGTTCCGCATCATCGACTTCGCCCTCAGCAACTTCCTCAACTCGGGCGTCTACGCCACCTACGTGCTGACGCAGTTCAAGGCCCAGTCGCTCACCGAGCACATCCAGCGCGGCTGGCGCTTCGGCTCGGGCCTGCTGGCCGACTACTTCATCACGCTCGCGCCCGCGCAGATGTACCTCTACGAGCAGCTGGGCAACGTGTGGTACCGCGGCACGGCCGACGCCATCTACCAGAACCTCCATCTGGTGGAGAACTACCGCGCCGACGACGTGGCCATCTTCTCCGGCGACCACATCTACAAGATGAACGTGGCGCACATGCTGGAGCAGCACGAGGCCCACCGCGCCGACATCACCATCGCCGCCTACCCCACACCCCTGGCGGATGCCTCGCGCTTCGGCGTGATGCAGGTGGACGAGCGCGGCCGCGTCACCGAGTTCCAGGAGAAGCCCAAGGAGCCCAAGGCCATGCCGGGCAAGCCCACCATGGCCCTGTGCAGCATGGGCAACTACATCTTCAGCCGCCGCGTGCTCAGCGAGCTGTTGGAGGTGGACTCGCGCACCGACGGCTCGCAGCACGACTTCGGCAAGGACGTGCTGCCGCGCGCGCTGCGTGATGGCTACCACATCCACGCGTATGACTTTCACTCCAACCCCATCCCCGGGCAGACGCGCGCCAACACGTACTGGCGCGACGTGGGGACGCTCGAGGCGTACCACGAGGCCTCGATGGACCTGGTGTCGGTGGATCCGGAGTTCGACGTCTTCAACCCGGAGTGGCCGCTGCGCACCGCCGTGGAGTACAGCCCGCCGGCCAAGTTCGTCCACGAGTCGGGCGAGCGCGTGGGCCGGGCACTCAACTCCATGGTGGCCGGTGGCTGCATCATCTCGGGCGGCACGGTGCGCGAGAGCATCCTCTTCCGCCGGGTGCGGGTGAATTCGTACTCGACGGTGGAGCGCTCCGTCATCTTCGACGAGGTGGACATCGGCCGGCACGCCAAGGTGCGCAACGCCATCATCGACAAGGACGTGCGCGTGCCGCCCAACGCCCGGATTGGCTACGACCTGGCGGCCGACAAGGCGCGCGGCTTCACCGTCACCGACAACGGCATCGTCGTGGTGCCCAAGGGCTACAAGTTCGACTGAGGCGCGGAGCAGGCCGCGAGCGCCCGGCGTAGAATGCCGGGCGAGGCTCCATCGCATGCTCCGCTCTTCCTCGTGGCTGACCTGGCTCGTTCTGCTCCTCGGAGGGTGCACGGCTCCCTCCGCTTCCGTGGGAAGCACCACCGTCACCGGTAGCACCGAGAGCCTCCCGGCTCGGCCCCCGGAGCTGACGCTGTCCCAGATGGCGGAGATCCTCTGCCAGTACCAGCTGCTACCGGAGCCCGTGCTCTCGCGTCTCCCGGAGCACTACCGTCCCTCCGAGCTCATCCGGCAAGAGGACCTCGACTTCCTCCGGCGCCATCCCTCGTACCAGCCGGAGACGGACCTCGACAGGCCCGGGCTCCAAGCCGCGCTGTCCCGGTTCGTCGAGTGCTCGGTGGAACGTGAAGTGGATTACGGCAACGGGCAGGCCGCCGTCTCCGTGCGATACACCCGGCCCCGCTGGGAAGACCTGTCACTGAGACGGCAGCAGATCACCCACCCCTCGTCACCCACGCAGCGGCTCATCGCCCTGAACCAGTGGGTCCTCCGCCATCCCGAGACCACCACCAGCGACCTGACAGTGCTGTTCGAGCGCACCCCCTCGGGCTGGCGCGCCGACTTCCAGCTTCCCGAGCAGGAGAAGCTCCACCCGCGCCAGATCCGCAGCTGCTCCGACGCGAGCCGTCCGGTGGCCCGCTCCGCCGGACCGGGGATGAGCAAGCCCCGGCTGCTCTCGGGAAGCTGGCCCACGTACACCCGGGAAGCGAGCGAGGCGCGCGTGCAGGGGTGGCTCATCGCCCACTGCCGTATCACCGCGAAGGGCGAGACGAAGGACTGCTGCATCAGCAAGCCCCTGCCCCACCTGGAGTGGGCCGTCCTCCGCCAACTCTCCCGCCTGCGCTTCGAGCCCGCGACGTACGCGGGCGAGCCCATCGACGTGGAATACGTGTTCAATCTGCGCTTCAGCCTCCCCCGCTGACGGGCGCTCCGGGCCGCCAAACCCTGGAGGATGCATCCACCGTGGATGATAGGTTCCGGGAATGCTCGCACTGACACTCACGCTCATCCTGTCGCAGATTCCTCCCGCTCCCCCTCCCGCCCCCGCCGAGCTCCACCAGCGGTTCGACAAGCAGCGTCCCGCCGTGCTCAAGGCGCTGGCCGCGACGTACACCTGCAAAAAACCCGGCGCGAAGCCGCAACCGCTGTGCGATGCCGCCCTGTCGGAAAAGCGGGGCACCGCCGCGGACATTCGCGGACAGAATGCGCTGATGGGGCTGAGCTGGATGGTGAAGCGGGGAAAGAACGGCAAGGCCGTCGTGAGCGCACCGAGAATCTCCGCGCTGGCGCTCAACGAGCACGGCACGGGCGTCCTGGCCGCCATCACCGAAATCACCCCCGAGAACGCCAAGGAGCAGAAGCTGCTTGAACAGCTGGTGAAGGACTACGAGGCCTTCTTCGCGGGACAGAAGGCGAACGTGACGGTGCCCGGCTACCTCCTGGCCGGGACCTCCCAGTGGTCGAAAAGCGCCAACCACCCCCTGGAGAAGAAGGACGGCGCCTGGGTCTTCAAGGGAGCATCCGGCACGCTTCGCAAGGTCGGCGAACGCTGGGTGCTGATCGGCCTGATGCCCGGTGAGGCCATCGGCGTGTCGGTCTTCACGCCGTAGCAATGAGGTGCCCCGCGAGGGGCAGCCGGACGAGCGGCTCCCCGGCGGGCCGCGCCGTGCTCTTCAGAATTGCTCAAGGAGTTTCCGGGTACCTTCCAGCCATCACGGGGAGACACCATGCACGACGATACGCATGACCACGACAAGGGCCTCGAACACGACTTGAAGACCCTGGCGGGGATGACGGACCGCAGGCAGCTCCTGCGGTGGATGGCGGGCGCGGCCCTCCTTCCGCTCGTTGGCTGTGGTGGCACCGGTGGCTCGCCGGAGTGCGCGACGATTCCCGAGGA
Source organism: Archangium sp. Cb G35 (assembly GCF_001896145.1). Taxonomy (NCBI): domain Bacteria; kingdom Pseudomonadati; phylum Myxococcota; class Myxococcia; order Myxococcales; family Archangiaceae; genus Archangium; species Archangium sp. Cb G35. Next base: position 70,691 of record NZ_MPOI01000020.1, read on the forward strand.
GACCGCCGGCCCCTATCCCGGGGATGGTTCCAACGGGCCCAACGCGCTCGTGCTCGCGGGCATCGTGCGCAACGACATCCGCTCCAGCATCGCCGGCTCCACCGGCACCGCCGAGGGCGTTCCCCTCACCGTCAAGCTGACCCTCGTCAACGGCAACGACAGCTGCAGCCCGCTCGCCGGGTATGCCATCTACCTCTGGCACTGCGACCGCGACGGCAAGTACTCGATGTACAACCTCACCAGCCAGAACTACCTGCGCGGCGTGCAGGAGACGGACAGCGAGGGCACCGTCACCTTCACCACCATCTTCCCCGGTTGCTACTCCGGGCGCATGCCGCACATCCATTTCGAGATCTACCCCAGCCTCGCCAAGGCCTCCTCCTCCGGCAACAAGGTCAAGACGTCCCAGCTCGCCCTGCCCGTGGACGTCTGCAACGCGGCGTATACCGCCACCGGGTACAGCACGAGTGTCACCAACCTCTCGCGCATCAGCTTCGCCCAGGACAACGTGTTCAGCGACGGCACGTCACTCCAGATGGCGAGCGTCACGGGCAGCGTCGACACGGGCTATGTCGCCACGCTGACCGTGGGCATCACGGCGTGACCGGACGCGAGTGGGATAATCTCCCTCCCACGTGCCCCGCGGGTGCGTGAAGGAGGGTGTGCTCATGGCGGGTGATGGACTGCGTCTCCGGTTCGAGCCGGATGACGACGGCACCGGAGAGCTTCATGCCAGCGTCGGTTCCCAGGGCTTCAGCGGGCAGGGCAGTGCCTGGTTCGGAGCGGAGCGGCTCGAGCGCTTCGCCACGGCGCTCGCGGCGTATCCCCTGACCGAGGAGGCCCGGACGGGCATCGCCGGTGGATATTACAAGGACAACCGGTTGGAGCAGGTCCACGTGGCGATCTCCGCCTACCAGCTCGACCAGGCGGGTCACATTGGCGTCCGTGTTCGTGTCGCGACAACCGTCGGTCCCTTCGAGCGCCCGCAGTCCCAGCACATGACCGAGGTCGAAATCCAGACGACCTATCATGCGCTGGAACTCTTCAGCCGGGAGTTCCTGGAACACCTCGCGGGAGAACGGGAGGACGCCGTCCTCCAGGCGGACACGCGGACCTGAACCGCTTTCCGCACTGTGTGCCTCGTGGACGCCGCTATCATCCCCCCGCATGAACCTGGGTGTCACGCCTCCTGAAAGACAGACAACCCTGCGGCTGAACGACGGCCGCTCGCTCGCGTGGTCCGAGTGGGGACCCGTCCACGGCCTCCCCGTCCTGTTCTGCACCGGCGCCGCCATGAGCGGCTCACTCGGCTTCGGCGCGGACGTGCTCCCGGAGCTCGGCCTGCGGCTCCTCGCCATCGACCGGCCCGGCCTCGGCGCGTCCACTCCTCATCCGGAGAAGACCTTCGCCTCCTGGGTGGAGGATGTGCGCCAGCTCGTCACCGCGCTCGGACCGCGGGACGTCACCGCCGTTGGATTCTCCCAGGGGGCGCCGTTCGCCCTGGCCCTCGCGGGCAGCGGGCTCGTGAAGGCCGCGGCCCTCGTGTCCGGGCAGGATGACCTCGCCTGGCCCTCCCTCGCGCCGCGCCTGCACCCCGATGTCGCCGCGATGGTCCGCGCCGCCCGGCAGGACCCCTCGGGCTTCGAGCAGTCCTTCTCTCGGATGGCCACGTGGGACGGCCTGTGGCAGCTCATCATTGGAATGAGTGGTGAGCGTGACCGGGCGCTCTACCTGAGTGACTCGTTCGGCCCGGCGTACCAGCGGTCCCTGCGCGAGGGATTCTCCCAGGGCCCTCAGGGGTACGCGAGGGACCTCGTCAACGCCCTGGGTCCCTGGCTCGTGGAGCCCGAGCGCATCACCATCCCCGTGGACCTCTGGTACGGCGGCGCGGACACCAGCACCGTCCACTCGCCCGATTTCGGCGCTACCCTCGCCACGCGCCTGCCCCACGCCACCCGCTTCCTGGAGCCCCAAGAGGGCGGCTCGATTCTCTGGACTCGCGCCCGGGACATCCTCGCGCGGCTCAGGAGCCACGCCACGGGTTCGGCGGCGTCACTCCACGGCAGCTGAACGGATCCTCACTGGACCGTGGCCGCCGAGCCCACCGCCGACGCTGGCGCGGCGATGGGCGCTGGAGCGGACTGTGTTCGCGCCCAGTCCCCGGCGGTGCGTCCGCTCGCATCCCGCTTCGCCTCCGAGGCGCCGTGCTCGCGCAGACGCTCCGCCACCTTCTCGCGGCCAAAGAGGCGGGCGAACATCAGCGCCGTCTGGCCCACGCCGTTGGACTGGTCCACCGCACAGGGCTGCTTCAGGAGCAGCTCGACGATGTCCGCGTGCCCCTTGAAGGCCGCGCCCATCAGCGCCGTGTTCCCCCTCGAGTCCCCCGCACACGCGTCCGCCCCCGCCGACACCAGCACCCGCACCGCCTCGGTGTGGCCGTGGTACGCCGCGAGGATGAGCGGCGAGAAACCCCGGTCATTCTGTACGTTCACCGGCGTCCCGGCCTTCACCAGCCCCTCCACCAACTCCACGTCTCCTTCCCTCGCGGCGGCCAGCAGGTAGCGCTCCGCATCACTCACGGCCAACACCCGGCCCTCGGCGGGGCGCCCTCCCGTGAAGAGGTAGCCCAATACCAGCGCCGTGCACAGCAACAGCAGCAGGGCCACGGAACCCAGAAACACCATCACCTTGCGCAGCATCGATTCACTCCGTGCGAGCACGTCGGGGGGGAGAAGGGACAAGCAGACACATCCGCGAAGGAGTGCCCCTGTGCACAGCTGCTGCAACGCGGCCATTTCCCCTCGCCCTCCGGGAGAGGGACGGGGTGAGGGTTCCACGCATCCCGGGTTGAACCCCCTGTCCACACTGGGGGACGCGGGTTGGAGAACGGGGACAGGCACCCTCACCCCGACCCTCTCCCGAGGGGAGAGGGGATGTTGGGGATATTGGGGATTACCGCGAGGCCAGGGGCGCGATGGCCGCCTTGGCGTCGTCCACCTTGATGCCCACCGCCTTCGCCAGCTTCGTGCCGTACTCCGCGTTCGCGCTGTAGAAGAAGCCCACCATCCGTGCCTTCACCCGCGCGTCACGCACCTGCCCCAGGTCCGCCGCCAGGTTCTTCACCAGCCGCTCCCTCTCCGCCGGCGACAGCGCCAGGTAGAAGGCCCCCGCCTGCGAGAAGTTGTCCGTCTTCTCGATCGCCGCCTGCTGCGTCGTCCCGCTCAGCGGCGCTCGCGACAGCAGGTACGCCGGCACGTCCTCCGTCTCCCGCGTGATGCTCGGCTCGTAGTTCACGTCCGACTTCGTGTTGCCCCCGTTCATGCTGCCGCCCTGGTTGTTGTTGTTCACCTGGGCCCGCGCACGGTTCACCGGCAACGACTGGTAGTTCGCCCCCACCCGGTAACGCTGCGTGTCCGCGTACGAGAACAACCGGCCCTGCAACAGCCGGTCCTCCGAGGGCTCGATGCCCGGCGGCTGCACCCCGGGCGAGAACGCCGCCTGCTCCGTCTCCTCGAAGAAGTTGTCCGGCATCCGGTCCAGCGTGAACTTCCCCAGCTTGATGGAGGGCACCTTGTCCTCCGGCCACACCTTCGTCGCGTCCAGCGGATCGAACGGGAACGCGTCCAGGTCCTTCGGGTCCAACACCTGCGCGCTCAGCTCCCACGACGGGAACTGCCCCTTCCCAATCGCCGTGTAGAGGTCATGCGTGGCGTGCTGGAGGTCCTCGCCCTGCACCCGCGTGGCCTCCTCGGCCGTGAGCGACTTCACGCCCTGCTGCGACTTCCAGTTGAACTTGACGTAGCGCACCTCGCCCTTCGCGTTGACGAACTTGAAGGAGTGCACGCCGTGCCCGTTCATCTGCCGGTAGTTCGCCGGAATCCCCTGGTCCGAGTACACCTGCGTCAGCATGTGCGTGGACTCGGGCACGTGGGAGAAGAAGTCGAAGAAGCGGTTCGGGTCCTGCCGGTTCGTCACCGGCGACGGCTTCAGCGAGTGCACCATGTCCGGGAACTTGATGGCGTCTCGGATGAAGAACACCGGCAGGTTGTTGCCCACCAGGTCCCAGTTCCCCTCGTCCGTGTAGAACTTGAGCGCGAAGCCGCGGGGATCCCTCACCGTCTCGGGCGAGCCCTGCGGATGGATGACGGTGGAGAAGCGCACGAACATGGGCGTCTTCTTGCCCTTCGCCGAGAAGAGCGACGCACGCGTGAGCCGCGAGAAGTCACCGTAGCTCTCGAAGGAGCCGTAGGCGCCCACGCCCCGGGCATGCACCACGCGCTCCGGAGTGCGCTCACGGTCGAAACGCGCCAGCTTCTCGATGAGGTGGAAGTCTTCCAGGAGGATTCCGCCGCGCGGACCCGCCGTCTTCGAGCTCTGGTTGGAGCCAACGGGCGAGCCCGTATCCGTGGTGAGCGGCGGGGTGCCGGCCAGCGCCGGGGCGCCCGTGAACAGCGCGGTGAGGACCAGGGGTTTCAGGTTCATGCGAGCCTCCGTGGGGGTGGGGAAGACGGAGGCTCCTTGAGCAGGGGCTGTGCCAGGGACACAGCCCCCTTGAAATCAGGTACTTAGCTGCTCATCCCGGGTTGAGCCCACCGAAATAGCGGTGGACCCACCGATAGGACGGTGGAGACGGGCACCGAAATGCCGGTACTCAAAGCCCCACCGAAATCTCGGTGCCAGGGCCGGGTGTTGGTCCTCGCCCCGGTCGCGCTCTTCACGAACTTGTCCAACAGTTGGACAAGTTCCGGAGAAGTCCGCCCGACAGGCTCCCCCTCCTCCCGGGCCGCTCGCGGTTCGCCGCGTGGGCCTCCTTCAAGGGGCCTCGGCCTGGAACGTCATGCCCGCGGCGCGCAACCGCTCGACGAGCTTCATCCCCATGCACGAGGCCGGAGTGAGCAGCCCTCCACGCTCCGGCAGCTCGTCCTCGGCCAGGCACAGCGCGGACTCGCCCAGCATCCACGACGTCGCCCCGTACCCCGGATCCTGCTTCGCCCCCACACGCGCGCGCACCCGCTCCCCCGCCGTCCCCACCCCGTGCAGTTCGATGTCGAAGAACCCGCTCTCCCGCTCCTCACGGCTCGGCCCCTCGCCCGGCGCCGGCAGGAACCGCTCGGCCAGCTTCCGCACCGGCCCGAACACCACCGCTCCCGACAACGCCATGCCCGCGCTCGTCACCGCCGCCCTCGCCAGTCCCGGCAGGCCCCGGCCCACGTCGATCGCCTCGTCGTAACGGAACTCGCGCCCGTAGGCGTAGCCGAGCAGCGCGTTGCTCCGCCTCACCACCCGCGTGTTCACCGGCGCCATGAAGAACGGCGCCAGCCATCGTCCCGTCTCCGGGTCTTTCCGGGGGCGGAGCCAATCCTCGTGCCCGTGCTTGTCGGGCGCTCCCTCCGGGCTCAACGAGAACGGATCCCCGAGCACCCGGCGCACCGCGGGGTCACTCATCCGCTCCGCCGCGAGGAGCCCGCTGGCGATGGTTCCGCCGCTCGCGCCCCCCTTCGCCCGCCGCACCCGGTAATGGGCCTCGGCCAGCCGCCCTCCCTTCGCGGCGAGCTGCTCGTGCAGCAGCAGCACCCCTAGGTCCGACGGGATGGAGTCGAAGCCACACGAGGGGACGATGCGCGCCCCCGTCTCCACCGCGCGGGCATGGTGCGTGTCGATCATCTCCCGGACCCATTGTGTCTCGCCCGTCAGGTCGCAGTAGTCGGTGCCCTGCTCCGCGCACGCGCCCAGCAACACGCTCCCATACCGGGCGTAGGGACCCGCCGTGGTGCACACCACGCGCGTGCGGCTCGCGAGCCCCTCCATGGCCGCCTTGTCCAGGCTGTCTCCCGCCACCAGGGGCAGTTCCTTCGCGGAGGGCTCCAGCGCGGCGAGCTCCTCACGCACCCGCTCGAGCTTGTCACGGCTCCGGCCCGCCAGGGCCCAGCGGAGCGAGGGGCGCTTCTTCACGAGGTACTCGGCGACGAGGCGTCCGGTGAACCCCGTGGCTCCGAAGAGGACGAGGTCGAACTCCCGGGCCCGGGTGCGGCGCTGCTCACGGTCTGTCATGCTCGCGGATGCAAGCACCGCCAGCACCCGGGCGGAAGGAAGGAGTTCGTTCCATGCACCAGGTCATCGACTGGCTGCGCACCGTGCCGCTGTGGCAGGCCGCCCTCGTGTTCCTGGCCAAGAACGCGCTCGTGCTCGTGCTCGCCGTGGCGCTCGGGGAGTGGCTGGTCCGGCGCCATGCCCACCGCCGCGTGGCCCCCGAGGCCCTTCCCCTCCAGCGCGAGGAGTGGGTGCTCGCCACGGTGTGCGTCGTGCTCAACTCGGTGGTCACCTTCGCCGGCCTCCTGCTGTGGCGCGAGGGGCTCATCCGATTCCGGCTCGACAGCGGCCCCGGCGTGCTCGTGGACGTGCTGGTGCTCGTGGGCGTGATGGACCTGGGCATGTACCTGCTGCACCGCACCGCGCACCTGCCGCTGCTCTACGGCTGGCTGCACGCCCCCCACCACCGCTACGAGCGCGCCCGGCCCCTCACCCTCTTCGTCCTCAGCCCCCTGGAGGTGCTCGGCTTCGGCGCCCTGTGGCTCGCCGTGTGCGTGGCCTACGAGTCCTCGTGGGCCGGCATGTTGCTCTACCTCGTCTTCAACACCCTGTGGGGCCTGCTCGGGCACCTGGGCGTGGAGCCCTTCCCGGATGCCTGGGTGCGCTGGCCCGTCCTGCGCGCCGTGGCCACCACCACCTTCCACGCCCGCCACCACCTGGACCTCGCCCACCACTACGGCTTCTACACCGTCGTGTGGGACCGGCTCTTCGGCACGCTCGCCCCCGACTACGAGGTCTCCTTCGCCCGCTCGCAGGTGGTGCCACCCGAGCCCCTCGCACCGCCCCAGCCGGACCTTCCCGGCTCCGGCGTCTGAGGAGACCCACCGCCCGTCCGCGTCAGGCAGCCTTCTCGTTCCCGTACACCCGGGGATGGCGAGGAGCCTGGCCGCTCAACTGCCGCAGCCCCTCCCGGGCGATGCCCAGGCCTCCCGTGGCCACGGCCCGGAGCCACGAGTGGCCCATCGTCCGCTCGATGAACTCACGCATCCTTCGCGGATCCCTCATCAAGGGCGTCAGCAGGTTGGGATCGTTGAAGTTCTCCGAGAAGGCGTTGGCCAGCAGCTGGCGCCCGCTCTGGTTGTCCGTGCGGCCGTCGCTGCCGTACTGGGCGATGAGCAGTTGCAGCGCGGGCGGGGTGATGGGCTCCAGCAGCAGGTTGGTGAAGTCGTGGATGGCCCGGCCATGGCGCTCGTAGAAGCGATCGAAGGTGTCCGTCATCCACGCCGCGTCGAAGGGCCGGTCCTGGTGCTCGACGATGCTCTCGACGAGGTTGCGCACCATCTTGTTGCCATTGTTGGCGCCCTGGCCCGCGATGGGGTCCACCGACATGGCCGTGTCCCCCAGGGCCATCACCACCCGGCCCGAAGGCAGCCGCCCCGCGGGCTTGCGCACCGTGGGCACGAACCTTCCCACCAGCCAGCCGTTGGCATCCGATGTCTCCGCGTCCTTCACCCACGGGTAGTCCCAGGGGAGGAGCTCGCGGATGAGCCCCTTGGCGATCTCCAGCACCTGCCCGGCGCTCTTCGCCTCCTGGAAGCGGTCCAGGGGTCCGCCCGGCAGGGCCTCGAAGAGCAGGTTCCAGCTCGCCCCGGCGTCCTTGTGGAAGTAGGGCACCCAGAAGCACTCGCCCCGGCCGGGCAGCAGGTTGATCTTCACCGGCAACAGGGGAACGCCGTCGAAGCCCAGCGCGGGCCCCTTCACACACACCATGGCCAGGTGGCGCTGGGGCTTGTCGTAGACGCTGCGTCCGGCGTCGCGCTCGAAGAGGTTGCACAGCTCGGCCCGCCCGGCGGCCACCAGCGTGAGGTCATGCGCCGCGGCGATCTCCTCCAGGCGCGGAATCGAGATGGATTCGATCTCCACCCCGCCGCCGCGAGCCTTCAACGCCTGCATCCAATGGTGGCTCTGCAGGCGCAGGTCGATGGCGGCGCAGGGCGCTTGCAGGCGTCCGGTGAGGGTGAGCAGCTGGGTGCCCGGCTTGGGGCACACGGTGATGTGGAAGCCATCGCCGTAGGGAATCCGGTCCGCCCAGGGGTTGAGGTCCAGCTCGTGCTCGAAGCGCAGCGAGAGGTCGAAGCGCGCCGCCGTCCCGGTGGGCCGGCTCTCGTTCAACCACTGCTCGGGCGTCTTGTCCGAGTAGAGCGTCACCCGGTGGCCCGCCTTCAGCAGCGCGTGCGCCGCCAGCAGCCCCGCCTGACCGGCCCCTACGACAGCAATGTTCCTCATGTCTCCCCCCGCTCACACGAGCGCGTCCAGCTCCTCCAGGAGCCGGTCTACATCCGACTCGGTATTATAGAGGTGCGGGGACACCCGGATGCTATCGCCGCGCACGCTCACGAAGACCTTGCGCGCCGCCAGCTTCGCCGCCACGTCCGGCCCGTAGCCGCCCCGCCGCTTCAGCCCCACCATGTGCCCCGCCCGCTGGGACTCGGGCGGCACCTCCAGCGTGAGCGCCCTCGCCCCCTTCGCCACCCGCTCCGTCAGCGCCCGCAGCGTCTCCTGCACGTCCGCCACGCCCCACTTCAGCAACTGACTCAGCGCCGCCATCGCCATCGGCACCAGCACGAAGTTGCTGCGCTCCCCCACGTCGAAGCGCCTCGCCCCCGGCTGGAAGTCGTCCCGGTAGTCCACCAGCCGAGCGAAGTCCTCGCTCCCTCCGCGCATCAGCCAGTTGTGCTCGATGGGCTGTCCCTCGCGGAACCTCGGCGCCACGTACAGGTAGCCCTGGCTGTAGGGCCCCATCAGCCACTTGTAGCCCGCCGCCGCCAGGAAGTCCGGCTTCACCTCCGCCACGCTCAACGGCAGCGCCCCCAGCGACTGCGTCGCGTCCACCGCCAGCGCCGCGCCCACCTCGCGCACCCGCTGCCCCACCCGCACCAGGTCCACCAGCCCTCCGTCCGTCCAGTGGCAGTGCGGCACCGCCACCAGCGCCGTGCGCTCGTCCAGCTCCTCCAGCAGCGCCCGCGTCCAGTCCCCATCCTCCGGCCGGCGCACCGTCACCACCTGCCCTCCCGCCCGCTGCGCCAGCTCGCGCCACGGGTACACGTTGGAGGGGAATTCCTCGGCCAGCACCAGCAGCCGCTGCCCCACCTTCACCGGCACGTTCGCCGCCGCCACCGCCAGCCCGTAGCTCGCCGAGGGCACCAACGCCACCCCCTCCGCGTCCGCGTCCACCAGCCGCGCGAAGAGCTTCCGCAGCGCCTCCGAGTCGTTGAAGAAGTCCTCGGGCCGCAACAACCACGGCCTCGACTTGCGCATCACCGCTTCCTTCCCCACCTCGCTCACCTCGTGCAGCTGCGGGGACATGTACGCGCAGTTGATCCACGTGACGTCGTCGGGCAGGTCGAAGAGGTGGCGCTGGGCGGGAAGGATCATGGCTCCGCGAGCATAGCCCGCGCGCCCTCGTCCGCGGTGTCCCGCGGCAACTCCACGGTGAACGTCGAGCCGTGGCCCACCTCGCTCTCCACGGCGATGGTGCCCCCCAGCGCGCTCACAATCTGCCAGGTGATGTGCAGCCCCAGCCCCAGCCCACCGTAGTGGCGCTCGGACACCGCGCGCTCGAACTTGCCGAAGATGCGGCCCCGGTGCTCCGGCGCGATGCCGATGCCCTCGTCCCGCACCGACAGCCTCGCCACCCCGTCCGCCCACCTCACGTGGACGTGAATCGGCCGGCCCGCCCCGTACTTGAGCGCGTTGGTCAGCAGGTTCGTCACCACCTGCTCCAGCCGCAGCCGGTCCCACCGCCCCACCACCCGCTCCCGGTCCATCAGCTCCACCCAGCAGCCCGTGCGCACCACCTCGGCCGACAACTGCTCGAGCACCTCCCGCGCCACCGCCCCCAGGTCCACCTCCTCCAGGTGCAGCGGCAACCGGCCCTGGGCCAGCTTCGCCACGTCCAGCAGATCATTCACCAGCCCCGCCAGCTTGCGCACCTGCGACTCGCAGCCCCGCACCACCCGGAGAATCCGCTCGGCGGGCACCGGCTCGCCCCCGAGCCCCTCCGCCACCCGCTTCAAGCCCTGCAGCTGCAACCGCAAGGGCGTCAGCGGCGTCTTCAGCTCGTGCGAGGCCACCGCGAGGAACTCGTCGCGCAGCTGCACCGCCCGCTGGGACTCCAGGAAGAGCCGCGCGCTCTCCAGCGCCGCCGCCAGCCGGTGCGCCAGTTCCTGCCCCAGGGACAGGTCCTCCGGTCCATGGGGCCGCCTCGGCTTGCACGCGCCCAGCGTGACGAGCCCCAACGCCCGCTCGTGCGAGCGCAGCGGCACCACCATCACCGAGCACACCTCCCCCGCCTCCATCACCTGCTCCAGCGGCACGAAGCCCGGCGACACCCGCCGCCACGCCTCGGCGCGGAAGTCCTGGAAGAGCAGCGGCTCGCCCGAGCGCAGGGCCTCCAACAACGGGCCCCCGGAGCCGTTCATCGCGGGCGTGGGCCAGGCCCGCACCAGCCGAGGCACCCGCTCGAGGTCCTCGTGGGCCGCCGCCGCGCGCCGCAGCCCGCCCTCGGGCGTCACCAGGTCGATGACACACCACGAGGCCACCGACACGCTCGCCAGGCACGCCACGTGCTGGAGCGTGGCGTCCGGCACCTCCAGCGACTGGCCCAGCACCCGGCTGGCCGTGGCGAGGAAGCGCACCGCCCCCTCCGCGCGCTTGAGGTCCGACATGTCCAACACGAAGCTGAGGGTGCTCTCCCGCTCCTCCACCTCCACCTGCGCCGCGCCCGTCAGCACCGGTACGCGGCTGCCATCCCCACGCACCAGCTCCATCTCGAAGGCGGTGACCACCCCGCGCGACCACAGCTCCCGCTGCTTGCGCAGTCCGGCCTCCGCGCCCTCGGGAGGCACCAGCACCTGCCACCGCAGCGCGCCCCGCCCCATCTGCTCGCGGCTGTACCCCACGAGCGACAGGAAGGCCTCGTTGGCCTCGTGGATGAGCCCGTCCCTGTCGGTGAAGGCCAGCCCCATCATCTCCGACTCCATGATGCGGCGGAACACGGACTCCCCCTGGCGCAGGGACTTCTCCAGGCGCAACCGCTCGGTGATGTCCTCCATGAGCGCCACGGCGGCCGTCACCCGGCCCTCGGCATCGCGCACCGGCCCCGCGCTCACCGACAGGCTGTAGCGCGAGCCGTCCCCGCGCCGCACCTCCATCACCTCGCCGCGCACCAGCTCGCCCCGGGAGAGGGCCCGCACCAGCGGCCACTCGTCCGGGGAGTAGGGCCGCCCGTCCGGGTGGAAGCCGGTCCTGGCGACCGTGTACTCCTCCTTGCCCCAGTTGGCGGGCACGGACTCTCCGTGGATCCGCGCCGCCTGCGTGTTGCCCATCACCAGCCGGCCATCCGGGGCCTCGGCGAGGATGACGGCCTGGGGCAACTGTTGCAGCACGGCCTGGAGGCGCAGGTGCTCCAGCTCCACCTGGCGGCGGTGCGCCTCGGCCTCGGCCCGGGCCCGCTCGGCCTGCTCGCGCAGCTCGCGCTCACGGGCGTAGAGGTGGGCGCGCTCCAGCGCCTGCGCGCACTGCCGCGCGACGAGGCGGGCGAAGTCCCTGTCCTCCTCCGCGAAGCCCCGCTCCCGATCGAAGCCGAGCGTCAACACGCCCAGCACCCGCCCCTCCACCTCCACCTCCAGCGGCAGGCTGGCCCAGGCACGCCCGTGGCTCAAGGGCAGGCGGCTCATCGCCGGGTAGCGCTCGAGCACGGCCTCCCGTGACTCCAGCCACACCGGCTCGCCCAGGCGCACCGCATCGGTGACGGGCAGCGGCACGTCCAGCGTCAGGCACGTCCACGGCTCGAGCTCCCTCCGGGACATCCCCACCAACTGCACGAGCCGCAGCACCCCGGGCTCCTCCAGCAGGAAGATGGAGCAGTCGGCCGCGTCCATCGCCGGCCCCGCCTGCTGGACGATGACGTGGGCCACCTGCTCGGGCGTGAGCGCCTGCGACAGCTTGCTCGTCACCTTCTGGAGGCGCAGCAACCGCTCCATCGTCCGTCGCGCACTGTGCGGCCGCGTGTCGCTCACCCGTACCCCAGAAGCGGAGTCTACACGTTCAACAGCGCCCGCGCCGTTGCTTCCTCCTGCCCCGGAGGGTGGGTAGGCATACGGGACGGTGGAGGGCACGGGCCCCCGGCCGGGTGCACGCATTCAACCCACGGGACGTAGCACCCTCACCCCGACCCTCTCCCGGAGGGCGAGGGGAGAGTGGGCGCCGTGGGGACAGCGGCTCGCGGGTTACAGCCGCGACACCGAGGCGTAGCCGCTGAAGAGCTCGCTGGCCAGTTTCGCGCGCTCTCCGCCCTGCGCGGCACGGATGTAGTCGTTCAACACGCGCTCGCCCTGGCTCCGCTTGCCGGGGAAGCCCAGGTTCATCCGCGAGCGCTTCACCCCACTGCTCCCGCGATGCACGAAGACCACCGTGCCGTCGCGCTCCACCGACTCGATGACGCCCACGTGTGTCAGCCCATCGTTGCGCACACCGTCCCGGTTGCGGTCATACGTCTCGCGGAAGAAGACGATGTCCCCGGGCTTCGGCGTGCGCTTGTGCAGGGCACCCGCGCGCTGCGCACGCCGGTGGATGGCGCTCACCGCGTTCTCCCCGGGCAGCGTGCCGTGAGAGAGCAGCTCGATGCCCACGGCCTGGTAGGCGGCGCGCACCAGCCCGGAGCAGTCGTCCGGAACGCGGTACGCGGATAGCGAGGCGCCCACGAGCTTCCCGGCGCGGGTGGCCACACGGCGCCCCTTGGGCGGGGGAGCCGCGGGCCGCTTCTTCTTGGCGGGCGTGGCCTTCACCACGGGCTTCGTGGGGGCACGGGTGCGCGAGGGTGTGGGGGTGGAGGCCGTGGCCTTCTTCGACTTCGCCGCGGGCTTCACCGGTCCACGCGGCGCGGCCACGGCCGGAGCCGTGCCGAGCACCGCGAGCATCAATGGCAGCAGGAGCTTGCGAAGCATCATCCGGGCAGACGAGCGTACCGCCCGGCGCATTCACCCGCGAGGCGCCGGGACTCCGCCCACATCCGCCTGCCTGTTCACCAGACCACGGCTCGCAGGTAGGTGAGTGAGCGTGGGCGTGAGTGAACCCAACACCCCGGAAGGCAACCAGGCAACTCCCGTTGACATGACTTCAGAAGTAGGGTTCTCCTGGGGGTAATCAACTGCGGGAGCCAAGCAATGCACGTACCCTCTCAGGTGGTTATGTATGATGGGCGGTCTGGAGAGCCACCCATGGGAGGCGCCGTGTTCCGTCCCGATGTCATCGTGCGGGGAACAGATCGTCCCTTGCCTCGCCTCGCTGTCGGAATCAGGTCCCAAAGGGACGACCTGGAGCAGGTGGCACGGCAGCTCCAGCAGTACATGATCGGCGAGGCCTGCCCCCTCGGTCTCCTGGTCACTCCCGAGAGCGCTCACGTCTACCAGAAGACCTGCTCGGATGCCCCCGACTCCATCCAGGAGCTCGCGGCCGCCGAGACGCCTGTTCTCCTCGATACTCGCGGTGCCCTCGAGAACGGTCCAGAGCTGGAAAGGGCCGTCAGGCAATGGCTGGAGACCCTGATCCGGCAGCCGGGCCTCCCCCTTCATCGCGCGGGTGAGGCGGCCCGGCTCGAGGACCATCTACTGCCCGCCATGGTGGATGCGGAAGTGACGGTGGTTGGCTTCCGATGAGGCACGTCTTCGTCGAGAGCAACTGGGTGTTCGCGTGCTGCGCACCCAGGCATCTGAGGAGCCCCTTCGCCGAGCAGCTTCTCCAGAAGGCACGCGCTGGCGAGTTGACGCTCCACCTTCCCGCCATCTGTCTGAGAGAAGGCGGAGACGCCATCCGCAAGAAATGCCAACCCCGCGTTCCCGAGGAGATGAGCGACTTCCTGACCGCGGCGCGACAGCAAGGTTCGCTCTCGCAGGAGAACGCCCATACCGTTACCCAGGCACTCAACCTGTACCGGGCCACGGTGCGCCGGGAGCTCCAGTCCTTGAATGACACACTGGACTCGATCCGGACGGCGCCCGGAGTGGAGGCATTCGCCCTCTCCGAGCCCATGCTCGAGCGCGCCATTCAATTGCGCGCCGATGGACCTGGCGGACTGAAGCCCTTCGATGAAGCCATCCTCGCCGCCATCTTGGTCAGGGCCCGCGCTCTCCGCGAACACCATGCGAGCGACACGGACTTCGGCCTGGCCTTCTGCACACGCGATGGAGACCTCCAACCCTGGACCCGGGAGGGGCTCCCGAGAGAGCCCCTCTTCTCCCTCTATGAGCGGGAAGGTGTCGGGGTCTACGGCGATTTCTCCGCCGTGGCTGGCAGCTCCTGACGAAGTGTCTCCAGCCACTCGCGGCGCGGGCACGGTGGGGAACCCGGGGCCCCGATACCCTCACCCCGTCCCTCTCCCGGGGGGAGAGGGGATGTTGCCGCGGGTGGTTGCAGTGGGGTGAGGGATGTTGGGCTCCCCACGTGTCTGTCTTCTACGTGCGCAGCTTGCCCAGCAGCCAGCCGCCTCCCACCATGCCCAGCACCGCGCCCAGTGACTTCGCCGGGCTGCGCAGCACCCGCGACTCCAGCACGTCCACGCGGTCCGCCACCAACAGCAGCATCACGTGCCGCACCCGGTTCTCTGGTATCGCGTACGCCACCCGCCTCAGCACCCCGCTCAGCCCCTTGGGCGGCACCGCCGTGCCGAACGCCGGCGTCAGCTCGTCCAGCTCCGCCCGCTTGAGCACCGGGAAGTCCGGCGGCGGCTGGCGCTCCGGCCTCTCCCAATGCGCTCCCCCGCGCCGCTCCGGCTTCAACAACATGGGCACTCCGGGCCGGGTCTCCGGGTCTCCGTCCACGCCCCAGCCCGGAATGTCCGCGTGGATCCGCTCGGCCGTCGTCATCTCTTCTTGCTCAGCCATGCCGTGTCTCCTCACGCATGCCCGTGCGGCAGCAGCACGCACTTGATGCACCCATCCAGCTTCTTCTCGAAGAGCTCGTACGCCCGCGGAAGCTCGGCCAGCGGGAAGCGGTGCGTGATGATGCCCTTGGCGTCGATGCGCCCCGCCCGGATGTGCTCCAGCAGGTGCGGCATGTAGCGCTTCACGTTGCACTGGCCCATCCGCAGCGTCAGTCCCTTGTTCATCGCCGTGCCGATCGCCACCATGTTCCACGGCGGCCCGTACACGCCGATGATGGACACCGTCCCGCCCTTGCGCGCCGACTGAATGGCCCAGTTGATGGCCGTGGGCGAGCCCGCCTCCAGCTTCAGCTTCACGCCCAGGATGCTGTGCATCGCCGAGCCCTCGGCCTCCAGGCCCACCGCGTCGATGCACACGTCCGGCCCGCGCCCCTTCGTCAGCTCCTTCAAGGTGGCGACGATGTTCTCCTCGTCCTTGAAGTTGAGCGTCTCCACCTGCGCGTACTTGCGCGCGAACTCCAGCCGGTACTCCAGGCTGTCCACCGCGATGACCCGGCCCGCTCCCAGCAGCCACGCCGACTTCATGGCGAACATGCCCACCGGGCCCGCGCCGAACACCACCACCGTGTCCCCCGGCTGGATGTTGCCCATCTCCGCCCCCTGGTACCCCGTGGGCAGGATGTCACTGAGGAAGAGCACCTCCTCCTCGTCCATGTCGTCCGGAATCTTCATGGGCCCCACGTCCGCGAAGGGCACCCGCACGTACTGCGCCTGGCCTCCCTCGTAGCCGCCCGTGGTGTGCGAATACCCATACACCCCCGAGGCCATCTCGCTGTTGGGGTTGGTGTTCTCGCAGCACGCCGTCAGCCCGCGCTGGCAGTAGAAGCACGTGCCACACGAGATGTTGAAGGGCACCACCACCCGGTCCCCCGGCTTGAGCGTGCGCACCGAGGTGCCCACCTCCTCCACCACGCCGGCGAACTCGTGGCCGAACGTGCACCCCACGCGCGTGTCCGTGATGAAGCCGTGCAGCAGGTGCAGGTCCGAGCCGCAGATGGCCGAACGCGTCACCCGGATGATGGCATCGTTGGGGTGGAGGATGACCGGGTCCGGCTTCGTCCCCACCGACACGCGGTAGGGCCCTTCGTAGATCATGGCTTGCATTGTCCGCTTCCCTCCCTGTCGCCGTCCCTCGGCCCACGGCGATGCACCGGACAAGCTACGCACCCCCCCAGCGAGTGAGCGCCCGGGTGCGATCGGGCCCCGCAGCCCGCTCCGTCCCAGCAACGGCCACCAGAGGGCTCCCCTGCCCGGCCGCCCGCTTGCGCGCCCCGGCGCTGGCGCGCAGGGAAGCCCCATCCGTTCAATGACGCGCTCTGGCCCCTCGGATTGGCTGTTCCCAGAGAGAGCCCAGGCCGTAGAATCGGAAGCCGGAGAGCCACCCCGTGTTGCCCTACTTCCCCTTCGAGCAGGACAGCTACGCGATGACCCTGGGCGTGCGCGCGCTGCGGCCCGGCGAGTCCCTCATCGAGGTCGACGAGGCGCACTACGCCCGGGAGCTCGCGCTCAAGCAGGCCCACCTCTCCGCCAACCTACGTGCCCGCTTCCAGGCCTTGCCCGGCACCGAGCCCCACCAATGGGAGACGGTGACGGAGCTGCTGCCCCTCATGGCGCAACAGCTCCCCCGCTACTTCGCCCTGGAGGTGGAGGGCGGACGCTGGCAATGGCGCAACCTCCTGCTCGGCACCGAGACGCGCTTCACCCCGGGGGACACGGGCAGCCTGCCGCTCGCGCCGCTGGACTGGCTGGGCCGGCAGGTGCAGGAGGACCTGTTGCTCATGGACGGCACGCGCGAGGGCCTGCCCATGATGGCCGGGCAACTGTGCTTCCCCTCCATGTGGAGCCTGGACGAGAAGATGGGGCGCTCGCTGCTCGACATCCACGCGCCGGTGCCGGGCTTCGTCGAGAAGCTGGGCACGGCCACCACGCGGCTGATGGAGGGACTCAAGCCCGGGCGCACCGTCACCCGCTGCAACTGGGCCATCACCGTCACGGACCGGATGGACCTCGAGCCGTGGAGCTTCCCCGAGTGGCGGCACCTCTTCGAGGGCATTACCGCGGACAACGCGGGGGAGCGGTGTTTCCTGCGGCTGGAGCGGCAGACGCTCTCGTTGATGCCGCGCACGGGCGCCATCCTCTTCACCATCCACACCTACCAGGCCCCGGTGGCCACCGAGGTGGAGGATCCCGCGCGCCGCCGCCGGCTCGCCAACGTCCTGCGCACCGTGCCCGCCGGCATGAGCGCCTACAAGCGGCTCACCCCGTTCCTCGCGCCGCTCCTGGCCTGGCTCGACGCCGAGCCCGTGCCCCGCGCGGTCAACTCCTGACGGGAGGGCGCAAACAAGGCTTCCCGTCGCACTGGAGTCGAGCAGATGATGCGCCAGCCGGAGGACGGCCAGCATCGACGACCAGGGGAGGCCCCGCATGCCCGGGCAGGATGGTGACGACGAGCTCCTCGCCTTGCAGCTCGCGGTCTATCAACAGGAGGATCCCACCGCGGATGAGGCACTCCTCACGCGGCTGATCGAAACGGTCCGCGCCCGCTCCACTCCGGAGCCCAAGCCCTCCTTCCCCTCGGCGGACCGGAGCTTGAGGCTGGGCCCGGACACCACCGGCCTCACGGTGGAATCCGTCATCCGCTTCCCCGAGCTTCCAACCGCCCTCTACCCCCTGCTCGACCCGGCGCAGGAGCCCCTCCTGCTCGTCCACGTCCGCAACACCTCCAACCTGCCCCGGCGCGTCCGGGTGATGGCCTGGCTCGAGGGACTCTCCGCCCAGGTGGTCAAGACGGTGGAGCTCCGCCCCACCGAGTCCGCCCTGCTCCAGTTGTCCCCCACGCTGTTGCCGGACACGCTGTCCACGCTCGACAGGCTCCAGTGGGCCACGCTGCACGTCGTGGCCGATGACCTCGATGGGAAGCAGGAGCGGCACGACACCTTTCCCGTGCTCTGTCTGGCCCGGAGCGCCGGCTTCACCTCCGCCGTGGTCGACCCGAAGACGGGCCAAGCGCGCGACCTCACGCGCTATTACGGCGCCTGGGTCACGCCCTTCGCGGAGCCGGTGCAACAGCTCATCCGCCAAGCGGCGGAGCTGCTCCCGAACGGACGGATGCGAGGCTACCAGCCCCCCCCGGCGGGGCTCACGGTGGAGCAGTCCACCGAGGACCAGGTCCGCGCCCTCTACCAGGCGCTCCAGAAGCTGGACATCGCCTATGTCCACTCGGTCATCAACCACGGCGTCCCCCGGCGCTACGTCGCCCAGCGCACGCGGCTGCCCCGGGAAACCCTCCAGACCCGGAGCGCCAACTGCCTGGACGCGGTGGTCCTGATGGCGAGCCTGCTCGAAGGCGCCTCCCTGGAGCCCGCGCTGGTGTTCGTCCCCGGCCATGCCTTCCTCGGCTGGCGGACCGAGCGGGGCGTGGAGTCGTGGCACTTCCTCGAGGTCAGCATGCTCCGCACCAAAGACTTCGACGCCGCCCGCGAGTCCGGAGAGAAGCAGTATGCCCACTGGAAGAACGTCAACCTGCGGTTCCACCCGGTGGCGAAGCTGCGCGAGGAGCGCATCTGGCCCATGGAGTAGGACGCGGAGGAGCCCACCATGACCGTGACCATCAAGAAGCCCCGGCGCTTCCCCATCCTCCCCTACTCGCGCATCGTGGGGCAGAGCCAGCTCAAGCTGGCGCTGGAGCTCGCCTTCATCGACCCGGACATCCGGGGCGTCCTGCTGAGCGGCGAGCGCGGCACCGCCAAGTCCACGGCGGTGCGCGCCTTCTCCCAGATGATGTACGGCAAGCTGCCCACCACGCTGCCCATCAACGCCACCGAGGACCGTGTGGTGGGCGGCTGGCGCATCGACGCGCTGATGAGTCAAAAGGACGAGTGGCAGCCGGGCCTGCTGCAAGAGGCGGACGGAAAGCTGCTCTACGTCGATGAGATCAACCTGCTCGATGACCACCTGGTGAACATCATCCTCGACGTGGCTTCCACCGATGTGCTGGTGGTGCAGCGCGAGGGGAAGTCCATCGAGACGCCCGTGCATTTCACGCTCGTGGGCACGATGAACCCCGAGGAGGGCGGGCTGAGGCCGCAGCTGCTCGACCGGTTCGGGCTGATGGTGGCCGTCCCCTCCGAGGAGAGCGAGGAGCGCCGCCTGGAAATCCTTGAGACGATGCTGTGCTTCGATCGCGAGGCTCAGGACCTGGCCCGGGCCCGCGAGGACCTGGCCCGGGCTCGCGAGGTCCTGGAGCGGGACAGCAAGGCCCCCACGAACCAGGGGCCCGGCAAGGCGGACATGTACCACAGGCAGAGGCTCCTCCACACGCTGCGTACCGGCTTCAAGGCCCGAGCCCGGGAAAGCGAGGCCACCGCGGCCCAGGAACCCGACGAGGGGGACACGCACCGCAAGCAGGTGCTCCTCCGCGCGCGCGAGCTGGTGAAGGATGGGCAGGTGGATCTCTCACGGGAGGCACTGGTGCACTGTGTGAAGATCTCCCGTGCCTTCGCTGCGGAAGGACACCGGGGCGAGCACGTGATGGCCCTGGCGGCCCGGGCCTTCGTCGCGCGCGAGCTGGCCGAGATCGAGCACGGTCCCGCGCCAGAGCTCCCGCGCCCGTACCAGGTGCGGGTGGAGGACGTCCTCCCGGTGGCGCGGCTGGCCATCCAACACCGCCGCCACGATGAGCTCCGGGGAGAGCCCCTGCGCTGGCGAAAGGAGGATGACGAACTCCTCCAGAACCCGGACCGGAAGCCCGCCCCCCAGGGCAAGTGAGGGCGCGCGATGAACTCCCAAGCGCGGCTCGTCCGGGCCCTGGCCTGCGCGGCCATCACACCGGGGCTGCGGACGATCCTGGTGTTCGACGCCACGCCAGAGAGGCTGGACGCCATGGCCCGGCTGCTCGGACGGATGCTGGAAGCAGTCACCGGGCAGGCACCCGTCCGGGCATCGCTCCCTGCGACCGATGACGAGGATGCGCTCTGGGGCCACCACGGGCTCGCCCACGGCCCCGAGGGAGCCCGGCTCGTCTGGAGACCCGGTCCCTTCGAGCCCGCGCCGGACGAGCACGCGCCGCGCCTCGTGGTGATTCCAGACCTCACGAGGCTCGGACTGGCGGCGGTGCGGGCTGGAGTCGCGCTGGCGGGAGCGGACGTGGCGCAGCTGGAGCGTCACGGCCAGAGCCGGCACTGGCGCCCGGAGCTGTGCTGGCTCGCCGCATGTGCCCGGAAGGACCTGGGGAAGCTGTCTCCCCACCTGCTGGACCGCTTCGTCCTGCGCCTGGACGCGGCGGGGCTCCAGCCAGCCGAACCGCTGGAGGCAATCGAGCACGCCCTGCAGGGGGCTCCCGGGGGACACGAGCTCGCCCCGGAGGAGTCCGCGAGGTACCTCTCCGGAGACAGGCTGGCGCGGGCCGTCCGGCACCAGCCCCGGCTCGATTCCAGGGCACTGCGGCGCGTGCTGGCGTACTTCTCCACGAAGGGAGGCCCACCGAGAGGGGCCCGTCGAGAGCTCGCGCTCGCCCGGTTGGCGGAGGCGCTCGCGCGGCTGGACGCGGCGGAAGAGGTGCTGCCCGCGCACGTGGACGCGGCGGCGGAGCTGGTGGGACTGCTCTCCCCGGAAGCACGGGCCGAGCGCGAGCGGACGCCCGTCCCACCTCCCCCGGCCGCCCCGGAACCGAAGACCCATTCGGAGGGAAAGGCGACGTCCGCGCGGCCGGTGACGCCTCCTCGAACCTGGGAGGCACCGGGAGAGGCGCCCGAGCCGGATGCGACCATCCACCCGCCAGGAGAGGCCCGGATCGCTCCGGCCGGACCCATGACGGCGACACCTGCCCCGGGCTCGCGAGAGCCCTACCCCGAGGACGCCGCCCCCGTGGAGCGCGCGCCGGAGTCGCTGCGTCCGCTTCCGAGGCGCCGCACGGCCGGCATCGGCTCGCGGCGTGGCACCATCATCGGGGTGACGCAGGCGCAGAACCTGAGCGACCTGGCGCTGAGCGCCACCCTGCTGGAGGCCATGAAGTACCAGGCCCTGCGGCGCAAGCACCACCCGGAGCGGCGGGGGCTGCTGCTCTCGGCCTCGGACCTGCGCGCTCACGTGCGCGCCGCGCCCCCCGACTCCCTGCTGGTGCTGGTGGTGGACCACACGGCGCTCCGGGACTGGGACTGGGGCACGGCGGTGCTGCCCTTCCTCAAGAGGGCCTACGTGCAACGAGCGGCGGTGTGCGTGGTGCAGGTGGGCGCGGCGGACGCGGAGAACGAGCTGTGCGCGCACCGGGTGATGAGCCGCAACGCCCTGGCACCGCAGCTCTACCGGGCGCTGGCCGCCGGGCCCGGGAAGGCGACACCTCTCGCCCACGGGCTGGAGCTGGCCCTGGAGACCCTGCGTCATGCCCTGCGCCACGGCCGGGGGACCGTCACGCGCGCACGGCTGGTGCTCGTCACCGACGGACGCGGCAACGTCCCCCTGGAAGCGAGCCGCTTCCGGGAACGTCCACCGCTCGTGCGGGACGAGGGCGTGAAGGACGCGCTGCAGGTGGCGGAGCGGCTGCGCGAGCTGGAGCGGGTCGAGTCGGTGCTCATCCACTCGCGCCCACGCTTCTATCCAGAGCTGCCCTCCTCGCTGGCGGAGGCACTCGGTGCGCGCCAGCTAGCTCCGCGCAAGGAGAAGGACGCGTGAGTGAGCGAGCTCCCACTCCAGCGCAGGTGGTGGATCACTCCACCGCGGGCACGGAAACGGCGTTGGAGCCCGTCACCCCGGTCCCCGAGCCCGAGCCCCCGCCGGGGGTCGAGATGTCCACGCCCGAGAGGACCATCCAGGACCGGCTCTCCGCGCTCGACACGACACCACCTCCAGAGCTCGCGCTCGTCCACATCCAGGCGCGCGGCGAGTCCTTCGTCATCCACGCCTTCGAGAATGGACGCGGCCAGGAGCTCGCCACCGACAAGCCGACGAAGAACCCCTTCGAATCCGGGATGGATCCCGAGAACTTCCTCGGGTTGATGGACATGCTGAAGGACAACCCGGCCCTGCGGAAGCTCGTCCGCTGGGTGGAGAAGCGGCTGGCGGCCCATCCACGGCTCTACCTCGCCATCCAGGAATATACGAACGCAAACGTCCCCTGGGAGATGTTGAGGCTCCGGGACGACTCGTTCCTCGGGGCGCGCGTCAACGTGGCTAGGTGGGAGGGAGAGGAGGAGGGCGCCGAGGCCCTCACGGAGATGAGCCAAGCGAAGTCCTGCGAAGGCGAGGTGCTGACCTACATCGCACCGGGACTCCTGGATGAGCTGCCCCTGGCCTCGCAGGATAAGCAGACGCTGGAGAGCGCGTTGCAGACCATCCACGGGGGCAAGCCGCTACGGAAAATGGAGGAGCTGCTCGGGGAGTTGGAGAAGACACACCCGGGCGTGAGCATGGTCTACCTGCTGTGCCATGGCCTCGTCTCCCCCGATGCGAGCTACTCCGAGCTGGGTGCGAGTTCCGCCAAGTACCCGGAGGACAAGCTCACCCTCTTGAAGCTCCGGACGAAGAAGCTCAAGCGGCTGAAGCACTCGGGCGCCATCATCTTCCTCGACGCATGTGCCGGGGGACAGGTGAGACAGGGAGTCAACTACCTGCCGTCGGGCACCCGGGTGGGCTTCCCCCAGGCGTTCCTGAGCAAGGGAGCGCGAGGGGTGATTGGAGCCATGGCACCGTTCGACCTGCCGCATGCGGCGAAGCTCGCCCAGGAGTTGCTGGAACTGGCCCGGAAGGAGCCGCGCACGGTGCCCGAGCTGCTGCGGGAGCTGAGGGCGAGAGCCGCCGCGAGATTGCAGGACGAGGCGGATCCGCAACGGTGGGAGGGCTGGTACCACACGTTCCTGTACGTCTATTACGGCCATCCGTTGACGACGCTGTCACTGGGGCAGGGGGAGGCCGGCCATGGCGGCTGAGGCGTCACGAAACCTGGAGTTGGAGTTCGTCATCGCGTACCCGCGCGAGGCGGAGGTGGGCAAGCGCTACCTGATGACGGTGGACGTGCGCGCGCGAGGTCCAGTGACGGAGTGGCCCTACGCGCAGGAGGAATACGAGCTGTACTGCATGGTGGACAGCGAGCCCGCGTTCACCAACGAGCCAGTGGGCCAGGCCGCCGTGGTGCTGCACCGTTTCGGAGGCACATATGGGCCAGCGCGGTTCGTGCTCACCGCGCGCGAGCCGATGGACGAGGCAAGCATCCGCCTGACGCTGGTGAACGCGGCTGGGTTGCCCCTGCGCAAGCTGGAGCTGACGGACATCCGGGTGACGCCACCCGCCCCGCGCCAGCACCTGCCCCCCATCGAGGTCTGGGTCGAGCTGTGGAAACAAGGCATCGATCAGTATCGGGTCCGTCTCACCTCCGACGTCTTCGGAGAGCTCGAGCACGGGACATCAGCGAGCTTCTCACAGCCGGCAATCTTCGATGAGCAGCACGAGGGATACTCCGAGGCCAGGGCCCACCTGGGCACCGAGCTGTTCCGGAAGATCTTCGCGACGACGGAGGCCCTACGCGGATGGCGGGCGGTGCGCGAGCGAGCCCGCCAGGAGCGACGTTCGATCCGGCTCCTCGCTCCCCTGGATGAGGCGCTCGACATCGAGCAGCTCTTCGACCCGGAAGCGGGATTCTTGCTCATGAGCCGGGAGCCCCGGATCCGGATCGTCCGCATCAACAGCAATGTCTCGTCAAGGCAGTTGGAGCTTCCTTCCCGCCCGCGAATGTTGCTCGTGGCGCTCGCGCTCCAGGACCCCCGTGAAGCCGCGTCCATATTGATGAAGCTGGCGCTGGAGACCGCAGATGCCTACGACATCTCCCTGTTCGGCCCCAACGGACCGACGGCGCTGCGGGAAGTCGTGTCCACAGTGTCCCCGAAGGCATGGACGCTCGAGGACTTCCTACCATTCTGCGACACGAAACCGACGGACCTGCATTCGCTCAGCCGACTCAAGGGCTGGGAGCTGCTGCACCTGCTCGTGAGCGGACTGGAGAACGTGCACGCGGAAGAACCGCGACACCCGGTCCACAGCGCCGTGTATGGGTTGTTGTCGCGGGAGTTGCAGCTCTCGGGACACTTTCAGCTCGTCTTCGTCCAAGCATGCCGCCCATACGAGCGGCACCCGCGCGGTGTCATCTACGGGCATCAGAATTTCTTTTCCGGCGAGTTCCATCCGGAGCCGGAGCCCAGCACGCTGGCGGCGGTCATCGAGCCGCTCGTGCCGCTGGATGCCGAGGGGAGCACGTCGCTGGCGGCGTCGTTCTACCGCCGACTCGCTGAAAGCCAACCGTTGGACGACGCACTCCAGGCACCCCGCACGGAAGACATCATCCCCGTCTTCATGCATCTCTGGGCCCGCCCGGGCGCACTGGATCCCGTCCGTCTGGCGGAGGCCACGCCGCCCCCCAAACCACAACACACTTCGAGGCAGGCCCCCGCGAATTCCATTGGCTGGCTCTTCCTGTCCAACGTGCTCGCCGGGAGCAGACCGGACACCTGGGAGCACGACATCCGAGCGCTGCTGGAAGACATGGAGCGGCTCCACGAGAAGAGCGGCCCCTGGGACCTCGTGCTGTGCGCGGGAGACATCACGCTGACCGGGGATCCGCGGGAGTTCGAGCTCGCGTCAATGTTGTTCACCGCACTCCGGCGACGGCTCGTGGAGATCGGGATGGAACCGCTGATCCTGACAGTGCCAGGCAACCACGATGGCCGGTTGGATCTCCTCCGCCAGGCCGAGCAGACCCTGCCCGTCGATCTCTCCATCACGAGCTGGCAGCCGCTGCTCGCGGACGCGTTCCAGAACTACTCCAGGGCCTGGCAGAACCACTGGCCACCTGGCCAGGAAGAGGCTTTCCGTCGAGGCTTGGTTCCCGGCGACTTCTCGATGACCCTGCGCCGGAACGGCATGCGCTGGGGAATCATCGGGCTCAACGACATCCTGACGCCCCGGGGTGACCCGAAGAACCTGAGCAGACAGCTCGACGCTG
Organism: Archangium sp. Cb G35; assembly: GCF_001896145.1. Classification (NCBI taxonomy): domain Bacteria; kingdom Pseudomonadati; phylum Myxococcota; class Myxococcia; order Myxococcales; family Archangiaceae; genus Archangium; species Archangium sp. Cb G35. The sequence goes on from NZ_MPOI01000020.1 coordinate 95,710, forward strand.
TCTGCGACGGAGGCTTCGCGGCCTGGTCCCGCCAACACGACGCGTGCTTGCTGCTCGCGCATGATGAGCTCCGAGGTTTCGAGGACGAATGGCTGAGCGATGCGCCGGAAACGCCGTTCATCCTTCACCTGACCGGGCGCTCTCCCGGTCCGTTCGCCATGGTCTCCTCCAAGTCGTTCGTCATCTGGCAGGGAAGGACGCTGTTTCCGCAGCGCTCCCCCAGGGGCATCACCTCGGGCTACTTCGCTGGGCGGCTCACACTGGAGGGCGAGGAAAGCCGGGTGCGAGCCTGGCCGCGGCGCACCGAGGGGAGCGGCGAGGGTCCCGTGTCCGTGGGGGCGGATCGGGAACAGTTCAAGCTCGCGGAAGATGAGGGTTTCGAGCTGGCTCACACGGTGCGCCGGGCTCCGGCCTCTCGAAACTCCGAGGACTGGGCCATCGTGGTGGGCATCTCGCACTACCCGGAGCTGGGGAACCTGGAGGGGCCCGAGAACGACGCCAGGGCGTTCCGTGATTGGCTGCTCGAGAAGGCAGGTGTCCCGTCAGAACAGCTCCAGCTGCTTCTTTCATCGGATTTCAAGTCCACGAACATGGCCCGCGACGCCATACCCACCGTGGAGAATGTCGAGAGCCTGTTCGATCAATTCATCCTCATGGGCGAGGAGAATGAAAAACTCGGGTCGCATCCCCGAGTGGGCCGGCGGCTCTATATCTATCTGGCGGGCCGTGGCTTCATGTCCGCGGATGGGTACCCGGCGCTACTGACCGCCAATGCGCGTCGTCGCGTGCCCCATCACATTCCCGGATGGACTTACGCCACCTATCTCACCCGGGCGCGATGCTTCGACGAGATCCTCTTGTTCATGGATTGTGCCTCACAGGGTCCCATCCAGACAGCCCTGCGATTTCCCCCTTACAACATGCCCCTGACCGAAAGCGGAACCCCGGCGAAGGTCTTCTGCGCCTTCTCCACGCTGCCCTTGCCCAGCCGCGAGCACCTCACGGCGAACGGACAGGTGCAGGGGGTCTTCACCCAGGCCCTGCTCTCCGCGCTCAATGGCCGTGCAAGTAATGAGCACGGAAGGATCACCGGCACGTCCCTCGCCAACTACCTCAATGACAGCATGCGGGAGTTCCTGGCACCCGAGGAAATGGAGAACCCCGACATCTTCAAACACCCGCAGATCATCTACGACCCGTCGCCGGACGCGGAGCTCGTGATCGTCACGGAGTTTGAGGCCTCCTACTGGCTGGCCTTCCGGTTCGCTCCCTCCTTGCGAGGACAGCGCGTCCGCTTGATGCACCCCCAACTCGACGTCGTGGGTGAATTCCAACTCCTCGATCCGACCATGCAATTCAAGTACAGAGGAGGACCCTACCTGATCGATGTCTCCGGAGAGCTGCGCATGTTCACCTTGCGTGAGGACTCGGTCATCCGGCTCAGCCAGGATGGAGAGAGGATTCGCATCCAGCTGGAGCCATTCGGAGGAAATGCATGAGACGGACGACGGGCCTGATTCCCCTCTGCCTCGCGCTGTGGCTCGCGGCCCCGGCCCTCGCCAGGGACCTGGTGGAATTGCCGGCGGGCCGGGTCTACTCGGTGAAGGTGGACGCGGACGCACGGACCCTGTGGATCGCCCTCGCCGCGCCCCCGGGCGGCATCCTGGACGGACTGGACGTCGGCCAGAAGCCCATCGACGTGGGGCTCGGTGACTGGCACGACAACTCGCTGCGCGAGGCCTTCAGCGCCACCCTCTCCGAGTCCGCTCCGGGGCAGCATCCCGGCATCTCCCTGGAGGTCCAGCTCGCGAAGCTGCCGCAGCCCGGCACCTATGACGTGCAGCTCTCCCTGCGGCAGGGGCAGGAGCAGCAGTTCCTCAAGCTCCAGGTGCTCGTCCCCGAGGCCCGGCTCCGGGCGCAGGCCACGCCGCTGGTGGAGCGGGTCATCGGCTTGCTCAACGGCGTCGAGGACACTCCGGGCCTCTTCACCCTCTCGGAGACCAGCGGGCGCTCGCGGGTGACGAACCTGTCCATCCAGCCCGTCACCGCGGCCACCTCGGGAGACACCACGCTCACCGGGCACCTGCGCTTCGACACGGCTCCCGGCACGCCGCCCGTCCCGGTGGTCATCCCGCCGGGAGGCTCCGCGGACATCCGCTACACGGTGAGCGGGGACTTCCCGGTGGGCACCGCGAAGGGCACCGTGGAGCTGCTCTCGCCCCAACTCCAGACGCCGCTCACCGTCACGTACGAGGTGCGCACCCGCAGGACGGTGCTCTGGGTTCCCCTGCTGCTCGTGCTGGGCCTGCTGACGGGCTACCTGCTGCGCACCTGGCTCAAGTACCAGGTGGAGCTGAACGAGAAGCGCGTGGCCGCGGAGGCGCTCCGGTTGAAGCTCGAGGAGGAGCGGCGCCTGCGGCCCGATCCGATCTACCTCGCGTCGCTGGCGGAGGTGGACGCGCCGCTCGCGCAGTTGCAGACGCTGGACGTGAAGGGCCTCTCCGAACAGCTCCCCCAGGTGGAGCAGCGGTTCGAGGCGGCCCGCGCGGAGTTCGACAAGCGTCAGGCCGAGGCACAGGCCCGGCTCGCCGAGGCGGAACAGCTCCTCTCCGTCGCCTGGTCGCTCCCGCCCTCCACCCAGGAGGCGATGGGAAAGGCGCGCGAGGCACTCGGCGCCAGCCGGAAGCTGCTCGAGTCCAACTCCGTGGCGGCGGCGGACCAGCAGCTCAAGAGCCAGCTCGCGTCGCTCGCCCAGGAGCTCCGGGAGAAGCTCCGGACCTGGCGGGGCGCCGTGGACACCCAGCTCGCCCGTTTCGATGATGCGCCGTTGCCACTGCGGGAGGAGGACCAGAAGACCCTCTCCACGCAGATAGAACACCTCCACGACGCCTTGAGGCGGATTCCCCTGGACGCGGCCCAGCTCGAGCTGCGTGCCGTGCTCTCGGGTGCCCACGATGCGCGCACGATGTTGCTCAACACCGAGCCGCAGCTCCGAGCCCAGCTGCTGCGGATCCTCTACGGCGTGCGGGACGTGTTCGACGCGGGGGGCGTGCCCCTGGGTGGCCTGGAGCAGGAGCTCCAGGAGTGGTCCCGCCCGCGGAACGGCACGGTGGAGGACGAGCTGGCGTGGCTCATCGATCGAAGCCGCCCCTTGGAGCGGGTGTTGAAGCAGGTGACGGTGGGGCGGCTCGGAGGCCCACCGGATGAGGCGGCGCGGGGGCTCATCGACCAGCGGCGCTATGTGGACCTCGCGGCCCTGGTGGTCCAACACCAGCAGGCGGAGGCCCAGCGCGGCTCGCCGGTCCTGGAGTCCTTCAGCGAGCCATTCGGCGTTCCGCACGACACGCCACCGCCCGCCGCCGGGATTGCCCTTCCCACCGTCCCCGCCATCCCGCTGGTGAGCTTCCCGGAGTCCCCGCGTGGATTGCTCGGTGCGCTGCCCGAGGCCCTGAGCCGCCTGCTCGAGCGGGTCCGGCAACCGGCGGCCCCCGTGTCCCCGGCCGTTGGCCATGCGCTGGCCTTCAAGGCGCTGCTACGGGCCAGGGCCGCGCGGACGTTCATCGCGGGCATCGGCATCCTCGCGGTGGGATACTTCCTGTTCGCCGGGAAGTTCACCGGCACCGCCCAGGACATGGCCGCGGTGTTCGTCTGGGGATTCACCATCGACGTCAGCGTGGATGCCCTGGTGGACGTCCTGTCCAAGGGGCTCAAGCAGGCGTAGGACGGAGCGCCGTCCTCAATGACAGACGCCAATCGGGATGTACCGGCACATGCCATCCGACCCGCAGGTGTCCGTGGTGCACGCCTTCCCGTCATTGCACCGGCTGTTGTCCATGGCATCGTTGGGACACGTGGTACTCGTGCCCGTGCACTTCTCCGCGACATCGCAGTTCCCCCGCGCCGCGCGGCAGACGTAGCCCGAGGGATGGAGGCTGTTCGCCGGGCACACCGGGTTCACCCCATCACACGTCTCGGCCGGATCGCAGGCGCCCGCCGAGGCATTGCACACCGTCCCCGCCGCTACCTTCCGGTCCCCCGGGCACGCGGCGCCCTGGCCATCACACCGCTCCTCGACATCACACGCGCCCCGTGAGGGCCGGCAGACGATGTCGTTGCCGATGCGCTTGTCCGCCGGGCACATGCCCGCGGTGCACACCTCCTCCTGGTCACACACGCCCGCCGCCGCGCGGCACGTCCTGCCCTGGCAATCCGGGTCCACGCAGTCCACGAGCCCATCGCAATCGTCGTCCTTCCCGTCCCCACACGTCAGCTCGGTGGCGCCTCCCGGGCAGGCACAGCTCGCGCCCGAGCACACCTTCCCGTGGGCCCCGCAGGTCTTCGCCCCGCAGTCCGGGTCCGCGCAATCCACGAGGCCATCACAGTCATTGTCCTGCCCGTCGGTGCACCGGCTCTCGGCCTGCTCCGTCTTCGCACACACACACGTGCCCGTCGCCGTGTCACACCGGGGCGTGGGGCCCCCGCACTGCGCATCCCCCACGCAGCTCACACAGGTGCGCCGGGCCGCATCACACAGCCCGGAGCAGCTCTCACAGGCCGCGCCTCCCTTGCCGCAGGACGCGTTCGCCGTGCCCGGCAGACACGTGTTCCCCTGGCAGCAGCCGTCCGCACAGGACCTCGCATCACAAATGCACTGGCCCCCCACGCACCGCTGCCCCTGCCCGCACGTCTCGCACTCGCCCCACGTCCCGTCCGCTCCGCACGTCTGCACTCCCGCGCACCCTTCCTCGCACGAGCGCTTCGCCCCCACCGTGCACTTCTCCTCCTCCTCCGGTTCCTCGGCACACACGCCGTCGACGCACTGCATGCCCCGGGGACACTCCCAGCCCTGCTCGGGTGCGCACCGCAGTTCCGCGGGCTCCACCGGCCCGCAGGCCATCACCCCCAGCAACCCCACGCAGCACAGCAGCCACTGCGCGCCCATCCCTGCTCCCACGCCTCGACCCATGACGATGACTCCCCCAACCCTGGCACCACGCCAGCGAATGTTTCGGAGAGCCGCTCGAAGCAACCCGCCTGCCAACGCCGTCCCCAGAGGAGAGACACGCTCCTGTCCACCTCCCTGGCCATCCTCCGCGAGAGATGCTCATCCCATTGTCCGGAGGGAGCCATCCCCCACGTGACTTCTCCAGTCTATCCACCGGTGTGACATTTCAGGTAGGGTAGGGTCTCCTGGCGTGATGGGGCAACCAGCCAGGGCAACCGGCCGCCGGGGCCACGAGCCACGAGCCGCCCGCATGGGAGACATGAGAATGATCGACGGACTGGAAGGGGATTGCGGAGAGACGAAGGCACACCACCGCCCTGGCATGTTCATGGGCACCCGGGCCCGCGCGATGGCTGCGCTCGCGGGGAGCGCCGTGATGCTCTGGCCTCGTCCCCCCGAGCCCTCCGAGCCGAAGCACGCGCCCACCGTCGCCACGGCGGCCCTCCTGGAGCCCGTCATGCGGGCCGGCCCGGAGTACGAGGCTCCGGTGAGCATCGGCTGCCCGCTGCTGGAGACGCCGCCCATCCAGGGACAGCGGAAGCCGCCGTGCAAGGCGCCCGCGGTGGAGTTCCGGGGTCATTGCTGGGTACGGCTCTCGCACGAGTGGCCCTGCCCCCGGGGCACGGCCATGCACGAGGGCAGGTGCTACATGCCCCTGAGCGAGAGGACACCCGGGCCGGGCGCGCTCAGTCCCCGGAAGAGTCCGAGGAACGCCTCTCGTGGTCCGCGTGACTGAGCTCCAGGCCCACGGCCACGCCCATCGGAACCAGCAGGAACAGGTGGACCATGACGCCACCTTCCGGCAGGGACAGCTTGAGCCCCGGCGCCGCTCCCAACACGAGCGCGCCGAGCCCCGCCTTGAAGGAGCCACGTCCCGACATCATGGAGTGGCCCCCGAACGCCCCCAGCGCCGCGCCCAGGGGCGGTGCCAGCAGGAGGCTCGCGATGCTCAGGAACCCCATGCTCAGGAATCCGCCGGATTTGCCCATCGGGTAGCCCAGGACCATGTCCAGGGCCAGGCCCCCGAACCACCCGAGCGCCCCCCCGAGCGCCGCCCCCGCCAGGCACGCCACCGCCGAGACGACGCAGCGCAGCCCGATGAAGAACCTGGATTCGGGCTCCTTGCGCTTCCCTTTCCTTCCCGGCCTCTGGAGTCCCATGCTCGAAGTCCTCCGGCTCAGACAATGGCGGCGAGTGGCTCGGGCCCGGCGTCGAGCACCTCGCGCAGCCGCTTCAGGCCCCGCTCCAACTGCGCGCGCGTGCGCGGGGCGCCGATGCACACCCGCACCGCCGCCGGCACCGGCCCCATCCCCGCGGTGAACAGCTCCGCCGACGACACCGACACCCCGTTGCGCCGCGCCTGCGTCACGAACTCCTCGCTGCGCCGGCCCTCGGGCAATCCCAGCCACAAATGGTAGAGCGGTGCCAACGCCGCCCTCGGCAGCTCGCGCCCGAGCAGTCCCCGCGTCAGCGCCAGCCGCTCGCCCACCTCCTGCCGCTGGCGCACCACCAGCTCGTCCGCCGTCCCGTCCTCCACCCAGCGCGCCAGCACCTCCGCCATCAGCGGCGTCGTCATCAGCGAGGCCAGCCCCACCTCCTCGGCCAGCCGCTCGCCCCGCGCCCGCGCCGGCGCCACCAGGTAGCCAATCCGCAGCCCCGGCGTGAGCAGCTTGGACACCCCGGCGATGAAGTAGCTCGACTCCGGCAGGAAGCTCGCCAGCGGCGGCGGCCGTGACTCCGGCAGCAGCCCGTACGCGTCGTCCTCCAGCACCGCCACCCCGTACTTGCGCGCCACCTCCGCGATCTTCCGCCGCCGCTCCTCCGGCTGCACCGCGCCCGTCGGGTTGTGGCACGTGGGCTGGGTGTAGAGCAGCTTCACGCCCACCCGGCACGCCGCCTCGAAGGCCTCGGGCACCAGGCCGTGCGCGTCCAGGGCCACGCCCTGCAGCCGCAACTGGAAGCGCCGCGCGAGCACCTTGATGCCCGGGTACGTGAGCGCCTCGGTGGCGAGCGTGTCTCCCGGCCGGGTGAGCGCCGCCAGCGCCACCTCCATGGCATGGTGCCCTCCCGCGCACACCACCACCTGCTCCGGCTTCGCCCGCAGCCCGAAGCGCGCGGCCCAGGCCGCTCCGGCGACGCGGTGCGCCGTGGTGCCCGCGGCCGGCTGGTACCCCAGCAGCTCCGACAGCCGCGGCGTCCGCCCCAGCTCCTCCAGCGAGCGGCGCAGCGCCTGGCTGGCCGGGTCTCCCTCCGGTGTCGCCGGGGCGTTGATGCCCAGCTCCACGGGCGAGTCGTCATGCGCCAGGTCCACCGGCGAGGGCATGTGCGCGGGCACCTCCCGGTCCCTCACGTACGTGCCGCGCCCCACCTCGCCATTCACCAGGCCGCGCTTCTCGGCCTCGGCGTACGCGCGCGTCACCGTGCCCACGGTGACCCCCACGCGCTCGGCCAGCTCCCGGTGCGTGGGCAGCCGCGTCCCCGGACCCAGACGCCCCGCGTCAATGTCCTCCGAGAGAGCGTCCGCGATGGCCCGGTACAGGGGGCCATTGCGTCCTCGTAGCTCCGGCATCCAACTTGTCATGGTGACAATCGATACACTTGACGGAATAGGGCCGCCAACGTAACTGATTGTCTCGATTCTACCCTGGATTGTCACGACTTTACGGGGTGGAAGCGCGAACCGAGGAGTCGAGCATGTTGCCCATCGAGGTCCAACGCGCCCCCACCCTGAAGCCCAAGCCCGCGTCCGAGGGGCTCGGCTTCGGCAAGTACTTCACCGACCACATGTTCCGGATGGACTACTCGCCGGAGCGCGGGTGGCACCAGGCGCGGATCCTCCCGCACGGGCCGCTGGGGTTGGACCCGGGCGCGGCGGTGCTGCACTACGCGCAGGCGGTGTTCGACGGCTCGAAGGTGTTCCGGGGCAAGGACGGGCAGCTGCGCGCCTTCCGCATCATGGACCACTGCAAGCGCCTGTACACGAGCGCCGAGCGGCTGGCCATGGCGCCGGTGCCGCCGGAGCTGGCGCGCGAGGCGATTGAATCGCTGGTGAAGCTGGAGGCGGACTGGGTGCCGGGCGCGCCGGGGACGGCGCTGTACGTGCGGCCGACGCTGATCGCCTCGGAGGCGTTCCTCGGGGTGAGGCCGGCGGACAAGTACATCTTCTTCGTCATCCTGAGTCCGGTGGGCAGCTACTTCGCGGGAGGCGCCGAGCCGGTGCGCATCTGGGTGGAGCAGCAGGCCACGCGCGCGGCGAAGGGAGGCCTGGGCGGCGCGAAGGCGGCGGCCAACTACGCGGCGGGCCTGCAGGCGTCGATGGAGGCCAAGAAGCGGGGCTACGCGCAGGTGCTGTGGCTGGACGCGGCCGAGCACCGGTACATCGAAGAGGTGGGCACGATGAACCTCTTCGTGCGCATCGGGGATGAAGTCGTCACCCCGCCGCTGGATGGCACGTTCCTGCCTGGGATTACCCGCGAGAGCGCGCTGGCGCTGATGCGGGACTGGGGCATGAAGGTGAGCGAGCGCAAGCTGTCGGTGGACGAGATGCGCGAGGCGCACAAGAAGGGCGAGCTGCGCGAGGTGTTCGGCACGGGCACGGCGGCGGTGATTTCGCCGGTGGGCGCGCTGGGCTTCCGCGAGGGCCAGCTGGTGATCGGCGACGGCAAGGTGGGCGAGGTGTCCCAGCGGCTGTACGACACGCTCACGGGCATCCAGTACGGCACGCATCCGGACCGCCACGGCTGGATGACGGTCATCAAGTAGTCGAGGCCGTGCGGTAGTAACGTGAGGACCCGGGGAGGCGAGCGCCCCCGGGTCCCCGCCAGGCAGCAAGGTAGAGACCCCCACGTGAGAGGTCACCGATGCAGCCGAGGAATCCCGAGTACGCCCAGCAGGTCGCGGAGATCTTCCGCCAGGCGGCGTTCGTCATGGACGTGGGCTACGAGCTGGTGAGCATCACCCCGGGACGGGTGGCGACGCGGCTGGCGGTGAAGCCAAAGCACCTGCAGCAGGACAGTGTCATCCACATGGGCGTGCAGGCGACGATGGCGGACCACACCGCGGGCGCGGCGGCGGGCTCGCTGATCGCCGCGGACCAGCTGGTGCTGACCACGGGCTTCACCATGAACCTGCTGCAGGCGGCGGTGGGCGAGGAGCTGCGGTGCCGGTCCCAGGTGCTGCGCGCGGGGCGCACGCTGTCGGTGGTGGAGTCCGAGGTGTTCGCGGTGGCCCGGGGCGAGGAGACGCTCGTGTCGAAGGCCACGGTGACGCTGGCGGTGCTGCCGCGGAAGCGCTGAGCTCCGGGCGCGGTGTTCACGAACTTGTCCAACAGTTGGACAAGTCTGGAACGAGCGCCCCCGGCAGGCGGGGGGACTGGCCGCGCGGGTTCTGCTATGGCGCGGCCATGAACACGGATGTGCTGTTGGAGACGCGCGGGCCGGTGGGACTGGTGACGCTCAACCGCCCCAAGGCGCTCAACGCGCTCGACCTGGGGATGATTCGCGCGCTGCACCCGGCGCTCGAGGCGTGGGCGAAGGACAGCCAGGTGAAGGCCGTCGTCATCCGCGGCGCCGGGGGCCGGGCCTTCTGCGCGGGCGGTGACGTGCGCGCCGTGGCGCTGTCGCTGGGTACGCCCGCTCCCGAGGGACAGGAGCCGCTCTCGCGCGCCTTCTTCCTCGAGGAGTACCGGCTCAACCACCTCATCCATCATTACCCCAAGCCGTACATCGCGCTCGTGGACGGCATCAGCATGGGCGGAGGGCTGGGGCTGTCCGTGCACGGCTCGCACCGTGTCGTCACCGAGCGGCTGGTGCTGGCCATGCCGGAGACGGCGATCGGCCTGTTCCCCGATGTGGGCGGTGGCTGGTTCCTCCCGCGCTTCCCGGGCGAGGCGGGCACGTACCTGGGACTCACGGGCAACCGGTGCAACGCCGCGGATGCGATGTGGCTCGGGTACGGGACGCAGCACGTGACGCACGACAAGTTGGACGCCGTGGTGGAGGCGCTCGCGGCGGCGGACTGGAGCACGGGCGAGGCGCGCCAGGTGGCCACGCGGGTGCTGAATGGCTTCGCGTCCGAGCCGGGGACTTCTCCCCTGGGCGCGCACGCGGAGGTCATTGACCGGTGCTTCGCGAAGGACCGCGTGGAGGAGATCCTCGCGGCGCTGGAGGCCGAGGGCACGCCGTGGGCCCAGGAGACGCGGGCCACACTGGGGCGCATGTCGCCTACGAGCCTGAAGGTGACACTGCGTCAACTGAGGCTGTGCCGGGGCAAGCCATACGACGAAGCCGTCACCGTGGAGTACCGGCTGAGCCAGCACGTCACGGCGCTGCCGGACTTCCGCGAGGGCATCCGCGCGGTGCTCGTGGACAAGGACAACAAGCCCACGTGGAACCCGCCCACGCTCGCCGGGGTGCGTGAGTCCGACGTGGAGGCGTGCTTCGCGCCGCTCGGCGCGCGGGACCTCGTCCTTCACTGAGTCCCCACGGGAAGGTCCGCGAAAGAGTGCCCCCGAGCACATGAGCTGACCCTCGCGGACATTTCCCCTCGCCCTCCGGGAGAGGGACGGGGTGAGGGTGCCACGCATCCCGGGTTGAACCCCCTGTCCACACCGTGGGTCACGTTGTGGAGAACAGGCACAGGCACCCTCACCCCGACCCTCTCCCGAGGGGAGAGGGGATATCCGGTCACATTTCCGCACGGCCCACGGCCAGCCCTCCTCACCCACGGGTGTTGCGGATTCTTTTTCTTCCGATACCTTTTGCCTGGCTAACGAATCGGGCCCGTCAACTCGAGCCCCGGAGCGGAACCATGCCCAGGAACAAGCCTCCGCTCGACCACGCCCTGCGCACCCTCGGGCTCATCCCCCGTCTGTACCGGTGGGCCATGTCGAGCGTGCAGGCCAACCACCTCGGCCGGGAGCTGAGCCTGCGCCAGCTCGGGGTGCTCTACTCCCTCCGTGCGGGCCCCTTGTCTCCCGGGCAGCTCGCGCAACGGCAGCGCGTCACCCCCGCCGTCATCACCGGCCTGTTGGATCGCCTGGAGCAGCGCGGCTATGTGCGCCGCGAGGCCGACCCCGAGGACCGGCGGCGCTTGCGCCTCGTGCTGACGGAGAGCGGCCAGGAGGTGAGCCAGGAGGTCCGCCAGGCACTCGCCGGGGAAATGGCCGCCCAGTTCGCGAGCGCTTCCCCCACGGAGCTGAAGGAGCTGGACCGGAGCCTGGACCTGCTCGAGCGCGCGCTGGCCGCGATGGAGGCCCGCGCCCCCACTCCCCTGGAGACGAACCCGGACGAGGACACCGAAGCACCACCGGACCGGGCCCCCCGCCGCCGGAGCACGAAACGACGTTGAGCCGTTGAGAAGAGAGAGAGGACGCCATGGCAACCACCCCCCCGAACGAGCCGAAGCAAGAGACCGCCCCCGTCACGCCCCCGCACGAGGCCCCCCGCGCCGACGCCGCGCACCTGCTGGACAGGACGGACCCCGAGTTCTTCGCCCGGGCCCACGGCCTCTATTCCGACCTGCGCGCCCTCGGCCCCGTCGTGCGCGCCCCCATGCGCGGCGACCTCACCGCGGGAGCCCACGCCGAGGGCTCTCCGGAGCGCAAGGCCCGCGAGGCCGGGGACGAGCGCTACTTCATCACCCGCTACGACGAGTCCGTGGCCGCGCTGCTCGATGACCGGCTCTCCTCCGACTTCCGCACCGCCCTGCCTCCACAGCAGCGCGAGTTCCTGTCCAAGAACATGCCCGAGGAGTTCAAGCCCCTCGCGTTCAGCATCATCATGCTGGACCCGCCGGACCACACCCGGCTGCGCAAGCTGGTGCAGCCCAACTTCACCGCGCGCGCCATGGAGCTGCTCGAGCCCCGCGTCCAGCGCCTCGTGGACGAGCTGCTCGACAAGGCGGAGCAGGCGGCCGCCGCCCGGGGCGAGTCGGCACCGGAGCGCGGCATGGAGTTCGTCGAGTCCTTCGCCTACCCCCTGCCCGTGCGCGTCATCAGCGACATGCTCGGCATCCCGGAGGAGGACCGGGCCCAGGTGCATGCCTGGGCCGAGCGGCTCCTGCATGCCGAGACCGCGGCCGCTCGGACGGATCCGGAGGTGCGCGCCGGGCTGAAGTCCTTCGCCAGCTACCTGGAGGGCCTCTTCGAGCGCAAGCGGCGCCAGCCCGGCGAGGACATGATCAGCCAGATGGTGCACGCCCAGGAGGACGGAGACCGGCTCAACCACCAGGAGCTGCTGTCCATGGTGTTCATCCTCTTCTTCGCCGGGCACCTGACGACGGTGAACCTGCTCGGCAACGGCGTCGTCGCGCTGCTGGAGCACCCCGAGCAGCACGCGCGCTTCCTCGCGGACCCCGCCGGGATGAGCAAGGGCATGGTCGAGGAGACGCTGCGCTACTGGGGCCCCGTCGACTACCTGAGCACTCCGCGGATCGCCAAGGAAGAGCTCGCGCTGGGAGACACCCACGTGCCCCAGGGGGCGAGGGTGTCGGTGGGCCTCGCCTCGGCCAACAGGGATCCGGAGCGCTTCGCGAATCCCGATGCGTATGACATCTCGCGCCCGGACGCCCACCGGAACATCGCCTTCGGCAAGGGCATCCACGTGTGCATCGGAGCGCCGCTGGCCCGGCTCGAGGCGCGCATCGCCTTCGAGACGCTCTTCCGGCGCTTCCCGAAGCTGCGGCTGGCCGTGCCCTCCAGCGAGCTGCGCTGGGGCGCCGGCGCGGCCATGCGCGGCTTCCACCGCATCCCGCTGTTCTTCTAGCGGACCCCCGGTGCCGGTACTGGCCCTCGCGCATCCTCAACGGTGCGCGAGCAGGCCCTCGCGCAGGGCCCGAGAGGACCAGCGCAGGAAGCGGCCGAAGGTCTTCAGGTCGAGGATCTCTCCATACTGATAGTCCTGGGCCTTGGACTCGGGGGCGTCCTCCGGGCGGTAGAAGATCTGGAAGACGAGCTCATCGCCCGGCTCGACGTCCATCCCGAGCTGGCGCACCTGCTCGAGCAGCCGCTGGTTCGCGGCCACGGCCGGGTCGTCGTCGAGCCGCTCCACGACCGTGAGAGCCTGGAAGACCTCCACGAGCCTCTTCTCCGGGTCGTAGTGGGCCTCGAGCCGGCGCTCCTCGCCGTAGTGTTTCAAGGCCTCCTCGAGAATGAAGGCCTCGAGGGCCGCGATGGCCTCTTCCTGGGACAGGCCCTCCTCCTGCATCACGTTGCGGAGGACGCGCTCCAAGAGGGACTCGGTATCCGCCGGAGGGGTGTGCCGGGCCCGGAGGGACTGGCGGCGCTTGCGCCACTCGAAGGGAGGAATCTGGATGCGGGTCTCCAGGCGGCCATTCCACTCCGTCTCGATGCCGTGCCGGGCGAGCGTCTCGCGGACCTCGCGGGCGATGGCGAGGCTCGCCTCGTCGTGCAGCGCCGGATCGTCCTCGAAGGCCCCGAAGGCGAGCATGAGGCCCGCGCCCAACACACCGCGCTCGACGTCCTGGCCATGGAAGAAGGTGGCACCCCGCATGCGCTCGGAGCGTTTCGCGGCGGCGGCCTTCACCTCGCCCCAGCCATCCGACAGCGTGTAACCCGCGTTCTGCAGCGCGAGGATGCCGTTGCGGGTGAGCTCCTGGAAGGCGCGGTCGAGCGCGTCGTTCACCGTGGGCTCGGTCCAGCTGGACTCCTCCACGCGGTGCTCCTCGAGCCGGCGCCGGGCCAACGCCAGGAGCCGCTCCACTTCCGCGTCGTCACCCAGCTCGTGTCTCGCGAGCTCCTCAAGGGAGGTGAGCACCTGCTTCTCGTTCTGGTAGCCCCCCACCACCGCCGCCTCCAACTGCTCGTGGAGATAGGCCCGGAGATCCTCATCAGTCGCCATGGACAACCCTCACCCCAGCCCTCTCCCAGAGGGAGAGAGGGTTTCACGCAGCTTCGCGTCCAGGTGCTCCACCAGTGTGTTTCCCTCCGGGCCCATGGGTACGCCCCGGTAGCGCGCCTCGCGGTAGTGCGCGAGGAACTCCGCCGCCACCTGGGCCACCGCGTCGCCTCGTGCCTCGCGCAGCCGAGACAGCAGCTCGTCGTCCGTCTCCGCTGGCGCCGGCACCAGGCCCGCCCGCTTCTTCAGCGTCTTGAGGTAACGCGTGTACAGCGCCGCGAGCCTCACGTCCCGCGTCCCCATCACCTCGCGCCGCGTCTTCGTCCGCCCGCCCCCCTTCCCCTTGCGCAGCCGCCACAGCAGCACCCCCGCCGCCAGCACCCCGAACAGCGGCGAGCCCACCAGCGCCTTCACCTGCGCCAACGGCTGGTAGCGCAGCCCCGCTCCCACCTCGCGCAGGAACGTCCCCACCGCCCCCACCACGTTCCCCCAGAAGCCCTTCTCCTGCTGCGTCAGCCCCAGCGCATCGTCCCGGCTCCGCCACGGCGTCGGATCGAACGCCACGAAACGCCCCTCGTCCTCGAGGAACACCTCCACCCAGGCGTGCGCGTCCCGCTCGCGCACCAGCGTCGCCCCCGTCAGCGGATTGTTGTCCTCCGGCGCGAAGCCTCCCACCACCCGCGCCGGTACCCCCACCGTCCTCAGCATCACCGCCATCGCGCTCGCGAAGTACGTGCAGTACGCCGGCCGCTTCTCCTTCACCATCACCGCCAGCGGGCTCCCCTCGCCCCTCAAGTCCACGTACAGCGAGTACTCGAAGTGCTCGTGGAAGTACGCCTCCAGCTTCCGCGCCTTCTCGCGCGGCGTGCGCGCCTCGCGCGTCAGCTCCTCCGCCAGCGGGCCCAGCTCCGCCTTCAGCTCCTCCGGCAACGCGGTGAGCGTGTCCCCCGCGACCTCCTCCGGCGGCAGGTGCTCCAGCTCGGCCGTGCGCAGCGCCAGCGTGGTGCCCTCCAGCTCCTCCGCCTTCCACACCCAGCCGCCCCGCACCTCGGGCCGCACGCCCTCCACCGCCCGTGTCCCCGCGGGCGCCGGCAGCCAGGCCCCCACCGGCGACAGCACCGTCAGCGCCAGCGTCCGCGCGGCCTCCGCGTCTCCCGGGGGCAGTGACAACCGCAGCTCCTCCAACTCCTTCGACGTCGTCCACCGCAGCCCGTCGAACCGGTCGAACACCCGCGTCCGCAGCCGCGCGGGCGCCGCCCCCGAGAGCACCAACAGCGGCCGCTCCGAGCCTCGGGCCTTGCGCTCCAGGCTGCGCAGGCCCACCTCCGACTGGAACTCCGCGGCGGTGCCCGGATTGGAGCCGCTCGTCATCCGGTACACGGCGTCCATCAGCACGCCCTCGCTGGCCCAGATGGTCCGCGTCAGCCACAGCGTCATCCCCAGCAGCAGCACGGTGAAGACGCCAAAGCCCGCCGCCGCCCGGAAGCCCGAGCGCCTCAGCCCTCCCTCCAGGAAGGCCACCACCAGCACGCTCAGCACCAGCCCGCCCAGCACCCACTCCACCGCCCGCATCTCGCGCACGCGCAGGCTGAGCGCCACCAGCAGGCCCGCGTACGTCCACGCGTAGTACCGGTTGCGGCCCAGCCCGCACAGCACCGACAGCCCCACCAGCGCGCCGCACAGCGGGCCGAAGATGTTGGGCGGAAAGGGCGCCGTCGGCGGCTCGCTCACCCAGAGCATCGCCGCCCCCGTCCCCAACCCCAGCACGCCCGCGAGCAGCAGCCGCGCCGGCGAGTAATCCACCCTCACGCCCGTGAGCCCCGCCCACACCAGCCCCACCATCACCGGCGCGCACAGCAGCCACCGCCCATGCGCCACCGCATGCACCACCAGGGCCGCGAACACCGGCAGCAGCTCGACGAGCCGGCCGTACCGCGAGACGTCGTTGTCCGAGGGCTCGCTCATGCCAGCGCCACCACCTCTTCCGGCGCCAGCCCCACTGGTGCCCGGTCCGGCCTCACCGAGAGCACCCGCACCGCCACCCCGTGCGCCTTGAGCTTCTCCACCAGCGCCGCCCTCGACGGCTCCCAGTCCATCACCACGAAGATGACCGCCGACAGGTGGCTCGCCTCGGGCAGCAGCGCCGCCTCCAGCGCCTCCAGGTCCAACCGCTCCCCCGACTCGATGGCCGCGAGGATTTCGAGGATGTGATCGAAGTGCGCCAGCGCCCGGCCCGCCTGGAAGTGGAACACCTCGGGGCCCGCGGCGAACAGGTCGATGATGTACTCCTGCCGCGCCAGCACGTCCGCCATGCCCGCCGCCAGCGACAGCGCCTTCTCCAGCAGCGCGTCCTCCTTCACCGAGCGCGACTGCACGTCCAGCACCATGGCCAGCCGGACGAAGAATTCCTCCTGGAACTCCTTCACCACCAGCCGGCCCGTGCGCGCGAAGGACGGCCAGTGGATGTCCCGCGTGCGATCCCCGTCATGCCAGTCGCGCGTGCCGAAGAACTCCGTGGACTCGCCCACCTGCGAGGCCACCGAGATGCCTCCAGGCTGGTAGTTGCGTCCGTGCGGCACCTCCAGCGACTCGAGCGGGGTGAAGCGCGGGTACACCAGCACCCGGTCCTTCGCGGCCGAGCGCCTCGGCCACTTCACCAGCGCCGAGGGGAAGAGACTCGCGGCCTGGAGCGCTCCCAGTTCGTAGACGCCGCGGGTGGTGCACTGGAGGCGCAGCGTCACCTCGGTGCGCTCGCCGGGTGCCAGGGAGTCGATGACGGGGGGCTCGCCCACGCGACGGAGCTCGGAAGGCAACAGGCGCTCCTCCACCACGAGGTGGCGCACGGGGCGCCGGCCCGTGTTCTCCACGCGCACGCGGTAGGTGAGCGTGTCTCCGGCGGACACGGGGGGAGGGAAGAGACGCGTGAGCGAGACGCGCGGACGGAAGGGCAGGCCCACCACGGCCGCGGCGGCCAGCGCGCACACGGTGAAGGAGAAGAAGAGGATGAGCGGCGCCACCAGGCCGCCCAGCAGGAGGAAGCCCGCCGCCAGCGCCGACCACATCACCACGCGCCCCACCGGCGTGAGCAGCCCGAAATACCGGTCCTGGAGGAAACGGATGAATCCGTGGTCCTCGGGCGGCATCAGGAAGGACCAGCGGCGACGGCGGGCCATGCGCGGGGGTGTCCTCGGCAGCGGGGTGGCCTCACGCCAACCACCGGCGCGAGTACGTGCACTCTATCAAGCTCCGGATTCCACTCCTCGGGGGCCCCACCTCCCGGACACGAAGTGCGCCAACTGGTCCGATTGTTGGACCAGTTGCTCGACCGCGCGCCCGGAAGCCCCCCTGGGCCCGGTCTTCCACAACTTGTCCAACTGTTGGACAAGTTCGTACAGCTCGCGCCCGGGAGGTGCTCGAGCCGGAGTGGTGAACACGGATCCGGGCACCCTCACCCCGTCCCTCTCCCGAGGGGAGAGGGGATAGTGGTCAGCGCGGCACTGGCACGGCGCCGACCAGGTCCTTCGTGAGCGCTCGCTTGTCCGCTCCCGCGTACCTCGCCCTCGTGTCCAGCACCAGTCTGTGCGCCAGCACCGATACCGCCAGCACCTTCAGGTCCTCCGGCAGCACGTAGTCCCTCCCCTGCATCAGAGCCCTCGCCCTCGCCATCCTCCCGTACAGCAGCGCCCCTCGCGTCGACACGCCCAGCCGGATGCTCGGGTGGCCTCGCGTCGCCTGCACGATTCGCAGCAGGTAGTCCGCCACCGTCTCCTCCAGCCTCACCTCCTGCACCCGCTGCTGCAGCTCCACCACCTCCTCCACCGTGCACACCGCCTTCATCCCCTCCAGCGGCGGCGGCCCCGAGCGCGTCATCAACAGCGTCCGCTCCTCCCCCTCCGGCAGGTACCCCAGTGACAACTGCACCGCGAACCGGTCCAGCGAGGCCTCCGGCAACGGGTACGTCCCGTGGAACTCCACCGGGTTCTGCGTCGCGATGCACAGGAACGGCGGCGACAGCACATGGGTCCGCCCGTCCACCGTCACCTGCCCCTCGCTCAACGCCTCCAGCAGCGCCGACTGTGTCCGCGGCGAGGCCCGGTTGATTTCGTCCGCGATCAGCACGTTCGCGAACAGCGGACCCTCGCGGAACCGGAAGCTCCCCTCCTGCGGGTTGAAGATGGACGCTCCGACAATATCCGTGGGCAGCAGGTCCGGCGTGAACTGCACCCGCTTGAAGCTGCCTCCAATGCTCAACGCCAGTGCCTTGGCCAGCGTCGTCTTCCCCGTGCCCGGCACGTCCTCCAGCAGCACGTGGCCTCCCGCCGCCACCGAGCACAACACCAGCTCCAGCGACTCGCGCTTGCCGCGGATGACACGCTCCAGGTTGTCGGCCAGCCGCGTCACCAGCGCGCGCACACCGGCCGCACGCTCCGTCACAGGAACCTTCACGGGAGAAGAAGACATTCTGGCCGCGCAGCGTACCAGCACCGCTCCGGATAGGCTCCCCCCACCCCCATGGCCGCCTCCGCCTCCGTCCGCAATGTGCTGCCCCTCCTGCGGCACAACCCGGACTACCGCCGCCTCTTCCTCGCCACGGTCGTCTCCCTGCTCGGCGACTGGTTCGCCTTCGTGGCCATCAGCGGCTTCGTCACCGAGTCCACCGGCCGCCCCGGCTCCGCCGCCGTCATCCACGCCGCCAGCGTCCTCCCCGTCTTCTTCCTCTCCCCCCTCGCCGGCCTCGTCGCCGATCGCGTCGACCGCAAGCGCCTCATGGTCTCCGTGGACCTGCTGCGCGTCCTCCCCGCCCTCGGACTGCTCGCCTCCCTGCGTCTGCACTCCCCCACGCTCGCCATTACCTGCGTCGCCCTGCTCGCCGCCCTCTCCTCCTTCTTCGACCCCGTCGCCGAGGCCTCCGTCCCCAACGTCGTCCCCCCCGGGCAGCTCTCCATCGCCCAGGCCGCCCTCGGCGCCGTCTGGGGCACCATGCTCTTCATCGGCGCCGCCGTCGGAGGCCTCGCCACCCTCGCCTTCGGCCGCGAGGCCAGTCTCCTCCTCAACGCCGCAACCTTCCTCCTCTCCGCCTTCTTCGTCGCCGGCATCCGCCGCCCCCTCCAACACCACGAGCCCCCCTCCTCCCATGGCGTGCGCGCCCAGCTCGGCGAGGTGTGGACGCTCGCCCGCCAGAGCCGCATCACCCTCTCGCTGCTCGCCACCAAGGCGGGCGTGGGGCTCGGCAATGGAATCGTGGGCCTGCTGCCCGCCTTCGCCACCGCCCGCTTCGCCTCCGGAGACGCCGGCGTGGGCATGTTGCTCGCCGCGCGTGGACTGGGTGCCCTCCTCGGACCCTTCCTCGGCCAGCGCTGGGCCGGCGACGACGGCCGCCGTCTCTTCCTCGTGTGTGGCGGCTCCATGGTGACGTACGGGCTCGCCTACGTGCTGCTCCCCTTCGCCCCCTCGCTGCCCCTGGCCGCCCTGTGCGTGCTCCTGGCCCATCTCGGCGGCGGCGCGCAGTGGGTCCTCTCCACCTACGGCCTCCAGGTGTCCACCCCCGACAGGCTCCGCGGCCGCGTGCTCGCCATCGACTTCGGCCTCGCCACGCTCGCCGTCGGGGTGTCCTCACTCGTGGCCGGTGGCGCCGCCGAGCTCGTGGGGCTCGCCACCGCCTCCTGGGCCCTCGCCGGCGCGTCCATCCTCTATGGCCTCTGGTGGCTGGGGTGGACGCGCGGCCTGTGGCGCGGCGGCACGGACGTGCTCGCCGCGTACCGCCCGCCTCACTCCGGCTGAGGCAGGAATCCCCACTCCTCGCCGGCCGCCTTGGCCATCGCCGCGACGACGCTCGGGTGGATGCGCCCGTTGCTCGCGATGAGCCCCAGCGTGCCGCGCAGCTCCGCGCCCTGCGAGAAGTCCACCCCCCGCCCATCCAACCCCGTCACCTGGCCTCCCGCCGCGCGCACCAGCGCCGTGCCCGCCACGTGGTCCCACGTCTTGTGCGGATTCTTGCGGATGTCCCGCGGCCCCCGGATGAACAGGTCCGCCGCCCCCGCCGCCACCAGCGCGTACTTCACCATCCCGTCATAACGCTTCGCCCGCCGCGCATCGAAGCCCGCCGCCGCGTACACCCGGTCCGCCATCTCCCGCGAGCGCCGGCCCATCACGTAGCTCTCCACCACCCGGATGCTCGGCGGATCCACCCGGTCCGACACGTGCAACGCGCGCGGCTCGCCGCCCTCGAGCGTCTCGGCCCAGGCCCGCCCCGCGTCCGTGAAGAAGAGCGTTCCGCCCTCGTCCAGCGGCGACACCGGCACGCCGATGATGCCGTCCGCCGGCTGGCCCTCCACCAGCGTCCCCACGCACACCGCGTAGCCCCGCCCGTGGATGAAACCCTCCGTCCCGTCCACCGGGTCGATGACCCACACCCGGTCGCTCCGCACGCCCCGGCCGTGGTTGAGCCAGCGCAGGAAGATCTCCTCCGTCACCCGCTCGCCCAGCAGCTTCCCCACCAGCCGCACCGCCTGCTCGCGCTCCCCGGGAGGCACGGTGAGGAACCCCTCCGCGCCCTCCTCGGCGATGACACCCTCCTCGGGGAAGGAGTGGGCGAGCGCGCGGCAGACCAGGGCCTGCGCCCCATAGTCGGCGATCGTCACCGGGCTCGCGTCGCTCTTGCGGCTGACACCCGCCTTGGCGGCCTGCACCCGGCGGCACAGCTCGCAGGCGAGCCGTACCGCGTCGATGATGGGTTGTAGCTCTCGAACGCTCGACTGCTCCATGAAGGGGACCGCTCCTTGAGGGACTCCGGGCCACGCACCACCCGTCGAACAGTAACGGACTCCGTGTCCGTTCCGCGCGCCATGGGCGCCTGCTTCCCCGGTGGACCCCGTCCCCCTCCTCACGGCCACCCCGCTCGCGGGCGCCGGGAACGCGGGGGACTCGAGCCCCGGTGCCCGGGGAGACACGGGCACCGGGCATCACGTTCCGCGCGGAGGCCTACTGCACCGGCGCGGGCGCTGGCGCCGGCACCATGTTGTTCGACGGGGGCGGCATGTACGCCGGGCGGTCGGACACGGGGGCCGCGGCGCAGGTGAACTCCACCGTCCGCGAGGACAGCAGGAAGGGCAACAGCGCGGCGCCCATCGTGCCGCAGCCCGTCTGAGCCAGGGCGTCCCCGGTGTTGGCGCACGCCAGCGTGCCGGCGATGCCACCGGCCACGGTCAGGCCCACGGTGATGAGCCAGTCGGTGCCGCTCAGCTTGCTCTCCGCCCAGGAGACACCGTCCTGGCAGTACTGTCCCGCCGGCTGCGACAGGTTGGCGAGCCCGCCGATGGTGAACCACTGCCGGTCCGTGTAGGCCGGGCCCTCGGGCGGGGCGCGGGTGACGATGCGGGTGTTGTAGCAGGCGGTCTGCGTCGCCATGACGGCGAGGGCGGCGACCACGGTCCACTGGCGCTTCTGCATGTCGTGTCTCTCGATTCGAAGGTGAAGTAGGGACGCCGGCCCGTCCGCGCCCGGACACTATTTCAATTTCAATCCCCGGGCTCGGCATGAAGCGAGAGGGCCAGCCGGTGCAGCATCCGCAGTTGGGGCTGGCGCAGGCCGCGCGCGGCGTCCACCAGCCGGCGCAGGCCCGAGGGCTGGGAGAGCTCCAGCCCCAGCAGCTCATCCGAGCCGATCTCCAACGCCACGCAGATGCGCCGCAGCGTGGGGACACTGGGGAATACCTCCCCGCGCTCGATGCGGCCATACACCTCGAGCTGCACGCCCACCCGGCGCGCCACTTCCGCCTGGGTGAGCCCGGCCCGCCGGCGCGCGGCATGGGCCACCGTACCGAGGTTCATCGCCAGTGGACGTTCCATACGAGCCGAGAGCCGGGGCATGCGACGGGTCCTCCAAATGAGACGCCCCTACCTTACGGACTCGCCACGTCCTGTCAATGCCCACTACCCATTTGTTGGGTGGACTCGATTCACCCCCTCTTTGGAGGTATGGTGACCCGACCCGCAGCGTTGGCGCACCAGGTGCGTGTGGTGACTCCCCGCTCTCCGCGAACTCCCCTGATTCGCTCCGAGTGTGGTTCCGGGGACGAGGCCCCCGAAAAAGCGGCGCTGCGGGGGGTGTTCGTGCGCAACCTCCATCGTTATCGTGCATCTCCCCCCGGCTTTTCGGCTCCGCCCCCCAGGAGGCCACACCATGCCCAAGGAACACGTCGACACCCGGAACCTCCAGGTCCACGACATCCCCCAGCAGCACGACAGCCTTCAGGCCATCTCCGACAACGTGACGCTCGTGGTCACCCAGGCGTTCGGCCCCGGCGGTGACAACCTCGCCGGCTACTCGGACGTGAAGTTCAACGGCTACCCCGCCGTCAGCCTGCTGCTGCGCACCCCGGACGGGCGCGAGGGCCTCGTGCACCTCTCCCCCATCCACGGCGACAAGCGCAAGACGGGCTTCACCGACATCCCCCCCGGCACCCGGTGCGAGCTGCTCTGCCCCGTCACGAAGCGCCCCCTCGACAAGCTCGGCCCCGTGGATGATGGCAGCGGCGCCCAGTACTACGCCCTCTACCTCACCCCCAGGCTGTCCCGGGGCCACGCCGTCGCCGTCACCGACATCTGGGACCACTTCCACTCCCGCATCGTCGACGACGAGGCCGTCATCTCCTACTGGGCCCAGACGCACGCCCTCTAGCCCACGCCGTAGCGCCACACGGCGCCGTGACGGTGGAGTGCCCCCGCCGTCACTGCCCCCCCGCACGGTCCGGACCGAGGCCCCGAGAAGGGCCACGGCTCCGTGAAGGCCGGCTCCCGAGGCTCCCGCCTCTCCGGTGAGCCCACGGCCTGGACGAACCCCCCCGCGGGAAATTCGAGCCACGTGGACAGTTCCGCCCCAAGCGGTTTCTCGGAAGCTGGAAGCGGCCGCCTCCTGGGTGGACCCGGAGATGTCGGCTAGTAAAAGCTCCCGTCCCGTGGGTCGAGGCGGTGTACGATGGCGCTCTTCCTCGGCGTCGGCTTGGGTGGGGTTGAGCCGGTCCACTCTATTCGGAATGGAATTGCACCATGGTCGCTCGGGCACTCGTGCACCTGTTGGGAGAGACTCCGCTATTCCTCTTCGAAGTGACGGGATTGGGAGAGCAGCTCAAGGTGCTGCGCTTCTCCGGCTCGGAGGGAATGTCGAGCCTCTACGAATTCCAGGTGGAGGTGGCGTGCGAGAACCAGGACCTGGACTTCTCGCAGGTGGTGGGCAAGCCGGGGCTGCTGTCGCTCAATGGCGAGCTGGTCCCCCGGTACGTGCACGGCATCGTCAGCCGCTTCGAGCAGGTGAACGAGCTGCCGCGCTACGCCATCTACCGCGTCACGGTGGTGCCGCAGGTGTGGCGGCTCCACCACCGGCATGACTGCCGCATCTTCCAGAAGCTCGACACGCCCGCCATCCTCAAGAAGGTCTTCGAGACGGCCGGTGTGCCCGCGGACACGGTGCGCTTCTCGCTGGTGAATTCCTACGAGCCGCGCGACTACTGCGTGCAGTACCGCGAGTCCGACTGGGCCTTCGCCAGCCGCCTCATGGAGGAGGACGGCATCTTCTATTTCTTCGAGCACCAGGAGGACAAACACATCCTCGTGCTCGGGGACAAGGAGTCCGCCCTCAAGCCCATCCACGGGGTGGAGCTGCTGCCCTTCCGCCGCGCCACGGGCGGCGTGGTGCAGGAGGACCACGTGCTGCGCTTCCGCCGCATGCAGGAGGTGCGGCCGGGCAAGACGAGCCTGCGCGACTTCAACTTCAAGAAGCCCGGGCTGCCCATGGAGGCCGGGCACGAGGCCGAGGTGGACACGGACCTCGAGGTGTATGACTACCCGGGCGAGTACCAGGATCCGGGCCGTGGCTCCTCGGCCAAGGGCACCACCATCGCCCGGCTGAAGCTGGAGGCGTGGCAGGCGGCGCGGCTGCAGGCGCAGGGCGAGAGCGATTGCGAGCGCCTGGCGCCCGGACGGCTCTTCACCCTCCAGGAGCACGCGCGCGAGGACTACAACGGCCGCTACCTGCTCACCCACGTGAGCCACGAGGGCAGCCAGCCCCAGGTGATGGAGGAGGAGTCGCAGCAGGGCGAGTTCAGCTACTCCAACTACTTCACCTGCATCCCGGAGAAGGTGCCCTACCGGCCCGCCCGCGCAACGCCCCGGCCTCACGTGCGGGGAGTCCAGACGGCGGTGGTGGTGGGCCCCTCGGGGGAAGAAATCCACGTGGACGAGTGGGGCCGGGTGAAGGTCCAGTTCCACTGGGACCGCGAGGGCAAGCAGGACGAGAACAGCTCCTGCTGGGTGCGCGTGAGCCAGTTGTGGGCCGGCGAGGGCTGGGGCGCCATGTTCATCCCGCGCATCGGCCAGGAAGTCATCGTCGACTTCATCGAGGGAGATCCGGACCGGCCGCTCGTCATCGGCCGCGTGTACAACGGCTCCAACCTGGTCCCCTACGAGCTGCCCGCGCACAAGACCAAGAGCACCATCAAGTCCAACTCCTCCCAGGGCGGCAACGGCTACAACGAGCTGCGCTTCGAGGACGAGAAGCACAAGGAACAGTTCTTCATGCACGCCGAGCGCAACATGGACGTGCACGTGAAGAACGACTCCTTCGAGAACATCCTTCACGACCGGCACCAGACGATCGGCGCCGAGGGCAAGAACGGCAAGGCCGGCGACCAGAACGAGCTGGTGTTCCGGGACAAGAGCCTCACCGTGCACCGCCACAGCCAGGAGCACGTGGGCGGGGACATGAAGCTCCTGGTGGGCGGCATCGACGGCCCGGGTGACGTGGACATCGTCATCAAGTCCAACCGCATGGAGCTGGTGCACAAGAACAGCCACCTGCACGTGATGCAGAACCTCAACGAGAAGGTGGACGGCTCCCAGTCGCTGCAGGTCGGTGGAGATCTGCACATGAAGGTGGGCGGGCTGCACGCGCTGGAGGCGGGCAAGGAGCTGCACCTCAAGTCCGACAAAATCATCATCGAGGCGGCGAGCGGCATCACCATCAAGGGGCCGGGCGGCTTCATCACCATCGACGCGAGCGGCATCGCCATCAAGGGCACGCTGGTGCAGATCAACACCGGCGGCGCGGCCCTGTCCGGCAGCGGCGTGTCGCCCACGGACCCCACGGAGGCGGTGGAGGCCTCGCCCACCGTGCCCACCCCGGCGGACGACGGAAGCAAGCCCTGAGACGCGGTTCCCCGAGCCCCCCTGAGAGGAGAACGCCGATGCCTCCCGCCGCACGAATCACGGACATGCACGTGTGCCCCATGGTGAATCCGGGCCCGGTGCCGCACGTGGGCGGGCCCACGACCTCGGGAGAGGGCACGGTCCTCATCGGCTACCAGCCGGCGGCCCGGGTGGGGGATTCGCTGCTGTGCACGGGCCCGGGCGTCTCGGACTCCATCTCCCAGGGCGAGTCCAGCGTCATCATCGCCGGCAAGCCCGCCGCCCGCCTGGGTGACCCCACCTCCCATGGAGGCGTCATCGTGGCCGGCTGTCCCACGGTCGTCATCGGCTCGTCCGCCCAGGGGCAGACCATCTCCATCGCCGCACGCGACGGCACGCCCTTCTGCGAGGAGTGCGAGAAGCGCAGGCAGGAGCAGGCCCAGGCCCAGGGCGACTGAGGGGACCGATGAGCACGGGAACCAGGCGCCACGCCATCCTCCAGGTGCGCTGGGGACCGCTGGCCTATCAGAAGACGCTCATCGAGCCCGGCCAGGTGCTGAAGGTGGGGCGTGCCCCGCCCTCGGGGCTGGCGGTGCCGCAGGACGCCGGGCTGGCCGAGGTGCAATTCGAGCTGTCCTGGAGCGGCAAGCGGGGCTGGCTGCACGGGCAGCCGGACGTCCCGGGGACGCTGCTGGACGGCGAGCCCGTGGAGCAGGGGGAAATCTTCAACGGCAGCTGGCTGCGCGCGGGGCAGACGGACTTCTCGGTGTACTTCGAGAAGACCACCCCGCCGCGCGAGCCCGGGCAGCCGGATCCTCCCGTGCTGGTGGCCCACAAGGCCCAGGCCCTGGAGGTGCTGC
The DNA here is from genome assembly GCF_001896145.1 of Archangium sp. Cb G35. Classification (NCBI taxonomy): domain Bacteria; kingdom Pseudomonadati; phylum Myxococcota; class Myxococcia; order Myxococcales; family Archangiaceae; genus Archangium; species Archangium sp. Cb G35. The sequence continues at coordinate 121,610 of NZ_MPOI01000020.1, forward strand.
GCGCGCAGGAGGCCCCGCTGTACGCCCTCGTCGACGCGGCGCGCAGTGAGCGCATCCTCGAGCTGCTGCACGAGTCGGTGGAGGACTGCTACTCGCTGTACGAGGGCCCGCGGGGGGTGGCGCTGGCGGAGGTGGCCCCGTACCTGGTGAGCCTGCCCCGGAAGGACTCGTGGCTGCTGGAGGCACTGGTGCAGGAGGGCTGGGGCGCGCACTGGGGGGTCTTCCTCACCAGCGCCGCGCCGGCGCGCCTGGTGCGGCGGCACTTCCGCAAGTTCCTCATGGTGGAGGCGGAGGGCGTCGAGGGCAGGCTCTACTTCCGCTATTACGACCCGCGTGTGCTCGGCGCATTCCTCCCCTCGTGCCCGCCCGGCACGCGGGAGGAGTTCTTCGGGGACATCGAGGGCTTCATCTTCAGCGGCTCGAACGGAGAGGTCACCGTCGAGCTGCCTTCCCTGGACGGCAAGCGTCCGCCGGGCCGCAACGGGACAAGGGGCTGATACCGATGGTTGCTCGCGCACACGTACACGAGGTGGGGGGAGCTCCGGTCTTCCTGTTCGACATCGGAGACTCCGAAGAGGCGATGCGGGTACTCCACTTCTCCGGCTCGGAGGGGCTGTCGAGCCTGTTCGAGTTCCAGGTGGAGCTGGCCTGCGAGAACCCGGACGTCGACTCCGCCCAGGTGGTGGGCAAGACGGCGCTGCTGGCCATCCGCGGAGAGTCCGGCTTCCGCCACCTGAGCGGCCTCATCAGCCGCTTCGAGCAGGTGAACGAGATGCCGCGCTACACCATCTACCGGGCCACGGTGGTGCCTGTGGTGTGGCGGCTCCAGCACCGGCACGACTGCCGCATCTTCCAGAGGCTCGACACGCCCGCCATCCTCAAGAAGGTCTTCGAGGCGGCCGGTGTGCCCGCGGACCGGGTGCGCTTCTCGCTGGTGAATTCCTACGAGCCGCGCGACTACTGCGTGCAGTACCGCGAGTCCGACTGGGCCTTCGCCAGCCGCCTCATGGAAGAGGACGGCATCTTCTATTTCTTCGAGCACCACGAGGACAAACACATCCTCGTGATCGGAGACACGGAGTCCGCCCTCAAGCCCATCGACGGAGGGGACACGCTGCCCTTCCGGCGCGCATCGGGCGGAGTGGTGCAGGAGGACCACGTGGCGCGCTTCCGCCGCGTGCAGGAGGTGCGGCCCGGTAAGACGACCCTGCGTGACTTCAACTACAAGAAGCCCGGACTGCCCATGGAGGCCGGGCACGCGGCCGAGGTGGATAAGGACCTCGAGGTGTATGACTACCCGGGCGAGTACCAGGATCCCGGCCGCGGCTCCTCGGCCAAGGGCACCACGATGGCGAAGCTGCGGCTGGAAGCGTGGCAGGCCTCGCGGGTGCAGACGCAGGGGGAGAGTGATTGCGAGCGCCTGTGTCCGGGGCGGCTCTTCTCGCTGCGGGAGCACTCGCGCGAGGACTACAACGGCCGCTACCTGCTCACCCACGTGAGCCACTCGGGCAGCCAGCCCCAGGTGATGGACGAGGAAGCCCCGCTGGCGGACTTCCACTACACCAACACCTTCACCTCCATCCCAGAGAAGACGCCCTACCGTCCGCCCCGGGTGACGCCCCGGCCGTACGTCCAGGGAGGACAGACGGCGGTGGTGGTGGGGCCCTCGGGCGAGGAAATCCACGTGGACGAGTGGGGCCGCGTGAAGGTCCAGTTCCACTGGGACCGGCAGGGCAAGCTGGACGAGGACAGCTCCTGCTGGGTGCGCGTGAGCCAGCCCTGGGGCGGCGAGCTGTGGGGACGCATGTTCATCCCGCGCATCGGCCAGGAAGTCATCGTCGACTTCATCGAGGGTGATCCGGACCGGCCCATCATCACCGGCCGCGTGTACAACGGCGCCAACCTGGTCCCCTACGAGCTGCCCGCGGAGAAGACGAAGAGCACCATCAAGTCCAACTCGTCACTGAACGGGGACGGCTACAACGAGGTGCGCTTCGAGGACGAGAAGAGCAAGGAGCAGTACTTCCTGCACGCCGAGCGCAACATGGACGTGCACGTGAAGAACGACTCCCTCGAGACCATCCTCCACGACCGGCACCAGACGATCGGCGGCCAGGGGAAGAACGGGAAGGCCGGCGACCAGAACGAGCTGGTGTTCCGGGACAAGAGCCTCACGGTGCACCGCCACAGCCAGGAGCACGTGGGCGGAAACCTGAAACGGCACGTGGGTGGAATCGACGGCGCGGGAGACGTGGACATCGTCATCCAGTCCAACCGCATGGAGCTGGTGCACAAGGACAGCCACCTGCACGTCAAACACGCGCTGGCCGAGACGGTGGATGCCACGCAGTCGCTGGAGGTCGGCAAGGACCTGCACAGGAAGGTGGGCCAGCTGACCGCGGTGGAGACGGGCAAGGAGATCCACCTCAAGTCCAACAAGATCGTCATCGAGGCGGCGACCGGCATCACCCTCCAGGGGCCGGGTGGCTTCATCACCATCGACGCGAGCGGCGTGGCCATCATGGGCAACACGGTGCTGCTCAACAGCGGAGGCATGGCGCTGGCCGGCAGCGGCGCGGCGCCCACCGCCCCCCAGGACGCGGTGGAGGCCAAACCCACCGTGCCCACCCCGGCGGACGATGGAAAGGTGCGAGCGCCAAGCGGGCTCGCGGTGGCCCAGGGCGCCTCGGAGCTCGAGCCCGTCAAGCCGATGAACCTGGCGGCCACCATGCTGCCCATGGCGCTGCTGCAGGCCCGCGCGCCCACCGTCACGTGCGTGCAGCTCGCCAATCAGATCGACGAGATGGACCACGCCAAGGTCCGCGCCGCGCTCGCCGCGGACGTGTACAACCAGAGCGGCACCCCCGGCCAGCTGCCCGAGGGCTTCACCCGCGCCAACGACGAGCAGCTCAAGGCCATCTTCAAGGGCCGCCTCTCCGACGAGGAAATCAAGACCCTCACCGCGCCCGAGGGCTCCAGCTACCGCGCCGCCATCTACCAGGACGACAAGGGCAAGTCGTACCTGGCCTTCCGCGGCACGGAGAACAAGGAAGGCTTCAAGGACTGGAAGGAGAACCTCCTGCAGGGCGTCGGCATGAAGAGCGACCACTACGAGAGCGCCAAGAAGCTCGCCGATCATCTGGATGTCGTGACGGGCGGCAACATGGAGATCATCGGCCACTCGAAGGGGGGAGGCATGGCGGCCGCGGCGGGCCTCATGACCGGCGCCAAGACGACGACCTTCAACCCCGCGGGCGTCCATCCCAACACGGTGGGCGGCATGAACATGTCCAACGCCAGTGCCAACATCAACGCCTACGTCGTGGAGGGCGAGGTCCTCAACTGGGTCCAGGACAACCGGGCGGTGGTGCAGGGAGGCGCCGTCATCGCGGGCACGAAGCTGGGAGGTCCGCTGGGCGGAATGGTGGCGGCGATGCTCGTCAACGGCACGCTGCCCCAAGCCACCGGCCGTCGCGTGAACCTCCCGCAGCCCAAGGAATTCGATCACGCCTGGTATGACCCGGTGATGTACCGGGTGGACCTGCATGGCATGGACAATGTGAAGAAGAGCCTCGACACGCACCAGGAGAACCTCAAGAACCAGTACGTCGCCAGCGGGTGCGAGGCTCAGCTTGGTAAGCGATAGAGGGGTGACCCATGATGCGCCGTTGGCCATGGCTGGCGTGGGCCGCCATGCTCTCGTTGTTGGGCGGGTGTTCGAGACAGGGAGGAGCCGCAATGTCTGGGCCAGATAGCTATTTTGATAAACCGGCCGACAAGCAGATGGCACGGGCCGTCGCCGACGGAGACGCCGCCACCATCCGCCAGCTGCTCGACAGTAGCGAGGTGGACCCGCTGACCGTCGGCCGTGATGCCACCAACTGGCTGGTCATCGCCGTCGCCGCGCGCCAGAAGGGTGCGCTCGACACGCTGCTCGAGCGGGGCGCCCTGGGCGGCCCCAAGGGAAAGATCGCCGGCCAGGCGCTGTACGCCGCCACGCTGCTCGATGACCCGTACTGGTTGAAGCGCCTCCACGCCGCGGGCGCGGACCTCAACAACTACGGCGGTGGGAAGCTCCTGCTCGAAGTGGCGGTGGACACCCGGAACCGGGAGACGCTGGACTTCTACCTGGAGCACGGCGCCGACCTGAACATGCGCTCGAACGTCGGCGGCTCCGTGGCGCTGTCCACGGCCCAGGCCAGGCGTTTCGACCTGGTGAACGAGTTCCTCGACCGGGGCGCCTCCCCCTGGGTGATGGACTCGATCGGGTCCACCCTGGGCTCCACGGCGGAACGAGCGGGCAAGGTCCCCGCCTGGGACCACCGCAGCCCGATGAACCAGGAGCGGCTGCTGCTGCTGGAGCGGCTCCACGCCATCGGCTTCCCCAACCCCGCGCCCACGGCCGACGAGGGGCACGCCCTGAGGGAAGCCGGAAAGTGGCCTCCGCCCAACGTCCCCGGGAAGGCACCCCGCCCCGGGGCGCCCTGAGCTCAGGCCTTCCGGGCCGCGTCCTCTTCCGGCAGCAGCTTGCGCAGCTCGTCCGCCATGGTGCCCAGCTTGAGCGCCGTGGCGGCCACGTCCGTCCCCATCTGCGCGTACGTGTCCACCAGCTCCAGCAGCGTCGCGCACCCCTGCGAGATGTGCGTCGTCTGCTCCGCCTGACGCTCCGCCTCGCCCGCGCTCTTCTCCATCAGCTTCTGGTTCTGCAGCACGATTTCGCGGATGGAGCGCAGCGTCGTCCGCGCCGACTCCAGCACCGGCGTGAAGCGCTCCGTCGTCTCCCGGATGTGCCCCACCGCCATCAGCGTCTCGGACATCTGCTTCGTCACCCCGCCCACCACCTCGCCAATCCGCGCCGAGCTCCGCCCCGACTCCTCCGCCAGCTTGCCCACTTCCTTCGCCACCACCGCGAAGCCCCGCCCGTGCTCGCCCGCCCGCGCCGCTTCGATTCCCGCGTTCAACGCCAGCATGTTCGTCGCCGCCGCCATCTCCTGGATGGTCTCCACGAAACCGTGGATGCGCTCGGAGCTCTCCTCCAGCTTCTGCACGCTCAGCGCGCTGCGGCCCACCGCCTGGGCAATCGCCGTCAGGCTCGTCTCCATGCCGCTCACCAGCGAGTCCACCTCGCCCGTGTAACGCTGCGCCTCCTCGGCCTGCGTCGCGCTCGCCCTCGAGTGACGGAACAGCGCGCCCGCCGCACTCGCCATCTGCTCGCTCGCCGTCGCAATCCGCAGCGCCGACGTGCGCACGTGCACCGCCTGCTGGGACATCTCGGCGATCGTCGTCGAGAGCACCTGCGCCGAGCCCGCCAGCGTCCGCCCCGTCTCCACCACCTTGCCGCGCGACGTCTCCAGCTCCCGCAACGCCCGCTGCATGTTGCGCCGCAGGTAGAACTGCTTGCGGTGCCCCGAGTGCAGCGCCTCCAGCAGCATGGCCACCGCCAGCGAGCACAGCAGCAGGATGAGGTCCAACACCAGCGTGCCCGCCAGCGGCGCGTCCGACAGCACCAGGTCGAAACCCACGTGCGCCACGCCCAGCAGCGCGTAGAAGCACATGCGCGCCCACCGGCCCACCGGCAGCATGGACGGGCCCGTGAGCACGTTGAGGAACACCATGGCCACGTGGTAGCCCGAGCCCGCCATGCCCAGCTGGTAGAAGGCCCAGTCGTTGCCCAGCGCGTACACCAGCGTGGTCCAGAACATCGCCGCCGGCAGATCTCTCGGGCTCAACACCCGGCGCATCGCCATCAGCAGCGCCGGCGCCAGCAGCCAGCCCAGGCGCACCAGCACCAGCCAGCCCAGGTCCGGGCTCGCACCCAGGACCCACCGCGCGTACAGCACGTCCAACACGAACAGCACCGGGGTGGCCACCAGCGCCGTGAGCGTGAGCTTCCCGAGCCGCAACGGCCCTCGCGTCAGCAGGAACTCGCGGTAGCTCTCCTGGGTCTCGGGAGATGGGGGGTTGTTATCCATGTGCTCGGCCACGTCCCCGAGGAACTGCCTCGGGACCGTCCGCGCACGCTATCAGACGAGGGCCGCACCCCGGCGGGGGCATTCGCTCGCCCGGTTGCTCCACCTGGACCGGCAGTCACCTCTCCCTACACCACGGGCAATTCCCGCTGCACCGCCCCCGGGGGGAAGGCCTCCTCCAGCCGGGCGAGGTCCCTCGCCGTCAGCCGCAGCCGCCCGGCCGCCGCGTTGTCCCGGGTGTGCGCCTCGTGGCTCGCCTTGGGGATGCAGAAGAGCGAGCGCCGCCTCATCAGGAACCCCAACGCCACCTGCCGGGGCGAGGCCCCATGCGCCCTGGCCACCTCCGCCAGCACCTGCCCGTCCGGGCTGTCCGGCTCCGGGAAGTCCCCGCTCCCGAAGGGGCTGTAGCCCACCACCGCCACCCCGTGCCGCTCGCACCACGGCAGCACCCGGTGCTCGATGTGCCGCTCCCTCAGGTGGTAGAGCACCTGGTTGCACGCCATCCGCCCGTGCCCGGCGAGGGCCAACACCTCCTCCAGGTCGTCCACGTCGAAGTTGCTCACCCCCCAGGAGCGAATCTTCCCGTCCGTCCGCAGCCGCTCGAAGGCACGCAGCGTCTCCTCCAGCGGGTGCGGCCCCGGCCAGTGCAGCAGGTAGCAGTCCAGCCGGTCCGTCCGCAGCCGCTTCAGACTGCGCTCGCAGGCCTGGATCGTCCCCGCGTAGGTGGCGTTGTTGGGCATCACCTTGGACACGAGGAACACCTCGTCGCGCCGCCCGGCCAGCGCCTCGCCCACCAGCGACTCCACGTCGCCATAGCCGTACAGCTCCGCCGTGTCCACGTGCGTCATCCCCAGGTCCAACCCCACCTGGAGCGCCCGGATGGCCTCCTCCCGGCCGTCTTCCTCCATCTGCCAGGTGCCCTGCCCCAGCACCGGCACTTCCACTCCCGTGGGCCCGAAGACGCGCTTGTCCATGTGACTCCCCCGTGGGGCCAGGGTCTCAACTCCTCCCCGCTCCCGGTATGCCGGCTCCTCTCCCGGCGTCTCCTGCCCCACACTCGCCACCCCACCAGTGCCAACGCCCGACACCTCCGCCCTCGTCCCGCCTCCCGGGCGCGCTCTTCCCAGACTTGTCCAACTGTTGGACAAGTTGTGGAAGACCGGCACCGGAGGGCGCGCTGCCTCCGTCAGGTCAGCGTCCGGGCTTGACGGTGTAGGCGCCCGTCCTGGCATCCACGGACACGCGGGGTGGGCGCCGCGTCTCCTCGAAGAGGCGCCAGCCCGGCTCCAGGCCCCGCCAGAAGGCCACGAGGTGCGGCGTGGCCCTCGGGTGCTTCTCCAGCGCGGCCAGGCCCTGGGTGTCCATCCGGCGCGGGAAGATGTGGATGGGCACGTCCCGCTTCATCTTCCCCCGCGCCGCCCACACCATCAGGTACAGCTCCTCGATGGGGCCGTCCTGGATGGCGATGCAACCGATGCTCATGCAGTTGCCGTGGACGTAGATGGCGCCCCCCAGCGGCCGCTGGCCCAGGCGCCGGTCCGCATCGTTCGGATAGCTCACCCGCATGGACAGGTGGAACTGGCTGCGCGGGTTGAACTGGTCCAGCGTGTAGAAACCCTCGGGCACCTGCTCGTCGCCCTCGCGCCGCTTGGGCCCCACGTCCCCCGAGGCCGCGCAGAAGGGGAACGTCTTCACCTTGCGCAGCTGCTCGCCCTTCGCCCCCGCCCAGACCTCCAGCTCGCGCTCCTGCTTGAAGGCCCGGACGTAGAGTTCCTCCGGCGGCCAGGAGACCCCCGCCTGCGTGAACAGCCTGGCCACCTCATGCTCCCGCGCCCGGCGCACCGCCTCCACCTTCTTGTCGGTGGCCCCCGCTGGCCGCGCTACCAGCACCCCCAGCAGCAACAACAGCAGTCTCGTCATGCCGGCCTGGACACCCCGGGAGTGACGGCCGTTCCCCGGGAAGAGCGCTACTGAGAACCCATACTCCCTCTCCCCTCGGGAGAGGGTGGGGGTGAGGGTGCCCGGGCCCGTTCTTCAACCCGTGGGCCACACCGGAGACAAGGGGTTCACCCCGGGATGCGTGACACCCTCACCCCGTCCCTCTCCCGGAGGGCGAGGGGAAATGGGCGCGGCTCGGGCCCCTCTTCTCACATGTCATCTCTTCTCACATGTCATCTCTTCTCACATGTCATGGGCCGCCTGCTTCACCAGGTGGCCCGTGAAGTTGTACTCGAGCAGGTGGCGCTTCAGGTGGCCGTCGCTGGCGGCGAACGTCTGCACGTAGTCTCCCTTCTCGAGGAACAACGTGACGCTGTACACGCCCGTGTCCCGGTCCACGTGGCCCTGGCCGCTCATGGCGCGCCCCTTGGACGTCCCGTTCTTCAGCACGTGGACGAACACGTCGTTCGCCGTCGCCCCGTAGTGGTACGCGTCCTTCACGAACGACACGTTGAAGAAGTACAGGCCCGTGCACGGCGCGACGAAGGTGCCCCCTCCCGCTCCCCAGCCTCCTCCCTCCTGGGTGTGCGTCGTCGCGTAGCTCAGCAGCGAGAGCCCTCCCTCCGACACGTGGCCCGTCCCACTCGCGCTGAAGGCGACGATGCCCGACTCGGGACAACGGGCCCCGGCCAGCAACTCGGCCTCCCGGGCGGTGGTGGGGTCCACCGTCTTGTAGTTCGCGAAGAGCACCCGCGCCTTCTGGGTCCCCGGGGCCGAGCCGGGTTCCCCCGCCCATGCCAGGCCCGCGCCCAGCAGCGACACCACGCCGGACCACAGCACCACTCGCGACGTCTTCATGAGAGACTCCCTTCCCGGGATTCCAGGGGTCCGGGCAGACTTGGCCCGGCGGGCCCGGCCCACAACCCCGCCTGGCGGTCAGGCAGGCGGTCGGTTAACGGATGGCTCCCACCGGGTGTCTGCGAGGCAACGTGACGGGCCCGCGTGCGCTCAGCGCCGGCCGCTGCCCGAGGTCGTGAACCAGGCCGACTCGGGTTCCACGCTCGGGCTCGCGCCCGACGAGGAGCGGAAGGGAGAGCCGTTGAACAGGCCCTCTCCCTTGTCTCCCGGCGGCGCGTCCGTGGACTCCATGACCACAGACAGCAGCCCGGCCAGGATGCCCAGCAGACAGGCCCCCGCCACCGCCAGCTTCACCTTGCGGCGCCATGTCCGCACGGGCTCGCGGGGAGAGCTCGGCAGGCCCCGGCGGAGTCTCTCGCTCTGGAGGTCGATGACCCTTCCTGGCGCCTTGCTGGACATGCATGCATCCTAGCCCACCCGTCAGCGAACCGGCCCGGCTCGTTCGTGGGGCGAGCCGACATCCTAACGCATGCCGGGTCGTCCAGGTAACACGTGGCCCAGAACCCGGGGCATCCCCGCGCATCCCACCTCCCGCCGTGACGAACCTGGACCTCTTCCCCCCCGAGCCGCCTCCCGCCACCGGACTGCTGGAGCACCTGCTGAAGGTGTCCCGCATCTACCTGGAGCCCGACGTCGAGCGCTTCACCCGGGGCCGGGACATCCTCGCGCGCTTCCCCGGCGCCGAGCGCGTGGAGGTGCGCTCGCACTGGAACATCCCCGGCCTCTTCGGCAACGAGGGCAACGCCGAGGCGTGGAACCGCATCAAGGGCAGCACCCTGGTGCTGGGCGTGAAGAAGTCCATGGGCTTCGAGGCCAATGGCCGCAGCGCCGACTTCCTGCCGCCCTCCACGGCCAACGGCTGTGTCATGAGCTGCGCCTACTGTTACGTGCCGCGTCACAAGGGCTACGCCAACCCCGTCACCGTCTTCGTCAACATCGAGCAGGTGCTCGCGGCCATCCGCCGGCACGCGGGGAGGCTCGGGCCCAAGACGGAGCCCAACACGGTGGACCCGCGCTACTGGGTGTATGACATCGGCTGCAACAGCGACTGCTCGGCGGACGCGGCCCTGAGTGACAACGTGAAGGACCTGGTGCGGCTGTTCACCGTGCTGCCCAATGCGATGGGCTCCTTCGCCACCAAGCTGGTCAACCGCGAGCTGCTCTCCTACGCGCCCCGGGGCAAGACGCGCATCCGCTTCAGCCTCATGCCGCACGCGAAGGCGAAGCTGCTCGACGTGCGCACCAGCCCCATCTCCGAGCGCATCGCCGCCATCGACGACTTCGTGGCCGCCGGCTACGAGGTGCACCTCAACTTCTCGCCCGTGGTCATCACCGAGGGCTGGCAGGCCGGGTACGACGCGCTCTTCCAGCAGATCGACGACACGATTGGAGACAGGGCGAAGGAGCAGCTGGCCGCGGAGATCATCTTCCTCACGCACAACGAGCGGCTGCACGAGGTGAACCTGCGCTGGCACCCGAAGGCCGAGGAGCTGCTGTGGCGGCCGGAGTTGCAGGAGACCAAGGTGTCGCAGGGCGGCGGCGTCAACGTGCGCTACCGCACCGGGTACAAGGGGCGGCTCGTCGAGGAGTTCCAGGAGCTGCTCGCCCGGCGCATGCCGTACTGCCGCGTGCGCTACGCGTTCTGATTTCCCCTCTCCCCTCGGGGGAGGATCTCCTCGTTGGCCGCATTCACCCGGGTGTGGAAGGGCCTCCCCGCGCATCAGGAATGGGGCCCACACACTCCGGAAGCGTCCATCCCTCATATCCCTGGCGGGTGGGGTAGACCACCTGACCGTCTCCCACCCACCTGGCCACCTCGTCATCCGCTTCGTTCTGGAAGAGTTTCCACTCGGAGCTGCGCAGGAGCGCGCCGCGTGTGTCGTGCACCCGGAAGAACGCGGGCGCGCTGAAGAAATGAAAGAAGCGGCTGCTGACCGTCCGCTCCTCACCCAACGAGGGGAAGTAGGTGGTGACGGTGCAGGTATGGCTGGGATTCCAGCTCACGCTCACCACCTCGGCGTTCTGACCGGCGGCCCGCTTCAGGAAGAAGTAGCAGGCCACGGGGAGGAAGAGGAGAAGCACCCCCCCCAGGAGCACGAAACGAGACGGGCGCGCCTCCATCAACCGCCCTTCCTGCCCAGGTACTCGTCGAAGTCGATATCGCTCAGGTGGACCTGGATGGAGACCGGGACCCGCTTGACCGTGGAGAACACCATGAAATCGCCCCCCTTCCCGGTCCTGCGACGATAGGCGTTGTAATCGCTGTTCATCACCCGGAAGTAGGGTTTGAACCACCGATAGATGCGCTTGGGCTCCACCAGATACTCGGCCGGATCGGGCTTGATGACGCCCGTCTTGTTCCAATACCCCAGGAGCTGATCCTGCCCCTTCTTGTTCAAGAAGTCGTACGTGTCCCGCAGGTACATCCCCACCTCGCTGATCTCGATGGTGGGGTACCCATGGAGTCCGGCATACGTCCGGAACTGGGTCGCGGCGAGCTTGATGGAGAAGGCGCCCAGGGCGAAATAGACATCGTCCAGGGCATCGAATGCCTTCTCCACGAGGCTCGTCCCCACGTCCACACGATTGAATTGCATCGTGCGATCCAGCTCGATGGCGGGCAGATCACCGAAATACCGCGAACCGTCCACGAGCCGTTTCTTCTTGGCGTCGAGCAGGCCCAGGGTCTCCAACCGGCCCATGAGGACGATCAGCCCACGTGACAGCTGATCGAGAACCCCCTTGGTCTTCCCGACCCGGGAATTGAACTCGCGGACCTCGGAGAGGGACTCCACGGTCTCCTTCACGATGGGACCCACGCGCTTGGAGTCCTCCAGCCAGCTGAAGGGCAGGTCATCCAGGAGCTGGGCCTTGCTCAACATGCGCGCGTCCAGTTCCCCCGTCTTCATCTTCATGGGTAGCTCATACGCGGTGGACTCGAACCACCTGCGCATGAACCGTGCACCCTGCACGCCCTTGAGCTTGTCCATGACCGCGGGGATCTCGGTGATGTCGAACCCGGAATCACCCGCCTTCTGGCCCACCTCCGACACCGCCTTCACGGCGTTCCTGGCCAGGTCCTGCTGGCACTGCAGGCACTTGCCCTTCATGCCGTGCTTGCACGGAGCCGCGGCCTTACAGACGAGGCACTTGTCTGGCGGAACGCCATGCGGACACGACACGGAACCCTCCCCAGTCCCACTGGAAACACGCGGAACGCCCCCAGGGTACCGCACTGGAGTGGGGAAACACGAGGCCGGGTCAGAAGCGCCCGGACCCAGATAGCCTCCCGTCTCCTGCTGCCTACGCGAGTTTCTGTTTGCCCTGTCCTGGCTAATAAGCTACCCCCGTCGGCCGTCTCGCCCGCCAACAAAGCTGCGCTTGAGCAGCATCATCAGCCCCCGCAACCGGCAAGAACATCCGGGCGGTAAGCGAAGTAGAGCGTTGCACCCAAGCACGTATCACCCGACAACATGCATCCTACTGGCCACCGAGTGCTCTTGGTGCTCTTGCTGAGCTTTCTGCTCGCGGGAATTCCTCTGGACAGCGCTCACGCAGCGAGCGATTTCGAGCGGTATCTCACCGCTGCCATACAGCTCTACGAGAACCTCGACTACGAGTTGGCGCTCGAGCAACTCGCACAAGCCAAGAAGGTGGCCCTGGGCAAAGAGGAGCATGTCACCCTCGCGCTATACGAGGGCATCATCCTCGCCGATCTCAACAAGTGGGAGGAGGCCCGCGCCAGCATCCTGACGGCGCTGCTGCTCGAGCCGGAGGCGTCGCTCCCGGTGCGCGTGGCGCCCAAAACGGAGAATATGATTGAGGCGCAGCGGGTATTCGCACGGCAGGAGTTCGACCGGCGGCAACGTCAGGAGGAACCGGAACCACCCAGTACGCCGGTCGAGGACAACCCCTCGAAGGCCGTGGCCACGGACAGACCCGAGCGGACGTCCACCCCCAAGACCCAACTGATGCCGGATACGCCTCCCGCCCCACGCGAGTTGGTGCAAGAAGTACGGGAACCGTCTCGCCCCGTGCCGGTCGTTCCACTGGCGTTGCTCGGCGCGGGTGCGGTGGCCACCCTCGCGGGGGCTCGATTCGGCCTGGAGTCCCGCCGCCTGGTGGATGCCGCCTGGGGCGAGCGCACCCAGTTCGCGGTGGTCTCCCGCCTGGAGGAGGCCCAGCACAGCGCGCGTACCGCCAACATCCTGTTCGGGAGCGCCGGCGTCGCCGTGGCGGGCGCGCTGGTGTCCTGGTTGCTCTTGCCCTCCCCCACCAAGTCCCCCTCCGGAGAAACCCGATGAAGCGCACGTGCCCTTGGGCCCCGGCACTGCTGCTGTGTATCGGATGCACCGTGCCCGACCTGCTGGAGTTCGAAAAGGACGGTCCCCTCTCCTGTAACGCGATAACACCCTGTACCGAGGGATACGTGTGCATCCAGGGAGGTTGCTACCGCCCGGACTGCACCCAACCCAAGCTCTATTATCGCGACTGGGACGGGGATGGGTACGGAGGGAGCGCCCCCCCCCTCTCCACCTGCATTCCTCCAGGGTGGGACTATGTCACCCGCGCAGGGGACTGCGATGACCGCAATTCCGACGTGCACCCAGGCGCACAGGAGTTCTGCAACGACCAGGACGACAACTGCGACGGTTCCTGGGACGAAGGCTTCGGACTGGGCCAGCCATGCACCGCGAGCAACGGCTGCAAGGGCAGCTGGACCTGCGGGGCCCATGACTCGCGCACCTGCGTGGCACCACCGAACCAGTGGTACAAGGACGCGGACAATGACGGCCAGGGGGACAAGACTGGCACGAGCCTTACCAGTTGCACCCAGCCGCTCGGCTACGTGGCCAACGACCTCGACTGCGACGACTCCAACGCCCAGCGCTACACGGGCGCGCCCGAACTGTGCAACGCGGTGGATGACGACTGCGACGGCACGCAGGACGAGGGCTACGCCGTGGGCGAGAGGTGCAGTCCGGGTCAGAACTGCCCGGGCGCCACGGCGTGCACGGCGGACGGCGGCATCCGGTGCGTCTACCTCCTCGATCCCGTGAACTACTACCCGGACGAGGACCTCGACAGCCACGGCAAGCCGGACGCGGGGGTGCTGACGTGCACGCCGGACGCGGGCTACGTGCCCAGGGGTGACGACTGCGACGAGGGCAATCCCTTCACCTACTCGGGCGCCCCCGAGCTGTGCGACCTGGTGGACAACGACTGCGATGGCAAGGTGGACGAGGGCGTCGTGTGCCCGGCGGGCGGCGGCAGCTGGGTGAGCCACTCCACGACGACGACCTCAGAGGCCTGGCGCTCGGTGACGCTCTGGGGCGATGGGGGCGTCTGGGTGGCGGGAAGCGGCAGCACCCTGCGCTCCCGGCTGCCCGGCGAAACGGCCTTCCGCGACTTCGACGGACACTGCCCGGGAGACTGGTACGGCGTCCTGGCGGAGCCCAACTTCAATCACGCCGCTGTGCTCGTGGGGCAGGGCGCCGCCGTCGCCTACCATGGCCTCACCTCCACGGGTTGCACCCCAGGGGCTCCCGCCGGGGACATCCACTCCCGAAATGCCTTCGGCCTGTACCTGAGCGATGACACCTTCCAGGTCTATTTCGTCGGCCTGTCCATGGCCGACACCAGCCTGGGGCGCGCGATCTGGGGAAGCAGCACGGGCACCCTGCAGGTCAACACCGTCGCCATGAGCCCGCTCTGGGACGTCCATGGCCTCTCCCGCGACCTGCTGTTCGCCGTAGGCGGGTCCGGTAGCCCGCACATCTACCGATTCTGGCCGGGCCTGAACGACTGGAGGAGCGAGTCTGCACAGGACATCCCAGGCGTGGTGGGCGACCGGCTCCGGGGCATCTGGGTCGTGAACCCCAAGCTCGCCTATGCCGTTGGGGAGAGCAGCTCCGTGCTCATGTGGGACGGGACCACCTGGCGTAAGCACTCAGCTCCCTCGGACGAGGACCTGCTCTCGGTGGTCGCCTTCGGGAAGAGCTCCATCTACGTCTCCACGGCGAGCGGCAAGGTCTACCGGTACAACGGAACCGTGTGGAACGTGATGCCCAGAATGGGGACTGGAGGCGCCCTCAATGACATCGCCGCCACACGCCCGGACGACATCTGGGTGGTGGGCAGCGAGGGACGCATCCTGCACTGGCCACGATAGGGACCGGGAAGACCCTCACCCCAACCCTCTCCCAAAGGGAGAGGGAGCGGCGTGTACACTCCCGCCTCATGCTCTCCTACGAAGCGCTGGAGGCCCTCGCCCGCGAGCGGCTCCCCGCCGCCGTGTTCGACTACTACGCCGGTGGCTCCGGCGACGAGTCCACCCTCGCCGCCAACACCGCCGCCTGGGCCCGCCTCCGCCTTCGTCCCCGCGTCCTGCGCGACGTCTCCTCCGTCGACACCTCCACCACCCTGCTCGGCACCCCGCTCTCCTCCCCCATCCTCGTCGCCCCCACCGCCTTCCACTCCCTCGCCCACCCCGACGCCGAGCTCGCCACCGCCCGCGGCACCCGCGAGGCCGGCTCCCTCCTCGTCCTCTCCTCCCGCTCCTCCCGCCGCATCGAGGACGTCGCCTCCGCCGCCGGGCCCTGGTGGTTCCAGGTCTACGTCTTCCGTGATCGCGGCCTCACCCGCGCCCTCGTCCAGCGCGCAACCGCCGCCGGCGCCCGCGCCCTCGTCCTCACCGCCGACACCCCCTACGTGGGCCACAAACGCCGCAACCGCGGCGACTCCACCCTCCCCCTCCCCGAGCAGGACTTCCTCGCCAACCTCGAGGGCCTCACCCACCGCGCCCTCGCCGAGCAGGCCCCCGATGTCACCTTCCAGGACATCGCCCGCCTCCACGAGGACTCCGGCCTGCCCGTGCTCGTCAAAGGCGTGCTGCGCGCCGATGACGCCCGCGAGTGTCTCCACCACGGCGCCGCCGGCCTCATCGTCTCCAACCACGGCGGCCGCCAGCTCGACGGCGCCCTCGCCACCGCCGAGGCCCTCCCCGAAGTCGTCGAGGCCACCCAGGGCCGCGTCCCCGTGCTCGTGGATGGGGGCGTGCGCTCCGGCCGCGACGTGCTGCGCGCCCTCGCCCTCGGGGCCCACGCCGTGCTGCTCGGCCGGCCCGTGTTGTGGGGGCTCGCCACCGGGGGCGCTCAAGGCGTGCGGCAGGTGCTCGACTCGCTGCGCGAGGACACCGCCCACGTGCTCGCGCTCGCCGGCCTGCCCCGCCTCTCCGACGTGGGCGCCGACGTGCTCGCCCCGCTCAAACCCTGATTCAGAAGTCCCAGCTCATGTCGTACTCGCAGGCCACCGGGCCCATCATCCGCCCGACGATGCGCGCCGAGCGCGCCCCGGCCTGCTTCAGGTGCGCCTCCAGCGAGCCCTCCACATAGGGCCTCGGCAGGAAGTCGCGCTCGAAGGTGACGATGGCCCGCGTGTGCCCCGGGAACATCACCGAGCAGGTGCCTCCCGCCGGCGTCGTCACCTTGTAGGCCATGGGCAGGTACTCGATGACGCGCTTGGGCGTACCCGAGATGAGCACCTGCATCGCCTTGCCCACCTGGCTGCCCAGGAACACCGCCGTCCCCATGTACCCCAGCATCCTCATGGACTGCTCGAAGCCCCCGGCCGGCCCCTGCATCAACCACGCGGCCCGCCGCGCCATCCGCAGGAAGTCCTCGGCCGGGTAGGCGAACAGGTCCACGAAGGAGCGCACCCCTCCGCACTCCTCCAGGCACTCCTCCATCGCCCCCTGGCCCCGCAGCGCGAACATCGCCTCCTTCACGCTCCGGAAGAACATGCCGCGCATGGTGTCCTGGGGAGTGACCTGCATCAGGCGGTGCTCCACCTCGCGCTCGGCCTCCGACGGCACCGCACGCAATTCCTCGCTGACGCCGCTCATGCCGTGCACCCTCCCGTTACCGGCCCCGTTCGGCCTGCCCGCTTCCTGGTCCACGGGCCGCTGGCGTCCATGCGCATCCGGGAAATCCTGACACAACCGGGGCTCCGGGTAAAACGGCTCCCCGGGAGATCCTCCTGATGGCCGATGCCCGCGACTCATGGGAATGCCGCAGGTATAGCCGATCAGACGCACGCTCGAACGCTCCGTGAGGGGCATCCACCCTGGGTGTGCTCATTTCCGGAACCCCCTCTGTTGGGTGAGCGACATGCCCGGCAACGGGTGGGGCAGATTGCCCCATCGCTCGACGGGGGCAGCATTCTAGCCGACACCGCGCATCCGGAAAGGGCCAGTGAACACTTCAGGCCACCTGCCGGGGAGCGGATGCCAGGGGCCCGGCGCTGGCGGGAGTCCCGGTGGGCTCGGAAGGGGCCGGGGCGGGAGGCGAGGACGGGAGGTTGGCCAGGGCCGCGCTGGAGAGGATGAGGGCACCGCCCACCAGCAGCGAGGCATCCACGCGCTCGCCGAGCATCACCACCCCCAGCAGCACGGCCACCAGCGTGTCCAACAGCGGCATGACGCCGATGACGGACAGCGGCACGCGCGAGAGGAGCCAGAAGAGGAGCTGGTAGGTGAGGGCGGTGGCGCACACGGCCAGGTAGGTGATGGAGAGCAGGGCGCGAGGCGTCCAGTGGCCGGGCAGGTGGGACTCGAAGGCGGCGGAGGCGGCCAGCAGCAGCAGGGAGCTGCTCAGCGTCTGCACGCACACGGAGAGGCTGGTGGGCACGTGCGCCAGCGAGCGGCGGACGAGCACGTTGGCGAGGGAGATGGAGACGGTGGCCACCAGCGTGAGCACGCACCCGGCCAGCACCAGGCCGGTGAGGCCCATGCCGTGCAGGTGCTCGTACTGGAGCGCGACGATGCCGGCGAGCCCCAGCCCCGCGGACAGGAGCTTGAGGGGCGAGAGGGGTTGATCCGGCAGCAACAGGCGCCCCACCAGCAGCAGCCACACGGCGTAGGTGGAGAAGAGGAGCGCGGACCAGCTGGAGGGAATCCACTGCTGGGCGATGAAGAGCAGCCCGTACGGAAGGGCGATCTGCAGCACCCCCACGCCCATGAGCAGCCCCGTGGTGCGCGCATCGGGCCGGACGCGGAGCAGTCCACTGAAGGGCAGCAGGACCAGGCCGGCGAGCATCATCCGCACAGCGGCGAAGCGCAGCGGCGGGAGATCCTCGAGGCCCACCTTCACGACGGCCCAGGTGGAGCCCCAGAAGACGAAGCAGGCGATGTAGGCGAGCAGCAGGCGGGTGCGGGAGGCCCCGGGGGCGGACGGCATGGCGGGGCGCACTACCACGCGCCCCGCCCCGCCGCCATGAACCTGGCGTTCAAGCGCGCTTCA
Source organism: Archangium sp. Cb G35 (assembly GCF_001896145.1). Taxonomy (NCBI): domain Bacteria; kingdom Pseudomonadati; phylum Myxococcota; class Myxococcia; order Myxococcales; family Archangiaceae; genus Archangium; species Archangium sp. Cb G35. Next base: position 139,734 of record NZ_MPOI01000020.1, read on the forward strand.
CGGCGTCCCGCGCGCCTGGACGCGCTCCTGCACCAGCTCGGTGCCGCCCATGGGAGTCACCAGTTTCTCGGTCATTCCCTGGGCGTCCAGGGTGAGCGTGGCCTTCAGGGGGCCCATCTCGACGGTCAGCTCGCGCGAGCCGGCCGCTCCCTTGCGCAGCACCTGTGGTGTGGGCGCCACCGGATTGGCCGCGGGCATGTAGTAATGCAGCGTCAGCTCCGGGTCCTTGCCCGGCAGGAGGCGCTCACGCACCAGACGCGCGGTGCCCGGCTCGGTGGCCAGGTCCGCCGGGGCGGTGAAGTTGCCGTTGAGCTCCTTGCCCAGGTGCGTGCCCTCGTAGTGGTACTCACGGCCCTGCACCTGCTTGAGCGCCATCTGGATGTCGAGCGCGCCGTTGCTGGCCCGGGCGTAGTCGCGCGCCACCAGCCTGCCGTCCTTGTCGGACAGCTCCGAGGAGACGGTGTCCTGCACGCTCAGCTCCTTGAGCGAGCGCGGGAAGAAGAGACTCGACTCCACCTCCGTCAGCCGCCCGCCGCCCGCCGCGTCGCGCATCACGCGCTTCTCGAAGCCCACCGGGTGGCCCTGCACGCGGATGACGTTGAGCTCGAAGTAGCGCGGGGCCGGAGGCGCCTCACCGGGGCCCTGGAGCGAAGCGGCCAGCCCGCTCGTCACGCGCTTGAAGCTCTCCGAGTAGCCCAGCTCGTCGTGCGTGCACACCAGCGGCAGCCGGTCATGGGGGTACACCATCATCTTGGCCAGGCCCGCCGCCTTGCCCCGCGGCGCGTTCACCAGGTACTCCGCCTCGGCGTACACGGCCGGGCTCTCGCCGATGAGCCGGATGTCCGTGGTGCGCACCCGGTGGAGCTCCGTGCGCTGTCCCGCCATCTCCACCAGCCGGTAGATGGCGCCCCCCGCGTCCACCGGCCCCGAGTACACGAAGCACGACAGCGGGCTGCCCGTGCCCAGCGGCACACTGAGCACGAACAGCTCCTCCCCCGGCTGGAGGGTGGGAGCACCCGCGGCCTCCACCTCGCCGGTGAAGGAGCCATCCGGCGCGGACACCTTCTGCTTGGACAGCGGCGCCAGCTCGCGCGCGGCGAGCGCCTTCAGGTCGATCTTCCCCGCGGCGGGAGCGGACTCGGAAGAAGACGGGGCGGCCCCGGCGGGGGCCGGGGCGTCCGTCTTCGAGGAGGAGGCCGGGGTGGCACAGCCAGTCAGCAGGCCCAGCAGGAGGGTCGTGCGCAGCCGCATCGTCGATGTCTCCGGGAGGTGTCGCGGGAGCCCGCATGGCTCCGGCGCGCGCGGAACCCTACCGGCCCGGCTCGGGGCGTGGCCAGCCGCCCGGCGTCTCAGGAGGCCTCAGTGCTTCGTGAGCTCGATGTGCTGCCGGAGCTCCTCGAGGTCCATCGACATCCGCGCCAGGGTGTGACGCATGGGCTTCCTGGGCAGCTTCGTCCAGGCGATGGCCCCGAGCACCGCCGCGAGCACGAAGGCCACCCCCGCCGCGAGGAGCGCCGCGGCCCACAGCGGCAGCGCCAACGCCGCCGCCCCGGCGACGAAGAGCATGGCCAGCCCCACCAGCGCCAGCGCCGCTCCGCTGCCCGCGAAGAGGCCCACGGCCCGCGCGGCCCGCACCTCCTGCGCGAGCTCCACCTTCGCGTGCAGCAGCTCCGCCTTCGCCAACAGCCGCGCTTCGCTCATCGCCCGCCGGACGAGCTCGTTCGTCGACAGCTCCTTCTCGGGCATCTTCCAGCTCTCCACGGCCTGCCTCCTCTCGACCGCCGCGCCGCCGCGGCACCTGCTCACGTCGCCCTCCGCCTCCACTCGTAGGCGAAATGGAGGATGGCCAGCATCACCACGCCCACGGCCACCCCGAAGGTCAGCCAGAGGAACCAGCCCACCACGCCCCCCTGCACCAACGCCACCACCCACAGCGCCAGCAGGCCCAACCCCATCAACAGATAGAGAATGGGCATGGCTCCTCCCTAGATTCGCCCGAGCACCCCGAACAACAGCCGTGGCGCCACGTCGTCACTCGTCGCGTTCACCCCCACCGCCCCCGTCACCACGAACGCGCGGCCCACCCGCAGGCCCGTGCCCACGCTTGCGTTCACCGACGCCTCGCCCTCGCCCAGGGGATTCACGTAGTACGCGTCTCCCTGCAACAGCAGCCGGTCTCCAATGGGATGGTCCGCCGCGAGCCCCAGCAGGTAGTCATCCTCCGTGTCCTGGCGCGCGCTGTAACCCACGTTGCCGTGCAGCCGCGTCTGGCCGAACGTCTTCGTCGCCAGCACCCGCGCCTCCGCGCTCACGCCCTCGTCCCCTTGCGGACTCGTCACCTCGCCCCACAGCGCCAGCTGAGGCAGCGCTCCCTTCTCGTCCACGAGCTGCCCCAGCGCATAGGCCGACACCGCGCCCGTGGTGCCCTCCTGCTCGCCCGCGAGGTTCTGCAGTTGCGCGCCCGCGCCGAACTCCACGTTCCACGGAGTCCCCACCCGCACCTGCGGCTCCAGGATGAAGCCCACCTCGCCCGTCTGCGTGCGGTTGGCCACGTTCACCTCGCCCAACACCTGCCGCTCCGCCGGACTGGCGTTCTGCACCGTCAACATGTCCGTGTTGCGCAACAGCTCCAACGCCTGCTCGCGATTGGACTTCTCCTCACGCGCGGGCTGCCCGGCTTTCGGCGCTTCCACCGGCGCGGCACGGCGGGCCTCCGCCTGGGACAGGGATTGACGCAGCTCCGCCACCTCCCGGCGCAGCGCGCGCAACTCCTCCGTCACCGCGCTCGGCACCTCGGGAGGACTCGCTTCCACGGCCGCGGCGGGGGGTGGTGGCGGTGGCGGCGATTCGGAGACGCCTTCCTCGCCCGAGCCTCCCGTGGCGCTCTCCCCGGGTTCCCGCTGTAACTCGCTCGAGCGTTGGCGCAGCGAGTCCCGCTCCTCGCGCAACCGCGTCAGCTCGGCGCAGTCCTCGTCGCGCAGGACGGTGATCTGACCCGCTTCCGAGTCCACCGTGCAGCGCGGCGGAGTGGCCGTCCCTCCTGCCGTGCCGAGGCTGGCCACGGCCAGCAGCGCCATCAGCGGTTGCAGCATTCCGTCCCTCCGGAGCCCATTCCGTGCCTGGGAAACGTGGGACGCTGAACGGTTCCCGGCAAGGCAGGGCAGCCAGCCGCTTCGAGCCCGCCCGGCTGCGCAAGTACGGGGCGGCCCCACGCATGAGCCTGGCTGCCTGCTCACTCCTTGCCGGAGCAGCTCTGGAAACTTCCCTTAGAATGCGCGGCATTCGTGGTCTGGGAGGCAACACGTGCGCATCGGCATCGACCTCGGCGGAACCAAGATCGAGGCGCTCGCCCTCGGCGATGACGGACGCGAGCTGGGACGCCACCGCGTGCCCACTCCGCGAGACGATTACGAGGCAACGCTGCAAACCATCGCCCACCTGTGCGCGCGGCTGGAAAGACAGACGGGCCAGCGAGGCAGCGTGGGCGTGGGCATTCCGGGCACCCTGTCCTCGCGCACCGGCCTGGTGAAGAACGCCAACTCGGTATGGTTGAACGGACGTCCCCTGGACAGGGATCTCGAGCGGGTGCTGGACCGGCCCGTGCGGCTGGCCAATGACGCCAACTGCCTGGCCGTGTCCGAAGCGAGTGACGGTGCCGCCGCGGGCGAGGCCGTGGTGTTCGCCGCCATCCTGGGCACGGGGACGGGCGCGGGCGTGGCGCTCGGCGGGCGCCCCCATGTGGGCCGCAATGGCGTGTGCGGCGAGTGGGGCCACAACCCGCTCCCCTGGGCCACGCCCGAGGAGACTCCCGGCCCGGACTGTTATTGCGGCAAGCGCGGCTGCCTGGAGACGTGGGTGTCCGGCACCGGCTTCGAGAACGACTACGCACGCCTCACCGGCACCCGCCTCCCGGGGCCGGACATCGCCGCGCGCGCCGAGGCCGGTGAGCCCGCGGCCGTCACCGCGCTCCAACGCTATGCGGACCGGCTGGCGCGCGGCCTCGCCCACGTCATCGGCATCCTGGATCCGGACGTCATCGTCCTGGGCGGCGGCATGTCCAACATCTCCGCGCTGTACCGGCTGGTCCCGGAGCAGTGGGGGCGCTGGGTCTTCGGCGCGGAGGTGGACACGCCCCTGCGCCCCGCCCTGCACGGTGACTCGAGCGGCGTCCGGGGAGCCGCCTGGCTGTGGGGTAAAGGCTCCCAATAGCGGGCCTGTTGGACGCGGTGCGCCAAGGCGCACTCCGGGTTGCGGCGGATATCCAGCCTCCCTATACGGAGGGCACCGTGTCGCTGGCCCTTCGCATCTTCACGCTCGCGCTTCTTCTCGGCTGGCAGGCCGTCGCCAGCGGCGTGGGGCTCGCGCACTACTGCCCGAAGCAGGCCACGACGACCTCCGCCTGCCCGTGCCCGCATAAAGAGAAGAAGGCGGAGAAGGCCTCCCACCACGGGGAGACGTGGCGCAAGGACTGCTGCGACGCGCTGGAGCGGGACCTCCCCGCACCGGCCCTCGTGGATGTCTCCAGCCACGGCTCCCTGTTCGCCCTCCCTCCTGCCCCAACGCCGGTGTGGCTCAGCCCCCAGGCTCCCGAGGGGGAGGGCCGCCTGTCACTCGCCCTCTGGGACACACCGCACGCCCAGGGGCCCCCCGTCTTCCTCCGCATCCGCTCACTGCTCATTTGAGAGCCCCTCTCGGACAGCCCTGAAGGGCCGGGCGCGCGCTCGCGCTCCGGTCAATGACTGACATCGAGATGGAGTGAGAAGAAGCCATGGAATTCGTCCTGGTCTCGCTGGTGGGTATGTTGCTGTTCGGAGGTCTCTTCCTGCTGTTGTGCCCGGAGTGGTGGAGCAACAGCCTGGGCACACTCAAGGACAAGAAGCGCGTGGGGCGCGAGCCGGCGGAGAAGGCGCTGGGAGCCGGAGACGCCCCGCGCCCCAAGACAGACACCTGAGGAGCCGCGTGCCAGGCTCGAGCCGGATTCTTCGCTTCCATGGGCCTGGAGATGGAATGCACGCTGACTCGTCAGGGGCGAGGAGGACGGGGCTGTTGCTTGCCCTGGCCCTCCTGTCCAACGCCTGTGTGTCGCTGACGCCACCGACTGGCCCGGGGCGGCACCTGCGCTACACCCCGCAGGGCGCCACCGGGCCCGCCGTGACCGGAGGGGCGGGCGAGCAGTCGCCGCTCGTCCTCGACGCCCAGCCGACCTCCCCGTGGCGGAACGCCCTCGCGGCCCACCTGGCCTTTCGCAAGAGCGTGGGCGAGGTGTCCGGCTCCACCCGCCGCATCTCCAGCGAGCTCTCCAGACTCAGGGCCAGCGACCTGGGCATTGCTGGCGCGGGCAACGGCCTCTTCGTCCGCTACGTCGACCATGGCGAAGCCCGGTTGCGGTGGATTGACACTGAGCTTGCCGCCGCCACGCAACTCGCCGCCGAGGCGTCGGAGGTGGAAGACCCGGACATGCAGCTCGCCCTGCTGCGCCTCGCGGGCCCACGGCTGGAGGCCGCCATGATGGGCTCCCTGCTGCTGGCCGTGTGGATTGACTTGCTCCACCTCACCGACGCCGCGCTCTCCCGGCGCCTCTACAGCGTGGAGACGCTGTACGTGAAGCTGGAGCGCTGGCAGAAGATGATGGAGCCCTCCATGACCGCCCTCGCGTCCCTGGAGCCGGAGCAGGTGGAGTCAGCGGCGGAGGACATGCCCGCCCTGGTAGGCCACCTCACGCACGAGTGCGCCGCACTCCTCGAGGCCATACACAAGGGGGCCAAAGTCCTCGAGACGGCGCTGGTGCTGAAGGAAACCATGGAGGCACTCACCACACTGTCGGCGCTGAAGTTCACGTTGCCGGCGTTGCGCGCGGCGACTCCCGCCGTGCTCGGCGCGCGCCTCATGGTGGGCCCCAATGGGGTGATGATGGGGACGCGGCTGGTGGTGTCCGCCGAGTGGGTGGAAATGATGCGCCAGTTGGTGCGCGCGGGCGTCCTCTCCGTGCCCGCCGTCAGCGCCGCTGTGCGGATTCAGGCCGGCCACGTGATGATGGCACAGGGCAACGACGACCTCCCGAGGGGCGTGCGCGACGCGCTGGGCGATGCGCCCGAGGTGCGGGCCATGCGCGTGACAGGCAAGACAGGCGCTGGTATGGCCGAGCCGCCACGTCACCACGTCATGCCGAAGGAGCACCGCGCGTGGTTCGAGAAGCGCGGCTTCACCGGCAAGATGAGTATCGAGAGGTTCTGCGTCACACTGCAGCAGGCCCACCACCAGGCGATTCACGGTGGTGGAAACTGGAAGTTGGGGCGCAAGTGGCCCGGTGAATGGAACCGGATGACCATGGAGACGCTGTTCGAGGCTGAGGCCGAAGCTGGCCGGATGTTGACGCGGAACACGATCCTGGAGATCGTCGCGACGCATATGAAGGAATACAGAATCCCAATGAACTTCGTCCGCTGTGGTGGGAGATGAGCGACGGACGTGCTTGGGAAGGCAACATCAAAGCGCGCCTGTACGAGCGGGTCCGCGAGCGAGGTTACGACTCACTCACCGCCTTCGCCGAGGCGCGCCCCACCGCTTCGCTGCTGGCGCTGGCGGACGAGCTTGGCCCGGATGACATCGCGGCAGTGCAGGTGTTCAGCGGGTTGGTGGCCGAGGCGGAGCGAAGCCGCAAGGTCACACGTCTGGTGCGCGGTCAACTCGTGCGCGAACTGGCAGAGGCACTCCCCAACGGCTGGCCGGCCGTGCTGGACGACGACAAGCGCCTCAAGGTTGCCGTCGCGCTCGGCAGGTGGACCGCCTACACGCCAGAAACACATAAAAGGCGCGTCAAGCAGGCCCGAGCAGCGCTCCGCGCTACGCCACCGCCGCCCGGCTGGCTTCCGCGTGGCCCCGACGATGAGCTGCTGCTGACGCTCCTCCCCGACGAAGAAGCCTGAGCTTCACCTCTGAAGAGGACCATGAGCGACGGTCGTTCCTGGGAGGGTAACTGGAAGGTGCGCCTGCGTGAGAGGCTCCGCGAGCGGGGGTACGACTCGCTCACCGCCTTCGCCGAGGCGCGTCCCACTGCATCGCTGGTGGCGCTGGCCGAGGAACTGGGGCCGGACGACATCGCGGGCGTGCAGGTGTTCAGCGGCTTGCTGGCCGAAGCGGAGCGGCGCAAGCAAGTCACGCGGCTCGTGCGCGGTCAGCTCGTTCGCGAACTGGCCGAGGCCCTCCCCAACGGCTGGCCGGCATTCCTCGATGACGCAAACCGTTTCGACGTCGCCCATGCACTCGCCCGTTGGGGGACCTTCACCCCAGAAACCCATGAGCAGCGCGTCGAACGAGCCAAGGCAGCGCTCCGGGCATCGCCTCCTCCCCCGGGATGGCGGCCACTCGGACCTGACGACGAGCTGCTGCTGACGCTCCTGCCCGACGAAGAAAGCTGAACCCCATCCCGGCTCACCTCCCGTCACGCCCGCGAAGGGAGGCTCGCTCAGGGCCAGCGATTGACGACGAGCGCCGACACCGTCCTTGGAACCGTGCGTGCGCACGAGACTCACGACGGCACGGCGTTGTACCCGGCATCCCCGTAGGGGCGCAGCCGCTCCAGCCAGAGCGACAGCAACACCTGCAGCTCCTCCTTCAGGTCCGTGCCCGGCTCCTTCGGAGGAGGCAGGACGTCGAGCACCTCGAAGGAGAAGCTGTCGGCGCCGTACCGCGCCCAGTCCTCCTGCAGCGCGGGGTACGTGCGGTGGATGCCCGTGGCCAGCTCGAAACGGGTGCGATTGAGCATGCCCGGAAGGTTGAGGCTCGAGCCCACCAGCACCTTGCCGTTGGCGCGGTTGCGCACGGCGAACACACCCATGGGAGGAGGGTTCTCCTTGTAGGACTGCTTCAACTCCGAGCGGCGCGATGGACTGCCCCGCGGTGCTCCCGCGTCATTCGAGGTCATCCGTGTCGTCTCCAGGTCGTGAGGCGTGAAGGAAGGGCGAGCGCGTCAGCCCGCGTAGCCGAGCGCGATGAGCTTCCGCTCGAGCCGGTCCCGGGCGGCCGGGTCGAGCGGCTCCACCCAGTCGAAGCCCATCCGCGCCCAGTCGGCATCGGACGGGTCCACCCCGAGCGCGGCGAGGAAGCCCGCATCGGTGATGAAGAACTGCTCGCGGAAGGGGAACAGGTAGCCCCCTCTCTCCCGGAGCGAGGCGAGCGCTTCCGCGTACGAGGCGAACCAGCGGTTGAGGAAGGCGCCCCGGTTCTTCGCGAAGAAGGCTTCCGTGTCGAGCCTCGGAGGTGACTCCTCGCCCAGTGCCTGCTTGAGCTCCGCCCAGGAGCCATGGCCCTGCTCGTGGGCGATGACGGCCAGCGCGTGCTTGCGTTGCACCGAGTCCCTGCGGGCGAGCAGCTCGCCGGGAGACAGACGCGAGAAGGCGGGCAGGGCACGCAGCCGTTCGGCGGCCCTCGTGGCACGTGCCTGCTCGGAGGACTCCAGGTCCTTGAGCAGGAGGGATGCCCGGACCTTGCACTCGCGGAGGTTGGGAGGCGTCACAGCACGGGGCTCGGTTCCCATGACAAATCCCTCATCGTCGGCCGCTCCCCGTTCATGGGCCGTGGAAGGAACTCATCGAGAACATGTCGAACCGCGGGGAACAACGAGGGTGACGTCGTCTTTTCGGGCAGGCGCCCCTCGGCACCTGGAGCCAGAAATAAAGCACCTGGAGGCCCGCTGGCAAGGTCCTGTCGACAGGCCTGTCCGCAACTGCTAGCCGGGGCCGCATGCGCTCGAGCCCCCAGGCCCTCCTCCTCCTGCCCGCCCTCGTGTTCTCCGCGGGCTGCGCGACCTCCCAGGCCGCCCGCTCCACCGACACCTATGTCCAGTCCGTCCTGGAGAAGAACCATGTCCCCGGCGCGGCCGTGGCCGTCGTCCGCGACGGACACCTCGAGCAGCTCTCCACGTACGGCCTCTCGGACCTGGAAGATGGGGCGAAGAGTGAACCGGACACCGCGTTCCAGATCGCCTCCGCCACGAAGGTCTTCACCGGCACGCTGGTGATGCTGCTGGTGCAGGAGGGGAAGCTCGGCCTGGACGAGCCGCTCTCGAAGTACCTGCCCGACGCACCCGAGACGTGGAAGGGCATCACCGTGCGGCACCTCGCTGCCCACACGTCGGGCGTGACCTCGGGCCTGAAGGAGGGCTCCGAGGAGCAGACGAACAGCAACGCCTCGGTCGCCGAGCGGTACGAAGCCGCCCGGAACGGGCCCCTGGAGTACACGCCCGGTGAGCGCAGCGCGTATGGCCTCACGGACTTCGTCGTGCTCACCCATGTCCTGGAGAAGGTGACGGGCCAGGGCTTCGAGGAGCTGCTGCGCAGCCGCCTCTTCGAGCCGCTCGGCTTCACGTGCACGCGTTTCGAGCACGCGCGGCAGCAGGGGCCGGTGCGCATCGCCGATGTCATCCCGCGCCGGGCCACCACCTACCGTTACGTGGACGGCGCGCACCGTCGCGCCTGGTTCCTCTACCCGCCCCACACCTATTCCGCGGGCGGAGTGTTCTCCTGCGTGAAGGATCTCGCCCGCTGGGCCGTGGCCATGGACCAGGGCACGCTGCTGAGCCCCGAGTCGCAGCGCGAGGCCGCCACGGCCTTCAAGCTGAACGACGGCAGCGAGGGCGGCTTCGGCGTGGCCTTCACCCACGGCACGCTGCGGGGATTGAAGATGTTCGGGCATTCCGGGGGCGGTGCATTGGGGGACGTGCTGCGCGTTCCGGAGAAGAAGCTGACGGTCATCGTCCTGACGAACGGGATGGGACTGCTGCCCATGCTGGCGCCCGTCGTCGCGAGCCACTACCTGCCGCCGCTGCCGGAGCTGGACGCACCGGGCATCCCGGACGCGGAGCCGGCCCTGACGGCGGTGCACCGCGGAGCCATGGAAGGCCTGTTCAACGGCACGCTCGACGCCGCCGCCTTCGCGCCGAGCGCCCAGCAGGAGCTGCTGCCCATCCTCCAGGGCTTCGGTAGCCCGGGCAACGCGCTCCTGCCGCCGCTGCGCCGCTTGACGCTGCTCCAGGAGCAGAAGGACGGCGACAAGCGCAATCGCGTCTATCGCGCGGTGTACGGCACGGATGTCTCGATGAAGTGGACCTTCGACCTGGACCCGGCGGGGAAGATTCTCGACCTGAAGTACGAGTGGGAATGACGGACGGCCGCGTCACTTCTCGCGCAACGGCTTCAACGCCCCACCCCAGGCGATGACCTGATCGAGCATGGTCTGGACGGACTTCTCGTGGTGGGGCGCGGGCGTGAAGGTGGTGTAGTTCTCGAAGTCGGTGCGAAGCGAGAGCATGACCTGGGCGCGCACGTCGGCCACCTGCAACTCGCCCATGACCAGACGCAGCTGCTCCACGGCGCGCGTGCCACCGGCGCTGCCGTAGCTGACGAAACCGGCCGCCTTGTTGTTCCACTCGCGGTACAGGAAGTCGATGGCGTTCTTGAGCGCGCCGGACGGGCCGTGGTTGTACTCGGGGGTCACGAAGACATAGGCGTCGAAGGAATCTATTTTCGCGGCCCAGGCCAGGGTGTGCGGCTTCGTGTACTGCCCCAGGGAGGGCGGTACCGGCTCGTCGAGCAGCGGCAGGTGGAAGTCCTGGATGTCCACGAGCTCGAAGCCGGCGTCGGTGCGCTTCCGCGCGAGCTCGAGGACCCAGCGGGCCACGGCCTCGGCCTTGCGGCCCGGCCGCGTGCTTCCAACGATGATGGCCACCTTGAGCATGGTTCGCGGTCCTCCTGGAGCAGGTTGGGTTCAGCGCGTCCCCGGGTGCATACATCGCCGCATGAGACGGGACGACATCCACCCGGTGACGGGACCGATGAGTTTGTGTGCTTGCGCACGTCTCATGCTCGAAACCGCCGATGGACCCCCTTTTCGGAGGAGCATCGGCCCTTTCGCACGGAGGCAGTGCGCCATGAATCGACTCATTCTGAAATCATTCGCCTTGCTGCTGACGCTGTTCGGAGCCGCCGCGACGGGCTCCCCCGCCTGGGCGGCGGAAGAAGCCCCGAGCGCCTCGGGCCCCCGTCCCACCCGGAGCGGGCATCTCCCCATCCATGGCCTCCAGCTCTACTACGAGGTCCATGGCGAGCTCGGAAAGGGGAAGACCCCGCCCCTCCTCCTTATCCCCGGGGCCTTCGGCTCGACCGAGGCCGTGAAGCCCCTGGTGGCGGAGTTCGTGAAGAAACGGCCGGTCATCGTGTTCGACCAGCAGGGCCACGGCCGCACGGCGGACACCTCCCGGAAGATGTCCTACGAACAATTCGGAGACGACGCGGCGGCCCTCTTGCGAGCGCTCAAGGTCGAACGGGCGGACGTGCTGGGCTACTCCCAGGGCGGTGGCGCCGCGCTTCAGCTCGCCATCCGCCACCCGAAGCTCGTCAACAAGCTCGTCTCGCTCGCCGCTACGTACCGCAAGGATGGGTGGTACCCCTCGGTGTTCAAGGCAATCGAAAGCCTCGACGCGAAGATGTTCGCCGGCTCTCCCATCGAGGCGGCGTTCAAGAAGATGAATCCCGACCCGAAGGCCTTCGCGGCGTACATCGAGAAGATGAAGACCTTGAACATCAATGACCAGAACATCAGCGACGCCCAGATGCGTGCGATTCCCGCCAAAACGATGGTCATCATCGGCGACGCCGACGGAGTGAAGCCCGAGCACGCGGTGGCGATGTTCAAGCTGCGCGGCGGAGGCAGTGAGGAGGCCGCCGCGTCGGGCCAGCTGACGGCGATTCCCAACGCGCGCCTCGCCATCCTCCCCGCGACGTCTCACCTCGCGGTGGCCGCGGACCCCACGCTCCTGTCCTCCCTCGTCACGCCGTTTCTCGACGACGTGCCGCCCCTCCAGCCGGCCTGGTAGCCTGTCTGACAATCATTGATTGCCGACCCGGGGGGAGTGTCCGTACCGTGGACGCAAGCCATGCCCTCGCGTTCAGCCCGTCTCCCGGGCGCGCTCTTCACGAACTTGTCCAACTGTTGGACAAGTTTGGCGAGACCGTGCCCGGAGGGCTCCCTCTTGCTCGCGGCGTCAACGCACGCCCAGCATGACGGAACGGGACTCCTCGAAGCACTCGGCGAGGAATCCCATCAACGCGCGCACCCGTGGCACCTTCCGGGCCTCGCGCGAGGCCACCAGCCACACGTCCTCCAGGGGCAGCTCCACCTCCGGGAGTACGGGCCGCAACTCCGGATGGAGGCTGGCCAGCGCGCACGGCAGCGCCGCCACGCCCTGGTGGGCCGCCACCGCGCCCGCGACGGCCATGGCCGCGTTGCTACGAAAGACGAAGCGTCCCGCGCCCCACTCCTCCAGCGCGCGGAATTGCGGCATGCGAGAGAGCATCGCGTCGAAGCCCACCAGCGCATGTCCCGCCAGGTCCCCCGCCGAGCGCAGGGGCGCGGCGCGCTCCAGGTAGCGGGCACTCGCGTAGAGCCTCCAGGCGAGCTGCCCCACCTTGCGCGCCACCAGCGAGTCCCCCTTGGGACGCACCGTGCGCACACCCAGGTCCGCCTCCTGTCGCGCCAGGTCCAACACCCGCGCATCCGAGGACAGCTCCACACGCACCCCCGGGTGCCGCTCCCGGAAGCGCGCCAGCCAGGGATTGAGGAACGCGATGAAGCCGTCACCCGCCGTCACCCGCACCGGGCCCTCGAGCTCCCCCTCCTCCCGCTTCAGCCCACGCTCGGCGCTGTGGAGCTGGGACTCGATGGCCGCGGCGGTGCGCACCAACGCACGGCCCTCGGGCGTCAGCCGGACCCCCTCGGGAACCCGGGCGAGCAACCTCGTGCCCAGGCGCCGCTCCAGCGCCGTCATCCGCCGGCCCACCGTGGACGTGACGACGCCCAGCGCCCGCGCCGCCGCGGACAACGAGCCCGAGCGCTCCACGGTGAGGAGATAGCGGAGGTCATCCCAGTTCATTCGAGGCCCCTTGCATGAATGCAACACCACTTTGCCCGGGTGGCGCCTGATGCAACAGGGGGTGCATACCCGGGGAGTCAACGCGGGCGGCTCACTCGCTCCCCGCCTGCTCGGAGGCACCTCTCATGAAGACCGCATTCGTCACCGGCTCCACCGGACTGCTCGGCAACAACCTCGTCCGCCTGCTCGCATCCCGCGGTGTGCGCGTGAAGGCCCTGGTCCGCTCGCCCGAGCGGGCCCGGAAGCTGCTGGCCGGTGTGTCCGTGGAGCTCGTCCAGGGCGACCTGGAAGACGTGGCATCCTTCGCTCCCGCCCTGCGCGACGCCGACGTGCTCTTCCACACCGCCGCCTATTTCCGGGACAGCTACAAGGGCGGCAGCCACGCCTCGGGACTCATGCGCATCAACGTGGAGGGCACACGTGACCTGCTGGAAGCGGCATACCAGCAGGGCATCCGGCGGGTGGTCCACACCAGCTCCATCGCCGTGCTGGCCCCCCGCCCCGGCCACCCGCTCACCGATGAGACGATGCGGCGTGACGCGGAGGGCGAGCCGGACGCCTACTACCGCTCGAAAATCCTGGCGGACCGCGAGGTGGATGCCGCCCTGGCGCGCCACCCGGACCTGCATGCCTCGCTGGTGCTCCCGGGCTTCATGAACGGACCGGGCGACGCGGGCCCCACGACCGCGGGACAGCTCGTCCTGGACTTCCTGCACGGCCGGCTGCCCGGTGTCATCAACACGCGCTTCGCCTACGTGGACGCACGGGACGTGGCCGCCACGCTGGTGGCCGCCGCCGGCAAGGGCCTGCGCGGCGAGCGCTACCTGGCCGCGGGAAGGGACCTGCACGTGGGCGAGGCCCTCGCCGTGCTCTCGTCGGTGACGGGCCTGCCCGCACCGAAGCGGCGGGTACCGGACGCCCTGCTGGGAACACTCGCGCTGCTGAACGAGGCCTGGGCCCGGCTCTCCCGGCGCCCGGTGCTGGTGAGCTGGCAGGGCTTCCGCACCCTGCGCCGCGAGCGCACGAACACCGCCTTCGACTCGTCCAAGGCCGAGCGGATGCTGGGCCTCCGCTTCCGGCCCCTCGAGGAGACCTTCCGGGATTCGGTGGAATGGTTCGCCACGCACGGGTACGTGGACCGGGCGCGCCTTCCTCGGACCGGGGGAGCCCTTTCCGCCCCGCCCGTGCCCCGGGTGTCTTGAGTCCACCTCCGTGCACATGAGCGCAGGGGCTGTCAATTCAACGAAAACTCCACGGAATGGCTTCGTCGCACATGACAGGGTCGCCGGTTCCCTCGTTTCCCCCCTTCAGGAAGCAACCCATGACCGTGACGACCTCGACCGAACGCCTGGAGCGGCTCCGCGCCCAGCTCTCCGACGCCCGTGCCACCACCCGCTCCACGCAGCGGATGACGCTGAGCCGCTCCAGCAACATGATGATTGGCATTGCCCTCCACGCCTCGGCGCGCCTGAAGAATGGCCTGCCCCTCTCGGATCTCGAGCAGCGGGTGGTCGACGCCATGCGCACCGTCCTCCCCGAGGAGGAAATCAAGGAGTACGGCGCCCTCTACCAGCAGCGCCGCGCCAGCCGCTCGGCGGCCGAGCTCTTCCCCGATGCCATCACCCGGCTGCCGGTGGAGACGGGCTACACCTGGGCCCAGCTGACCCAGGACGCCCCCGCCCTGGGCAAGGACGTCCTGGCCCAGCCCAACGTCCGGGTCGTCAACATCGCCCAGCGGCCTCCCGGGCAGGGCTCTGACGACGAGGCCTTCACCGAGGCGCTCGCCCAGTACGGCGGCGGCATCACCCTCCTCCGGGGCGAGCCGCTCACGGGCGCGGCCCGGGAGACTCCCATCTACGTGAAGATGCGCTTCAGCCACTTCCACTGCGACAGGGAGTCGGGCGAGTCGGGCCGGGATGAAATCTACTGGGTGTCCGCGGCAGGCGCCGATTCCATGGCGAAGCAGACGTACGAGTCCGCGGAGTTCGGTGCCATCAGCACGGGCGACACCGAATACTTCCCCTCGGAGAGCATCATGTTCCGGGGCCAGGTCAACCAGCGCCTCACCTTCAACATCCAGTGCTGGGAGGCGGATCACAGCAGCGGGGGCTTCTACAATGACTTGAGAAGCGCGCTGCGCGACATCGCCGAAGCAGCCGTCGAGGCCGCCCTCTCACTCGCCGATGACCCGGATGGCGGAGACGCGGCCGGTTGGGCGGCGATGATCGCCATCGTCGCCGGACTGCTGAACTGGCTGCTGGGCCTGCTCACCAACGACGACGACCTGGTGCTCGAGCGCAGCTACGGCATGTCCAAGTCCGCCCTCCGCACCCAGGCCGCCATGGCCAACGGCGAGGACTGGTGGGACTTCAACGGAGGCGACGGCGGCCGCCACCGCCTCTACATCCGCGCGACGCTGAACTAGCCCGCGCACGCTAGAGTGGGCCTCTCCGGTTCTCCCCCTCCCGGGAGAACCGCCACCCGAGAGGATTCACATGAGGGCTGTCCGCCACGTGTGGTGCGCCATCGCGGCCTCGTTTCTCGTCTCCGCCTGTGCGCACGGGGCTCGCTCCCGCCCCGAGACGAGCGAGCCCGCGGCGGTCGACGAGGAGCTCTACGCCGCCGCCGTCCGTGGAACCCTCCAGCACTTCGGAAGGGATGACCAGGAACCAACGCTCTATTGTGTGAGCATTCCCGGTGACACCCGCCCCCCATTCCTGGCGCGCTTCACCCACGACCCGTTCCTGATCGCGGGTCCCGACTCCTGCAAGTGGGACAGAGGCGCCGTGGTGCCCGCGAGCAGCTCACCCGAGGTGGTGTCCAACGGCCGGCCCACCGGCGCCCGCGTGACTCCCACCCGCGCCATGTTCCTCCGCGTCGAGAGGGTAAAGTTGCTCTCGCCCGGCCGCGCCCAGGCGGACACCTCCATCGTCTACGGCAATGTCGGCGCCAACGGCCTCACCCTCACGCTCGAGCGCAAGGACGGCCAGTGGACGGTGCTCACCGCCGAGGACACCTGGATCTCCTGAGCACCCCGAAGCCGCCACTGGATATGCTCTGAGTCACTCATGGAAAGAGCGGCGGAAGCTCCGGTGTCCAGGGAGCGCACAGTGGCGGGGTGGATCGTGCTGGGAGCCCTGCTCCTGACGGTCATCCTGGTGCCCTTCGTCCTCTGGGAAGAGCGCCTCCTCGCGGCCACCACGGCCTTCCTCCAGATGCCCCACTCACGGGGGTTGATCTCCCTGGCGCTGGCCGGGCTGCTGGCCGCGGACATCGTGCTGCCGGTGCCCTCCAGCCTCGTCAACCTGGCCGCGGGCAGCCTGCTGGGGCCGTGGGTGGGCACGGCGGTGTCGTGGACGGGCCTGATGGGGAGCGCCGTGGTGGGCTACCTCCTCGGCCAGGGCGCCAGCGCCACCGCGCTCCGGCGGCTGGTGGGGAACAGCGAGGGGCGAGCCGCCGCGATCATCGCGGCCCATGGCCATTGGGGGCTGATGGTGTGCCGGGGCGTGCCCGTCCTCGCGGAGGCCTCGGTGGTGCTCGCCGGCTTCCATCGCATGCCCTTCCGGCGATTCCTCGCCGTCTGCGCGCTGTCGAATCTGGGCATCGCCACCGCGTACTCGGCCCTCGGGGCATACGCGGTCGATACCGGCTCGTTCCTCGCGGCCTTCGCCGGCGCCGTCTGTGTGCCCGCCCTGGGCCTGTTCCTCACCCGGAAGCTCCGGGCCGGGCGTTAGAAGCCTCCGCCCACCGTCAGGCTCACCGCCGGCTGGAACTCCGCCTGCGGTGTCGCCAGCAGCGGTGCGTACCGCAGCCACGCCATGCTGAAGCTCAGCTCGCCCACCAGCTCGAAGCCCCCGATGACCGGATAGAGCCCCCGGATGCCGAGCGACGCCTCCGGCCCCGCCGTCTCCATCCCCCGAGGCCCTACCCCCAGGAACTGGAAGCCCGGGTCGTCCCGGCCCAGTTGCAACTCGGTGAAGCCCACGCCGACTCGCGGCTGGAGCCAGCCAATCTCCGTCCTCCAATTCGCCAGCGTGTACTTGCCCCGGAAATGGGCCAGCTCGGGCGAGTCCGCTCGATGCAGGATCTCGCTCCCGGTGCCACACGCCTCCAACGCCCAGGCCTCCAGCGGGGAGATCTCCAGGCACATCTCCATCCGATTGGTGCCGGTGCTCGCCCCGAAGCGGAGATTGATGAAGTCCCGGGTGGGAATGTCCCTGGCTCGCGCCGTCACCTCCTGGTCGGCGGACCAGGCCACCGTGGACCCGAGCACCCATGGCACTCCCACGAGCACGGCGAATCGCCTTCCCTGAAGTCTTCCCGGCTGACCCATTCGGCCCTCCTCGGCTGGCCCCACTCGCTACGCTACGCAGATGCCAGATGATTCGTCGGGCACTGTACAGGGACCTGTCCGGTTCTCTCCAACTCGGGGAACCCTGAATCCATGGCAGACCCTCACCCCAACCCTCTCCCAAAGGGAGAGGGAGCATCGCACGGGTTCAACCTGGGGAACGTGGCACCCTCACCCCGTCCCTCTCCCGGGGGGCGAGGGGATATCTGGCTCAGTGGCCCGCAGGGCTCGTTGTGGCTGGACGCTTCGGCTTCAGTTCTTCTTCGATTCCGTCTGGTCTCGCCATGCGGATCCGGGTCATCGCCTCCAGCAACGACAATCCCAGCAGCAACCCCAGGAACAGCGCCGATACCGGGAGCACCACCCGCCTCGTTCCCCTCTGCTCCACCAGGTGCATGAAGAACATCGCCACCAGCACCGTCTTCACCACCGCGATCCCCATCGACGCCGGCAACGAGTACGGGCCCAGTTTCAGCTTCGTCCCCAACACCCACGTCACCACCGTCAACACCACCAACACCACCCATACGCCCACGTAACCCCAGGTGGATTTCTTCTTCACCATCTCGCTCCCCCCTTCACTCCACCAGGTACAGCAGCGGGTAGATGAACAGCCAGAAGACATCCACCAGGTGCCAGTACAGCCCTCCCACTTCCACCGGGATGTGGTACTCGGCCGTGTATTTCCCAGACACCGCTCCCCATACCAGCCACCCCAGCAACCCCAACGCCACCAGCATGTGCACCGCGTGCAGCCCCGTGAGCAGGAAATAGAGCGTGAAGAACAGGCTCCCTCCCCTCACCGGCAAGTCCTCCAGCCGGTAGTACTCCCCGGGCAGCGCTCCCTCCGTCCAGTGCTTCCAGTACTCCCATCCCTTGATGCCGAGGAACGCCACCCCCATCCCCATCGCCACCAGCAACACCAGCGCCGTCAGGAATTGTCTCCCCTGCCGGATGTAGTGCACCGCCAACGCCACGAAGAGGCTGCTCGTCACCAGCAACAGCGTCTGCACCGTCGCCCACCCCGCCTCCAGGTGCTTGCTCGCCTCGATGAAGATGTCCGGGTAGTAGTAACGGTAGACGCCGTACCCCACGAACAGGTTCGTGAAGAGCAACACCTCCGAGCCCAGGAAGATCCACATCCCCAACTGCGCCGCCTTGCTCTGGTTCTCGCGGCTCCCGAAGTGCTCCTCCCATGGCGATGTTTCAGTAGACACGGGGCGCCTCGGGCACGGTGTAGTCGTGGACCTCGCGCTCGAAGCGCGGTGCTTCCGTGAAGTTGTGCGGCGCCGGTGGTGAACCGCTGTACCACTCGTATCCGCTCGAGCCCCAGGGGTTCGCCATGCTCACCGGCCCGTACCTCAGCGACCACAGCAGGTACACCCCGATCAGCGTGAACCCGAACGCCAGCAGCGATGCCCCCGCCGTGCTCAGCACGTTCAGCCACTGCAGCTCCGCCGGGTATTGGTAGTACCTCCTCGGCATCCCCAGGTTCCCCAACAGGAACTGCGGCAGGAACGTCACGATGAAACCAAAGATGATCGTGCTCGCCGCCAGGAACGACCAGCGCTCCGGGTACACCCTCCCGAACATCTTCGGCCACCAGTAGTGCAGCGCCGCCAGGAACGCCATCAGCACCGCCCCCACCATGATGTAGTGGAAGTGCGCCACGATGAAGTACGTGTCGTGCCAGTGCACGTCCAGCGACGTCGTCGCCACCGCCACCCCCGTCATCCCCCCGAACATCAGCAGGAAGATGAACCCCAACACGTAGAGCAACGGCACCCTCAGATCGATGCTCCCCCCATACATCGTCGCCACCCAGTTGAAGATCTTGATGGCCGTGAAGATGGCCAC
Organism: Archangium sp. Cb G35; assembly: GCF_001896145.1. Classification (NCBI taxonomy): domain Bacteria; kingdom Pseudomonadati; phylum Myxococcota; class Myxococcia; order Myxococcales; family Archangiaceae; genus Archangium; species Archangium sp. Cb G35. The sequence goes on from NZ_MPOI01000020.1 coordinate 158,870, forward strand.
CAGCATGCTCAACACCCCGAACACCCCCGAGCCAAACGTCGACTGCCCCGATACGAACATGTGGTGTCCCCACGAGAAGAACCCCACGAACGCAATCCCAAACGTCGACGCGGCGATCATCTTGTAACCGAAGATGTTCTTCCGGCTGAACGCACACACCACCTCTGTAATCACCCCCATCGCCGGCAACACCATGATGTAGACCGCCGGGTGCGAGTAGAACCAGAACATGTGCTGGAACAGCACCGGGTCTCCTCCCCTCGCCGGATCGAAGAGCCCCACCCCGAACACCCGCTCGAAGAACACCAGCAGCAGCACCATCCCCAGCACCGGCGTGGCCACCACCTGGATGATCGACGTCCCGTAGAGCGCCCACACGAACAGCGGAATGCGGCTCCAGTGCATCCCCGGCGCTCGCAGCGTGTGCACCGTGGTGATGAAGTTCAGCCCCGTGATGATCGTCGAGAACCCGATGACGAACACCCCCAGCAGGATGGGCGCCACCGCCGTCGGCGAGGTCGTGCTGTACGGCGTGTAGAACGTCCACCCCGTGTCCGCCCCGCTCCACAGCATCCCGAACAGCGTCAGCCCCGCCCCCGCCACGTAGATGTACACCGATGCCAGGTTCAGCCTCGGGAACGCCACGTCCTTCGCCCCCAGCATGATCGGCAACACGAAGTTCCCGAACGCCGAGGGGATCGCCGGAATCATGAACAGCCACACCATCGTCACCCCGTGCAGGGTGAACATCCGGTTGTATGTCATTGCGCTGATGATGGTGGGCCCCGGCGTCAGCAGCTCGATTCGCAGCACCATCGCGAATACGCCCCCCAGCAACAACGCCAGGATGACCAGCACCAGGAACATCACTCCTATCCGCTTGTGGTCCCTCGTCAGCAGCCACGAGCCCACCGTCGTCTCGTGGTTCAGATACGTGATGGCCGGCTGACTACTTCCCGCCGATGGGTTCATACACGGGCCCCTCCGACCGGATGGTCTCCAGCCGCGCGCCTCGCAGCGTCTTGATGTACTCCACCAGCGCCGCCACCTCCGCCGCCTCCAGCTCCCCCAGGTACGACGGCATCACCGGCTCGAAGCCCTCCACCAGCCTCGCCCCCGGCTTCATCATCGACTCCGTCAGGTACGCCTCGTCCACCACCACCGTCTCGCCCGTCGTCAGCCGCTCCCGTCTCCCGTACAGCCCCAGCCACGTCGGCCCGATGTGCGCCGTCCCATCCACCGTGTGGCACTTCAGGCATCCCCTCTCCGCCGCCACCCGCTCGCCTCGCTCCGCCAGCGTCCCCCGCTCGCCGTACATCACCTCGCCGTGCGGATTCTGTGCGTCGTAGCTCGCCGCCTGTCTCGCGGGCTCGTGTGGCTCCTCCCGCTCGGGGGCGCTCGGGCTCGCGTCCCGGCGGGAGACGAGCCCACGGCGCTGCTCCTGCATCCACGCCTCGTAGTCCTCCGGCGTGAGCGCCTGGACCTCCGCCCACATCTCCGAGTGCTTCAGCCCGCAGTACTCCGCGCACATCACCCGGTAGCTTCCCGGCTTCGTCACCTCGAACCAGGTCTGCGTATAGGCCCCCGGCAACGCGTCCTGCTTGATGCGGAACGCCGGCACGTAGAACGAATGGATGACGTCCCGGCTCGTCAGCAGCAGCCGCACGGGCTTTCCCACTGGCACCCGGAGCACTCCAATCGAGCTGGGGCCCTCGGGATACGTGAACTGCCACATCCATTGCTTGCCCACCACGTACACGTCCATCGCGTCCGGCGGCGGCGTCTGCATCCGGATGAAATCGTGGTACCCCACGAAGAACCACACCAGGAACGTGCTCAGCGGCACCCCCACGAAGAGCACCTCCCAGACGAGCGTCCCCTCCACCCTCCTCGTCACCTCCGTCTCCGAGCGCCTCCGGAACCGGATGAGGAAGTACGCCGCCGTCCCGAAAATGACCGTCGCCGCCACCATCGCCGTCGTGATGATGACGTAGTGCAGGTGGTCCACGTCCTTCGCCACCGTCGACGCCTGCTCCGGCAGGAACAGCACCCGCCGGAACAACTCGTCCACCGTCCCCGCGAGCGAGTCTTCTCCCGGTGTCATCGCCCGCCTCCGTCCCGCCGCTGCTCGCCCACCACCCGCTCGATGGCCCGCTCGATGGGGATGTGCACCACCCCCGCGTCACGGTCCACCCAGCCGTATCCGTGCAGCCGTTTCCGCTGCTCCGCCTTCTCGTCCTCCGCCCGGGTGTCCAGCTCGAAGAGCCCCGTGTTGACGATGTTGATCTCCGCCTTGCCCAACGGTTGAGGCTGCGTGGGCCCCGCCGGATTGAGGTTCTTCTCGCGCTGCTGGAGCTGCGCCCACGTGCCCACCCCGAAGAACGTGAAGAGGATCAACGCCCCCGCGAGCACCCCGCTCACACGCCACCCGCTCACCGGCCGCTCGTCGCGCTCGGGCGTCTTCCACTCCACCTTGGACCCGTCCTCGCCGCTCATCCGCCATACCTCAGCGACTCGCGCAGATAGGGGTCTCCCACCGGCACCGTCGCGTGCCCCCTCAGCCTCCACAGCGTGAAGGCCACCGCCGCTCCTCCCACTCCCAGGAACGCCGAGACGTCCGCCCAGTGCACCCTCGGGCCCTCCGGGCTCACCACCGGTACCACCAGCCACCACGTGTCCACGACGTGCGCCAGCAGCAGCCACCCCGCCGTCACCGCCAGCGTCTTCCGGTGCTCCTTGAAGGGCCTCGACAGCAGCACGAAGAACGGCAGCAGGAAGCGTGCGTTCACGATGAACAGCGCCACCGGCTCCCATGCCCCCCTCGCTCGCAGCACGTACCAGGGCACCTCGTGCGGCAGGTTCGCTATCCAGATGAGGAAGAACTGGCTGAACGCCATGTAGGCCCAGAAGACGCTGAAGGCGAACAGGAACTTGCCCAGGCTCGCCCGGTGCGAGTCATTCACCAGCTCGCCATACAGGTTCGGCCCCCGCGCCAGCGTCGTCGCCAGCGTCAGCATCGCCAGCGCCCCCACGAACGCCCCCGAGAACCAATACAGCCCGTACACCGTCGAGACGAACAGCGGCTCCAGCGACATCAGCCAGTCCAGCGACGCGAAGGACATCGCCAGTCCCACCAGCGGCAGGGCGCCCGCTCCCAGCCACCACTGCCATTGGGTGAGTTTGAGCTCTCCTGTGTCGTCCTGTCTGCGGGACCAGCGCAACAGGAATTCGCCCACCCCGCTCCACACCGCGAAGTACAGCACCGAGCGCACCATCCAGAAGGGCTGGTTCAGCCAGGCCCGCTTGTGCTCGAGCTTCTTCAAGTCCTTCTCGGACAACGGCGGGGGTTCTCCGAGCCAGGGGTACAGGTGGCTCGCTCCCACGAGGATCGGCAGGAAGAGCAGCGCGAACAGCGGCAGTGTCGCCGCCATCGTCTCCAGCATGCGCCGCAGCACCACCGGCCAGCGCGCCCTCGATGCGTGCCACGCCCCCAACAGCAGCAGCGACGCCACCGCGATTCCCGCCCAGTACGCGAAGGCGAAGAGGTAGCCGAAGAGCGCTCGCCTCGTGTCCACCGCGAAGCCCACCGCCGTCACGCCCAGCCCCACCGCTCCCACCGCCGCGGCGGCGAGCATCGGCCCTCGCCCTCCCGTGAAGCGCTCCATCACCTTCATGGCGGGCCATCCCTGTAGAGCTGGGGTCTCGCCTCGGGCGGCACGTCCTCCAGCGCCGCTCGCTGGCTCTCCTGGAGCGCTCGCACGTACGCCACCACCGCCCAGCGCTGCTCGGGCGTGAGCTTCTCCGCGTACGCCGGCATCAGCCCGTACCCCTGCGTGATGACGTCGTAGTAGTAGCCGTCCGGGTACTCGGGCAGGTCCACCAGCGACGGCGGCTCGCGCAACCCCATGTTCCTCGCCACCTGCGATACCCCGTCCCCCAGCACCCCGTGGCACGCCGAGCAGTAGATGTCGAAGGACTTCCCCCCGCTCTCGACCACCTCTCTCGTCAGCGTGAGAGGGATTGACTCCACGTACCCCCCGTCCGGCGTGTCCTTCCCCGTCAGGTAGAAGCGGTCCTGGCCTCGCCTGTTTCTCGGCACCGTGCCCGCCGGCGGCTGGCGCATGGCCCGCTCGTCCGCGAAGAAGGTGCTCTCCCGGTAGGGCAGCGCCTTCGGCTGCTGCTTCATCCCGCCCCAGCCCTGGAAGTCCACAGGGCAGCCGGCCAGCAGCCACGCCATCGGCACGAGGAGCAGGTGTCTCATTCCTTCTCCTCCACCACCGCCGTGTTCCTCGCCGCCAGCTCGCGCAGGTGGCCCAGCACCGGCTCCGCGTCCTCCCGCCGCTTCGTCGTGACGCTCACCCAGAAGCCCCCCGTCGACGCCGTCCGGAAGGACTCCAGCTCGAACAGGGGATGGTGCGGCCTCGGGAAGCGCAGCAGCCACATCAGCCCGAAGAAGAGCGTCAGCGCAGCGAACAGCACCAGCGTCTCGAACGTGATGGGCACGAACGCCGGCCCCGCGTGCAGCGGGCGGTTCCCCACGTTCAGCGGGTAGTCCACCCCGTTCGTCCACCACTGCAACGCGTACGCCCCCGCCGCCCCCGTCAGCCCCGCCACGAACGCCCATCCCCTCAGCGGCGAGGGCTTCAACTCCAGCACCTCCTCGAGGCCCTCCACCGGGTACGGCGAAAAGGCATCCAACGCGTCCTTCGCATAGCCGAGCTCGCCCAGCCGCCGCAGGGCCTGCTTCACTTCGTCTCCCGAGCCGAACTCGCCCACCACCCAGTAGCGCATGGCTCAGGCCTCCTTCTCGCGCAGGGCGTGGTCCAGCTCGTGGTGCAATTCCTTCACCTCGCTGATGGGCACCGGCGGGATGAACTTCAGGAAGAGCAGGAACAGGAGGCCGAAGAACCCCATCGAGCCGAACAGCAGCCCGAAGTCCACCCACGTGGGCGAGTAGTGCTCCCAGCTCCTCGGCAGGAAGTCATGCGCCAGCGACGGCACGATGATGGTGAAGCGCTCCAGCCACATGCCCACGTCCACCGCCAGCGCGGCGAACCACACCACCACCACGTTGCCTCGCAGCTTCGGGAACCAGAAGAGCTGCGGCACCAGCACGTTCGTGCACATCTGAATCCAGAAGAGCCACCCCCACGTGCCCGTGCGCTTGAAGGCATACGCGGCCATCTCGTACTCGTCGCCGCTGTACCAGGCGAAGAAGTGCTCCTGCAGATAGCCGTACGAGACCATCAGCCCCGTCGCCAGCAACAGCTTCGTCAGGATGTCCACGTGCTTGTTTGTAATCACGTGGTGCAGGCCCAGCGGTCCGCGCACCGGCAACAGCAGCGTCAGCACCAGCGCCAGCCCCGAGAAGATGGCCCCCGCCACGAAGTACGGCGGGAAGATGGTCGAGTGCCACCCCGGCACCTGCGCGATCGCGAAGTCGAAGCTGACGATCGTGTGCACGCTGAGCACCAGCGGCGTGGCCAGCCCCGCCAGCAGCAGGTACGCCGTGCGCCAGTGGTGCCAGTGTCTCGCCGAGCCCGTCCACCCCAGCGAGAACAGCCCGTACCAGAACTGTCTCCGTGGCGTCGTCGCCCTGTCTCGCGCCGACGCCAGGTCCGGCAGCAGCCCCAGGTACCAGAACATCAGCGACACCAGCAGGTACGTGGTGATGGCCACCATGTCCCACGGCAGCGCGCTCTTGAACTGCGGCCAGACCTTCATGGTGCTCGGGTAGGGCACCAGCCAGTAGAAGAGCCACGGCCTCCCCAGGTGCAGCAGGGGGAAGAGCCCCGCCTGCATCACCGCGAAGAGCGTCATCGCCTCGGCGAAGCGGTTCACCGAGGCCCGCCACTTCTGCTGGAAGAGCACCAGGATGGCGGAGATCAGCGTCCCCGCGTGCCCGAAGCCAATCCACCACACGAAGTCGATGATGCCGAACGCCCACCCCACCGGGATGTTGTTGCCCCACGCCCCGATTCCCCTCACCAGCGTCACCGTGATGGCCAGCCCGAAGAGTCCCGTCCCTCCCAGCGTCAGGAAGAACAGCGCCCACCACACCCGGCCCGCCTTGCGCTCGATGGGCCGCAGCAACGAGCCCGTCAGGCTCTCCGCGCTCTGCGCCCCCTCGATGAGCGGACGGGGCTCCAGTACGTCCCTCGTGGGTGTCTCCGATGCCCGCCCCTCAGCCATGCTCGAGCTCCGGGTTCGGGTTCTTGATGCGCGCCAGGTACGCCGTGCGCGGTTTCGTTCCCAGCTCGTGCAGCACCGCGTAGTGCCTCGGGTCCGCGTGACGTCTGGCCACCTCCGAGTCCTTCTCGTGCAACGAGCCGAAGACAATCGCTTCCGTGGGGCACACCTGCTCGCACGCGGACTGGAGCGCCTCCGTGTCGATGGGCCGCCGCTCCTTGCGTGACTCGATGCGGGCCCGCTCAATCCGTTGCACGCAGTACGTGCACTTCTCCATCACCCCCCGCATCCGCACCGTGACGTCCGGGTTGAACCCCAGCTTCTCCACCTCCGTCACCTTCGGCCGATAGTCGAGGTAGTTGAACCGGCGCACCTTGTACGGGCAGTTGTTGCTGCAGTACCTCGTGCCGATGCACCGGTTGTAGACCATCTCGTTCAGGCCCTCGTCCGAGTGCACCGTCGCGTTCACCGGGCACACGTACTCGCATGGCGCCTTCTCGCAGTGCTGACACATCATCGGCTGTGGGATGGCCTTCGGTTCCTCCGGCGTGCCCTCGAAGTACCGGTCCACCCGCAGCCAGTACATCTCCCGCCCCCGCTCCACCTGCTCGCGCCCCACCACCGGAATGTTGTTCTCCGCCTGGCACGCCACCACGCACGCCCCACACCCGATGCACCGGCTCAGGTCCACCGCCATCGCCCACTGGTAGCCCTCCTCGTACTTGAAGGGCTCATAGAGCTCCTCCACCGCGCCCTTCAGGTGCTTCAGGTACTCGGGCCGTTTCTTCTCGAAGGCCTCCAGCGTGTCCTGGATGGCCACCTCGCGGCCCTCCATCGCCCAGTGGTCCTGCGAGGTCGCGTACCGGCCTCGGCCCGCTACCTTCTCCACCTGGAGGCCATCCGCGAACCACGGCGCATCCGCGTGCCGCAGCAGGTACGCGTTGACTCCCAGTGGCTCGGGCGCGTCCGGGTCCCCGCTCCACTCGCGCCCCCAGCCGAGCTCCAGCGACACCGTGTCGTCCGCGTGCCCAGGCAGTACGTATACCGGGGCCTCCACCCAGCGCCCCCGGAACGTCAGCTTCACCGTGTCTCGCGGCTTCAATGACAGACGCCCGGCCGTGGCCGGACTGAGCAGCGCCGCGTTGCTCCAGGAGAGCATCGTCAACGGGTCCGGCATCTCCTGCAGCCATGCGTTGTGGAAGTACCGCCCGTCCCTCATCTTGTAACCGGGCAGCAGGTTCAGCTCGAGCCCCTGTGAGGGTTTGCGCGCGAAGTTCCGCACGCTCGACTCCACTGCTCCCACGTCCACGGTGGTTTGCACGCCCTGTGTCTGGGTTCCGGGAATCGTCCCCACCGCCAGCCACTGGTCCCACGTGTCATCGAAGGCCGGGCCCGTGGCTCCTCCCCTCCGCCGCCAGTGGTCCTTCACCAGTTGGTAGGGCGTCCGCTCCGCCACTCCCGCGAACGGCGAGAGCACGTCCAGTTCCGTCAGCCCCTGGAAGAGGGGCTCGATGAGCGGCTGGAGGATGCTCGCCGTCCCGTCCACCGCCCGCGTGTCTCCCCAGCTCTCCAGCACGTGCGCCGCCGGGAGCACCCACGTGCTGTGCTTCGAGGTCTCGTCCTCTCGGAATGCCAGGTACACCGCGTTCGGCACCGCGCTCAGCGCCGCTCCCAGCGTCACCCCCACCGGCGCCGTGTACACCGGGTTGAACGCCGTCATCACCAGCGTGTCCACCCGGCCCGCACTCGCCGCCTCGGACAGCTCGCGCAGGACCTCTGCACCGCTTCGCGTTGGCTCGATTCCGGGCTCGTACAGGGTGATGAGCCGGTTCTGGCTCCCGAGCACCGCGTTGAGCAGGTGCGCCACCGCGTGGACTCTCGGCGGTTGCCGCTCGCCCACGGCCACCACCGCGCGCTCCCCGTTCCTCGCCAGGTCTCCCGCTACCGCTTGCACCTCTCGCGCCTTCTCCGGCCACGCGAGCTCCAGCTCCCGGTAGCGTTCGAGTCCTCGCAGGCCGTGCGTTTTCGCCAGCTCGCCCAGCACCGCCAGGGCGAAGCGCTCCACCTCCGAGGGCTTCATCCTCAGGTGGTGGTCCGCGTTCATCCCCGTCACGCCGTGGTGCGCCTCCACCACGTACAGCCGGTTCATCTCACCCCGCTCGGGCAGCCTCGCACGGGAGAACTCGCGGGCCTCGCGCAACGCGTTGGGCCCCTGCGTGAGGAAGTCCGCGTCCAGCGCCAGCACCGCTCGCGCCTCGTCGTAGCGCACCCGCGTCTCCAGCGGCCTCCCGAACGCGAGCCTCGCTCCCTCGTAGACGTTGTCCCGGGACAGCGCGTGGTACGTCTCCACCCGCGCCCTCGGGAAACGCTGGCGGATGCGCTCCACCAGCTCGCGTCTCGTGGGTGAGGCCGAGGGCTCCAACAGCAGCCACAATCCCTCTCCCCCGTTCGCCTCCAGCCGGCTCGCCCGCTCCGTCTGCTCCTGGAGGTACCCCTTGAAGGCGCGCGGCGTGCCTCGCTGCTTCACCCCTCGCACCCGCGTGGTGTCATAGAGGTCCACCAGCAGCGCCTGCGCCAGGTGGTTCGTGGCCCCGAGGCTCGCCGGATGGTCCGGGTTGCCCTCCACCTTCGTCGGCCGGCCCTCCCAGCTCGTCACCACCAGCCCCGCCGCGTAGCCCTCCGGCTCCCATGCCGTCGCGTAGGCGTTGGGAATGCCCGGCTTCACGTCCGGCGGCTGGACCGTGTACGGCATCACCTTCTCCGCCGGCTTCTTGCACGCCGCCAGCCCCGCCAACGCCGCCGTGGTTCCCGCCAGTTGCAGGAAGCGGCGCCGATCCAGGCCTCGGGGGGGCTCGGCCGCACCTGGAGGGAATTCCCGCTCGGCCGCCCTCGCCAGCTCCGGTGAGCCCTGGAGCTCCTCCAGGCTGCGCCACGTGCGCGGACGTCCCGAGCCTCTCGCACCGGGCGGGTCCTGGAGCACGGGCAGTGGGTAGCGGTCGATCAGCGGTGGCATGCCGTGCAATTGGTTCGAGGTTGGACGTCGTAGCGCCGCGCCAGTTCCTCCGGCCCCGGGTCTCCCGGGCCCGGCCGCCAGCGCATCGAGGTGATGGTGTCCAGGGGGCGCAGGTTCGGCGCCGGGTCCCGGTGGCAGTCCAGGCACCACCCCATGGACAACGGTTGCGCCTGCTGGATGGACGGCATCAGGTCCACCCTCCCGTGGCACGTCACGCACCCCACGCCCTTGTTCACGTGGATGGCGTGGTTGAAGTAGACGAAGTCCGGCAGGTCATGCACCCGGCTCCACGGAATGGGCCGGTCCGAGAAATAGGCCTGCCGTACGGGTTCGAGCAGCGGGCTCTGGTTCCACACCTGCGCGTGGCACCCGAGGCACGTGGCCTGCGAGGGATAGCCCGCGCTCGAGGAGACCTCGACCGTGCTGTGGCAGTAGCGGCAGTCGATGGCCTCGTCTCCCGCGTGGTGCCGGTGGTCGAACTGCACCGGCTGCGGCACGGGCTGCCGCAGGTTCTGGGCGAGTGGACTGCGCGCGTAGGCCCAGAGTCCCAGCGCTCCGAGCGCCGGTGTGGTCAACAGCCCCGCCGCGACGACCCGGGCCACCGTGTTCGCGCGAGGTGTGAAGATCCAGGCCATAGGCGCCCTGGATGACGGCGCTCGGAGGCCCGGCTCCCAGGGCTTTCGACCCTAGAGAGCACCGGCGGGTGCAACAATCACCGCCTTCCGTGCGCTTCCAGTTGTGAACCGTGAGCGCACGGGAACTGTCTGGAATCGCGCGGGGACCCGCCCGCGGGCCCCTGCTCAGCCACTCCGGGCGGGGCACCCGTCATCGCGCATAGCGCTCGGCATCCTGCCGCTTGAGCTCCAGTCCCAGCCCCGGCCTCCCCAGGTTCCTCACCCGCGTCAGCAACGACGCCATGCGCGCCGGCACGTCCATCACGTCGTGCCCCTTGAGCTCCTCGGCCAGGATGCGGTGGATGAGGTGCGCCACCGAGGCGTCCGCGTACGTGTAACCCAGCCCCCGTTTTCCCCCGGCCGTCAGTTCCACCACCACCACGGCCGTGCTGTCCCACTCCAGGGTGCCGTCCGCCTCCGGCCTGTCCGTTGGAATCTCGTACGCCCGTGCCTCGATACGCTCGATGGGCACCATCTCACTGCCGCGCTGGCCCATGGCCGTTCCCCCGTGTGGGTTGCTCACCGCAGCGCAACTTCATTACATGTCCTTCTAACCGGCCGCAATTCAGGGCGTTACGCCCATGCCCGGGGTGTGCCGCCACTTCATCGAGTTGAGTCAGCACTGGGGCATCATCCCATGAAGACCCGCATCGGCCAGTCCGGCCTGGGACTTCCAAACCACTCCAGGAGGAGAAAAGTGGCATCATCTGATCCGCAACTCGAGACCGTGCGCCGTGCCATCCTGGAGTTGGATCCCAACGGAATCCGGATCGGCCAAGTCCTCCGTGACACCATTGATCAGCTGCTCGATGGTGTTCACACCGGCAGGTACAAATGGGACCAGCTCTTCAAGACGGAAAAGACCCACGCGGGGACCCTGGTTGAAATCAACCTTCAACGGGAGTTCAAGTTCAAGGACGGAGCCTTGCTTGATTACTCCATCAAAGACATTGAAGCCGACTGCAAGTTCTCTCAGTCGTTGTATGGCTGGATGATTCCTCCCGAGGCTGAAGACCACCTGTGTCTGGCCGTGTGGGCGAGCGACGAGAAGTCCATGTGGTCCGCCGGCCTCGTCCGCGCAAGCAAGCAGCACTTGTCATCCGGTGAGAACAGGGACCGGAAACGTACGCTGAGCCAGACCGGCCGTGGGGCAATTACCTGGCTCTTCGAGAACCACCCTCTTCCTCCAAACGTCTTCCTGCGGCTCGCACCAGAAAAGGTTGACCACATCCTCGACACAACGAAGTCTGGCCAGGAACGTGTGAACCGCCTCTTCATGCAGGCGCGGGAGTTGATCATCAGCCGGGCAGCCGTCGCCACGGCAGCACAGCAGGACGACTTCATGAAACGGGTGCGCGAGAATGGGGGGGCGCGAGAGAAACTGCGGCGTTTCGGGGTCGTCATCCTCGGGCATGAGCACCGGGAACTCGCACGTGCGCTCAAGCTGGCGGTACCCGAGAAAGGTGAGTTCGTCTCCGTCCAGCTCGTGCGCGTCCCGGCGGAGAGCAGCCGGCCGGCGGTCATCATCGAAGAAGAGCGGTGGGCCGTGGCACTCCCTGGAGAGCCCATGATGACAGCCCCCAAGCTGCCCCGTGCGGCCCCGTGAGCCCGGTTTCCGGCAGGGCCTGGCCAGAGGCGGCCCGCGCTCAAGCCGGGCATACCGGTGCCCGCCACACAGACTGTACAGGTTGCTTCAATCAATAACGTTTTGGAGCCGCATGAGCCGCCTCTCCGCAGCCGTGCGTGGCGCGGCGGAGATCATCTCACCGGCTCCGGTGTGCGGCAGCCCCAGCTTCGCAATCAATCCTGCGTCATAGGACCCGGATAGAAGTGCGATGCCTTCTGCCTTGAGGACGTCCCGTGCACCTCCATTCTCGCGCAGCCTCTTCATGAAATCGTCTTGATCGAACAGAAGCGCATGGATGACCGTCCGGTGCATGGGGACCCGGAGGTTTTCCCGGAAGAATTGGCACGCGCGCTTCTTTCCGCCTTTGACCTTCCGGAGTTCCCGGAACCGGTCCATGTCAAGATGGGCCCAGCGGCTCTCCGGGTATGGAGCGGCCTCAACGAGCCACATGATGTTGCGGAAGGCCCCACTCAGGACACCGCGCTTCTTGTCCTGGTTTGGCTTCCCGAGGTAGCCCTTCCGGGTGACGAGGAGGCCCAGCCAGCAGCGGTGGGTGCGCTCCTCCGAGGCAATGACGAGGACGGGATCCTCGTTCCGGTAGGTCTCAGCCGGAATCATCCAGGTATCCCCGGTCGTGTTCTTGATATCGACGTCCCGCCCATTGATGACCAGGTCACGAAGCCCCTTGGGAACATCGAGCATGTCACGTACGAGGTGTTCGATCTTCAGGCCAACGAACGTCTTCTCGACGTTGTCGAGCTCGGTGACACGCGTCCGGCACGTGAGGACAGGGTCCAGCACGGAATCAATGGCCTTACGGACCAGGGCGGGAAACTGCTCTTGAAGCCGGTCCGCCCCTCCCACGCAGCGGAGAATCGCGCTCCGGATTTCCGCGAGAATTTCATAATCAGGGTGGCCGGGAGCAATGGCCGAGGGAATCTTGCGCATGCGCGTCAAGTAGACACGCATCCGCCTGTCTTGGAAGAAAAGAGGTCAGTCCTCCCCGGGAGGGAAGAACCGGCGGAGTTTCCTCTCCAGCACCTCGGGCCGCCGGGCTTCACACTCCCAGACCACGAGCACACGGAAGCCCAACAGGGAGAGTTGGCGCCGGTTGCGGCGGTCCCGCTGAACGTTCCGTTCCAGTTTGGGCTGCCAGTAGCCCGTGTTGCTCTTCGGAACGCGTCCATCAATGCAGCGCCGGTGCTGATGCCAGAAACACCCGTGAATCAGCACAACGGCGTTGTGGCGCCGCAGGACAACATCGGGTTTCCCCGGAAGCTCGCGGGCATGGAGCCTGAAACGCAGCCCCATCCGGTGCAGGGCGCGGCGGACGGCAACCTCCGGCTCCGTATCCGTGGCCCGGATCCGCCGCATGTTCTCGCTTCGCGCCGCACGGGACAGGGTATCCGCCATTGGTGACGTTTCCAGTAGGGGCATGGACCAGACCTCCGACGTTATAGACGCCGGAGGCATGGTGCAATGGGGATGCCCGGATACAGGGCCGCGCTATGACCCAGAGAAGAGGGCTCAGCGCCAGGAGATGCCAGGGCGGGAGTAGCCGGCCAGCCTCACCCAGGCCCCCCAGGCCCCCTTGCTGAACGGACGCAAGGTGCCGGTATGCGTCGTGGGCGGCTTTGGCGGGTGCGGGCAACGCCGCCGTGCTGCTGGAAGTGCCGGTAAGCGCCGTTCCGCACTAACGGCGAACTTACCGCGCTATTTCTTTACTCGCAGTGCGTTTTCTCGCTCACGATTTGGGGCTACGACAGCCCCGGAAATTGACTGCGGCATCATGTGGGACAAATAACTACCACCCACTCCGTTGTTCAAGCGGGAACCAGGATGCCAAGGGCCGTCACGCAGAAGTCCGACAACACGCCCACCGGAGAAGCCGGAAGTGGCGAGCGCATTTTTACCGCCCTGGAGATTTGCGCTGGTGGTGGAGGCCAGGCGCTCGGGCTGGAGCAGGCCGGATTCCTTCATGCGGGTGTAGCAGAGATCGATGAGAGCGCTTGCGCCACCCTGCTCCACAACCGCCCTGACTGGAACGTGCTCCCGATGGATATCCGGGCGCTCCAGGGCAAGCTCTATAGGGGAATTGATCTCCTGGCAGGAGGCGTTCCGTGCCCGCCCTTCTCCATCGCGGGGAAGCAGCTGGGTCATAAAGACGAGCGGGATCTCTTCCCGGAAGCGCTGCGCCTTGTAGAAGAGGCGCAGCCAAAAGCTGTCATGCTCGAGAACGTCAAGGGATTCTCCTCGGAGAAGTTCGCTGATTACCGGGAACGGCTCAAGAGCAGCCTCAATGAACTGGGATATGCAGTGGAATGGCGTGTGCTCAACGCCTCCGATTACGGAGTCCCCCAACTGCGGCCGCGGTTCGTTCTCGTAGCCTTGCGCCGCCGAGTGGCGAAGCTGTTCCGATGGCCGGAGCCGGTTGGGGCGCCGCCCACAGTCGCCGACACCATTGGTGAATTGATTGCGGCTCGAGGGTGGCCTGGCGCACAAGCATGGCGGGAGAAGGCGCAGGAGATTGCTCCAACGCTTGTGGGGGGCTCCAAGAAGCACGGAGGGCCAGATCTCGGGCCAACACGGGCCAAACAAAAGTGGCTTGAGCTTGGTGTCGATGCCATGGGCGTTGCGAATGAACCGCCCGGTCCGGACCATCCCATAGAGAAGCCTCCACGTTTGACGGTGCAGATGGTAGCCCGGCTACAAGGGTTTCCTGCTGACTGGCAATTCGTAGGAGGCAAGACTGCGGCCTACCGCCAAGTGGGGAATGCGTTTCCTCCGCCAGTCGCTGGTGCTGTTGCGAAAGCGATTATCACCGCCCTGAAATCAGAGCAGCTAAAGATTCCATTGGAGGATGCAACCAAACAGCAGTTGATGCTCCTCGATGCCCGCCGGAAGACTGCTTGAGCCCAAGCTCCTTCAGCCGCGCGTCTGAAGTTCCATGCTGATCTGCTGCAATACGTTTCCCTCATGTTGTAGTGGTCACAGGCAAGCCGCTGCCCAGCCGTATCGCTGCAATTGCCATTGGGACAGGAGAGATGCGCTCCCTGAGTTGCAGCAAAACGTAGCCGCCCACCACCCGCCCACCTACCATGGCCCTTCCCCATGTGGCCCTCGGGCCTGGAGGTGTGCACTCATGGTTCCCACGACGTGGCGCTTCACCCTCTGTCTCGCCGTGCTCTCCGCGAGCGGATGCGCCCACCAGCAACCGGAAGGGGGCCGCGCTCCGGCGCCCTCGCTCTCCCGGTGCTCCAATCCCACTGGCCGCTACTCGATTGCCCACCCCTCCGCCTGGAAGACGAACACCGGCAACGGCGTGGAGCCCTGCCGCTTCTTCCACCCCACCCCCTTCGAGGTTCAGCCCCACAGCGAGGAACCGCTCGTCGCCGTCTCCGTGAAGCGCGAGCCCATGCCGCTCGACACCTTCGTCCAGGGCAACACGGGCTCCAGCAATGAAGTCCTCCAGCAGGAGAAACTCACCCTCGCCGGCCGCCCCGCCGTCCGTCTGGAATTGCGCGCCACCCAGGAGTCTCCCCTGCTCCCCCCGGGCACCCGCGAGTACCTCTACGCCATCGGTGATGGGGACTCCGTCGTCCGCCTCAGCACCCTCGCCATTCGCGGGCTCGACTACGCGGGCAACCGGGCCGTCCTGGATGAGATGGTGCGCACCCTCGAGCTGCGCTGAGCCCTTCACGGCAGCAGCAGGAGTTCCCGAAGAAACTGCCTGACGGCGGAGATGCGCGGCACGTCCAGCGCCACGCCCTCCAACCACCGGTTGTCCTGGATGGACACCTGAATGGCCTTACCGGGCCTGAGAATGCCCGCCATACAGGCCACCATCGCCTTGTGACGCCCCGCGGGCTTGTTGAAGTCCTTCAGGTCATCGGGCGTCAGCGCATGCGCTTCCGCCTGGACCTTGTCCACCAGTAAGCGGACATCCGCGAGCAGCGCCGGATACTGACGTTCCCCGCATTCCAGCAGGAGCGACTCCAGCGTCCCCGAATTCACGTTGTCCGGTAGGACGAAGATTCCGCACCGGGGTGATGCGGCGGAGACCTGCCCTGGCTGATCGGGGATGGTAAGTTTCACCTTGTCCAGCAGCGCCTTGCGGACATCTCCGAAACGAACGCCTGGCGACTTCACCGAGTCGGCATCCAGCAATACCCCGACAGCATCAGGAAGGGTGGTCAGCGCGGCTTGAAGCGTCTCTTCCACCCGGTTGGCGATCTCCGAATCCCCTCCGGATGCATGCACCGCGACCGAGACGGTATCGGACACGAAGAACGTCGGAACCGGGACGCGCCGGCTCAGATCGCCGCCGTAGGGAAACTTCGTCGGCACTAGCGGCCGCCAGTACGGGTCCAGACGCGCTTCGTTGTTCTCGCGCTTGAACTGGTGGGGCTTCAGCAGCCGACCGACGAACTCGACATCGTGAGGGCCTTCGACCACGAGGTAGGCGTATCGCATGCTCACCTCACATCGAGCCCGCGCTCGTAACGCATGCGCTTGAGCAGGTCCTCGCCAAAGCGCCGCGCCGACGTCCGGCCCTCCGTGCGCTCCAGCCGGAATCCCACGATGTCCTCCTCCCGGGTGTCATCCGCACCAAGGATGGCGTCCACCACCTCCAGGCTGTGCGTCGTGGCGAAGACCTGGACGTCGTACTGCTTGCACGCCGCGAGCATCCAACGAAACACCTTGCCGAGCGCCGAGACGTGGATGGCCGTCTCCAACTCGTCGATCAAGAGCACGCCCCCCTTCACCTGCGGCAACGCCAGGGCCAGCAGCAGGGTGCGGCGGATGCCGTCGCCGTACATGCTCAATGGTACGAGCCCAGCGACCGAATCCTTCAGGTACAAAACCGCCTCTCCCCTGGGAGCAAGAACCTCCAATCCAAGAATGCGTGGGTCTATCTCACGCAGCAGCGCACCGACTGATTCCTCGAGACCACTCAACCGAATCTCGGAGAACGCCTCGACCGACACAGAGCCGAGCCACTGGTCCACAGGGCGGACATCGCGAACCGGTACGACCCAATGCGAGAAATCACCATCCGCTGAAACCACCTGCTCTTCATCCCAGATGGTGAAGCTGGTCAATTCAGGAGGAGGGACATCCGCAGAGCTCGTTTCGATCTGAAGTTGAATCCTGGCGCCCCGTCGCTCTCTGCTCAGTTCCAGTTCCCGCTCTCCCACTTCATGCGGGCTCCGAGAGTGTCGAAGCCCCGCAGTCCTGGGCCGAACCCCTCGTAACTCCCGATAGCTCGCCTGAACGCGTCGCACATCCCCACGCCCCGTTGCCGATATGTAGAGATGGCCCTCGCCCGTCTCTTGGGTCTCGCCTTTGTGCGGAAACAACCAACGCAGCAGCTCCGAGTAGGGCCCGAAGGCGCTCATCAGAGGGTCTCGCCTGCTGGCCACCCAGACCCAGTCCACCGGGTTCAGCGGATTGCAGTAGAGCGAGAGCGCCTCCAGTACCGACGTCTTGCCCGAATCGTTGCCGCCCACGAGCAGATTCACCCGCCCGAGTCCCGTCAGCTCCACATCCTGGAGCCCTCGCAGGCGATGAATGGTCAGCGTGTCGAACGGCAGGCTCATTGCGCTCTCCGGCTCCCCTCATCGGGCCGGCGCATGCGCCGCCGGCACGAGGGCTCAGACCTCGCGCCGAGCATATACACGCATCCCTCGGGCTGTGCCCCGACTTCCGCACGCCAGCCCAGCATCCGTTACCTGGACCCCCTCTCAACCTCGTCAGGCGAGAAGGTACCCAAGGACAGGGGCCCCACGCCCCTCACAGCACGACGATCGTGCTCAGCAGCGCCAGGCAGTACCAGTATGTGAACAGCAGGTACGTCCGGTGGTCCGCGCTCCGCGTCCTCCACCCCAACACCCGCACCGCTATCACCCAGCTCACCACCGCCAGCCCCGCTTCGCACGCCACCACCACCGGCGTCAGCCCCAGCGGCTTCATCAACACCTCGTGCATCACCAGCGGCAACACCCCGAACAGCGTCCCCAGCACGTACCTCGTCCGCTTCTCCCCGAACACCAACGGGAACGTCTTCCGTCCGCTCGCCCGGTCTCCCTCCAGGTCCCTCAGGTCCTGCAACGACACCAACAGGAACACCACGCTCGCCAGCACCCCAATCCACCTCCACGTCACCGCCGTCAGCGGCCCCACCAGCTCCCACGCCGCCGCCAGCTGCGTCACCACCCCCAGCGCAATCAGCAGGTTCTTCGCCCACCAGCGCTTCGCTCCCCCCACCTCGTTGTGCACCACGATGATCAGCTGCCACATCAACGCCCACTCCCACACCCCGAACGCCCACCCCACCAGCGTCAGCAGCGTCATGCACGCCACCCACCTCCAGCGCGTCCCTCGCAGTGACACCTCTCCCCGCACCAGCGGCCGGTGCGGCTTGTTCACCCGGTCCTCCTCCACCCCCACCAGCTGATTCGACAGCCCAAAGGCATACGCGAACAGCCAGAAGTACAGCAGCCCCCGGCCCAGCGCTCCCGCCACCTCGCCCGCTCCCAGCCCGTGATGGCTGCTCGCCGCCCCGATGAACAGCAGCGGCGGCACCACCGCCGACGACACGTCTCCCCCCACGAACCTCCAGCTCACCCACAGCTCGCGCACGATGAACCGCAGCCACGCCACCGGCTCCGCCGCGTTCGTCTCCGCAGACAGCGTCCGCATCGTCATCCTCGGCTGCATGGTCTCCACCCCCGCTCGCCCCCGCGCGCGAGCCTTTCACCAATCCTATCTCAATCAGGACAGTCCTGTACTTCACGTCCACCCGGCCGCTCGCGTATTCAGCGCCGCTGGGACTTTGCACACATCCTGGTGCCGCACTCGCCGTCCCCTTCCACCTCGCTGCAAGTGCACACCCTGGCTGCCGCCATTGCGCCAGCCATCACACACGCGCCCAGATTCCCAGACTCCCTGCCTCCGCCCCTCAGGGCCTCGGTCCCGGCAGCAGGCCCTGGATGCGAACCCCGTGGGTGAACGTCGGATAGCGCGCCCGGAAGCTCGCCGCTCCGAGCAGCTCCCGCGGCTCCGCCGACACCTCCGAGTCCTCCAGCAGCCGCACCGGCTCGCGTGGGTTCATCGCTCGCCACCTTCCGCCCTCGCCCGGGCCACCGCGTGAGCGTGCGCGTGTTTCTTCGAACCGATTCTTCCCGTGCCGGATCGCGAGGTTGCACCTCCGCCGGGGTTGTCCTGCCACGAGCGAACACTTCAACCCCCCCGAATCCCCTCATCCAGCAACGTCAGACACCTCCCGTATTGTGTTCTTCATCAAGCTGGTGGATCACGAGGTGCGGCATGAGCTGGATCATCTATTTGATGGGCGCAGCGGGCTTCGATTCGGTGAGGGATTTCCCCGAAGGCTGGTCGCCCCCGCCGCTCGGTCCTCGCGAGGCCGTCATCCGCAAGCTGCGAGAGGTGCTCCCCAGCATCTTCTTCCCCACCCCCGCCGAGGGCTCCTTCCACGGTGACGGCTTCTCCATCACCTTCGAGCTCGGCCCCTGGGAGCCCACGCCCCGCGTGAAGCTCATCGTCCACGGCACCGGGGACGAGGTGCTCGACCTCATCGGCAAGGTGGCCGAGGCGCTGGACGCGCGCGCGCTCGACACGGGGCTCGGCGACTTCATGCGCTTCCACAAGGACCCGGACAGCGGCCGCCACGTCTGGCGCGACGCGCCCCAGCCCGGCCAGTGGATGGCTCCCGCCTGAGCGAGCCACCCGGCAGGCCCCGCTCCCCCGCTCGCTTCCGAGCCCGCTCGCGCACCCTCCGGGAGGACGGCCCCGGCCCGCGTTGCTCCTCGCCGGGATGCACCCCACGGTTCTCCGGAGGAGATGGTGCCCCGGCGCCCGGCGGCACCCATTCGTGGCTCCCCCTCGCGGGGCACCCACCAAGGAGCGGCCATGGCCAAGAGCATTCGTGAAGTGATGTCGAGCGACGTGGAGGTCATCAACCCCAATGACACCCTCCGCGATGCGGCCGAGAAGATGCGCAGCCTCAACGTGGGCCCCCTGCCCGTCTGCGACGGCCAGCGCATCCTGGGGATGATCACCGACCGGGACATCGTCGTGCGCGCCATCGCCCTGGGAAGGGACCCGAACAGCACCCAGGTGGCCGATGCGATGAGCTCCGGCATCGAGTACTGCTTCGACGACGACAACGTGGACGACGTGCTGCGCACCATGAAGACGAAGCAGATCCGCCGGATGATCGTCGTGGACCGCAACAAGAAGCTGGTGGGCATCGTCGCGCTGGGCGACCTCACCGGCGAGGTCAGCGAGCAGAAGGTGGCCGAGACGCTCGAGGGCATCTCCGAGCCCTCCAGCCCCATCTGACGCACGCTCCGGGCCCGGCGCTCGGCAACCCTCGGCCGCCTCCCCGCTCTCCAGCCGGGGGGCGGCCCTTCGTCCCTCCGGCGGATGGTTCCGTGCGTAACGTTCTCCGAGCGAGGTGTCACCGTGCGCGGAGCCATACAGATCGCCACCCTGCGGGGCATTCCCATCCGGGTGCACTACTCCTTCCTGCTGGTGCTGCCCTTCCTGGCGTGGCTCTTCGGGCTCGCCATGGCGGGCGGCATCGGCGCCGAGCGGCTCCGGGGCCACCCGCTGGTGTGGGGCGCGGGCCTGGCGGTGGCCCTCTTCCTGTCCGTGCTCGTCCATGAGCTGGCCCACTCCGTCTACGCCCTGCGCAAGGGCGGCGAGGTGTCCGACATCACCCTGCTCATGATTGGCGGCGTGTCGCGCATCACCCGCATGCCCGAGGGCGCGCGGCACGAGGCGTTGATGGCGCTCGCGGGCCCCGCCACCAGCCTGGTGCTGGGCGTGCTCCTGCGGATGAGCGCCGTGCCGCTCGCGGCCGCGGGCGCCGAGGAGCTGGCTTTCGCCGCCGCCTTCCTCGGCGGCCTCAACGTCTTCCTCGGCCTCTTCAACCTGCTGCCCGCCTTCCCCATGGACGGGGGCCGCGTCGTGCGCGCGCTCCTCACCGGGTGGCTCGGCCGGGTGCGCGCCACCCAGGCGGCCGCGTTCATCGGCAAGGGGTTCGCCGTGCTCTTCGGCCTGGTGGGCCTCTTCGGCGTGCCGGGCCTGTGGACTCCCCTCAACCCCTTCCTGCTCCTCATCGCCTTCTACGTCTTCATGGGCGCCGCGGGCGAGTCACGCGAGGTCCTCCTGCAGACGCTGCTCTCCGGCCTGCGCGTGCGGGAGCTGATGACGCCGCGCACGTCCGCGGTGGGCGCGGAGGACTCGCTCGAGGAGGTGGACACGCGCCTGCGCGCCGAGCGGCGGCGGGCCCTGCCCATGGTGGAGGACGGGCGCGTGGTGGGGCTGGTGACGCAGGAGGCCGTGCTGCGGGTGCCGGCGCCACGGCGCGGACAGACGCTGGCGCGCGAGGTGGCCCTTCCCGTGCCCGAGCTCACCCCGGAAACCCAGGTCTGGGACGCCCTGCGTGAAATGGGCCTGCGTCAACTGCCCCAACTGCCCGTGGTGCAGGACGGCCTGCTGGTGGGCACCCTCACCCAGGAGGACCTCGTGCGCGGCATCCAGCGGCGCGAGCTGGAGGAGAAACAGCGCAACGGCCCGTGGGGCGTGGGCCCGCGCGAGTCACACACCTGAAGCCGGACGCCCGGGCTCCACGGGCCCCAGCGTCTCCACCAGCGACTCGAGCGCCAGCCGCTCCTCGCCGCGCAACCGGCCCAGCACCCGGCCCGCCAGCCCGTTGGAGGCCCTCGCCACCCGGGTGCCCACCTCCAGGAGGCACTCGTGGAAACGCGCGGCCTCGCCCAGGCCCAGCCGCTGCGCCACGCGCGCCACCAGCGGACGCAGGGGCTCCAGGTCCGGCGCCTCCCACAGCCACTCCGGCCCCCACCCGCCGAGCTGGCGCAGCGACTCGCCGCAGATGCGGCCCACCAGCGGGCTGCGCGAGTCCAACCCCGCCTCCAGCACCCTCCGGCAGGCCACCAGCTGCCCCGGCACCACCGGGCCATCCGCCGTGGCCACCCACGCGAAGGCCCTCAGCGGCGCGTCCCTCAGTGCCTCCCACTCCTCCTCCGAGAAGCCACACCGGTGAAAGGCGCGCTCCACCGTCCGCGCCTTCTCGCCCCCCTCCTGCCGGGCGAGGAAGGCCCACTCGCCCCTCGGCTCCCCCCGGACAGACCAGACCCGATGGTCCATGCGCTCTCCCAACACATGTCTGGGTTTCCCCGCCCACGCCGTCCGCCGCGGGAAACGGCTCCCCCCTCCCCGCGCGCGAAGGCCTTCCCCCGTCGCTTCCGGGCTTGCATGGTAGGGACGCGCCCGGGCCCGACAAATCGGCCCCGCCCTCCACACGCCACAAACCCGACACACCCGCGCCCCTCGTGTGCAATGCCTGTCATCCGCGCGCACCCGGGTGCGGGTTGCTTCCACTGTCAGCGTATTCCGTCCGAAATCCTCTCAGACTCCGAGACAGACGAGCGCCTGGAAATGAACACCCGCTGGTAGGCTCCGCCCCCCATGCGAAGGCTCCTCTTCTCCGTCAGTGCGTCGCTGCTGTGCCTCGGCCTCGGCCCCGGCTGTGCCACCACCCCCGCGCCGAAGTCCGAGGCCCACCCGCCGCCTGCCTCCTCGCCCACCGCCACCGGACGCGGCGGCGCCGCCGCCACCGTGGACGTGCGCGCCACCTCCGCCGCCCTCGAGGTGCTGCGCTCCGGTGGCAACGCCGTCGATGCCGCCGTGGCCGCCGCCAGCGTGCTCGGCGTCACCGACCCGTACTCCTGTGGCATCGGCGGCGGGGGCTTCCTCGTCGCCTGGCTCGCCCGGGATGGGCGCGTCGTCACCCTGGACCACCGCGAGACGGCTCCCTCGGGCCTCGAGCGCGCGCGCCTGTATGAGGGGGGCGCTCCCCTGCCTTTCGAGGAATTCGTCACCAGCGGCCTGTCCGTGGGCGTCCCCGGCTCCCTCATGGGCTGGAGCGAGGCCCTGCGCCTGTATGGCTCGCGCTCGCTCGCCGAGGTGCTCCAGCCCGCCATCCGCGTCGCCGAGCAGGGCTTCCCCGTGGACGCCACCTTCCACGAGCAGACGCGTCACAACGTCGAGCGCTTCCGCGACTTCACCAGCTCCGCCGCCCTCTTCCTCGGGCCGGATGGGCAGCCCTGGCCCGTGGGCTCCACCTTCCAGAATCCCGGGCTCGCGAAGACGTACCGGCTCGTCGCCCAGGGAGGTGTTTCCGCCTTCTACCGGGGTGAGATTGCCCAGGCCATCGTCTCCACCGTCACCCGGCCGCCGCTCGCCGCGGGCGCCTCGCGCCTCGTGCGCCCCGGCGTGATGCGGCTGGAGGACCTCGAGCGCTACGAGGCCGTCGTCCGTCCCCCCGTGACGAGCACCTACCGCGGATACACGTTGTACGGCATGGGCGGGCCCGGCAGCGGCGGTGTCACGCTCGCGCTGACGTTGAACCTGCTCGAGCCCCAGGCGCCGGCCTCGCTGTCCCGCGCACGGTTCCTCCACCGGTACCTGGAGGCCTCGCGGCTCGCCTTCGCCGACCGCAATGCCTTCCTCGGCGACCCCGCCTTCGTCTCCGTCCCCGAGGCCGGGCTCCTGTCCCGTGAGTACGCCGCGCGGCGGAGCGCGTTGCTCGAGGGGACCCGGGCCTCCACTACCGCCGCACTGCCCGGCAATCCCTTCCCCTACCAGGGCCCGGCCCGCGCCGTGCTCCCGCGCGTGCCCGAGGTGGCCCGCCCCGCCGCCGAGGAGCGGGTGCCCAACAAGGAGACCACGCACATCACCACCTCGGATGCCGAGGGCAACCTCGTCGCGTACACGTGCACCATCGAGGGCGAGGGCGGCAACGGCATGGCCGTCCCCGGCTACGGCTTCCTGCTCAACAACGAGCTGACGGACTTCGACCTGCCCGCCTCCGTGGACGCTGCCCACCCCAACGCGCCGGCTCCCGGCAAACGGCCGCGCAGCAGCATGAGCCCCCTGCTCGTGTTCAAGGACGGGAAGCCCGTGCTCGCGCTCGGCAGCCCCGGTGGCTCCACCATCATCACCACCGTGGGACAGACCCTCGTGAATCACCTCGACTTCGGCATGCCCATCGCGCAGGCCCTGGCCGCGCCTCGCGTGTCCCAGCGCAACTCGCCCGACCACAAGAGCCAGGCCGAGCCCGCGTTCATCGCCTCGCCCGAGGCCGCCGAGCTCGGTGCGATGGGACATGGATTCACGAATGTGGGGGTCATTGGTGCGCTCACCGCCATCCGCGTCCACGCGGACGGCACCGTCACCGCCGCCGCCGAGCCCTCCCGCCGGGGTGGTGGAAGTGCCATGGTCGTCGAGCCCGTGAAGTGAGATGGGGCCTGGGGAGCGGCTCGGGCCTCACGGCCCTCGGGACTTGAGCCGCTCCAGCTCGGCCTGGAGCTCCGCCAGCCGACGCTCGGCTTCCTCGCGCCGGCGGGCCTCCTCGCTCGCTCGCCGCTGCTCACCCTCCAGCAGCCCCCGCAACCGCTCGTTCATCTCCGCTGGCGCCAGCAACAGGGCGTTTCCCGCCCAGAAGCGCAGCCGTCCTCCCTCCAGTTGCAACTCCAGCCCCAGCACCTCCGAGGTGTACCGGCCCTGCTTCGGCTCCATCCGCACGTACTCCCTCGCCTCGGGTGAGGGCAACCGGTAGGCCTCCAACCTCTCCCGCGCCCGGTCGTAGATGAAGTACTCGGGAATTCCCAACCGGGCGTAGCGCCGCACGTTGTACTCGGCGTCCTTCTTGCGGTCGCCGCCCACGTGCACCTCCATCACCCAGTCCAATCCCTTGCCCTCGTGGCTCACCAGCCACTTGCCCCGCAGGTGCGGCTCCACGTCCAACACCACCAGCAGGTCCGGCGCGAAGCGCCTCTCCCCGGGGTAGTAGATGGGCAGCTCCGACGCGACGTACACCCGGCGCCGCCGCTGCTCGAAGTAGCCCTGGAGCACATCCTGCGCCTGCCGCTTCCCCTGGTTGTGCAGGTCCCCCTCCGGCATGGCCATCTCATCCCACGTCACCTCCGCGGGAAGTGTCTCCACCACCCGCTCCCTCTCCTCCATGCTCATCGCCTCCCACTCCTCCTGTGTGGGGGCTCGGGGAAAGGCATCCACGTCACTCCGCCGATCGTGCGCCATACCCCAAGAGCGTGAGGCGGGTGACCTCCAAGGTCAACCTCCCTCCACGCCTCCCGTTACCCGCCCGACCTCGCTTCCGATGCCCTTCCGCCCGCGGCCCGCCATTCGTGCTGGCGCGAGACACAGCAAGCCACGGGCCGAACGCCGTGCACCTCGCCTCCCGAGCGCGGAGCGGTCCGCGCCGAGCCGTCATCCCCGCTCAACCCTGGACTCGACGTCCGGCGGCGGAGATGAAGCTTCGCGGAAGGCGTGCCCCGCTACCCTGTCCGCTTCCTCGGGCTCGCGTAGGGCGCCAGCAGCTCCGGCCGATCCACCAGGCAGCGCAGCGCCTTGCCCGCGTAGCCCTCCAGCCGATCGATGAACGCGAAGTCGTGCTCGTCCCCGGCCTCGTGCGCCAGCTCGTGCAGGATGATGCCCAGCGTGCGCGGCTCCAACGGATCGTCCAGCCGCACCCGCCCCTTCATGTTCACCCTCAGCACCCGCCGCTCCCGGTCGTACTCCGCTTCCACGTGCGCGCTCGGGTCTCGCACCTTGCGCTCGAAGAACTCCACCCCCACCTCCCTCCCCGTCAGCTCCTTCGACAGGCATCGCACCACCCCCACCAGCCGCTCCGCCCTCGCCCCCGGGTGCACCACCACGTCCCTCGGCGGGCCCTCCATCCGCTCCACGTACGCGTCCGCCCCCTCCACCACCGTCTCCAACTGCTCCAGCGCCGTCCGGGGCATCCCCCGCAGGTCCACCACCTTCGCCCCCAGCTGCCTCGCCCGGTCATCCACCCTCGGGCCCGCCGACAGCACCGCCCTCGGCGGCAATACCTTCTCCACGTACGCCCCCAACGCCTCCTCCCCCAACGTGAAGTGCGCCAGCACCTCCGTCACCCACGCCCCCGACAGCTCCTGCCGGCTCAGCTCCGGCGCCAGCGACTCCAGGATGATCGCCGCCAACGTCCGCTTGTACGGGTCCCTCGCCGCGTCGCGCTCGGCCGCCAACGGAATGCGCTGCTGCACGTCCACGTGCCACGGCAGATGGTGCGGCTCCACCGGCAACCCCAGCTCGTACAGGTGCGGCGTCTCGCCCGGCCTCGGGTAGTACAGGTCCACCCGCGCGCCCCGCTCCACGTACCGCTCCACCCCCCGGTGCAACTCCACCGTCTCCAACGGGCAGTCCTCCAGCGAGTCCTTCGCCCTCGGCGGACGTACGGCGCGCCCGTTGATGAGCAGCTCCACCCCCGGCGGCGGAATGGTCAGGCGCAACAGCTGCACGGCCTCGTCGCGCTCGCGCTCGCTCGTGCGGCGGTAGAGCCGCAGGCACGTGCCCACCAATCGCGTGTTCGCCTTCACGTGCCGCCCCGTGTCGTCGAAGACGAGCGTGCGCCCCACCGTCTCCACCTCGGCGCGGTCGCTCGAGGCGATCATCTCCTTGAGCCCCCGCCCCTTGCGCCCCCGCCACGTGGGCGGCGTGTCCTTCTCCCCCAGGAACACCGTGAAGGCGAACTCGTCCCGCGCCAGGCCCGCCGGCGCGTCGTCCTCGATGCGGACCTCGTCCTCCTCCAGGCGCACCTTCACCCGCCGCGCCCGCTGGTCGAACGCGTTCTGCAACGCCTCGCGCACCAGCTGGCCGAGCGGCCTCGCCCGGTTGGAGCGCCTCCAGCCTTCCTCCGACAACTCGAACCACTCCGAACGGCCGTTCCGGGCCTGGCTCATCGAAAGTCTCCCCGCTCCGGGCCCCGCGGGCGCCATGCGCCGCCGCCAGGCTTCCGGGCAACAGGGCAGAACACTCCAGGCACAGCGGCTCTTCCCCCGCGCGCCTGTCCGGGCAGCGGGCTGGGAGGAACGTGGAGCGGGCGCTCAGGGGAGGTGGGTGAGCTCGAGCTCGAAGCCCCTTCCTGCGCTCGACACCCTCACCCCAACCCTCTCCCAGAGGGAGAGGGGGCCTTACACAGTCCCAACCCGGGACCCTGGCACCCTCACCCCGTCCCTCTCCCGGGGGGAGAGGGGTTGTAGGCCTCCAGACATCCCAAGTCCCCGTCTCCTGGTTCGCTCGCGTCTCTCCCTCCTGGCGCTTCCTCCCTCCGGGCGTACGCTGTCTCACGGCGGGCTCGCGCCACGGCACGGGGACACTCCCCCCACCACCCGCCGCTCCCTACCTTCGGAGGCACGATGCACAGCCCCCTCGAGGCCCCCCGGGACACGGGCCAGCTTGAGCTTCGTCCCTGGAAGTCCGCCGCAGTCTCCGCCCTCTCCGCCGCGCGCTCGCGCCTGCTGCGCATGCTCGAGGGCCTCCCCGAGGACGCCCTCACCCTCCAGCACTCGCCCCTCATGTCCCCCATCGTCTGGGACGTGGCCCATCTGGCCAACTACGAGGAGCAGTGGTTGCTGCGCGCCCTCGGCGCCCCCTCCCTCACCGACTCCGCCTTCGACTCGCTCTACGACGCCTTCCGCCACCCGCGCTCCTCGCGCTCCCAACTGCCCCTGCTCTCGCCCTCCCAGGCCTTCGCCTACGCCTCCCGCGTCCGCGAGGCCTCCCTCGAGTGGCTCCACCACATTCCCGAGGACTCCCCCGTCCCCCTGCTGCGCGGCGGCTTCGTCTTCGGCATGGTGGTCCAGCACGAGCAGCAACACCTGGAGACGCTCGCCGCCACGCTGCAGCTCATGACGAGCCACGTGTACCGGCCCGCCGCGCTCCCCCGCCCACGTCCCGCTCGCGCCGCGCAATATGAGGTCTTCATCCCCGGCGGCCCCGTGCGTCTGGGCAGCGACGCGCCCTGGGCCTACGACAACGAGCGTCCCGCCCACACCGAGCACGTGCCGGACTTCCTCCTGGACTCGCACCCCGTCACCAACGGGGACTACGTCGTCTTCGTCGAGTCCGGCGGCTATGACGACCCGCGCTGGTGGGACCCCCAGGGCTTCGAGTGGATTCACGCCCAGGGCATCCGCCACCCGCTCTTCTGGCTCCCCCAGGAGGGTGGCGCCTGGCTGCGGCGGCGCTACGGCCACGTGGAGCCCCTTCCCAAGGACGAGCCCGTTCAGCACGTGTCCTGGTACGAAGCGGACGCCTACGCGCGCTGGGCCGGCAAACGGCTGCCCACCGAGGCCGAGTGGGAAAAGGCCGCGACGGGCTCGGACGGCCAGCCCCGCGTGTACCCCTGGGGTGACGCGGCACCGGACTCCTCCCACGCCAACCTCGGCGGCGACTCCTGGGGCCCCTCTCCCATTGGCAGCTACCCCGCGGGCCAGAGCGTGGACGGCGTCTGGGGTCTCCTCGGAGATGTCTGGGAGTGGACCTCCAGCACCTTCGATGGGTATTTGGGGTTCAAATCATTTCCCTACCGTGAATACTCCGAGGTGTTCTTCGGAGCGGAGTACCGGGTGTTGAGGGGTGGAGCGTGGGCGAGCGCGCCGGTGGCGGTGCGCAACAGCTTCCGCAACTGGGACTACCCCATCCGCCGGCAGATCTTCGCCGGCTTCAGGTGCGCGCGAGACGCGAGGTGAGACATGAGACAGGGCGGCGGGATGGGCGGAACGGGGCTGGGGCGGCAGCTCGAGCCCGAGGTGACGGTGGAGGTGCACGTGCGGCCGGGGGACGCGCAGCGGGCGCTGCACTCGGAGGTGCTGGCCGGGCTGTGCGGAGACAGCATGCCGCGGGAGCTGTCCCCCAAGTGGCTCTATGACGAGCGGGGCAGCCAGCTCTTCGACGAAATCACCCGGCTGCCGGAGTACTACCCCACGCGGCGCGAGCGGGAAATCCTCGTGGCCCACGCGGGGGACATCGCCCGGGCGAGCGGGGCGGACACGCTGATTGAACTGGGCAGCGGGAGCAGCGAGAAGACGCGGCTGCTGCTGGACGCGCTGCGGAGCACGGGGCAGCTGAGGCGCTTCGTGCCCTTCGACGTGAGCGAGGCCTTCCTGAGGCAGGCGGCACGGGCGGTGGCCGGCGAGTACCCGGGGCTGCGGGTGCACGCGGTGGTGGGGGACTTCGAGCGGCACCTGGAGCAGCTCCCGAGGGGAGGCCGGCGGCTGGTGGCCTTCCTGGGCGGGACGATTGGCAACCTGAAGCCGGCCGAGCGCGCGCGCTTCTACGGGCAGCTGGCGTCGGGGATGGAGCCCGGCGAGGGGCTGCTGTTGGGGACGGACCTGCTCAAGTGCCGCGATCGGCTGTTCGCGGCGTACAACGACAGCGCGGGGGTGACGGCGGCCTTCAACCGCAACGTGCTGCACGTGCTCAACCGCGAGCTGGGGGCGGACTTCGAGCCCGAGGCCTTCGAGCACCTGGCGCCCTTCGACGAGGAGAACGGCTGGGTGGAGATGCGGCTCATCTCCTCGCGGGCGCAGGCGGTGAAGCTGCCAGCGCTGAAGCGGTACGTGAACTTCGCCGAGGGCGAGGTGCTGCGCACGGAGGTGAGCTGCAAGTTCCGTCCGGAGCAGGTGGAGGCGGAGCTGGCGGCCGCGGGGCTGTACCTGGCCGAGCGCTGGACGGACGCGGCGGGCGACTTCGCCCTCTCGCTGGCCCTCAAGCGCTGAGCGCGGCGCCGTGAGCCCCGGGGGGAGCACCCTCCGGGCGCGCTCTCGCGCAACTTGTCCAACAGTTGGACAAGTTCGCGCGGCTCGCGCCCGGAAGGCAGCTCCACCGCTCAGGCCGCATCCCGGGGTTGGACGAGCATCCGGAGAAGGCGACGGACCTCGCACGCGGGCTGCTCCCGGCCTGGCTGGCCCACCTGCTGCAAAGCCCGCGGCGGGGAGGCGGCAATGGAGCAATTGGAGCGAGCGAAACTGGCCAGACGTATCGAGGAAGACCTCGAGCAGGCGATTTCCCGGGGGGAAATCCATCCGAGCGGAGTTCTTCCCCCGGAGCAGTTGCTGGCGCGGCGCTACGGTGTGGCGAGGGGGACGGTGCGGGAAGCACTCCTGCGTCTGGCGGCGCGCGGGCTGATCCTTCTGCGCCAGGGGCGGCAGGCCCGCGCGGTGCCGCTCGAGCACGCCTTGACGCTCGAGAGCGTGGGCGTGGCACTCCACGCCCGGGGAGGAGCACGTCCCGAGAGACTCCGTCTGCTGGAGGGCTACTTCGAGCTCAAGCGGGAGACGGCCGTCGCGCTGCTGGTCCGTGCCTGCGAGCACGCATCCAAGAGGGAGTTCGAGCCCCTCCTGGATGCCTGTTTCATGCTTCGAGACGGCACTCGCTGGGACGATGGCTCCAAGGCCTGGGTGGTGCGGGAGTTCGCGCTCCTGCGGACGGCAGCGGCCGCGGCGAATCGTCCCGGACACCTCCTGCTCGTCCAGTCGCTGGAGCGGGCCTTCAAGACCATGGAGGAAGTTCTGCGCCCACTCCTCATGTCCCAGGCGGTCCTCCACTGGGCCAATCGGACGATGGATTGGCTGTACGACCGGAACGTGGAGGCGCTGAGCCGAGACCTCCCCCCGCTCCTCATGGCCTGCGATGAACACGTTCTCGGAGGCCTCACCGCGTCCGAGCGGACCGTGGAGCACCCGGAGTCAGGGTGAGCCCACCGCACGAATGCGGAACAGCCACGGGTCCATGACACGAGGACCTGCCGGGCGCGATGTTCACGAACTTGTCCAACTGTTGGACAAGTTGTGAAAGAGCGCGCCCGGAGGGCTGTCCGCGCGGGCCCCCTCCAGGCAGGCGGCCCTGCCTTCGCCAGGGCTCGTGACGGCCCCCTCCGGCGTGCCCAGCTTCCGGGAAACTCCTTCACGGGCGAGGTGGGAACATGGAGCGGAAGAACCCCGAAGAGAAGACGGTGCCCCGGCAGGGCGCGGGCCAGGACGAGCGCATCCGCCACAAGGGCGAGGACCGCTCCACTCCCGAGGAGAAGAAGCCCGGCCCCCAGCCCGATGGCAACGGCGCCACCGGCGAGCCCGCGGCCTTCCCACCGCATAATTGAGAACGGCGGCGCGCGGGAGACCCCCATGGCTTCGGAATGGGCGGAGGAGGCCGAGCGGCAGGCCAGGGCCATCACCCGGGATCTCCTCGAGGTGGGCCGGGTGAAGGGCTTCCGTGTGACGTACCAGAAGCGCGAGGCCCGCTTCGCCCTCCGGGCGGGAACGGCCACCGCCTGGTTCTCCGCCCACGACTACGACACACCCCAGGGCATGGACTGGCTCCAGCTGCGCATCGACATCCTCACGCGCGTGCGGCGCGGCATGCGGCCCGATGTCCAGGACGACGCGTCCACTTCCACGTCCGCGCCCTGACCCGCCACGAGACCCGAGAGACTCCGGAGACCCATCCATGAAGATGCTGCTTCACGAGCTGCACCCCGCCGCCGTCCACGCTCCCCTCGCCCTGCTCCCCACCGCCACGGTGGCCGATGTCATCGCCGTCACCACCGGAGACCGCACCTGGGCCAGGGTGGGCCGGCGGCTGTGGGTCGCGGGGACATTGAGCGCCCTCTTCTCGGGGCTCGCCGGACTGGCCGCCTCGCAGGAGGTGAAGCTCGAGGAGCCTCGTGCTCGCGACATGGTGTTCCTCCACGGCCTCGGCAATGCCGTCATCACCCTGGGCGCCGTGGGCGTGACGCTGTGGCGGCTCGGCCGGCCTCCGTCGGTGGTGCAGTGCGCGCTCGGAATCGCCGCCAACGTGGCCGCCGTCTACACCGCCACCATCGGCGGCAAGATGGTCTACGAGCTCGGCGTGGGCATCAACCCCATGCCCGTGGAGGGCTCGGTGGGGACGCTCAAGGGTCCTCCGCTGCTCTCCCGCGAGGCTCCCCGCGCGCTCATCCGCGATGCCGTCCTCGGCGTTCGCTGGCTGCTCGGCCGGGCGCGCGGCATCTTCTCGGGAGCCGTGCCGCTGGCCTCCGGCGCCAAGGGGTTCGGTGAAGGCACCCAGGTGCCCGCGGTGACGAGCGAGCCCCTCGTGGATGACGCCACCCTCTCGCCCTCGCCACGGCCGCTCTACTGAAGGAGCGGAGTTCTTCGTCAGGCTGGCAGGTGCGCGGGACAGGCCGGGTGACAATCCGTCCCGTCCGGGGATGTCCCCTCTCCCCCTGGGAGAGGGAGCGCAACACGAGCACTGGCATGCATGCTGCTGACGTGTTCGCCCATGCACTCCTCGCCTCATCCCCGGCTCCTCGCGCTCC
The DNA here is from genome assembly GCF_001896145.1 of Archangium sp. Cb G35. Taxonomy (NCBI): domain Bacteria; kingdom Pseudomonadati; phylum Myxococcota; class Myxococcia; order Myxococcales; family Archangiaceae; genus Archangium; species Archangium sp. Cb G35. Next base: position 190,624 of record NZ_MPOI01000020.1, read on the forward strand.
TGTCGCTCCTCCTGCTCGCGGGCTGCGAAGATGCCAAGGATAGGGACCTCCGGCGCATCGACATCACCCGGCGCATCGGCCGGCTCGCGCCGCTCCCCACCCAGGCCCGCGACGTCCAGGTGTACGAGGTCTCCAACACGTTCGCCTCCTCCTTCTGGCTCCGCTTCGAGGCGCCCGCCGGGTCCATCGAGGCCTTCCTCGCCGCCTCACCGGGCCTCGCGGGCGTGGTTCCGCAACGGATGTGCTCCCAGGAGCAGACGGCGGCGGCCGGGGCCCTCGCGATGAGGCCACACCCGCCCCTCCCCGGCACCGTCTCGCTCTCCGTCAGCACCGGAGACTCCTGCGAGCGGCGGGACATCCAGGTGCACTCCCAGTTGCCCTGGTTCGACGTGGGCCAGGTGCGGACGGGCCGGCTCTACGTCATTCCCCAGGACAGCGACGCCAACGGCGGCACCCTCGTCGTGGATGACGAGCGCCACACCCTCTACGTGGCGGTGTCGCACAGTTGAGCGCCCGCCCCCCCACACGCGCGGTGCGGAATTCGCGGGGCCGCCCGGAGTTGGCTCAACCGAAGACCACCCGACACTCCAGAAGCGCAACTCACACGGCGAGCGTCCGCGGGCACACACACCTGTCGACGGCGGCCCCACGGGCCGAACCTCCGCGAGACACTCAGTCGTCCACCACTCGCGGGAGCCACGAAACACGGGCACCCACCAGAGCGCCGGCCGTCCGGGGGGAAGGGCCGGTTCCCTGGTGCGAAGGGGGGATGCATCGGGCGCGCACCCGGAGTTCAGGACTCCGGGTGGCCGCGCCCGATGTCTTTGCGGGCCCCGCTCAGCGCGGCGGCTGGAACTCGATGCCCTTGCAGGCGTCCGAGGCCTGGAGCACCTCGTCGGCGCCAACCCCCGGGAAGGTGGCGCACAGGAACAGGTCCTTCTCCACGCGCCGCGCCCCGAAGAGCGCCGGGTAGCTCGCGCCCGAGCCCCCATCCTCCAGCTTCGGCGTGAGCCGCACCCGCACCAGCGAGAAGTCCTCGCCCCCGGCCTGCTGCTCCAGCGTGTGCTCGAAACCCTCGAAGGACTCCCCCACTGTCTGGAGAAGCGACTCGGGAGCGGGCAGCGTGGCCCCCTGGCCGGGGCGCAGGTCCACGCGCAACACCGGGCGCCCGGGCGGGCCGAATTGGAAGCTCCCATCCGAGGCCACCTGGGCCGTCCACCCCGGCGGCATGGGCACCTTCACGCCCACGCGCCGCTGAGGGACGGGCCGCTGCTCCGGGGCCGCGGGCTCCGGAGTCACGGGCGCCTCGTCCTGCTTGCAACCACCGCAGCCGGCGGCCAGCCAGCACAGCGCCACCAGGGCGGCGCGCACGGACTGGCTCCCGGCGCGGCGCACTACTTCTTGTCTCCACCCGGAGGCGGCGGCGAGCCTCCACCCTTGCCGAGGTTCTCCATCTTCGTGGTGCCCTCGAAGATGACGCCCCGGTCCATGGTGAGCGCCGGGCTCTCCAGACTGCCCTTCACGCGCGCGGGAGCGTGCAGCTCAATCAGCTGCGCGGCGCGCACGTTGCCTTCCACGGTGCCATTGATGATGACGGTGCCGGCGTTGATTTCCGCCGTGACGCGGGCCCCATCCCCAATGACGAGCACGTCCTTGGTGATGATCTGCCCGTTGAACTTCCCGTCGATACGAACCTGTCCCTCGAAGGTGAGCTTCCCCTCGAACTCGCTGCCCTTACCGAGCAGCGTGTGCACCTCACCCGGACGCGTTGCCACGGATTCATCCTCCCGTCTGCCGCCTAGAAGCGGTACGTTGGTCTTCTCTTCCTTCTTGCCGAGGAGCGCCACGCGCTACTCCTTCCTGAGTACCTTCAGGATGCGATCGAGGTCATCGTACGAGAAGTAGTCGACCTCGATGGTGCCTTTTCCACCGGTCTTCTCCACCAGACGCACTTTCGTGCCCAGAATCCGCTGGAGCTCCTCGGTGAGCGCCTTCACCTGCGGGCTCACCTTGGCCGGCTTGCCCGAGTCCTTCGCCTTGCCGCCCTTGGACTGCTGAACGAGCTTCTCGGTGTCGCGCACGCTCAACTTGCGCGCGGCCACCTGCTGGGCCAGCTCGTTCATCTCGGGGATGCGGGGCACGCCGAGCAGCGCACGGGCATGGCCGGCGCTCAGGTTGCCCTCGGCCACCATGTTCTTCACCTCGGGGGGCAGGCCGAGCAACCGCAGGGCGTTGGCCACCGTGGAGCGCTCCTTGCCGACGCGCTGGGCCACCTGGTCCTGCGTGAGGCCGAACTCCTCGACGAGCCGGTGATAGCCCTCGGCCTCTTCCATGGGGTTGAGGTCCGCGCGCTGGAGGTTCTCCACCAGGGCGAGCTCGAAGGCCTCGACCTCCGTCACCTCGCGCACGATGGCGGGAATCTCATGCAGGCCCGCGAGCTGCGAGGCCCGCCAGCGGCGCTCGCCGGCGATGATTTTGTAGCCCTCGCCGTCCTTGCGCACGAGCACGGGCATGAGGACGCCCTGGGCCTTGATGGACTCGGTGAGCTCGCGGAGCTTCTCCTCGTCGAAGTGGCGGCGGGGCTGGAGGGTGTCGCGGTGGATGGCCTCGATGGGGAGCTTGAGGACGCTGCCCTTGGGGGGAGCGGGAGGCTCGGGAGGAATCACCACCGCCGCCGCGGCGGCCGCGGCGGGAGGAGGAGCGGCCTGGGGGATGAGGGCGGAGAGGCCACGGCCCAACGCCCGCTTCTGCTTGTCACCGTTCAGCACTGCTTGGTCTCCACCGGGAGGGCCCGGCATTACCGGCCCGGGAGCACCCGGGCGGCCACGTCCCTGGACGGCAGCACCTCGGCCGGGGGGACGCGGGAGCCCGGCGGGGGCGAGCGGAGCGGGGGACCGCTCCAGCCCGATTCAGCGTTTGGGAGGCCCCCGCCTATATAAGGATGCGGGCGGGAGGCGGCCCGGGGGCTACGCGACCTTGCGAGCGGGGGGCGGGTTGGGCTCGCGCTGCATGATTTCGCGGCCGAGCGCCAGGTAGCTCTCACAACCCTTGGACTTGATGTCGTAGAGCAGGATGGGCTTGCCGAAGGACGGGCACTCGGACAGGCGCACGTTGCGCGGGACGACGGACGTGAAGACCTGCTCCTTGAAGTACTCGCGCACGTCGGCGACGACCTGGTTGGCGATGTTCGCGCGCGAGTCGAACATGGTGAGCAGGATGCCCTCCATCTTCAGCTCGGGGTTGAAGGCCTGCTTGACCAGGTCGATGGTGTGGTTGAGCTGGGAGAGGCCCTCGAGCGCGTAGTACTCGCACTGGAGCGGGATGAGGACGGAGTCCGCGGCGATCAGCGAATTGAGGGTGAGGAGGCCGAGCGAGGGCGGGCAGTCGATGAGGATGTAGTCGTACTGCCCGGCGATGGGCCGGAGGGCATCGCGGAGGCGGTACTCGCGACGCTCCTGGTTGACGAGCTCGACCTCGGCGCCGGTGAGGTCCGGGGTGGCGGGGACCACCTGGAGGAAGCGCAACTCGGTGGGGTGGAGGAGCTCGCCGATGGGGCGGCCACCGAGGAGGGCGTCATAGACGGTGCCCTGGAGATTCTCGCGCTTGAGGCCGAGGCCGCTGCCGGCATTGCCCTGGGGGTCCATGTCGACGAGGAGCACCTTGCGCTCGGCGGCGGCGAGGCTGGCGGCGAGGTTGATGGCGGTGGTCGTCTTGCCGACGCCGCCCTTCTGGTTGGAGATGCAGATGATTCGACCCACGTGGCCCATCCTTGCGACGCCCCGGGGATGCCGGGGGCTCTGCGGGGGAGGCATGTAGCGACTGCGTATTGATCCATCAAATCGACGGCTGATCCAGTCCGCGACCGGATCAGACTTCTAGCTCGCCTGCCTGACATCCGCCCGGCGAACGCCGGATTCCACTCCGAGCCAATTTCCCCTCGCCCCCCGGGAGAGGGACGGGGTGAGGGTGCCCGGACCCCGGGTTGGATCCGCGACAAGCCCCCTCACCCCCTGGGAGAGGGCTGGGGTGAGGGTCATGGGGCCGACGCGAGAACCCCGCCCCCGCGGTCCGCGAAAGAACCCCGAAGCCCCGCACCGTTCCACGTGGAACCTCGGCTGGCCGGGACACGCCTCCGCGTCCACGAGGCTCCGCCGTTCCACGTGGAACACGCCTCAGCCAGAAAGCTCCTCCTCCCGCCCAAGGCCCGGCACCCATTCGTCCGGTCCATCGTTCCACGTGGAACATCCTCACGGAGCCGTCCCCCCACTCAAGCAGCAGGCCGCGTTCCCAGCTCCCCATCCCTGTTCCCGGGACGAGGCCTCCCCCAGGGAGGAGTCAGGGCTTCTCTTCGCATCCCCATCAGGCACGTCCGCGAACCCGCGACCCTGCCGGGAACACCTCCCATCCAGAACCAGGGCTCCAGCCGAAACCTCCCCTTTCACCTGGAGCGGGGCTCCTGTTCCACGTGGAACGTCCTCGCGAGGGCTCCCCAGCTGCCAGTCCGCGCCGGTGCTCCCCGGCCCCCGGGTGGGGCGTTCCACGTGGAACACCTTCCGGCCGGAAAGGCCTCCCGAGCCCACCGCCCGCCAGCACAGGGCAGCGCCCCCTGCACCCTGGGCGGACCGCGCCCTCACTTGTTCCACGTGGAACAGCCCTGCCCGGAACACCTCCCACCCAGAACCAGGCTCCAGCCAAAACATCCCCATCCATCTGGGGCGGGTCTCCTGTTCCACGTGGAACGTCCTCGTCAGGGTTCCCCTGCCCCCCATCCGAGTCCGGTGCTTCCCCCTGCCAGAAAAGCCCCTCGGGTTGCCCTCCCACCAGGATGGGGCAGAGGGCCTGGTTCCCCCAGGTAGATCGCCCTTCCTCTTGTTCCACGTGGAACGTCCTCGCGCAGGCTTCCCTGCCGCCATTCGGTTCGTAACGGGGATGCCCCGCCCCCAGGCAGCGCGTTCCACGTGGAACACACCTGTCCGGGAGGCATCCCTTTCAGAACCAGGACCCCATCAGAGCCCCTTCGCCCTTCCCCGCCAGGAATGGGTCTCCTGTTCCACGTGGAACGCCCTCACGGGGAGCCCGAGCCACCCGTCCGGGCCCGGTGCTCCCCTGCACCCAGGCGGCGCGTTCCACGTGGAACACCTTCCGGCCGGAAAGGCTCCTCGGGTCGCCCTCTGCCAGAACGGGGCAGCGGGCCCGGTCCCCTGGGTAGAGCCCGGTCCTGCTTGTTCCACGTGGAACAGCCCTGGCCGGGATACCTCCGGACACCAGGGCTCCAGCGAGAACACCCCGCCCCTACCGCCTGACGTGGCCTCCCTGTTCCACGTGGAACGTCCTCACGAGGATTTCCCAGCCGTCCATTCAGTCCGAACCAGGGACTCCCCATTTCCGCCCCCTGGCGGGGCGTTCCACGTGGAACACCTTCCGGCTGGAGGGGCCGCTCGGGTTCCCCTCCCGCCGGAACAGGGCAGCGGGCCCGGTCCCCTAGTTAGAGCCCGGTCCTGCTTGTTCCACGTGGAACAGCCCTGGCCGGGACGCATCCCTTCCGGAACCAGGACCCCACCAGAACCCCCTCGCCCTTCCCGCCTGGAATGGGTCTCCTGTTCCACGAGGAACGGCCTCGCGAGGCCGTCAGTCCGAACAGGGGGCATCCCAGTCCCACCACAGGCGGCGCGTTTCACGTGGAACGCCTTCCGGCTGGAGAGACCGCTCGGGTTCCCATCCCTCCAGGACAGGGCAGCGGCTCGGTCCCCCTGAGTAGAGCCCGGTCCTGCTTGTTCCACGTGGAACGTCTCCAGCCAGGAACGCTCGTGTTGCGCATCCCCCCTCTGAGACAGGGCGGGGGGAGGGCCATGACTCACGTGTTCCCTGCCCGCCTCTCGGCCCGCCACTGCCGAGTGAAGGTGCCGGGTGCCGCCCGTGACGCCGTTTCACGTGGAACACGCAGCCTCCGGCGAACCCCCCTCCCCTGTTCCACGTGGAACGCGCTTCCCCGGGCAGCATGTCCGGCGATCGCCGCGTCCGGTGGCTCTGTCCGAACGGGCTCGCGGCAATGCCCTGCGGACGGGCTGGTCCCTGGCCCGGGTGGACCCCTGCCCCGCCCAGCCCACCCCGCGCGGCTGTTCCACGTGGAACAGCCAGGAGGTTTCCGCGTCCCGCGGCGCCGGGGGAAAGGAGCCGCCAGTCTTTCGCCTCTCTTCTCCCAGCACCGCCGAAGAGGGCTCCTCTACTGCATGGAGTCGGGCTGGGTCCGCAGCCGCCCCTCCATCGACAGGCCGAGGTCCCACTCCATGACGGCCCCATGAGCCCAGTGCAGCTTCATGTCGACGCCTCCGCGCACCGCCTCTTCGCGCGAAGTTCGGAGCTTCCGATCCGGCGCTCGCCGCCCCTGTCGTCCAGGTGTAGGGGGTTGCTGCGTCAGCGCTCTTCTCGGCCGCCCCCGCCCGCACCTCCGCGACCTGGGTGGCGTCACCCCGTCGAGCGTGAGGCGGACCGGCGGAACGGCTTGGAGCGTAGGGACCCGAAACCCCGGGCCCACTTCCCGCTCTCGCGCCTCACTCCGCGCACCGGGCCCAGCAGGAAGGCGACGCCGGGTTGTTGCCGCGAATACTCGCTCAGCCGCGCCCACTGGCCCTGCTCCCTGTCCGCCACCGGCAACAGCATCGCCACCTCTGGTATCACCCGCGGCCCCGGGCTCACTGCGGCTGGCCTCTCGACACCGTGTCCGCCGCCCTCCCTCGTCCCCTGCGCCGCGCTCCCTGCCCACCCCGGTGCGCTCATCCGCAGGCACAGCAACCAGGAGCGAACGGAGAACGGCCGCGCGAGTCCTGACGCATCCGTTCCTCAGCGGCCCACTGGCCCTGGCGGGGTGCGTCCACGGACTCTCCCTGGACTTCCCGCCACGTGCCCGGCCCGGCCCTCGCACGGGCTCAACCCGGGGACCCAGGCACCCTCACCCCGGGGGCTTGCCCCCCTTTGAACGACGGGGGGCTCCTCTCCCGAGGGGAGAGGGGTGGGACTTCACGTACCGCGCTGGGACTCGCCTCTCGCCAACGGCAACCGCACCGTGAAGCACGTGCCCCTCCCCTCCTCCGACTCCACCTCGATACGGCCCCCGTGCCCCGTCACGATGCCGTACGCCACCGCCAGCCCCAGCCCCGTCCCCTCCCCCACCGGCTTCGTCGTGAAGAACGGTTGGAACAACTGCCCCACCACTTCCTTCTTCATCCCCACCCCGTTGTCCCTCACCTCCACCACCGCCTCCCCCGGCTCCTCGCGCGTGCTCACCTTCACCACTCCCTCCCGCGCCTGCACCGCCTGCACCGCGTTCATCAGCAGGTTCAACACCACCTGCCCTATCTGTCTCGGCTGGCCCACGATGGGCCTCAGCGCACCGAGCTCCAGCTCCATCCGGCACCGGCCCCTGCGCTCCCCCTGCGACAGCCTCAGCGCCGACGACACCTCCGCGTTCAGATCGAACTCCACCGGCGCCTCCGGATCGTTCCGCGCGAAGCGTTTCAGGTCCGCGACAATCGCGTTCACCCGCCGGATTCCGTCCAGCGTCGCCGGCAGCACGTCGTCCACGTACTCGCGCAGCTCCTCCGGCAGCTCCCGCTGCGCCGCCAGGTCCCGGCTCAGCAGCCGCACGTTGCTCGTCACGAAGGCCATCGGGTTGTTGATTTCGTGCGCCACCCCCGCCGCCAGCAGCCCCAGGCTCGACAGCTTCTCGTGCGCCACCAGCTGCCCCTGCATCCGCTCCAACCGCCGGTGGCTCTCCCTCGAGGCCTCCAGTGCATCGATGAGGATCAGGCAGCGCGTCTCGCCCAGTCCGTAGAACGCGCACGCCGCCAGGCAGAACAGCCCCACCGTCCCCGGCTCCACTCCCTCGCGCAGCCCCAGCCCCGCCGACACCGCCAGGTGCAGCCCCAACCCCACCCGCCGCACCGTGAGCCCCTCCCTCGACGGCGCCCCGCCATTCAGCATCACCGCCTGGAGCATCATGTTGAGCCACCCCAGCAGGCTCCAGTGCACCAGCTGCGACTCCGCCGCGCTCAGCGCCAGGTTGCCGAGCAACAGCGTCCACTGCTCCCCCTTCCGCAGGCGCTCCCCCCGATTCAGCCGGGAGAGGGGGCTCGTGTTGAGCACCGCCCGGACGGCGAAGAGCCCGCATAGCGCCCCCACCACCCGCCACCTGCCCCATGCATGCGCCACCAGCAGCCCCTGGGTGAGCATCACCGTGCCGATGGCCCAGGCCGCCAGGCGCCGGTTCAAGACCTCCCCATTCCCCTCGGGATTGCCCACCGTCTGGGCCTCTGCTGGCCTCATGTCGCGTTCCCCCCAGTGAACGCATCGAGCACTCGCGGATGGGCCTGTTGGCCCTCGGCTTCGGGTCACCGGCCAACGCCGTCTCGGTGCAGGTGGAAGTCTAAGCCCCTGGACATAGATATTGTCCACCCCCGGGATGAGACCGCGAGGGGTAGACGAGAAGATGCGCGCTCAGCTGCGAAAGCTGAGCCGCGCACCTGATGCAGGCTGGTGGGTGCGTGAGCGGGTCGACATGGTGCTGCTGGCCGCCAAGGGCTGGAGCGCGCCGCTCATCGCCCAGCACCTGGGATGTAGCGACAAGACCGTGCGGCGTGTGCTGCGCGCTTTTGAGGCCAAAGGGGTAGAGGCCCTGGAGCGGCAAGTCAGAGGGCCGCCACCTGACCTGGCCCAACGCCAACATGTCCACGCCGCTCTCGCCGCCCTCTTGGCTCAGCCACGCACGTGGACGTCGGGTCAGCTGGCGCTCGCCTTGCGCGAGCATGGCGTGCGGCTGGGAGCCCGGCAGGTGCGGCGCTATCTGGCGGACCTGGGGGCGAGCTGGCAGCGCACGAAAATGACGTTGGCCCACAAACAGCGGACGGACGAGGTGGCACGTGCCCGCCGTCATCTCTCCAGGCTAAAAAAACGCCCGAGCAGGGAGGGTAGACCTCTACTACCTGGATGAATGCGGCTTCTCGCCGACACAGCCCACGGGTTACAGCTGGGCGGCGCTCGGCCAGCGTAAGCTCGTCCCGTACGAAAACCCCCAGGGGCGGAGAGTCAACGCGCTGGTGGCTTACAGGCCGCTGGGCTCCAGGCCCACGCTGCGCTACCTCGTGCACCCACGCACGCTGACCAGTCGCGACGTGTTGCACCTGCTCGAGCGGCTCGCTTCGCCCCCGCGCTCCTGCGTGGTGGTGCTGGACAACGCGGGCATTCACGTCAGCAGGCAGGTGCGCGAGCAGTTGCCGCGCCTGGCTCGACGGGGACTGACGCTCTACTACCTGCCGGCGTATGCGCCTGAGCTCAACGAGGTCGAGGCGGTGTTTCAAGTCCTCAAGCAGTACGAGATGCCCGAGCGCAGCTACCACACCCTGGCGCAGCTGCTCGCCGCCATCCGGCGGGCGCTGGCCAGCTACAGCCAGCGCCTCCACCGACGTGGACAGAAACCGTGTCCAGGGGCTTAGTCCCCTGTCGCGGTGGACCCGGACCCCTCCCGGTCCGGGTCTCCCAGGTGGACGATGCTTTGGGTCGGCTTCGAAAACACTACCTCAAAAATCATCCCGGGTGGGTTGCACGCTGGTCGCTCCACGGATTAGGAGTGTCCCCGCAACTGACTTTTCAGGGAGGGTTCGATGCCGGAGCTGGTGTTCTTTCGTCGGGGCGAGGAGGTGTTGAGGGTGGGGCTGGGGCGCGAGCGCATGGTGCTCGGCCGCGGCGAGAAGAGCGACGTCGTCATCCCCGACCCCGAGGTGAGCCGCCGGCAGGTGGCCCTCGTCTTCGACGGTGAGCGCTGCACGCTGGAGGACCTGTCGGGTAAGGGGACCCAGGTGGCCGGCGCCTCCATGAAGAAGGGCGAGCTGGCCGATGGCGCGGACATCACGCTCGGCCAGTGGCGCGCCGTGTTCCGGCTTCACGGCAGCGGCCAATCCGACGCCGCCACCGAGGTGGGTGACCGCACGGAGCTCCAGCCCCGCGACTCCACCTCGCGCTGGCAGCCCGCCCAGGTGCGCATCCGGCAGGGCTCCAACGAGACCGTCCAGAAGCTCAACGCCGACAGCTTCACCGTGGGCAAGGATCCGGCCTGTGACCTGGTCATCCAGGACTCGTTCATCTCCAGCCGTCACCTCAAGGTGACCCGGCGCGATGGCCACTTCCACGTGCTGGACACCAACTCCACCAACGGCACCTGGCTGGGCCCGGTGCGCGTCTTCGAGGTGCAGGTGGGGCTGCCCACCACGCTGCGCCTGGGCCAGACGGACCTCGTCCTCGAGTCCGTCACCCCGGTCCGCAAGGAGCTGTCCTTCCACGGCATCATCGGCGCGGATCCGTCCGTGAAGCAGCTCGTGGACATCATCGAGCGCGTAGCCCCGTCCTCCGCGGCGGTGACCATCCTCGGTGAGTCCGGCACCGGAAAGGAGCTGGTGGCCCGCGCCGTCCACGCGTGCTCCCAGCGCGCCGACAAGCCCTTCATCCCCGTCAACTGCGCCGCCATCTCCAAGGAGCTCATCGAGAGCGAGCTGTTCGGCCACGAGAAGGGCTCGTTCACCGGCGCCACCAACGCACGCAAGGGCGCCTTCGAGGAGGCCGACGGCGGCACCCTCTTCCTCGATGAGATCGGCGAGCTGCCCGTGGACCTCCAGGCCAAGCTGCTGCGCGCCCTGGAGAGCGGGGAAATCAAGCGCGTGGGTGCCAGCAAGCCCTCCAACGTGGACGTGCGCGTGGTGGCCGCCACCAACCGCGACCTGCTGGCGGCATCCCGCGACGGCCGCTTCCGCGAGGACCTGTACTACCGCCTGTGCGTGGTGCCCCTGCACCTGCCGCCGCTGCGCAACCGGCGCAGTGACATCCTCGGACTGGCCGAGCACTTCCTGCGCATGTACTCGCCCCGGGGCCAGACGGTGCGCCTCACGTCCGAAGCCATGGAGCGGCTCCAGCAGCACGCCTGGCCCGGCAACATCCGCGAGCTGCGCAACGTGGTCCACCGCGCCCTGCTGCTGCGCAAGGGCGCCGCCATCGACGCCCCGGACATCACCTTCGACCAGGAGGTGAACCGCGAGACGGGCGTGTCCGTCCCCGAGCTGCCCCCCGGCATGACGCTGGAGCAGATGCTCCTCAAGCTGGAGCGGCAGATCGTCGAGGCCGCCCTGCGCCGCTGCAACAACAACCGCGAGCGCGTGGCGCGTGAGCTGGGCGTGGCCCGCTCCACCCTCTTCAAACGGCTCAAGGAGTGGGGCCTCACCCGCCAGGAAGAGGAGACGGAGTAGGTCCGCTCCCGGCTTCCACACCCGTTAGATCCTTTTCGCGGCCCATTCGTTCCAACCTCCAGACACCCGATGAGGGTGTTCAGGAGGCACACATCATGGATGCCGCGGTCATCGCCTTTCCACCCTTCGCCGAGTTGTACCGCCAGTACCGCACACGGGCACTGGCCATCGCACGCCGCATCGTGGGCGATGCGGACGAGGCGGAGGATGTGGTGCAGGATGTCTTCACCCGGCTGGCCCAACGCCCCGGCGGCTTCGACGGCCGCTCGTCGTGCTCCACGTGGTTGCATCGTGTGATGGTGAACAGCAGCATCAACTGGTTGCGGGCCCGCAAGCGCCGCGAGCGGTTGCAGCACGAGCCCGAGAGCCCGGCCTCCCCCGAGGCCCACGCGGTGGGCACCGAGATGCAGCGTCACTTCGAGGAGGCCCTGGACAAGGTCAGTGAGCAGCAACGCCAGGTGCTGTGGCTGCGGGAGATGCGCGGCTACAGCTACCCGGAAATCGCCGCCATGCTGCGCATCCCGGAGGGCACCGTGAAAAGCGCCCTGCACCGGGGCCGGCAGCGCGCCCTCGCCGAGCTGGAGGAGCGCGGTCAGCAGCCGTGAGGCTGCGGTGGTGAAGTGAAGGGGGTGCCACGGCCTGGAATACGGGATACGTGGCACCCTCACCCCGTCCCTCTCCCGGGGGGAGAGGGGAAATTGGGGAACAGGGGCTCCCTCTTCTTCGTCCTCAGTCCTCCGACTTGGAACCCACGAATTGGTCTTCCTTGTCTCGGAACAGCAGGTTGAAGCTCGTCAGTGAGCCGTAGATGCGGGTGATGTAGCTCTGCATCTCCACCTTCTCGGCGTCCGACAGCTTCGGGTGCGCGTTGAGCTTCTGCTCCATCACCCGCAGCTTGTCCCGCACCATGACGATCTTGTGGAAGAAGGCGTCGATGGGCAGGTCCTTGCCCTGCACGTCCGTCTTGCCGGGCACCAGCTTGATGCTGCCACCCTCCCACTTGTTGGCCAGGGGTGGCGCCTCACCGCCCTCACCCACCGCCTCCCGGATCAGCTCCATCAACTCCGCGCGCGTCATGTTCAGCTCCAGGCCTTCCAGGTCCACCACTTCGTTCGGATCCCGCTCCCGCCTCCGGACCACCGGCGCCACGCCGCGTACCGTCCGCTCGCGCCGCGAGGTGTCCGGGACGGCCTTCGCGGCCACGCCCCGGGGCAGGAACTTGTTGCACAGAGGCGCCGAGGGCGGGAACAGCCCCCGCTCCGCCTGCAACCGGCAGACGCCCACCCAGCCCCGGTGATCCACCGAGTGCGCCGCCCACAGCTTGCAGTTACCGCACACCTTCTCCTCCGGTCCGAAGACCGGAAGGGGCGGCGGGTTGCTCCCGGCCCCGTCCGACATCAGCGCCGCTCCTGGGCCTTGGGACCCTTGCGCACGCCCAGCTCGCGCAGCAGCCCGTCCGCGTCCTCGACCTGATCCAACATCCACAGCACGTAGCGCACGTCCACGTTCACGTTGCGCGCCACGTCCGGGTTGTAGCCGAAGTCATTCGCCACGTTCTCCCACACGCGGTCGAAGTTGAGGCCCACCAGCTGGCCCTTGCCGTTCACCGTGGGGCTGCCCGAGTTGCCGCCCGTGGTGTCCGCGTCCGCCAGGAAGTTCACCGGCACGTCCTTCAGCCGCGAGTCCACCCAGGGCCCGTACTTCTTCGCCGCGGCCGCGGCGGCCACCTTGTCCGGAACGATGAAGGGCACCTGGCCCGTGTGCTTCTCCATCACGCCCGTCAGCGTCGTCTGCGGCGTGTAGAAGGCCCCGTCCCGAGGCACATAGCCCTTCACCTTCGCGAACGACACCCGCAGGGTGCTGTTGGCATCCGGCGCCACCGGCTTGCCCGCATGCGCCATCACCGCCCGGCGCCACGGGGGCATCAGCCGCACGTTCGCTCCCGCGCGCCGATCCCTCAGCTCGTCCAGCGCCACCACCTCCGCCGCCAGACCGAAGCCGAAGTCCAGCAGCGGATCCTTCCGCGCCCGGAGCTGCGCCTCCGTCTCGCCGGCCATCTTCTGGCGCTCGGCCAGGTCCAGCACCTTGGAGCTGGCGTACAGGGCGTCGATCTTCGCGGACACGTCCTTCTCCGCGTACGTCCGGCCGAAGTGCTTGTCGATCGCCGCGATGCGCTCGCCCTCGCCGAGCGCCTGCGCCCGCCGCACCAGCGCGAGGAGCATCCGCTTGTCCGCCGCCGCGAAGTAGTTCTTCTGCTCGCGCTCCAGCCGGTCCGCCAGCCGGGGCAGCTCGCGCTCCATGAACTCGGGCCGGCGCTCGAGGTCCGGCTTCGCCCGCTCCTGCGCCAGCCGCGCCAGCGTCAACGCCAGCGACGGACCCTTGGACCCCATGCGCAGCACGTCGAGGAGGAACTCGCGCTCGAACGTCTTCCCCTTCTCCGCATGCAGCGACAGCAGCTCCGAGCGGGCCTTCATCGCGCCCGCGTGCTCCTTGCGCTTCTCCGCCCAGGCCACCACCGCCGCCTCGGCCTCGCGCTGCTTCTCCACGATGCGTCCGCGCTTGAGCCCCGCGAGCTGCCCGCCCGCGTTCTTGTAGCGGTTGCCCATGCCCTTGAGCGTCGGGGCCACGGCGAGCTTCCCCGCCGGATCCTTCTCACCCTCCTCCTTGAGGATGCGGATGAGCTCGCCGTACACGTCGATGACGCGCGGGTAGAAGCGCGACTGGCGCTCGGCCATGTCCTCGGCCAGCAGCGCGCGGAAGGTGGTGCCGGGGTAGCCGAGCACCATCACGAAGTCGTCCGGCTTCACGCCCTGGGTGGACAGGGGGAAGAAGAACTCCGCCTTGTAGGGCACGTTCTGGGCGTCGTACTTCGCCGCCGAGCCGTCCGGCGCCGAGTAGGCCCGGATGATGGAGAAGTCACCGGTGTGGCGCGGCCACGTCCAGTTGTCCTCATCGCCGCCGAACTCGCCCACGGCGCGCGGCGGCGCGTACACCAGCCGCACGTCCGCCAGCTCCACCGAGTCGAACAGCATGAACTGCACCCCGCCATCGAAGCTGGCCACCCGGCAGCGCGTGGCCGGGCGCTTCTCACACTCGGCGACCAGCTCCTTCTCCTTGCGCTCCATGGCCTTCTGACGCGCGAGGTCGTCCGCACCCTCGGGCACCGCGGCGAACATCTCCTTCGTCACGTCCGTGAAGCCGCGCGGCACCAGAACGCGCGAGCCCTTGCCCGGCAGCTCCTCCTCGCGGCTCTTCGCCAGGTAGCCCTGGGCGAGGAGGTCGCGCTCCGGCGTGCTGTGCTCCTGGACGATGGAGAAGACACAGTGGTGGTTGGTGATGATCAGGCCCGTCTCGGCGATGAAGGCGCCCGAGCAGCCGCTCACGCTCACCGCGCCGGCCAGCAGGCCCGTGCCCCGCTTGGGATCCCACAGCCGCTTGGGCGGCACCTGGAGCCCCTGGGCCTTGAGCCACGCCGGGTCGAGTTCGAGGACCTGTTGGGGGGTCCACTTCCCTTCCCCAGCCAGAGCCGGGGCAGCCACGAGAGAAAGGAGCAGGAGCGTCTTCTTCATCGTGCCCCCTCCCTACCGCGTCTTCCGCCCGCAGGCGACCGTCTTGGACGTTCGCGACGCCTGGCCACCCTCCTGCCGTCCCCGGAGGGGGGCGGAGGCCCCTGGAAGAACCCGGGAACAGACGTGTTCTGGGACCCGCGATGCAGACCTCGAGCGGCTCCAAGTTGGACTTTGGCCGGGTGGCCCTTCTCCTCGTGCTCCTGGGCGCGGGCTGGTACTTCTGGGACTCGCCCGTGGTGTGGCCCCTGAAGTTGCTGGTGGTGATGATGCACGAGGGAGGTCACGCACTCGCCACCCTGCTCGCCGGGGGCGCGGTGGACCGCGTCACACTGGCCGCGACCGGCTCCAGTGCCTGCCTGTCCCATCTGCCCGAGGGCCTGATGGCGCAGGTGGCCGTGTACTCCGCCGGCTACGTGGGCAGCGCGCTCGCCGGAGCCTTCCTGCTGCTGGCCACCTACCGCTTCCGGATGCGCCGCCTCGTGCTCGCCACCGCATGCGTGGGCCTCGCGGTGATGGGGGTCCTCTACGCGGGCGACGGCCTCACCCTGGCCTTCTGCATGGGCACCGCGCTCGTGCTGGGGCTCGCGGCGAAGTACCTCCCGGATGGGGGCGTGGACATGCTCAACCTCCTGCTCGCCGCCTTCTCCGCGCTCTACGTGGCGTTCGATCTGCGCTCGGACCTGTGGAGCGGGGCCGCACGCTCCGTCAGTGACGCGGCGCGGCTAGCCCACCTCACCCCCGTGCCCTCGTGGGCCTGGGCCGCGCTCTGGTCGTTCGTCTCGCTCGCGCTGCTCGGCCTCTTCGCCCGCTGGTCCCTGCGCGCCGCGCGCCCCGAGGGCCTGGGCTATTCGCTGACCTCCGGCCGCCGCTAGGAGCGCTCAGCGCCTCGGGCGCATCCGGTAGGCCACGAAGGAGGCCACGTCCGGGAAGGCGAAGTACGGGTTGTGCTGGCGCACGTCGCTCATGGCCGCCACCGGCACGCTCGCGTAGTCATGCCCGGGGAAGAGCCGGGTGCTGTCCGGCACCTTGAGCAACACCTGGGACAGCGAGCGGTACATCGCCTCCGGGTCTCCCCCGCGCATGTCGCACCGCCCGCAGCCGTTGATGAAGACGGTGTCTCCCGACACCAGCGCGTCCTGGGCCAGCAGGCAGTGCGAGCCCGGTGTGTGCCCCGGGGTGTGCAGGGCCTGGAAGCTCCGCCCGCCCACCGTGAGGGTATCCCCCGGCCCGATTGGCCGCAGCGCCCCGGGCGCCAGCCCGCGCAGGTCCACCGAGAAGTCCACCTCGGCGCGCTGGGCGTACACCGGCACGTCGTGTTTCGAGAGCAGTTCGGGTATCCCGTTGGTGTGATCTCCGTGGCAGTGCGAGACGAAGGCGCCCACCAGGCGCTTGCCGTCCTCCACGAGGGCCTTCTCGATGGCGGGCACGTCCCACGCGGGGTCCACCACCAGCACCTCGTCCGAGTCCTTCGGGCCCACCAGGTACACGAAGTTGTCCATCGACCCGAGCTTCAACTGGCGCACGTACAGAGATTCCATGGGCAATCCTCCAGGCGGCGCACTGCATGACGGCGTCCAGCCCTCCAGTGTATGCGTTGTGAGCAAACCTGGGGGCCTCTCTTGAGGAGGAACAGCGCTTCGCATTTGAATGGCGCCCCCTCCCTTCCCCCGCTGAGGAGACACCCTTGAAGAGACCGCTGCTCCCCCTGGCCCTCACCCTGCTCGCCACGAGCGCCATGGCCAAGGACCGGGCCACCCTCCGTCACACGCCCTCCGCGGACGAGGAGCGCCCCGTCGTGGTGGACGCGACAGTGGGCCCCCAGGGCGGCGACTTCGCGCTGCGGCTGCGCTTCCAGAAGCCCCCCTTCGGACAGGAGTGCGGCTCGCGCTGCGCCAACGCGACGGTGCTGATCGACACGGATGCGAACCCCCGCTCCGGCCTGAAGCTCTCCGACAAGGCTCCCGAAAACGGCGCGGACCTGGCCATCATCGTCCAGGGGACGCGCGACATGTCCGGTGCGAGCTCGGACAACTACCTGCGCGTGAAGGTGAGGCAACTCGCGGACGGGGCCCGCACCGTTGATGAGGGTGAGCTGATCGCCGAGTTGGATCACCGGCGCGATTCCGACCGCGTCCACATCGAGGACAACACGGTGTTCCTGCTCATCGACGCGAGCAACAACGTGCCCTCGGGCCGCAAGGCGCGCATCGTGTATCACCCGCCCGGCGGCAAGGCGCTCCAGGCCACCATCCCCGGCATGCTCAGTGGCAGTGCGAACAACAGCAAGGTGATGATCTTCCGCCGCGGCGGCTGGGGAACGGCACGCCAGGGCGGCCAGCGCGTCGGGGGCGAGAGCAAGTAGGCACGCGGCCACTGAAGGCGCGCTGGAATCCGCTCAGGGCGTCGCCAGGACCGAAAGCTCGGGCGTCTGGCCCTCCGGGAGGAGGAGCAGCGAGTCCCCCTCACCGGGCTGGAGCTCCAGAACGGTGGGCAGCAGCACCTCCTGGCCGGGATAAAGGGAGGGAAGCCCGGAGGGCCATGTGCCACTCCCCGCGCGCCGCTGCTTCACCACCGCCAGCGCGAGCAGGAGATCCAACTGCGCGCGCTGCTTGTCCACGCGCACGGCGAAGCGCTCGTAATCCGCGATGGTCTCGCTGACGAGTGGGTTCCAGGAGCTCATGATGGCACGGGTCTGCTCCGCGAGCCGGGGCGCGCGCTGGTCCGGGGGAAGGTCCACCACCGCGATGGCCTGACCGATGCGCTCGTGCATGAGGGGCCACGCATGCAGCATCGCCTCGCGCGCGAGAATGGGTGGCATGTCCATGGCGAACAGGTTCTTGGCGGACATCTCGATGGCCGCGGCCCTGGCTCCAGGCGGGAGCGCGTCGAGCTGGCTCCGTGCGAACAGCGCGCCCGCCAGACAGAGCGGCATATAGGCACGTTCATCCCGCAGGGAGGTGGAGAGGGGGGCCACGCTCGGGCGAATGCGCCGCAGCGCCACCTCGGCCCGCTGCTGGCCGCCAGGTGAGGCCCGATCAATCGCCTCGGCACAGGAGAAGAACAGGAAGCCATGACTGGTGGCGGAGACCATCGACCCGATGATCGCGTTGCCGTAGGACAGGTCCCGCGCGAGCGCGAGCCCATCGAGGCAGGTCTCCACGGCCGCGTCGGCCTCTCCTCGCGCGGTCTGGAGACGCACCTCGAGCGCGGCGAGCTTGAGCATGCGCATCAGCGGCAGCAAGAGCGTGCGCTGGTAGGGGTGCTGGGGGTCATCGAAGATGCGCAGCCCCTCGGGCAACACGCCCACCTCCCTGCGGGAGGCCTCGAGTGTCCGCCGCATCAGCGGCCGGCCCCTATCGACCGCCTCGTGGCACTCGCGGCGCAACTCCGAGACGGGACGTACGCCGTCGCGGACCTCGGCGCAGGCCGTGTCCACCTCCTCCGGGTTCTGGGGCTCGGAGTCATGGAACGCGATGAGCTCCGGCATCAGCAGCCCGAGCGCCTCGGCGAGAGAACCTGGGAGGGGCTCGTCCACATGGGAGGAGCGCACCACGCGCTCCGCGGCGGCGAGGCGCTCATGGACTTCCGCCACGACCTCGTCCGCGGCCTGGTGCGCCCGCCGTTCCAACCGCCAGCGCGCCCCGAGGGCCGCCAGCAGGACCAACGACAGGCTGCCCGCCACGAGGATGAAGAGGGTCGGAAGCCTGCTCGTCGCACCCTGGGTCGTCATGCCCGGCATTGTGCACCCAGGGTTGAACGAGCGGGGGGCTCCCAGCGCATGGCCTCCCGCCAGGGGAACTCAACGCCCGTGCTCACGCTCCTCCGCTCGCCTGAAGTCCTGCCGGGTAGGTGAACCACGCAGGTTGTGTCAGACCCCCGAGGCAATATCTCCTCATCGCTGTTGGACCCTACCGCCCGTACGGCCCACTCCCACCCCTCGTCCCGGTCCCAACCCAGGCAGACGAGCGTGATGACCTCACCTTGGAGGCCCTTCATCACTCGATTTTCTGGCCCCAGATACTGAACATATGTATAGACACCCCACCCCCGAGGCGTTGCAACCCCTCGAATTTGTTCCCTTTCACAGTGGGCCGTGGTACTCCCGCCGGCTCATCACCTTCCGTCCCGGGCCCGGAGTGCGCGAGCCGCGCCCCGCGTTTTAGAGGGATACGGATGGTCCTGACCTGAACACATGAGCATGCTCGCACAAGCGGATAACAAGACGCGGAAGAAGCAGGGAGCCTCGGGCGGCGGTGGCGATGGCACCGCCTCGGCCGCGGGAGGCGGTGGCGGTGGTGCCACGCCCGCCGCGCTCGCCGATGAGGCCCGCCGCCGCTACCTCAACTACGCCCTCTCCGTCATCACCTCGCGCGCCCTGCCCGACGTACGTGACGGCCTCAAGCCCGTTCAGCGCCGCATCCTCTACGGCATGTGGAACGACCTGAACCTCACGCACGACGCCAAGTACAAGAAGTGCGCCCAGGTCGTCGGCGCCATCATGGGCCCCTACCACCCGCACGGCGACACCGCCATCTACGATGCCCTCGTGCGCATGGCGCAGGACTTCTCCCTGCGCTACCCCCTCGTGGACGGCCACGGAAACTTCGGCTCGCTCGATGGCGACGCCGCCGCCGCCTACCGTTACACCGAGTGCCGTCTGGAGAAGCTCGCCGACGAGCTCCTCAACGAGCTGAGCCAGAAGACGGTGGACTTCCGGCCCAACTACGACGGCACGCGCACCGAGCCCATCGTCCTTCCCTCGCGCGTTCCCCACCTGCTGATGAACGGCACCACGGGTATCGCCGTGGGCATGGCCACCAACATCCCGCCCCATCACCTGGCGGAGCTGTGCGACGCGCTCACCGCGCTCGTGGACGACAACACCCTCACCGTCAAGCAGCTGCTCAAGTGGGTCAAGGGTCCGGACTTCCCCACCGGCGGCGAAATCCTCAACTCCCAGAAGGAGCTGCAGGAGATCTACGAGACGGGCCAGGGCAGCGTGCGTCTGCGCGGCGAGTACGAGCTCGAGGAGCTCAAGCGCGGCGGCCAGCAGATCGTCATCACCTCCATCCCCTACACGGTCAACAAGTCCACGCTGGTGGCCAAGTTCGGGGAGATCGTCCGCGAGCGCAAGCTGCCGCTCATCGTGGACGTGCGCGACGAGTCCACCAAGGACGTGCGCATCGTCCTGGAGCTCAAGAAGGACGCCAGCCACGAGCTGGCCATGGCGTACCTGTACAAGAACACGCCGCTCCAGACGAACTTCAACGTCAACCTCACCTGCCTCGTGCCCAACCCGGAGAACCCCGAGGTGGGCACCCCCAAGCGTCTGGGGCTCAAGGAGATCCTCCAGTACTTCCTGGATTTCCGCCTGCAGGTGATCAAACGGCGCATCCAGTACCAGCTCGACGAGCTGAAGAAGCGCGTTCACATCCTCGAGGGCTTCGAGAAGGTCTACGACGCCCTGGACGAGATGATCCGCATCATCCGCGCCTCCGAGGGCAAGCAGGACGCCGCCAAGAAGCTCATCGCCCGCTTCAAGCTGGATGAGATCCAGGTGGAAGCCATCCTGGAGATGAAGCTCTACAAGCTGGCCCGCCTGGAAATCCTCGTGGTCCAGAACGAGCTGAAGGAGAAGCGCAAGCAGATCAAGGAGCTGGAGGCCCTGCTCAAGAGCAACCCGCGCCTGTGGGCCACGGTGAAGGACGAGCTGGCCGAGGTGAAGGCCGCCTACGGCATGCAGAAGCGCCGCACCAAGGTGAGCCGCGGCGGTGCCGAGGAGATGACCTTCGACGCCGAGGCGCTCATCGCCGACGAGGACGCCCACGTCGTCATCACCCGCGACGGGTGGATCAAGCGCGTGCGCGAGGTGAAGGATCCCTCCTCCACCCGTCTGCGCGAGGGCGATGCCGTGATGACGGTGCTCGCCGGAAGCCTGAGGGCGAACCTGGTCCTCTTCAGCAACTTCGGCACCGCCTACGTCACGCGCTTCAACGACGTGCCGGCCTCCACGGGGTACGGCGACCCGGTGCAGAAGCTGTTCAAGTTCGACGACGGCGAGCGGATTGTCGCCGCGCTGTCGCTCGACACCCGCCTGTGGCGCCCGGAGAAGCTGCTGGGAGTCACGAAGCAGGGCATGGGCATGCGCTTCCCGCTGGCCCCGCACCTGGAGCTCTCCACCCGCGCCGGGCGCCGCTACGCCAAGACGGGCGAGGGCGATGAGATCGTCGGCGTGCAGCCGGTGGAGGACAAGGACCTGGTGGGCGTGCTCACCGAGCGGACCGCCGCCCTGGTGTGCAAGGTGGCGGAGATCAACGAGCTGGCCGGCCCGGGCAAGGGCGTCACCGTCATCAAGGTGGACGAGGGCGACCGGGTGGTGGACTTCGTGGTGGCCCCAGCGGGCAACAAGGAGGCGGGGGTCGCTTTCGAGACGCAGAAGGGCCGCAAGCTCGTCCTGCACACGGGCAGGTTCGAGGTGACGGGCCGCGGTGGCAAGGGCCACGAGATGTCGCGCAAGGACGCGGTGAAGGAGGTGGCGCGCGCGCCCCTCTACATCCCGCTGCCGGAGCAGAAGAAGGAATAGCCGGAGACTGTCATGGCGACGACCAAGAAGACGACCTATACGGGCGCGGACATCCAGGTCCTCGAGGGCCTGGAGCCGGTCCGCAAGCGCCCGGCGATGTACATCGGTGGTACCGACGGCACGGGCTATCACCACCTGCTGTGGGAGATCCTCGACAACTCGGTGGACGAGGTCATCAACGGCTATGCGTCCACCGTGGAAGTCACCCTCCACAAGGACTGCCGCACGGTGACGATCACCGACGATGGGCGAGGCATCCCCATCGACATCATGCCCAAGTACAAGAAGCCGGCGGTGGAGATCATCCTCACCACGCTTCACGCGGGCGGTAAGTTCGAGCAGGGCAACTACATCCACTCGGGCGGTCTGCACGGCGTGGGCAGCTCGGTGGTGAACGCGCTGGCGCGCAAGATGGTGGTGGAGATCAAGCGCGACGGGAAGCGCCACGTCCAGACGTACGGCCGCGGCAAGCCCCAGACGCCGCTCAAGGCCGAGGGCCCCGCGCGCGGCACCGGTACCTCCATCACCTTCGAGCCGGATCCGGAGATCTTCGGCGAGAAGCTGAAGTTCGACGCGAAGCTCATCCGCGAGCGGCTCGAGGCGAAGAGCTACCTGCACAAGGGCATGACCGTCATCTGGAAGGATGAGACGGCCACGCCCGCCGTGAAGGAGGAGTTCAAGCACGACGGCGGCATCGCCGAGTACCTCACCAAAGTGGTGGCCGAGCGCGGCAAGGCGGTGGTGCCCTCGGGCAGCACGACGATCTTCTACCACTCGCGTGACAACGGGGTGCGCCTGGAGGCCGCGCTGGTGTGGACGGAGGCCACGGACGAGCACATCCGCTCGTACGTCAACGGCATCCCCACGCCGCTGGGCGGTACGCACGAGGCGGGTCTGCGCAGCGCCGTGGTGAAGGCGGTGCGCAACTACATGGAGACGCACGACATCTCGCCCAAGGGCGTCACGCTCACCGCGGAGGACATCCGCGAGGGCGTGACGGCAATCCTCTCCACGTACGTGGTGGAGCCGCAGTTCCAGGGCCAGACGAAGGGGCGCCTCAACAACCCGGAAACCTCGGCCCAGGTGGACGGCGTCATCCGCCCCGCGCTGGAGAAGTGGCTCAACGACAACAAGTCCATCGCCGAGTCGGTGGTGGCCCGCATCACGCTGGCCGCCCGCGCCCGCGAGGCCAGCCGCGCCGCCTCCCAGGCCATCAGCCGCAAGACGGCCGTCAGCCACCGGCTCAACCTGCCGGGCAAGCTGGCGGACTGCTCCTCGACCGACCCCGCGCAGAGCGAGCTGTTCCTCGTGGAAGGTGACTCCGCAGGTGGCAGCGCCAAGCAGGGCCGGGACCGGCGCACCCAGGCCGTCCTGCCGCTGCGCGGCAAGGTGCTCAATGCCGAGCAGGCCTCCACCGACAAGGTGGTGGGCAACAAGGAGCTCACGGACATCGTCAGCGCCCTGGGCTGCGGCATCGGCAGCGACTTCGACATCTCCAAGCTGCGCTACGGCCGCATCTTCCTGATGATGGACGCCGACAGCGACGGCAACCACATCGCCACGCTGCTGCTCACCTTCTTCTACCGGCACCTGCGCCCGCTCATCGAGCAGGGGCACATCTACCTCGCCCAGCCGCCCCTCTTCCGGGTGGACATCGGCAAGGAGACGTACTGGGCGCTCGACGAGGTCCACCGCGATCGGATCATCCGCGAGAAGACCAAGGGCAACGCCAAGCCCAGCGTCATGCGCTTCAAGGGTCTGGGTGAGATGACGCCGGACGAGCTGAAGGAGACCACCCTGGATCCGAAGCTCCGCCAGAGCCTGATGGTGACCATCGACAACCCGCTCCTCACCGATCAGGTCATCAACGATTTGATGGGCCGGGATGTCAGCGCGCGCTTCAAGTTCATCATGGAGAGCGCCAACGAGGTCGAAGACCTGGACGTGTAGGACCCAGGCAGCCCCGGGCGGGGCATGGTGCGCGGGCCCCCGGCTCGGCTAGCATCATGCCCCGTGCGATTGAAGACCCCCCTCGCCCTTTCGCTCGCGCTGCTGCTGGGAACGGCCTCCGGAGTCACCGAGGCCGCTCCCCGCCGTGGTTCGTCCGCTTCGGCCCGGAAGGCGAAGAAGAAGGCGCCCGCCGCCGAGCAGAATGCCCCCGCCCCGGAGTCCACCGGGACTCCCGCCGACGAGGAGCCCACGTCGGCCGCGGATACACCCGTGGCCCCCCGGACAACGCTCGCGCCGGCCCCGGCCGCTCCCATGGAAACCGCTTCCGTGAGTCCGGCCCCAGCGGCCCAGCCCGCGCCCCCCACCTGGGCGGGCCAGGTCGCGGTGCTGGCCGTCCCCGCGAAGCCCGACGCCACCCCGTCCGCCATCCGTGCCGAGACGGACTTGCGTGCCGCGCTCGGCGACCAGACGGGCGTGCGGCTGGTGGACCTCGGTGCCCTCTTCCCGCCCCCGCCGCCCGCCCCCCTGGAGCAGGGCGATGCCCTCTACGACGAGGGCAAGAGCCTCTACGACAACCTGGACCCCGAGGCCGCGGCGAAGAAGCTCGCCGAGGCGGCGGCCTTCTACGAGCGCTACCCGGTGGAGACGAAGCCGGAGCGGCTGAGCCGCGTCTACGTGTTCCTGGGCGCCTCGCGGCTGCTCAACGGAGACACCGCCGGAGCGCAGGAGGCCTTCGTCCGGGCGCAGCTCCTGGCTCCCTCCCGCCAGCCCGAGTCCGCGCTCTTCGGGCAGGACGTGCAGGACGCCTTCAGCGCCGCGAAGGAAACCCTGTCCCAACAGCCGCGCGGCACGCTCGCCATCGACTCCGTGCCCTCCGGCGCGCAGGTGGCCGTGAAGGGCGAGAGCCTCGGCACCACGCCGCTGAAGGACGTGGAGCTCGCGCCCGGCTCCCACCCGGTGGTGCTCACCCTCCCCGGTTACGTCCCCTTCGGCGTCTTCCATCAGGTGGCGCCCTCCCAGCGCGGTGAGCTGCGCCCCACGCTGGAGCCCACCCCGGGCCTCGCCGCGGTGCGTGAGCTGGCCGCCAACGTGTCCGCCTCCCGCTCCCTCACGTCCGACACGCTCCCGAAGGGAGTGGCGGAGCTCGGCGAGAAGCTCGGCGCACGCTACGTGGTGCTCGCCCGGATGGAGCAGGACCGCGGTGGCCGCACCGAGGCCGTGCTGTATGCCTGGGACGTGCAGATGAAGAACCGCCTGCGCGGGGTGAAGTTCCATCCCGATGAGCCCCGCAGCCGCGATTCCGCCGTGCAGCAGGTGCATGCCTTCCTCACCGGCCAGCACGTGTCTGGCCCCTCGCTGCCCCTGGCCCTGCCCGCGGTCATGAAGAAGCCCTGGTTCTGGGCGGCGGTGGGCGGGGTGGCGGCGGCCACCACCGCGGGCATCCTGCTGGCATCCCAGCCCCAGAAACCCCTGGGCATCCGGCTCGGCAACTTCGGTGCTGGTTGGTAGCACCCCTCACGGCCCTTCCCCGAGGTCCACGTCATGAAAGCCCTTGTGCTTCTGCTGCTCCCCTCCCTCGCGCTGGCGGCTCCCCCGCCTCCCAAGCCCCAGCGCATCGCCTCGCTCCTCGTCCCCATGGACCCCACGGCCGAGTCGAGCGGCCCCAAGATGGAGAGCTACATGAACGAGGCCCTGACCGAGTTCCAGGGCTACACCCTGCGCAAGCCCGAGGATCTCTTCGGCCTGCCGCAGGACGACGAGGCGCTGGTCGCGCTCAAGCGAGGCAAGCAGGGGCTCGAGGAGAGCCTCGCCGCCTTCGACAAGAAGCAGTACGAGGAGGCGGAGCTGAAGATCCGCGCCACCATGAAGGAGCTGCAGAAGGCGGCTCCGGCGATGACGGCCTCGTGCAATCCGCTGTGTGACGCCACCGCCCTCTACGCCGCGGTGATGCACCAGCGCGGTGACGTCGAGGAGACGAAGCTGGCGCTGTTGGACCTGATGGCGCTCAACCCCACCTACGAGCTGGACACCAAGCGTTACAGCCGCGACTTCATCGCGCTCCGGGTGCAGGTGGCCACGGGCGTGCACGCGGCGCTGCGCGGCGGGGCGACGGTGAAGTCCCGTCCGGCCGGGGCGCGCGTCTACATCGACAACGAGTTCAAGGGCTACACCCCGGTGACGGTGTCCACGCTGCCGGTGGGCAAGCACCTGCTGCGCCTGGAGCGCGCCGGCTTCCGCGTGTACGGGCAGCTGCTCGAGGTGAGCCCGGATGACGTGGAGGCGAGCGCCGCGCTGCAGCCCACGGACGACTACAAGGCCTATGACGCCCGGCTGGACACGGTGGCCAACGAGGTGATGCGCGCCAACGCCACCTCCAGCCAGGCGGTGGCCGGGCTGGGCAAGGCGCTCGGGCTGGAGCGGGGTTTCGTGGGCACGGTGCGTGACATTCCGGACAGCGGCACCACCGAGCTGGTGCTGGGCCTGTTCGACATGAAGGACGGCAAGCGGCTCGGCGTGCGGCGCGTGGTGCTGCAGGGCGACGAATTCGGCCAGCTCAAGTCGGAGATGGCCCGGCTGGTCAATCACCTGCTGAACAATGCCGAGGGCGGCGCGGAGAAGCGGGTGAAGTCCTCGGATCCACTGGAGAACAGCCACGGCATGGACGAGTGGAACCGCGAGGACCGCGGCGGCAAGCGGCGCGACCAGGAGAAGAAGGGCAAGAAGGGCGATCCGCTGGAGGGAGTGAACGGTACCGAAGATTGGTGAGACGCGGCGCTTGTACGCCGGAGCGCGGCGCCTACAGTCTGGAGGGCCATGCGTGCCCTCTCCCTGTTGCTGCTGCTCCCCGGCCTCGCGCTCGCACAGACGGGGCTCATCGTCCAACCCGCCACGCCGCCGCGCGGGGTGACGCTGCCCCCCACCTCCGCCGCGTTGGTGGACGAAGCCACCGCGCTCTCCGTCAACCCCGCCGGCCTGCGCTTCGTGGGGCCCCCGCAGCTCTTCTACCTGCACGAGCGCAACCTCGTGCGCGACCAGTTGGGTGACGGCGTCTACCTGGGCACGACGCTGGGCGGCCTGGGCGCCGGCTTCAGCATGGAGTGGATACGCGGGCAGGGGCTGCCGGACTATCGCAAGACGTCCTTCGGCCTGGCGCTCGGCTCCCGGCGGCTGTCGCTGGGCGTGGGCTACCACAACCTCTCCTCGCGCGATGCCTCGCTGGACAGGCTGTACGGCATCGACCTGGGCCTCACCGTGCGCCCCACGCGCTTCCTCTCCGTGGCGGCGGTGGTGAAGGACGTGAACGCTCCCGAGGAGGGGCCCTACACCCTGCCCCGCAGCTACAGCCTGGCCGTGGGCGTGCGGCCCTTCGGCGAGCGCGTGACGCTGGGCGCGGACTACCTCGCCGCGGAGGGCGCCTGGGACGAGGGGCGCCTCACGTACACGGTGCAGGCCGCCATCGTGCCCGGCTTCGGACTGGGCGCGGGCCTCTCGCATGGGCTCGGGGGTGACCGCACCGTGGCGCTGCAACTGGCCGCCACGCTGGACAGCTCGCACTTCGGCCTCACCTACGCCGGTGGAGGCGCCCAGGGCGGCGGCTCGGACCATGTGGTGGCGGTGCGCATCTCCGGCCAGAAGTACGCGCCCCTGAATCTCGGCGGGGGCTCGGTGGCGATGCTGGACCTGGACGACGAGTTGAGGGAGCGGGGCGGAACCCTGTCGCTGCTCGGCTTCACCGAGCCGGACCCGTACCTGCGGCTGACGCGGTGGATGCACGAGGCCACGAAGGATCCACGGCTCGAGGGCGTGGTGCTGAAGGTGTCGGGCCTGCCGGGTGTGGACTGGGGCAAGGCCGAGGAGCTGCACCAGGCGGTGCTGCGGATGCGCGCGGCCGGCAAGAAGGTGCTGGCGGTGCTCTACAACGTGGGTGACCTGGAGTTCTTCGTGGGCTCGGCGGCGGACGAGGTGTACGCGCTGCCCTCCTCGTCGCTGCTCATCAACGGCCTGTCCGCCCACGTGACGACCCTGGGCGGGACGATGGAGAAGCTGGGCGTCACCTGGGACGTGGCACGCGTGGGCGAGTACAAGACGGCCCCCGAGCAGCTCACCCGCCGCGACATGAGTCCCGCCCAGCGTGAGACGATCGAGGCCTACCTGGACACCCAGGTGGCCCATGACGTGGCGACGGTGACGAAGGCGCGCCGCATCACCCCCGAGCGCCTCCGGGAGGCCTGGAGCGCCGGCATCCTCACCGCCACCCAGGCCAGGGAGCTGGGGCTGGTGGACGGAGTGCTGCTGCCCGAGGAGCTGGAGGACAAGCTGAAGAAGCTGGTGCCCGGGGCCTCGTACAACCCCACCTACTCGCCCCGGGACGAGCGGGAGCTGCGCTGGACCGGGCGCCGCCGCATCGCCGTGGTGCAGGTGCTGGGCGCCATCGCCGGAGGGAAGAGCCGCAAGCCTCCGCTGGGGGGCGAGGCGATCGCCGGCGCGGAGACGGTGGTGCTCGCCCTGGAGCGGGCCCAGCGGGACCCGAAGGTGGCCGCCATCGTGCTGCGGGTGGACTCGGGCGGCGGAGACGTCCTGGCCTCGGAGCTGATGTACCGCGCCGTGCTGGAGGCGAAGAAGCACAAGCCCGTCATCGCCTCCATGGGGGACGTGGCGGCCTCGGGTGGCTACTACGCCGCCATGGGCGCCCATGAAATCTGGGCCTCGCCCACCACCCTGACGGGAAGTATCGGCGTCTTCTATTACAAGCCCGCGCTGCGCGGCCTGCTGGGCGACAAGCTGGGGGTGAACCAGGAGACCATCAGCCGGGCGCCCATGGCCGACTTGCTCGGCATCTGGCAGCCGTGGACGGAGGCGGAGCAGAAGGCGATGCAGGCCTGGGTGGACTCGAGCTACGACGACTTCATCACCCAGGTGTCCGTGGAGCGGAAGCTGGACAAGGCGAAGGTGGATGCCATCGCGCGGGGACGGGTGTGGGCGGGCACCGCGGCGAAGGAGCGTGGCCTGGTGGACAACATGGGGGGCCTGATGGAAGCGGTGGAGGCGGCGCGCAAACGGGCCGGCGTGCCCGCCCGGGAGGAGCTGGACCTGGTGATGGAGGGCGACGCGCGAGGGCTGTTCTCGTCCCCGGGCGGAGAGCCCGGGGTGGGCGAAGCCGCCCTTCCCGAGCTGAACCTGGGGCCCGTGCTGGAACCCGCCCTGCCGCCCGGGGTGCAGGCGCTCGTGCGCGAGGCGGGCCTGGACGCCCCCTGGTTGCTGGAACCGGGTCTCAAGGCCGTCCAGCCCTACACCCTGCGGGTCCGCTGACGTCTCCAAGAGGACACGGAGGGCGAAATTCTCCAGGCGCCCGGCGGGTCCTCTGTTAATGTTGTGGAGCGCTTTCCGGTGGCCCACGAGGCCGCCGGGACGCTCCAGGGGCCGGCGGTTCGGTCGGCGGGTGGCTCGTGCCAGGCGCGAGCTGTCCCCAAGACCCCGCGCCGGGCTTCTGTCCCACAGACCGCTGTACCTCGTGCGCCTCCGGCCGGGGACTTCTTCCCAGGGGACGCGCCGAACTCCGTAGACCCATGAGCGAAACCGACAACCGCGACCCCCGAGACCTCCCGACCCCCATGGCCGCCCGCGCCGAGGCGCCCCCGGACATGGACGACGGCGATGACGAGGGCGATGACGGCCCCGACGAGGGCGAGGGCTCGGCCCCTGGACAGGGACAGCCCGGGGGTGGCCCGCCCGGCCAGGGTGGAGGCCGCCGCCGCCGCCGCCGCCGTCGCCGCAGGGGTGCCCAGGTGCAGTTCACCCCGGAAGGGCAGGCCTACCGCATGGTGGCCGGTCCGGACGGCCAGCCGCAGCAGGTGTTCCTCACGCCCCAGGAGCTGCAGCAGTACCAGCAGCGGATGGCGCAGCAGCAGGCCCAGCAGCAGCAGCCCCAGCAGGGTCAGCACGGCCAGCAGGGTCAGCACGGGCAGCACGGGCACCACCAGGGTGGGCAGCCGAGGCAGCATCAGCCGGCACCCCAGCCCTCGCTGGCACCGGTGGAGGGCGTGCTCGACACCGAGGTGAAGGGCCCCAACGCCTACCTGCGGCAGCTCAAGCGCAACCTGCTGCCCTCGCCGGACGACGCGGAGATTCCGAAGAACCTGGTGCAGAAACTCCGGCTGCGCTCGGGCCAGTACCTCCACGCGCTCGCGCAGACGAAGGGCAACAAGGGCCTCATCCAGCGCGTGGAGCAGGTGGACGGCCGCCCGCTGGACCAGGTGGGCCGCCAGCCCCACTTCGCGGACCTCACCTCCGTGGATCCGGTGGAGCGCATCAAGCTGGAGAACGGCCACCGCGAGATGGTGACGCGGGTGATGGATCTGATCGCCCCCATCGGCAAGGGCCAGCGCGCCCTCATCGTGGCGCCGCCGAAGACGGGCAAGACGATCATGCTGCAGCGCATTGCCCAGGCGGTGGTGGCCAACCACCCGGAAATCCACCTCATGGTGCTGCTCATCGACGAGCGCCCGGAAGAGGTGACGGACATGCGCCGCAGCATCAAGGCCGAGGTGCTGGCCTCGAGCTCGGACCGGCCGACGGGAGACCACCTGAAGATCGCCGAGCTGGCGCTGGAGCGGGCGCGGCGGCTGGTGGAGAGCGGCAAGGACGTGATGATCCTCCTGGACTCCATCACGCGACTGGCACGCGCCTACAACAAGGAAGTGGACAACTCGGGCCGGACGCTCTCGGGTGGCGTGGACAGCCGCGCGCTGGAGCGGCCCAAGCGCATCTTCGGCGCGGCGCGCGCCACCGAGGAGGCCGGCAGCCTGACCATCGTGGGCACGGCGCTCATCGACACGGGCAGCCGCATGGACGAGGTCATCTTCGAGGAGTTCAAGGGCACCGGTAACTCCGAGGTGACGCTGGACCGGTTCCTCGCGGAGAAGCGCATCTTCCCGGCCATCAACATCGGCCAGTCCGGCACGCGCAAGGAGGAGAAGCTCTTCACCCACAAGGAGTACGAGAAGGTGAAGAAGATGCGCCAGATGCTCTTCGCGGTGAAGCCCGTGGAGGCCATGGAGGCGCTCGTCAAGCGGCTCAGCCGCTACACGTACAACGACGAGTTCCTCGAGGAGCTGTGAGCCACACTCCCTCGCCCTCCGGGAGAGGGTGGGGGTGAGGGTGTCCGGGCCCGTTCTCCAACCCGTGACCCACAATGGGGACAGAGGGTTCAACCCGGGTTCACCCGATACCCTCACCCCGTCCCTCTCCCGAGGGGAGAGGGGAAATGGCCGCGGGTAAATGGCTGGGGGAAATGGGCCGCGGGGAAATGGCCGTGGGGAAATGGGCACGGCCATGTTCCCTGAAGGAGATTAGGCTCCCGCTCCACCATGCCCATGCAGCGTGTTGGAGACCTCGAGGTGCACTACCGGGAGCGCGGTCAGGGCTCGCCGCTGGTGCTGATTTCCGGCAACTGGACCACGAGCCTGTGGTGGCAGCCTTTCATGGAGCTGATCCCACCCGGCCTTCGCGCCATCTCCCATGATCTGCGCGGACGCGGCCTCACCCGCGGCCCCCCGCTCCCCCAGTCCATCCCCACGCACGCGGCGGACCTGCACGGCCTGCTCGATGCCCTGGGGCTGATGCGGGTGCACCTGATCGGCCACTCTCTCGGCAGCGCGGTGGCGATGCAGCTCGCGCTCGAGCACCCGGAGCGCGTGCACACGCTCACCGTGCTGGCACCCGCCTGGGTGGATGGCATGCCCGCGGCGTACAACCTGCCCTCGCACCAGCTCTCCCTCCACGACAGCCGGGAGTACTTCGCGACCGCCATGCGGGGCATGGCCCCGGGCGCCCCGGATGACTCCCTGTGGCAGCAGCTCCTCGACGAGGGCCACCAGCAGAACCGCGACGCCTCGCTCGCCACGATCCAGGCCCTGGTGGACTGGGCCCCCGGCGAGCGCCTGAAGGCTCTGCACGCCCTCCCCTCCCTGGTGGTGAGCGGCGAGACGGATCCCCTCTCCACCGTGGACATGGGCAAACGCTGCGCCAGCCTCCTGGGGGCCCGTCACCACGTGATGAAGGGCGTGGGACACTCGCCCAACCTGGAGACGCCGCGCGCCTTCCTCGAGATATGGCGGGAATTCGCCACCGAGCAGTGAGCAGCGGCGCTACGCCACGCGGTCCACCAGCTGCGTCACCAGCGTCTGCGTCCCGGTGAGGCCCGAGGGGTCTCTCCGGGGCCTGGCCGTCTCCATGTTGGAGCCGTTCATCATCCACCAGCGCTCGGCGTCGTCCTCCGTCCACCGCCCCGCGTCCGCGCACGCATCCAGCGCCAGGCGCAGCTCCCGGGCACTGGCGAACCGGTCATCGGGGTGCTTCGACAGGCAGCGCATGAGGATGTCGCACAGGTCCCTCGGCAGCTCCCGGCCCAGCCGCGCGCCCGGGGGCGTGGGCGCCGTGTGCAGGTGGTGCGAGCAGATCTCCACCGAGGTGCGGCCCTCGAAGACGTGGCAGCCGGTGAGCAGCGCGTAGCCCACCGCGCCCAGCGAATACAGGTCCGCGCGAGCATCCACCCGCCCCGGGGTGACGATGGCCTCGGGAGCCAGGTAGAGCGGCGTGCCGACGACCATGTGCACCCGCGAGGCGGACAGGTCATCGCTGCCCACCTCCTTCACCAGCCCGAAGTCGAGCACCTTCACGAGGTCCGGCATGCCGCGCCGCCGGCACAGGAACAGGTTGGCGGGCTTGATGTCACGGTGGAGCAGCCCCAGCCCATGTGCCTCCTCGAGCGCGCCGCACACCTGGCGCAGCATGTGGATGATCCGCGCGGGAGGCTGGGGCCCGTCCACCATGAGCAGCCCATCCAGGTCCACACCCTCCAGGTACTCCATCACGTAATAGAAGAGCCCGTCCGCGGTGCGGCCGTAGTCGTAGATGGCGATGGTGTTGGGATGGGTGAGCTGGCTGGTGAGCTGCACCTCGCGCTCGAAGCGCTCCATGCCGTGGCCGTCCGCGTCGTTGCGCAGCAGCTTGATGGCGGTGTGGCGGCGCAGCAGGGCATGGCTGGCCAGATAGACCTCGCCCATGGCCCCGGCACCCAGACGCATGATGAGCGTGTACTGGCCCAGCTTGCGCGCCGCCTGCACCTGTTTGCGCAGGCCGTAGATGACCTGGGAGACGAGGGTGGACATGAAGACGGCCACGCCGCTCCAGAGCACGGCATCCAGCGTGGGCACATCCGAGCCTGAATGCTGGCGCACCTGGGACATCACGGCGACGACGGCTCCGTCCGGCAGGGCGCCGAGCAGCGAAATCCAGAACGCCCGGCGCACGGTGCTCGGGACGATGACGGAGTGGGAGATGAGGGCGCCGTTGGTGACGAGCAGCAGCGACAGGGGATCCGCGTCGAAGTAGGCGTCCAGCTTGAGCAGGAAGAGCACGCCCAGCAGACCGGCGCTGTCCACCCAGGACAGGGTGCGCAGGGAGAGGGGCCCCCTCCGGCAGATCATCCAGAGGATGAGCGAGAGGCAGGCGCCAACCAGGTGAAAGGCATAGTTGGGCGCGAACAGGGCGTGGGCCCAGGGCACGCCGACGAAGAGGACGGCCGCCCCGGAGGTGACCACATAGAAGGCGGAGGTGAGGAAGAACAGGGACCGGAAGAGGAGCTCGAGCCGCTCCTGCAGGAAGGCGCGTGCCTCATCGGACGCGAGCGAGGTCGCGTTGATCGAGAGAGGCGACGACAGGTGGGTCCTGACCGGGGAGAGCTCCATCGACCCCCTGTTGTACACCACCCTGACAGTAGGTGTGGATACCCCGTGCTCCCCGATAGGAACTGGAAGGGAGCCGGTGGCCAGGCCAGGCCCGGCGAGCGCGCGGAGGAACCGGCATCCATCGCATGCTTGGGGTTCGTCGCGCCCGGCTTCGCCGTCTCCGGCCTGGCCACCGCCCTCTCCCAATAGAGACGCGGAGGTCCTCGAACCCTGACACCGGCTCCTGACGCACCATGTTAAGGTGCTCGCCCCTATGACCGACCCCCGTCCCCTCCTTCCTGAAGACAAGCGCACCCCCTCCGCGACCGAGGCCATGAAGGGATTCCACCGCGACATCGTGGACCAGGTCCGCGCCGCCGTGGAGAAAGACGCCGTGGTGGTGGTGGGCATGGCGCAGAACCCCGTCGTCAAGCGCGTGCGCCAGACGCTCGAGCAGGCCAACATCCCATTCACCTACCTGGAGTACGGCAGTTACTTCGGCATGTGGAAGCAGCGGCTCGCCATCAAGCTGTGGAGTGGCTGGCCCACCTTCCCCCAGGTCTTCGTGCGCGGCGTGCTCGTGGGCGGCTTCGACGATACGCGCAAGGCGCTGGAGGATGGCTCCTTCAAGAAGCTGCTCGGGAGCTGAGCACGGCGCTCGATTCCAGCGTTTCCGGGAGCAGGGGTCGAACCTGCATCTGCGGGGTCAAAGCCCGCGGTCCTGCCGTTGAACGATCCCGGAGGGAGTGCTCGCCCTCCAGGGACGCCGAAACGGGTGGGGCCTGACGAAACCACTCCCCTGCCCCACGGCCCTGCCCTCGAGGGCATGCGGGCCCGGCGGCTTCCTGCCCCGAGAGGATGCGCCGCGCAGACGTTGCGTGCGTCTTGGGCTCCAACGCAGGGCCTGCGCGCGTCCCACTCGGGCCCCCCTCGTGAGGGGCATGGCGCTCCCCTTGCACTGGAGGAGGCTCACACAAGGCCCTCCCGCCGCGTGGACGCAGTGACCGCCGCGGCTCGGGCCCCCGATAGGAGCACGACCATGCGAGCCTTCCCCATGAACAACCGCCCGATGCCCTTTCCGAGCGAGCTGGAGGAGTCGGAGCCGCTCCCCTCGCCGGCCCTGTGGGCGGTATGCGACGTCATGAGCCGGGAGGTCATCGCCGTCAACCCGGACACCAGCTTGCAGACGGCGGCCGAGTTGATGCTGGAGCACGCCATCAGCGGCATGCCCGTGGTGGACGAGCAGGGCCGGCTGCTGGGCATGGTGTCCAAGACGGACCTGGTGCGCCAGCGGCTCGCTGGGGAGGACGAGTCCGGCGTGACGCTACCCTCCGGCCAGCACCTGGTGGATGTCACCACCGTCGAGGACGTGATGACGCGGCACGTGCTCATCGTGCCGGAGAAGGCGTCGCTCACCGAGGCCGCGAAGATCATGGTCAACGCGGGCGTGCACCGGGTGCCGGTGGTGAGCTCCCGGGGCACGCTGGCGGGGTTGGTGACCACCTCGGACATCGTGCGCTGGGTGGCGGGGCTGCCGTAGACGGCGAGCCCCCCCCGGGGCCGGCGCTACTGCACGTCCTGCAGGCTCCGGCCCTGGATCCACCCGTCGTGGTACACCACGCCCACCGGGACGATGGTGCTGTTCCGGTAGAGGCCCACCTTCAGGTAGTTGGTCTGCCCCGAGTACAGGGTGGCCGCGGAGCGCTTGGGCAGCACGAGCTGGCCATTGTGGTACAGCTCGACGAAGCCCACGCTCGAGTTGGACGACCACTTCACGTGGAAGATGAAGTCCTGCCACTGACCGCGCACCAGCGGCGTGCTCCACACCACGGTGCTGCCGTTGACGCGCAGGTAGATGGTCTCACCGTTGACGTAGAACTCCACCGGCGGCGAGCCGTTGTTGCCACTGTGGTGCCACTGGGTGAAGAGCTGCCACGTCTTCGCGCTGGGGTAGTCCGAGGCGAACATCGTGTTCCAGCGGTAGTAGTACTCGTCGCCCTCCTTCTCGTTCGTCATCCGCACCAGCTCGTTGCGGTTGCCGCTGGCGCTGATGGGGTTGTCCCCCTGGCGGACGGTGACCTTGATGGCATGGCTGCCCTGCCGCGTCGGCGAGGACACCACCTGCAGCCGGTCCGAGCTGACCATCTGCGTGCTGCTCCACTGGGAGCGGTCACCCGTCTCGAAGTCGCCGCGCCACACCACGCCGGTCCCCGAGCCCGAGCCCGGGCTGCCGGACGAGGGCGGAGCGCACGCGCGGGCCTCGGCGATGCTGGCCCAGTCGTTCAGGGTGTTGCCGTCGACATAGATGCGCACGCGGCGCGTGGTGCGCTGGGCGAAGGAGTAGGTCTCCGCCCCCGTCGTCGTACCGCTGCTCTTTCCGGAGTAGACCTGCGTGTAGTTCATCCCATCCGAGGACACGGTCACGCGGAAGTTGCTGGCGCGCTGGTTGCCCTGGTGCCACGCGATGGTCACGCCCGAGATGGTCTTCGAGGCACCCAGGTCATAGTCGATCCACGACCCCTTGCCGAACATGCTCCAGCGCGTGCCGAACTGGTCGTCCATCGTATTGGCCGGCACGTTGCCGTCATGCCCCTTGGCAATCACCGACGTCGCGGTGAGGGGCACGCAGTTCGGCGCGGTCAGCGCGTCCGAAGCGACTCCCAGTGTCTCGGAGGGCTCGCCAAGGCTCAGGTCATCGGCGTTTCCGCAGCCAACACCAGCGAGGGCGATCAGGGCTTCAACCAGCAGGAGGGTCTTCTTCATGTAGGGGCTCTCCATCGAGCTCGAGACAGACAGGGGGTGGACCCGGACCACATGGGGTGGCCGGTGGACATCGGACCAGAGGTGTTTGCGAGAAGCGGCTCTCCCGTTGCGCCAACCAGGGCCCTGCCCTGATCAACGAAAGGAGTTGCACGCGACTGTGAGGCTTTGACTCCTTGTCAAAGGCGCACGGAGCATCCCTCAGCTTTGTCTTCAAATCAACACGCTGCGTCGATGCCCGCGCGGAGAGCAGGCGGACAGACGAGGGGCCAAAGACAGCCGGGAATAGGAAATCCGTTGCCAATCACAGACAGCTTTGTCAGGCGCGGCGTCCACGTGACAGCCCGCACGGCCCAGCGTCACGCAGTCCACGGCCTGCCTATCCCGGGTCGAGCAGTTCCCTGAGACGCGCCGCCACCACCCGGACCGCGGCACGCTCCCAGGCCTCGGGCTGGATGACCAACCACATCGGCCGGCGCGGGAGCTCGGGCACGTCGAAGAGGCGCTCCAGCTCCGTCTCGACCTGGGCCCACCCGGCTGGCAGCACCGCCAGCCCGACTCCCTTGCGCGCCCAAGGCCGAGGCCGTGCGCGACAACCTGGGCACCCTCTCCGGCATGCTGGCGCTCTTCGTGGGCGCGCGCCTCCGGGGCCGCCGTCCCGCTTTCTACGGCATCACCCAGATCTACCGGAAGGATCCAGGGCCGTTCCGCGAGGATCTCCCCCGCGTCTTCCAGCTCCTCGCGGAGCGGAAGGTGCAGCCGCTGATCGCCCACCGCCTGCCGCTGCTGTCTGGACGGGCCGGTCAGGAACTGCTGGAGCGCGGAGGAGTCCGGGGGAAGATCGTCCTCCTCCGCGAGGTCCCCGAGGCGGCCTGAGCACGGCCGCACCCGGGAGCCCACCGGAGTGCACCTGGCACCCCGGCGGAAAGCACCGGCTCAGGGCGTGAACTTCGCCGAGAACACCGACGCGTAGTGGAACTCCGGACCGTCCTGGAACGGCCTGTCCGGAGTCGTGCCCGGGACCGCGTAGGCGTACAGGACGACGAAGTACGTCTTGCCCGCCACCAGGCTCGGCAGGCGGAGTTGCGTGTCCAGCGTGGTGTAGTAGCCCAGGAGCGTCCGGGCCGTGCCGCCCGTGGACGTCGCGTAGAGCTCATACAGCCGCGCCTGGTATCGCGTCGGGGCGCCGATGGAGGGCGCGGTCCAGCTCAGTGTCGGGCTCGTCCCCACGGTCGAGACGGTGGGGGCGCCACCGGAGGCCGGAACACCGTTGACGCGCAGGTCGCGAGGCGGACCCACCATGGGGATGATCGGCTGCGTCGAGCCCTCCCACACCGGCGACTGGGAGAAGACCGACGTCGAGTACCAGGCCGGGCGGGACGTTCCACCATCCGCCAGGTCGACCGAGAAGGGCGAGACGGCGCTCGCCGAGGCCATGACGATCTTCGGCCAATAGGGCTGGTAGGGATTGCCATACTCGAACACCACGGGGAAGTTGCCCTGTCCGGGGCTCGCGTTGGTGGCGTTGGCGAGGTCCGGGTAGCCATCGTACTGACCGTACTCGTGGTAGGACGGCAGGGTCCCCAGGTTCACGACCTCCTCCACCAGCACGGCACCGGAGTGAGCAGCGAGCGCCAGGGCCTCGAACTCCGACGCGCGGAAGTCGAAGACCTGCGTCGTGGTGGGCAGGGGCAGCAACGTGCCCTTCACCTTCAACGTTCCCGGGCTGGCCATCCCCGCATCCACCATGCCGCCATCCCACGTGCCGCCATCTCCCGTGCCACCATCCGTCGGGCCCGACAGGTCATGGGCCTGGAAGGCCTTGCGCAGCTCGGAGAACGAGAGGCCCGAGGGCAGCGTGGAGTAGTCCATGCGGCTCACGTGCTGGGTGACGTGGAAGAAGTCCCCCAGGGAGGAATCGAACCGCGCGGGCACCGTCCCGCAGTTCCGCATGGCGTTGCCGTAGTCGATGGAGCCCGTGAGGCTCGTCGCACCGTCGTCCGGCCAGATGAAGTCGTAGGCGCAGGCCAACGTGAAATAGCCGATGCCCGGGCCCGTCGCGTGCAGTTGCAGAGCATCCGAGGACTGCCAGGGCGTGAGTCCGTCGAGCTCGAAGGCGAGCTGGGTGCCCGCGGGCTCCTGCTCCACACCGGGGCGGCCGAGGCTGGCGGAGCTCAGGTCCACGAAGCGGCTGGGAGTCCAGATCCAGGTGGAACCGTACCGGAGGTAGTAGGGCGTCCTCTCCACGCCGGGAATGGTGAAGGTGCCATCGGACCGGCCCGTCCCCGCCACGTACACGAAGCGCGAGCCATCCGCGGAGGGCACATAGGCTCCGATGGGGATGGCGCTCAGATCAGCCGGGGTCGAGATGATCGTGTCCCCCGGGAGGTTGTAGATGTTGCGGATGCCATTCACCGCCAGCGCCGAGCAGTCCGAGCCCGGCTCCGGATGGACGGTGAATCCGTAGACCAGCGAGGCCCCATCCGCGTCCGTGAACTGGGCGTAGATGTACGCCGGCGAGTCGAGGCACGACGGCGCCAACCAGGTCGCC
Source organism: Archangium sp. Cb G35 (assembly GCF_001896145.1). NCBI lineage: Bacteria > Pseudomonadati > Myxococcota > Myxococcia > Myxococcales > Archangiaceae > Archangium > Archangium sp. Cb G35. Next base: position 229,053 of record NZ_MPOI01000020.1, read on the forward strand.
TGGCTGGAGGTGCTGGTCCAGGTGGTGGTCTGGATCTCTCCGGCGGACGCGGACCAGGAGAAGCTCACGGAGGTGCCATCGGGATCATGCGCATTGAGGCCCAGGGTCACGATCTCGCCACCACTGGCCGAGGAGAGGCTCTGCCAGGTGCTACCGATCTGGGGCATGACGTTGGCACGTGGGGTGGTCCCCGCCTGGAGGGCGAGGGTGCCCGAGTGCGAGCCGCCGTTCGGATCCAGGACCGACACGTAGAAGTAGCAACGGCCCGAAGGCGGCATCTCGCTCAGGGTGAACGAGGGCGAGGCGGCCGCCGCGTCGTCGAACGTGCCACTACAGTCGGTGAACCAGTAATGGTTCAGGGGGTCCCCGTCCACGTCCACGGCCGTGGCGGATAACCGCGTCGCCGTGCCAGGGCTCAGGACGGACGGCGTCCCCTGCATGGTGCGGACCTCGGGCCAGGTGTTGAAGCCCACCGTCACGTCGACGCTCCCGGAAACCCCATCCGTCATGACGTACACGTCGAAGCTGACCGAGGCGCTCGTCCCCCGGGCGTCCGTCACCTCCAGGCGGAGGCGATGCGTCCCCTCGGTGGAGGGCGCCGTCCAGGAGGTCACGCTGGACGTGGGATCGCTGAAGAAACCAGCGGCCGCCGTCCAGGAGTAGCTCAGCGCATCCCCGTTGGCATCCACCGCGGTGGCCGACAGGTAGAGGATGCCCCCCGGATTCGCCGAGTTGGAGGACAGCACGATGGAGGTGATCTGCGGCGCCTCGTTATAGAAGGGCGGCGGCGAGTCCACCTGCTGCAGCAGCAGGAACGCGCTCGCCGTGCCCCCCGCGCCGACGGTGAGCGGAGACGAGCTCCCCTGGAAGAGCACCCGCCCCGACGCATCGAACGCGTAGGCGTCGATGACGCGCTCGGGTCCCACGGGGATGCCGCCCACGGTGCCCTGCCACGTGGTTCCCACCTGGACGAGCTCGGCGGAGATGGGAGACGAGATGCCCGGCCCCCGCACCTCGGCACGCACGCGCTTCACGTCCGCCGCCGAGAGCGCCTGGGGCAGCGTGACGCGAACCTCCGCGCTCCCGCTCCGGGAGCCCGGATCCTGCGTCGTACAGCCCACGGAGATGGTGACCCACAGCAGCGCGGCCACCCAGGCGGCTACGCTCCTGCCCCCATTCCAAGTCATCATGGTTTTTCCCTCTCTCTATTCTGGAACCGCTCTACAGGATTACCTGTATCAACGGTTCTACAGGGAGAGACAAGGGAGGGGCTTGAAGATAGACGCCAACCGGGGTCATCGGCGCGCCAGGAGCCCCACCCCTCCGAGGGAGTGGAACCCCGAGGGAGTGGAAACCCCCTACGCCATGACGCGCGCGGCCACCTGCGCCTCGGCGATGCGCAGGCACTCACCCAGGAAGTGGATGTACGCCGTCATCGCACGCGCGCCGGTCTCCGCATAGATGCGGCCCTGCTCGGGCGAGCGGGTGATGGCCTCCTCCAGCATCTTCTCGTTGAGCAGGGTATGGCCCACGTCCACGGCCACGTGCTCATTGAGGAAGGTGAGCTTGCCGGCGACCTCCTGGCCCAACACGGTCTCCACCTGCTTCACCAGGCGCGGCCCGAAGTACACCGCCAGGTAACCCACCTCGCGCTCGATGGCGATCTGCCCCACCGGGAACGGCCCCTCGATGGTCTCGTCGTGGATCTGCCGGTACTCCCGCATGGAGCCGGTGGGCGCCTGCGCGACCAGCTCCTCCATGGACAGCTGGGGCGAGTACCGCGCGTTCCAGTGCTCCACCAGCACGCGCGCGTCCTCGAGCGTCATCAGGTGGTGGCCCGTCTCGCTCTTGGCGTGGGTGATGAGCTGCTTGCCGAGCTTCTCCATGCCCAGCTCGATGCAGCGCTGGCCCGTGCGGCGGATCCACCCGTCCACCGGCTCGGTCATGTACACCGCGCGCGCCATCCACTCGATGAGGAAGCGCTCCAGGACCGCCGGCTGGATGGACGGATCCATCAGGCGGCACAGGGCCGGGTCCGTGTCCAGAAGGGTACGCGCGGGCAGGGCGTGGGGCTCGTACTGCATCTTCAGCAATTCCATGGTGAAGCTCCTTCGGGACTCAGGACTCGAGATGAGGGGTGGACCGGGCACGGCCGACGGACTGCTCGCTGACGTGCTCGAGGAATTCGGGAACCTGCGAGGCGGGGATGATCCACAGGATGGGCTGCGCCGAGGGATCGTCATGCAGGCGGGCCGCCTTCGCGTAGGCGCCATCGTCCTCGCACAGGAAGACGAAGGAGCTGCGCCCGCGCTGCGCGAACCAGCGGCGCGCCTCGTCCAGCAGCGCCACGTAGGCGCTCCGCTTCCCCTCGGGGGTCAGCGGGAAGAGACGCGCGGAGTCGAGCAGCCGGAAGAGGTTCGTCCCTGGGTGCCCCAGCTCCAGCACCAGCGCGGCCAGGGGCACGCCCTGACGGCGCGCCACGATGATGCGCCGCTCCCGCTCCAGCCCCACCCCCTGCCAGGCGCGCGAGGTCCCCCACAGCTCCAGGCGATCCCTCGTGAAGTCCAGCGCCTCCACGTAGCAGGCCGGACGCGTGCGGGCGATCTCCCCCGCCAGCAGGTACTTCTCCCCGATGGACGCGGGCCCGATGTCCAGGTCTCCCACGGGCTGGCCGCTCAGCTCGGCGCACTCCACGTCCATCATCCGCAGCGGCATCACCAGGCCCTGCCCGATGCCCTGCATCCGCTGGGCGAACCGCACGTGCGTCCGGTAGACGAAGGGCACCGTGGACTCGGCGTAGCTGATGGCCCAGCGGAACTCCGGATCCCCCTGGGCGTGCTCCAGCGTGCGCATGTAGATGTCCCGGAGGATCTGCCCCGGCACCTCGGGCGCGTTGGACGGCTTGCCGGGACGCCGCCCCAGCTGGTGCACCATCCAGGAGTGACGGTAGGCCTTGAGCGAGGAGAGCGACGCCTCCACCCCCCGCTCCGACGGCCACACCGTCTGGCAGAACAGGTGGGGAAGCTGCGCCGAGCGCTTGCCCAGATCGATGAAGCTCCGGCGCAGCTCGTCGAAGTGCCCGGCGGACTTGCCCGCCAGGTTGAAGTAGCCCGAGGCCTCGAACAGCTCCCACAGCGGCTCGAGGTACTCCTCGCTGGTGCGCGTGGAGGGGCACAGCGACTGGGAAACGAAGTGCGACCACATCACCATGTCCTGCTCTGTCCGCGGACGGACCTCCAGGCCCGCCACCCGCCGCCCATCACTCCGGGCGGCGGACACGTGCCGCACCTCCCCTTGCAGGTAGAGGCTCTCACCCCCGGCCATCGCCAACTCCACCGTCAGGAAGAGCCCGGGGAAGACCAGGTCCTCGGGGGCCACGTTCAGGCCCAACCCGGTGAAGGAGAGGTCCACCACCTCGCGCTCGCGCCGCCCCAGCTCCTTCCACATCGGATGATCGAAGCGGGCCCGCAGCCCCTCGGGAGCGCGCACACGGCGGTGCGCGCGGTGGCGCACCCGGAACAGCCGCTCGGGCAGCCGCGTCACCAGCGTGTCCCCCTGCGCGGCGGGGCCGTCCAGGCGCATCCGGTAGGCCGAGTTGTAACCCACCACCTCGAGCTCGTAGGGCGCCTCGCCCCAGCCGGCCCCCGGCTCGGTGCACCGCCAGTGCAGCAGGCCCCGCTCCGCGTCCAGCCGCTCCAGCATCACCCGCACCGTCCGGCCCGGCCGGCGCAGCACGCCCTTGTTGTTCATCGCGGAGATGGCCGTGAGCACGGACTCGATGCGCTCCAGCCCGGCGATCTCCTCCTGCACGGGCAGGGGCGAGGCCTCGGGCTGGGCGCTGCCCGTGAGCACCGCCTCCTCCAGCACGCTCAGGATCTGCCGGCCCTGCTCCGCGGAGATGCCCACGAGCTGGATTCCCACCGCGGAGCCGCGCGCCCCCGCACCGCTCCACCGGGGCTCGCCCGTCAGCGGGCCAATGGCCGTGCCGCCCACGTCCAGACACACGCGCACCGTCCGCGCATGCGCCAGCGCCTCCACCGAGTCCCCGGGCTCCGCCCACACCGCCGTGGGGCTCAACTGCGTGGCCCGGCCCAGCACCACTCCCTGCTCGGGCAGCACCACCTGGATGCCTCCCGGACCATGGAGCGAGTAACCCGAGTACGGACCCGTGACCGGTCCCGTGCCCGAGCGCGCGCGCGAATGACCCATCAGTTGTTCCGTGAGCGAGTGCATGGATTTCCCCTTGGCTCCCAATCCCTTGCACCTTGAGAAGAAACATACGCCGCCAAGCTCCGTCAAGTTCCCTAATGGAAGTCATTGACTTTCGAGGCGAATTCCGTAGCAACGCGACTCGGGCGCAACTCCGGAATCCACTCGCGCGCCCTCCATGCGCCAGAGTGATTTCAATTCCTTGCGCACACGCCGGGAGGCGCCTCGTTTGGAATTGAAGCTCTCCCCTGGCTTCCCAAACTGTCGGCTTCTGGCACCGGACACACGTGCACGTGCCGCGGCCCGGGCGGGTCCAATCCCTGTCTTGTTGGAAAGGGCTGGGAAATCCCTACCAGGTGAGCCGGAGGACGAAGCTGCTGGCGTCCTCGTCGGTCACGGTGACCTCGAACTTCAAGCCTTCCGGGCCCAGCGCCAGCGCGGTGGAGGTGCTGCCCACCACCATGCCCACGTTCCAGCCCACGCCAATCAGGTCCTGCTTGAAGATGAGCTCACCCGAGTTGGGGCTCAGCCGGCGGTAGGAGTGCTCGCCAAAAGTCACCGCCACGGAGGCGGCGCTCGGGATGCCCTCCAGCGAGCGGTGCAGCCCGGACGCCGAGCCCACCATGGCCCGCATCCGCCCCACGGTGCTCCGGACATAGGCGAGTCCCGCGTCCCGTCCGGTCTGATAGATGGCCTCACCGTAGGAGCCACCCCGGGCCTCCGCGTCCTGGCCGATGATGTCGAGGATCCCCAACATCCAGGCCACCGGATAGCGGTAGTTCTCCACCAGCCGCTCACCCTCGGAGATCTGCCCCCGGGCCCGCTCGAGCACCTCGGGAGGTGCACGAGCCGCCACCGACGCGAGCGCCGCCTCCAGGAACATCCCGGGGACCAGATGCTCGGGACGGCATCTGGACAGCCGTGAGAGCAGCTGGGGACGGCGCTCCATCATTCCCCTCATTTTGTCACAATTGTTCAAATTCGTTCAAAACGAATTTTCGGCGAGCAGGGGCGAGCGGACCCCAGACGAGACAACCCAGAGTTGATGGGAAGTCCGGGTGATGGCGATGTGGAGCCTGCGACGCGCCTCGTCATGGGCGGGGTAGACGCGGGCCGTGGCGTCGGGGATGACGACGTAGTCGAACTCGAGCCCCTTGACGTTGTCCACGTCCGTCACATCCACGCCGGGCTCGAAGGAGAAGTCCCCCTCCAGCACGAGGCGGGCCCAGGACTGGTCCGAGACGACCCGGTGGAAGGTCCGCGCCTGCTCCGGGCTGTTGGCGATGACGGCCACGGAGGCATGAGGTTCGCGCTCCAGGAGATCTCTCAGCGCCTCGCCGATGAAGAGGTGGGCCTGGGCCTCGTCGGGGAAATGGTGGAAACCCACGGGAGCCCCCGCCCGGCCAGCCTGGGGGGCCGCGGTGGTGGCCTGCGTGCCCAGGACCTTGCGCGCCAACTCCGTGACAGACCTTGGACAACGGTAGGACACCTGGAGCCGGCAGGTGGCCGCGTCGCGGATGCCCAACTCCGAGAGCACCGCCTGCCATCCCGCGAAGCTCGTCGACGTCTGTTGCATCTCGTCGCCCGCGAGCGTGCAGCTGCGCGCCTCACCCAGCAGCTTGCCCACCACGAACAGCTCGAAGAGGGAGAAGTCCTCGGTCTCGTCCAGCACCACGTGCACCAGCCGGCCCACCGCGCCCAGGTTCCCCGTCTGGGCCCGGAGGAAGAGCAGCAACGGGAGATCCTCCAGGTCCAACGTTCCGGCCAGCTCGTCGGGCGTGTCACTCTCCAGGGACTTGCCATCCAGCGTCTGGAGCCGCTCGGGGTCCACTCCCTCCAGCTCTCGCTCGAGCGGCGTGGCGATCTGCAACATCGTGTGGCGCACCGTCTCGTCGACAGCCGTGAGCGGCAGAGCCCCCTTCGAATGGGAGACGACGCCCTCCAGGAAGCGCCGGTCGGTGAAGACCTCGGCGAGCCGCTTGCGCAGATGCGGCAGGCTGGTGGCCGATGACTTGCTCACTCCCAACCGGGCCGCGAGCGCGAGGCGCAGGGCCGGATGGCGCTTGAGCTTCGAGACGAGTGGCGGCGGGTCCTCCCACACCTTGATGGCCTTGGCACCAAAGGAGACGCGCGCGGCCGTGGCCGCCCAGGAATCGAGCGTCTCGACGGACACCTTCCCCAACCCGAGTGGCGCGAGCAGGCGCCGGGACAGGCGCGCCAGGCCTTCCTCGGGGACGATGACCTTCATCCGGGACTCGGGGTAGCGCGCGTGGTCGTCGAAGGCGATCTTCGCGAGCCGGTGCAGGGCCACCGTCGTCTTGCCACTGCCCGCGCTCCCCAGGACGAGCAGCGGCTGATCCGCGGCCACGCTCACGGCCTCGAACTGCTCGGCGTCGAGCAGCGCGGTGATGTCGAGCGCCCCCTCGCGGCGTGAAGCCCCCTCCCCCACTCCGAGCTGGCCCGGGCGGACCGCCGTTCCCGTTCCCCCCGCGAGCTGGGAAGCAGGCCCGGCGCCCGGCATCCGCCAGGAGCCCTCGGGCGTGCGCACGAGCACGAGCGTGCCGGACTGGATGCGAATCAACCGCCCGCGCTCGATGACCACCAGCCGGCGCACCTCGACGGTGCCCTCGGACAGCCGCTCGCCGAACCACTCCTCATAGGAGTCGCCTTCTCCATATCGATAGAAGACGCGGGCCACCGGAGCGAAGCGCCAGTCGATGATGCGCACGTCGGCGGATGCATCGGCGAAGCTCGTGCGGCCCAGCAGGTAGTCCCGGATGCCGGCGGGCCCGTCCACGCGCAGGTGCGCGAAGTAGGGAGCGCCGGTGTCTGGCAATTGGGCGGTCTCCTGACGTTCGAGCAGCGCCCGTGCCTGGTTCATCTGATGGAGCAGATGCGGAAGGTCGGCCACGGGTGCGGTCGCCGCCTCGTCGCGCAACACCTGCAACTGAGCCATCAGGCCCTGTGTCTCCTGCGTGCGGCTGCCACTGCGCAGCCTGGCGGCGTCCACGGAGGCGAGTACCCGCACGAGCAGCGCCTCCTCCTCGGCGATGATGGCCCGCGCATGCTCGGGCAGCTCCGCGACTGTTTGGCTCATGACAGGACAACTCCGGTTGCGGCCATCAACTCCTCCCAGCGCGTGAGCGTCAGCTCGGTGTAGAGCGACCGGTCCAACCCGTAGGAGCCCAACGCGAAGCCATCGTTCCACTCGACGAGCGCCGTCTGACCGGTCTCCAGGACACCGAAGTCGACGCCGTAGGCCGCCGTTCCCTCGCCCGCCGCCTCCACCGCGCGGACCGCCCGCTCCACCTCGGCCTCGTCCACGCGGATGGCCTTGTCCCCGGCGTAGTGACGGATGCCCACGATGCGGCCCCGGATGACGAACACCCGGTACTCGCTCAGCCACCGCACCACCTCCGAACACAGGATGGGCGTGTTCAGCGAGGCCCGCTGGAGGTAGAGCAGATCCTCCTGCGTGCCGAAGACGTGCCCCGTGAAGCGCTTCTTGCGCCCCCGCGGTTTGGCGAACACCGGTGGGCTCGAGCTGTCCTCGATGCCCGCGACCAGGCTCCGCACGGTGCTCGTCCAGAGCCGCCGGTGCAGGAACAGCTCGAGGCTCCGGGGATAGTCGTTCGTCGGCGGTGGCTCGAGGCCCAGTTGCGCCAACGCTCCCAGCACGGAGGGCACGTCACCCGCGACCAGGGTCTCCCGGTCCAACGGGAGCTGGCGCCGCTCGAGCCGCTTGGCGGTGAACAGCTCGGCGGGAATGCCCCGCTCCTGGAGCCCGCCGAGCACGTCCCTCATCTCGGGCTCCATCCGCCCACCGCCCAGCTCCTGGATGAACGCGCGGCGAATCATCGGGCTCAGCGGATGAGGCCACCCAGCAGCCCGCCCAGGCCTCCACCGCCCTGGCCGCCTCCACCGCCCGGCGTGTTGCCGCCCCCACTCCCCAGGTTGGCGAGCATCGGCATCACCGCGAGGATGCCCCCCACCAGCTTCGGGTCGAGCCGGGACTTGAGGAAGTTGAGCAGCAGCGGTGCCACCAACGAGGCCTTGCCCGCGTCGATGTTGAAGCGCTGCAGCAGCGCCACGACCCCCGCCACCTCACTCGCCTGACCCACGGCACCACCGAGCGCGCCCATCAGCCCGCCGCCTCCTCCTCCAGACGACTGGCCCTGCCCCCCCAGAAGCCCGCCCAGACCGCCCAACGCCCCCATCAGTCCACCACCGGACTCCCCCTGCGCGGCCGGCTGCGTCCCAGCCTCCGCCTGCTGCTGCCACCCCTGCATCTCGGGAATGGCCTGGCCCATCTGGTCCGCCGCCTCCGGCCCCATCTTCTCCTTCACGGTCCCCTGCACCAGCTTGAGCAGCGAGCCCGCCAGCCCCTGCGCCTGATTGGAGTCCACGCCAAGCTGCTGCGAGAGCTGTCCGATGAAGTCCATTCCGTTCTCCTCCGTCTCCTCGGGAGCGGCGGTTCTAGCGGACCCCCCGCCAGATTCTCACGGGAAAACCTCCTGGCGGCCCGGAGGGGCGTCCGTTGCAAGACGGAGATGTCACCATCCGTCGAGCGTGCCCTGTGTATCCTGGCCCCATGAGACCGCAGCACTGCTCGCTCCTCGCCCTCGCGCTCCTCGCCCTGCTGTCCGGATGCAGGCGTCCGCCCGGTTCCGATGGAGAGGACGCTGGCACCCGGCCCCCTCCCGTGCCGGGCCTCCAGGGCTCCGTGACGGTGAAGGGCTCGGACACCATGGTCCTCCTCGGCCAGCGCTGGGCCGAGCGGTTCATGAAGTTGCACCCGGAAGCGAAGATCCAGGTGACGGGCGGCGGCTCGGGCACGGGCATCGCGGCGCTCATCAACGGCACCACCGACATCGCCATGTCCAGCCGGCCCATCAAGGACGCCGAGCGGCAGCAGGCCCACCAGCGCTCTCCCTCCGGCCCCATCGAGCTCCCCGTGGCCGTGGATGGCATCACCTTCTATGTCCACGAGAGCAACCCCGTGGTGGTGCTCACCCTCGAACAGCTCAAGGCCATCTACCTGGGCGACACCACCCGCTGGAAGGACGTGGGAGGCAACGACGCACCCATCGTCGTCTATTCACGGGAGAACTCCTCGGGCACCTACGTCTTCGTGAAGGACGCGGTGCTCGGCGGCGAGGACTTCACCCCCCGCGCCCTGACCCTGCCCGGCACCGCGGCGGTGGTGAACGCGGTGGGCCTCGAGCGCAATGGCATCGGCTACGGCGGCGCCGCCTACGCCAAGGGTATCAAGGAGTTGAAGGTGAAGAAGGACGCGGCGAGCGAGGCCATCGCCCCCAGCCCGGAGAACATCCAGAACGGCACCTATCCGCTCTCGCGCCGCCTCTACTTCTACCTGCCCCGGCACGCCACCGGCACCACCCGCGCCTTCCTCGACTACGTGCTTTCCCCCGAGGGCCAGGAGCTCGTCACCACCGTGGGCTACTTCCCCGTGAAGTAGCCCTCCGAGCCGCTGGTACGGGCGCCCCGGGATTGCGTAGGCTGCGCCCATGATCCAGGGCTCGGGCCGCTGCCACTACCATCCGGAACGCACCGGGCTCGGTATCTGCGTGGAGTGCCGCCACGTCGTCTGCCGCGAGTGCACCACCCAGTTCGAGGGCATCAACCGGTGCGCCAGTTGCCTCGAGAAGCGCCTCAAGGCGCTGGAGGGGCCCTCGGAGCGCCGCGAATGGACCGTGGGCAACGTGCTGCTGGCCCTCGTTGGCGCCGCCGTCGTCTATGGCGGCGTCCTGCTCCTCTCGCGCATGGCCACGGGGCTCTGACATGGGCGTCTCCGCGCTCGAATTGCGCCCCCGCGGGGCGGTGGCCATCCTGGACGCGGGCCTGCGCGTCTGCGTGCGCAGCTCCGGCGTCTGGGCCCTCACCCTGCCCGGTGGGGCGCTCGTCACCGCGGCCCTGATGCACCTGACGGATGCCATCACGAACAACCGCTCGCTGACGCTGCCCGCCCTGTGGTTCACCCTCGCCTGGCTCGCTCGCGGCCTCTTCCAGGGCGCCGCCTGCCACCACGTGCAGGAGCTGGTGCTCGGCCAGGGCCAGGGCGAGCCCACGGCCTGGGCCTCGCTGCGCGCCGCGCTGGCCCACACGCCCAGCCTCCTGTGTGCCGTGGCGTACCTGTTCGTCTTCAACCTGCTCACGCTCGGCGTCACGATGGGCTTCGCCTTCTTCTTCCTGTCCGCGCACCTCGTCGGCTACGCCGTCACGATGCAGGGCCGTGGCAGCCCCCTGGGGCTGTACGGGGTGTGCGCGAAGATGCTCGGCCCGGCACGAGGCAGCGCCACCGGCGTGCGCATCCTCCTGCTGGTGCAGCTGCTGGCCTTCCTCAACCTCCACATCGCCGCCAACACCCTGTTCTACGTCGGCCGCAAGCTGATCGGCATCGACCTCACCTTCGCCGAGCGCTTCGCCTCCCTGGACAACACCGCCTGGGTCGTCTTCCTCGCCTCCGCCACCTTCACCCTCTTCGAGCCCCTGCGCGCCGCCACGTCCACGCTGCTGCTGGTGGATGGACGCGTGCGCCTGGAGGGTCTGGATCTGCTGGCCTCCGTGCAGCGGATTCCCACCCGGAAGGCGGCGCTCGCCCTGCTCGCCATCCTGGGCACCTGCCTGATGGCCACCCCGGCCGGGGCCCAGCAGCCCGTGAAGCCGCCCTCCCTCGCGGAGACCAGGCAGAGCTTCCAGGAGCTGGCCGGATACTGCGAGCTGGATGCACCCGCCACGGAGCGCTGGCGGCAGCCACTCGACACGCTGAGCCCGGCCGAGGCCATCAAGTACCAGCGGCTCGTGCGTGACGTGGAGAAGGACGTCCTGGAGAACGAGGACTGCGGCGCCCTGGAACGGCTCGAGCGGGGCATCACCCTCGCGACGCAGACCGCGGAGTTGGAGAAGCAGGCGGATGCCCGGGCGGCCCAGGCGCGTGCCCGGGACATCCTCGCGCGGCCCGAGTTCCAGGTGCCCGAGCCCGAGGCGCCCAAGGAGGAGAAGACCTCCGAAGACGTGCCGCCCACCCAGGGCCCCTGGCAACGGTTCATGAAGTGGCTGTCGGAGTTCCTCGAGAAACTCTTCCGCCGCTCGGAGACGACGAACCAGGGTCCCAGCTTCTCGGCCGCTGGCGGACAGGCGGTGGCCAACGTGCTGGTGGTGGTCCTCATCGCCGGAGTGCTGGTGGTGCTCGTGCTGGTGCTGCTGCGCGCGCTCGGCAAGGCCCGGGCGGGCGAGGACACGCGGCTCGAGGTGAGCACCCAGGACGCGTCCACCCTGGCGGCGGATCCGATGAATGCCCTCTCCCGTCCCCCCGAGGGCTGGGCCCACCTCGCCGACGAGCTGGCCGCCCGGGGCGAGTACCGCGAGGCCGTGCGCAGCCTGTACCTCGCCCTGCTCTCGCGCCTGCACCGCGAGGGCGTCATCCACTACGACACCACGCTGAGCAACTGGGACTACCTGCGCCAGTTCCGCACCCGCCGCGAGTGGGTGCCTTCCTTCCGCGAGCTGACGCTGCGCTTCGACTTCGCCTGGTATGGCAACCTGCCGGTGGGCGCGGACGGCTACCGCGACTTCCGCGCGCTGTGTGCCCCGATGCTGAACCCCACCCCCGCCACTCCGGAGGCCGCCGGTGCGTGACCGTTTCCCGCTGCTCGTGGTGGGAGGTCTGCTCATCACCGCCGTGCTGGGCACGTGGCTGGTGCGCGGCGCGGCCCGGGGCGGTTTCGCCGACACGCTCTCCACCTGGCGCGCCCAGCCCGACGGGGCCCGTGGCCTCTTCCTGCTCGTCCAGGAGAGTGGTCTGCCCGTGGTCCGGCGCACCGCGGACCTTCAAATCATCCAGAAGGGCACGGGCACTCCCGTGCTGCTCGCGGTGGAGGTGAAGGGCGCCCACGAGGAGGACCCCGACCAGACGGCACTCGCCGCCGACAAGGAGGACGGACTGGAGGACGAGGAGGTCCCCCGCCACGGCTTCAACCGGCTGTACGTCCCCGAGCTGAGCGACGAGGAGACGGAGAAGCTGCTCGAGCACGTGAAGACCGGCAGCGCCCTCGTCTACGTGCCGTGGGGCTCCCAGGAGAACCCGCTGCTGGACGCGCTCGGGGTGAAGCTCTTCAAGGCGGACACTTCGCTCCCCATGCGCACGCTCGTCCCGCCGCTCTCCAGCCCGTACACGCTGGGCGTGGAGCGCGTGGAGGCGAAGGTGCAGGCCTACCTGACGCTGCCCGAGAAGGGCGCGGTGCCCCTGCTGCGGGACGAGCCGCTGAACATGACGGTGGCGGCGGTGGTGCCCTACGGCGCGGGCAGGGTGCTGGTGGTGGGCGCGCCAGAGCTGGCGATGAACCAGGCGCTCGCGCGCGCGGACAACGCGCAATTCTGGCTGAGCGCCCTGAGCGCCCTGGGCCCAGGCCCCTACGAGTTCGACGAGCACCACCACGGCTTCACCAACGAGCGCTCGGTGGTGGACTTCGCCCGCCGCTACGGCCTGCACTTCGCGGTGGCGCAACTGCTGCTGGGGCTGTGTCTGTGGGCGGTGGCTCTCAAGCGCTTCGGCCGGCCACGCGCGCCGCCCGAGTCCATGCGCGTGGGGGCCACGGACGCCCTCTTCGCCATGAGCCGCCTGTACCGCGAGGGCCGCCACCACGGCTTCGCCGCCGGCCTCATCACCAAGGGCCTCACCCAGGAATTGGCCCTGCACGCCGGCATGCCCGCCCATGCGCCCCCCAAGTCCGTCGCCGAGGGACTGGCCGCGCGCGGACGGGAGGACCTGGCCCATGGCCTGCGGGCCGTGGTCCGCAACGCCGAGACGGTGTCCAGCGAGAGCGACTTGAAACAACTGGCCTCCCGCGCCGCGGTGCTGCGCCAGCGCATCCATCCTTCCGGGCCGCCCTCGCGCGCGCTCGTTGCTTCGACCCCCGAGGAGTCATGACTTCCACCTTCGCTCCCACCTCCACCGCCAGCAACGCCGTGGCCGCCGCCCATGCCATCCGCGAGGGCGTGCTCTCCGAGGTGCGCAAGGCCGTCGTTGGCCAGGACGAGCCGCTCGAGTTGATGCTCGTGGGCCTCATCGCCGGCGGCCACGTGCTGCTGGAGGGCGTGCCCGGCGTGGCCAAGACGCTCATGGCCAAGGCGCTCTCGCGCGCCGTCAGCGCGGACTTCAAGCGCATCCAGTTCACCCCGGACCTGATGCCCGCCGACATCCTGGGCACCAGCATCTTCGATCTGAAGAGCCAGGCCTTCGTGCTGGTGCGCGGCCCCATCTTCACGGACCTGCTGCTGGCGGATGAAATCAACCGAGCCCCCGCCAAGACGCAGTCCGCGCTGCTGGAGGCCATGCAGGAGCGTGGCGTGTCGCTGGAGGGCCGGAACATGCCCCTCTCGCCTCTCTTCACGGTGTTCGCCACGCAGAACCCGGTGGAGTCCGAGGGCACCTACCCGCTGCCCGAGGCGCAGCTGGACCGCTTCCTGTTGAAGATCGACGTGGGCTACCCGGCCCCCGAGGAGGAGGACGCCATCCTCGCGTCGGTGCACCGGGGTTTCGACGCGGGAGACCTGGCACGCGCGGGCGTGGGGCCCGCGGTGACGAAGGAGGGCCTGCTGGCGGCGCGGACGGCGCTCAACGAGGTGACGGTGGAACCACCAGTGCTCGCGTACGTGCGCAAGCTGGTGGCGGCCACGCGCAGCTCCAGCCGCATCCGCCTGGGCGCGGGGCCTCGCGCGGGCGTGCACCTGCTGCTGGCCTCCAAGGCGCTGGCGGCCCTGCGCGGCCGGGGCTTCGTCACGCCGGATGACGTGCGTTTCCTCGCCGGGCCCGTGCTGCGCCACCGCCTGCTGTTGTCACCGGACGCGGAGCTGGACGGAGCCACGCCCTCGGACGTGCTGCGCGAGGTGGTGCAGTCCGTCGAGGTCCCCCGGTGATTCCCACCGGGCGCCTATGGGTGCTGCTGTGCATGCTGGCCGTGCCGATGATGGCGGCGGGATTCTTCCCGGGCCTCGGCGGCGTGGTGCTGGTGCTGGATGTGCTCGCCCTGGGGCTGGCGGGAGCGGACTTCCTGATGGCCCGCCGGGTGCGCCTGGAGGTGAGCCGGAAGCTGCCCACCCGCCTGTCCGTGGGTGCGCCCAACAAGGTGGAGCTGCTGCTGGTTCACCGCGGCGGCCAGGCGGTGGACGTGCACGTGAAGGACGACGTGCCCGAGTCCTTCACCGCCACGCCCGAGGAGGCCCCGCTCCACCTGTCCGCGGACAGCCAGACGCGATGGGTGTACCGGGTGTCCCCTTCCAAGCGCGGCAAGTTCGCCTTCGGGGACGTGCACGTGCGGGTGCGGGGGCCGCTGGGGCTCGTCTTCCATGAGCGCCACTTCCTGCTGGCGCAGAACGTGTCGGTGTTCCCGGACCTGCGAGGCGCCAGCCGGCTGCTGCTGTCCGGCGCGGCGTTGGATCTGGTGAACCTGGGCCTGCGGCAGTTGCGACGGGATGGCCGGGGCAGCGAGTTCGCGCGGCTGCGGGACTATGCCCAGGGAGACTCGGTGCGCGACGTGGACTGGAAGGCCACCGCGCGGCGCACCCGGCCGGTGACGCGGGTGATGGAGTCGGAGCGCTCGCAGTCCATCCTCATCTGCGTGGACGCGGGCCGCTCCATGGCGGCGCAGGTGGATGGGCTCACCAAGCTGGACCATGCCGTCAACGCGGCGCTCTTCCTGGCCTTCGTGGCGGTGCGCAACGGGGACCGCGTGGGGCTGGCCGTGTTCGCGGACGGGGTGAAGGCGTACCTGCCTCCCGCGGCGGGCCGGCTTCAGTACCGGAAGATATTGGACACGCTCTACTCCACCACGCCGAGCCTCACGTACGTGGACTATCTGGCGCTCTTCAAGGAGTTGAACGTGCGCCTCACGCGGCGCAGCCTGCTGTGCGTATTCACGGACTTCCTCGACGAGGAGCAGGCCTCCACCATGGTGGCACCGCTCCACCGGCTGGCGCGGCGGCACGTGCCCCTGTGCCTGTCCGTGCGGGACACCGCGCTCGCGGCGCTGCTGCGCACCGAGCCCTCGGGGCCCGAGCAGGCCTACCAGCAGGCCGTGGCCAGCGAGCTGCTCACGGACCGGGAAACACTCAAGGCCAAGGTGAGCGCCGGTGGCGTGCAGATGCTCGACGTTCAGCCGGATGAGCTGAGCCTCGCCGCCGTCAACCGCTACCTCGACATCAAGGCGCGCGGCGTGCTGTAGCCTCGCTCAGATAGAGGGGGCCTCGCCGCCGTAACCACAGGCCAGGGCGCCGTGCTGGCACCGCAGCAACCCCGGCAGGTCATGCCGCTCCAGGAAGCGCTTGGCGGCCTGGAGATAGAAAGGAAGGGCTCGCGCCGGCTGCTGCCCGAGGTGGAAGTGCGTGGCGAGCTCCAGCGGATCCGGCTCCCCTCCCATCCGCTCCAGCCACTCGCCCGCCAGGCGATGACCCGTGGGCCGGACCGTGTCCGACACCAGGCCGTAGGCCGCGTCCCGCACCAGGGCATGACGGAAACGGTACTCGCCCCCTCCTGGGAAACGGCCTCCCGGCTGCGGCGCGATGAGCTCCTGTTCCACGAGTTGCCGCAGGTGGCGATCCAGGGTCTCGCCCACCGTGGACTCCAGCAGGGCTTCCACTCCACCCCGCCAGAACGTGCGGCCGAAGACGCTGGCCGCCAGCAGCACCTGCCGGGCCGCGGGCTCCATCCGCATCAAGCGCACCTGCAACACCGCCAGCACCGTCTCCGGCGCCCAGTCTCCGCGCTCCTCGGGCACCAGGCGGATGAGCTCCTCCAGGAAGAACGCGTTGCCGTCGGACAGCTCCACCACCCTGCGCACCGCCGCCTCGGGCACCTGCGGCCCCAGCACCTCGCGCACCAGCCGCGTCCCCGCCTTGCGGCTCAGCCCATTGAGCGGCAGTTCCTGCAGGCGGCGCGCCCACAACCCGGGAAAGAGATCCTTCACTTCCGGCCGCGCCAGCGCCAGCACCATCAGGGGCTGCTCGGCCAGGGCCCGGAGCACCTCCTCCACCAGCTTCACGGTGAGCGCGTCACTCCAGTGCAGGTCCTCCAGCACCAGCAACACCGGCCGGCGGGCACACTCCGCTCGCAGTAAGGTCACCAGGGCCTGGCTCACCTGGGTACTCATCCCCAATGGATCACTCCGGGCCGCGAGCAGCCGGGGGCTCTCGTCTCCGGAGAAGGGCACGGCGCACAGCTCTCCCAGGAAAGGCGCCACCTCCCGGGCCGCCTCCACCGGCAGGTGCAGGGCCACCCGCTGGGACAACCGCGCGCGGCGCGTCTCCAGGGGCTCTCCCTCCACGATTCCGCACACCTGCCGCAACACCTGGCCCATCAGGCCGTACGAGGCGCCCGCGCTCACCGGGTCTCCCCGCCCCAACAACACCAGCGGCTGCTGCTCCCGCCGCTCCAGCCGGCGCAGGAACTCGTGGCGCAGCCGCGACTTGCCCACTCCGGCCGGCGCCGTCACCAGCATGGCCCGCGCCGCGGGCTCCTCGATGCAGGTGTTGAAGGAGAACTCCAGCAGGGCCAACTCCTGCTCCCGGCCCACACACGGCGTGGGCTTGCCCAGCAGCGGCCGCGAGGCGTCGACGCCCAGCTGC
Source organism: Archangium sp. Cb G35 (assembly GCF_001896145.1). Classification (NCBI taxonomy): domain Bacteria; kingdom Pseudomonadati; phylum Myxococcota; class Myxococcia; order Myxococcales; family Archangiaceae; genus Archangium; species Archangium sp. Cb G35. Next base: position 245,904 of record NZ_MPOI01000020.1, read on the forward strand.
TCTCCCTGCAGCAGGAAGGCGCCCAAATCCATGCGCGAGAGTTGGAAGCCCGGCCCGAGCAGCCCCGCCGTGACATCGTCCAGCACGACGCACGAGGAGTCGGGGAGGCGCTCCAACTGGCGCAGCAACCGCCCCGCCCGATCCATGGCCTCGCCCACCGGCAGCCGCTCGTTGAACATGCCCAGGCCCGTGGTCAGCACCACGGCTGCCTCGGGCCAGCGCTCCTTGAAGGTGAGGGCACACCGCGCCGCCAACGCCGCCTGGTCCGTCGCCGTGCCACGCTCGGGCACCAGCGTGGCCACCAGCGAGCCATCCGCCAGCAGCTCCACTCGGACGCCATGCGCCGAGAGCTCCGCGCGCAACGCATCCCGCACCTCGAGCCCCCGCATGGGCGACGCGAGCGTGTCTTCCATGCCCCGCGCCGGCAGGGACATCAGCAGAACGCTGGCGAGTTGCTGCTCGGCGCCCTCCAGGCTCGCGGGACGCGGATCCGACTCGGAGCGGGGCAACAGCAGCTCGGGGACGGCTTCCAGCTCCGCGAGCGCCTTGAGCAACCCATCGGCATCCGCCAGCCGCCGCTTCGGGTCCTTCACCAGCATCCGGTCCACCAGCCCCTGCAGGCTGATGGGCAGGCTGGGGCGCAGCTTGTGCAGGCGCGCCGGCTCGGCGAAGAGGATCTTGGCCAGCACGGCGGCGAAGTGCGGCGCCTCGAAGGGAGGCCGGCCCGTGAGGCATTCGTACAGCACGCACCCGAGCGAGAAGACGTCGGCGGCGGGCGGAATCTCCAGCTCGCTGGAGGCCTGCTCCGGCGCCATGTAGCCCGGCGTGCCCACCACCGCACCGGTGCCCGTCACGCCCATCATCGTGGCGGCGGCCTGCCGGGCCAGTCCGAAGTCCAGCAGCACCACGTCGTCGGGCCGGCCGCCTCTCAGGAAGAGGTTGGAGGGCTTGAGATCACGGTGGACGATGCCCTGCCGGTGGGCCACGGCCAGCGCCTCGGAGGCCCGGCGCAGCAGCGACAAGGCCTCGGACAGGCGCAGGGGCTCGCGCAGCAGCCTACGCGCCAGGTCCTCTCCCTCGAGCCACTCCATGGCCAGGAAGTGCTGGCCTCCGTCGACGGTGCCATGCGCCACGTAGGACACGACGCCCGGGTGGTTCAGCATGGACAGCAGCACGGCCTCGCGGTTGAAGCGCAGCGTGGTTTCCTGCGACGGGGAGGCATGCAGCAGCTTGAGGGCCACGGTCCGGCCGGTGGTGCGGTCCGTGGCACGGTAGACGAGGCCCATGCCCCCGCGTCCCGCCAGGTCGTCGATGACGAATCGCCCGGCGATGAGCTGGCCCTGCGGCGCGATGTTGGGGGGTGGTCTCGGTGGAGATGGAGCCGTCTTGTCGCTATCCATGCGGGACAGGGGAGAACCTATCACATCCCCACCCCACCATCCGCCCTGAGCCTTCACCGGGTGTACGGCCACCTGGCACCAGGCTCCGCTGCCGGTCCTACAGTCCTACACCGAGGCTTCGCCCCAGCGCTGGCGAGCCAGCTCCAGGGTCCGGGCATTCTCGGGTACCTGCCGCAGGAATCGCTCGCGGGCCCGCGGCTCGGGGATGTCCTGGGAGCGAACGCGCACACAGCGCAACGCCTCACGTAGGGCGGCGTCCCCCTCCCCGGCCGCCCCCTCCGCGAAACAGGCTCTCGCCCATGCCAGGCGGATGGACACCGCGTAGATGCCCATGCTCCGCGTCTCCTCCAGCTCCCGCACACCGAGCGCCGCCACCTCGCGGGCCTCCGCCGTCTTCCCCTGGGCGAAGAGGATGTTGCTGAGGCACCCGCGCGCGTAGACCACGTCCGCCTGGAAGGGGGCCAACAACTCACAGGCCTTGCGTGCATGCGCCTCGGCCTCCAGCCACCCGCCACGCTCCCCCATCACCTTCGCCAGCACGGAGTGCGCGATGCCCCGCCTGTAGGAATAGGACTCCTCGAGGTCCACCCAGTCGCGCACCAGCTCATACGCCTCCTGCTGGTGCTCCGGCTCGGGGCTGTTGGCCAGCACCTGCGCCAGGTAGTGCTGGGCCGCTCCCACCGCGAGGTGTGCCTCCAAACGCCTGCCCGAGGTCAGCACCTCCCGCATCCGCTCCACGGCCCGGGGCACCTCTCCCAGCGCGGCCAGCGCCAACCCCTGGAAGGTCTGCACGATGAGCGCGTCCCGCTCCGCGCCGAGCTCACGGAAATACCGCGTCCCCTGCTCGGCCTGCGTCAAGGCATGCCACGGCCTGGGCTCGAAGAGGTGATGGAAGAAACCGTCGATGTACTGCGTCCACCCGCGTGAGGGCCCGTTCGCGACCATGGGCCCCATCTGCCCGAGCCAGTCCTCCAACTCCCAACGCGAGCCGGAGAACACGAAGGACAGGCCCATGCAGCTGACGGCCCAATGGTAGGCACCCACGGCCTCGGGCGCCGGGGAGGTGGCGCGCAGCAACTGCTTCAGCCGGGTGAGCTGCTCCTGGCGCATACCGCTGTAGATGCCCCCGAGGATCTGTGCACCCATCAGCCAGCACCACAGCCGGCTGCCCACCTCCAGTTCCTCCAGGACGGCACCGCCGAGCGCCAGGGACTTCGGCATGTCATCCATCCAGAAGGCCACCACGGCCTGGAGCGCGCGCAGCCGGACGAACTTCGCGCCGTCCCCACCGCAAGCCAGCGCCGCCTCCACGCACCGCATCGTCCCCGGCATGTCGTAATGCTCGAAGAGCTGCTCCGCGGCCCGGGTGTAGAAATGGACGGCACGCTCCGGCTGCTCGCCGAGCTGGTGGTGCGTGGCGAGCACCAGGGGATCCGGCTCGCCCATCTGCTCCAACCAGGCGCCGGCCAGGCGGTGTCCCACCGGACGATGGCTGTCGGGCACCAGACCGTAGGCCGCGTCCCGCACGAGCGCATGACGGAAGCGGTACTCGGCCTCGGAGGAGAAACGGCTGTCCGGCTGCCGCTCGACGACCTCCTGCTCCACGAGCAACCCCAGGAGCTGCTCCAGCGCCTCGTTCGCGAACTGCCGGCCCAACAGCTCCGCCACGCCTCCCGTCCAGAAGGTCCGGCCGAAGACGCTGGCCACCAGCAACACCTGGCGCGCCCCCGGCTCCATCCGCTGCAGACGCGCCTGGAGCACCGCCAGCACCGTTTCCGGAGCACCCTCCCCTCGTCCCTCGGACACTCCGCGGATGAGCTCCTCCAGGAAGAGCGCGTTGCCGTCGGCCATCTCCACGGCCCGCTGGACGACGGAATCGGGAACCTGCGGCCCCAACACCTCGCGCACCAGCCGCGCTCCCGCCTTGCGGCTCAGCCCGTGCAGCGGCAGTTCCTGCAACCTCCGGGACCACAAGCCCGGGAAGAGCGTCTTCACCTCGGGCCGCGCCAGCGCCAGCACCATGAAGGGGTGCTCGTCCAACTCCCGCAGCGCCTCGTCCACCAGCGCCACGGTGAGCGCGTCGCTCCAGTGCAGATCCTCCAGCACCAGCAACACCGGCTGATGGGCACACTCGGCCTTCAGGAAGGCCACCAGCGCCCGGCCCATCTGCGCGCTCATCAACCGAGGGTCGCTCCGGGCCGCGTTCAGCCGCGCATTGCCCTCCGCGGGGAATGGGAGGGCGCACAGCTCGCCCAGGAATTCCACCGTCTCCCGGGCGCCTGTTTCCGGCAGGTGCCGGGCGACGCGTTGAGACAGCCGATCCCGGTGCTCCTCCTGGGGGCCGCCCTCCCCGATGCCACACCACCGCCGCAGCGCCTGGCCCAACAGGCCATACGAGGCACCCGTCCGCATGGGGTCTCCCCGCCCCAACAGCACCAGCGGTGGCTGCTCCTTGCGCTCCATCCGGCGCAGGAACTCATGGCGCAGCCGCGACTTGCCCACGCCCGCGGGCGCCGTCACCAGCAGGGCCCTCGCGACCGGCTCCTCGACACATGAGGAGAAGCTGAGGTCGAGCATGGCCAGCTCCTGCTCGCGGCCCACACACGGCGTGGGCCTGCCCAGCAGAGGGCGGGACTCGTCCGCGCTGAGCTGCTCGCCCTGCAGCAGGAAGGAGCTCGAATCGAGGCGGGAAAGCTGGAAGCTCGCGCCGAGCAGCCCCGCCGTCACCTCGTCCATCACCACCTGCGCGGAGGACGGCAGGAGGCTCACCTGGCGCAACAGCCGCCCCGCCCTGTCCATGACCTCGCCCACCGGCAACCGCTCGTTGACGACACCCAGACCCGTGGTCAGCACCACGGCGGCCTCGGGCCAGCGCTCCTTGAAGGTGAGGGCACAGCGCGCCGCCAGCGCCGCCTGGTCCGTGGCGGTACCGCGCTCGGGCATCAGCGTGGCCACCAGCGAGCCATCCGCCAGCAATTCCACCTGGGCGCCATGGGGAGAGACCTCCGCGCGCAGGGCGTCGCGCAGGGCGAGCCCCTGCTCCCAATCCGCCGTCTCCTCCTCCAGGACCCTGGCGCGAGGGGACACCAGCAGGACGCTGACGAGCTTCTGCTCGGCCCCCGCCATGGTGAGGGGCCCCGGGTCCGTCCCGGCCTGGGGCAGCAACAACTCGGGCACCGACTCCAGCGCGGAGAGCGACTCCAACAGCGCATCCGCATCCGGCAGCCGCCGCTTGGGGTCCTTGGCCAGCATGCGGTCCACCAGCACCTGCAGGCCCACGGGCAGGCCGGGACGTGCCTTCTGCAGGGCGAGCGGCTCGGCGAAGAGAATCTTGGCCAGCACGGCGGCGAAGTGCGGCGCAGCGAAGGGCGGCGTGCCCGTGAGGCACTCGTAGAGCACGCACCCCAGCGAGAAGATGTCCGCGGCGGGCGGAATCTCCGGTTTGCTGGAGGCCTGCTCCGGAGCCATGTACCCCGGGGTCCCCACCACCGTGCCCGTCCCCGTCACCCCCGCCAGCGTGGGCGCCGCATGGCGCGCCAGCCCGAAGTCCAGCACCACCACGTCCTCGGGCCGGCCCCCACGCAGGAAGAGGTTGGAGGGCTTGAGGTCCCGGTGGACGATGCCCTGCCGGTGGGCCACGGCCAGTCCCTCGGCGGCACGGCGCAGCAGCGACACCACCTCGGGGAGAGACAACGGCTCGCGCAGGAGGCGGCGCGTCAGATCCTCTCCCTGGAGCCACTCCATGGCCAGGTAGGGCTGGCCGTTGTCGAGGGTGCCATGCGCCACGTACGAGACGATGGCGGGGTGGTGCAAACCCTCGAGAAGCACGGCCTCGCGGTTGAAGCGCATGGCCGCCTGCTGGGACGAGAGGGCGTGTAGCAACTTGAGCGCCACGGGCCGGCCGGTGGACGAATCGAGGGCCCGGTAGACGGTGCCCATCCCGCCGCGTCCGGCCTCGTCCTCGAGGGTGAAGCGGCCAGCGATCACCGTCCCCTTCTGTGCGAGCCCAAGGAACGGGGCAGGTACGCTCGGAGCTGTCTTGTCGTGTTCCATGAAGTCCGCCCAGCCACCGCCTAACGCGCGCCACTCCCGTCCGGGCCCGCGGAATCCGCCCGGGCCCCGCGCATCCAGTCCGAGCACAGGTAGGCATAGACGCCCAGGCCCACCGTCAGGGCGAAGGACACCTTGAAGAGCACCGACAGCTTCGGCGGGTGGATCTGCGAGATGGTGCCCTCGATGAAGCCCGCGAGCACGAAGAGCACGAGCGTGCCGAACAGCAGTTTCACCGCGCGTACGGCCTCCTGGCGCAGGGCCATGCCCCGGGGAAGACCTCGCGGCGCCACCTGCCCCCGGGCGATGACGAAGCCCGCCGCCCCCGCGATGCAGATGGCGGTGATCTCCGGAATGCCGTGCGGGAGGATCCACGCCCAGAACCAGCCGGCCATCCCCTTGGCCGTGTACACCTGCGCGAGCGCCCCCAGCATCAGGCCGTTGAAGAAGAGCATCAACGCCGTGCCCACCCCCACGGTGATGCCAAGGGCGAAGGCGAGGAACGCCACCTCGATGTTGTGCGTGAAGAGGAAGGTGGTGAAGGCGGCCTGCTGCTGCACGGACATGCCGTCGCCCGAGGCCTCGCCGGCGGCGCGCTCGACGGGGTCCAGGTTCAGGTGCTCCGCGGGAACGAGGTAGGAGGCCGCGTCCGGATCCGCGAGCATGCCGAGGTAGCCGAAGCCCAGGCCCGCCAGGAAGAGGAGCACCGAGGCCAGGTACATGCGCCACTCCTGGCGCAGCAGCGCGGGGAAGCCGCGGGCGACGAAGGCCCAGACGTCCGAGAGCCTCGGCCGCTGGCCTGGATAGGTGAGGGCGTAGGCGCGGCCCACCAGATCATTGAGGTACTCACTCACGTCGGCCGAGCCGCCGCGGGCGCGCACCCACAGCAGATCGCTGGAGACGGCGCGGTAGAGCTTGCCCAGCGAGCGGGCCTCCTCCAGTTGCAGGGCGCGCAGACTCTGCTCCTCGGCCTTGTCGAGCAGGGCCTCCAACTGCTGCCAGCGCGGCCGCCTCGCCTCGATGAACTCGGGCATCTCCATGCGAGAAGACTCTAAGCCATCGGCGGGCGGTCCGTGACTATTGAGGCAGGAGCGCGCCGAGGCCGGACCAGCCCAGTGTCAACTGTCCACTCCATCCGCCCCAGACGCGCGCGCCATCCGGACCGAAACCCCGGCGCACCGAGGTGCCCAGCTCGAAGCCTCCGAGCTTCAAGCGGGCCCCCACTCCGGCCGCGAGGCCCAGGGGACCGGGCACCTGGGGCGTGGCGCCCACCAGCGCATCGAGCCCGGCCCCGAGCGACAGCATGGGCAGGGGAAGGAACCAGACCTGATAGGCACTGTCCCAGGTGGCCTCGGCTCCGCCCGGCCGGAGGGCATAGGCCTGGCTGGTGGAGAAGGCCCAGCGATCCCGGCGCAACCCCGCGAGCAGGATCGGACGCAGCCGCAGCCCCCGCGCCTCCTCGTCGAAGCGGGAGCCCGCGAAGGTGCCATCGAAGGCCAGCAGCACCCGGAAGTCCGGATGGTCCGTCAGCCGCACCCGCGCCGACAGCGAGGCGGACAGCGCCGTCTCGGGCACCTCGCCCGTCGCACCGCCCCTCATCAGCACGCCGGGGCGCATCGCCAGCACCGTGCCCAGGGCCACCCGCTCGGACACGCGGCCCTCCACGGCGAGCGTGGTGCGTCCGCGGGCCATGTCCAGGCCCGCCGATTCCAGTCCAGGCTGCGTGCGCACCTCGAAAAGCCACGCCTGCGGCAGGAAGGCCGTGGGCAAGGGGGCCGCCTCCACCAGGCCTCCCGAGGGAGCACCCAGCAACGGCATCAGGGCCACCTCCGCTCCAGCGTCCTGCACGGGAGGCGCGGGCTCCGCGGCCACGGACACGGGCACGGGCGCCTGCTCCATGGGCGCCAGCGCGTTGACCTGCTGGACGGGCGTGCCGCCCCAGAGGGCCTCCACCGAGGCCACGCGCTCCCCATTCCGCATTCCCGGCATCGCACGCGTCAGCAGCGAGCCATCTGCCTGACGCTGGAGCGGCTCCTCCACCTGGGTGCCATGCAACCCGCGCAGCTTCAGCGCGGAGAGGGGGCCCTCCAGCGGATTGCCCCGCTCGTCGAGCACCAGGACCTTCACCCGGAACGCACCCGCCACGGGCTCCACGTCCACGTCCACGCGAGGCGGCACCACCGTGAGCGTCAGCTTCTCCGGGCGGGCGTCGGGAACGCCGCGCGGCAGCAGTTCCAGCGTGTGCGTGCCCACGCTCTCCACCCGTACCGGGTGCGTCGTGGGGGCCCCGTCGAGACGGAAGTCCAGCGACTCGGCGCCCTCCACCGTGAAGTCCAGCCGCTGCGCGCCCCGGATGCCCTGGGGCCCCACGGTGCCCCGCTCCGTCTTCACGCGCATCACCTCCACCTGCCGCACGGCGGACGCCCTGCCCACCAGGCCCGCCGCGTCCACGGCGCGCACCCTCGCGAAGTACCGGCCAGGCAGCAGCGCCCGGGCCACGGACCTCAGCGACTCCTGCCCCGCCGGCACCGTCTCCCCGTGCACCCGGTCGTTGAAACGCTCATCGCGCGCGAGCTCCACCCGGTAGGACGCCGCCTCCTTCACGGGCGCCCACGCCAGCTCCTCGTCCACCCCCTTGTCGTCCAGCAGCAACCGCACCGAGCGCACCCCACCCGCCCACGCTGGCGCCTCGGGCAGCAGGCGAGGCTTCTCGGGCACCTTCCCCTTCTCCACCCGCGTGCCGTGGTCCTTGGGCACCTGGACGTTCTGCCCCTGCGCGCTCACCTGGGCCTGGCCGTCGAAGACGGAGACGCGGCTCATCTGCTGGCCGTCCACGCCCACCAGCAGGTCCTTCGAGCGCGCGGCCACCGTGGCCGCCGGCATCTGCACGCCCACGGACTCGCCGCGCAGCTCCGCCAGCGAGACACTCAGTTCGCCCCGCAGCAGCTCCACCGCGCCGGACTTCTTCACCTTGTCCGTGGCCTGGGTGGACTGGCCGTAGATGACGACGAGCGCGTTCTCGTTCATCTGCAGCCGCGTCAGGTCCCGGAAGGTGACCTCGGCGCCGGCCTCGCGCAGCGTGTTGACGGAGTCGAGCCGCCACAGCCCCTGACCGGTGTTCGCCTGGAACCACTCCACCTTGCCCGCGCGCTTGGAGTTGACCTCGGGCCGGATGAAGGTGAGGCGCGCGTCGGGGTCTCCCTTGATGCGCAGCACCGTGCCCGGCACGAGCTGATGCGGGGGTGCCCCCATCTTGTTGAGCGCGTGCAGCTTCGCGGAGCCGGTGGTCGCGTCACCGAACACCTTGCGCGCCACGCTGCCGCACGTGTCTCCGGGCTGAACCACGTACACGTCGTCATCGACGGGCTTCGGGGCCTCGGCCCACGAGACAGCCGGCAGGCACAGCACCAGGACGAGCGCCGTGGCGAATCCTCTAACGCTTGAGCTTCTGGGCACGCGACACCTTCCGGGTCAGATCGATCGGATCGAGCGGCAGGGGGACGAAGTCGAACAGTCCTCCCTCGAGCGCGCCCGTCACCAGGTCCCAGTCATCCGCGGGACCACACAACAGGACAGGAGGAGAACCCGGGCGCGCGGCCAGGGTCCTTGCCCAGGCGAGCGACTCGCGCCCGTCCGCGACGACGAGCAGCGCGCCGAACCGCTCCCAGGGCTCGCTCTCCGAGGCCACCCACGCCTGGAAGCCACATGCCTTGAGCGACATCACCAGCGTGTTGCCAGCGGGCTCCTGGTGCCTGGGTACCAGCACGGCCACGGGCGCCCCACCGGGTACGGGCTTCGGCACGGGCACCTCGTGCCGCACCTGCCCGAGCCCCCGCTCCGTCTTCTTTCCCTCGCCCCGCTTCTTCGGCGGCGGGGGTGGCCCCAGGGGCCCGGCGAGCACGGCCAGCAACTCCTGACGCATGGTGGCCGCGTCTGGCGGGCGCGCGCCGGGAAGCTTCTCCATGGCCCTGCGCACCAGGGACTCCAGACGCTCGGGAACGGACAGGTCCGGCCGCACCTCGTGGAACGAAGGCACCGGCTTGTAGAGGTGCGCGACGACGATCTCCGCCGAGGGCATCACCGGAAAGGGAGGAAACCCGGTGAGCAGCTCGTAGAGCACGCACCCCAGGGAGTACAGGTCGCTGCGCCCATCCGTGGGCTGCCCGCGCATCTGCTCCGGGGACATGAAGCCCGGCGTGCCCACGGACATGCCCTCCTGGGTGAGGCGCGCGTGCAGCTCGCCGCCGAGCGCGGCCAGGCCGAAGTCGAGCACCTTCACGCGCTCGCCTGCAGGAGAGGACTCCAGGAAGAGGTTGGCGGGCTTGAGGTCGCGGTGGACGATGCCCTGCGCGTGCGCGGCCTCCAGCACCTCCAGCACCTGCACGGCGATGTCCACCGCGCGAGGCACTGGCAACGCGCCCTCGCGCATGATGAGCGAGTCCACCGTCTCGCCGGACACCAGTTCCATGGCGAGGAAGAGGAAACCCGAGCCGAGCCCGTAGTCGTACACCTCGACCGAGCCCGGGTGGCGCAGCCGGGCGAGCACCTGGGCCTCGCGCTGGAAACGCTCGGTGAAGCCGGGGGCGCTGGCGATGTGCGGGTGCATCACCTTGAGGGCCACATGGCGGCCCAGGCCGAGCTGCTCCGCCTCGTAGACCACGCCCATGCCGCCCTTGCCGAGCGAGCGCAGGACGCGGAAGCGCTCGGCGACGAGGGTGCCCGGCTCGAGCATCAGAGTGGCACCTCGAAGATGCGGGTGGCCGCGGTACGGCCGTGCAACTGGCGCTCTCCGGCGGGCACCAGCTCCACACCACTGTCACCGATGCGCTCGCGCGTGGCCTCGCTGACGAGGATCTGCCCGGGCTGGGCCATGGACTCGATGCGCGCGGCCACGTTCACGGTGTCACCGATAACGGTGTACTCCATGCGCTTCTCGCTGCCGACGTTGCCCGCCACCGCGGGGCCGGTGTGGATGCCGATGGCAAGCTGGATCTCGATGCCCCAGCGCGCGCGCCAGCGGCGGTTGCCCACGTCGAGCCAGCGCCGCAGATCCTCGGCCGCCTGCACCGCGCGCAGAGCGTCGTCCGGATGGGACTGGGGCGAGCCCCATACCGCCATGACGCAGTCGCCGATGAACTTGTCGATGATGCCCCCGCGCCGCTGGATGATTTCGGTGGCGAAGGTGAACAGCTCATTGAGCAACGCGACGATGGTTTCCGGCGGCTGGGACTCGGACAATTTGGTGAAGCCCACCACGTCGGCGAAGAGGATGGTGACCTCGCGGCGTTCACCGCCGAGCCGCAGTTGGTCCGGGTTGGACACGACCAGGTCCACCACATCGGGAGACAGGTAGCGGCTGAGGGCCGCACGCACCTGCGTCTGGGTGACGACCTCGCGCTCCTTGGCCTCCAGTGTGAGGGCCATGCTGTCGAAGGCGCGGCCCAGGGCGCCAAGTTCGTCGCCGCGCCGGGTGACGCGCTCTCCCACGCCACGAAAGGTGCGCTCGGCGAGGGCCCGCGTCGCGGCCATGAGATCGCGAATGGGCCAGGTGAGCAGCCGGGCTCCGAGCAGGCCGGCCACCAGGGCCACCAGCGCGGACAGGACGAGCACCTTGAGGATGGTCCTGCGCATCGTCGACAGCGACGCGTACACCACGGACTGGGGCTGATACACGGCCACCGCCCAGCCCCGCTCGGAGAGCACCTCCAGCGAGCCGAGCATCTCCACACCGTCCAGTTGGAAGTCCGAGATGGCGACCATGTCGGTACGGAAGGAAGAGTCGCCGCTGAGCGCTGAGAAAAGACCGTGCCGGGACAGGTCCTCTCGAGCGGCAACTCGGGCGGGGTCCGCGTGGAGCACGAGCCGTCGCTCACGGTCCACGACGAAGACATTCTCGCGCGAGCCAAGGAACTGCTCGCCGAAATTGCCTATCACCTTGCACAGCTCACGGAGCTTCACCTGGGTGCCAAGCACGGCGCGCATGGAGCCACCGTCACGGACAATGGGGAAGAAGACATCGAGCAGCGGCTCCCCCTGTGCGTTCGCGTGCACTCCCTGGACGACGAGTTGGCCGTTGGAGGCACGAAGGGCATCGAGGAGCGCGGGCTCCAGCCGCGAGGGCACCCGCGGATCCGGCACTTCCTCGGCCTTCACGGTGGTGATGCTCTGGCCGCTCGGGGCGTAGAGCGTGACGAAGTCGATGTCGCGCAGCACTGCCACCCGGGAGCCGGCGAGGGCGTAGCGCTTGGCGTCATCGCTCGGCCCGGGCCGGAAGAGGATGTTGGAGACGTCCTCGAGATCCTGCTCGACACGAGCCAACTCGCCCCGGACGGTCCTCTGCACGCTCCAGACGATGGAGCGGTGCTGGTGGCGAACGGTCTCCGTGAGGGCGACCTCGTTGGCGTTCATCATCTCCAAGCCCAGCCACATCAGCGGAGGCAGCGTGCAGACCAGGATGAGGAGGAACAGACGCGCGAAGAGCGGGAGTCCTCTCGGGACGGCCGGGGTGCCCTTCTCACCAGCGGGAGGAGCGGGCTGCTCCGTGCCGCGCTCCGCGCTGCGAGTCTCCACTACGGGGACAGGATTCGCTGCCATCGCGTATCTGAGGGGCTCGGCGTTCCGAGAGAAATCGGGGGAGGAAATCCCGGCTTATCACCCTCTGGAGGCAGGGGGCGAGTCCCGAACCGCCACGGACCCCCGCCCGGCCCCTCTCCGGGGGGACGCTCCTGGAGCGAGCAGCCGGGCACGGCCATCTGGACGCGCTACACTCCCGGCCCCCTTCCTGATGAGAGGAGATCCCATCATGCGCATCGAGAAGCTCGCCCCCGCCCGCTGGTTCGCGACGATCCTGCTCCCGCTGCTGGCGGCCTGTGGCCCCACCGATCCTGGCGGGGCCCTGCGCGCGCTGGGCGAGTTCCAGAACGGCCTCATCACCTTCTACGACGCGACGGGCGCGGGGAATTGCAGCTTCGATCCCAGCCCGGGGAACCTGGACGTGGCGGCGATGAACATCGGCCAGTACGAGAACAGCGCGGTGTGCGGCTCGTGCGTGGAGATCGAGGGCCCCAAGGGCAACCTGCGCGTGCGCATCGTGGACTCGTGCCCCGACTGCCCGACCAAGGGCCACCTGGACCTCAGCCGCTCGGCCTTCGAGAAGATCGCCGATCCCATCGCGGGCCGGGTGAACGTGCGCTGGCGCATGGTGACGTGCGACGTGCAGGGCCCCGTCCGCTATCACATCAAGGACGGCAGCTCGCAGTGGTGGACCGCCATCCAGGTGCGCAACCACCGCATGCCCGTGACGAAGCTCGAGTATTGGAAGAACGGCGCCTGGGTGAACGTCAAGCGCGAGGACTACAACTACTTCGTCGAGCCCGCCGGCATGGGCAGCGGCTCCATCAAGGTGCGAGTGACGGCCTCGGACGGGCAGACGATGGAGGACACGCTGCCCGGCGCGAACTCCAACGCGACCTACGACGGCGCGGCCCAGTTCAAGGCGGGCTGAAGAAATGAAATAGTCGGGGCCATGAGTCTGTCGGCACAGGGGGCCGTGGTCTCTCCCATCGCGCAACGCCGTCTCGAGCTGGCGAGCCAGTTCCACGGGCGTGTCTCCGAGCTGTTGCGCCTGGACCCGGGCCGGCTGCGCTTCTCGCTGGGAGTCTCGCTGGCGGAACCGCGGGTGCCCTTCCACATCACGCCCGAGGCCGCCACGCTCTTCTCACAGGGCGCGCGACAGCTCGCGGTGATGCTGCTGTCGAGGCACCGGGATCTGGTCTCCACCGGGGACTTCGATCGCTTCCTGCTGGTGGAGGAGTACTCCACCCTGCCCAAGCTACCGCCGACACTGTCACCGGGCGCGGGCGGTCCGGACACACGAGCCGCCGCGGACCTGGCCACGCTCACGCACCCGCTGCTCACCGGCGGCGTGATGGCGGCCTGGCTGGGCCCGGGAGGCTGGGGACGCTCGTTGGTGGCGCTGGTCATCGAGCTGATGCGGCGGGCCTTCACGGAGATGAAGGAATCGCGCGGGCGCGAGGAGACCCCCGCACTGGTCGCGCTGATGCTGTCCTCACTGCTGCCGGGCATGGAGGGCGCGCTGCGCACACTGGACCTGCCAGCCTCGATACAGCGCCAGCTACTGACGGCCACGGCCACGGGCCTGTACCTCGCCCTGCGGCTGGGTGTGGAGCGGGCGGTGCGCGAGGGCCAGCCCTCCCCGGAGCTCGCCGCGCGCATCGAGTCGGCGCTGGGGCCCATGGCGGTGCTGGGAGGCACGCGGCTGCTGCTGACGGGCGGCTCCACGCTCTACGGCTGCGAGCTGCTGGCCGGAGTCCCCGACGCGGAGAAGCTGGTGGCCCAGTACCCCGGCGGCCTGCCGGTGGACACGGTGCGCGCCACGCTCGAACAGGTCATCTCGAAAGACGACGCGATGGCGCGCAGGGCCGAGCTGGCGGTGGGCATGAGCGCCCTGCGCGAATCGCTGGTGCGCGCGGTGCGCCTGGGCGAGGGCGGCGGTTTCCAGGGGGCCCTGACGGAGTACCTGCGGGCGCTCGCCACACGCCCGGCCGAGCTGACGGCCCTGCTCGCCGAGGACAAGGAACGCAAACACCTGACGAAGGAACTGCGTACCTACGCCGAGACGCTGAAGGGCCCGTCGGCCGAAGCGCTGAACGATCTGGCCACCCGGCTCAAGGAGTACTCGCCCAAGGAGCCCGCGGCGGCCGCCGGGCTGGCACGCGCCAAGGCCCACGCCTGCTATGCGAGGGCGGCCACGGCATTCGTCTGCGATGTGTGGCTGGAGCGCTCCCTGTTCCCGCTGCGGCGCATGATGGAGGCACGTACCGGCGAGGAGGTGGAAGGCGGGCTGGAGGCGGAGTATCAGGCCGGGCGGCTCTACCTGCTGTCCACGAAGCAGGGCCCCCTGCTGCGCTCGGCGGTGAGCGCCCCGGTGGCGCACCTGTTCGTGGACGTGAAGGACTTCACCCGGCGCACGCAGCTGCTCGGCGGCGCCGCGATGGCGGACTTCCTGCGGCGGGAGTTCTACCTGCCCATCCTCGCGGACGCGAAGGCGCTCTACGGCGGCATGTCCCAGCTATCCGACCGGGGGGGCGTCTCGGTCAACAACCTGCTGGGAGACGCACTCTCGCTGAGCGGGACGGTGGACCGGTTGGTGACGCTCGCGGTGGGAATCCGCCGCCACCTGGTGTCCTACGAGAGGCGGCTGGCCCAGACCATCTCCCGCGAGCAGGTGGAGGCGGGGCTGAAGACCATCGAGGAGGAATACGAGCGCAAGCTGCAAGCGGCCCGGCCAGGGGTGCGCGCCATCATCCAGCGGGAGAAGGAGGCGGCACTGGCGCGAGGCCGGGGCGAGGGACTGGAGGCGGGCGTGTTCGTCTCGTACGGCCCCGCGCCGCTGGTCATCACCCTGGAGGACGACGTGTTCGGCCTCTCCAAGGTGGCCATCGCGGATCGCATCAACGAGAGCGCCCGGGGCACGGCGCGCTCGGGAGCGGCGAGAGCGAAGGCGGACGCGATGCTCGCGCAGGAGCGGCAGCGGCGGGGCAATCCCTCGTTGGCACATCCGTGGCTGGTGTTCGTGGGCGCGCCGCTGTCCGTGCAGGTGCCCTACTCCGCCGAGGCCGAGGCCCGCGCGGCGCTGAAGGCGGGTGACCTGGAGGGGGCGAGGCAGGCGCTGGAGCAGTCGCTCCGGGACGCGCTGGAGGACGCCGCGAAGCAGGGAGAGGACGCGCCAGGAGACATCTACAACGCGGGCGTCGCGGTCTCCGAGGAGACGCTGCTGGCCTACCAGGAGACGTTGGGGGATCAGCGGTTCTTCCGCCAGCTCGAGGTGGAGCCGCGGACGCTGCATCCGGAACTCCACCAGCGCTACTTCTTCCCGCCCGGGCCCATGAGGCTGACGGTGGGCTTCCACCCGGCCGGCGAGCTGGCGGAGGTGTTCCGCTTCGCCGGCCGGGTGATGTTCAAGGGACTCGAGCGCAAGGGCGGGATGGAAGTCTGGGAGCTCGTGGACGAGCACGGCGTGGGCCGGCTCTTCGCGCGGCACCACGCCTCGGAGTGGCTCCGGGCCCGCTGACGCGAGGCCCGATTACAACCGCTGAAGGGAGAAGCGCGAGCTGACCTTCATTCCGCCCATGCCGCCCGAGGACTGGTCGATGACCTGGGTGCCCTCGATGCGGACGAGCCGGCCGGCCGCCACGTCGAAGCCGCTGTTCACGTCCAGGTCCACCTTCATGCCCATGGCCCCGCCCGCGTCGTTGCCCGAGCCGCTGCCCATGCCGGGCATGCCGCCGCCCATGTTCATGCCGCCCATGCCGGGCATGCCGCCGCCCATGTTCATGCCACCCATGGCCTGAGCGGAGCCGCCCTCCTCCGCGTCACCGGACTCCTGCCCGGCCGCGCTCTCACCGGCCGCCTCGGCGGGGACCTCGGCCTTCTGGGCCACGGTGGTGCGCATCTGGGCCATGTTGTTCTCGATCTCCGCGAGTGTGAGCGCCATGGCGCCCATGGGGGTGGCCACCTCGTAGCGGCCGCCCGGCGCCAAGTCGCCATCGGGGAGCACCATCATGTCGAAGATCTGCTTGGGGAGGACATCCACGGAGGGATCCTCCTCCTTGATCTTCACGGCCTTGAGCGCGGGAGGCGGCGCCTTCTTCTCCGTCATGGCGAGGGACACGGTGCCGCTCTTCGGGTCCACCGCGGCCACCACGTCGACGCGCGTGTCGCCCGCGGTCATCGAGGCGCTGGCGCCCTTGGGCCCGGCCTTCAGGTTGTGCACGCCCACCACGGTGCGGCCTTCCTGGATATAGACCGTCACCATCTTGAAGAACTTCGCGTTGCCCTTGCGATCCACCTCGGCCTTCACCTTCTTCGCGGCGGGGGGAATGGTGTCGATGGTGGTGACGCGCTTGTCGGCGCCGACCAGGTCCATCTTCTCCAGGGTGAGCTCCACCTCGGCGGTGCCGTCCTTGCGCACCGAGAGCACCTTCTGGCTGAAGACGGACTGGACCTTCATGCGGACGTTCATGCCGCCCTTGCCCATCTCCATCCCGGGCATCTGCATGCCCATACCGGGCATCCCGCCCATGCCGCCGGGCATCTTCATCTCGATGGTCGAGTCATCCTCATACTGGAAGCGGTGCACATCGCCCTTCTTCCACTTGTAATTGAGCTCCACGGCGGAAGCGGAGCCAGAAGCGAACAGCACGAGCGCGGCAGCGAGACTGCGGGAACCAAAACGCATGGGGAATTCCCCTCCAGGGGATGCGGGCGGGCCAGGAACCCACCTCGTGTCGCGGAATTGTCGCGAATGGCACTCAGGACGTCGAGCCACCGGAAATATTCTGCGGGGCGTGCCCGCGAGGGCTCCACGCGCCTAGACTGGAGCCGTGACGGACACGCCCGACACCCTCCTCGACGGCACCCACACCGTGCTCACGCCCGAGTACGTGGAGTTCCGCTTCACGCTCGCGGGCCTCTACTCGCGCTTCCTGGCGTGGCTGATGGACGCGGTGCTCGTCGGTGGCCTCACCATGGTCCTCCTCATCGGGCTGAGCGCGACGATGGTGGCCTTCCCCGGCTTCGCCAGCGCGCTGGGGTTCGTCCTCTACTTCCTGGTGGACTGGGGCTACGGCATCGCCCTGGAGACGGCCTGGAGCGGGCAGACGGTGGGCAAGCGGGTGATGGGCCTGCGTGTCATCCAGCAAAGCGGCGTGCGCATCGGCTTCTACCATGCCGCGCTGCGCAACCTGGCGCGGCCGGTGGACCGGTTGCCCTTCTTCTATCTGGTGGGCGGGGTGACGGCGCTGCTGTCCGGCTCGCAGCAGCGGCTGGGGGACATGCTCGCCGGCACCATCGTGGTGCGTGAACGGCGCCTCAAGGCTCCCTCGGCGCTCGAGGCGTCGGCGGACGAGGGGCTGCTGGCGGATCCCCTCTTCGTCTCCCGAGTGAAGCGGTTGAGCGCCGAGACGCGGGAGCTGGTGCTCACCGCGGCCCTGCGGCGCGAGGAGCTGCGGATGGAGGCCCGGCTGCGCCTCTTCTCCGCGCTCGCCACGAAGCTGCAGGAGCTGCTGGCCCTGGAGAAGCCGGCCCACCTCTCGGACGAGAAGTGGACGCTGCTGGTGGCCGCGGCCCTGCTGCCCTCCCCTGGCGCGCGGCGGGGAGGCACGGTGCGTGCGGTGGCCTAGGACTAGAAGTAGACGGACGCTCCGCCCGACAGGATGAGCGACGTCTGCACCCGCTCCGTCAGCGACAGGTAGGCGTTGAACTGCGCGCGGGCGCCCAGGCTGATGGAGTCCGACACGAAGAACTCGATGCCCGCGTTGGGCCCGATGCCGAAGAAGTTCGAGTCTCCCTGCGGCTTGAAGACGTGCAGGTAGCTCAGGTCCGCGCCCACATAGGGCCGGATGGACTCCTCGAAGAAGAGGTAGCGGACGCCGAGCGACGGGGCCAGGCCCACCACGCGCTGCCCGCTGATGGGATCCTCCGGGAAGGCGATCTTCGTCAGCGAGACGACCTCGAAGCCGCTCTCGATGTAGAGGGTGGCGTCGAAGCCGACGAACACGGTGCTGGTGAGGCTGGCCGTGTTGTTGAAGTTCATATAGCCCAGCGACAGGCCGAGGCTGCGGTTGGCGAACTGGGCGTGGGCGGGGGCGGCCGAGAAGAGGGCCACCAGGCTGGCGAGGGCGAGCAGGAACGAGCGCATGGGGGCGGACTCTAGCGTCCCCAGGTGGCGGCTAAACCACTGAAACCGCACGGAATCTCCGGGTCGGGGGGCGTTGATCCGGGAGGGGGGCCTCTCCTACACTCCCACCCCGTCATGCGTTCCCTCCGCTCCGCCCTCGCCCTCCCCCTGCTGCTGGCCTCCGCCTGCGTCACCACCCCGCCGCCATCCGAGCGAGCTCTCGTGAACAACGAGCTGTGCGTCAAGGAGCTCGACAAGGGGGACCTCAAGCAGGCCGAGGTGTATTGCGACCTGGGCCTGGAGTTCGCTCCCCAGTACGCGGACCTGTGGGCCAACAAGGGCCTGATCGCCATGTACTCGGGGAACAAGAAGCTGGCGCGCGAGCACTTCATCAAGGCCATCCGCTTCAACCAGGAGCACGCGGCCTCGTACATGAACCTCGGCAAGCTGTACCTGGACGAGCAGGCCTACGGAAAGGCCCATGACAGCTTCCAGCGCGCCCTGAAGGTGAACCCGGACTACATCGAGGCCCGCTACAACCTGGGGCTCACCTTCATCAACCTGGGCAAGATGGACAAGGCGGAGAAGGAGTTCCTCACGCTGCTGGTGGTGGACCCCAACAACGCGCAGGCCCGCCATGACCTGGGCATCATCCGTTACCGCCAGGGCAGCCTGGATGAGGCCGCGGCGGAGATGATGAAGTCCGTGCAGCTGGCGCCCAACCTGAACCCCGACTGGTGGAACAACCTGGGCGCGGTGCAGATGGAGCTGGCCCGGTACGCGGAGGCCGTGGAGTCCTTCGCCAGCTGTGTGGCGGTCAAGCCGGACCATGCGGTGTGTCTCAACAACCTGACCATCGCCAAGAAGAAGGCGGCCCTGGTGGACTCGGGCCTCAAGCAGTTCCGCGACACGCAGCGGGCGGAGAACAGCGCGGAGTCCCTCTTCGTGCTGGCGCGCAAGTACAAGGACGAGGGATTTCTGGCCGACGAGGAGCGCACCTACAAGGAGTGCCTCAAGCGGGATGGCAAGTACGCGCCCTGCCACTACGGTCTGTTCGAGATCTACTCCAACGGCCAGAAGCGCCAGCACGCCGAGGTTGCGTGCAAGAACTTCCTCAAGTACGGCTCGGTTGAGGATTTCCCCACGGAGTCGGAGACGTGCGAAAAGTTCCTCAGCGCGAAGTCGTACTAGTGCGCGCCCGGAACCCCGCCACCCGCCATCGCGATGAGCGTCAGGCTAACGGTCAAACAGAGCAGTGAAGCCGGTGCCAAACCCACCGAGCACGTCCTGGACGACGCCATCATCACCCTGGGCCGCGACAAGGGCTGTCAGGTGGTGCTGGCGCAGCAGGCCGTGTCGCGCAGCCATGCGCGCATCACCCAGGAGGGCAACCTCTTCTTCCTGGAGGATCTGGGCAGTGCGTACGGCACCCAGGTGAACGGCAAGCCGCTGCCCAAGGGCGAGAAGCGGCTGCTGCGCAACGGTGACGTCATCGTCATCGCGCAGTTCGACGTGCGCTTCGACAAGGTGGCGGATCTGCCACACGACGTGGAGTCGCAGAAGACGTCCTTCGTGGCCCGCAACATGGTGAAGGACGTGATGCGGGGCCTGTCGGGTGGCGAGGAGCGCTACCTGCGGGTGATGAACGGCCCGCGCGAGGGCGAGCGGCTGGAGGTCAACGACGCGCAGGAGTTCACCATCGGCCGGGACGACTCGGCGGATGTCATCTTCCGGGACGATCTGATCTCCCGCCAGCACGTGAAGGTGCGGCGCGACTGGTCGGGCACGCACGTGGAGGACCTGGGCAGCCGCAACGGCATCAAGGTCAACCGCAAGCGGGTGAACCGCAAGACGCTGAAGGACGGTGACGAGCTGGAGGTGGGTGGAGTCCGCTTCGTCTACGTCTGCCCGTCCGAGGCGCCCGAGGAGCAATCGGAGGCCCTGGCGGTGCCGGTGGTCTCGTCGGACAACGAGCCCAGCTCGAGGACGCACCCGCTGCCGGCCGCGCGCGAGCGCACGCCCTCGGGGAAGCGTTCGGGGGCGTCCACCGAGAAGCCCGCGGAAGAGGAGCAGGAGCAGGAGCAGGAGGCCAGCAGCGAGCCCGCGGCCGAGGAGCCCGCCGCGGAGCAGCCCGAGCCGGAACCGGCCGCCGAGCCGGAGCCTCCCGTGGAAGAGCCGGTGAAGCCCGCGCCCCCGCCGCCCGTGCGCCGCAAGGAGCCGGAGAGCGAGGTGGCCGAGCCGGACGTGAAGCGCTACATCCCGCTGGTGGCGCTGGGCGTCATCTTCCTGATGGCGGTGGGCGTGCTGATCGCCCTGTTCATGGGCGTCTGAGCCAACGCCCTCTCCCAGAGGGAGAGGGCACCTGCCACTACCGGATGGAGATACGGGCCACCGGCTGGATGTTCAGCTCGGGGGACAGCTCCTGGAAGCTGACGACGGAGAAGGGCGGGTTGAACTCGTACTCGAGCAGCTTGCGGACGTAGCGCCGGATGTCCATGGCCGTGAGGATGACGGGGCGCTGCGCGCTGGGCGGCAGGTGGCCGCACTCGGACTTCACCGCCTGGACGATCTCCTGGGCGATGTCCGGCTCGAGGGCCAGGTGGGTACCGGCGGAGGTGCGCTTGATGGAGCCGCGGATGGCCTCCTCGATCTGCGGATCCAACAGGTAGACCACGAGGGTGCCCGTGCCACGGGCGAACTTGTGGGACACGTAGCGCCGCAGGCTGGAGCGCACGTGCTCGGTGAGCATGACGTTGTCGGCCTCGACCTGGCCGTACTCGGCCAGCGCCTGGAGGATGCCGCGCAGGTCGCGGATGGAGATCTCCTCCTCCACGAGGCGCCCGAGGATGTCCGTGAGCTTGAGCACGGTGACGACCTTGGGAACCACTTCCTTCACGATGGCGGGGAAGGCCTTCTCCAACTGGTCGAGCATCGACTGCGTCTCCTGGACGCCGATGAACTCGCGCGCCTGGCGGCGCAGCACGGCGGCCAGGTGGAGGATGATGTAGCCGGGCACATCCCACGTGGTGAGACCGGCGGCCTCGAGCGTGTCCTTGTGCTGCTCGGGGACCCACGCGGCGGCCTGACGGGTGGCGGGGTTGACGGCCTCGAAGCCCTGGATGTTCATCAGCTTCAGGCGCTCCACCGTGTCGTTGACGAGCACGTGGCCCAGGGTGGCCTGGCCCGTCACCACGGGGACTTCGTTGATTTGAATCTGGTAGGCGCCGGGAGGCAGGTTCGAGTTGCCGCGGGCGCGCACGCCCGGGAAGCGCACGCCCATCTCCACGAAGAGGCCGTCGCGCATGAAGGGGATGAGCTCGAAGAGGAACTTGCCGTTGTCCTGGCGCGAGTCCACATAGGGCACCAGGGAGTCGGAGACCTCCAGGACGATGGGCGTGACGACGGGGATGAAGAGCTCGGAGTCCGGGTTGATGGCCTCCTTGGGCTGCGGCTCGGTGGCCGCGGGCACCTCGCCCTCAGGGGTCTCGCCACTGAGGCCGGCCGCCTCGCCCGCCGCCACCGCCTCCTCCTTCTTCAGCATCTTCCAGGAGCTGTAGCCGGCACCGGCGGCCAGCAGGAAGAAGGGAATCTTGGGCAGACCGGGGATGAGGCCGAGCACCACGAGCATGCCCGCGGCGATGGCGATGGCCTTCGGGTAGGCGGTCAGCTGCGCGCCCACGTCCGCGCCGAGGTGGTTGCCCTCCTCGTCGCCGCCCACGCGCGTCACGATGATACCGGCGCAGGTGGAGATGAGGATGGCGGGGATCATTCCGACCAGACCGTCACCGATGGTGAGCAGCGTGTACTTCTCCGCCGCGGCGCCCACCTCCATGCCCTTCTGCATCACACCGATGATGAGGCCACCGACGATGTTGATGACGGTGATGATGATGCTGGCGATGGCGTCGCCCTTCACGAACTTCATCGCGCCGTCCATGGCGCCGAACAGCTGGCTCTCGCGCTCCAGGTCGCGGCGCTTGCGCTTGCCCTCGTCCTGGTCGATGGAGCCGGCGCGCAAGTCAGCGTCGATGGACATCTGCTTGCCGGGCATGGCGTCCAGGGTGAAGCGCGCGGCCACTTCGGCGACGCGCTCGCTGCCCTTGGAGATGACGATGAAGTTGACGATGACGAGGATGATGAAGATGACCAGACCCACGACCATGTTGCCGGCCACCACGAAGTGACCGAAGGCCTCGACCACCTCGCCCGGATCACCCGTGAGCAGGATGAGGCGCGTCGTGGAGATGGTGAGCGCCAGCCGGTACATCGTGGTGATGAGCAGCAGCGTCGGGAACACCGACAACCGCAGCGCCTGCGGCACGTACAGGGAGATGAGCAACAGCACCACGGAGACGCTGATGTTCAGGGTGAGCAGCACGTCCAGCAGCATGGGCGGCAGCGGGACGATCATCATCCCGATGATGGCCACCACCACGCACGCCAGGACGATGTCTGAGTACTTGGACAGGAAGCTGTTGCTGTTGCTCTGGGCGGACATTCAGTCCGCAAGCCTAGCGAAACCGGACTGGTTTCCCAAGCCTCCACCCCACGCCCTCGGCCGGGAGCATGCGGCCAGGCGAGCCCGGCCTACTCCTGGGAGGCCTCGGCGTCCCGCTGGGCCTCCTCGGCGCTCTGGCGCGCCGCCGCGGCCAGGACACGCGCACGCTCGGTCAGGGGGTCCTTGTTCTCCGGGTCCAGCTCCACCACGCGGGTGAAGTCATGGACGGCTTCCATGATGTTGCCCAGGCGCAGGTGGACCTCGCCGCGGTTGATCAGCGCCGCGGTGTCCGAGTCATTGAGGCGGATGGCCTCGTTGAAGTGCACCAGCGACTCGTCGAGCTCGTCCACCGCCAGACAGGTGGCGCCCATGGCCGTGCGGTAGTAGCCCTCCGTGGGGTCCAACTCCAAGAGCTCCTGGAAGATGACACGAGCCTCGTCGTAACGCCCCTGCTCGTACATCTGGAAGCCCTGCATCGCGTGCTGGAGCAGGTCGGGCGGAGAGACTTCGGGATCGGAGTTCGCCATGGTGGTGGGGACGGGACGGAGGAAGTCAACCTCGATGGTACTACGAGCCTCCGAACCGACGGAAGCTCCCTACCGGAATTACAGGACAGGCCGCACAGAAACGTCCTCCCGGGACGGACCTTCCGTAAGATGGGGCACATGGAACTCGCGCGCGCGCAGGAACTCTTCGAGCAGCTCTACTCGGGCTTCTCCGGCTACGACATCGCCCGGCAGGAGAAGGAGCGGCTGGGAAAGCAGGAAGCGGCCACCACCTACGGGGAGGTGATTCCCCCGGCCTTCCATGACGTGATGCTCGCGGCCGCGCCGCAGCCGGGCGAGGTGTTCTTCGATCTGGGTTCCGGAACGGGCAAGGCCACCATGCTGGCCGCCCTCGCCTTCCCGTTCCGCCGGGTGGTGGGCATCGAGCTGCTCCCCGGCCTGGGGGACGCGGCCCGCCGGGTGCTGAGCCACTACGACGCGCAGATCCGCCCCCACCTGGGGCCCGAGCACCAGGAGCAGCGCATCGACTTCATCGATGGGGACTTCCTGGTGGAGGATCTCTCCGAGGCCGACGTGCTGTTCGCGCATGGCACCTGCTACGGACCGGAGCTGATGGGCAAGCTCACCCACAAGCTGGAGGAGCTCAAGCCGGGCGCGAGGGTCATCATGGCCGGACAGACGCTGGCCTCCCCCGAGCTCGTCTTCCAGAAGATGAAGGTGATGAAGACGGACTGGGGCTCGGCGCTCGCAGCGGTGTACAAGCGCCGGTAGGCCCCTCCCGCGAGGCGGGTTACTTCGCCTTCCCCGCCTTCTGCAGCATGGTCAGGGTGGCGCGGGCGCGCTTGGTGTTCTCGCGCTTGGCATCGGGATCCAGCTTCAGCGCGGTCTGGATGTCCTGGACGGCCCCGTTCACGTTGCCCTCGCGCAGGAGCAGCTCGCTGCGGCCCACCAGGGCATCCACGTTGCCGATGTTGAGCTCGAGCGCGCGGGTGTACTCGTCCTTGGCCTCGGCGTACTTCTCCAGGTGGGCGTAGGTCGACCCCAGGTTGCAGTGGAAGACGCTGTCGTAGGGGGACGCCGCCACCAGGCCCTTGAAGATGTCCAGCGCGTCCTGGAACTTCCCGGTCTTCAGCATCTCGTGACCGCGTGTGGCGATCTGGTAGAGCATCTCCTGGGACAAGCCGAGGAACTCCGCCGGAGTGATCTCTCCGACGACGAGCTTTTCACCGAGCTCTTCCGAGATGACGCGCGTGGTACCGGCGGGATTCTGCGGGGTATTGCTCACGGGATCACCTGTGGGGAAAAAAAAGACGGGAGGGCCGCGCACGACCCTCCCGCCCGATGAGTCTAAACCAGAGCTCAGAACGTCCGGAAGCGGTTCTGGTTGATGCTGCGGGTCAGGTCGCTCAGGGAGGACCACTTGTCCATCATGCGGCCGATGTCCTCGAAGCTGTTCTTCAGGGTGGCCTGGCGGCGATCCACCCAGCAACCACCGCGCGGACCGTGGGTGGTGGGGCGCTCGAAGGGGTTGTTCTTCTCGAGCTTCTCGGTGAGCTTGCGCAGGGAGTCGAACAGCTTGGACATCTGGTTGAAGAGGTCGCCGAGCTTGCCGAAGAAGCCACCCGGCTTGGTGGTGGAGGGCTTCACCGCGGGCTTCGTGTTGCCCGGAGCCAGGTCGTTGCCGAGCTTGAAGGACTCACCGCCGTTGTTGCTGCCGACGATCTCCTTGCCCGTGAAGGACCAGTCGTCGGTCTCCTTGCCCATGACGAAGACGTCCTTGTTGCCAAAGCTGTTGGCGTGGGCGAAGCCGTCCTGGGTGACGGGGCCCGTCTTGCCCTTGCCCTTGTCGATGTCGGTGACCTGCACGCGGTCGTTACCGGAGATGATCTCCAGCTTGGCGGAGACCGTCATGCCGTTGCCGTAGGGGGCGGTGGTGCAGTTGATGCGGGTGCCGTCGCCGAGCACGAAGGTGCTGTCGCGCTTGAAGTCCCACTTGCCACCGTCGCCCTCGTCCACGTGCGGGTCGCCCCAGACGCGGGTGTTCTTGCCGTCCGGACCGGTGATCTTCCACTCGAACTGGCTGGTGGCCTCGATCTTGTAGCCGCCCGGGGTGGTGATGACGCCGTTCTTGTCCGTCTTCAGGCTGCCGGACGGGTGGGAGGAGTCCGAGGGCGCCGGCGGGGTCGGGGTGGCGGGACCGCCGTTGCCGACGACCGAGTAGAAGATGTCCATGATGGACCGGTCGGTCCGGAAGACATCGGTCTCCACCGTGTTGTTGGCGGCGTTGGCGGCCGTGGTGGCGGCGGTGGTCTGAACCTGGCCGGCGTCCTTGGTGGCGCCCAGGGTCTGCAGCTCAGCCGTGGTGGTACGAGCCGTGGTCACAGTGTTCGGAGAACCACCGATCTTGGTCGACATGATGTTTCGTCCTTTCTTTCTCAGGCGCGCAGAAAGCTCTTCGCACCAGGTCAGAACATCTCGTTGAGGGAGTGGCGCCGAAGCGCCGCCCGCTGTGCTTCAGTTATTTCCATTATCGAGCCACCCCACCGAAGGTTTCCTGTGGCCTCGCGAAAGTGATTTTTCCGCCCAGGATTCCTCTGCCAACCCCCGAGGTCGGGAGTGGAATCCACGATCGGGAGTCCGTCAAGCCCACCATCCCGGGAAAGAGGAGTTCCAAGCGAAACCGGCCCCGCGAGGTCCTCTCTGGAGAGGGCTCGCGAGGCCGGTTCGAGGCTGCCTGGCTGCTTGCGCCGGTGGAGCCCCATGGGCCCCAAAAGCGAAACCGGCCCCGCGACACCTCTTATCGAGGAGCGCGAGACCGGTTGGGACTACCCAGCTGCAGGAGGCGCTATCAGCCGCCGATGTTGCGGATGACGGACATCGCCATCTCGTGCATCTGCTTCATCATC
This sequence comes from Archangium sp. Cb G35, assembly GCF_001896145.1. Lineage (NCBI taxonomy): Bacteria > Pseudomonadati > Myxococcota > Myxococcia > Myxococcales > Archangiaceae > Archangium > Archangium sp. Cb G35. Next base: position 271,964 of record NZ_MPOI01000020.1, read on the forward strand.
TGCGTGATGAGCTGGGTCAGCTCCTGCTCCTTCTGCATCTTCATCTGCGCCTCCATGAACGGCTTCATCTCGGCGGGCGCCTTGTCCAGCATGTCCTGCTGCGCGCCAGACAGCTTGCCCATTGCTCCGATGCCGGCGTTCGCGATGGAAGAGAGGCTCATTGTATTCTCCAGTGTTTTCGAAGGGTTGGTAACTCGGTGGGGGTGCAGCAGCTACCTGACATCCTGATTATCGGCCCCTCCCCCTCGGAGTTTCCTCCTTCTTTTCCGGATCATTTTTTTCCCGGGCCCTCTCCCGCCCTGCACGGGCTCAATGCGTGAGCTCCGTCCGCGATGGTGGAGGAGCGCCCTCGCCCTCGTGGAGCAGCTCCCAGGAGGAACCGGCACGCGGGAGCTCGAACCAGAACGTGCATCCCTTGCCCCATTCGGACGAAACACCGACCCGGCCGCCGTGCCCTTCCGCCAGCTTCTTGACCGTGGCGAGTCCCAGCCCGAGCCCATCGGCACCGCCGCGCTGTCCGCGGAAGTACAGCTCGAACAAGACGGGCAGCTTCTCCGGGGCGATTCCCGGTCCCGTGTCGATGACCTCCGTGCGAACAAAGGCCCCCGCTTCACTCAGGCGGAGGGTGATACGCCGGCTCGGTGCGTCACCCATGTACTTGATCGCATTGCGGACCAGGTTGCCGAGCAGGCTCAGGTAGACCCCCGTACTGCATGCGACGAAGACGGGCGGAACCGGCTCGGACTGAAGCTCGATACCGGCCTGCTCCGCCTCGGCCGCGAATCCCCCCAGCAGGTCGGCGATGACCGTCCGTAGCTCGGTCCGGGCACCTGGATCCGGCCTCGCTCCGGACCGGGCGAAGTCGAGGAGCGCGGTGGTGATCGCATCCGCTCTCGAGAGCGAGCGGATGACGCGCTGGAGGGAGTGGCTCGACGCCTCATCCACACTCTTCCGGAGCGCCAGCTCGGCGGCCATCCGGGCAGCGGAGAGTGGATTGCGGATATCGTGGGCGACGCGGCCCGCGAACTGCTCCAGCTCCGCGGCACGCATTTCCAGGGCTCTCGTATGCGCGTCGAAGAGCGCGCGGCGCGCACGCGACTGGCGATGGAGCAGCCAGGCCACGATCACGGCCAGGAGGACACAGACCGAGGTGAGGCCGATGGAGAGCCAGAGGGTCTGGCGCCGGGTTTCGCGGATGTCCGCCGCCAGCTCACGGCCACGGACGGCGTTGAGCTCGCTCGCACGCGAGATGTCCTCGAGGACGCGCCGAGCCGCCGGTTCGACCTGCTGACCGAACATCGCACTGGCCTCGGCCCCCTCGTTCGACTCCGCGAGCTCGCGCGCCTGCTGGACGGCATTGTCGAACTGCACCCAGGACTTCTGGACGTCCAGCCACAGCACCTGCTCGCCGGGGTAGGACGGGAGACTCAAATACTCATACGTTCCCTGCTTCACCCGCGCCGATGCGGTCTCCAGGGTCCGTCCCAGCTCGGGCCGAAGCTGGGGCTCGTGGATGAAACGCGAGAGGGCCAGCTCGGTTTCCAGAACAGCCCTGCGAGCAACCGCCAGGTGCTCGATGCTCGGGGCCGAGTTGTGGATGATGCTTTCGGAGAGCGCACCGACAGCCGCGGAAGAGCGCTGAACGAGGAGGTTCGTCACGAGGAAGCTTCCCACGACGGCCGCGAAGGCGAGCGCGAGCATCCTCCCGGACACATCTTTCCCAGATGGCGGCAGAGAAGACATGGTCAACCCATGTGCCCCGCCGCTCCCTGCGTCAAGCTCGACACGATGGACCGAGCTCAACCCCGCTGGGTTGGCCACCAGGCGTTCAGAATTGAATCGATGAAAAGCGAAACCGGCCCCGCGACGCCTCTTATCGAGGAGCGCGAGACCGGTTGGGACTACCCAGCTGCAGGGGGCGCTATCAGCCGCCGATGTTGCGGATGACGGACATCGCCATCTCGTGCATCTGCTTCATCATCTGCGTGATGAGCTGGGTCAGCTCCTGCTCCTTCTGCATCTTCATCTGCGCCTCCATGAACGGCTTCATCTCGGCGGGCGCCTTGTCCAGCATGTCCTGCTGCGCGCCAGACAGCT
>NZ_MPOI01000026.1:0-99012 GCF_001896145.1 Archangium sp. Cb G35
CCAGCCCCCCGTCCCCTGGCGGTATGCCGCCCCCACTTCCGGCACCCCCACCCACCCGGACACCGCCGTCGCCCCATCGGGCAACGCCGCCGGAGCCACCACCGCCCCGAAGTTCTCCCGCTTCTCCTCCAGTCTCACCGCCTCCGCCGTCGTCTCCGTGGCCGGGGCCGTCGTCTCCTGCGTCGCCGCCATCAGCGGCGTGAGCACACACACCAGCATCAGTCGCGTCATAGGCCGCCCACTCTGGCGCCTCGCCCCCGGCCCGTCGAGCGTTTCCTCGTCCCTCCCCCTGACGCTTACCCAACAATTTCAAGCCCTTGGCTTCCTGTTTCGTGTTCCCCGACTGGTATGACGGGGAGCACTCTCGTTTCGTGGTAGTCTTCTTTCTCGGAAAGTTATATTTCTTCACCCGTAGTGGATGCCCGGTTTCTCCCAGGATCGCCGCTCCAGGGGTTCTCCATGGCCGACAGCCCGCACCGCGCCACCATCCTCGAGCCCGCACCTTCGTCCGTCTCCGCCGACGTCAGTCCCCGGCGGCGCTCCACCCGTTTCCGCCCTCGCGTCCTGCTCGTCGAGCCCGACAAGGACACGCGCTCCTCCCTCGCCCTGGGCCTCGTCGGCGCCGGCTTCGAGGTGCTCGCCGCCCCCTCCATCGAGGACGTCCTCGGAGAGCTGGGTGAGGGCCGCCCGTTGCCCCACCTCGTCATCGTCCCCGCCGCGCCCAACGGGGACGGACTGGACGGCTTCACCTTCTGCGAGCGGCTGCGCGCCGACGCCCGCACCGAGCATCTCCCGGTGTATCTCCTCTCGCGCCGCGAGGAGCCCCACCACCGCTCGCGCGCCGAGGCCGTGCGCGCCGATGACTACCTCCTCCAGCCCCTGCCTCCGCAGGTGGTGGTGTCCCTGGCCCGCATGAAGGCCGGCCGCAGCGCCTTCGCCCCCGCCTACGAGGCCCATACCGTCCGCATGCCCCTGGCCCAGGTGCTCCATGCCCTGCTGTGTGGCTCGCGCTCCGGCCGCATCGAGCTGCGCGACAACGAGGGCTGGCTCTCCTTCCACGAGGGCCACGTGGTGGACGCGTCCTTCGAGGGCGAGCGTGGCCTTACCGCCATCCGCCGCATGCTCTTCTTCGGCTCGGGCGCCTACGCCGTCTCCTTCGCCGAGGTGCTCGCCGAGGGGAAGCTCCTGCTCAACCTGAAGATCTACGCCTCGCTGCTGATGCCCGCCGCCGAGCGTTTCGCCGCCCTGTGCGCCCTGGGCATCCCCCTGTCCGCCCGGCTCGTGGTGGACTTCAAGCGGCTGGCGGACGTCCTCAAGTCCCTGCCCGATGACGTGGGCCAGGTCCTCCGCCTCTTCGATGGCCAGCGCACCGTGCACACCGCCTTGCTGGAGTGCCGCATGCCCGAGGTCACCACCCTGGAGGTGGTGACGTGCCTCTACGCCCAGGGTGTGCTGGTGCCCGCCAACCTCATCGCCGAGCGCGAGACGGTGCCCCAGTCCATTCCGCCCTTCTTCGAGCCGGTGCTCTCCCCGGAGGCCCCCCGGGAAGAGGACGAGCCCTTCTCCGAGGCGTTCGAGACGCCGGGTTCCTCCCGGGCGGCCTGAGGCGGGCCTGGACCGGCCCCACGCCGGAGGTTAGAAGACGCGCCATGTCCGGTCACAATCGGTGGTCGAAGCTCAAGCGGTACAAGGCCGTGATGGGCGCGAGCAAGGGCAAGCTCTACAGCAAGCTCATCAAGGAGCTCACCGTCGCGGCTCGGTTGGGGGGCGGGAGCCCGGACAACAATGCCCGGTTGCGCGTGGCCATCCTCGCGGCCCGCGAGGCCAACATGCCCAACGACAACATCCAGCGCGCCATCAAGAAGGGCACTGGCGAGCTGGAGGGCGAGAGCTACGAGGAGATCGTCTACGAGGGCTATGGCCCCGGCGGCGTGGCCATGCTCGTGGAGTGCCTCACCGACAACCGCAATCGCACCGCCAGCGACATGCGCTCCATGTTCTCCAAGGAGGACGGCAACCTGGGCGCCGAAGGCTCGGTGAACTGGATGTTCCACAAGAAGGGCCTCATCACCGTGAAGCCCGGCCCCTCCGAGGACGAAGTGATGGAGAAGGCCATCGAGGCCGGCGCCGAGGACGTCATCAACCACGGCGCCGAGGGCTTCGAGGTGCGCACTGCTCCGGCGGATCTGCACGCCGTGGCCTCCAGCCTGGAGCAGTCCGGCCTGAAGCTGGGCGAGCAGAAGTGGACGTACTTCCCGCAGAACACCGTCCGCGTCGAGGGCGACAACGCGAAGAAGCTGCTCAAGCTGATGGAGTTGCTCGAGGACAACGACGACGTGCAGAACGTGCACGCCAACTTCGAGATGGACGAGTCGCTCATGGAGTCGCTCTCCGCGTAGTGGGGGAGACGGGCACATCGACACGGGGGCGGCCCGCGCGTTATAGGGCAGGCTGAACCCCTGTTCCGTTGTCCCCGGAGAGGAATTTGCGCGTCCTAGGCATCGACCCCGGCAGCCGCTTCATGGGGTATGGCGTGGTGGAGGAGCGGCGAGGCCGGCTGGTCCACGTGGGCCATGGCGTCATCAAGGTGGATCCCGACGCTCCCCTGGAGTTGCGGCTCAAGGAGCTGCACGGCGGGCTGCTGACGGCCGTGAAGCTCTACAAGCCCCAGGTGGCGGCGGTGGAGGGCGTCTTCACCTTCCGCAACGCGCGCAGTGCCCTCATCCTCGGGCACGCCCGCGGGGTGGCGCTGCTGGCCGCCGCCCAGGCCGGGCTCTCCGTGCACGAGTACCCGCCCGCCCGGGTGAAGCGCGCGGTGGGCGCCGGTGGCGCCGCCGGCAAGGACGCGGTGGCGCGCATGGTATGTACCTTCCTCCAGGTCGAGGTATTGGAGCGCGCGGATGCCAGTGACGCACTGGCGGTGGCGATCTGCCACCTCAACCAGGGCCGGTCCGGCGTTCCCGTGTCGGGCGCCAGGCCCTCGAAGACGCGCCGCAAGTCGGCGCAGGCGCAGCTCGCGGACAAGCTGACGCCGTCCTACAGGAGGCCGGAAGCGCGATGATCGCGGCACTGCGTGGCAACGTTCTGGAGAAGAGCCTCGAGGAGGCCACCATCGACGTGGGGGGAGTGGGCTACCGCGTGTTCTTCTCCTCGCTCACGCTGGGGCGGCTGCCCGCGGAGGGCCAGCCCGTGCAGGTGCGCGTGCGCACCGTGGTGCGCGAGGACGCCTTCGAGCTGTTCGGCTTCCTCAGCCGCTCCGAGGAGGAGTTGTTCCTCCTGCTCAACTCGGTGTCCCACGTGGGGCCGAGGCTCGCGCTGGCGGTGCTCTCCGGCATGGAGGTGCCGGAGTTGGTGGCCGCGCTGGGCCGGGGCGAGGTGGCGCGCCTCACGAAGATTCACGGGGTGGGGAAGAAGACCGCCGAGCGGCTCGTGCTGGAGCTCAAGGACAAGGTGAAGACGCTGCACCTGGAGCAGGTGGCCGCCCAGGCGAAGCCCGCCGCTCCCGAGTCCGCGCAGATGGCGGATCTCGTCTCGGCGCTCATCAACCTCGGCTACAAGCAGCCGCAGGCGGAGAAGGCCGCGGAGTCCGCCAGCGAGCGGCTCGGCGCCGAGGCCGCCTTCCAGGCCCTCTTCCGCGAGGCCCTCAAGGCCCTGCGCTCCAGCGCCTAGGGAATACCTACCGGGGGTCGCCGCCCTCCTCTCCTACCGCCATGGTCGTCACGCGGTCGGAGGGCTTGGGCTTGTCGGGCTTGCTCGCCTGCTTGTCGTCGGGCTTCTTGCGCTTGGGCAGCTCGAACTTGATGAAGGGCAGGCCCTTCTTCGTCTTCGTCACGACGTCCTCCTCGCGTGTCCATCTTCAAGGTGTGCACGGCTTGGAGCACCTATGTGTCCACGACCCGGGGGGAGTGCTTGAGGATCGGCGTTTTTGGCGCGGCGGCGGATGTGCAATGCAAGGCAGTGGCCCGCGAGGCCTCGGTGCTGGGCGCGGATACGGTGTTCATCGAGCCCGATGCGCTCGATCGGGGCCTGCCCTTGTCCATGCTCGACGGGCGGACCTTCTATCGGGGCGAGCCGGTGGACGACGTCCGGGGCTTCTACCTGCGCTCCATCCCCGCCCCCTATGCCCCCTCCATGGAGCGCGATGGCGAGCTCGTGCTCTACGAGGACTGGTTCACCACCTTCATGCACACGCGCGAGCGGGCCTCGTACTTCGTGGCGTGGTTGCTCCAGCTCGCCCACCGGGGCGCCACGCTGGTCAACGCCCCGCACGCCGCGAGCGTCATGCAATACAAGCCCTTCCAGCTCCACGCGCTGCGGAGCGTCGGGGCCCGGGTGCCGCGCACGCTCATCTCCAACGATCCGGCCGCCATCCGCGCCTTCCACGCCGAGGTGAAGGACGTCATCTTCAAGCCCATCATGGGCGGGGCCATCACCCGGGTGCTGGATGACGAGGCGCTCGAGCGGCTCGAGGACGTCACCGCCTCGCCCGTCATCTTCCAGGAGCGCGCCCCGGGAGAGGATCTGCGCATCATGCTGGTGGGGGACGAGATCGTCTCCTCGGTGGCCATCGACACGCCGGAGCAGCACCTCGACTTCCGGGCGGACCCCGTCTACAGCGGGGGAGGGGCCTCCTACCGCGAGGTCCAGCTCCCCGAGACCGTCCAGCGCTTCTGCCGGGAGGCCGCGCGTGCGTGCGGCCTCACCTTCGCGGGCATCGACATCAAGCACCAGGGCGACGAGTGGGTGTTCCTCGAGCTCAACAGCTCACCCATCTACCTGGACGTCGAGTTGAAGCTGGGGCACCCCATCAGCCACGCCATCGCCCGGCGCGTGGTGGAAGGAGCGCGCGGTCAGAAGTAGGTGACGGCCACCGGGGGCTCCGGCGCCTCGTCCGGGATGCCCTCGCGCTTGCGCTGGCAGGCCGCGCAGCACTCGGCCCAGGGCACGAGCTGCAGGCGCTCGAGCAGGATGGCGGTGCCACAGTCCTCGCACTGGCCGTACGTCGTGGGGGTCGCGGCCAGCTTCTGGAGCGCCCGCTGCACCCGCGGGAGGAGCACCGGATCCCTCTCCTCGCCGGACTCCGCCGCGTCCCGGAGTTGCTGCTGTTGCTCCTCGTCGATCGTCGACAGGACCCAGTCGGGCGGCTCCTGGCCGGACAGGACGAAGTGCAGCACGTGGAGCTGGTGCTCGGCCTCGCGGCGCTGGGCCTCTCGGCGCATGTTCACCAGCGCCGGGGTCTCCATCAGGCGCGACAGACGCTTCTGGACCTCCCGCCGCATCCCGGCGTCCCGGGTGATGACGTCGATGTAGGCCTCGGGGCTGAATCCCTGGGGCTGGCAGATCTGCTGGAGCACGCGCTCGAAGACGGGCTCGATGCCGACCGTGGCGGCGGTGGGAATCCATCCAGTGGACGATGCCAGCGCATCGAGCGTGGAGAGGACCGTCCGGTGGATGTCCGGCCACGGGGGTGGGGGGCCTTCTTTGGAACCGATCGTCATGCCTGGGGACATCTAATCACACGGGGCCCGGGGACACACCGGCCTGGCCGTTCAGTGAGCCGGTTCCGGGGAGAGCGCCCGGGTCCGGAGGTCCTTCCAGACGGGGACGAAGTCGCACGTCGGGTAGAACTCCGTGTGGAACGCGCCCCACGCGCTGCGTTCGATGGCCAGGTTCACGACTGGTCGTGGCGCAGGAAGATGGTGAGCAGGATGGCATCGGAGCCAGCCGCCGGGGCCAGGGGGGGCGGGGCAGGGGAGGCGGGTGGCGCGGGAGGGGGCGCGTGGCTCGGCCGGAACAGGGCGCAGCCGGAGGCCAGCAGGGCCAGGGAGACGAGCGCGGCGGCGAGCGGGGCGCGGGAATGGATCATGGCGGGGACCGTATCAAGCGGGGGGCTGTTCACTCCGCTTGAATCCAGGGCATGTCCGGGGCCAGATAGGGACCAGGGTGTACTGCCAGGAGGGCTCTGGGATGTCCGGTGCTTCGCGGTGGTGGGAGAGCGCGCGGGAGTGGGTGGGGAAGTTGCCTTCGGGTCTGTCCGGCCAGGTGACGGTGGACGTGGCCCGGAAGCGGCTGCGGTTGTCGCACGCCCGGGTGGAGGCCCTCGCGCGCAGGGCGCTGAAGGACGTGAAGGCGCTCTCGGTGGGCGAGTGGGCGTACGGGCCCCGGACCTACGACGTGAGGTTGGAGGTCTCCGGCTGGAAGCTGCGCGTGGAGGTGACCCCCGAGCGGCTGGAGCTCGCCTCGGGCCGCTACCACCTGACGCTGCTCACGCCGGGCCGGGTGGACCTGGAGGAGTCCCGGGCGGCCTCGGTGCTGGTTCAGGGCGTGTTGCGCGTGGGCGGAGGCAAGGCCGCGCTGCGCACCGTGCTGGATCAGGTGATGCCCGAGGGGCTGAGCTGGGACGGGCAGCGCCTCAGGGTGTCCGGGGCACTGCCGAAGGAGGGGGCGGTGCCGGCGCGGCTCTTCGAGTCCTCCTCGCTAGCGGTGAACGCCGAGCACGACATCGAGGGTGTGTGGCTGTCGGCCGAGGCGTGGCCCGGGCTGGTGGACCTGATGCAGGCCGCGCTCAGCGTGGACCTGCCGCGCAAGCCGCCGGGAACCTGAGCGGCCGGACGCTCGTTCAGGCTTCCTCGTCAGGCAGAAGCGAGAGAAGCAGCTCATCGTCAGGTCCGAGCGGACGCCACCCGGGTGGTGGTGGCGTAGCGAGGAGACACGTCCTGACCTGTCTGGCACGTTCCTTGTGGGTTTCTGGGGTGAACGCAATCCACGCGCCGAGTGCATGGGCGACATTGAACCGGTTTGCGTGGTCCAGCACGGCCGGCCAGCCATTCGGGAGGTGTTCAGACAGTTCGCGCACGAGTTGGCTGCGCACCAACCGTGTGACCCGATGACTCCGCTCCGCCTCGGCGAGCAGTCCGCTGAACACCTGCACTCCGGCGACGTCGTCCGGACCAAGCTCCTCGGCCAGCGCCACCAGCGAGGCGGTCGGGCGCGCCTCGGCGAAGGAGGTGAGCGAATCGTAGCCGCGCTCGCGGACCCGCTCGTACAGGCGCACCTTCACGTTGCCTTGCCAGGCACGACCGTCGCTCATGGTCCCCTCCAGGGGGTGAAGCTCATCGGGATCCTGTACAGCTTCATACGCTCGGCAACGATCTTCAGGACCTCGTTTCGCGTCAACATCTGGCCGACCGTTGTCTCGGCTTCGAGCAGTGTCTCCATGATCATCCGGTTCCACTCACCGGGCCATGTGCGTCCCAGCCTCCAGTCGCCTCCACCGTGAATGGCCTCGTGGTGAGCCCGCTCCAGCCTGACGCAGAACTCGTCGATGTCCATCTCGCCGGTGAAGCCGCGCTTCTCGAACCACTCGCGGAACTCTTTCGGCATGACGTGGTGCCGTGGTGGCTCTGCCATGCCGGCTCCCGCTTTGCCCGTCACGTGCATGCCCCGCACCTCGGGCCCATCGCCGAGCGCCTCGCGCACGCCCCTGGGAAGCTCTCCGTGCGCCTCGGCCATCATCACCTGGCCGGCCTGAATCCGAACGGCGGCGCTGACGACGGGCACGGAGAGGACGCCTGCCCGCACCAACTGGCGCATCATCTCCACCCACTCGGCGGAGACGACCATCCGCGTGCCCATCATCACGCCGTTGGAGCCCACCATGAAGCCCACGCCGAGTGTGGCGGGACCGGCTCGCGGCAGCAGCCGGGGCAGTGAGAATTTCAGCGCGGACACCAGGGTGAGCGCCTCCATGGCCTCCTTCAGCGCTAGCGCCTTCTGGAGGACTTCCGCCCCCTTGCGTATGCCCTCACGGAGTGCGGCGAACTCGCTGGTGAGGTGGCCTACCAGAGCGGGGACGTCTTGCGCCGCTGCCTCCACCTGCTCTGGCTCCAACGACGAGAGCGCCGTCAGGGTGGGCTCGAGCATCTTCTGGACGCGGTCCATGTTCATGAACAGCGACTCCACACTCTGGAGGTGCCGGGAGAGCGCGGCGTCGGTGAGGTTGAGGAAGTCAAACCACACGGCCAGTAGGAGGGAGCCCATCATGGCTGCCTCCAATCGTGGGCCTGCGAGGCGCAGCAGGGCGAGCTGCGTGTCCGGGTCTTCCACCTCCGAGGCGGCGATGGCCAGCCGGGTGGCGGCCGCGAGCTCGGCGTCAATCCATCGCTGTTGACGTTCGCCGTAGTCGACGTAGCGGACGAAGATGTCGTTGCCCGCGCTGGCGATGCCCGGGGAGCTGGCCTTGAGCCTGGAGAGCTCGCGGGAGACGTGGCGCGAGGAGGTGGACACCTCGTTCACGGCACCGAGAAACGCCACGTGGGCCGCGAGGGTGCTCGACCTTGCATCCCTTTCAACCCTGCCAGGGCCCACCGCACGCCCCGTGGCCTCACGCGGCGTGTAGTGCAGGCTCATCCCCCGGCCGGGCGGTGGCCCCAGCGACGCACAGGCGTTGGACAGCAGGGCCAGGGCGAGCAACAGCCCCGTTCCCCTTGCCCCGGGCGAGTCAGCGCGCATTGCCCACCCCCAGGCTCATGGAAGCGAAGGCCTCTGGGCACGGCGTGCCTTCGAGTAGCGGTGCTGGACGGGAGCTCAGAAGCCGACGACGGTGATGCAGTCGTCCAGGCACTGCTTCATGGTTTCGGAGCAGGTCCGGCCCTTGACGCACTGCGAGCACTCCTGCGCCTGGGCCGAGAAGTCCTTGTCCTTCTTGACCTTCTGCTCGCACGTGTCCGTGCACTTCGCCACGTCGAGGCCGGAGGACACGCACTCCTGCTTCTTCTCGCACGCGACACGGCACTCGCTCTTGCAACCGGCCAGGGTCATCGCCAGGCCCAGGGCCGCCACTGCCATCACAATCCGGTTCTTCATCGGCTCCTCCAATGCGGCGCATCATGCACGGAGATGGGGGCCGTGCGAAGAAACTGTGGGTCCCTCCTCAGGGCCCCTTCGCCTTGCGCGCCGGGATGAACTCCTCCCGCACGGCCTTCGCCAACAGGTCCGGCGGCAGCAGTCCCTGGCCGAGGATGAAGTTGTTGAAGGCCAGGCGGTCGAACTTCGAGCCGAGGGCAATCTCGGTCTCGGCGCGCAGCTCCAGGAGCCGGGTGTAGCCGTAGAAGTAGCTGCCCGCCTGCCCCGGGCTGCGGAAGGTGTAGCGATCCAGCTCCTGGCGGGCCAGGGGCGCGGAGAGTCCCACCTCCTCGGTGAGGATGCGGCTGGCCTCCTCGCGTGAGATCTGCCCCAGGTTGAGCATGGGATCGAGCATGGCCCGCGCCGCGCGCACCAGCCGGAACTGCAGCGCGATGAACTGGCCGTCAATGGGCTCGTAGGGAACCATCTCGGCCTCGGCGTAGAGCGCCCAGCCCTCGATGTTGACGGAGTTGAAGGCGAACAGGCTCCGCGCGAGCGACACGCCTCGCTCGACCATGGCCGAGAACTGCAGCTCGTGGCCGGGCCGGCCCTCGTGGGCTGCGAGGGACCAGGCCGCCGCGCCGAAGGTGAAGTCATCGTAGGCCTCTCCCTTTCCCCCGGCCGCCGCTCTGCCCAGGGAGAGCACGAATTGACCCCGCTGCCCGGTGTTGCCGGCCAGCGCGGGCGGATCCAGATGCGGCGCGGGCTTCGCGGCGCTCTCCGCCTCCGAGGCCACGCGCATCTGCATCGGGTGCTTCGGGAGCTCCACCACCCGGTGCTTCGCGATCAGCCGGTCCATCTCCCCGATGACCTTGCGGTAATGCCCCTCGACGCGGTCACGGCCGAGCTGCTCCTTCTTCAACGCGCGCAGCACGCCCCGGTAGTCCGTGACCTGGAAGCCCCGGGCCTTCGCCACGAGGGGCGCCGTCGCCTCCATCTGCGCGCGGATCTCCAGGAACTCGAATTGCGCGCGGCGCACCAGTTGCTCCGGAGGGATGTCGATGCCGTATTCCTTGAGGCCAAAGGCGTAGAGCTCGAGCGGAAGGCGGAAGTCCTCACGTGCCCGGGGCAGCACCACCTCGCGCTGCCAGCGGACATGGTCCGAGAACTGCTGCTCGAGCGCGGCCAGGGCGGGCCCGGCACCGGAAATCTTGTACTCGGTGAACAGCTCCCGGATGCCCTTCACGTAGGTGGGCGCGTTGGCCATCGCCTGCTCCAGCCCGGCCTTCACCGGACCCAGCAGCTGAGGCTGCGACAGCCTCTCTTCGAAACGGGCCCTGGCGAGCACCGTCAGCGGCGTGCTGCCCGGCGCGAGCCCCACGTAGCGTTGCAGGCGGACCAGCGCCCTGGCACGGCGCTCCGGGGCGACGTCCTCCTGCAGCAGGTTCTGCAGGCCCTCGAAGATCGTCTTCGGCGGGTCGGCCCAGTGGAGGAGGTAGCGCTCGTTGAGCGTGGAACCCTGGATGGCGTCCTTCGCGGTGCCGATGAGCAACTGGAGGTCCTGGCGGACGTTGGGGTCCTTCTCCTCGGCGAGACGCTTCTCCAGCTCGGCCTGGGCCTGGGCCAGCGCGGCACGGCTGCGCTCACCCACGCGCGGGCCGAGATCGACCACCTGTTCATCCACGGTGGTGACGCCGAGGGACGACGCCTCCTCCGGGTTGAACCGCGCGAGGGTCTCCAGCAGCACCTGCGCGTGGGCATTGCTGCGCGCCACCCAATCCGTGTCCGGAGTCTTCTGCTGGGCCGGCGCCACGAAGGTGGTGAGGAACAGGGCCAGTCCGGCGAGCCGTCGTGAGTGCATGAGCCTCTCTTCGATTACAGTCCGGCGGTGCACACCATGACGACCGCTCTGCTGCTTTCTGCCCTGCTCGCCACCCTTCCGGCCAGCTCTTCTTCCACCGCCGTGGTCCCGGGACCCCAGGCGCTCACGAAGCTGTGGGAGCAGGTCCACTCCAAGGACCTTCCCCTTCCACCGCTGGTGCGGCACTCCCACGTGGAGAAGCACCTGAAGCGTCTGCGGGAGAAGTCCCCCGACCTCTTCCAGCTCGAGGTGGCGGGGCAGTCGGTGGAGGGGCGCGCCCTCTACCATCTCTCGCTGGGCACCGGCCCCCGGCACGTCCTGCTCTGGTCCCAGATGCACGGAGACGAGCCGACCGCCACCACGGCCCTGCTCGACTTCATCGAGTACCTCCGGACGCACCGTCAGGAGCCCTGGGTCGCGCGAATCCTCTCCGAGCTCACCCTCCACGCCGTGCCGATGCTCAACCCCGATGGCGCCGAGCGCTACCAGCGCCGCAATGCGCAGGGCATCGACATCAACCGGGATGCGCTCGCCCTGCAGACGCCCGAGGCGCGGACCCTCAAGGCGCTCCGGGACAGGCTCCAGCCCTTCATCGGCTTCAACCTGCACAACCAGAGCTGGCGCTACGGGGTGGGCAGTACAGGCCGTCCGGCCTCCATCTCGCTGCTCGCGGCGGCCTTCGACGAGCCCCGGAGCGACAACCCGGGCCGGGTGCTGGCCAAGAAGGTGTGCGCGGTGATTCGCGATGCGCTGGAGCCGATCGCACCCGGACAGGTGGGCCGTTACGACGACTCCTTCGAGGTGCGTGCCTTCGGCGACAACATGACGCGCTGGGGCACGCCCTCCGTCCTCATCGAGACGGGACCGTGGCCCTCGCGCGCCCCGGATGCGCCCCTGATCCAGCTCAACTTCGTCGCGCTCGCCACCGCGCTGGATGCACTCGCGAGCGGGAGGGCCGAGAAGGCGGAGGTGGCGCGCTACGAGTCCATTCCGGAGAACGACACCTCGGGCATCGTCTACCTCATGCTCAAGGGTGTGGGCCTGTTCGGCGCGGACGGAAAGCCCTTCACCGCGGACGTGGGTATTTCCGCCACGCGCGCGGTGCGCGACCACGGCCAGGGGCCCGCGCTCGCCCTCGTGGGCAAGGTGGACGAGCTGGGCGATCTGCGCGTCCTGGGGGCCCTGGAGACCGTGGACGGAAGCGGGCTGTTCGCCGTGCCGCTGTCCGCCACGGCGAAGGAGGGCGACACCCTCCAGCTGGCTCAGCCCAGGCAACACACCGTCCAGACCGGCCAGCCCGCGGAGCTGATGCTGCTCAAGCCCCTGGAGAAGCCCTCCACCTATCGCATCGAGCGCATCATCCGCTTCGAGCGCTGAGGCGGGTGGGGGCACGGCGTGCGCTCGGCTCGCGCACGCCGCGGGGTGTTACGTGAGCGGCCTTACGGGTGCGTCGAGATGTAGATGTGCGAGTTGCACGTGTGATTGCCGGTGGCCACGTCGGTGAAGTCGACCGGGTTGCCGCTCAGGTCCTTCGGATAGCCCGGAGCGGAGGCGGGCGCGCCCGAGTTGTACTGGATGGCGTTACCCACGACCGTGAACGGCCCCGGGGTCGCGCTCAGGGACAGGTTGGCGGCGCAGTAGGCGGGAGCGCCCGTCGGGAACGCCACCGCCAGCTGCAGGGGGGCATTCGCGGGGAGGTTGTACTGCGCGATGAACGTCGCGGTGGAGCGCACGGTCCCGTTGCTCGTCCACACCGCGCCGCCCGAGGACGTCTGCGAGAGGCTCAGGGTGAGCCCGGGCTCGGTGCTCGCGCCCAGCGGGTTGTAGCAAGGCAGGGGGATGCTGACGAACTCGATGATGGAGCAGGACGGGTTGACCTTCTCGATGTCGGTGTTCCAGGTGCCCAGGCCATCCGCGGGATCGATGGTGCCGCCCTGGCGTACGCCCGTGAGCTGGAACGTCGTGGCCGTGGTGGAGAACTGGCGGCTGGTGCTCTGCTCGATCCACAGACCCGTGGACGGGTTGAACCGCCACATCACGGTCCGGCAGCTCCCGTTGAGCACGCAGGCCGGCATGGTGCCGCCGAGGACGGCGGGCACGGGCAGGCGCACGTTCATCGAGGCCCCGGGGGCCAGCGCGAGCGTGTTGCCCAGGCCATCCACGGCCGACAGCGTCACCGCGCCCACGGTCTCGAGCGCCACCGTCTGGCCAGCCGCGTTGCGCGCGGTGAAGTCACCGGGCATGGTGTCCGGGCCGTGCGGCACGATGGAGAACAGCACGCCGCCCGAGGGCAGCGCGCCCGTCGCGGTGCGCAGGGTGTTCGCGAGCACGTCCACGCGGATGCCGGAGCCCGGGTCCTGGACGACGGTGTTGACCGTGGGGCTGATCTGCAGCGTATAGGCCTTGCGGAGCACGTGCACCTGACTGAGCTGGCCCGTCATCTGGAGCTTGTTCACCGGGCCGTAGCCGTCCTTGCGGATGTCGAGCACGTAACCCGTCTGCGCTTCCGTCACCGAGAGGGAGTACGCCCCCGTGCTGCTGGTGATGCGGGTGATGCCATTCACCGTCACGCGGGCATTGGCGATCGGCCGGTTGTTGGCATCGACGACCGTGCCCGAGAAGACCGCGGACAGCGC
Source organism: Archangium sp. Cb G35 (assembly GCF_001896145.1). NCBI lineage: Bacteria > Pseudomonadati > Myxococcota > Myxococcia > Myxococcales > Archangiaceae > Archangium > Archangium sp. Cb G35. The sequence continues at coordinate 13,342 of NZ_MPOI01000026.1, forward strand.
GGCGGAGCTGGCCTGGAGCTCCTCGGCGGGAAGGGGATCGGTGCCGCCCTCGCCACAGGCGAGGCCAAACAGGACGGGAAGCACCAGCAGGGACGAGCGTCGCATCATCGGGTTCTCCGGGGGGTGGATGCGGCGGGAGTTGCACGGTGCGTACCAGCGCCGTCTTCGCCGTCTTCTCGGAGAGTGTGGCCACACCGTGTTTCCCCGTGCTGTCGACGGTGGAGCAACAAGGAGGGCTCGCGGGTGTGGCTTGCGGAGTTATGGAGCACGCCGCGGGTGGGCGCTATAGGAGGTGCCACATATGGACTGGACGCCATTCATCGTCGCCGGGTTCTTCCTCTCGCTCTATGGCCTTCATTTCTTCTGGGACAGGTGGATGAAGACGGTCCGGCGCCGGAAGCTGGACGTGATGGCGGCGGCGCTCCGCCTCGAGGTGTCGGATCAGGACGTCTCCGACACACAGGGGCGCTACACGGGGCGCTCTCGCGGGAGCCTGGTGAAGCTCCTGGTGGGACCGTTGGGAGGCTGTGACATCCGCATCACCGTGGACGCACCGCTGCCGGCCGGGCTCGTGCTGCGCCGCCCTGGCCCCAGGGGACAGGACATCCAGGTGGGAGTCCCCGAGCTCGACAAGGTCCTCCATGTCCAGAGTTCCCACCCGGCGGGCACCATCCGCTTCTTGCGTGAGCCGGCGCTCCGAGCACCCCTGCGGGAACTCTTCGCGGAGCATCCCGGGGCGAGAATCGCGGGGGGCGAGGTGTACCTCCCGGCGAGCGCCCTGTGGGGGGACGAGCACCTCTCCCTGGCGGCACAGCGGGCCTCGAAGGCTGCCCAGGCACTCGCTGGAGCCTCTCGGGCCCAGGTTTCCGAGTCGGGTCCGGCACCGGGCTGGACGGCGGCCTCGGAAGCGCTCGAGTCCACCGGCTGGGTGCGAGAGACCTACGAGCGGCGGGCGCGCATCTATGGGCTGGGGTTTGGCGCGTTGAGCTTCGTTGCGTTGGGCGCCGCCATCGCCACGACGATGGTCGCTCCCTGGAGCAAGAGCTTCAAGTACCAGTGGTGTTGTGCCTGGATGGCCGTGACGCTGTTCTCGTGGTGGTTCGCTGCCCGTGTCACGCAGTGCCCGGCCTGCTCGGGGACACCGAAGACCCTCGCCGAGGGGGGGAAGGACAGGCACGTGCCGTTCAGCAGCCCGGTGGCCTGCGAAGACTGTGGCGTCCAACTCCGGTGAGACCGGCGGTCCTCTGCCCCTGGACTCCGGGACCCCGTCAGACTCCGGGGTCCCGGGTGGAGCAACTCAGGTGCGCACGAAGGCGCTCGCGTCGGGGAGCCCGCTGCCCGAGGTGTCGACGCCCAGGGCGGTGAGGATTCCCGAGTAGATGTCGGGCTCGTTCGTCGTCATCTTGCCGGGCTCGGGCGCTCCGGTGCGCGGGTCGAAGCCGTAGGTCAGCCCGGTGAGCGGGTCCATGCCTCCCAGCACCGTGTTGCCCTTGAGCATCGGGGAGAGCATCAGGAAGCCGTTGTTGAGGTCATGCCCCGAGCTGAACTCCACCGCGTCGTTGGGCCGATTGCGCGTCCGGCCGAACTCGGTCGCCACGTAGATCAACGTGCGGTCCCACATGCTCTCGCCGCTCGTCTCATCGAAGGGCTCCGCCTTGAGCAGATCGATGAGCTTGTCCACCACGCCCATCACCCGTGACCACATGAAGGCCTGGCCGGAGCGGTGCTCGGTGTGGCTGAAGTCGAAGGCCAGGGGCGGGCTGGCGATGAACTGCTCGCGCGTGCTGCCCACCGCCACGTTGAAGGACGGGCCCAGCGTCACCGTCACCGACACCCGGTACTTGAGCAGCAGGAAGGCCAGGGCCGCCTGGCTCTGCACGGGATCGGTCATGTAGTCCGGGAAGAGCGCGCGCAGCCGCTCCCCATCGGGAGAGCTGGACAGGCCGTACTCGGAGAGCGGAATCGCCGGCGGCTGGTTGGGCAGCACGTTGAGGCGGTTGATGAGGTCCCTCGCCTCCAGCGCGGGCTGCCCCACGATGCGCTGCTCGTTCCAGCGCTGGAGCGCCGGTGCGTTCTCGAAGGTCTTCCCGAAGACGGACCGGGAGTCGAGCGTGTTGCGCGTGCGCCGGGCCAGCTCCACCACGTCGCGCGGGGGCGCGTCCTTGAGGCCCTTGCTGCCATCGAGCCCCAGCGGCCAGAGCGAGGCGTTGCTCACCACCTCGCCGTAGCAGTACGAGGGCAGCGAGTGGTCGGTGCCGCGCTCGGAGTAGCCGCCCATGGCCATGTTGACGTTGGGGATGGGGACGCCCGCGCCGTACTGGAGGGCCACGCACTCCTGCAGCGTCCGGCCGCGCCAGACGGCGTTGCCGGTGATGCTGCGCTTCTGCGCGATGACGTGGTTCACCGAGGTGCCCACCGAGGTGGCCACCAGCATGGAGTCCTTGTGCTTGAGCACGAAGGGGAGCTGATCCGTGTTCACCGCCTGGGGGATGTTGCCCAGCCGGGGGCTGCTCACCTTCACGGCGCGGAACGGGGAGCCGTCCACGCCCTGCACCTGCGCGTCGGCGAAGGTGTTGAGCTTCGAGGCGTTGGCACCGGCCTCCGAGGCACGCACCGCCAGGAAGCTGTCGACGATGGAGGCGCCACCGGCGGCGCCCACCACGATGAGGAAGCGGGGCTTGCCATCGAGGCGGTCGCGGCGCGGGCCGCCGAGGCGCTCGAGGGACTCGGGGGTTCGCAGCGAATCACGGCATCCCGTCAGCAGGGAGCCCAGGGTCGTGGAGCCCGCGGCGCACAGAGACAGCGCCTTCAACATCTCCCGGCGCGAGAGCCGGCCATTGTTGCGGAGTGACATGGCGTTTCCCTTTAGAAGAAGACGGACTCGGCGGAAGAGAGGACGGCGAAGCAGGCGGCCTTCATCCAGTCGCGGCCGGGCGCGGTGCTTCCCGTGGACTCGATGTCGGTGGCCAGTTGCACCAACGTGCCCACCTCGGCCTCCGTGGGATCTCTCAGCAGGGCGCGCTGGTAGAGCGCGGTGATGGCGTTCTTCACCGGCTCGCCCTCGCGGTTCGCCAGGCGGCCCTGGGCGTCCAGCCCGATGCCTCCGAAGATGACGGCCGTGGAGGGTGTGGTGGTGTCGAGCGTGACGCGCTGCCCACAGGCCGCCAGCGCCACGCGATCGACGGCGATGGGCGTGGTGACGCCGGTGAAGGGCAGGGGCTCGTAGAAGCCGAGGCCGTAGGGCTCGACCCCGCCCAGGGCCACGGTGTGCACATAGGTCGTGCAGGGGTACTGGCCCAGCTCGTTGCACACCTGCTCGACGGGCAGGGACAGCGCCGTGGCGAAGTCGAGCGCCAGCCGCTCCGGGCCCTTGAAGCGCAGGTTGTTGCGCGAGGAGCGCGTCACCTCCGTGGGGGTCCCCGAGTCCGGCGTGCCAGCGTCCGGCCCCGAGGGGGTGGGCGCCGGGCAGGCGGTGAGGGTGCAGGCGGCGGACAGGAGCAACACGCGAAGAGAATCAGGGCGCACCGTAGGCCTCCGTGCGGATCAGATCGTGAAGCATGCGCTGCACGCGGTACCCGTGCGTGCCCTTGAAGCGCTGCCAGGTGGAGACGAACTCGGCCTGCTCCTCGGGCTTCGGGGCGTGGCCGATGAGCAGCTTCCAGTAGTCGGTGACGGTGGCGATGGCGAAGGCGTCGCTGTTGGCGCCCACCTGTGCCCACTCCACCAGATCCGCCACCGGCTTGCCGAAGAGGTAACCGGCCTCGGGCGTCTGGGTGATGTCCGGCGCGACGTCACTGAAGTACGTCTCGAGGCGGCTGGGGATGTAGCGGGCCGAGGTGTTGCGGGCCGTGAGGGAAAGGCCCTGGTAGTTGCGGAAGGGGTAGCTCAGCGGATCGAGCGTCGCATGGCAGGCGGCGCAGGTCGGCGCCGTCACGCCCTTGGCGTCGTAGTCGCGGGGCTCGCCGGGGATGCTGTAGAGGCCCTCCTGTTTGGCGATGTCGAGGCCCAGGTACGCGCGGTAGGCCTGTGACGCGGCGTTGCGGGGCAGGGCGGTGAACATCACGAAGTAGATGAGGCTCCACGAGGAGGTGATGTTGCCCGCGCGGTGCGCCTCGTCGACGAACTGCGTCGGCAGCGTCGCCGCGACCGAGTAGCGCGTGGGGTTGGTGTCCCGGCGCACGAAGTACTTCGCCGTCATCACCTCGCGTGCGTCGTGGTCGTCGAGCTGCGAGTAAGCGAAGAGGTTGTAGTCGTCATAGTAGTCGGCGAGCGGAATGGCGCCCTTGTCCTCGCCGGCCTTGAGCGAGCCCACCGGGCGGATCTTCGGGTGCGCCAGCTTCCACAGCTGCCCGTTCTTGCCGCGCCAGAACTCGCTGGTGGTGCAGCGGTCGAGCTCGGCGTCGAGCCGCGAGCGCTGCTCATCGGCGTTCAACGCGGCGAACTCCTTGAGCTGCGCATAGGTGGGGGATTGCCCGCAGAAGTCGAGCAGCACGCGCCGGTAGGCGAAGCGTGTGTCATAGCCGCACACGTCGTACTGGGAGTTGTGGGGACTGGTGCCCGCCACGCAGCCGCCCGTTTCCACGGGCACGCTGTTGGGATCGGCCGGCTGGGTGCCTCGCTGGTGCTCCACGAGGTTCGACACGCCGTCGCCGTCCGCGTCCTGGGCCTCGACGGCCCTCAACGCTGTGGGAAGTGCGTACGTGAAATCCGTATCGGATAGCGGGCGCGGCGCACCGGGCGCCAACTGGGCCTCGAGTGCGGTGCCGAAGGCGTTACGCTGCGGCGGCGCGACGTGACAGTAGGTACAGGCTGGCTGCTGCCCGGTGCACGCGGGTGCCGTGGGGTAGGTGGCGCAGAACACATTGCCCGCGGGTGGTTTGGCCAACGCCTCCCCCGACAGACATAGGGCGGCCCCTAGAATGAGTCGTCGAAGCACCTGACCTCCTTGTGATGGGATTGCTCAAGACAGACAGGAATACCTGAAAAGCCTTGAACTGGAAAGTCTCGTCAGCGTGCGCTCAAGAGCACACATGCCCACCGTGCGGACAGTCAGGCCGCGTCTTGCTTTTTGAGAAAAAGGGTCTTTGAAGGTTCAGCAAATACAGACAAAAAGACGGGCAGCTCACATGGAGCCGCCCGTCTGGTGTTTCAGCTGCTTACGCCTTGATATACCGCTCGAACACGGAGCCGAAATCCTTCACCCAATACTTCTGCTGAGCGCCGGTGAGCCAGGCGAAGGCGGCCTGGTTGAGCTCCTTGAAGGACTCCACGATGGGCGTGGAACCGGCCTGGCCGCGGCCGAGGGTGGTGGAGGCGACATCGATGCTGGTCTTGGCGTGGCCGAGCGCGATCTCGTTCTCGTGCATCATCTCGGAGATGCGGAACAGGGCCTTGTAGAGGTCCTTGACCTGCTCGAGGTGCTTCTTGTGCACGTCGATCGAGAAGTCATTGCCGCCCAGGCGGAACTTGATCTCCACGTCCATGTCGATGTTGCCCGCGGTCTCGAGCAGCACGTGAGAGACCGGGTTGCTGCTGTAGCTGTAGCGGCGCAGCATGCGCTTCTTGCTGGTGGCGCTGGTACCGTCGAGGTGGACGAGTGCCTTGTTGGTGAAGCAGTACTCGTCCGACTTGGACTTGATCAGGAAGTAGATCTTCTCCTGGTCCTCGTGCATCACGTAGTCGTCGGCGTCCACCTTGTCGTAGTCGGCCGGGGCAATGACCGAGCCGATGTCACTGAGTCCGAGGGCGTCGGCGGCGATTTTTCCGAACATCTTCATCCTCCTGGGGAAGGTGCTGCGTTGAGGGTTCGTGACGTGGCCTTTCGGCGCGGCGTCAACATAGCCGAGAGGGCGTGTCGGGTCCACGACATGCTGGCCACCGCATAAGGGGAATCCCTCTCGCGGATGCAATGTATTGGGTTGCTTACCGGACAGGGCGTGGGTCCATCATCAGACATATGTGATTGTGTCAGACCCGTCTCGCATCCTCCGTCCGCAGCGCAGCCCCAACAAGGAGGAATGTATGTCATCTCAGGAGTCCGCCGCGCAGCTTCGAGAGGAAGAGAAACCAGCCGCTCCACGGGAATCCGATGCTTCATGGGCCGTCCCAGCCCCTGGCACGGCCCGCGCGGATGAGGCCCTGCAGGTCCGTGTGGATGCCGCGGCCTTTCAGCGCGGCATTCCCCTGCCCGAGCACCCCGGCAATGGTGACGAGGCGCGCTATCCCAGCCGCTTCGCCAGCTACTCGAAGGGGTTGCCGCACGACGGGCTCGGGGATGTCGATACGCTCGAGTACGACAAGCTGCTGGCCGCCATCGCCAGCGGAAATCCCCTCGACTTCGAGGCCATCACCCTGGGAGGGAGCCGCAAGCTTGTCAACCCGCAGGCGGCGTACGCCTATCAGCTCGAGGGCGCGGACAACCACTCGCTCGCCGTGGCGCCCGCGCCGGCCTTCGCGAGCCGGGAGATCGCCGGGGAGATGGAGGAGCTGTACTGGATGGCGCTGGCCCGCGACGTGTCCTTCCTGGACTATGCCGCGTCCCCCGCGGTCATCACCGAGACCCTTCAGCGCCTCAATGAGCTCGGGGTCTTTCGCGGCCCCCGGGCCTCCGGGCAGGTGACGGTGGACACGCTGTTCCGGGACACGCTGCCCGGCAGCACGGTGGGTCCGTTCATCTCCCAGTTCCTGCTCCAGGATGTTCCCTACGGAGCGCAGACCGTTTCCCAGCGCATCCGTACGCGGGTGGCGGGGGATGACCGCGTCTCCAGCTTCGCCGAGTGGCTGCGCATCCAGAACGGCCAGCTTCCCTCGCAGGAGGAAACGCTGGACCCGACGCCGCGCTACCTCCGCAACGGCCGGGACCTGGCCGAGTTCGTCCACCACGACTTCCCACTGCAATCCAGCCTCAACGCCGCGCTCATCATCAGCGGGCGGAACGACACGGACGGGGATGGCAAGTCCTCGCCGCCCGTGCACGACCCGAACAATCCGTACCGCCAGTACCTGAAGCAGGATTCCTTCGCCACGTTCGGCAACGCCGATGGGCAGGATCTCATCGGCCGCATCATGAAGCTGGCGCTGGTGGGGGTCTGGTTCCAGAAGTGGCAGGTGCACCGGCGCCTGCGCCCGGAGGAGTTCGGCGGCCGCGTCCACAACACGAAGACCGGGGCGCGCACCTATCCCGTCAACACCGAGCTGCTCGGCTCGCTGGTGCTGCAGCGGATGTTCGCTCGCAACCAGGTGCTCAACGGTGGCACGGGGGGCACGTACCTGCTGGCCCAGGCCTTCCCCGAGGGCTCGCCCGTGCACCCGGCGTACGGCTCGGGCCATTCCACCTACGTGGGAGCGGGCGTGACGATGCTCAAGGCGTTCTTCAAGACGGACCTGCCGGTGCAGAACCCCGTCGTGCCGAGCGCGGACGGGCTGTCGCTGGTGCCCTACACCGGGCCAGCGCTGACGATCGAGAACGAGCTGGACAAGCTGGCCATGAACGTCGGGGTGGGGCGGCTGTTCGGGGGCGTCCACTGGCGCACCGACCACGAGAACGCGGTGCGGCTGGGCGAGCTCATCGCGCTGCGGGTGCTGCAGGACCTGGCGCGCACCTACAACGAGGACTTCTCCGGCTTCCAGGTGCGGACCTTCGGCGGCAATGTCCTCACCATTCACGCCACCACGCCCGTGCTCCCCAACCACGTCAGTGCTGTCACTGGCTTCTCCATCGTGGATGGCAATGGGCAGCCCGTGCCTGGCTACGAGGAGCTGCGCAATGGCATGACGCTGCGGGCGGTCGACCTGCCGCATGGTTGCAGACTCCAGGTGAACACCTTCCCGGCGGCCGTGGGCAGCGTGAGGATCGTCTGCGACGGCGTCACTCAATACGACAACGCCGTTCCCTACACGCTGAGCTCGGGTGTCCTCCTGACGCCCGGAACGCATACGCTGGTGGCCACGCCCTTCAGCGGGGCGGACGGGAGCGGCCTGGGCGGAGTCCCTCTCTTCCTTCGGTTCCAGACGGAGAACCACTGGGTGAGGACGGGCTTTCTGAACGGGGGACGCATGAATCACCGCGCCGTCCTGCTGCCCAACGGGAAGGTGCTGGTGGGCCCCACCTACAGTCTCACCACCACGGAGTTGTACGAGCCGGCCACGGGGCAATGGAGCTACACCGACGGCGCGAAGCATTTCCGCGCCAACTACACGGCCACGTTGCTGCAGAACGGCAAGGTGCTGATCGCGGGAGGCGCGACGTTCCAGAACAAGCCCACCGAGACCGAGTTGTATGATCCGGATACCGGCACCTGGACCGTGAGCGGCTCGATGATCCGGGGCCGCGAGTATCACACGGCGACGCTGCTCCTGGATGGGCGGGTGCTCGTGGTCGGCGGCTATGCCGACAACAGCACCGGGTATGGCGATCTGGTGGAGGCGTATGACCCGGCGGCCGGCACGTGGTCCTCCCTGCCGGCGGCTCCCTGGAACCAGGGGCAACACACGGCGACGCTGCTGCAGGATGGCCGGGTGTTGGTGGTGGGAGGCAATTGGAACACCCCGCTGGCCGCGCTCTTCCATCCCACGACGAATACCTGGAGCGTGACCAATCCCCCCGGGGAGCCGCTCATGTCCCATACGGCGACGCTGCTCTCCGATGGCCGGGTGTTGGTGGCGGGAGGCTCGCAGCACTCCTGGCTCTATTCGCCCTCCACGGGGAACTGGACTCAGCAGGGCGATCTGTCCGTGGCGCGTGCCAACCATACGGCGACGCTCCTGTCCGGAGATCGGGTGCTCCTCACGGGAGGGGAAGACGCGAACGGGCTGATCCGGGATGCGGAGCTGTACGACCCGGTGACGGGAACCTGGGCTCGGACGTCACCGATGTTCGAGCACCGCAGAGCGCACTCGGCGACGCTGTTGCCCAACGGCAAGGTATTGGTCGCCGGGAGCAACGGCTACAACTCCCCTGACTCGTCCTGCGAGCTCTACACGCCCGCGTTCTGAGTCCATCGCCTGCGAGTAGCGGAGCGTGACGGAAACACCATGGCCGGAAGTCAATGACAAATCAGCGACTTCCGGCCTCGGCATGTGCTCAGCGCGTCAAGGATCGTCGAACAACTGAACCCAGCGTCCGTCGAATCCACCGTTCGACGGCAGATACCACTGTCCGGGCAGCCAGAAGCCCGTCTCCACCCCCTCGGTCGAATCGAGCTGTCCGGAGTGGACGAAGTAGTCGTGCTGCCACCAGTAGGCGGAGGGCGAGCCGGTATAGCCACTCGCACTCGCGCGCGTCTGTCCGCGGGAGTCCACCACCGTGCTGGCCCATGCGTTGTCATGGAAGGCGCCAGAGCCTCCGCCACCCCAGTCCGAGGCATCGGCATTGAGCTCATAGGTGCCGTAGAACCACTTCTTCGCGATATAGCCTTCGCGATCGTCCTCGTTCTCGATGTCCCGGGTCTTGGCGTAGAAGCGCTGCATGCCCGTGCCGGCCTCGGCCAGCCCGAACTCATTGAGGATCGGGCTCTCGAGCAGGAAGTCCTGCTGGGCCGCGGTCAGCCAGTGCGTCTGGTAGCCGCCGTATTGCCAATGCGTCGGCAGGATGTCCGCCAGGTCCTGGAGCTCGTAGGAGATTCGCTTCACGTTCGGCCAGGTGACGGTCTTGCCATTGTCGTAACGGCTCGCGAGCTGATCCGCCGTGGCATAGGTGAGCACCTTCGCATTGAACGCCGAGACCGCTCCAGCCGAGCCCTGTGGCACGAACACGTAATGCACGTTCTTCCTGCCGTCATCGTTGTTCAAATCGAGTTCGGCATTGGAGCCTGCCATCCGGCCCGCGATCCAGGAGTACGGATCGACCACGAATCGCAATTCCTGTCCGTGGGCCGCCGCCAGCTTGTCTGACCACTCGGCCTGCCAGATCATCAGGTGCTTGCCGGTCGAGGTCTCCATGAAGTTGAGCTGGGGGCTGCCCTGGTGCCGGATGACGTTCCGCTTGTGCTGGGTCACCACGGAATACGCGACAGATTCACCATTGCCCGGTGAGCCGGTCACGTTCTTGATGAGCATCTCCACGCGCTCCCAGTCGTGCAACTGGTAGTCCCCCGCGGCGTTCTTATCGAGCGCATGATAGATGTGATAGATCAGGACGAGGTTCTTCCCTCCATCCATGAACTCGATGAGCGAGGTGTAGAGCGTCGGGCGGATGCGCCAGTTCTCATAGCTGCTCGGCCCGTTGCGCGAAGCATCGACGTAGGCGCCGATGTTCTTCCAGTTGAGCTTGTTGTTCGAGAAGTCGTTGTCCTGATCGAAGTTGAAGTGGGTGATCCAGTCCCGGCCATGGTCGCCATCATTGGCGTTGGCGCGCTTGAACACGATCGGGGCGTAGTAGTGGAGGTATGCCTGCCGCTGGGCCTTGGTCAGTGTCCATGCCTGGGCATGAGCGGTGGCTGGCCAATGCAGGCACGCGAGTGCAATGGCGATCGCGCCAAGAAGGCCGAACCCTCGCGGTAACCGGGATTGCCTGATGGAGGTAGGGATCATGGCGGGGCAGGGAACCACGGCCTTTTCGGCCGGGTCAAGCCGCAAAACCGGAAAGACTTGTTATCTAAAAAAGTCGAACAAAAGCCGTTTCCGGCAATAGGGTGCGCTCGAGCATTCAGGCAACATCCCGAGCAACGCATCGACGATGCCAGAGCGGGAAGCGGAGGAGTTCATGGAGTCCAGGCGTGACCAGTACGAAGGCGTCGCGGACAGCTACGATCAGACGTTCAAGCTGCTGCCGTATCGCGAGCACATCGAAGCCTTCTCGCTCTACCGGGCGCTGGGCGATCTGAGTGGCCTTTCGGTGCTTGATCTGGCCTGCGGGACCGGCATCTTTACCCGGGTCATCCGCAGGTGGGGGGCGGCGCGCGTGGTGGGCGTCGATCTCTCCGAGGACATGGTGCGGGTCGCCCGCTCTCACGAGGCCGCCAGTCCCCTTGGCATCCAATACGCGGTGGGGGACGCGGTCTCGCTCGGGGGCCTGGGGCAGTTCGACTGCGCCGTCGCCATCTATCTCCTGGGCTACATGCGATCGCGCGAGGAACTGGTCCAGACGGGCAGGGGCATCGCGCGCAACCTCAAGCCGGGTGGCCGCTTCCTCACGTACTTCGTCAACCCGGGGCTCTCGCGCACGCCGGGCTACTACCGCAAGTACGGCATCGACTTCTTCGTGCCCGAGAACGTGAAGGATGGCGAGTTGATGCACTTCACGCTCACCCTGGGCGACACCGTCACGCCGAAGCTGTCCAACACCTACTGGCGCCTGGAGACCGTCGGCTCCGCATTCGAGGAGGCCGGCTTCACCCAGGTACGCTGGCTCCAGCCGGAGCTGTCCGAGCAGGGACGCGCCAGCCATGGCAGCGCGTTCTGGGAGGACTACCTCCGCCACCTGCCCGGCATCTTCCTCGACTGCCGGAAGGGCTGAGTGAGGTGGTCTCAGGCCGCGCGGCGGGCGGCGGCCGTGGGGCGGATGTCCCCGTGGTTCGGCGCGGGCAGGGTGATCGTCGGCGACAGGCCCGGCGCCACCAGCGAGCCCGTCAGCAGCGACGACGGGTGGAAGTTCACGAACGCCCCCTCCACTCGCGACGGACCCGCGAACACCTTCTCCACCACCATCGACGAGTATTGCTCCAGCGAGTTCTCCCGGGTGTTGCCGTTGAGCACCACCTCCCAGCCCATGTGCTCGGCGAAGGCGCGCACCCCCGGAATCCTCGACTGCAGCGGCGTGTAGCTCTCCGAGGCCACGCCGTTCTCGCTCACCACGAACACCTCCCGGTCCGTGGCCACCGCCAGCGACATGTTCCCCATCGTGTGCCCCGGCGTGGACAGGATCGCCGCGCCCCGGCCCAGCCACGTGTCCCCGTCCAGCAGCACCACGCGCTCTTCCGGCACCCCGTCCGTCCCTCCCGGCACGTACCAGACCTTCTCCAACGGGTGCAGGTTCTTCACCGATTCCCACTCGGCCCGCTGCACCAGCAGCTTCGCCCTCGGGAAGTACGCCGGCTCCCCATCCCCGCCCAGCCACCGCCGCACGTCCTGCACGTGCAGGTGATCGAACGCGATGTAGTCCACGTCCTCCGGCTTCAGCCCCAGCGCCTTCAGGTGGCTCTGCACCGTCCCGTACTTCCGCGACATCACCTTGTCCGAGACGAAGTCACCGTACTTCTCGCGCAGCGACTTGAAGAAGGGCGCTTCCTGGCCGCGCTCGTAGTCGCTCGGGTTGAAGAGCAGGGTGCGCGTCGTTCCGTCCTCCATGTACTGCACCACTTGCATCCGGTTCGTCATCATCACGTAGGGCGCCGGTGACAGCGCCCCTCCGCTGAAGGCGAACAGGGACGGGTAGGGGAACGTCACCAGGTCGCACGTGGCCACCGCCGCCACCGGACCGCCGGCCGTGAAGGCGTCTCGCGCCTCCTGCGCTGCCCGGCGGAGCTTCTGCAAGCGCACGCCGGACACCAGTTCGGCACGGGCCTCGTTGAGGAAGGGGAGGGGACGGAAGGACGTATTCATGGGTTCACCGTGAGATCGAAAACGGTCTTCACTGACTGATGGCGGGCACGGAACAGGTTGGCCTCGATGGCCTCCTGGTAACGCGCGAGCGGAAAGGTATGTGTCACCAGCATGCTCGGGTCCGGGCCTTCCCGGCGGGCGAGCAACTCCAACACCACGTCGAAGGTGTGCTGGCGAACGCCCCGGAAGCTCTCCGGCCCGTACACGTAGGAGCCGAGCAGCGTCAGCTCGTTGCGCCACACCGTTGTCCAGTCCACCCGCTCGAGAATCCCCGCCGCCCCCACCAGCACCACCTTCCCCAGCGAGCGCGTGTAGCGCAGCGCGTCCTGCACGGACATCGCGCTGCCGATACAGTCGAACGTCACCTCGTAGCCACCCGTGAGCGCCGGCGGGCCCAGGATGGGGCGGTACACCTTCGCCCCCGTGTGCCGCGCCACCTCCTCGGCCTCGGCGGTGTCGTCCCGCATCACCCGGAAGGCCTCGTCCGCCCCGAGCTGCTTCGCCAGCCGCAGTTGGTACTCCTCGGCCGCCAGCAGCGTCACGTGGCAGCGCGAGCCCAGCGCCCGGAGCGCCCACAGGCACGCGAAGGCCACCGGCCCGCCGCCAATCACCAGCACCTTGTCCTCGTCCCTCAGCGGCACCTTCAACACCGCGTGCAGGCTCACCGCCAGCGGCTCCACCAGCACGCCCGCCTTGTCTCCCACCCCCTCGGGTAGAGGGTGCAGCTGCGTGGGATGCGCCACCATTTCCGTCCCCATGCCCCCGGGCAGATCTTTCTGGTAGCCCAGCAGATGGCCCGGTGCCAGGCAGCCCTCGGCCGTGTGCTCGCAGCCATTCTCCTGGCCGGCCGCGCACGCCTTGCACGGCGGTTGGATGCCCCGCAGGCGGCAGGGCAGCAGCGGATTCACCGCCACCTTCTGCCCCACCTCCACGCCGCGCGCCTGGGGCCCCAGCTCCGTCACCTCGGCGAGCACCTCGTGCCCCAGCACCGCCGGAAAGCTGTTGAAGGGCTCCATCTGGGGGCTCATCTTGAAGAAGATCGTCCCCATGTCCGAGCCGCATAACCCCGTCAGCAGGGGCCGCAGCCGCACCCAGTCCGGTCCAGGCAGGGTGGGGGAGGCCAGCTCCCGCAGGGAGAGACAGCTCCCACGCCCGTAGTGCAGCTTCGGGTACATCCCCCCCACCCCCTTGGCGAGGACGTACCGGGGGATGGAGAGGTCGAAAACGAGTCCCTTCACGGGGCAAGCTCCCTGGGCAGGCGGGCTGACGGCGGGGGTCATGGACTCTAGCCCCACGAGAGGAGCCGCGACACCAGGGCCGTTCTGGTAGGGTGACGGCAGAGGAATGAGGGGTATGGCGAAGGCGAAGCGGAAATCCGACGACACACTCTCAGAGGAGGCGCTCACCGACGAGGTCCGCGTCGAGGCCTCCCTGCGCCCGCGCTCGTTCGACGAGTACGTGGGCCAGAGCGCCGTCGTCGAGAAGCTCAAGGTGTACGTCCAGGCGGCCAGGAGCCGCGGCGAGGCGCTCGATCACTGCCTCTTCTCCGGTCCTCCCGGTCTGGGCAAGACGTCGCTGGCCTACATCATGGCCAACGAGCTGGGCGTGGGCATCCATGTCACCAGTGGCCCCGCGCTCGAGCGCAAGGGCGACCTGGCCGGCCTGCTCACCAACCTCAACGAGCGAGACATCCTCTTCATCGACGAAGTCCACCGCCTCAACGCCGCCATCGAGGAGTACCTCTACCCGGCCATGGAGGACTTCCGGCTGGACATCACCATCGACACCGGGCCCGCCGCCCGGGCGATGAAGATCGACCTGCCGCCCTTCACCCTCATCGGCGCCACCACCCGCACGGGCCTCCTCACCTCGCCGCTGCGCGACCGCTTCCAGATTCAAGAGCGGCTCGAGTACTACGAGCCCAAGCACCTGGAGCAGATCCTCAACCGCTCGGCGCGCATCCTCGGCGTGAAGCTGGACCGCGATGGCTCCCGGGAGATCGCCACCCGCGCCCGCGGCACGCCCCGTATCGCCAACCGGCTGTTGCGCCGCCTGCGCGACTTCGCCCAGGTCGAGGGCGATGGCAGCATCACCCAGGAGCTGGCCTCCACCGCGCTCACCCGTCTGGGCGTGGACGCCTCCGGCCTGGACGCGATGGACCGCAAAATCCTCCTCACCATCCTCGAGAAGTTCGGCGGGGGCCCGGTGGGCGTGGAGACCATCGCCGCCGCCGTGGGCGAGCAGCGCGATACCATCGAGGACGTGTACGAGCCCTTCCTCCTCCAGGAAGGCTTCCTCCAGCGCACGCCGCGCGGCCGCACGGCCACGCACCATGCGTACAGCTATTTCAACAAGAAGGCGCCCACTTCCGGTGGGCAGGGGTCCCTCTGGTGAGCACCACCGCCACCGCCGTCCCGGCTCCTTCCATGTCCCGCGTTCCCCGTGACTTCTACGAGGATCTCGTCCGCGCCTCGCAAGGCAACCGCGCCGGTTTCCTCTCCGAGCGCGAGCGCTGGCTGCGCGCCCTGCCCGTGGAGGCCCGCGAGGAGCTCCTCTTCGAGTTCGAGATGCTCCTGCGTGGCGTGGAGCGCTACGTCCACCTCTACGACAACGGCGTCATCGATCCCCAGGACAAGCCGCTCGTCACCCGCGACTTCCGCGAGGAGCTCAAGGACGTCCGCGCCACCCTGAGCCAGGCCATCCGCCTCGCCCGGCACCTGTTGGATCCGGACTCGGACCAGAAGCTCCAGTTCCGCCGCTACGTCGAGACGCAGCTCGCCGACGACAACATGCGCCGCACGCGGATCGAAGGGGAACTGGACCAGGAGACGCCCCAGGAGAGCCTCTTCGTCCTGCGCCAGTCCTTCGAGTCGCTGCGCAACCTCATCGACCACCTGCTGCAGCTGCCGGTGTGCGGGCTGAGCCTCTTCAACGACGTGGGCAACCTCGTCCTGCGGGAGATCGTCCTCAACCGCTACTTCCGGCCCTTCCGCCTCACCGAGTTCCGCCTGGAGTATGACCGGCTGCGCTCGGTGCGCCTGCTGTCGCTGCTCGCCACGGTGCCCACGGAGACGCGGCCCCTCTTCACCACCGCCTACCTGGGCCTGTTCCGCCTGCTGCACTACCTGGCCTACGTGAGCCAGGACTCGCAGGGCCCCATCCCCCGCCGCGTGCGCGTGCTGCTCGCCCTGGTGCGCAGCGAGGCGCTGGGCCTCGCGGGCTACCTGAAGAACGAGCTGGCCCCCAGGGCCGGCCCCAAGCCCCTCCAGGCCACGTGTCTGCGCGCCGCCCGCGACATCGCCCGTGAGACGGAGCGCATCGCCCGGGACGTGCTCGTCGAGCTGGACCGGGATCGCGCCGCCGCCGCCCGCGCCTCCTACTCCTTCACCCTGCTCTTCCAGACCCAGGTGGTGGCCCTCACCGAGGCGCTCTCCCCCGGCTCCGCCACCGGCGAGGCCCCCTTCGAGCAGCTCTCCTCGTCCATGGAGGCCGCCGAGCGTCTGCGCAAGGACCTGTGGGTCTTCGCCCAGTTGTGCCGCTCCGCCGAGGGGCACCTGCGCAACGACGACGTCCCCGCCGCCGAGGCCGTCATCTCCAGCATCGTGGCCTTCCTCGGCTACTTCCAGGACGGCAGCTACCAGTTGCTGCGCTACGTGGACTACGAGGCCTTCGATCGTTTCAGCGCGCTCCTCACCGAGCTGCCCTGGCCGCCCGAGGGCCCCGCCGTCCGCACGCGCCTCATCGAGGACCTGCGCGGTTTCTCCATGGTGCTGGAGAACACCTTCGCCGCCGTCAGCCGCCGCGCCCAGCTCCGGGGTTTCAACTTCGACCGGGCCGACGCCGAGCTGCTCCGGGATCGCTTCCTCGCGGCGACCCGGTGACGCCGTTGTCGTGAATCCGTCACCGTAAGTGCGCCTTCTGTCACGGATTCGTTCGCCAAACGTTTGATTCCGGGCAGCCGCTTGCGTTATTGGGACGCGCCAAATGATGCGCCATGACGGGGTGCGGCGTGTGGAAGTTCTGACACATTTGTCACGGTGACGGGGTAGGTGCACAGCGAGTCGAGGGGGGACGGGGGACCGGTGGCTTGGGTCTCCCAAGCAAACCAGCCAGAAACTCCAGTGGATTCCAATACTTGGGGAGCCGAGAGCACCCCATGGGTTGTCCTCGGGAGGGGGGCTTCAGTGGCGTGTGGTTTGCATCGATACGCGGCGCGTCAGATGGGCAGTGAACATTGACGGGCCCATCCCCGGGAGGGGAGGGCGAGCAGCACCCGCATCGATTCAGAGGCGACACCGAACATGGCTTACACCTCGTACAACCAGCGCACCCTTTCGTACCCCGTCCGCTGCCAGGGCGTGGGGCTCCACTCCGGCGCGCCGGTGAACCTCTCGTTGCTGCCGGCGCCGGTGAACCACGGCATCGTCTTCGTCCGTACGGACACGCCGCGTCCGGTCTCCATCCCCGCCCTCACCGAGTACGTGGTGGACACGTCGCTGGCCACCACCCTGGGCAAGGACGGCGTGAAGGTGAGCACGGTGGAGCACCTGATGTCGGCGCTGGCCGGCATGGGGCTGGACAACGTGCGCGTGGAGCTGGACGGGCCCGAGGTGCCCATCATGGACGGCAGCGCCGCTCCCTTCGCCGCGCTGATCGCCGAGGCCGGCCTGCGCGAGCAGGAGGAGCCCCGCCGTCTGCTCGTCATCAAGAAGACGGTCTCCGTGACGGATGGGGACAAGGAGGCGAGCTTCTCGCCCGCCAACCGCTTCCGCATCTCCTGCACCGTCGACTTCAAGCACCCGCTCATCACCGAGCAGTCCTTCGATCTGGAGTTCTCCGATCGCTGCTTCCACCGGGAGATCTCCCGCGCGCGCACCTTCGGCTTCCTCCGGGACGTGGAGATGCTCAAGAAGATGGGCCTGGCCCGCGGCGGCTCGCTGGACAACGCCATCGTCGTGGACGAGTTCTCCATCCTCAACCCGGACGGCCTGCGCTTCCCGGACGAGTTCGTGCGCCACAAGATCCTGGACGCCGTGGGAGACATCTCCCTCTTCGGCCGCCCGGTGATCGGCCACCTGAAGGCCTTCAAGACGGGCCATGCGCTCAACCAGAAGCTGGTGAAGGCCGTCCTGGCGGACCCCTCCAGCTACGAGATCGTCCCGGCCCGCAAGCACCTGGAATTGCCCGAGCTGCGCCTGCCGGAAATCGCCCTCGAGCCGCTGGTCGCCTGACAAAACGCGGCCCCTGGAGGGCATGAGAAATTTCTTTGCGAGTGCGGGGTTTTCTCGACTAAGGACCCGTACCCATGCTCATGCGCTCCACTTCTACTCTTCTGGCCGCCTTGTTGGCGGCCTCTCTCTTCTCCGGATGCAACAAGGAGAAGGCCCCGGCCGCCGCCGCCACGGCGACCACTCCCACCCCCACCGCCGCCTCGGGCGAGCCCAGCCCGGACGCGGTCGTGGCCACCTTTGGTGATGGTCAGAAGATCACGTTTGGTGATCTCAATGATCGCATCAAGGACCAGCTGGCCAACCTGGACAAGCAGAAGCACCAGCTGCGCAAGCAGGGGCTGGAGGGGCTCGTGGTGGAGCGCCTGGTGCAGGCCGAGGCCAAGAAGCGCAACCTGACCGAGGAGCAGCTGATCAAGGCCGAGGTCGACGACAAGATTCCGCAGCCGCCCGAGGCGGAGCTGAAGAAGATGTACGACGAGGCCAAGGAGCGGCTGCCCCCGGGCACCACCTACGAGCAGGTGAAGCCGCAGATCGTCGACTTCCTCTCCGGCTCCAAGAAGCAGGAGCGCGCGCGTGAGTTCTTCGCCGAGCTGAAGAAGAACGCCAACGTGCAGCTCAACCTGCCGGAGCCGGCCCGCGAGCGGAAGACGGTGGCCGCCACGGGCGCCGCGAAGGGCCCGGAGAACGCGCCCATCACCATCGTGGAGTTCAGCGACTTCCAGTGCCCGTACTGCAGCCGCGCCAACGAGTCGGTGGAGCAGGTGCTGAAGGCCTATCCCAACCAGGTGCGCCTGGTGTTCCGTCACTTCCCGCTGGACTTCCACCAGCAGGCGCCCAAGGCCTCCGAGGCCTCGCTGTGCGCGCAGGACCAGGGCAAGTTCTGGGAGATGCACGACAAGCTCTTCGCCAACCAGAAGGCGCTCGAGGTGCCGGCGCTCAAGGGCTACGCCAAGGAGCTGGGCCTGGACACCGGCAAGTTCGACAAGTGCCTGGACTCGGGTGAGAAGGGCGCCATCGTCCAGGCGGACCTGGCCGAGGGCAAGAAGGTGGGCGTCAACGGCACGCCGGCCTTCTTCATCAACGGCATCCTGCTGTCCGGCGCGCAGCCCTTCGACGAGTTCAAGAGCGTCATCGACGCCGAGCTCCAGGCGAAGAAGTAGGGAGAGAGAACCGCGTGGCGCAACGTCCCAAGGCCACGCCTCGTGTCGGGTTGAGCGGTGAGCCGGGCGTGCTCGAGCTGGAGCGCCCCCTCGCCGCCAGCCTGTCCCCCGGCCGTCCCCTCGTGGCGCATTTCCATGCACCCGAGGGGATGGTTCTGTTGCGGGAGCCCGCCGCGCTCACCGGCTTCTTCGCCGGCAGCCTCAGCTCCCTGTCCGTGGAAGAGGTGCTCGGTCACATCCTCTCCGGCATCCGCAGCGGCCAG
Organism: Archangium sp. Cb G35; assembly: GCF_001896145.1. Taxonomy (NCBI): domain Bacteria; kingdom Pseudomonadati; phylum Myxococcota; class Myxococcia; order Myxococcales; family Archangiaceae; genus Archangium; species Archangium sp. Cb G35. Next base: position 32,536 of record NZ_MPOI01000026.1, read on the forward strand.
CTCATCCTTCAACACGGCATGGTGCAGCGCACCGTCAGCTTCCGCGACGGGCAGCCCATCTTCGCCGTCTCCAGCGTGCACCATGAGCGGCTCGGTGCCGTGGTGGTGCAGCTGGGGCTCGTCACCCCCGAGCAGCTGCACCAGGCGCTCGGCAAGGTGACGCCCACCCTGCGCATCGGCGCGGTGCTCACCCGCGAGGGATTCCTCTCCGAGGCCAACCTCTACAGCGCCATGACGTACCTGGTGCGCGAGGTGGTGCTCAACCTCTTCGAGATGTCCGAGGGCAGCTTCCTCTTCCTCGAGGGCCGCCCGCCCGAGGGCGACTCGGTGAAGCTCCAGGAGCGCACGCGGGATCTGGTCCTCCAGGGGATGAAGCGCGGCGAGGTGGTGACGCGCCTGCGCAAACACTTCCCGGACGACACGCCCGTGGTGGCCGGCCCCGAGTCTCCTCCTCCCGGCGAGGAGGCCCTGTTCGCCACGGCCGCCCACGGCACCACGCTGGGCGCGCTGCGCTCCGTCTGGGAGGGCAGCCTCTACTCCTTCCTCACCTGGGTGGAGGAGCGCACGCGGGATGGGGCGCTCCTCGTGCAGCAGAAGAGCGCCATGACTCCGCCCATGCCCCGGCGCGCTTCCGGCACCTTCCTGGCGGTGCCCCCGCCGCCCGTGGCGCCCCTCGGCCCCGAGGATCGCTTCAACGCGCTGCTCGCTCAAATCCACACCGCGCTGCGCCTCGCGGGCGCCAACCCGGACCTGATGAAGGGCTTCCTCGAGTCGCCCCAGCAGGGCCTGGAGTCCGCCTATGAGGGCGTGACGCTCGGCCCGGATGGCCGGGTGGACGTGGAGCGCATCCGCCAGAATGTCTCCGGGGGCGGCGAGGCCCTGGCGCGTGCCATGACGCTCGAAGCACTCGACGCCTTCGTTTCCTACGCGCTCTTCTCCGCGCGCAACGTGCTGCCGGGCGAGATGTCCGAGCGGCTCTACCGCAGCTACCGCGAGCTCCAGGAGGGACTCTCGTGACGGACGTTTCCCAGGCACGAGACAAGCTCGCGCTCGCCGCGGATCTCCCGCTGGAGGACGGCCTGCGCCTCTACCAGCAGGTGGCGCCCCACGTGGGCTACGCCAAGGTGGGCCTCTCGCTCTTCGTCGAGCACGGCCCAGCCGCCGTGGCCGCCTTCCAGAAGCTGGGCGCCCGGGTGTTCCTCGATCTGAAGCTGCACGACATTCCCAACACCGTGGAGCTGGCGGCCGCGCGCGCCGGGGCCCTGGGCGTGTCCCTGCTCACCGTGCACGCCGCCGGGGGCGAGGCCATGCTGAAGGCCGCCGTGAAGGGCGCTCGCGAGGGAGCCCGGGCGAAGGGCCACGAGGCGCCCCGGGTGCTCGCGGTGACGGTGCTCACCTCCATGTCCGCCGAGGACGTGACGGCGGTGGGCCTCTCCGGCGCTCCGGACGTGGCGGCGCTGCGGCTGGCGAGGCTGGCCGTGGGCGCGGGGGTGGATGGCCTGGTGTGCTCGCCCCGCGAGGCCGAGGCCTTCCGCCGCGAGCTGGGCCCCACGCCCTTCCTGTGCACGCCCGGCATCCGCCCCGCCGGTGCCGCCAAGGGAGATCAAAGCCGCGCGGAGACGCCGGCCTTCGCGGTGCGCGCGGGCGCGGATCTGCTCGTGGTGGGACGCCCCATCCACACCGCGGCCGATCCGTTGAGCGCCGCGCGTTCCATCGCCGAGGAAGTTTCCACAGTCTGACAGCGGCCCATTCGGGATTGGACAATCCCCTGGCCGCTCCTGGCCACCGTCCCCAGGTTGCTCCCAAGGCCATCCGGCCGGGGGAGAACACATGGACGCAAGGCGGTTGTTGGGGTGGGGCTTGCTCGCGCTGTGCACTGCGTGCAGCGGGGCGAAGCAGGCGGTGCGTGAGCCCTCCGGGCCGGGGACGGGTGGTTCCGGTGTGTCGGCCCAGCGTCAATCCATGGACGCCGAGGACCTGGCTTCCCGGCGCTATGTGGACCAGACGATGGGCTTCGAGCTCATCCAGCCCGGCGGGACGTGGCAGTTGGATCAGACGGACGAGCAGACCCCGGAGGGGCTCGCCATCCCCGTCGTCCTGCGTGACCCGAGCAGCGGCGCGCAGGTGGTGCTGCAGGTGGCGCCCGCGGTGGCCTCGCCCGCCCAGTTCGCCGAGCGGCTGACGATGGGCCTGCGCAGCCAGCCCGGTTTCGTCACCAGCGAGCCCGAGCCGCTGCCCATGTCCGACAGCGCCGTGGGCTTCCACTTCTCCGTCGGTGACAACGTGCGGGGCCGGGTGGTGGTGCGCGACGGCGGTGCCGATCGCGTCTTCATGATGCTCGCCACCTGGCCGGCCACCGCGCCGGACGATGTGCCGCAGGTGGTGAACGCCCTCTTCGAGAGCGTCCGCCCGCTGCCCATCGCCCCCGAGCAGACCTGAGTCCGGCTCAGGCCTTGGACTTGCCGCCGCGTGCCGGCTTGGAAGCGGGAGCCTCGGTGGCCTCGCTCCCTTCCAGCTGGCTGGCGCGGCGCCGCACGTACTCCACCAGCGTGCGCACGCCCACGCCCGTGCCGCCCTTGCCCAGGTAGCCCCGCTCCTTGGGGCTCACCGACGGGCCGGCGATGTCCAGGTGCACCCACGGCGTGTCACCGACGAACTCCTTGAGGAAGAGGGCCGCGTTGATGGAGCCGCCCCAGCGCTCGCCGGAGTTCTTCATGTCCGCCACATCCGAGCGCAGCGCGTCCTTCTGCAGCTCGCTCACTGGCAGACGCCACATCTCCTCGCCCGCCGCGCGCGCCGCGTCCAGCACGTCGTTCATCGTGCCGTCGTGATCGCCGAAGGCGCCCACGATGTAGTTGCCCAGGGCGACGACGCACGCGCCGGTGAGCGTGGCCAGATCGATCAGCACCGCCGGCTTGTGCTCGGTGGCCCACGCCATCACGTCACCGAGCACCAGGCGGCCCTCGGCGTCCGTGTTGGTGATCTCCACCGTCTTGCCCAGGCGCGACGTGAGGATGTCGCCGGGCCGGTACGAGTTGCCCGAGGGCATGTTCTCGCAGGAGCCGATGAAGGCGTGCACGGGGAAGGGCGGCTTGAGCGTGGCGATGACGCGCATGGCGCCCAGCACCGCGGCCGAGCCGGCCATGTCCGTCTTCATCTCGATCATGGAGTCGGAGGGCTTGAGCGACAGGCCGCCCGAGTCGAAGGTGATCGCCTTGCCCACCAGCGCCACCGGGGCGTTCTTCGCGTGCTTCGCGTTCTTCGGCGTGTACTCCACGTGGATGAGCTTGGGCTCGTTGATGCTGCCCTGCGCCACCCCGAGGAACATGCCCATCTTCAGCCGCTCGATCTCCTTGCGGCCGCCCACGGTGATCTTGATGCCGGCCTCCTTCGCCATCTCCTGCGCGGCCCGGGCGAGCGCCTCCGGGTTGACGACGTTGGGGGGCTCGTTGACCAGGTCACGCGCCCAGTTGGTGGCCTCGGCCACGCGCTGCGCGAGCGCCACCGCCTGATCGTGCTCCTTCGTCTTCTCCACGCCGCCGGGCAGCGCCAGACGCACCGTGGTCAGCCTGGGCGCGTTCTTCTCCTCCTTCGCCGAGGACTTGTAGCGCTCGAAGCGGTAGGCACCCAGCTCCAGGCCCTCCACCACGGCGCGCAGGGCGGCGATGGCGTCCTGCGTCTCGGGCACGGAGAACACGAGCGTGCGCACCTTGAGCCGCTGGGCCGTCTTCGCGGCACGGCCCGCCGCCAGACGCAGCACCTCGGGGTTGTACTTGTTGCGCGAGCCCAGGCCCAGCAGCAGCACGCGCTCGGCCTCGAGCTTGCCGTGCGCATGCGTCACGAAGCTCTGCTCGCCCTTGCCCTTGAAGCCCTCCTGGGTGGCGGCGGTGAGCAGCCGGCCCTCGAAGGCCGTGTCGGCACCGGCCAGCGCCGCGGGCGGCTTGTCCCCGGTCTCGCCTTCGAAGAGGGGAATCACGAGCAGCTCACCGCTCGCGCGGGCGGCCTCGCCGGAGATGAAGCTGTAGTTCATGAGGGACACGGGCTCCTGGAAATAGGGGGTCGCGACTGTAGCGCCATGAGTGTTTCAGGCAAGAACGGTCGAGCATTCCGTCATTGCATGGACGCGGCCGGGTGGCTACGTCGTGGCCCATGCCTTCGTTGCTGCTGCACCTCACGGCGATCGAAAGACTGGCGGCCAACCCGGGAGACCTGCCCGAGGACTTCGCGCGGGCCCTGACCGAGGACCTGGCCTACGCGCGCTTCGGCGCGGCGCTGCCGGACCTGCCCCTGTGCGAGGGGATCCGGGGCGGACTGAGCGCCTGCTACTCGGGGCAGGAGTGGCCCCATTTCGCGCGGCTGTACCATGAGAAGGCGCCCGTGGGCATGGGCCTGAAGATGGCCGAGCTCGTGGCCGCCGGCGCGCTGGTGGGCACCGAGGCCGGGCTGGCGCTGCTGGCCGGCTACTTCACCCACCTGTCCCTGGATCGCGCGCTCCATCCACGGGTGGACAGTCTGGTGGTACGCCACCGGCGCCGGGGCGAGCACGCGCTCGCGGCACACCGGCAGATCGAATGGACGCAGACGCTCTTCTACCTGCGCGAGCTGCACGGGGTGGATCTGGTGGGCAGCCCGCGCTTGCGCGCGAAGTTCGAGGTGACCAAGAGCGCCGGCTTCCCGGTGAAGGGCATCGGCCGCGGCATCTACGAGCTGGTGCGGCTGGCCTCGCAGGAGACGCTGCAACAAGCGCCCACCAAACAACAGCTGGACGGGTGGGCGCGGGGCCTCTACCTCGCGGGGCTCTATCTCTCCAGCCCCCTGGGGCGGATGCGCGCCCTGCCTGCCTGGTCACAGCTCAGCTTCCAGGAGCTGTACCGCAACGACTCGTTCGACTTCGCCGCCGAGGTGGAGCTCGCGGTGGAGCAGGCCCGCGGGGTATTGCGGCGTCTGCTGGCGTACATGGCGCGCGGCATCTTCACTCCGCGTGCCCGCGCGCGCTTCCTCCAGGAGTTCCCCGAAGGCACCATTGGTGCATGCGCCGCATAAGCGCTCGCCGCACGAAGAGCAACCGGCCGATCGAGCATCGGACGTCAAGGGGAATGCCGCTATCCGATCCGCGAGGCGGCCCCTATCCTCTTCGTGGGTATGACGCTTCTCCTCTTGATATCCGCCGGTGTCCTCGCGGGACTCACGGGCGCACTGCTGGGTGTAGGTGGAGGGGTCATCCTCGTCCCCACCCTGGTACTGGGCTTCAAGGTTCCGCTGGAGGACGCCGTCCCCGCGAGCCTCATGTGTGTGGTGGCCAGTTCCTGTGGGGCGGCGGCCAGCTACGTGGAGCGCCGGCTCAGTGACATCCGCCTCGGGCTGACGCTGGAGCTGGCCACGGTGATGGGGGCCATCGTCGGAGGGCTGGTGGCGGGCCTGCTGGCGCCGGCGTGGGTGGCCCTGGTGTTCGGCCTCTTCACCCTCTACGTGTCGGCGCAGATGCTGCTGGCGAGCCCGCGGCCGGAGCAGTGTCCCGAGACGTACGTGCCCACCAACTATCCGCTGGGCATCTCCGGCTCCTTCGTGGCCGGGAGCCTGTCGGCGCTGCTGGGGGTGGGCGGGGGTCCGCTCAAGGTGCCCCTGATGAGCTACGGCATGGGGGTGCCCTTCAAGGTGGCCAGCGCCACCAGCAACCTGATGATCGGCGTGACGGGGGCGGCGAGCGTGGCCGCCTACGCCTGGCGCGGGCACGTGAAGCTCGACCTGGTGGCGCCGTTGGTGGTGGGGGTGCTGGCGGGTGCGTCCGTGGGCAGCCGGCTGATGCCGCGGGTGCCCACCTCGGTGTTGCGGCGTCTGTTCGCTCTGGTGCTGCTGGTGGTGGCGGCCCAGATGCTGTGGAAGGGGGGGGAGGGACTGTGGCCGATACTGCCGAAATGACCCATGCAGCATCCTCCGTGGTGACGGGGGCCATTCCCATCAACCTGGAGGATGCCGTCCGAGCGAAGACGGCACCTCCACTGAATCGAGCGGCCTCCGAGGTGCCCGTCATTCCAGGGGTGGCGGACACTCCGGCGCGAGTGAGGCGCGCGGAGGCGGGCGAGCAGTGGATTTCGCGGCTCCTCCGGGGGGGCGCCTTCTGTAGCGGAGCGCTTTTTCTCGCGTCCCTGGGGCTGGAGTTCCTGCCGCACTCCGAGACGGTGCACGTGGCCATCGACGTGCTGCGCAAGAGCGCGGCCTCGGCGCTGCTGGTGACGCCCGTGGTGCGGCTGGTGGTGGCCGGCACCAGCCTGGGCCTCCGGGGCGAGTGGAAGTACGCGCTCTACGCCGCCGGAGTGCTGGGTCTGCTCGCGGTGGCCGTGGGCGCGGGACTCCACGCCTGAGGGATGGGCTTCATCCTCTGACAGGCTGCTGAAGCTCCTTCTTCAGGAGCCTGTCATGCTTCTCCTGCGCGGGTGGTGATGGGATCGGGCGGTGAGTGTCGGCGAAGGGGAGCGCACTCATTCCGGCTGGTTCATCTTCCCGTGCTTCTCCCCGTTCAGCGACACCTGACGCCTGTCTGTGCGCTCTGCTCATTTGAGAAGCTCGCGCTTTTGCGGACACCACCAGACGCTCGGCTGACATGGGGTCCAAAACCGATGGGCCGGTGATCGGCCTGCGTGGAGGGGTGAAAACCGGGAACCCGAAGGTGGGTGGCCGGAAGACTCGGCCCCACTCCGTGTACTATGAGGCCCTCAAGCCTTTGTAGGTGGCCGGGTGATGCCGAGAGGCGTTGAGCACCAGGCCATCCGGGCGTGGTGGTGAGGCCGACGGCCCAAGCCACGGCAGAGCGGCACAAAGTCCGCCTGAAGCAAGGCTGCGACACGTGCAACATGGAGGAGCCCGTTGCCTCCAACGGTACTCTGCTACTCCAACTCCTTCCACATGTGTATCAAACCGTCGTTGGGCCGCCCCATGAAGGCATCGAGCAGACGTTCTTCGACACCGTGGGACTCCCAGACAGCCGCCGGCTCAAGCCCAATACATTCTTGGGGAGATGCCTCTCTCGAATTGCCGAGGGTATCGAAAATCCAACAGCGCCGGAGTGGACCCAATTCCATTCTGAATTGGACGATGGGTTGCGCCAGGCGTTCCTCGATTTCTCTCCGCCCAATGATTTCCCATGATTTTGGATAGGGGTGCTTGACCATGATCCTGAAAAGAACGGGCTTGGATGCGATCCTGTCCAGGTCCGAGTCTGGACTGGTGGTTCTGTAATTGTAGAAGGCATCGAAATGCAATTCGAGAGCCCTTCCATAGCCGAAGGAGCCGTCTGGGAGGGGAATCCTCCAGAATGAACCTGGTTTATGCCTTGGTCTCATCTCCTAGTATCCTGTGTAACGGTGAAGTTCGCCCCAGCGAATCGTGGCAGCATCGTGAAACCGTCTGCCCCGCGGGTTGTCTTTTGCCACGGCGCGCACGACGTTCTCGGTTCGATGGGGCTTGCCCGTGTCGGACTGGGCGCCTCCATGGGAATCCATCAACTGCTGCTCTCTTCCGCGAATCCGCCAATACGCTGGATCATCATACCGCAGATTGTAGTCGATAGCGGTTCCAATGCCGAATACATCAAGTTGTGCTTGAGCAAATGAGGTATCCTTCGGGTCTTCGTTCTCATCAATATGATGATTTCTGTCTCGGAATCGAAGGGCCAACTGTGCCTGGAGTTCAAGGGGCAGGCCGAGATCGACGATCATGCTGGTCCGGCCAGCATAGTAAAGGTTGGTTTTCTTGTTGCGCTTCCTGTAGGTCACATAGAGACGACCGCGTTTGTTTTTACTTTCCCTGTTGGATTCCGCATCTGGCCATTCACTGGGAGGAGCGCGGGGTGAGGCCACCGATCCAGGTTGGGCCGGGGGCGCGCTTGTCGTCACTTCCACTGTGCCGTCAGGCGCTTGGTGAATGAGGACCTCCAGTTCGACGGTGGCTGGATGCGCGGAGCCCTTTGGGGGATACCAGCCTTGAACCCATCCAGAAACATCTCCGAAATGTGTGCCGTAGAACTTGTCCGCGATGTCGATGGGGGTCTGCTCACCGTCCACGACCGCTTTGATGGTGAAGCAAAGCAGCAGAACACTGCCCGCGGCCGCGACGACCGCGCCGCCCGTGACCAGGGCTTTTCCTGCCGCAGCGCCAGTGCCTGCTCCTGCCGCGGTCGTGCCGCCTTGCGGCACCGGGGCGGAGCATGCCGCGGGGCACACCATCTCCTGTGCCTCCGCCAGGAAGTCCTCGAAGCGGTGATGGGGAATGGGGAAGAGGAGCCCTCGGCGAACCCATCCCCGGCGCAGTCGCTGCGGCAGGTGCTCCACCTTGTTCTGCCTGCTCAAAGCCGCTGCTTGGGAGGTAGGTGCAGAACCTTGCTTGCCCGGTGGCTGGAAGTACGCCCCGGGAGGTGCTGCTACACCCCACGAGCAGCATGCATGTCAGCAGAGCCACCCCTCTTGGCACCCAGCGCCTCCTGGCACAGGCTCCGCTCGCGAGGGGAAACCCACGCGGGAGTCGATAGCGGCACTCACGGACATCGCCCGCTCACGAGCGGCAGGCTTGCCGCGTCACACCCCGCGCGCGTCGAAGTGGGCCAGCACCTTCCGGGCCTTGGCCACGTCGTCGGCGCGTCCCTGCTCCTCGAAGAGCGGAATCACCGCCTCGATCTCGGCTCGCGCGGTCTTCCAGTCCTGCACGAAGGTGCACGCGATGCTCAGGTCCCACCGCGCCCGCGCCTCGTAGGCGTGATCGTGCAGCTGCTCGTACAGCTCCGCCGCCGCGCGCAGGTGCGGACGTGCCGCCTCGTGGTTGCCCAGCAGGCCCTCGGCCTCGCCCAGCAACAGCCGGCACAGCGCCAGCGGCTCCGGATCCTCTTCCTTCTCCAGCAGGGGCAGTGCCTCGGAGAAGCGCTTGCGCGCCGCCTCGTACTCGCCCGCCTCCATGCGGATGTCTCCAATGTCCAGCAGCAGCTGGGCAATCCGCGGCCCGTTCTTCGCCTGCCGGTACAGCAGCAGCGCCTCCTGGTACTTCTCCTCGGCCGCCTTCGCCTGGCCCAGGGAACGCAGCGACTCGCCGATGGCCGCACGGCACAGCGCCTCGTTCTCCTGATCCTTCAGCTCGTTGAAGAGCGCCGTGGCTCCGGCGATGTGCTCGATGGCTCGCCGGTGGTCCTCGAAGTTGGCGCTCACCACCCCAAGTCCGAAGAGCGCCTGCGCCTGGCCGTACTTGTCCTTGGCCGTCTCGAAGAAGCCCAGCGCCTCCTCGTAGTGGCGGCGGCTCTCGGCATGGTCCTCGAGCATGCCGTGCAGCTCGGCCAGGTGCACCAGCCCCTTGCCGATCTCCCCGGGGTCTCCGGTGATGCGCGTCACGGCGAGCGCGTTGCGCTGGTTCTTCAGGGCTTCTTGGATGTGGGCGCGTTCGGAATCGGAGAGGCTCATGGTGGGGCTCAGTGCTCCTCGCCCTTGTTGCGTCGCCGGGGCTGCTTGTCCAGCGAATCCGCACGGCCCGGGTCCCCGTTTCCGTTGCGGTGCTCGCCATTGCCGCGCCCGGCCTCGTGCACCAGCAGGGGCGAGAAGAAGCAATCCTTCTTGGTGTATTCGTCGAAGGAGAACGCGAAGCGGTAGCTGGCCGCCGCGCGCTGGTTGCAGTCGGTGCGCTCGCAGAAGCGGCACGAGATGCCGCTCGGCACCGCGTCCTTGCGCAAATCCGTGGTGGGCAGCCCGTACGCCAGGTACTTGGCGTTCTCCGCGTGCGTCCCCAGTCCAATCGAATAGGCCGTGCCGCGCACGATGGAGCCTTCAATCGGCTGCAGCTGCACCTTGGCGAAGCAGAAGTACGAGGTGCCGTCCGGCATCATCGAGTACTGCCGGGTGATCTGCGACGGGTTGAGGAAGGCCAGGTGCACGGCCCACTTGCCGCATGAGCCTCCGCCCGTGGCGAACTTGATGCCGGTGCCGCTGTAGCGCTTGGAGATGTTGCCGGCGATGTCCGAGCGCAGGAAGTGGAAGGGCAGGCCCTTGCGCTTGGGATCCGACAGGTTGCACAGGCGGTGCGCCACCGTCTCGTACGTGGTTCCGAAGAGGTTGGAGAGCAGCTCCACGTCGTAGCGCGTGCGCTCCACCTCCTTGAAGAAGTCCCCGTACGGCAGCATCAGCGCGCCGGCGAAGTAGTTGGCCAGGTTCACCTTGATGAGCCGATGTGTCTCCGCGTGCCGCGTGCGCATCGCGCCCACGATCCGCTCCACCAGCTTCTCCCGGTCCAGCACCATCAGGCCAATGGACGCGGCGAGCTGGAACTTGAGCGGCTGCTCCGTCAGGTCCGGCGAGAGGATGAGCTCCTGGGTCTCGGGATCGAACCGGCGCACCACCGAGGAGCCGCTGACCGCGGACTCGAAGCGCACCCGGTAGCCGAAACGCTCCTCCAGCAGCGGAACCAGCTGCTGGCTGGTGAGCAGGCGTCCCAGCTTGAAGTCGCGCCGCAGCGCCTCGGCCTGCTCCTCCAGCTCGGGGAAGTAGTTGTGGTGCGTCTGGAGGAAGTCGCTCACCTCGTCGAAGGGCGAGTAGTCGAAGCGCAGGCCCGCTCCGGACGAGCTGCCCGGCACGGCCTGCGTGCGTGCCTGCTCCTCGGCGTTGAGCTGCGCCAGCACGTTCTCCAGCTGGGTGCGCGTGTTCTTGTAGAGGTTGAAGAGCGCCGCCACCGTGCCCGCCAGCTTCGGCTCGGCCGACAGGCTCTGCAGCGACTCGGGATCGATGTCGAGGCTCTTGAGCAGCGGCTCGTCCAGCAGCTTCGCGAGCGCCTCGTCCACCCGGCCCTCGCCGAGCGTGGACATGAACTGCTCGGGGTCCTGATCGAAGTAGCGCAGGGCCTTCCACAGCAGCGGGAAGGGCATCACCCGTTTGCCCTTCTCGATGAGGTTCAGGTACGCCGGGGAGACCCCCAGGTCCTTCGCCGCGTCCGTCTGCTTGATGTTCCGCGCGAGCCTCAGACTGCGCAGCTTCAGGCCCACGTTCGCGTTGAGTGCGTTCTCGTTCATCTCTGCGCGTCCTGGAGGGGAGGTGTTTCTCCCACTACCCAATCCCTCCGACACGGCCACTGTGTGGAGGCTTTTACCGATTTGCAATCAACGTTTTCGGGGGCGGAGTCCCCTGTTCTCGAGGGAACCCTCGAGGGCCCCGCCTCACGTCCCCGCATGTTCAATAGCGGGTAAGCTGTTGATTTTACAGAGCTCGGTGTGTGATGCCGTGCCTAGTACCACAGTACAGGCCGCTGGTTGTCAAGATTTTACCTATAGCGTTTACCAACACGGGGGCGGTGCGTCGGAGGGGCTGCACGGTCTCCCTCCGTGGTTCCATGGGAGCGCGTGGACGGGTCGCATGGTCCGCGCTTCACCCGGAGTCCAAGGGGTTCACGATGCCTCCGTCCAGGCCGGGTCTCTCCCTCGTGGCATGGGCCGCCCTGCTCGGGGTGCTGTGCTCCTGTCTCCCCGTGCGCCCGCCGCCTTCCCCCGAGGAGCCGGGCCTCCTGCGCTACCACGTCACCTATGTCCGCGAGCCCCGGCACGCGCTGGAGGTGGACATCCTCCGGGTAGGAGAGGGGGCTCCGCGTGACTTCCTCTTCACCCAGCCGGGCGGCGTCGAGCGGGTGCTCGTTCTCGGACGGGATGGCTCGGAGCGCGAGCTGCCGGTGTCCGCCGAGGGCCACGTCCTCGTGCCTCCGGACACCCGCTCGTTGCGCTACCGCTACCCGCTGGACGCGAGGGCCCGTGGACGGCACGCGGGCTTCTTCACCGGCCTGGGCGAGGGGGATGCGTGGCATCTCGCGGGCCGCGCCTGGCTGTTGCGCCCGCGCTCGGTGGGCGTGGAGCAGCGCGCCGAGCTCGTGGTGGAGGGCGTGGACGCGCTGCTGCCCTGGGCGCCGGACGCGAACGGGGTCTACCAGCTGCGCGGCGATGATCTGGTGAACTCGGGCTTCCACGCCTTCGGTGGGCGGCGGTGCACGGTGAGCCTGCCGGGGGGCGTGCTGGAGGTGGCGGTGCTCGGCCGCCCGTCACACATGGACGACGCGGCCCTCTGTGCGTGGCTGGAGCGGTCCGCTCGCGAGGTGCTGACGGTGCGGCGCTCCTTCCCGTACCCCCGCGCCACCGTGAGCCTCGTCACCGTGCCGGCCCGCGAGGATCCCGTTCCCTTCGGCATGGTGCTGTGGAGCATGCCGCCGAGCATCTCGCTGCTGGTGGGCCAGGACGCGGAGCCGGACGCCTTCACAGGCGACTGGGTGGCCGTGCACGAGCTCCTCCACCTGGCGCATCCGCCCATCCTTCCGCGCGTCGCGTGGCTGTCCGAGGGACTGGCCACCTACTACACGGAGCTGGCGCGGGCGCGCTCGGGCAGGCAGACGCCGGAGCGCGCGTGGAGCGAGCTGCTGGCCGGCTTCGAGCGGGCGCGCCACGCCGTGGGCTCGCGGACCATGGAGGATGTCGTCACCCGGGGTGACTCCTATATGGGCACCTATTGGACGGGCGCGCTCGTCGCCCTGCACCTGGACGTGGAGCTGCGCCGCGTCTCCGGCAACACGCGCAGCCTCGATGATGTGCTCGAGCGGCTCGCCGAGTCCGGCCCGGCTGCAACTTTCGATGCATTCGGCGCGGCGGTGGATGCCGTCGCCGGCCGGCCACTCTTCCGCGAGGTGCTGTCCCGCCACCTGCCCCGGCCTGCTTTGGCCGAGCTGGCGCCTCTGTTAGAAGCGCTCGGCGTGGAGCCCGCGCCGGACGGAGTCAGGTTGGCGGGTGCCCGCGACAGCTCGCTGCGGGACGCCCTGGTGGCTCCGCGGTGAGGGGCCTGTAACCGGCGAATCCGTCGTGCGTATGACAGCGCGCGAGCTTCTCGCAGCCGTTCCACCCCCGCAGTGAAAGGACACACCATGAACATCAAGACCATGGCCGCCATCGTTGGAACCCTCTCCCTCGGCACGCTCGCCACGGGCTGTGCGACGTCGAAGTCGGCGGCCCCCGCCGAGCAGCCGGGCACCGCGGCAGCCAGCCAGGAGAAGGGTGGCGAGGCCCAGTGCAGCGGCCAGAAGGCCGGCACCACCGAGGAGAAGGGTGGCGAGCACAAGTGCGGCGCCGGCGGCTGTGGTGGCGCCACCAAGCCGCAGTAACGAATAGCCCCCGGAGTCTCGGGGTTGTCTTCCGGGCGGCTGGGGCCTCTTCCCGCCGCCCGTGTCTTTTTCCGACCGTGTTTCTTTCTCCAGGAGCCGAGGTGCCGGTGAGCTACGCGCGCAGACATGGACTGAAGCCGCTCGGGGCGGGCATCGGGTTGCGGCGCGAGTTCTACGCGCGCCTCCCGGAGACTTCCCGCGCCCTGGACTGGGTGGAGATCATCCCCGAGAACTTCCTCACCCTGGGCGGCCGTCCGCAGCGCGCGCTGGATGCGTGCGTGGAGCGCTGGCCGGTGCTGCCGCACGGGGTGGCGCTGAACATCGGCGGGCCGGAGCCGCTTGCCGAGGACTACCTCTCGGGGCTGAAGGCGCTGGTGGAGCGGGTGGACGCGCCCTTCTTCTCGGATCACCTCTGCTACTCGCGGCTGCGGGGCACGTACCTGCATGACCTGTTGCCGCTGCCCTTCTCGGAGGAGGCGGTGGAGCACGTGGTGCCGCGGGTGCGCGAGGTCCAGGCGCGGGTGGGCCGGCCCTTCCTGCTGGAGAACCCGAGCTACTACGCGCTCATGCCGGGGGGCACCCTGGACGAGGCAACCTTCCTGCGGCACGTGGCCGAGGAGGCGGACTGCGGCCTGCTGCTGGACGTGAACAACGTCTACGTGAACGCGCGCAACCACGGGTATGACCCGAGGGCCTTCGTGGACGCGCTGCCGCTGGAGCGGGTGGTGCAGCTCCACCTGGCGGGCCACGAGCAGCAGCCGGACGTCATCATCGACACGCACGGGGCGCCGGTCTGCGACGAGGTGTGGTCGCTGTACCGCTACGTGCTCGAGCGCACGGGCCCGGTGTCCACGCTGCTGGAGTGGGACCAGGACATCCCCTCGCTGGAGGCGGTGCTGGACGAGGCGGACCGGGCACGCGCGGTGCTGGCGGAGGTGGAGGCGCGATGAAACCGGGGCTGCGTGGCTTCTTCCATTCGATGGAGCAGTACCTCACCCGGCAGGAGCCGGACGCGTTGGAGCGGCTGTACACGGCGCACCCGGGCTGGGACGCGCCGCGCTCGCGGGTGGCGCTCTACGGGTGGATGGTGCGCCACCATGTGACGTCCACGCTGGAGAAGCTCTACCCGCTGACGCGCGCGGGCGTGGACGCGGGGCGGTGGGAGGAACTGGTGCGGGCGTACGAGGCCTCGAGCCCCTCGCGCTCCTTCGAGATGAACCACCTGGGCGAGGGCTTCCCGGGCTTCCTCGCGGACGAGGCGGCACGGCGGGGGTTGCCGGACTTCCTGCCGGCGCTGGCGCGCTTCGAGTGGACGGACTTCGCGGTGTACACGTCCCTGGAGCCGGTGCCGGAGCGGGTGGAGCGGCTCACGGTGAACCCGACACTGGCGGTGCTGGAGCACCCCTTCCAGCTCTGCGCGTACGTGCGGCGGCAGGGGAGGGGACAGCCGGAGGCGGGGCAGGAGATGGCGCTGCTGTGGCGTCATCCGGAGCGGCTGGTGACGATGTTCCTGGCCGCGAACGACCGCTCGCTGCTGGCGGTGAAGATGGCGCTGGAGGGACTCACGCCGTCCCAGGTCTCGGCGGCCACCGGCGTGGCCGAGGCCGGCATCCGCGCCGCGGTGGAGTCGTGCGTGGCGGACGGCCTCGTCCTGTCGCCTTGAGGCCCCACCGGGCGGAGGGCTTCCACCCGGTGGGGGGTGGCTCCGGTGTGCACCGGAGCCGGTACCGCTACTTGATGTCCGGCTGGCAGACGTTGTTGCCGCTCGTGCCGGTCACGCACTTCAGACCATCGCAGCACGCGGAGACGGCGCCGCACGCCTGACCGAAGCCGGAGCACGGCGGGGTGCAGGTGCAGCTGCCGCCCGCGCAATCACCGCCGGTGGCGTTGTCCAGGCAGCGCAGCCCTTCGCAGCAGGGCGAAGCGGTCGAGCACGCCTCGAAGGACAGCTTGCACACGGGGATCGCCTGGCACAGGCAGGCCCCATCCACGTCACAGGGGATGGGCGGATCCTGGTTCTGCTGCACGCACTGCAGGCCGTTGCAGCAGGTGCCGGCGCCGCTGCCGCACGACTCCAGATCCGTACGGCACCCGTTGCTCACCAGGTAGCTGGCCCACTGGGCGATGTGGTTGGACGTGTTGATGTCCTGGAAGGGCAGGGCGAAGGCCGCGTAGGACGGATCGCCCGAGCCCACCTTGTCCGGATCCACCGCCGCCATCCACAGCAGGGTGCCCCAGGGGTTCTCGCCCGAGGCCGTGACGGGCTGGCGCAGGCCGTACTTACGCGAGGAGGAGAACGTCACCCACATGAGCCGGCTGGTGTCGCCGCTGTTGCCGCGCGTCACGAAGGGGCTCCACTTCGGGTAGCTGTTGGTCAGGTTGGTCGTCGTCTTGTCCATCACGCCGCCCTTGTTGGCGTTGGCCAGCTCCACCGGCGTCGCGTTGGTCTCCAGCTTCGCGGCCCACAGCCTGGCGGACGGGTCCGTGTCGCCGTTGCAGTCCGTGTGTGCATCACCGGAGGGGCACACGGACTCGTTGTAGACGAGGAACGAGTTGTCGGGCGCGATGGCCGGGTAGAAGCGGTTGCGGCCGCTCTGGGACGGCACCACCGTCACCGGCTCGTTCCAGCCGCCACCCGTCTTCTCCGTCACCATCTTGATGGAGCCCCTGAAGCTGCGCTGGTTCGTGCCGGCCTGGCCCATGGACATGTAGGCGATCGTCTTGCCATCCGCGCTCCAGTCCGGGTGGTTGGCGGGGTTGGTCGAGGTGCCGGTCCCGGCGATCTCGCCCTCGTAGGCGGCGGTGTCGCCGTTGAAGAGCTTCAGCGTGTAGCGGCTGGAGCCGCTGTCGGCGTAGACGCCGACGAACTGCGTGCCAGCCGGGTTCCACGACTCGAAGTTGCTCAGCTTCGTGCCACTCTGCGCCAGGTTGACCTTGTCCGTGGCGGCATTGAAGGAGGACAGGTCGATCAGCGCGAGCCGGCCGTCGTTCTGGCCGTTCACCTCGGCCACCAGCTTCTTGCCGTTGCGGCTCAGGGCATGGCAGCCCACGCAGCTGACGCTGGTGTTGATGTTGCTGGCCCGGAGGGCGGCCGTGGCGGTCGCGGCGCCGGTCCCGGCGAAGTCATAGCGCATCACGCCGGTGCCGCCGGACGTCGTCCAGTAGTAGAGGGCGCCCTTGATCTCCGCGCGGGCGAACTGGATGGAGATGGGGTCGGAGACGCCCACCGTGCCCGAGCCCGTGTCATCCGTGGAGCGCACGATGAGCCGCACCGGCAGGCCACCGCGGTTGCTCTCGGCCAGGAACTTCCACACGTTCTCCGCGGGCGTGTAGATGCAGCCACGCTGACCCGACGGCACCGCGCCCGAGGGCGGCGTGAAACCGCTGGGCAGGTAGCAGCGCAGGTAGACGCGCACGTCGGTGATGGTGTTGGTGAACTGGAGCTCGAAGAGCGTGTTGCTGGTGGGACCCGACAGGAAGTGGATCTCCAACTGACCCAGGTTGGGCGGCACCATGACGCCGTGGTTGGGGTAGACGATCTGCGGCTTGCGCGAGGCGTCCACCGTGCCGCCGAAGTGGTCTCCCGGGTTGGCGGGCACCGGCGAGGAGCCGCTGGGCACCGTGGGATCCGACACCTTCTGGTCCAGCTTCACCGTGATGTCGGTGGAGACGGACTTGGTGCCGATGCGGGCGCGAACGAAGCTGGTACCACCCACGGTGGTGCTCGAGTTGAAGGTAGACCCGAGGAAGAGACCCAGCCGCGTATCGTCGATGCTGAGGGTGGCCTTGTCCGTCACGTCCTCCGTGCGTCCATCGGAGTACGTGCCCATGACCGTGAACTTCAGCGAGGCGGCGGTGCTCCCCGAAACGGTGACCAGCGGCTTGGTGGGGCTGATGGACAGCGAGCCGAGCGTGGGGTCGTCGTCCAGACCCCCGTCGCCGCCGTCCGCTCCGTTGCCACCACCATCCGGCTTGTCATTGGGTCCGCCGTCCGTCGTGATACCGCCGTCGGGACCGTTGGGATTGGGACCACAGGAACAACCAGACAGCGTGGCCGCTGCCACCAGGATGCCGATGAGCCAGGTTTTCTTCCACATGGCCGGCTAGCGTAACTCTCTTTCCGACGTCTGGCGCGTGCTTCGTGGATGGTGCCCTGCTGGGCATCCATCCACAGCACAAGCTTGAAACGCCGCCGCAAAGAGAGTGCAGTCGTCACACGGTTTCCCACATCCTGAGAGCCAGATCGTGTTGTCTGCCGTGCGGTCAGCCGAGCGTCACGGAGGAGGGGAAGGGCCGCGCTCCGTGGCGTTGGGAGGCAGCGGGGCCTGGCACCGCGCGTCCCGGCACGTGAGGCCCGGCGCGCACTGCTCGTTGGTGATGCACTCCACGCACCGGCCATCCGACGCGCACAGGGTGCCGTGCTCGCAGCCGGTGATGCCGCAGCCGCGGTTGACGCGGTCCTCGTCGCCGTCCGAGCCGTCCGCGTTGGGGAGCTGGATTCTGACCTCCTTGGACTCACTCTCCTTCACGCACGCCTCGGTCTTCCTCACCGGGAGGCCGGTGGCGGAGGCCTCCAATGTGTAGCAGCCCTCCGGGAGGGGACCCACTCGCAGGGTGCCGTCCTCCGCGAGGGGCTGCCGCTGGAAGGGAATGCCCGTCACGGACGCCCATCCCTCCACCAGTGGCTGGTGCCCGGGTGGGTGCACGCGCAGCACGAGGAAGCCGGCCGCGCGGGGCACCACGTCCTCCAGGCGCGCCGAGCCGCCTCCGGGCACCATCACCGGCAGGCGCACCGCCTTGTTCGCGGAGGCCACGATGAAGAGCTCGCCCGGGCCGGCCGGCACGCGCTCCAGCACGAAGGTGCCGTCCGAGGCCACGGTGCTCCGCAGGTCCGGGTAGCCCACCAGCGACACCAGGGCCACCACCGGGTCGGCCTCGGTGAGCTGGCCCCGCACGGTGCCCGTCCGGAAGGGGGTGTTGTCGAAACCCCCGCATGCGCTCGCGACGAGGGCGAGGGCCATCATCACGCTGTAGGTGGTCTGACGCATCAGAAGCGGTATCCCACTCCGGCCCATCCGCCGGCGAAGCCCACGGCCTGTCCCTGCCCATCCACCACCACGTACGTCACCATCAGCTGCGTCTGCGCGCTCAGCTCCAGCCGCTCGCCCATCCGCCACGCCACGCCACCCACCACGCCGGGGCTGACGGTGAAGTACTGCTGCCCTCCGGAGAAGGCCTCCGTCTGAAAGGACCGCTGGAGGAACAAAGCGGCCACACGCGGGCCCGCATAAAGCGACAGCCGCTCCCACCGCCACGTGTAGGGCACCGCCGCCCCCATGGACAGCGAGGTGTAGGTGAAGGGCACCGAGGTGCCGGGCACCAGGTGGAGCTGCTGGCGCCCCCGGCCACCGCTCAGGTCGAAGACGAGGCTCAGGTCCGGCAGCGGGCGCTCCTCCAGCCGCAGCACCAGCGCCAGCTCCGGCGAGGCGGGCAGCAGCTCGTTCCGGCTGCGCGCGTCCACGAAGGAGAACATGCCTCCCATCACCGACAGCGAGCGCTTCGGGAAGCTCTCCGACAGCAGGCGCTCCAGCGGCAGCCGCTCGCCCGCGGCGATGTCCACCACCTCGCGCAGCAGGACGTCGTCCCCCTTGGTGAGCTCCACGGTGCGCCGGCCCGGCGGTACCGCGGTGCCTCCGGGCAGCTCCGTGCGCGGCTCTCCGTCCACCTTCAGCGTGAAGCCGTCCAGCCGGGGGTTGTACGAGAAGAGCTCCGGGCGGCCCGTCCGGTCGATGTGGCCGGAGAGCACCACTGGATCCGCTCCCACCTCGAGGATCTCCGCCGAGGGCCGCTGCCGCCCCTGGGTGAAGGCGTAGGTGCGGCGGCGCGCATGGTCATGTGCCTCGGTGGCGGTGACGGCGCCGTCGGAGTTGCGGTCCGCCGCGCCGTTGAGCCCGTCGATGAGGAAGTGGGTGTAGATGTCGTTGCGCAGCTCCTCGTCCTCGCGGGCCGTCTCGCCCCAGTCGCAGGCGGCGAACACCATGGAGGCCCGGCTCGACTCCTCGAGCGGACGTGCGTAGAAGCCCGACTTGATGCCGGCCAGCTCGGCCTCCAGCTCCTTGGGCAGCAGCGACTTGCCGCTGCCGCTGTGGCAGGTGGCCAGCACCATGAGCCGGCGGCGCGAGGGCAACTGGTCGAACTCGGACTTCAGCTCGTCCATGGGCAGGGCCGTCTGCGCAATGGCCCGGAACGAGGCGTCCGTGGTGACCAGGTAGCGCTTGAGCTCGCCCCTGCCGTCGCGCGCCAGCGTGCCGTGCGCGGAGAAGTACACCACCACCACGTCATCCGGCCGCGTGGCCTCCTGCCGCAACTGGCGGAGCGCCGCGAGGATGGCGCCCCGGGTCGTCTCCTCGGGGCGCGACAGGACGCGCACCGAGTCGAAGTGGCCGCGCGCAGGGTCCCTCAGCGCCGCGGCCAGGTCCTCCGCGTCCTTGGTGGCGTAGCGCAGGTTCCTCCACTGCGCGTCCTGGAACTGGGACACGCCCACCAGCAGCGCCAGGCGCCGGGGCGCATAGGCCGTGGACAGCGCGCGCTCGTCCACCTTCACGGACACGAGTCCGCCCTTGCCGCCCTTCTCGAGCGAGCCCGGGCTCGCGCAGGCCGCGAGCACCACCAGCAACGTGAAGACGAGTTGCCTCACCGTGGGCCAGGATTCTGCCCTGTCTCGCCGCGAACGTGGAGATCGAACCGGCTGATGGCCAGCACCGGACGCTCCCCCATGTCGCCGCGGGTGAGTGCCTCGCGCACCTCCTCGGGAGGTGGCATCTGGGCCGAGGGGAAGCCCACCAGCCACAGGGTGAGGGGGCCGGACTCGCCCTCCAGGCTGATGCCCACGAGGCCCTGGGGGCCTTCCAGCTCATGGGTACCGGCGGAGAGGGGGAAGCGGCCGAGCAGCTCGGGCTCGGCGTCCGCGCGCCGCTGGAAGAGGAGGGCCTCGCCGGCCTCGGTGGCGTGGTAGCGCAGCACCAGCACGTCCTGGTCCGAGGCGCTGCCGCCCGGATCCATCCGGCGCAGGTGGCCATCCGGCTCGCGGGCCACCACGGAGGTCTCCAGCGCGAGGGTGCCCACGCCCTTCACCCCATCCCAGGCGCCCTTCGCCTCACTGGGAGGCCGCACCTGGTCGCGGGTGAGGACGAAGAGCCCCGAGAGCCCCGCCGCCACCGCCAGGGCCGCCGCCACCCTGCTCCAGGGCCGGGCGGGCTCGCGCAGGCCCCGGCGGACGCGGGCGTAACCCACCTCGTCCAGCCGGGGCTCCTCCTGCCGGGCGGGCGCGAGGTGGAGCAACAGGGCGTCCACCTGCCCATCGAGCAGGCCGGGACCGGGCGTCTTCGCCAGGAAGTCCATGCAGGCCTCGCACGGGTGCTCCAGGTGCTCGCGGAAGTACGCCACCGCCTCCGGCTCACCGGCGGTCAGGGCGCGCAGGGCTTCGGTATCCAGGTGTCTCATGCGGACTACTCCCACCGTCCGGCGAGCACGCGCCGGAGCAGCTCCTGCTTGATTCGGGCCCGGAACCGCTCCAGGCGCATCGTCACGGCGCTCTTGCCTACCCCGAGCTGCTCGGCGATCTCCCGGGCGGACAGCTGGCCCTCGACGTAGAAGAGGTAGACGGTCTTCTTCTCCTCGCCCTCGGGCAGCTCGGCGATGAGCTGGCGCACCACGGCCATGTCCCGCTCGAGCTGGAGCGCCTCGGGCACCACGGAGGCGGTCTCCGGCTGGGGATCGGAGATCTCCTCGTCCATGCGGCGCTTCTGGCCCTTGCGCTCCAGGCGGGTGCGGGCCCGGTTGCGGGCGATGGACAGGAGCCAGGCCTCGAAGGCCGCCGGCTCCTTGAGCCGGGGGAGCGCCTTGAAGGCGCGCACGTAGGTCTCCTGAATCACGTCTTCCACCTCATCCGCGTCCAATGGGGCGAAACTGCCCGTCAATCGGGCCACCAGGGGCCGGGTCCGCCGGTAGATCTCGCTGAATGCGGGTGCCTCCCCTCGCATGGCCCGCACCACCCACTCCGTCAGCCCCCGAGAGGAATCTACCCGGCTCATGGACCCCCCCGGTGGCACAGCGGCCACACGCCGCCAGGTGGACGGACGCCGCTCTTCCCGCTTCCCCTGGGGGGGGCGTGGGGCACAATGTCCGGGCGGTTGTTCATTTTCGTGAGGACTCGACCATGCGCGTCATCAACTTCAACGCCGGACCCGCCGGGTTGCCTCTGCCCGCCCTCGAGCGTGCGCGGGAGGAGCTGCTGGATTTCCAGGGTTCCGGCATGTCCATCATGGAGCACAGCCACCGGGGCAAGGAGTACGAGTCCGTCCATAACGAGGCCATCTCCCTGCTCACCGAGCTGCTGGGCATTCCGGACACCCACCAGGTGCTGTTCCTCACGGGCGGGGCGTCGCAGCAGTTCGCCCAGGTGCCTATGAACTTCCTGCCTCCGGGCGCCAGCGCGGACTACCTGATGACGGGGGTGTGGAGCGAGAAGGCCTATGAGGAGGCGAAGCTGGTGGGCCAGGCGCGCATCGCCGCCACCACGGTGCTGCCGGACAAGCGCTACGTGCGCGTGCCCCGCCAGGACGAGCTGCAGGTGGACCCCCACGCGGCCTACGTCCACCTGACGAGCAACAACACCATCTACGGCACGCAGTGGCACCGCTGGCCCGAGGTGGGCAACGTCCCGCTGGTGGCGGACATGAGCTCGGACTTCCTGTGGAAGCCCATGGACGTGAGCCGCTTCGCCTTCATCTACGCGGGGGCGCAGAAGAACCTCGGCCCTTCGGGCGTACTGATCGCCGTGGCGCGCAAGGACTTCATCGCCCGCGGCCGCAAGGACATCCCGAAGATCTTCCGCTACTCGACCCACGCGGAAAACAACTCGCTCTACAACACGCCGCCGACCTTGGCCATCTACCTGTGCCGCAACGTGCTGGCCTGGGCGAAGCAGGTGGGAGGCCTGGCACGGTTGGAGGCGTGGAACCGCGAGAAGGGCGAGCTGCTCTATGGGGCGCTCGACAAGCACGCGGGTTTCTACCACGCGCCGGTGGAGCGCGAGTCGCGCTCGTACATGAACGTGGTTTTCAAGCTGCCCACGCCGGAGCTGGATGACCGGTTCGTGGCCGAGGCGAAGAAGGCGGGCATGGTGGGCCTCAAGGGGTACCGGACGATGGGCGGCATCCGGGCGTCCACCTACAACGCGGTGACCGTGGACAACGTGAAGGCGCTGGTGTCCTTCATGGAGGAGTTCGTCCGGAAGAACGGTTAGGGTTCGCCCCTCCACGCTGTCAGGAGGGGTCATGAAGAACACCACGCTGTTCGCCGTCGTGATGGCCGTTGTGCTCGCGCTGCCCGCCGCCGCCAAGGAGGTCGCGGGCGTGCAGTTCCCCGAGACGCTCAAGGTCGAGGGGAAGGAGCTGAAGCTCAATGGCGCGGGCCTGCGCAAGAAGCTGGTCTTCAACGTGTACGCGGCCGGCATGTACGTGGAGAGCCCGTCGCAGAGTGCCCAGCAGGTCGTCGAGTCGGACCAGGTGAAGCGGGTGCGCATGTCGATGCTGCGCGACCTGGACAAGAAGGCGATCACCGAGGCGATCGTCGATGGGTTCAAGAAGAACTCGAAGGACAAGCTGCCGGCGTTGCAGCAGCGGCTGGACACGTTCACGTCGGCGATTCCGGACGTGAAGAAGGGCGACGAGCTGCTGCTGACGTACGTGCCGGGCAAGGGCACGACGATCGAGAGCAAGGGCGGGCAGAAGATTTCGGTGGAGGGGAAGGACTTCTCGGACGCGCTCTTCTCGGTGTGGCTGGGGAAGAACCCGGTGGACGAGAGCCTCCGGGACGGAATGCTGGGCAAGGAATGAACCCGGTGCTGTAACCCGGGCGCCGTCGCTCCACCGAGCACAGGACCCCTCTCCCCCCGGGAGAGGGACGGGGTGAGGGTATCGGACGTCCCGGGTTGAAAAGTCCGTGTCATCCAGACGTTGCGGCGGGCCGTGTGCCGGGTAGGGTGCGGCCCGCTTCGATTTCCCACAGGGAGAAACACTGGATGAGAAAGGCATTGCTCGCCGCTTGTTGCCTCGTGGTGTCCGCCTGCAAGACGGCGGAGCCCGCGCCCACGCCCCCGGCCCCTCCGCCTCCGCGGGAGCAGCCGGCGCCCGAGGCGAAGCCGCTGCCGCCCGGACTGGATGGCGCGGCGCTCAACGAGCAGGCGAATCCGTGCGAGGACTTCTACGAGTACGCGTGCGGCAACTGGGTGAAGAACACGGAGATCCCCGCGGATCGCCCGCGCTGGTCGCGTGGGTTCGACTCGATCGCCGCGCGCAACGAGGAGATCCTCCGGGAGATCCTCGAGGCCTCGTCCACGGGCAAGTCCCCCGAGGGGACGCCGTATGCGCAGAAGCTGGGTGACTACTACGGCGCCTGCATGGACGAGGCGCAGGTGGAGGCCTCGCTGCCCGCGCTGAAGACGGAGCTGGCGAAGCTGACGGCGGTGAAGAGCGCGAAGGATCTGGCCCAGGTGGTGGGCACGATGCACGCGCGCAGCGTGTTCCCGCTCTTCCATCTGAGCTCCAACAACGACCTGAAGGACGCCAGCCAGGTGGTTGGCGAGATGGACCAGGGCGGGCTCGGGCTGCCGGACCGGGACTACTACCTGAAGGATGACGAGAAATCGAAGGGGCTGCTCACGGCCTATGGGGAGCACCTGAAGAACCTCTTCGTGCTGCTGGGCGAGACGCCGGAGCAGGCGGCGAAGAGCGCGGCGTCGGTGCTGGAGACGGAGACGGCGCTGGCGAAGGCGTCCCTGACGCGCGTGGAGCGCCGCGAGCCGAAGAACCTCTACCACCGGCTGGAGCGCAAGGGCCTGAAGGCGGAGGCGCCGGCCTTCCCGTGGGACGCGTACTTCACGGCCGCGGGCGCGAAGGAGCTGCAGACGATCAACGTCACGCACCCTCCCTTCTTCAAGGAGGTGGAGCGGCTGGTGAAGACGGCGAAGCCGGGGACGTGGACGCCGTACCTGACGGCGCACTACGTGCTGAGCGTCGTCCCGGCGCTGCCCAAGGCCTTCCAGCAGGAGCGCTTCCGCTTCACCTCGCAGAACCTGACGGGCGCCAAGGAGGACGTGCCGCGCTGGAAGAAGTGCGTGCGCTTCACCAACAACGCGCTGGGCGAGGCGCTGGCGCAGCCCTTCATCGCCAAGACGTTCGGCGCGGATGGCAAGACGACCACGCTGCAGATGGTGATGGAGATCGAGAAGTCCTTCGAGCGCAACCTGGACTCGCTGGCGTGGATGGACGCGCCCACGCGCGAGCAGGCGCTGGTGAAGGTCCGGAAGATCGCCAACAAGATTGGCTACCCGGACAAGTGGCGCAACTACGACGCGCTGAAGGTGGAGCGCGGCTCGTTCCTGGGCTCGTGGGTGAGCGCGTCGGCGTTCGAGCAGGCCCGGCAACTGGCGAAGATCGGCAAGCCGGTGGACAAGGACGAGTGGATCATCCCGCCGCCCACGGTGAACGCCTTCTACAACCCGGCCCTCAACGAGATCATCTTCCCGGCGGGCATCCTGCAGCCTCCGTTCTTCAACCGCGAGGCGACGGCACCGGTGAACTTCGGGGCCATGGGCATGGTGGTGGGGCATGAAATCACCCACGGTTTCGACGACGAGGGCCGCCAGTACGACGCCGAGGGCAACCTGCGCGACTGGTGGACGCCGGGCTCGGACAAGGCGTTCCGCGAGCGCGTGGCCTGCGTGAAGGAGCAGTACGACGGGTACACGGCCATCGACGAGCTGAAGGTGAACGGGGCGCTGACGCTGGGCGAGAACGTGGCGGACCTGGGCGGCCTGAAGCTGGCGCACGCGGCCATGGAGGCGTGGCTGGCGAAGGATCCGGAGGCGGCGAAGCAGGTGAATGGCTACCGCTACACGCCGAGCCAGCAGCTCTTCCTGGGCTACGCGCAGTCGTGGTGCTCGAAGTACCGGGATCCGTACGCGCGGCAGATGGCGATGGTGGATCCGCACTCCCCTCCGCACTGGCGGGTGAACGGCCCGTTGGGGAACCTGAAGGAGTTCCAGCAGGCCTTCCAGTGCCAGGAAGGCACGAAGATGGTGCGCCCGGCTGCCCAGCGCTGCGAGGTCTGGTAGCGCTCAGAAGAAGCTGAGCTGCGTGCCCGGCTTCATGGGGCGGCGGAAGGTGCTCTCCTTCTCCGCCCCATCCCAGGGCCACTCACCGTTGAGCCCCACACGGCGCACGGTGGTGTTGAAGAGCTGGTGGATGGTGTCCGCGTAGAGGCCCTCGCCCCGCATGCGGACCTTGAAGCGCGCGTCGTTCAGCGCTCCCCCACGCGTCTCGCGGATGCGGTGCAGCACCCGCTCGGCACGCAGGGGGAGCTTCTCGCGCAGACGCTCCTCGAAGACGGCCTGCACGGGGCCCGGCAGCCGCAGCAGCGTGTAGAAGGCGCGGGTGGCGCCGGCCTCGCGCGCCGCGGTGAGCACGCGCACCATGTCCTCGTCGTTGAGCCCGGGGATGACGGGTGCCACCGCCACGCCCACCGGGATGCCCGCCGCCGCCAGCCGCTCGATCGTCTGTAGACGCCGCCGGGGCGTGGCCACGTACGGCTCCATGGCGCGAGCCACCTGCTCGTCATGGAAGGGCAGGGTGATGCACACCGACACCCGGGCCTCCTGCGCGAGCGTCGTGAGCACGTCCAGGTCGCGCTCGATGAGGGGCCCCTTGGTGATGATGCCCACCGGGTTGCGGTACTCGGCGCAGACCTCCAGGCAGGCGCGGGTGAGCCGCATCGAGGCCTCGAGGGGCTGGTAGCAGTCGGTGACCCCGCTGAAGGCGACCGTCTCTCCCTTCCAGCTCTTGCGCTCGAAGGCCGTGCGCAGCAACTCCGCGGCCTGGGGCTTCACCACCAGCTTCGTCTCGAAGTCCGTGCCGGCGCCGAAGCCGAGGTACTCGTGGTAGGGCCGCGCGTAGCAGTACGCGCAGGCGTGGAGGCAGCCCCGGTAGGGATTGACGCTCCAGGTGAAGCCGACGTCGGGGCTGTCGTTGCGCCCGAGCACCTCGCGGCTGTGGTCTTCGAGCACCTCCAGCTTGGCGGGAGGAATCTCGTCCAGGTACTCCACCGCGGTGGTGTCCCAGGGGTTGGTCGGGTTGGAGATGGGACGGGGCTTCACACTCCCAGAGTGTGACTGAAAGGACGTTCAGTCAAGGCTTGATTGGCCGGGTGGTGGCCAACGTGGGCGGTCAGGTGAGCGAGCGGGCGAGCCTGCTCGCCTGCCTCGTACCGCGGGGGTGCCTACCGTCGTCCCATGCGTTTCTGGACTGCCCTCCTGTGCTGCCTGCTCCTCGGGACGCCCGTCCTGGCCGCCGGGGGAACTCCCGCTCCAGCTCCTTTCGAGGCCGAGGTACGGGCCCGGCTGGCGCGAGAGCCCAGGGACACCTCCAAGGCGCTCTTCCTCTTCTACGAGACGCGGGGCTTCCTGCCGGCGTGGTTCTCCTATGACGGTGCGTTGCGGCCGCAGGCGGGCGAGTACCTCGCGGCGCTGTGTGAAGCGGAGACGGAGGGCCTGTGGCCGGAGCGCTACCGGCGCGTGGAGCTCGCGGAGGCCCTGCGCCAACTGACGCTGGACGGAGAGCCGGGGGACGCATGGGTGGAAGTGGAGCTGGGGCTGACGTCGAGCTTCCTCACCTACGCGACGCATCTGCTGTCCGGGCAGGTGTCCTCGCGAGGCACGCGGTGGAGCACGAAGCCACCGGGAGCGGTGGTGCTGGCGGCGGTGCTGGAGGGAACGCTCGCGAGTGGAGACATGGCCGTCACGCTGCGGAGCCTCTCCCCGCGCAACGAGGGCTTCGTGCGGTTGAGGGAAGCGCTCGCGCGCTACCGGGCCCTGGCCGCCGCGGGGGGATGGCCGCTGGTGCCGGAGGGCATGCCGCTCGAGCGGGGCATGAAAGATCCACGGGTGGTAGTGCTGCGCGAGCGGCTGCGGGCCACGGGAGATCTGCCTCCGTCCGCGGAGGAGCGGTTGCTCTATCCGGGCGCATCGGGAGTAGGCGTGACGGCGCTGGTGGGGGACCTCGTCCGCGCGGCGATGGAGGCGCCAGCTCCGGAGTCTCCGAAGAAGCCCGTTCCCGAGGACCTCTACGACGCGCGGGTGGAGGAGGGCGTGAAGGCCTTCCAGCGGCGGCACGGCCTGGCGGTGGACGGGAAGGTGGGCGGTGAGACGCTCGAGGCGCTGCGGGTGCCGGTGGAGGAGCGCATCGCGCAGTTGCTGGTGAACCTGGAGCGCTGGCGCTGGGCGCCGAGGGAGTTCGGGACGCGGCACGTGATGGTGAACCTGCCGGCCTTCGAGCTGGAGGCGGTGGAGCAAGGCCAGACGGCGCTGCGGATGCCGGTCATCATTGGTCAGCAGGAGTGGAGCACCCCGGTGATGCTGGACGAGGTGGAGTACCTGGTGCTGCATCCGACGTGGTACGTGCCGAGCCAGATCACCACGGAGGAAGTGCTGCCGAAGCTCCAGGAGGATCCGGGGGCGGCGGCGCGGATGGGGCTGACGACGTACGACCGGGCCACGGGGGAACCGGTGGATCCGGCGACGGTGGACTGGAAAGGGCTGGAGGCGGGGTCGCTGCCCTACCGCTTCGAGCAGGACCCGGGGAGCGACAATCCATTGGGCCGGGTGAAGTTCATGTTCCCCAACCGTTTCTCCATCTACCTGCACGACACGCCGAACCCGAAGCTCTTCGCGGAGGCGCGGCGGGCCTTCAGCCACGGCTGCATCCGGGTGTCCGAGCCGGCGAAGCTCGCGGACTTCCTGTTGCGGGGCCACGAGGGCTGGACGGAGGAGTCCCTGGCGGCGGCGATGGCGAAGGCCGGGGGCAAGCAGCGGCGGGTGGAGCTACCGGAGCCGGTGCCGGTGTACTTGCTGTACTGGACGAGCTTCGTGGACGCGGAGGGCCGGGTGCAGTTCCGGCCGGACGTGTACCGCCAGGACGCGGCGGTGCGGCGGGCGCTGGCGGTGAAGCCGGTGCCCGCGGCGGGCGAGTCGCCAGCGTCCTGCGGAGGGGTGCGCGGTTAGCGCTTGCTCCAGCGGGCCGGGGTGCCGCGCACGTCGATGTGCACGAAGGGCCCGTGGACGCGGTTGGCGCGGTAGACGCCGTAGCCACCGATGAGCTCGGGCACGCGCTGCTCCACGCGGTCCACGGCGCGGGCGAGCACCTCGGCGTCCTTCACGTCGACGCGCCCGTTGCCATCGAGGTCATCCATCTGCCCATCGCCATCGTCATCGAGCCAGACATCGGCCGCATCCCCGTAGGTGTGGCGGCTGAACTTCGCGCGGCCCTTCTCACCGGGCCCGTTGTACTGGGGTGTGCGGAAGCCGCTCATCACATGGAGCCCCTTGGCGGGATGGCCCTGGGCGCGCAGTTCCTGGAGCACGAGCTCCAGCTTGTCCACCAGACGCAGGTCGAGCACGAGGTACTTGGGCCAGACGTTGGCCTGGTCCTTGGTGAGGAAGTGCCGGAGCTTGAAGTGCTCGGAGACGGCGAAGTCCTGGTTCTCGCGCGTCACCTCGATGAGGAGCTCGGGAGGGGCATAACGGCCGGAGCGGCCAGCGGTGCGGGCCGGCCAGCGGCCGATGCGGTAGCCGTTGAGCTGCGTCTTCGAGCCGTCGAAATGGACGGGGGTGATGACGGCGTGCGGGCTGGTTTCCGCCCCCAGCATGGCGGGAGCGAGCCGCCAGACGCCGGGCTGGGCCGGGGCCTTCCAGCCCTCGTTGGAGATGGACGCGGGAGCCTGGGTATCCGAGCCCAGCGCCAACCAGCGGGCCTCCTTCACGTCCTCGCGAATGGCGAAGTGGGGCTGGAGCGTCTCGCCCGGAGGCACGACTACGGCGCGCAGGGCACCGCTGTGACCACGGGAGACCAGCTCGACGGGCGTGGACGGAGCCACGGCGGGAGCGGGTTCGGCGGCCATGGCGTACTGGGCCAGGAGGAGCAGCGCGGCGACGATGAAGAGGATGGCTGAACGGCTGAGGGGCAGGCGGCTACGGGATGAATTCACGCGGACTCTGAGCAACTGGCCGAGAGAGGAAATTCCCCCCGCCTCCCTGGCTGGACTCCAGGGCAGGGTGGATGCTCGAAAGGGCTCGGGAAATGACATGGCCGGCGACTCCTCCTCGGGAGAGGGAGGAGACACCGGCCAGGTGTGACGGGTTCCCCGAGGGGAGCGTCCTGCCTCAGCGGATGACGGGGATGATCTCCTTCGTCCACTGGGCGATGTGGTTGGACGTGGTGATGTCCTGGAAGGGCAGCACGAGGGCGGGGTAGCTCGGGTCCTCGCCGAGCGCCACCTTGTCCGGGTCCACGGCGGAGATCCACAGCAGCGTGCCGTTGGGGTTCTCATCTCCACCGGGAAGCGGGTTGCGCAGTCCGTACCGGCGGCTGGAGGAGAAGGTGAACCACTGCAGCCGCGAGTTCGGCTCCCGCGTGCGCTGGTAGAGGAAGGGCGCCCACTTGGGGAAGGAACTGGTGAGGTTCGTTCCGGTGTCGCGCTTGCCGGGAGCATTCGCGCGGGCGAGCTCGATGAGCGGAGCCCCCGCCTCGGCCTTCACTGCGAAGAGCCGCGCGGAGGGATCGCTGTCCGCGTTGCAGTCCATCCCGGAGGTGCCGCTCGGGCAGGTGGACTCATTGAAGAGGAGGAACGAGTTGTCGGGCGAGATGGCCGGGTAGTAGCGGTTCTTGCCGTCCACGGCGGGCGCGAGCGTCACCGGCGCGCTCCAGCCCGAGCCAGTGCGGCTGACCATCTGGATGGCGCCCTTGCCGAAGCGCTGGTTGGTGCCCTTCACCCCCATCATCACGAAGGCGATCTTCTGCCCGTCCGCGGACCAGTCCGGGTGGCTGACCGGGTTGGTGCTGCTGCCCGTGCCCGTGAGGCTCTGCGCCTTCTTGCCGTTGTTGCCGTCGAAGAGCATCAGGTTGAAGTCGGTGGCGCCCGAGTCCGCGTAGACGCCCACGTACTGCGAGCCATCCGGGTTCCACGACTCGAAGATGCTCTTGTCCGGAGAGCTGGCGCCCGCGTTGTAGGGGACGAGCAGCGTCTTGCTGGCCACGTCCATCAGCACGAGGCGCCCGGAGTTCTGGCCGTTGGCCTCGGCGACGAGCTTCTTCCCGTCGCGCGACAGCGCGTGGCAGCCGATGCACTCGCCGTTGGCGACCTCGGGACCGGCGAACTTCTCGCCCATGAGCTGCGAGGCGCTCGAGAAGTCGAAGCGCATGATGGCCGAGCCGTTGGAGGTGGTCCAATAGTAGAGGCCGCCGGTGAGGTCATCGCGCGCGAAGGACACGGAGAGCGGCGTGGACGTGCCCACCTGCACGCCCGCGTCGTTGGTGCCGCGCAGGGTGATGGAGACGGGCTCGCCGCCGCGGTTGGTCTGGGTCAGCCACAGCCAGGTGGCGTCATCCGGCCGGTAGATGCAGCCACCGTTCAGCGGCTGGGTGCAGCGCAGGTAGACCTTCAGGTCCGTGACGGCGTTCTGGAACGACAGCTCGAAGAGGGTGTTGCCGCTGCCCGGCAGGAAGTGGAGCTCCGCCCCGCGCATGTTGGGCGGCATGAGCACGCCGTCATTGGGGTAGACGAAGTCCGGCTTGCGCGTGTCACTGGGAGGGCCGGCGAAGGGGCCCGCCGGGTCCTCGGGCAGTGAGGTGGAGGCTGGATCCTTCACGCTCGCCTGGAGCTTCACGGACACCTGCGTCGTCCCGCGCACGCTGCCCGCGAGGGCGGAGATCGTCGTCACCCCTCCCTGGTTCTTGTAGGTGGTGAAGGTGCTGCCCGAGAAGCCCCCGATGAAGCCGTTCTCCACCGAGAAGCGGACCAGCGTGGTGATGTCGCGCGTCCCGCCGCTGTCGAAGGTGCCGATGGCCTTGTAGGTGAGCGAGGCGGGGGTCTTCCCGGCCTCGATGAGGAGCACCTGGTCCGCGGGCTCGACGCTGATGGACTTCAGCCCGGGGAGGGGCTCGCCACTGCCGGTGGTCCCACCGTCGGCCGATGGGTCTCCCGGGCCATTGCCTCCGTTGTCCTCGCATCCGGTGGAGGCGAGCAGGAGCACCGCGAGCAGGGTGGAGAGAAGAGCGGGAATGCGCATGGGGCGCATTCTGGCCCAGAAAAACGAGAGGCCGGCAATCCCTCGGACGTCCGAGACATTGCCGGCCTCACAGAGCGGCGGACCGGGTTCGAACCGGCGACCCCGAGCTTGGGAAGCTCGTGCTCTACCAGCTGAGCTACCACCGCGTCGCAAGCAGTCTCAAAGTAGGGGCCCGCACGCGGCTTGTCAACGAGAAGATCGAGGGGGCTATTCGCCCTCCTCAATGGTCAGCTGGTAGGCATCCTGGAAGTTGGCCTCGCGGTTGCGCGCGTCGCGGACCTCGAGGACGTAGACGCCGGGCTCGGCGCTGTAGCGGATGACCTCGGGCTGGTCCCCTCGGGCGCGATCGGACGTCTGCACGAGTGACAGCTTTCCGTCCTCGCCCAGGCGGTGCAGGTAGAGCCCCACGTCCACCTTGAGGATGCCCAGCAGCGTCACCTTGATGGGCGTGCGCACCGGCCGGTCCGACAGGTCCAACCGGTAGTAGTCCACGTCCTTGAGCGGATAGACGGTGCCGCGCACCGCCTTGCCCGGGGTGATGTCCATGGCGCGGTCCGTGGTGTTGTTGGGCTCGCGCTCCTGGCTGCCATCGTCCGGCACGGTGGTGACCGAGATGCGGTAGGGCTGGTCCGCGTTCTCGTAGTCGCGCACCCACTTGTTGTCCACCTTGCGCGAGGCGCTCTGCACCCGGAAGTAGCAGGTGCCCTGGCAGGCCACGTTGTTGAGGCGCTCGGGCTCCTTGATGGCGCCATCGTTGGCGCGCTGGAGCACCGTCTCCTTCTGGCCCTCGCCCTCGGGAGGCGCCACCACGGACAGCTCCAGGTCCATGCGCTCCACGCCGGACAGCTCCACCTTGGCGAGCACCGGCTCGGCCGACTTCAGGACGAAGTTGTCCACGTCGCCCTTGGGCGAGAGGAACCCCTCCTTGTAGCCGTACGTCGGCAGGGTCGTGGCCTTGTACAGCTCGTCGTTGGGCTCCAGCTCCGCGTTGGCGCCGGCCTCCTCCTGCGTCACGGTGAGCGTGTACGGCTTCTCCGAGTTGAAGCCCCGTTTGGCCTCCTTGCCCGTGCCCACCCAGCCGCTCTTCACCACGATGTACACCACGCGATCGCTCGCCCTCACGCCGATGTTGCGCAGTGAATAGCCCTCGCCCTCCTTGCCCCTGGGCGTGACGAAGAGGGGCGCCTCCGCGGCCGAGAGCACCGACAGCTCCGTGCGGACGCCCTCGATGCCGGTGAGCTCGATCTTCAGCGCCATCGCGGGAGGCTCCTCCGGCGCGGCTTGCAGATCTCCCTGGCCGGGGACGGGCACGGGCACCTGGAAGCCTCCGGGCTGCTGTGCCTGTGCACCGGCCGCGGCCGGGTCTCCCTCGGCGGCGGGAGCGTTGGCCGTTGCCTCGGGATTGGAGGTGGGGTCGGGCGCCGGAGGCTGGCCCTCGGTGGGGGGCGGCTGGGCGCCGGTGGGGTCCGCCGGGCTCGGCATGGGGGCGGGGGCAGGGGCGGGCGCCGGAGGCGGCGTGGCGCCAGCGGGGGGCTCGGGCAGCTCCAGCCGGTACCAGTCCTCGTCGGCCGCGTGCCCGATGAAGCCGGACACCGCCTGGCCGAACTGCATCGGCGTGGCGTCCACGGCGCGGTCATTGGGCTCGCGCTCCACGCCATCCTCGGGCGAGTGGTAGCGCACCTCGAGCGTATAGGCGCCGCCGGTGCCCTTGCGGGCCGAGGCCACGCGCACCCAGCGCTCGCGCTCCACGTAGAGGTTGGGGAAGCGCTCCGGCTTGCCGTCGCCTCCGCTGTTGATGCTCGCGCTGCGGATGCCGGGGGCGTCGTACACCTCCAGCAGCACGTCTCCGCCGGGGAGGCCGGTGACGCTGACGTCCGCCACGCGCGGGCTGGCGGGGACGAGCCGGTACCAGTCCTCGTCGGGCTTGGACGGATCCGCGCCCAGGCTGGCGCTCACCGTCGCGTCCCGGCCGAGGCTGAGGGCCTGCTCGGGCCGCTCGTTGGGCTCCTTCTCGTTCAGCAGCTCGGGCCCGGTGACGACCGGTCCGGCGTCCGCTACCTCGGTGTCCTTGTTGGAGCAACCGTTCGGGCAGCCGGCGAGCAGAAGTGCCCACGGCCACACCCACCCCAGACGTCGCATTCCGTTCCCTCTTGGCATTCGGGTGCCTACTCAATCCCCTGGCGCCCGGGTGTCAAGGTTCGCCAACAGACAAGCTGGCGCTTTCATCCCGGCACGGGAATGGAGGGAGGACGGAACTCAGGTGTTCCCGGCCCGTAGGTACGACGGGCCCGGAGGGGGTGGAGCGTGGAGGGACGCCTTCGGGAGGGGAGCCTCAGCCGAGGGCGCTCTTCTTCTTCGCGCTGAAGTGGCGGAAGAAGTCGATGATCTCCTGCTCGGCGACCTTGGCGTCCGTGGCGTCGGCGAACTCCGACTCCAGGAACATGCCGCCGCAAGACTCGCAGGTATCGTAGTGAAGCGGGTGCTGACGGTCACCGCCGTCCACCCGGATCAGGTCTACCTGGCACTCGGGGCACTGGCCGGTGAGAGCCTCCGCGTCGACCTTCCCGCCCTGGCTCTCCAGCCCGGGGAGGTTGTTGTGGAGGAGGATCCGGTTGAGATCCGCGACGTCGATCCACAGTCCGCCGCAATCTCCACACTTTCGCAACGTCTCATGGTCCCCTTCGAGATCGGCCATCTCGACGCTGCAACCGGGGCAATTCATGGGGCGGGTCATTCTCCTGTAGGGGGGAGCAGCGCTCCCGTTGGGGCGTCCCGGGGCCATTGGCCCCAGGGCGTTCAGGGAATGATAGGTCGCATGAATTTTCAGATGCAACCCAAGCGCTGCGATGTGTTCACACACGCAACCCTGGGAGCCCCCCAGGCCCGGGTTCAGGCCTTGACCCGGCGGATATCCGCCCCCAGCTTGCGCAGCTTGCGCTCCAGGCGCTCGTATCCCCGGTCCAGGTGGTAGATGCGGGCCACCTCCGTCTTGCCCTCGGCGCGCAGTCCCGCCAGCACGAGCGAGGCGCTGGCGCGCAGGTCGGTGGCCATGACGGGGGCTCCGGACAGCTTCTTGACCCCCTTCACCACGGCCGTGTGGCCCTGGATGGTGATGTCCGCTCCCATGCGGTGCAGCTCCGGCACGTGCATGAAGCGGTTCTCGAAGATGCTCTCCGAGATGACGGAGGTGCCGTTGGCCACCGTCATGAGGCCCATCAGCTGGGCCTGCATGTCCGTGGGGAAGCCGGGGTGCTCGGTCGTCTTCACGTCCACCGAGTTGACGACCTTGGGGCCCTTCACCCGCAGGCCCTTCTCCTCGGCGGTGATGGTGCAGCCCGTCTCGCGCAGCTTGAGGATGACGGACTCGAGGTGCTCGGGCTGGGCGTGCTTCACCAGCACGTTACCGCCGGTGATGGCCGCCGCGACCATGAGCGTACCGGCCTCGATGCGGTCCGGGAGGATGGCGTGCTCCACCGGCTGGAGGGCGTCCACGCCGTCGATGGTGATGACGGAGGTGCCCGCGCCCTGGATGCGGGCGCCCATCTTGTTGAGCACCCGGGCGAGCTCCTCCACCTCGGGCTCGCGCGCGCAGTTCTCCAGCACGGTGCGGCCCTTGGCCAGCACGGCGGCCATCATCACGTTCTCCGTGCCCGTCACGGTGATGACGTCGAAGTTGACGGTGGCGCCCTTGAGCTGCTTGGCCCGGGCCTCGACGTAGCCCTCGGTGAGGGTGATGTCGGCGCCCAGGGCCTTGAGGCCCTTGAGGTGCTGATCGATGGGGCGGGCCCCGATGGCGCAGCCGCCGGGCATGGACACGCGGGCACGGCCGAAGCGGGCCACCAGGGGGCCGAGCACCAGCACCGAGGCGCGCATCGTCTTCACGAGGTCATAGGGGGCCTCGGGGGTGATGGGCCCCTCGATGGCCACCTCGCACATGTCCTTCTGGCGGCCGGTGAGCCGCGCGGTGCCACAGCCCATGGTCTCCAGCACCTTGAGCATGGTGACCACGTCGGCCAGGTCCGGCACGTTGCGGTAGACGCTCTTGCCATCGGCCAGCAGCGCCGAGGCGAGAATGGGAAGCGCGGCGTTCTTCGCGCCCGACACGACCACCTCGCCCTGCAGCGGGTGGCCACCCTTCACGATGATCTTGTCCATCTGCTCCGTCTCACCCCGTGGCTAGACAGCCACGGGTTGTGTCCCAAATGCGAGGCGATCCCGCCGCTCCAGGTCCTTCTCCACGCGCGCGTCGGCGTAACCCGCGGCCTGGAGGAGGGCTTTCACGGCCTCGCCCTGCGTCTCGCCAATCTCCATTGCAAGCAGCCCGCCAGGTTTGAGGACGCGCCGGGCCCCCTCGATGACCTTGCGGATGAGCACCAGCCCGTCCGGTCCGCCGTCCAGCGCCATGTGGGGCTCGCGGCGCACCTCGGCCGACAACGTGGGGATCTCCGTCGTGGCGATGTAGGGCGGGTTGGAGACCACCACATCGAAGCGGGCGTCCGGGGGGAGGGGGGCATACAGGTTGCCCTGTAGCACCGTCACCCGCTCGGCCACGCCGAGGGCCTGGGCATTCTCCCGGGCCAGCGCGCAGGCGTCCGCGGACAGGTCCGTGGCCATCACGGTGGCCTGGGGACGCTCGGCCGCCAGGCTGATGGCGATACAGCCCGAGCCGGTGCACACGTCCAGGGCCAGGCCGGGGCCGTCCTTGGGCAGCTTGTGCAGGGCGGCCTCCACCAGCAGCTCCGTCTCCGGCCGGGGGATGAGCACCCGCGCGTCCACCTTGAAGGGGCGGTTGTAGAACTCCCGCACGCCGGTGAGGTACTGGGTGGGCTCGCCCGCCATGCGCCGCTCGATGAGGGCGCGGAAGGTGGCCAGCTCCGTCTTCTCCAGCGGCCGATCCAGGTCCACGTACAGCCGCACCCGGGTCGTCTTCAGCGCGTGGGCGAGCAGCACCTCGGTGGTGAGCCGGGGCGCGTCCACCCCGCGCTTCTCGAAGTGCTGGGTCGTCCAGGTGAGGATCTTGCGGACGGTCCAGTTCTCGCCGCTCATGCGCTCGCGCCGGGGCCCCCGCCCATCTGCTGCTTGAGGGCCTCGGCCTGGTAATGGGTGCGGCAGGCGGTGATGACGTCCTCGACCCCGCCGCCCATGATGGCCGGCAGGTTGTGCACCGTGAGGCCGATGCGGTGGTCCGTCAGCCGATCCTGCGGGAAGTTGTAGGTGCGGATCTTCTCCGAGCGGTCGCCGGTGCCCACCTGGCCGCGGCGCATGGAGTCGCGCTCGTTGCGGATGCGCTCCTGCTCGATTTCGTAGAGCTTGGCGCGGAGCATGCGCTCGGCCATGGCCCGGTTCTTCGTCTGGCTCTTCTCCTGCTGGCACTTCACCACGATGCCCGAGGGCTTGTGGATGAGGCGCACCGCGGAGTCGGTGGTGTTCACGCTCTGGCCGCCGGAGCCCGTCGAGCGCATCACCTGCATCTCGATGTCCGCCGGGTTGAGCTTGATGTCCACGTCCTCGGCCTCGGGCATCACCGACACGGTGATGGTGGAGGTGTGGATGCGGCCCTGGGCCTCGGTGGCCGGCACGCGCTGCACCCGGTGCACGCCCGACTCGTACTTCAGGTGGCTGTAGACGCCGTCTCCCGCGAGCATGATGGAGACGTCCTTGACGCCGCCCACGCTGCCCGGGCTCATGTCCATGATGTCCGCCTTCCAGCCCTTGCGGTCGGCGTAGCGGAGGTACATCTGCATGACCTCCTCGGCGAACAGACCGGCCTCGTCGCCACCGGCGCCGGCGCGGATCTCCAGGATGACGTTCTTGTCGTCATTGGGATCCTTGGGCAGCAGGAGGATCTTCAGCTCCGCTTCCATCTCGTCGCGCTGGGTTTTGAGGCCGGGCAGGGACTCGCGGGCATAGGCCTTCTCGTCGGGGTCCGAGCTGCCGAGCCAGGCCTCGACCTCCTTGAGGTCGGCGAGCACCTTGCGGTAGGCGCGGAAGGACTCCACCAGCTTCTCCAGGCCGGCGCGCTCCTTGGAGACCCGCTGCAGCTTGGCCGTGTCGGAGATGATGTCCGGGTTGGACAGGTCGGCGGTGAGTCGCTCGAACTTGCGCTCCACCTCTTCGAGTTTGTCAATCATCGGTCTGGGTGGGGGTTGTGCCCCGTTGTCCGGCCACAGGCAAGGCCGGACGGGGTCAAGAAATTCCGTGGACTTCCGGGCCGGGAGCGTGAAAAAAGGGCGGTTCGCTGCCGCCAGTGCCAATGCGGCCCACTTCCGCCTATACGGAGTACCAGAAGATGCCTGCCCAGAAGGGAAACCGCAGCAAGAAGAAGCTGTCCAATCGCGCTTCCACGAAGAAGGCGGCCCTCAAGCGCCGCCGCGCTCGCGAGCGCCGCAAGTAGTTCGCCGTCCGCCTCCTCCCTTGCTCTCCAGGGGAGGGGGCGAGTACCCGTCTCAAGCGCCGTACTCCCTCGGGGCGGACCCTCTCGGGGCAGCTTGACTCTTCCTTGCGCCCCCAGAGAGGCGGCGCGTACATTGCCCCGCGACTTCATGGCCAGGGAAAAGGACAACATCGCGCTCTCCGACGAGCACAACTCGCGTGGCATCGAACTGGCCGACCGCGGGTGGCTGGATGAGGCGATCAAGGAGTTCAAGAAGGCGATCGAGCTCGATCCCGACTCCGCCCACGCGCACGACAACCTCGCCACCGTCTACGCGGAGAAGAAGCTCTTCCGCGAGGCTCTCGGGGAGTATCTCACCGCGCTCAAGCTCGAGCCGGAGAGCCCCACCGCGCACTACAACCTCGCCTGCTTCCTGTCCTCCCACGCGGCCGAGATGGCCGTCACCGAGTACCGGGAGGCCATCGAGCTGGACCCCGAGTACCCGGACGCCCACCTCAACCTGGGCCTCACCTACGCGGACCAGGGCCGGATCGAGGAGGCCATGCGCGAGCTGCAGACGGCCATCGAGCTGGAGCCCCAGGACGCCTTCCCCCGGCACGAGCTCGCCGCGCTGCTCATGGACGAGGGGGACTACCGCTCGGCCATCAACCAGCTGAAGGAAGTGGTGCGGCTGGAGGCGGACAACTTCGAGGCCCACCTGGATCTGGGCATCTGCTACGCCCAGAAGGGCTTCTACGCCGAGGCCGAGCGCTCCTACGAGAAGGCGCGCGTCCTCAACGCGGACGATCTGCTGCTCAACTACAACCTGGCCGCCCTGTACGCCCTCTGGAGCCGGCGGGCCGAAGCGTTGTCCTACCTGCAAAAGGCCGTGGCCGCTGATCGCCAGAAAGTGCAGGGTTGGCTGGCCACGGATACGATGTTCGACGCTCTGAAGGGCGACCCCGAGTTCGAGGCGCTCTTCTGAGCGTCTGAGCTCTCTCTATGGAATGGGTCTTCCTCGGGCTGGCGATCCTGCTGGTCTTCGCGAACGGGTTCTTCGTGGCGACGGAGTTCGCCATCGTGAAGGTCCGCCAGACACGCCTCCAGGCGCTGGTGGACGAGGGCCGGCCGGGTGCTGGCGCCGCCCTGAAGATGGTGGAGAAGTTGGACGCCTACCTCTCCGCCACGCAGTTCGGCATCACGCTCGCGTCACTGGGGCTGGGCTGGCTGGGTGAGCCGGCGTTCGCCCACCTGTTGGAGCCGGTGCTGACGCGGGTGGTGCCCGAGGCCGCGGGGCCCACGCTGGCGCACACGCTCGCGGTGGCCATCGCCTTCGCCATCATCACCTTCCTGCACATCGTGGTGGGGGAGTTGGCGCCCAAGAGCTTCGCCATCCAGCGCGC
Organism: Archangium sp. Cb G35; assembly: GCF_001896145.1. Lineage (NCBI taxonomy): Bacteria > Pseudomonadati > Myxococcota > Myxococcia > Myxococcales > Archangiaceae > Archangium > Archangium sp. Cb G35. Next base: position 71,648 of record NZ_MPOI01000026.1, read on the forward strand.
CGAGGACACGACGCTGGGGGTGGCCCTGCCCATGCGGCTCTTCTACTTCATCTTCTACCCGGCCATCTGGCTCCTCAATGGAGTGGCGGCGTGGTTGCTGAGGGTGGCCGGGCTGCACGGCGCCCACGAGTCGCAGGAGGCCCACAGCGAGGAGGAGCTGCGCGTCATCCTCCACAGCTCCGCGGAGGCGGGCGCCATCACCACGGCGCGCGCGGAGCTGCTGGAGCGCTCGCTGGAGATGGCCCAGAAGACGGCCCGCCAGGTGATGGTGCCGCGCAACCAGGTGAAGTTCCTGGACGTGGAGGAGCCCCTGGACAAGTGCGTCGCGGACGCGCGCGCGGCGGGCCACACGTGGCTGCCGGTGGCCCGGGGCAACATGGACGAGGTGGAGGGGGTGGTGAACGTGAAGGACCTCTTCTTCCTCCTCTCCAAGGGCGAGCTGCGCAGTCTGGCCCAGGTGCAGCGCCCGGTGCTCTACATCCCGGAGCATGTGACGCTCGAGCAGCTGCTCACCGAGTTCCGCCGCCGCCGCCGGCAGATCGCCCTGGTGGTGGACGAGCACGGTGGAACCTCGGGGCTCGTCACGCTCGCGGACGTGGTGGCCGAGGTGGTGGGCGACGTGGCCGAGCTGGGCCGGCGGGTGGACGAGGTGCGCGCCCTGCCGGGCGGCCGCTTCGAGCTGCCGGGCACCGCCCAGCTGGATGACCTGGAGGACCGCCTGGACGTCTCGTTCGAGGTCGACGACGAGGACGTCGAGGTGACGACGATCGCCGGCTACATCATGGCCCGGCTGGGACGCATCCCCGAGAAGGGGGACTCGCTCAAGCTGGACATGTGGCGCATCCAGGTGGAGGAGGTGGAGGGGCCGCGCGTGGTGCGGGTGACCGTCGAGCCCCAGGCCAGCCCCAAGCCTCCGGTGACGGCGGCGGTGCCCGAGGCCTCCTGAGCCGTCCTGTCCGGCTCAGCCGAAGTTGTAGGCGAAGTCGACCCAGGGGATGGGGAGGGACAGGCCCGGCACGCGAATGCCGCCGAGGTCCACCGCCCAGCTCTCCCCGAAGAGGCGTACCGCCAGGGAGTTGATCATCGGCAGCTGGCTGTTGCCGCTCTCGATGAAGGTGGGCATCAGCCAGTTCTCCGTGACGAGCGCGACCCGCTGGCTCAGCCGGAGGTTGCCGCTGAGCGTGGTGATGATGGTGCTGTCGAGGCTCCCCCCGCTGTTGGTCAGCGTGAAGGGTTTGCCCAGGCCCACGGACAGGTGCGCATCCGGGGTTCCGTAGGTGGCCGTTCCGAAGACGAAGCCCACGGCACCCCCCATGCCACCGATCCCGGGAAGGAAGAGGCCCTGCGCACCGGCGGCCAGATGCAGCCTGTCCCCCACCGAGCCGCCCACCTTGATGCCTCCGATGAAGTTGAAGCCCGGAGCGCCCAGGAGCCAGGCCGGGACGACCGCTCCCGCCTGCACGGTGATGTGATCCGTCAGGCCGTAGTTGAGCGACGAGAAGAAGAGCTCCTTCTGGGAAAAGTAGCCCTCGCCCTGGCGCAGCATCATCCCGGTGGGGGCGTAGAGGTAGCGGGTGCGGTTGGGATCCTGGAACCAGATCTCCCCGTTGTCGCGGACCTGGGCGTTGCGCTCGACGGCGATGTCCTTCACCTGCCGGGCCGGCAGCTCCATTCGATCGCCATCCGCGAGCTCCAACACCACCACCTGGCTGTCCTGGCGCACCACCACGCCGTGCAGCTCCTGCCCGTCCTTCAAGGTGATGCGGGACAGCTCCCGCTTGCCGGACTCCGCGGGTGCGGTGGCCTCGGCGGGCGCGGACATGGAAGGGGCGGGTGATTCCGTCGCGGCGGGGACCGATGACTCGGGGGGCGTGGCGTCCTGCGGGGCGAGGGTCAGCACGGCCGCCAGGGCGAGGGATGTCGTGAGTGAGAACATGCCGCCCTGTACTGCAGTGGACGGGCCAGGAATGTGCACTGCTGGAAATCCCGGCACTTGAGGACCGTGGACCCGAGCCGTGTACAACGTGGTGCACAAGCGCCCGGGCCCACTGCGCACGCGGACGCTCGCGGGAGCCGACCTTCGATGTTCGGACCTGTAGCAGGACGTAACGTGAAAACGGCCATGTCAGACCGGCCTGCTATGCCGCGAGCGCTCACACGAGGAGCGAGTGAGCAGGCAGGGGCCTGAACCCAGGCCGCCTGTGGAATCAGTTGAGGAAGGGTAGGGTCTGTTCTCGCCCTGACAGCCCCCTGTCCGCCAGGCCGGTGGGCGCCATGCTTGCCTGCTCGCATAGTGTCACGCATGGCAGGGTCATGCTTGATCGGCTGAGATCCAGCGTGCTACTCGTCTGATCGCTCCGAGGCCGATTTTTCGGCCTCCGGAACGCTTTTCCGCCCGCTCGCCCACCACTCGGGAGCACGTTTCACATGCGAATCAAGCGCCTGGATATCACCGGCTTCAAATCGTTCATGGAGCGCAGCGTCTTCACGTTCGATGACGGCGTGACGGGCATCGTCGGCCCCAATGGGTGCGGCAAGTCCAACGTGGTGGACTCCATCCGCTGGGTGATGGGCGAGCAGAGCGCCAAGAACCTCCGTGGCCGCGGCATGGAGGACGTCATCTTCAACGGCTCGGAGTCCAAGCCGCCCCTGTCCATGTCCGAGGTGTCCCTCACCTTCCACGTGGACGAGACGGACGTGCTCCCGGCCCACCTCTCGGGCCTGCCGGAAGTCACCGTGACGCGCCGCCTCTTCCGCAGCGGCGAGTCCGAGTACCTCATCAACAAGACCACCTGCCGCCTGCTGGACATCACCGAGCTCTTCCTCGGCACCGGCGTGGGCACCAAGGCCTACTCCATCATCGAGCAGGGCCGCGTGGGCCTTATCGTCTCCAGCAAGCCCGAGGACCGGCGCAACCTCATTGAAGAGGCCGCCGGCGTCACCAAGTACAAGTCCCGCCGCAAGGCCGCCGAGCGCAAGCTGGAGGCCACCCAGGCCAACCTCCTGCGCGTCACCGACATCACCAGCGAGCTCGAGCGCCGCATCGAGAGCCTGTCGCGCCAGGCCAAGAAGGCCGAGAAGTACAAGAAGCTCAAGGCGCGCATGAAGGAGATTGATCTGCACTCGGCCTCGCACCGCTTCCTGGCGCTGCACGCCGAGTCCAAGGTGTCGGTGGAGAAGCTCAACAGCCTGGGCGGCGAGGAGCGCGAGAACCTCGAGAAGATGCGCGAGTTGGAGCTGATCATCACCAACCGCCGCACCGCGCTGGAGTCCGAGACCGAGGCACTGCAGAAGCTCTCCGCCGAGGTGCACACGCTGGAGAGCAACGTGCAGCGCGCGGACCAGGACCTGGCCTACTGGCGCAAGGACCTGGAGGAGACGAGCGCCCGGGTGGCGCAGTCCGAGACCGAGCTGCACAACGTCCGCTCCCGCCAGTCCGAGCTGGCCGAGACCATGGCCTCCCGCGAGTCCGAGCTGAGCAACATCGCCGGCTCGTGGAAGGAGGACGAGGTCGCCATGAAGGTGGCGCAGGAGGAACTGCGCCGGGTGAGCCAGCTGCAGGCGGAGATCTCCCTGCGCCTGGAGCAGGAGCGGGCCGCCGTCGTCACCGTGGCGAGCCGCCTGGCCAACCACGAGAGCAACCTCGTCAACCTGGCCCGTCAGAAGACGGACCTGGAGTCCCGCCGCGCCCGCAACCGCGCCGAGGCGGATGCGTTGCGCGAGCAGGAGAAGCAGCTCGAGGACGCGCGCCAGAACGTGGCCCGCCGGGTGGAGGACAGCCGCCACCTGTCGCTGGAGCTCGCCGAGCGCAAGGGCCACGAGGAAGAGGCCCTGATGCGCACGCGCCAGGCCTTCATGGAGAACGAGGTCCAGGTCATCGGCCTGCGCGAGGAGCTGAGCGACAAGCGCAGCCGGCTGGCCTCGCTGGAGGCGCTCCAGAAGGACTACGAGGGCTTCGACAAGGGCGTGCGCGCGGTGATGGTGCGCGCCGGTGAGGACGCCCGGCAGCAGGGCATCTTCGGCCTCGTGGCGGACGTCATCTCCACCACGCCGCGCTACGAGCGCGCGGTGGAGGCCGTGCTCGGTGAGCGGCTGCAGCACGTCGTCGTGGAGAGCCGCGACAAGGGCGTGGAGTTGGTGGAGTACCTCAAGTCCGCCCTCGAGGGCCGCGGCAGCTTCCTGCCGGTGCCCGTCCCCGAGCGCGTTCCCTCCGCCGTGCAGCCGGATGTGTCCCGCGCCGGTGTGCTGGCCCGCGCCCTCGACGAGGTGACGTGCGAGGAGGCCCTCAAGCCCGTGGTGCAGCTGCTCCTCGGGGACGTGGTCATCGTGGAGGACCTGGCCGTGGCCCGGGCGTACGCCGAGGCCGAGGGCTCCACGTGCACGCTCGTCACCCTGGACGGTGAGGTGTTCCGCCCGGATGGCACCATCATTGGCGGCGAGCGCGAGGGCGTCGCCGTGGGCGCCCTGCAGAAGAAGCGGGAGATCGTCGAGCTGGCCTCCGAGGTGGCCCGGGTCGAGGAGCGCTACAACGAGATCCTCACCCGGCACTACACCCTGCAGAAGCAGATGGGGGACACGGAGGACGTCCTCAAGGGGCTGGCGAAGAACCAGCACGCCGAGGAGCTGAGCCTCGCCAGCCAGGAGAAGGACCTGCACAAGGCGAGCGAGGATCTGGCGCGGGTGCGCGACCGGCTCCGGGCGCTGGACGCCGACGAGGCGCAGCTCACGCAGATGTACGACGGGCTGGCGCACGAGGAGGAGAACAGCCGGGGCGAGGTGGCGCACGGCCAGGCGGACCGCGAGGCGCGCGAGGAGCGCGTGAAGCAGCTGGTGGGCGAGCTGGAGTCGCTCAAGCAGCGTGCCGAGACGGCCACGAACAACCTCACCACCCTGAAGGTGAAGGTGGCCGCCGGTGGCGAGCGCGGCGACGCCGCCCGCAAGGAGCTGGAGAGCCTGCTGGCCCAGAAGGAGGAGATGGCCAACCGGGTGCGCAAGCTGGAGTCCACGGTGCGCGAGGGCTCGGCGCGGGTGGAGGAGTTCCAGCGCCGCATCGCCGAGACGGAGGCCGAGCGCGCCAAGAAGGCCGAGGACCTGGCGGTGACGGCCGGCGTGCTGGAGTCGCGGCGCATGGCGCACGGCTCGGCGTCCACCGAGGTGCGCGAGCAGGACAACGCGCTGCGTGAGCTGCGCACGAAGCTGGAGGGCCTCACCCAGGGCCTGTCGCAGATCACCCTGCGCGAGCGGGAGATCGCCCTGGAGCTGGAGCACCTGGTGGCGGGCATCCGCGAGCGGCACGGAGCGGAGCTGCAGGAGGAGGTGCACAAGTACCACCTGCTGCCGTCGCTGAGCGAGGAGACCGAGCAGGAGCTGAAGGATCTGCGCGCGCAGGTGGAGAAGATGGGGGAGATCAACCTCACGGCCATCGACGAGCACGCGGAGCTGACGAGCCGCTCGGAGTTCATGCTGACGCAGAAGAAGGACCTGTCCGAGTCGATGGAGAAGCTGCAGGAGGCCATCCGGCGCATCGACGCATCGAGCAGGGAGCGCTTCAAGCAGACGTTCGACATCGTGAACGAGAAGTTCCAGGCCATCTTCCCGCGGCTGTTCGGCGGCGGCCGGGCGAGCCTCGTGCTGACGAACGAAGGGCAGGGTGGGGAGCCGGGCGTGGAGATCGTGGCGCAGCCGCCGGGCAAGAAGCTGCAGAGCATGAACCTGCTGTCGGGCGGCGAGAAGGCGCTGACGGCAGTGGCGCTCATCTTCGCCATCTTCCTCATCAAGCCCACGCCCTTCTGCCTCCTGGACGAGGTCGACGCCCCGTTGGATGAGGGCAACGTGGGCCGCTACAACGACATGGTGAAGGAGATGAGCAAGCAGTCGCAGTTCATCCTCATCACGCACAACAAGCGGACCATGGAAGTGGCGGACACGCTGTACGGCGTGACGATGGAAGAGCCGGGCATCTCCAAGCTGGTGAGCGTGAAGCTGCGCGAGGCGAAGGCGGCCAACGACAACATCACGGCGGCGTAACACCCGCGGCCCACCACCCCAGCCGTCAAAACCACCCCTCTCCCCTCGGGAGAGGGACGGGGTGAGGGTATCCGGCTCCCGGATTCCCCTCTGTGAGAAGGCGCGGAACCTGGGTCCAGGTCCCGCGCCTTCGCCGTTTCAGGACACGCGCTCGGCGGGCTTCACTTCCCTCGCCGTTTGGCGCGCGAGTACTCCCACCCCATCACGGTCTGGTTTCGCTCGTGACGGCGTTGTTCGCGTTGCGCGGTGGGACTCGACTGCCGGGCCTGCCAGGCCTGCTCGCGCCGCAGCTTCTCGTAGCTGGCGAGCCGCTCCTTCGAGAGCACTCCGGTCTCGAGGGCGGTGCGAACCGCGCATCCAGGTTCGCGCTGGTGGGTGCAATCCCGGAAGCGGCAGCCCTCGGCAAGTTCGAGGATGTCCGCGAAGGCGTGCTCGAGCCCTTCTTCCTCGCCCCACAGCCCGAGCTCGCGCATGCCGGGCCCATCGATGAGCAGCCCTCCGTGCGGCAGCAGGAACAGCTCCCGGTGGGTGGTGGTGTGGCGGCCCCTGTCGTCCTCGAGGCTGACGGCCTGGGTCGCCAGCCGCGATTCGCCCAACAGGTGGTTGACGAGGGTGGACTTGCCCACGCCCGAGGAGCCGAGCAGCGCGCCCGTCCTACCGGCCGGGAGCTGGGCTCGCAGCGCCTCGAGCCCCTCTCCGGTGTACGTGCTCAGTGCGAGGACGGTCACGCCGGGAGCGAGTGCCTGGACCTCGAGCACCCGGGTGGCCGCTTCCGGCTCGAGGTCCGCCTTGCTGAGCACGACCACGGGCGTGGCTCCACTGTTCCACGCGAGGGTGAGCGCCCGTTCGATGCGGCGGGGGTTGTAGTTGCCATCCAGCCCCGTCACGAGGAACACCACGTCGAGATTGGCGGCGATGGGTTGAGCCGTGTGCTCGTGGCCCGCTTCGCGCCGCATGAGGACGCCTCGGCGGGGGAGAACGGCATGGATCAGGGCCTCGCCCTCGCCGGGAGGGAGCCGCAGTGCGACCCAGTCTCCGATGGTGGGCAGGGCCTCGGCGCCGGGCGCGTGGTGGAGGACCCGTCCCGAGGGCCGCGCGAGCACGGTCTTCTCGGATGTCTGCAGGGTGAGCAGTCCGCGTTCCTGGCGCACGACGCGCCCGGGGACGAGGGGAGGAGAGGTCTGGGTGAGGAACTGGGAGAAAGCGTGGGTGAGGTCGGTACTCCAACCGAGGGATTCAAGGAACACTGGGAAGAACTCCGGGCAGAGCGGTGCCTGCGGCGCACCTGGGGATTCAAGGGCGCCCAGCAAGGAGCGGGACCACGCTGCGTCGGATCTTCCGGCCGGCTAGGCGGCCCGCGCCTCCTGGGCGAACAGGGCGTCAACCACGGCAAGATCAATGGGAGCGTTCATGGTTGCCTCCGGGGACTCGTGGGGCGGCGTCCCTCGCCACCCGTGACCTGTATTCTGAACCACCGCTGGCCTCTGGACAATCCTCGTGTGGAATCCGATGGCCGCGAGGCTCACCGCGTGCCCGCGAGCGCACGTTGCCATGGCTTCAGAGTGGGGTCTGGTAGAACCGCCCCATGCGCAAGCGCACGCTCGCGGCGGTGGTGGCCCTGGGGCTGGGTTTCGGGCTGCTGCTCCTCTCCCTCCACTCGCGAGACGCCCAGACACCCTCCGGTGACGCCCCGGCCATGGCCTCCAGCCCGCGACGGACGGAGCGCGTGTTCCGACCCGAGCGCTCCGGGGAACCGGAGACTCGCGCCATCCCGGAGGAGGCCGGCACCCCGCCGCTCGAGCACCCCGCCACAGAGGCCGATGGCGTCTTGCTGGTGGAGGTGTTCGCGAAGGAGCGGCCCGTGCCGGGTGCCAGCGTGCGGCTGTACTGGCGAGGCCCTCGCGACCCCAACCTGGGAGAGGCGGCGTGGCGTCTGGCGGGCTCGGGCTCCACGGATGCGCGCGGGCAGGTGCGGCTGCCCTCGCGGCCCGGGAGCTACCTCGTGACCGCTCGGGCCCCGGGTCTGGCCACGCAATCACGTGACGTGGTGCGCCCCCAGGGCGAGGCCCTCACGCGTCTGCGGCTGACGCTCGAGGCAGGACACAGCCTTTCCGGGCGTACCGTGGTGAAGGGCACCGGCGAGCCCCTGCCCCTGGTGGAACTCTCCCTCATCGCCCATGGCCGCAAGCTGAAGCCGTGGGAGGAGGTGGAGGCGCCGCTCGAGGAGCGGGTCTTCGCCCACAGTGATGCCCGGGGCTCCTTCCGGGTGGAAGGGCTGGCCGCCGGCACCTGGATGCTGCGCGCCGAGGCGCCGGGACATGGACCGGAGTTGCTGGTCGAGGTGCGCATCCCCGCGGAGGGGCCGCTGGAGATCGCCCTTTCCCGGGCGGGCATCATCGAGGGCTTCGTCATGGATGCCGAGGGCCGGCCCGCGCCGGGCGCCGAGGTACGGGTCAGTGGCGGCGTCACCCAGCGGGTGGTCACCACGGGGCAGGGCGGTGGCTTCTCCGCGGAGGTGGAGGCTGGGACGCATGCGGTGTCCGCGCGCCGGGGGGACGAGGCGGGCGCGCTGGACACGCCGGTGGTGGTGGCCGCTGGAGGGACGGTGCGGGACGTGCGGGTGCGACTCGGCGCGAGCGCGCTCATCGAGGGCCGGGTGGTGGCTCGTACGAGCCAGGCGCCCGTGGTGGGCGCCACCGTGGACATCAGCCCCGCGGGGGCCAATGGGGACTCGGGCCGCGCGGTGACGGATGCGGAGGGCCGCTTCACCGTGGAGGGCCTCGCTCCCGGCCTCTACGACGGGGTGGTGGCCGCCAAGGGCTTCTCCGAGGCCATCCGGCAGGGACTGACGCTGGCACCCGGCGAGCGTTTCCTCGTGGAATTCGAGCTGGCGGGCACGGGAGCGGTGGAGGGCACGGTGCGGGATGTGGCGGGTCATCCCCTCGCGGGTGTGGGGGTGGTGGTCAGCGATCGCTGGGCGCCCGAGGGGCTGAGCAGCACCCCTGCCGAGGCCCGCACCAACGCCGAAGGGCATTACCGGCTGGAAGGCCTCGCCTCGGGACGGGTGGCTCTCTTCGCGCATCGCGAGGGGGCGTCGGCCGGGCAGGGCCACTCCTTGTTCCTCGAGGAGGGACGCACGGCACGGGCGGACTTCACCCTCGAGGAGACGGGCACGCTGGAGGGCGTGGTCCGCCTGGCCTCGGGCCGGTGGCCCGACAAACCGGTCCAGGTGTACGCCTACCCGGAGCGTTCGGGCATCCTCACCGATGGGGACAGCGGAACCGCCGAGGTGGGGAGCTCGGGCACCTTCCGCATGCAGCTTCCTCCGGGCCCCTATGAGATCATGGCGGGGTACCCGGAGGATGACGGCCTCGCTCCGAGCGAGCCGGTGACGGTGTCCGTGGAGCCGGGGAAGACGGTCCGGGTGGAGCTGACGCTCGAGGCGCCCGAGAACACGCGGAACCTGCTTCGCGGGCGCGTGCTCGAGCCGGATGGCTCGCCTTCGCCCTCGGCCATGGTCATCGGACAGGGCCCCGCGGATCTGGACATGCCGCACTTCTGGGCGCGCTCGGATGTGGAGGGACGCTTCCAGCACGCCATCTCGGAATGGGCCACCCTCACGGTGCGCGCGAGCAACGGCGGGCGCATCGGCCAGGTCCAGGAGGCGAGGGCCGGACAGGAGGTGGTGGTGAGGCTTCAGCCCGCGGCCTCGATCCGTGGCCGCGTGGTGCGCGCCAACGGCGCTCCCGTGCGAGGCTTCACCCTCAGCGTGCTACCGCGGGAGCCGGGCTCGTCCCCGTGGATGTGGAGCGATCAGGAGTTCCCCGCGGATCGCTTCGAGGTGAAGGACGTACCGGGCGAGCGCGTGAAGTTGGAAGCTCGCTCGCGGGATGGAGCCCGGGGCAAGGCGGAGGTAACGCTGGCGCCCGGTGCGAGCGCCGAGGTGGAAATCCTCCTGGGCGACATGGCCCGCCTCAGCGGCCGGGCCGTGGACATGACGACAGGTGCCCCGCTGGCGGGTGCGTCCGTCTTCGTCTCGGTGGACCTGGCATCCCGTTTCCATGCGGTCTCGGGGGCCGATGGCCGCTTCCTCGTCGAGGGCCTGCCCGCGGGCACTCACACGCTGTTCATCTTCAGCCTGAACGGAGCCCGGGCGGACCGCACGGTGGCGCTGATGGCGGGCCAGTCGCTCGAGCTCGGCGACGTGCCCGTCGGCGCCTCCGCACCGTGAAAAGACAGAAGGCGCGGAACCCGTCGGGAGGGCGCCGCGCCTTCGTCATGCCAGGCCCATTACCGGGCCCCGGGTGTCACTTCTTGTAGTTGACCTTCGGGCAGGCGCCCTGGTCGGCCTTGAGGCGCTCCTCGGCGCTCTTCACGTCCTGCTCGGTGGCCGTCACGCCCTCCTGCAGCTTGCCTTCCAGCTCACCCCAGGCCGCGTCCTTGGCCTTGAGCTCCTGGACGTTGGCCAGCGACTGCTGCTCCGCCTGCAGCTGCGCGGACAGCGCGTCCACCGACGCCTTGGAGGTCTCGACGAGCGTGTTGCACTTGGTGGTCAGCTCCGGCAGCAGATCGTACTGCTTCTTCTGCGGCGTCTTCTGGAACTTGGCGATGACCGCCTCGTAGATCTCCGCTGCGGTGGCGCGAGCGCCGAAGGCCATGGCCGTGCTGGCGGCGCGCTGATTGCGCAGCAGATCCAACTGGTAGAAACGCAGCTCGGGCGACATGTCCGCCGACATCTCGGACGCCTGCGAGTGGAAGTGGGTGAAGCGGTAGGGGAACTTCAGCTCCGTCACCTCGATGTTGGCCGGCAGGGCCATCATCTTGGCCTGGAGGCAGGCGGTGAGCTGGTCACCCTCGGGGGTGCCCACGGGATCGAAGACGATCTCCGCCGGGGTCGGCGTGCCCTTCTTCAGGTCCACCGTGGCCTTGAGCTGCGGGGGAATCTTCATGCCGAAGGGGGCGTAGCACTCGCACCAGGAGTCCTGCGCGAGCCGCACGGTGCCCGAGAAGTCCGAGCCCGGGTTGATGCCGAACTTGACGCTGGCGCTGCCGCCCACCTCGTGGACGAAGGTGCTCTCGGACGTCACCGGCTGGGCGCCCGCGGCCAGGGCGGTGAGCGGCACGCGCGTGTCCACCACCTTCTGGATGCACGCGGTGCCCTCGGGGGTGAGGTTCTCCCCGGTGATGGCGTGGGTGCCGCCCTGATCATTGATGGTGGTCTTCACCACCACGCGGGTGTTCTCCGCCTCACCGCGGGACTTGGGGTCCACCAGGCACTCCATCACCTCGGGACGGGTGAGCAGGAGCGCGCCCACGAGGACTCCCTCGTTGGGGGGCTGGGGCAGGGTGAGGGCCTTGGACTGGCACACCGCCACGTCGAAGGGCGGCTGGTTGGTGATACGCATCCGCTCTTCGGTGGTGGTCGGGCCCGCCGGCTTCTTCTGGGCCTCCTGCATGCCGGCACAGCCGGTGACGGCGAGGACGGAGGCGATGGCGATACGGCGCATCATCTTGGGAAACTCCCTTGGGGTTGGGGAAAAGCGAGGGCCTATTTATCAAGGCCCTCGGCATTCTTGAGATCCTTCAACCGCAGCCCATTCTTCTTGAGCAGGCGGTAGAGGCTCTGCATGGACAGGCCGGTGTGCTGCTCGGCCGTCTTCATGTCGAAGTTGGACACGCGCATGACCTCGGCGAAGTAGAGGCGCTCGAAGTCCGCCACCACCCGGTCCTTGGCCTCGTGGTAGGGCATGCCGGTGACGAGCGCGGCCACGCTGGTGGTGGGCTGCTGGCCCTCCTCCTTGCGCTCGGGCTGGGCCATGAAGTCCAGCCAGCTGACGTTGCCCGTCTCCTGCATGAGGGCACCGCGCTCCAGCACGTTGCGCAGCTCGCGCACGTTGCCCGGCCAGTCATAGCCCTCGAAGAGGGCGAGCGTCTGCGAGGTGAGCTCGAAGGAGGACTTGAGGCCGCGCAGCAGGGACTGGGCGAGCGCGGGGATGTCCTCGCGCCGGGTACGCAGCGGGGGCAGGCGCACACGCGCCACCGCCAGCCGGTAGTAGAGGTCCGCCCGGAAGCGGCCCTGGCGCACGTCCTCCTCGAGGTTGCGGTGCGTGGAGGCGATGATGCGCACGTCCACCGGCACCGGCGCCCCGTCCAGCGAGGGCACCTCGCGCGACTCCAGCACGCGCAGGAGCTTGGGCTGCAGGGACAGCGGCAGCTCGCCCACCTCGTCCAGGAAGAGGGTGCCGCCCTGGGCCGCCTCGAAGACGCCCTTGCCGGCCTCATCGCCGTTGGAGCGCAGGCCGCCGAACAGCTCGCGCTCGGCCTTCTCCTCGGTGATGAGGTTGCAGTCCACCACCTTGAAGGGGCCATGCCGCCGCCGCGAGTGCTCGTGCACCGCGCGCGCCGCCAGCTCCTTGCCGGTGCCCGTCTCGCCCTCGAGCAGGAGGTTCATGTCCTCCCGGGCGATGCCCCGCAGCTGCGCGAAGACGACGCGCATCTTCTCCGAGGACGCCACCAGGGCACCGAAGGCATCCGCCCCGCCCGTCACCTCCACCTCGGTGGCGCGCGCCTCCTGCTTGATGGCCAGCTTCGTCTTGCCCAGCATCACCTTGTCACCCGGTTGCAACAGCGCCTGCATCACCTGATGGCCATCCAGGAAGGTGCCGTTGCGGCTGCCCAGGTCGCGCACGATGATTCCCTTGTTCGTGCGCTCCAGCTCGATGTGCCGGCGGCTCACCGTCTGGTCGCTCAGCACCAGATCGCTCGCCACATCCGAGCCCACGCGCAGCAGCGCATCCTGCGTGGTGACCTTCTTGCCCTTGTCCGGGCCAGCCACCACCTCCACCGTCCAGTCACGCACTTGAATCCGTGTCGAGCGCCCCTCGGGGCTCTGCACGGTCTGGGTGACCTCCGGCCTGTCGTCGATCATTGGCGTAGACCCTCCACCCGGGGCGGCGGACTGGGTACTTCCGCCAGCGTCGCGGGAGTTTCCTGTTTATGGGGCTAATACGGCGGGAGCAAGCGTTAGTGTCTGACTGTGCGGGCCGCGGCATCAGGGCCGCTGTAAAAAAAAGCGGCTGTAGAAAAGAAGCGGCCCGGGAGGGTCCAGAGCCCTCTCCCGGGCGCGCCTGCTTCATCGGTGCTTCAGGGCCCGCTAATACCGGGCGGGTGCGTCGCTGGCCGGGAAGGACTCCTTGGCCTGCTCGTCCACGAGGTCATCCGACTCGTTGCCGCCGGACTTCACCTGGGCGTTGGTCGGTGCGCCGGCCGAGCGGCTGGCCTTCTTCGTGCCCTTGGCCTCTACCGTCTTGCCGCCGCGGGAGCCCGTGTCCGTGCCGCGCTTCACGCCCTCGGTCCGGGCCAGCCGCGCGCCCAACAGGTTCTTCGCGCGCTCGGCCAGGTCCTTCTGGGCCTCCTGGTAGTCCCGGAAGAAGTCCACCAGCTCCTGGTCACCGCTCTGCTCGGCGTCCTCGATGTACTGGCCGATATCCGAGGCGCCCTTGAGACAGTGGTAGAGCACGCTGATGACGTCGTAGTTCTCGTCCTTGGTTCCCGTGGCCTGTTCCCCTGTCTCTGCCATCGTCCACCTCCGTGCAATGAGCCGTTGCTCCGGGCAACCTGCTCACGGGGGAAGGGAGACGCCCAGGGAGCACGGCTGGCCGCCTGCTCCCGGGGAACGCGGCCGGGACTCAGGCCTGGAGCATCGGCTCGAGCCGCCCCTCGCTCTCCAGCCGGGCGAGATCCGAGTAGCCACCCACGTGGGTGTCGCCGATGAAGATCTGCGGCACGGTCCTCTGGCCGCCGCTCATCTCCACCAGCTTCGAGCGCATCTCGTCGTCACCGGTGACGTCCAACTCCTCGTACTTCACGCCCTTGCGCGTCAGCAGGTCCTTGGCCCGGACGCAGTAGCCGCAGTAGGTGGTGGTGTAGATTTTCACGGGCTTCACATGTCCTCCTCGTGTCTTTCTCCAACCTAAGGGGGAGGGAGACGCCACGCCACCCGGCGTATGCCCGGCTCCTCGAAACGCGAACGGCCCCCGGCTCCACGAGGGAACCGGAGGCCGTCCGGAGACACCGGAGCGCGGGAGGCACCCGCGCTCCAGGGTCCGGGGCGACTACATGCCCATGCCGCCCATACCACCCATGCCGCCCATGCCGCCCATACCACCGCCGGCCGGCATCTCCTTCTCCTCCTTCGGACGCTCGGCCACCATCGCCTCGGTGGTCAGCATCAGGGAGGCAACGGAGGCCGCGTTCTGCAGCGCGTAGCGGCTCACCTTGGCCGGGTCGATGACGCCGGCGGCCAGCAGGTCCTCGTAGACGCTGGTGGCGGCGTTGAAGCCGAACGAGCCAGTGCCTTCCTTGACCTTGTTCACGATGACGCTGCCCTCGAGACCGCCGTTGCCGACGATCTGGCGCAGCGGCTCCTCGACCGCGCGGCGGATGATGTCCACGCCGAACTTCTCACCGGCGTCCACCTTGAGGGTGTCCAGCGCCTTGGAGCAGCGCAGCAGGGCCACGCCACCGCCGGGCACCACACCCTCCTCGACGGCCGCGCGGGTCGCGTTGAGCGCGTCCTCCACGCGGGCCTTCTTCTCCTTCATCTCCGTCTCGGTCGCGGCGCCCACGTTGATGACGGCCACGCCGCCCACCAGCTTCGCCAGACGCTCCTGGAGCTTCTCGCGATCGTAGTCGCTGGTGGTCTCCTCGATCTGGGCGCGGATCTGCTTCACGCGCGCCTCGATGTCCTTCTGCGCGCCCGCACCGTCGACGATGGTGGTGTTGTCCTTGTCGATGGTGATGCGCTTGGCCTTGCCCAGATCCTGGAGCGTCAGCGTCTCCATCTTGATGCCCAGGTCCTCGGCGATCATCCGGCCGCCCGTCAGGGTGGCGATGTCCTCGAGCATGGCCTTGCGGCGGTCACCGAAGCCCGGCGCCTTCACCGCGGCCACGTTCAGCACGCCACGGATCTTGTTCACCACCAGGGTGGCCAGGGCCTCGCCCTCGATGTCCTCGGCGATGATCAGCAGCGGCTTGCCGGAGCGGGCCACCTGCTCGAGGATGGGGAGCATGTCCTTCATCGAGGAGATCTTCTTCTCGTTGATGAGGATGAGGCAGTCGTTCAGCACCACCTCCATGCGCTCCGGGTCCGTCACGAAGTACGGGGAGAGGTAGCCGCGGTCGAACTGCATGCCCTCGACCACGTCCAGGGTGGTGTCCAGGCCCTTGGCCTCCTCCACCGTGATGACGCCCTCCTTGCCGACCTTCTCCATCGCATCGGCGATGATCTGCCCGATGGTGGTGTCGCCGTTGGCGGAGATGGTACCGACCTGGGCGATCTCCTTCTTGTCCTTGGTCGGCTTGGCCAGGTTCTTCAGCTCGGCCACGATGGCGGCCACGGCCTTGTCGATGCCGCGCTTGATGTCCATCGGGTTGTGACCGGCGGCCACCAGCTTCGCGCCCTCGCGGAAGATGGCCTGGGCCAGCACGGTCGCGGTGGTGGTGCCGTCACCGGCCACGTCGGAGGTCTTGGAGGCAACCTCCTTCACCATCTGCGCGCCCATGTTCTCGAACTTGTTCTCGAGCTCGATCTCCTTGGCGACGGTCACGCCGTCCTTGGTGATCGTGGGCGAGCCGAACGACTTCTCGATCACCACGTTGCGGCCCTTGGGGCCCAGGGTGACCTTCACCGCGTCGGCCAGGATGTTCACGCCGCGGAGAATGGCCTCGCGCGCGCGGACGTCGAAAATAATGTCCTTCGCCATTTTGGATGCTTCCTTTGGTAGGGGTTGAGGAGCGGGGGAGGGGATTACTTCTCGATCACGCCGAGCACATCCTCCTCACGGAGGATGAGGTGCTCCTCACCGTCGATCTTGATCTCGGTGCCCGCGTACTTGCTGAACAGGATGGTGTCGCCAGCCTTGATGTCGAGCGGGCGGACCTTGCCGTCCTCAAGCACCTTGCCGTTGCCCACGGCGAGCACGTGGCCCTCGAGGGGCTTCTCCTTGGCGGTGTCGGGGATGAACAGACCGCCCTTGGTCTTGTTCTCCTCGGCCACGCGCTTGACGATCAGACGATCCTGCAGGGGACGAATCTTCATGGTCTGTCTCCTTCAGCTGGGGCGCCCCGGCGTACGGAGCGCTCTTGGGGGTTGGGGAATAAGGGCCTGATGGCCCGGGCCGTTAGCACTCGCACCTCGCGAGTGCCAATCAGCGAGCGCGCGGGATAATAACCAGCGAAGTCGACCCGTCAAGCGAGCCGGGACCGCGGGGAGGGGACGCGCCAAATCCCCGTCACAATTGGGTTTTTCCTCTCTGTCTTCCTGTGGACGTCGGGGGCCGGAGGGAGGTGGCGTTGCACGGTTTCTGGCAGTCGCGAGGGGCGAGTGCCAGCGTAAGTGCTTGGAATGACTGGGGGTCTCTTTGCCGCGTGTCGGGGGGCGTTGGTAACTTTTACGTGGCGTCCCCGGCCCGAAAACCCTCGGGGGCGTTGGAGGTCGAGAGTCCATGAGTCAACTGGTGACGGCCCCGTCGTTGAAGGAGTTCTTCAAGGCGCTGTTGGAAGAAGTCATCCGGCGCCAGAAGCTCGCTGTCGGGGAGACGACTGAGTTCTACCTGGTCAACCTGCTGTCCGAGTTCGCCTGTACCGACAATCTGTTCAGCAAGGGCGAGGACGGGCGCAAGGAGCAGGAGCCGCTCGCGGTGCTCTACCACCGCTCGCTGCAGCAACAGCGCGACGAGCGCATCCGCACCCTGCGCCGGCTGGGGGACGTGTCGCTCTACCAGGCCGGCTTCTTCTCCAGCGCGCTGCGCGACAGCGCCGTGGGCCAGGACTACTACATCCAGATGGGCGGCGCGGCGTACGGGCAGCTGGCGGACCTGGCGCCCGCCGCGGGCTTCGCCGCCGTCTACCGGGAGCTGAGCGCCCGCTTCCGCGCCCTGGTGGACGTGCTGGAGGAGATCGCCGCGCGCGGGCTGGTGCACAACGGCCCCTCCGGTGCCCTCAAGGTGTACGAGAGCTGGGTGCGCACCGGCAACGACAAGCTGGAGCAGGTGCTGGTGGATGCCGGCCTGGTGATGCCCAAGGGCCTGCCGAACTGAAGCCGGGAGCCACGACATGATCGGCCGCGTGCAGGAGCACCTGGAGGCGATCTACGGCATCACCTGCGCCGCCCGGGCGGAGGGCTTCGTGGTGGACAGGGAAGCCGCCGTCCAGCTGGGCGCCACCGGGCGCAGTGAGGAGGAACTGCTCGTCTCTGAATCGGAGGGGGAGCTGGAGATGGCCCTCTACCTCGCCCCCGCGCTGCTCCACCGCCTCAAGCCCTACGAGAGCGGCCCCGTGGACTCGCTGCTGGAGTCCGAGCTGGACGGCTTCTGCCAGCTCGCCGAGGGCGTCTCGCACTTCCTCTATGTGGCGCACACTGCCACACATGGACGCACCGTCTCCCTGCTGGAGCTGGAGGCGCAGGCGGAGGTGGACAAGTTCGCCCTGTGCCTGCTGCACCGGTGGGGGGATGGGGTGGGGGCGTGGGCGAAGGAGCTGCTGAGGAGGCTGTTCGACCGGGTGTCCTACCGGGAGCGGCTGTCCAAGGCGGAGCGCTGGCGGTACGAGGAGGCCAACCGGCTGTCGCGCAACTTCTGTACCCGGCTGATGGGACACGTGACGGGGCGGCGGCTGGAGCGGCTGCTGACGGACCTGCGTTACGCGTACCGGTTGGGGGCAGAAGCCAAGCTGAGGCACTTCGGACAAGTCTCCTGACCGCGGCGGCCGGGCATCGGTTAACTTGTGGCCATGCCCCGTGAGGCGTCCGCCGGAGGAATAGTCATCCGAGAGCAGGGGGGCGAGCTGGAGGTGGCCGTCATCCGGCCCCACGGCCGCTCCCTGTGGGCGCTTCCCAAGGGGCATGTGGACCCGGGGGAGACTCCCGAGCAGACGGCCGTGCGCGAGGTGTGGGAGGAGACCGGCCTGAAGGCCACACTCGTCGCGCCGCTGGGGGAGATCCGCTACGTCTACCAGTTCCGCGGCCAGCGCATCTTCAAGCGCGTGCACTTCTACCTGTTCCGTTACCAGTCCGGGGTGCTGGGAGACATCCAGCACGCGGGGCACCGGGTGGAGGTGGACGAGACGCGCTGGGTACCGCTGACCCGGGTGGCGGCGCTGCTGGGCTACAAGGGCGAGAAGGCCATCGCCGCGCGCGCGGCCAGGATGCTGCTGCGCGCGGGAGCCAGCCTCGCCCTGTCCGGGCTGTTACGCCCGGAGGGCTCCGGAGACTAGGCGCCGTTGGCCTTCTGGTCCTTGGAGTACTTGCCGGTGAGGGCCTCGCGCACGTCCCGGTCGAACTTCACGTGACCGGTGGCCACCTCGCGCAGGGAGAGCACGGGCGGCTTGTTCTTCGAGGTGTCGATGATGGGGCGGGCGCCGGCCATGAGCTGACGGGCACGCTTGGCCGCCAGCAGCACGAGCGCGAAGCGGTTGTCGACCAGGGGGAGGCAGTCTTCGACTGTGACGCGAGCCATGGTGGGGAACTTCCTTCGCTAAGTACTGGGTGAAGAAGAGATTCAACCTAGAGAGGGACCCCTACCGAGTCAAGGAAGGATGAAGCGCACCGTGGGGCAGGGGAGGGACGCGGGTGCCCGGCTGCCTGTGTGCTAGCCTTGTTGAGACCTGAACGGATCACCCGGCTGTCGCCGCCCTGGACCTCGCCCTCCCCGTGACCTCCCTCCGCCGAGCCACCGAGACCGAGCTGGAGCAGCCCGAAACCGTCCCCCGGAGGGGCGTGTGGAGCCCCCGTGTCGTCTGGGTGCTCTGCGCGGTCGTCCTGGCCTTCTGGGGGGTGGATTCCCTCTACCTGGGCTACCTCAGTCCCTGGATGCTGGGCATCCGTGTCGCGTGGGCCACGAGCCTGCTGGGCTACACGTACCTGATCCGTGGGGTGCCCCTGTCCTGGGTGACCCCGCTCACCGACCTGAACGTGTTGCTCTCCACGCTCTGCGTCCTGGGGCTCTCCGTGGAGATGGGCGGCGTGGACGGCCCCTACTTCGTCATGGTGCCCGTCCTGCCCATGGCCATCACCCTCATCTACCGGCGGCACGTGCGCTCCGTGTTCGTCTGTGGCGGGGTGGGGCTCACTGGGACCGCCCTGCTCCTGTGGAGGGACGGCCACACCCCCATCCAGGCGTTCACCTGGCTCTCGGTGGTGGGGGGAATCGTCCTGCTCGCGGCGTACTTCTCCTACCAGACGTTCCATGCCCTGCGGGCCGAGCAGCAGGCCCGGATCGAGCGGGCCCGCCGCGAGTCACTCGAGGCGCTGGCCTTCAGCGAGCACCGCCGGGCCCAGTCGGAGAAGCTGGCCATCGTCGGGCGGCTGGCGTCGGGCGTGGCGCATGAGATCAACAACCCGCTCGCCTACGTGGGCTCCAACGTCAACTTCGTGCACACCGAGCTGCTGGAGGCACGGGAGTTCGACCGGGAGGAGCTGGCCGAGGTGCTCGCCGAGACGCGCGTGGGCATCCAGCACATCCGGCAGATCGTCTCGGACCTGAGGGGCTTCGCCCGCATGGACGAGAACGAGCCCATGGCGTGCTCGCTGGCGGACGTGGCGGCCGATGCCCTGAAGCTGGCCTCGCTCCGGTTGAAGCACGTGTCGTTCCTGCAGGTGGACGTGCCCGCGGACCTGCCGGAGATCTTCGCCGTGCGGCAACGGCTGGTGCAGGTGGTGCTCAACCTGCTGATCAACGCCGGAGACGTGCTGGAGTCCCACCCGGTGCCGGGCAGCGAGGTGCGGTTGATCGGCCGCGCCGAGCAGGAGCGCGTGGTGCTGCTCGTCGAGGACAACGGACCCGGTTTCTCCCCCGAGGTGCTGACCCGGCTCTTCGAGGCCTTCTTCACCACCAAGAGCCCCGACAAGGGCACCGGCCTGGGCCTCACCCTGTCGCGCGAGCTGGTGGAGCAGTTCGGCGGCGCGCTCTCCGCCAGCAACCGCCCGGAGGGCGGGGCACGTCTGCGCATCGAGTTCCCCATCCACCGGGACGGGCTCTCGGAGAAGCCTTCCCGCGAGGCGGAGGGTCGCGAACGCGGAGCCGCTTGAGCGTGCTCCCGGCCGCGCTCTTCACGAACTTGTCCAACTGTTGGACAAGTCTGGCGGGACCGTGCCCGCCGGAGGCGTCCGTGACAGAGTGCGCCCCTCGAGAGCCCCATGCACCGCCTCCTTCCCCTGTTCGCCGCCGTCGCCCTGTGTTCCCTCGCCTGCGAGCGGAAGTCCCCACCGCCGCCGCCCTCCGCTCCCGCCACGCCGGAGCAACGCGTGCCGGCACGGGAAGGGCCCATCGTCATCGGCATGCTGGGGAGCCTCACGGGCTCGGAGGCCTCGTTCGGCACGGTGGTGCGCGATGGCATCCAGTTCGCCGTGGAGCAGGTGAACGCCGCGGGCGGGGTGAAGGGCCGCCAGGTGGAGCTCCGCGCCTATGACACCCAGGGCAAGCTCGAGGAGTCCGTGGCCGCGGCCAAACGCCTCCTCACGCAGGACAAGGTGGTGCTCATCCTCGGAGACGTGACGTCGTCCGGCTCGCTGGCCATCGCCGGCGCGGTGCAGGCCGCCCGGGTGCCCATGGTGACGCCCTCGTCCACCCACCCGGATGTGACGAAGAAGGGCGACTTCATCTTCCGCACCTGCTTCATCGATCCCTTCCAGGGCGGTGCCATGGCCCGCTTCGCCCGGGAGAACCTGAAGCTCGAGCGCGTGGCGGTGCTGCACGACAGCAAGAACGCCTCCTCGCTCGGCCTGAGCGACGCCTTCATCGCGGCCTTCCAGAAGCTGGGCGGGACGGTGGTGGCGGTGGAGAGCTACGCGAAGGGGGACTCGGACTACCGCGCGCCGTTGCTGGCGGTGAAGAAGGCGAAGCCCCAGGCCCTCTACCTGCCGGGTTTCTACAGCGAGGTGGGCGTCATCGCCCGTCAGGCGCGCGAGATGGGCCTGACATTGCCGCTGCTGGGCGGGGATGGCTGGGAGTCGGACCGCATCTTCGAGCTCGCGGGCGGCGCGCTGGAGGGCGCCTACTACTCGTCCCACTACGCCGAGGACAACCCCGCCCCCGAGCTCCAGCGCTTCATCACCTCGTTCCGCGAGCGCTATGGCCGCTCTCCCGAGGCCGCCTCCGCGCTGGGCTACGACGCGGCGAAGGTGGCGCTCGCGGCCATCGAGCGGGCGAAGTCGCTCTCTGGCCCGGACATCCGCGACGCGCTCGTGAGCACCAAGGACCACCCCGGCGCCACGGGCTCCCTCACCCTGGACGCGGACCGCAACCCGGTGAAACCCGCCGTCATTCTCACGATTCGCGAAGGCAAGCGCCGGTTCGCCGCCGCCGTGACACCTTGAGCCCTCTCCAGGAGCCCTCTCGAGGAGGCCTCTCGAGCCCTGCGGCCTCACGGTCGTTTTCCACCGGAGAACATCCGCTTCCTTTCGAGGGGTGACGGCGGGCCCGGAGTGCGGATGTTGGGGGCGCTCCGGGAGGTCCGCATGGCGGATGTGCGCCCCGAAATGGTGGCTGCGGAAGGCTCATCGCTGAAGGTCGTGATGATTGCCGCGGTGGCCGCCGTGGGGGGATTCCTGTTCGGTTTCGACACGGCCGTCATCAATGGGGCCGTCGGTGCCCTGCAGTCCACCTTCCAGGCGAGTGACGCGGCCATCGGCATCTCCGTGTCCTCGGCGCTCGTCGGCTCGGTCATCGGGGCGTTCATGGGCGGGCAGCTGGCGGATCGCCTGGGCCGCATCCGCACGATGGTGGTCGCCTCGGTCCTCTTCGCCGTGAGCGCACTGGGCTCGGGACTTGCCTTCGGGCTCGTGGATTTCAGCCTGTGGCGCGCGGTGGGCGGCGTCGCGGTGGGAATCGCCAGCGTCATTGCCCCCGCCTACATCGCGGAGATCGCTCCGGCCCACCTGCGCGGACGGCTCGGATCGCTCCAACAGCTGGCCATCGTCACCGGCATCTTCTCGGCGCTGCTGGTGGATTACGGCGTCGCCGCCGGCGCGGGTGGCTCCGCCGGGAATCCCTTCTGGCTCGGGCTCGCGGCCTGGCGGTGGATGCTCCTGTCCGAGCTTCCCCCCGCGATCCTCTATGGCGTCGGTGCCCTCATGATTCCCGAGTCCCCGCGCTACCTGGTCGCGAAGCAGCGCGACGAGAAGGCGCGGGACGTGCTCCGCACCATCATCGGCCGCGCCGCCGAGGCCAAGGTGGAGGAGATCCGCCGGAGCCTCTCGAGCGAGCACACCAGCCGGTTCTCGGACCTCCGGGGCCGCTTCGGGCTGCTCTCCATCGTCTGGGTGGGCATCGGACTGTCCGTCTTCCAGCAGTTCGTCGGAATCAACGTCATCTTCTACTACTCGAGCGTCCTCTGGCAGGCGGTCGGGTTCTCGGAGAGCGACTCGCTGGCCATCACCGTCATCACCAGCGTCACCAACATCGTCACTACCTTCATCGCCATCGCCACGGTGGATCGCTTCGGGCGCAAGCCGCTGCTCATCGTTGGCTCGGTGGGCATGGCGCTGACGCTCGGGGTGATGGCGTACCTGTTCGGCACGGCCGGTGAGGACGCCGCGGGAAATCCCGTCCTCCAGGGCCCGGCGGGGCCCATCGCCCTGGTGGCCGCCAACCTCTACGTCTTCTGCTTCGGCCTGTCCTGGGGGCCCGTGGTGTGGGTGCTGCTCGGGGAGATGTTCAACAACCGGATTCGCGGCCGCGCGCTGGCGCTCGCGGGCTCGGCGCAGTGGGTCGCCAACTTCCTCGTCTCCGCCACGTTCCCCAGCCTGCGCACCGCGGGCCTGGGGCTGGCCTATGGGCTCTACACCGCCGCCGCCATGGCCTCGTTCGTCTTCGTGCTCGTCTTCATCCGCGAAACCAAGGGCAAGGAACTGGAGGACATGGAGTGATGGAGGGTCAGATGGAATCCCCTGAACGCCTGCGCGGCTGGGTCGAGGCGGGAAAACAGGTCGGCAAGGACTTCGAGCTCGAACGCGACGGGGAGTACTGGATCGGCGGGATGGCCCTCCAGAAGGTGCGCGATTCCTACGTGGCGTACTTCTGGGAAGTGCCCGAGCGGCTGTGCGCCATGGACGAGTACGTCCGGGAGGAGCGGGCGAGCTTCCCCCGGCTCGAGGAGGCCCTGGCCTTCCTCGCGCGGGGCACGGGGCTGCACGTGGAGCACATGACTCCACTCAAGGGGCGGAAGATCTTCAGCCTCACCTGAGGCGCGCCCGCTCACGGTTGCTCCAACGCGGACACGTCCGGGCAGACGGGTCCCTGCCCACACCAGATCGATCCCGACCTCTCACCCGCGCGGGGGTCCGATCAGGACCCGCCGGGGATGGTACAGGTACGACGACATCGCGATCTCGCACGCCATGTACACCACGCGGACGGCGCGGCCACAGCCCCGGCAGTGGAAGTCCTGGTGATCGCAGCGATCGGCACGCAACGCGCGAGTCGCCTTGTCGAAGGCGGCGCGCACCTGGGGTTCGAGCGCCTCCGGCGCTGCGTAGTACAAGTTGAACGGCGTATGGGCCTGGCAGTGCGGACAGTGGAAGTCCGGTGGGGTGGGCAGGACCAGGATGTGAATGCGTGGACTGATCTCGAGGCCGGGAAAGAGGTCCGGGCTCGGTTCATGGGAGGTGGGCTGGGACATGCCGGGTCTGGATGGAGGGCGGGATGACAATGGCATTTCATAGGGCCGCGCGCGGCTGCGCAAGCGAATCGCCTATCAGTGTGCCACGCTGATGAGCCCAGTATACGCATACGCCGGCGCAGTCCGCCCTGTGGCCTCGTGGCTGGAGAAGCCAATGCCGTCAACTGTGGAGTCTTGCATCGGAGCTCGTCCTCGTTGAGCATCGGTTCGTGTCTCCACGCCCCTCCGAGTCGTCCCGCTGTTCGCACTCCTCCCTGGTGGGACGGCATTGAGCGCGGGCACGGGTTCTCCACCGCCTCGCGTCCTCGCCGACGTCTTCGCACGCACGCGCGTCCATGATGGGGCGCTCGTGCTTGGCGCCGCGCTGTTCACCGCGTTGCTCGCGCAGGTTGCCATCGCGGTGCCGGGCTCCCCGGTGCCCATCACRGGCCAGACGCTCGCGGTCGTCCTCACGGCCGCCGCGCTCGGGCCCGTGCGTGGAGTGGCCGGGCAGCTCGCCTACRTCCTGCTCGGGGCGGTGGGACTGCCGTTCTACTCCAAGGGGGCCAGCGGYTGGGYACARGTGCTCGGGCCGACCGGCGGCTATCTGGTGGGCTTCATCCCCGCGGCCGTCCTCATGGGCCTCGCGGCGCGGCACGGCTTTGACAGGGTGGCGTGGAAGGCGATCCCGCTCTTCCTCGCTGGCCAGCTCGTCATCCTGGCCATYGGCGTGCCCTGGCTCWGCGTGGCGGCCCCGCTCGACCTCGCCACGGCCCTGCACAAGGGCTTCCTGCCCTTCCTCCCCGGTGGGTTGCTCAAGGCAACCATCGCCGGCTTGGGGATGCCCCTCGCCTGGAGGCTCATACGGTCTCGCGCGCCAGGGGGGTGAGCGATGAGCGTCAGAGTTCCGTAGCGTGAGCCCTGGCGAGGTGTGGCGGGGGAGGGGCAGGTGGAGGAGCGCGGGTGGGAGTACCGGCAGAGGCAGCCGGAGGGGACGGTGCTGTACGATGCGGTGAGGGAGAACCTGGCCACGCTGCTGGCGGGGGCGGGCGAGTTGGGACGCGGCCTGCCCCTGGAGATCCTACACTTCGAACATCCTCATTTCGGAGCTTCTGGCGTCTCGGCGGGACTATGCTTCCGCGGCAGGGGCGAGGGGAAGTTGCCGCCGTGAAGCTTCGGCTCACACCAGGCAAGGGCGGCTCAACCCAAGGCTTCTCATACCAAGGGGCAACCGGATGAAACCGAAGGCACAGCAGCTTCTCTTCTTTCTGGCAGCTGGACTGTCATTGCTCACAGCAGGTTGTACCCACGAGAAGCCGCCAGCTCCGCCTTCGCCAGCTCCGCCTGTTGTCTGCGGAGATGGAGTGCGGAGCAGCTCTGAAGCCTGCGATGACGGCAACACGGTCACCGAGCCCGTATGCCCCAACGGCCAATCGAGCTGCTCCGCATGCAATGCGGCTTGTAGTGCGGTATTGCACTCGCTCAGCGTCTCCCTGACAGGGGCCGGTACAGGTTCCGTCTCCTCCGAACCAAGCGGAATCAGCCACCCGGCCACTGCCAGTGTGGCCTTGTTCCCGAACGGCAGCACGGTGACACTGAGCCCGACGCCGGGGAGGTATTCCACCTTCACCGGGTGGTTGGGAGGTGGGTGCAGCGGCACGAGCAGTTGCACCGTGACGATGGATGAAGCGAAGAGTGTGACGGCGGATTTCCAACCCGACACCCACTTCAGGCTCTACTCGAAAAACATTTCCGGAGCCCCCGACGACAACGTCACCATCGATTATCGGAACGCGAGTTCCCCCTCGAACCTGCAGCTGCGGTTCCGGGACCGTTACTCCCACTCCGTCGTCCACAGCTCGGCCGTCAGTTCCTCTGGCGTGGTGAGCCTCCCCTCCCGGGCCGGCCTGTACGAGACAGAGCTTCATGACAATGGCCTTGCCCGGAGCTCCTATGGTCATGCGTCAGTGTCGGTGCCCAATACCAGCTACATACCGACCCAGACGTTCAACCCCTCTTCGACGTATGGCCACTATCGCGTGTGGCCGGACCTCTCGCGCGCCATTGGTGATTACACCGGAGATGGATACCTGGACTTCATCTACGCCGCAGGCATGGATGGCTTCGGAAACAGCGTGGGCGCCGGGGTTTATCTCTACAAGTACAACCCCAGCACCCAGCAGTACGCCTTCGATGCCCGCCTTGCTTCTGACTACCCGTTCATCATGGGTCTACAGTTTCTCGATGCCCAGGGCGATGGATTCCTCGACATCGCCTTCGCCTATTACAGCAAGAGCAGCTATCAGGCAGGGATCTGCCTGATGCTCAACTTCGGAGGAATCTTCGGTTCCCCGGATTGCGTCGAGGATACCGACGGAACGGCCGACTACCAGAAACAGGCGACTGACCTCGCCGTGGCGGATCTCGACCGCGACGGGATCCTGGATCTGGTCCTGGTCGGCGGCGTCCAGAACGCGACCTACCGGATCACCATCTACCGGGGCATTGGCAGTGGCAGATTCTCTCGAGAGAGTGAGCTGGTGACCAGTACGGCTCAGCGCTATACCCAGGTTCGCATTGCCGACATGAACGACGACGGACGTCTCGACATTGTCGGAATCGTGGGAGACAGCAGCGACGATGCCACGATTCACATCTACAGGCAGAGTGCCACGAACTCCTTCTCGAACTCGGAGCGAGTCAGCCACGTTGTCCCGAAGATGGGGTTCTTTTCAACCGGTTACCTGAACGAGGACTCAAAGCCGGATCTCGTGGTCATTCCCCAAGGGAACTCGACTGACGGCGTGTATCTGCAGTCGAATGCGTCGGATGACACCTTCCTGTCGAGCCGCATCACCATGCCGGTCGAGCAAGTCAGCGGTACTCCCATTGTGGCGGACCTCAGCAACTCCGGGACCCCGATGGTTTACTTCGCTCCGAAAAACCGCCTGCTCTACAACAACATGAGCGGGATCTACTTCCGGAGCGTTGCCAGTTTGAGCAACGCCATCTCACTCGACGCGTCGAACACGATCGTCGGCGCCAGTCCGATGTCGGGGTTTGCAGAAGCCAATGCCGACCTTGCCGACCTCGACAACGACGGTCACATCGACCTGATGTACTCGAGGCTCTCTGGGGCCGGGCGTTTCGAGTTCATCCGTGGGCAGTGACGTAGCGCCAGGCCGGATGACTTGGCCACCGAGGTGCTCACGGACGGCACCTTGCCCGGGTGGAGTCTTGCATCGGAGCTCGTCCTCGTTGAGCATCGGTTCGTGTCTCCACGCCCCTCCGAGTCGTCCCGCTGTTCGCACTCCTCCCTGGTGGGACGGCATTGAGCGCGGGCATGGGTTCTCCACCGCCTCGCGTCCTCGCCGACGTCTTCGCACGCACGCGCGTCCATGATGGGGCGCTCGTGCTTGGCGCCGCGCTGTTCACCGCGTTGCTCGCGCAGGTTGCCATCGCGGTGCCGGGCTCCCCGGTGCCCATCACGGGCCAGACGCTCGCGGTCGTCCTCACGGCCGCCGCGCTCGGGCCCGTGCGTGGAGTGGCCGGGCAGCTCGCCTACGTCCTGCTCGGGGCGGTGGGACTGCCGTTCTACTCCAAGGGGGCCAGCGGTTGGGCACAAGTGCTCGGGCCGACCGGCGGCTATCTGGTGGGCTTCATCCCCGCGGCCGTCCTCATGG
>NZ_MPOI01000017.1:0-5000 GCF_001896145.1 Archangium sp. Cb G35
GGGGGGGGGGGGGGGGGGGGGGGGGGGGGGGGGAGGGRGGGGGGGTGGGTAGAGAGGGACGATGAAGCGAGTGAGGTTTTCGGTACACCGGACGGCGGGGGAGGCGCGGCTGAGGGCGGGTTTGCTGATGGGCTCGGGGTTGTCGGTGGAGGTGCGAGGGGAGAGCCTGGCGCCGTTGGCGGGGGAGATACCGAGCACGGAGACGTGGGTGGAGTTGTGGGTGCCGGAGGAGGAGGTGGGGAGGGCGAGGGAGCTGGTGGAGGAGTTGGAGGGGGATGGGGAGAAGGCGGCGAGGGAGGTGGAGTGCCCGGGGTGCCGGGAGGAGAACCCGGGGAACTTCGAGCTGTGCTGGAGCTGTGGGGAGGAGTTGCCGGAGAGGCCGAGGCCGAGGCTGAGGGCGGTGTCCTGAGGCGAGGGGGGTGATGAGCCTGGCTGATTGCTGCTGGCAACGGGTGTCGGGCACTGACCAGGGGAGTGGGCGGGGGGCGCTGCGAAGGGGGCGGCGAGTCCCTTAGAGTCGAAGGGCCGTGTTGAACGTACCGCCGCCCGCCGAAGAGACCCGGAAGCACCGAGGCCCCGAGCAGCCCCCGGAAGAGTCGGGAGCGCCGGAGAGGCCGCGCCACTGGTGGCTCGAGCGGGGCATGAAGGGAGTGCTGATCGCCTGCACGGTGGCCTTCGTGGTGCACCTGATCCCGCTATTCCTGCCGAGGAACATGCCGGAGCAGGAGCTGGCGATGGCGAAGGCGATTCCGGACGCGGTGCAACGGGCGCAGGTGCTGAAGAAGCTGAAGGAGAACCCGAAGACGAGGGGAGAGCACCTGAGGGCGGGGGCGGAGCTCTTGATGGAGGGAGCGCCGTTGGACGCCTACGAGCTGGCGAAGGAAGCGGAGCGGCTGGAGCCGGGGGAAGTGGAGACGCAGCTCTTGCTGGCGAGGGTATGCCACGGGCAGCGGATGAACCGGTGCGAGGAGGAGTCGCTGGCGAGGGTGGCGGAGTTGGCGCCAGGGGATGCGAGGGGAGCGCTATTGAGAGCGGACTTCGCGGAGAGGGACGGGGATCTGGCGGGGGCGCTGAAGGCGGTGGAGGAGGCGTACGGGAAGGAGCCCGGGGAGACGGGAGTGGGGCTCAGGTACGGGAGGCTGTTGAGTGCGGCGGGCCGGGGAGAGGAAGCGATCCAGGTTTTGAAGAAGCTGGAGGAGAAGCTGGGGAGGGCGAGGATCTGGGTGGAGGAGGGGCTGGTGAGGGTGGCGCAGGGGCGGATGGGTGAAGCGAAGGAACTGTTCGCGAAGGCGGTGGAGGAGGAGCCGGGGCTGGTGATGGGGCACTACCAGTTGGGGATGGCGGCGTACCGGGTGGGAGACGTGGAGGGGGCGGAGGAGGCGTTGAGGGAAGCGGATCGCCTGGACATGTCGGACATGAGACCGCTGTCTGCGCTGTGTGAGATTCAAAGACAGACAGGGCGGCTGGACGACATGAGGGCGACGAGGATGGACCTGGAGAGACGGTTTCCGGAGCGGATGGACGCGGTGAGAAGCGCCTGCCGCACGCCGTAATCCAAGAACCAAGAACCCCACTCACACCAAGAACCCCTCTCCCCCCGGGAGAGGGACGGGGTGAGGGTATCGAGACCCCGGGTTCAAACCCGAGTCACCTCACTCGGGGATGCCGCGGATCCGCCGGAGCAACCGGGCAGCGGCCTTGACCTCGAGATCAACGGAACCATCCGCGATCTCCGTGCGAACGACAGCCTGGAGGAAGGGAATGGCCTCGTCGTCGCGGCCCTCGGAGGCCAGCAGCTCACCCAGGGCCATGCGAGCGCGGGTGAGCATGACGAGGTCCTCGGCCTGGACGGAGGCATCGATGGCATCGCTCAAGGCGGACTCGGCGAGCTCGGGCCGGCCACGATCGAGGAGCTCACGGGCGCGGAGGAGGTAACGGGAGGCATCCATGGGGAGCGCCAGAGGACAACGGAACCGCGACCCGGGACAACGAGCGTGAGACCGGGTTATCCCAGGGGAATGGAAGACGAGTCGCGGATCGTGGAGTTGGAGCTGCGCTACATGCAGCAGCAGGAGCTGCTGCAGGAGCTGAGCGAGGTGCTGTACACCCAGCAGCGGGAGATGGACCTGCTGAGGGCGGAGGTGGAGCAGCTGAAGAAGAAGCTGCAGGACGAGCCCGGCCTGGTGGACGCGAGGCAGCACGAGAAACCGCCGCACTACTGATCTCGCGCCTGGCCAGGCCGGGCGAGGCGGAGGCTAGAAGCGCCAGCCGAGGCGCAGACCGACATGAGGCCTGGGCTGGAGGTAACCGACCTCGAGGCCGAAGCTGACGGAGCGGCCCTGGTAGCCGAAGCCGAAGGCGGCGTGGGCGCGGAAGACATCACCCTCGAAGAAGATCCACGGACCGCCGAGGACCTCCACGTAGAGGGGGGTGCGCCGGGGGTTGAAGCGGAGACTCAGATCGAGGGGAACGCCGAGGGTATTGGGGTTGGTGGTGAGGAGGGCACCGAAGCGGGTGCCGATGGAGAGGGGGCCGACGAAGACGAAGTCGACGGCGCCAGTGAGATGGAAGAAGGCGCCGGTGTCGATCTGGTAGTCACCACCGAGGGTGAGCCGGAAATCAGCCGCCTCGGCGCGCTCGGGGGAGAGGAAGACAGCGAGGGCGAGGAGACCACCAAGGGCGGGGCGCAGCAGGTGCTTCATGGACGAGGAGCTCCTGGACTTGAAGGGTGGAACACCAATCAAGCAAGCCTGGAGAGGCATCGCCAGCGCGAAGATGAAAAGGGTGTGGAGCAAGGCACGGCGCCGCGGAAAGACACACGCGGAGCGGAGAAATGCAGTAGCCCGCAAAGGCGAAGGCCCCGAGTTCTCACGTGTTGTGAGGACTCGGGGCCTTCAAAAAAAATCCGGCAGCGACCTACTCTCCCGCGCGGTTTCCCGCGGAGTACCATCGGCTCTGGAGGGCTTAACTTCCGTGTTCGGGATGGGAACGGGTGGGACCCCTCCGACATTGCCACCGGAAACTGAGTGACTCGTGCATACAAAGGGTAGTTTTCAATTCTGCTTCAGAGAAGCTGGTGCCTTCTTCCGGGCCCGGCGCTGCTTTCTCAAGCGCGCTCGGGGCCTCGACCTTGGCCTCGAATCCCCTACTCCCTCCCCGGTGGGGTGGAGCTCGTGAGAGATTGAGGTCAGTAAGCCGCACGACCAATTAGTACCGGTTAGCTCAACGCGTTACCGCGCTTACACACCCGGCCTATCAACGTCGTAGTCTTCGACGGGTCTTCAGGGGCTTGCGCCCGGGATACCTGTTCTTGAGGTCGGTTTCCCGCTTAGATGCTTTCAGCGGTTATCCAATCGACACATGGCTACCCAGCGATGCCTCTGGCGAGACAACTGGTACACCAGCGGTGTCTCCAACCCGGTCCTCTCGTACTAAGGTCAGAGCCTCTCAAGTATCCTACGCCCACAGCAGATAGGGACCAAACTGTCTCACGACGTTTTGAACCCAGCTCGCGTACCGCTTTAATTGGCGAACAGCCAAACCCTTGGGACCTGCTCCAGCCCCAGGATGCGATGAGCCGACATCGAGGTGCCAAACCTCCCCGTCGATGTGAACTCTTGGGGGAGATAAGCCTGTTATCCCCGGAGTACCTTTTATCCGTTGAGCGATGGCCCTTCCATTCAGGACCACCGGATCACTATGACCTGCTTTCGCACCTGCTCGACCTGTCGGTCTCGCAGTCAAGCTCCCTTATGCCATTGCACTCGACGCCCGGTTTCCAATCGGGCTGAGGGAACCATCGCGCGCCTCCGTTACATTTTGGGAGGCGACCGCCCCAGTCAAACTACCCACCAGACAGTGTCCCAACTCCCGCTAAAGGAGCATGGTTAGACACCAGAATCCGACAGGGTGGTATTTCACCGTTGCCTCCACCGAACCTAGCGGCCCGGCTTCAAAGGCTCCCACCTATCCTACACAGTCGAACCCTAGTGTCACTGTCAAGTTGTAGTAAAGGTTCACGGGGTCTTTCCGTCTTGCTGCGGGTAAACTGCATCGGCACAGCTATTTCAATTTCGCTGAGTCCCTCTCCGAGACAGTGCGGAAGTCGTTACTCCATTCGTGCAGGTCGGAACTTACCCGACAAGGAATTTCGCTACCTTAGGACCGTTATAGTTACGGCCGCCGTTTACTGGGGCTTCGGATCATCGCTTCGCCTTGCGGCTGACGAATCCCCTTAACCTTCCAGCACCGGGCAGGAGTCAGACCCTATACGTCGGCTTCTTGCCTTCGCAGAGTCCTGTGTTTTTGGTAAACAGTCGCTACCGCCATTTCTCTGCAACCTCTCTCGGCTTCAGCTGTACGCCTACACCTACCAGAGGCCCACCTTCTTCCGAAGTTACGGTGGAAATTTGCCTAGTTCCTTGGAGGAGAGTTCTCTCAAGCGCCTTAGGATTTTCTCCTCACCCACCTGTGTCGGTTTGCGGTACGGACACCCTGTAGACTCCCCGCGGAACTTTTCTTGGAAGCCGAGCATCAACGACTAATCCCTTGCGGGACGCCATGGGGTCTCGGGGATGACTGCCGCGCCTTTTCATCGTACGCGACACCCCTACGCCTTTGGACTGGCACAACCACCGGCCAGCTCGTCTAGCTTTCTCCGTCCTTCCTCGGTTCAACGTCTACAAGATGGCGCAGGAATATTAACCTGCTTTCCATCACCTACGCCTTTCGGCCTCGGCTTAGGTTCCGGCTAACCCTGGGAAGATTAACTTGACCCAGGAAACCTTGGGTTTACGGCGAGGGGGTTTCTCACCCCCTTTATCGCTACTCATTTCGGCATCAGCACTCGCAACCACTCCAGCGGCCCTTGCGGTCCACCTTCGCCGTAGTTGCAACGCTCCCCTACCACTGCATGCGCCAGGCGCATGCAATCCGAAGCTTCGGCGCTAGTCTTGAGCCCCGTTACATTTTCGGCGCGGCCTGTCTCGACCAGTGAGCTA
>NZ_MPOI01000017.1:10000-355039 GCF_001896145.1 Archangium sp. Cb G35
CTGGACCTGTTCGCGGATTCGCTCGACTTCTGCCTTCATCGACACCACGCGCGAGGAGATCTCCGCGTGCTGGCTCTTCGAGCCCGTGGTGTTCACCTCCCGGTGCATCTCCTGCACGAGGAAGTCCATGCGGCGGCCCGACGGCTCGCTTCCCGCCATGAGATGACGGAACTGCTCGAGGTGGCTCGCCAGCCGCGTCATCTCCTCGGCGATGTCCGTCCGCTCGGCGAAGATGGCCACCTCCTGGGCGAGCCGCTGCTCGTCCACGGAGATGCCTCGCGCCAGCTCGGCCACGCGCTCGGCCAGCCGATGGCGGTAGTCCTCCACCGACTTCGGCGCCATCTGGGCCACTTCCTGGCTCCACCGCTCGATGAGTCCGAGCCGGGCCTCCAGATCCGCACGGATGGCCTCGCCCTCCACCTGGCGCATCTGCTCCAGCGCGCTCAGGGCCTGGGCCAGCGCCTCCTGCACCGCCTGCGTGGCCGCCTCCACGTCCATCCCCCGCTCCTCCAGCCGCATCACCCCCGGCTGGTTGGCCACATGCGTCCAGGACACCTCGGCCATCATCCCGAGCGCCTCGGCTACCTGGCGGTAGGCCCGCGAGTACTCCCGCGCCAGTCCGATGTCCACCACCGGCACCGTCCCGGCCGCAGTCACCGTCTGCCTCTTGATGAAGACCTCCACCGAGCCGCGCGCGAGCCGGTCCTTCACCTGCTTCACCAGCGCCGCCTCCAGCGCCGCCAACTCCCGCGGCACCCGCGCCTTCACCTCGCAGAACTTGTGGTTGAGCGAGCGCAGCTCGACGGAAAACTCCTCGTCGCGCACCCGCGCGCGCCCCGCTCCGAATCCAGTCATGCTCTTCAGCATTGGCGGCTTGCTAGGCGCTTCCGGCCAACAGGTCAAGCCACCTGCGCGAATCCTCTCTGCTATGGTCCGCCCCCCGATGGTCTGGCACAAGCGGCTCGAGTTGTGGGCGAAGCTGGCACTCGCTCTGGTGGCTTCCGCCCTCCTCTGGCGTCCCGGCCGGCGGCGGATGCCCGGAACCCCCCTCCCCTCCCCCCGGCGCATCCTCCTCGTCCGGCTCGACAACCGGGTGGGGGAGGCCCTCCTCACCACCCCTCTCCTCTCCACCCTCAAGGCGGCATCCCAACCTCCAGCGGTCCATGTCCTCGTCCACTCGAAGGTCGCCCGCGTCCTCGCTGGCCACCCCGAGGCGGACCGCATCATCCCCTTCGACCGGCGTCTCCTCTGGCTCGGCGCCCTCGCCCCCGGCATCCGCGCCCTCCGGCGCGAGCACTATGACGTCGTCGTCGACTGCTCCAACTGGTCCACTCCCTCCGTTACCTCCGCCCTCATCTCCCGGCTCGTGGGGCCTCGCGCCATCGTCATCGGCCCCCACCAGTGGCCCGTCCGGTATCTCCACTCGCTCTCCGTCCCCGCTCGGGAAGATACGACCCGCGAGGTGCTCCAACGCGTGCACCTGCTCTCCCCCCTCGTTCCCGGCGCGCCCCGTGAGGCGATGTCCTTCCGGCCTCCCCAGGTCAGTGACTCGTTCCGCTCATGGCTCGACGCTGGCTCCAGTTCGCCCCGCGCCGTGGTCAACCCCGGTGGGAGACTGGGTTGGAGACGCATCCCTCCCGAGGCCTTCGCCGCCGCGGCCCGGGCATTGATCGCCTCCGGGCGCACTCCCATCGTCACCTGGGGCCCCGGTGAGGAGGAACTCGCCCGCTCCGTCGTCGCCTCCGCCCCAGGCTCCCAGCTCGCCCCTCCTACCAACATCGACGAGCTCGCGGCCCTCATGCGCTCCGCCGGCCTCACCGTCTGCAACAACACCGGTCCCATGCACCTGTCCGTCGCCGTCGGTGCCCCCACCCTCGGACTCTTCTTCCGCATGGACATGGCCCGCTGGGGACATCCTCTCCCACCCCATCGCATGGTCGACCTCACCCCCGTCGTCGACTCCGGGGGAGATCTGCCCGCTCGTGTCTTCGAAGAGGTGAGCGCCTTCGCCTCAGGAGTCCCGGTACGGACTTCAGCTTCCTGAGCTCAGTGGGCGCGATTCCTCGGGGAGTAACACCGGCACTCCGTCACGGATGGGGTACGCGCGGGCACAGGTGGCGCAGCACAGCTCGGACGGAGTGGTGCTCCCGGGAGGAGAACCCGAGGGGCGGATACCCTCACCCCGTCCCTCTCCCGGGGGGAGAGGGGAAATTGTGAGCGGGCCCTTGCAGCTCGGGCACGCCAGTGTCGCGAGCAGCCAGTCCGGGAGATTCATTCCTCCCCTCCCCTACTTCGTCCCTCGCTCCGCTTGCAGCCGCTGCGCGAGCTCCGTCGTGCTGTGATTCTTCGGATCCCCCGCCACCGCCACCCGTCCTCCGTAGGCCCTCACCTCGTCACCCTCGGGAATCGTGTCCGGCGTGTAGTCCGTCCCCTTCACGTGCACGTCCGGCTTCAACGCCCGGATGATGTTCCTCACGTTCGGCTCGTCGAACACCATCACCCGATCCGTACACGCCAGCGCCGCCACCATCTCCGCCCTCTCCCCCTCGGGAATGTGCGGCCGGCCCGGCCCCTTGTACGCCCTCGTCGAGGCGTCCGAATTCACCGCCACCACCAGGCAGTCCGCCAACTCCTTCGCACCCTCCAGGTAACGCACGTGCCCGACGTGGAGCAGATCGAATACCCCGTTGGCCAACGCCACCGTCTTCCCCTCCGCCCTCCAGCGCTCACGCTGCTCCACCACCTCCGCCAACCGCTGCACCTTGTCCAACGTCCTCACCGCGCACTCCTCAGCTCGCCCAACAGCTCGTCCCGCGCCACCGTCGCCGTCCCCGGCTTCTGCACCGCCAACGCTCCCGCCACGTTCGCCAGTCTCGCCGCGTCCCCGAAGCTCCCTCCCGCCGCCAGCCCGAGCGAAAAGGCCGCGATCACCGTGTCCCCCGCTCCCGTCACGTCCACCGCCTCCTTCGCCCCATGCACCGGAATCACGTCCAGCCCGCCCTTCGCATCGAAGAGCGCCATCCCGTGCCGGCCCCTCGTCACCAATAGCGCCTGGCACTTCAGCCGCTTCACCACCTCGTGCCCCGCCTCCAGCAGCTCCGCCTCCGTCCTCAACGGCCTCCCCACCAGCGAGTGCAGCTCCGGCTCGTTGGGCTTGCACACCGTCACCCCCGTGAACGCCGACAGGCTGTAGCGGCTGTCCACGCACACCGGCAGCCCTTCCGCCGCCAGCCTCCTCAACGCCTCCCTCATCTCCTCCCCCACCACCCCCGCTCCATAGTCCGACACCACCACCGCGTCCGCGTCCTTCGCCGCCTCCTCCACCCTCTTCACCAACGCGCGTCTCAGCTTCGGCGGCAACGGCCCCCGCTGCCCTCGATCCAGCCTCAACATCTGCTGCCGCGTCGTGTTCACCCCTCCCGCCAGGATGCGCGTCTTCGTCTCCGTCTCCACGCCCTTCGCACTCACCGCGCTCAGCTCGATCCCCGCTTCGGCGAACAGCTTCCGCAACGCCTTCCCCATCTCGTCCGCGCCCAACAGCCCCACCGCCGTCACCCGGCCCGACAGCGAACGCACGTTCGCCGCCACGTTCGCCCCGCCTCCCAGCTTCACCTCCGAGGATTCGTGACGCACGATCAGCACCGGCGCCTCCCGGCTCACCCGGTCCGTCTGGCCGTAGATGTAATGGTCCGCGACCAGGTCCCCCACCAGCAGCACCCTCCGGCGCGCGAAGGCCAACGCATACTGGGCCAAGGGGGAAGCAGTCACTCGGGCGGGCAACACGGCAGCCATGGCGGCGCGTTGTCCCACAGCAACTCCCCTTCCACAAGCCGACCTTTTCCTACCCGAGCCCGAGCGCCCGCCGGAGGTGCGACTCGCCCTCGAGCACATCCACCCCAAGCCTCACCGTCCACGTCTCGAAGCCTCCGGGCAGCCGCACCCGGTCCTTCTCCGTCGTCACCACCCGCGCGCCCAGGCCCGCCGCCCGGCTGCTCACCTCGTGGAGCTCCCGCTCGCTGAAGCGATGGTGGTCCGGAAAGAAGGCCGTCCCCCGAACGTCCGCCCCCAACTCCCCCAGCGTCCTCAGGAATCCCCCCGGCCGGGCAAGTCCCGCCAGTGCCAACACCGGCTGCCCCGACAGCGCCTCCACCGGGTGGAGCCCTCCCGCTGGATCCACCCAGGCCGTGGGCCGGTAACGCGTCCTCACGCATGGCGCCAATAGAGGTGGCAGCTCCGGCCCGGGCACCGCCGCGGCTCGCACCCAGAAGAGCGTCGCCCGGCGAAGTCCCGTGAGCGGCTCGCGCAATGGGCCTCGCGGCAACATCCGGCCATTGCCGAAACCCACCGCTTCGTCCACCACCACCACGTCCTCGTCCCTCGCCAGCTTCCGGTGCTGGAAGCCGTCGTCGAGCAGCACCACCTCCAACCCGAACTCGTCCCTCGCCCGGCGCGCCAGCGTCCGCCGATCCGCACCCACCAGCACCCTCGCCTCCGGACACCGGCGCGCCAGCAACAACGGCTCGTCCCCCGCCTCCTCCACCGAGGGCAACGGCCCCGCTCCCGTGAAGCTCAACGGCTCCTTCGAGCTCCGCCCATACCCTCGCGTCAGGATGCCCACCCTCCTCCCCTCCCGCACCAACAACTCCGCCAGGTACAGCACCGCCGGCGTCTTCCCCGTCCCTCCCACGTTCAGGTTGCCCACCGAGACCACCCGCAGCCCCTCCACCCGCTCGCCTCGCAGCACCCCCGCGTCATAGAGCGCTCCCCTCAGCCTCACCCCCGCTCCGTAGCCCCACGCCAGTACCTCCAGCGGTGCCAACGCCGCCCTCCGGCTCCACGGCTCCGGCTTCTCCGGGTAGAAGACCCGCTCGATCGCCGTCGGCGCCTGTGATTTCGGGGCGCCCTCGCTCACCGCTCCGCCCTCGCCTGCTCGTAGAGCGCCAGCACGTCCGCGGCGATACTCGCGTTGCTCGGGTGCTCCACCAGCGCCCTCGCTCCCGACTCCGACGCCGCCACCACCGCTTCTGGCGTCAACTCCTCCACCAGCACGTCCGCCAGCGACGGCAGGTTCCCCTCGTCCACCGCCACTACCCGGACTCCACACGCCCTCGCCTGCGCCGCCGCCCTCGCGCTCCAGTCGTTCCCCAACCCCAACACCCAGACCTCGTCCAGCGCCCTCAGCCAGCGCACGAACGCCTCGCCCTTCTGGTACCCCGCGAACGTCACCCCTTCCTCCAACCCCAGCCTCCTCACCTGCTCGCGCACCGGCTCCACCAACCCTCCATCCCCCACCAACACCAGCCGCCCTCCCGCCTTCTTCTGGCGCAACCTCGCGAAGGCCTCCACCGCCAGCTCATGTCTCCTCGAGGCCTGGAACGTCGACACCATTCCCACCAGCGGCTCCCCCTTCAGTCCCAGCTCCCTCCGGAGTTCCTCTCGGTCCTCCGCGGGACGGAACAGCGGATCCACCAGCGGCGGCAGCACCCTCACCCTCTTCCCCACCAGCTTCGTGATGAGCGATGACGAGGGCACCGTGTACGCATCCGCCGCCGGCAGCGAGGCCCGCAGCGACCTCGGCGCATGCACCGAGCGGATCAACACCGCGCCCCCCGGCCTTCCCCAACGCGCCACCAGGTGATCGTGCGTGAAGTGCGCGTGCACCACGTCCACTTGCATCCGCCTCAGCCGCCTCGTGTCTCCCCACACCTTCCACGGCGGCGACTTCACCGAGAGCTCCAGCCCTCCCTCGTCCAACAGACCCAAGGCCTCGAACCTCGGCGCTCCCGGCTCCTCCGAGCTCACCTCCGTCCGCCGGCGATCCACCGCCACCGTGACCTCGTGCCCCGCTTCGCGCTGCGCCAACGCCAGCAACGCCACGTTCTCCGCGGGGCCACTCCAGAATGGACTCGCGAGCAGGTGCAGGATTTTCATCGCTGGTTTCCTCCGGAGGCCAGCACGGTGACGGGCACCCTCACCCCGTCCCTCTCCCGGAGGGCGAGGGGTGATTGGGATTGGGGGGCACGGGGTGATGCTTCTTCGCCAGGGCGTTCGCCATATGCTCCACGTTGCGCTGGCTCGCTCCCGATATCTGTCTCACCGTCGCCCTCGCCAACTCCCCCAGCGAACCCACCGTCTCCGGCTTCGCCAACAGCTCCGTCATCACCCGGTACAGCTGCTCCCCATCCTTCACCTGGATGCCTCCCCTCCCCACCAACACCTGCACGCTGTCCCGGAAGTTCTCCATGTGCGGACCGAACAACACCGGCTTCCCCTGCCCCGCCGGCTCCAGGATGTTCTGCCCTCCCCTCGTCGTGAACGATCCGCCCACGAACACCAGCGTCGCCAGCCGGTACGCCCTCGACAACTCTCCAATCGTGTCCAGCACCACCACCTGCCCTCCCTCCTCGTTCCCCTTCGAGCGCAACCCCGCGCTCAGCCCCGCCTCCTTCACCAACCCCACGATCCGCCCCGCTCGCTCGATGTACCTCGGCGCGATCACCAGCCTCAGGTCCGGGTGCGCCTCCAACAACCGCCGGTACACCCCCAACAGGTGCTCCTCCTCACCCTCGTGCGTGCTCCCGGCGATCCACACCCGCTCCCCCACCTTCAACCCCAACGCGCTCCGCAGCGTCTCGTCCTCCTGCCCCTGATCCGCCACCGCCAACGCGTCGAACTTCGTGTTCCCCGTCACGAACACCCGCTCGCCCGGCGCCCCCAACCCCAATACCCGCTCCGCCTCGTCCTCCCCCCTCATCAGGAACAGCTCCATGTCCCTCAAGGGGTTGCCGATCAGCCCGAAGAACAGCCGGTACTTCCCCTGCTGCGCCGGAGAGAACCGCCCGTTCGTCAACACCACCTTCCCTCCCGCCCGGCTCGCCGCGCGGATGAGGTTCGGCCAGATCTCCGTGTACTCGAGCACCAGCAGGTCCGGGCCAATCTCCTTCACCGCCCGCCGCGTCGCGCCCCACAGGTCGTACGGCGCGTACACCACCCCGTCCACCTGCTTCGCCAGCCGCTCGCGCCCCATCATGTAGCCCGAGTTCGTCATCGTGGAGAGCACGATGCGGCACCCCGGAAAGCGCGCCCTCAACGGTCCGAACATCGGCGAGAGCGCCAACAGATCCCCCGCGCTCGCCCCGTGCATCCAGATGGTCGGCCCCGGCCCCCGCGCGGGCAACTCGCCCTCCGCGTAGAAACCCAGCCGCTGCCGCAGCCCGTGCCGCGTCTTGCGGTGCAGCGACAACACCGGGAACAGCACGGCGAACAGCACATAACTGGCGAGGACGTAGAGCAGTCGCATGGCACCCGGGCCTCGCCCCTCTACCAGATGCCGCCCCTCCCGACAGCACACATCCCCCTTCCTGCTCTTCCCTCCAAAACCTTCAACCCAGAATCTTTCTCAGAATTTGGGAAAACAGGATAAACAGAACTTATCAGCAATCCTTGAAAATGTCGGACCCCTCGTGCACAGTGTTTTCCATCCTTGAGGCACAAGGATCAGGAGGCAGCACAGTGGCGAATCGCATCCGTGGAGTAATGGGAGTTGCGGCCCTGTCGTTGATGATGGGCGCCTGCACCGAAGGCAGCACGGCTGAGAACAACAAGCCCGGGGCGGTCCGGACGTTGGCGTCCGCGCTCGGCAACAACGTGGTGGACGCGGACAAGGACGGCGTGGCCCGTTTCATCACCGGTGACCTGGGCGCCCTGCCCGAGGCCGGCCTCACCGCGGACCTGAGCCCCGTGCTCGCCACCATCGCGCCCCAGTTCAAGCTGGACGCGGGCAACCTGACCCTCAAGCGCTCCTACACGGATGCGCAGGGTGACACCCACTTCCGCTATGCGGTGAGCCACAACGGCCGGGCCATCTACGGCGGCGAGCTGCGCCTGCACGCGCGCGGCGGGAAGATCATCGCGGCCAACACCAACGTACGCGGTGACCTGGTGGGCCCGGTGAAGGCCTCCATCGCCCCCGAGGCGGCCCTGTCCGCCGCCGAGCAGGACCGCGAGGCCCCCCAGGCCGCCCGCTTCGCCGGCTCGCCGGAGCTCTTCTACTTCCGCAACGGCGACAAGCTCGCGCTGGTGTACGAAGTCCGCCAGACCGGTGAGCAGGCCGACGGTACCCCCGTGGACGACTCGGTGCTGGTGAACGCCGCCGACGGCTCCGTGCTGCTGCGCATCCCGCACGTGCACACCGGCCTCAACCGCAGGCTGTACGACGGCAAGACGCTGTCCACCCTGCCCGGCACCCTGACCCGCTCCGAGGGCCAGGAGCCCGTGGCCGACGCGGTCGTCAACACCAACTACGACCACCTGGGCACCGTCTACAACTGCTACCAGAGCCTGTACGGCCGTGACTCCATCAACAACGCGGGCGCCACGCTCATCAGCACCGTGCACCACCGCGTCAAGTACGTGAACGCCTTCTGGGACGGCACCCAGATGGTGTACGGCGACGGCGACGGCGTCACCGCCTCCAACCTGGCCAACTCGCTGGACGTGACCGCCCACGAGCTGACCCACGCCGTGACGGACAACGAGTCGGACCTCATCTACTCGGGTGAGTCCGGCGGCCTCAACGAGTCCATGTCCGACATCTTCGGCGCCGTGTGCGAGTGGTACGGCGACGGCAAGGTCGTCAGCCCGCGCACCTGGCTCATCGGCGACGACGTGTGGACGCCGGCCACCCCGGGCGACGCCCTGCGCTACATGGCCAACCCCACCCAGGATGGCACGTCGCTGGACTACTACCCGGACTACGCCGCGGGCGTGGACGTGCACTACAGCTCCGGTATCTCCAACCTGGCCTTCTACCTGCTGAGCGAGGGTGGTACGCACCCGAAGGGGAAGACGACCCAGGCCGTGGCCGGCATCGGCATCGAGAAGGCCTCGCGCATCTTCTACAAGGCCAACGCGGACCTGATGACGCCGAGCACCACGTTCGAGCAGGCCAAGGTCGCCACCGAGCAGGCCGCCCAGCAGCTGGGCTACGACGCGGCCACCATCGCCTCGGTGACCAACGCCTGGAAGGCCGTGGGCGTGGGCGTGCCCGTGCCTCCTCCGGTCAGCATCCCGGTCGAGAAGAACACGCCGATCTCCGACATCTCCGGCGCCCGCGGCGCCAAGGCGTACTACAGCTTCCAGGTGCCCGAGGGCGCGACCGATCTGGAGGTCAGCATCTCCGGTGGCACGGGTGACGCGGACCTGTACGTGCGCTTCGCCAACGCGCCGAACACCACCCAGTACGACTGCCGTCCCTACAAGTCCGGCAACGCGGAGAGCTGCCTCTTCGCCGCTCCGGCCCAGGGCACCTGGTACGCCATGCTCAACGGCTTCAGCGCCTACTCCGGCGTGACGCTGAAGGTCACCTGGAAGGGTGGCTACATCCCCATCACCAAGGGCATCCAGCTCAACGGCCTCTCCGGCGTGGCCGGCTCCGA
Source organism: Archangium sp. Cb G35 (assembly GCF_001896145.1). Lineage (NCBI taxonomy): Bacteria > Pseudomonadati > Myxococcota > Myxococcia > Myxococcales > Archangiaceae > Archangium > Archangium sp. Cb G35. Next base: position 19,438 of record NZ_MPOI01000017.1, read on the forward strand.
GCAGGTGTACAAGCTCGAGGTCCCCGCTCCCGCCAACGGCAACCGCAACATCCACATCCGCATCTTCGGCGGCTCGGGCAACGCGGACCTCTACGTGCAGCACGGCTCGGCGCCCAGCCACTTCGAGTACGACTGCCGCGAGGTGAAGGAGCACAACAGCGAGAACTGCAACCTCAACAACGCTCGCCCCGGCAACTACTACATCAAGGTCTTCGGAGCGAAGGGCGGCTACGAGAACCTCTCGCTGAGCGCCGACTACAACTGAGTTGATCGCACAGTGACACGGCGGCCGCTCTCGCTCACGCGGGGGCGGCCGTTTCACTTTGCGGGGTCACGGCGGGGAGGACAGGGACGGGCACCCTCACCCCGTCCCTCTCCCGGAGGGCGAGGGGAGGTTGGGTCAGGGGACCTGGGTTTTTTGTGCTGGCAGGACCTTCACCGGGCTCGGCGATATCCAGGGGCGCCACTGTCTTCCGAAGAAGCGTCCCGGTGCCTCCACCCACGCTTCCACCTGCACCGCCCCCTCCTCCACCAGCTCCACCGACCTTCCATCCGGTCTCAACCTCCCCGCCCCTCGGACCTCGATTCGCACCCGCTCACCGGCTCCCGGTGGCAGGTGCACCGTCAGCACGTCTCCTACTTGGGCCTCACGTCTCTCCGTTTTCAGGCCCTCCAACGTGAAGCCCTCGGGCTCCCCCAACGCACGGAAGGCGCAGACGGCGCCTCCTCCCGCCAGGCCCTTCACCACCAGGTCCGCCGCGGCCCGCGCGTCCTCGGGGAGCTTCCGCACGTCCGGCAGGTACATCGCCAACGCCCGGAAGACGTCCTCGTACCTCGGCAAACCGTGCGCGTCGTGCGCGCACAGCGCCACCCGCGGCTTCTCCCGCTCGAGTGCCAGCAGCTTCTCCATCGGCTCGGGACCCGGCTCGGCCAGGAGCATCACCCCGTGCACCGGATTGCCGAACGATGCCCCCACCGCCGGCAGCAACCGGCTGAACGGATTCCGCACCGCATCCCGGAAGAACGTGTCCGCCGAGTAGAGCTCGAAGCCATCCGCCCGCCGCGCCGCCTCCTCGTGGCTCCACGGGTTGCGTTTCTGCACCGGGTGCGCGAGCACGCTCACCCCACCCGCCTTCTCCACCGCCGCCTCGGCTTCCCCTCCGTCCATCCACTTCTGGAAGCCCTCCAGCGGACGCCGCAGGCCGAACGCCACGAGGTGCCCATGTGCCGTGGACAGCTCCACGCCCGGCACCATCAATACCCCGTCCACGAAGGCGGGCTCCCGCGGGGCCACGTCGTTGTGGTCCGTGAGCACCACGAAGTGCAGGCCCGCCGCCTTCGCCGCCGCGGCCACCTCCTCCACAGTGCCCCGCCCGTCCGAGCGCACCGTGTGCACGTGGAAGGCCCCTCGCACCCAACCCGGCCCCTCCGTCTGGGACGCCACCACCGGGTACTCCGCGTACGAGGCCGCCAGGGTGAAGAACCCCGCCACGCCCAGCACCAACAGCACCAGCCCCAGCAGCGCCCGGAGCAGCTTGCCCACCACCACCGCGGGTTTCACGCCGCTCCCCGCTCCGGTGCCGCCGTCTGCAGCGCCCACAACGCCGCGTAGCGGCCTCCCGCCTTCAACAGCTCCGCGTGGCTGCCCCGCTCCACCACCCGCCCCGCCTCCACCACGCAGATGATGTCCGCGTCCACCACCGTCGACAGGCGATGGGCGATCACCAGCGCCGTCCGCCCCGGCAGCACCGCCGCCAGCGCCGCCTGCACCTCGCGCTCACTCTCCGGATCCAGGCTGCTCGTCGCCTCGTCCAGCACCAGCACCGGCGCCCTCGACAACACCGCCCGCGCGATGCACAGCCGCTGCCGCTGGCCTCCGCTCAGCTTCACCCCGCGCTCGCCCACCCGCGTCTCGTAGCCCTCGGGAAGCGCCCGGATGAAGCCGTCCGCGTTCGCCACCCGCGCCGCCGCCTCCACCTCCTCGCGCGTGGCGTCCGGCCTCGCGTACCGCAGGTTGTCCAGCACGCTGCCCGAGAAGAGCAACGGCTCCTGCGTCACCAGCGCGAACTTCGCCCGCACGCTCGCCGCCGTGTAGCCGTCCACGTTCACACCGTCGAAGGACAGGTGGCCCTCCTGGGGCCGCTCGAAGCGCAGCAGCAGGCTGGTGAGCGTGCTCTTCCCTCCACCGCTCGGCCCCACCAGCGCCACCACCCTGCCCACCGGCAGCTCCAGCGTCAGTCCGTCCAGCGCCCGCCGCTCCCCGTACGAGAAACGCACGCCCTCCACCTGGATGCCCTTCTTCAGCGCCGGGGCCTCTACCGCTCCCGGCACGTCCTCCACCGGGTGGCGCAGGTCCAACAGAGAGAAGAGCCGCTCGCCCGCCGCGCCCGCCTGCATCGCGAACTGCGTCACCCGGCCCAGGTCCTTCACCGGCTGGTACACCAGCACCACCGCGGTGAGGAACGACAGCAGCGACTCGGGCTCCATCGCGTGCGTAGCCGCCGCGTAGGCCAGCGCTCCCGCCAACGCCGCGGCCGCCAGCACCTCCATCACCCCAGGCACTCCGCCTCGCGCCCACGCGGCCCGCACCAGCGCCTCCTCGTGCGCCCGCGCGTGCGCCGAGAAGCGCGCCAGCTCCGCCGCCTGCCCGTTGAAGGCCTGGATGGTGCGCATGCCGCCCAGTCCCTCCTGCAACTGCCCCGCGAGGTGACCCAGCTGCACCTGGCCCTCGCGCGTGCCCTTCAGCGCCTTGCGCGTCAGCTTCGAGGCCGGCAGCGCCGCCAGCGGCAGCACGCACAACATCAACCCGCCCAGCATCGGGCTGATGGACAGCGCCACGCCCGCCAGCACCACGATCTGCAGCGAGTCCCTCAGGTACGAGCCCACGGTGTACATGGCCGCCTGCTCCACCGCCTGCACGTCCGCGGAGAAGCGGCTGAGCAGATCTCCCATCCGCTCGCGCGCCAGCTGCGCGGGCGACAGCGAGGTGAGCCGGACGAACACCTCCCGCCGCAGGTCCGCCACCACCTTCTGGGCGAAGAGGCCCATGAAATAGAACTGCCCGAGGTACCCCACGCCCTTCACTACCCCCACCGTCAGCACCACCACCGGGAAGCCCCAAAGCACGGCCTCGCGAGACAGGCTCGACAGCCACGGCACCGGCTGCGCGCCACCAAAGCCCTCCTCGCCTCCCGACAGCAGGAAACGCAGCGCCGGGCCCATCAGGTACGCGTACGCGCCCGTGGCCAGCCCCACCAGCGCCATGCACGCGAAGGCCGTCACCAGCACCCCCACGTGCGGCCGGGCGTACCCCAGCAACCGCCTCAACGACGTCCACATCACGAAATCACCGGCCCACCTTGCGCAGCGCGGCCTTGGCGAGGTTCGCGTTGGGATTGAGCTCGAGCACCTTCAACAGCTTCTTGCGCGCCCCGGACGCATCGTCCATCTCGCTGTCGATGATGGCCGAGATGATGAGCGCCCGCTCCAGGTACGGGTTGAGCGAGAGCGCCTTGCGCAACACCTTCTGCGCCGCCTTGGCCCGGTCCTCCTTCGGCCCCGTGCCGGCCAGGAACGTGGCCCACGCCAGGTACGAGTAGTACTCGGGCTCCTGCGGGTTGAGCGTCACCGCCTCCTCGAAGTGGATGAGCGCCGAGCGGAACTGCTTGCGCTTCAGCGCCGCCTCTCCGCGCCGCAGGATGATCTCCGCGTCCACGTTCACCGTGGTGGAGCGCCCCACGTCCATGCGCGACATCAGGTACTGCAGGTACGCCTTGCGCTTCTCCTCCACCGACAACACCCGGTACGCCGCCGACAGCTTCTCCTGCACCGACTCCAGCAGGTCCTTCATCTCCGAGGTGTCGAACTCGGCGTAGCTGTCCGGATGGAAGTGCGTGGCGAGCTCGTGGTAGGCGCGCTCCACCGCCTCGCTGTCCGCGGCGATGTCCAGCCCCAGGCAACGGAAGTAGCTGCCGGTGATGATCTTCACCGCGCCGTCCCGCAGGTTCGTCTCCGTCTCCGGCGGCAGCGGCTTGCGCTTGCGCGGGGCGATGGACTCCTGCACCGCCACCACCTCGCCGGGACCCGCCGCCACCGGCGTGGACGAGAAGCTCACGCAGCCCGCCAGCTTGAGGAACCACAGCAGCGAGTACCCGCGCCGCAGATCTCCCCGCCCGTGCGCCAGCAGCTCCCTCAGCGGGATGCGCCCGTTCACCTGCATGGCGATCTTCAGATCGTCCGTGTTCAGCCCCAGCTCGGCCAGGTCCTTGCCGAACTCGGGCGTGCGCACCGGGAACTCCGCCTGGTGCGCGCGCAGCGGCGCGGCCATCACCTTGAGCGGAATGGCCCGCCGCGCCCCATCGAGGATCGGCGCCAGCGCCGGCGTCTCCACCGTGGCCACCTCGGCCTGGTACTCGTCGCCCGGATAGAAGGCGTAGCGGCCCTCGCGCATGCCGATGACCTGGGCCAGCCGGTCCGTCGTGTAGTCGCGCAGCAGTTGCAGCAGGTCCTCGCCCGCCGCCTCCACCCCCGCCTCCGCCAACGCCGCGCCAATGCGCAGCCCCGAGCCCAGCGCCTGCACCACCCGCTCCGCCTGCGCCTCCGTCACCACCTTGCGCTGCAGCAGATAACTGGGCAGGGCGTCCTGGCGCGCGCTGGAGTCGTAGTTCACCGCTCCGCCCCGGGCGAAGAACACCCGCCGCGTGAGATCCCTGTACGCCACCACCAGCACGCCATCGCGCTGCATCCGGTGCAGGGACACCAGCAGCGAGGGCAGCGGGAAGCCCTTGAGGTCGCCGCTGACCACCGCCGGACGCGAGAGCAGCGCCCGCACGCCCTTGAGGGGCGCCGCGGAGTTCGCGGCCACGGCCGCCAGCGACTGGAGCTTGCCCACCAGCTCGCCGGGCTTGAGCGGGTCCGCCACGTAGGCGTTCACCTTGAGGTCCAGCACCGAGGCCACCCCGCGCGCCCGGCCCAGGTGCCCCTTGTCGATGGCCACGATGGGCACTCGCGCGCCCTGGCTGTGGTTGCGGATGAGGTGGCCCACGTGCGCGCCCTCGAGGCGCGGCAGGTCCACGGACACCACGACCATGTCCGGGTTGTCGGCGACGAAGTGCTCCATCGCCGAGCCGGGGTCACTCACCGCTCGCACGGTGTACCCTGCTTGAGACAGCAACCCGGTCAGGTGCTCCAGAGTGGGCGGATGGCTCTCGGCCAGAAGAAGCGTCTTCAAGGGCCGCCGAGTGTACACATTCGGCCCGCTCGCATCAGGGGTATCCGTGCTCTCTCGCTCGCGGCCCCCTTCCTCCGCCTCCCGGAAACCGCTTACCCGGTTGCCCAGGGAGAAACCGGGCGCTCCCGGAGTGAAAGAGTTCAGGGAGAGCACCTCGCCCACCGTCCATGTGCAGGAGTCCGGGATCCTTGAAATCGGTGCGGGGACAGCCCCACCCTGGGAAAGTCGGGAGCGAGACATGGAGACAGAGACCACCCCCTGGCGCGGCTACACCCTGCGGCGGGCCCGCCCCGAGGAGCTGCCCGCGCTGCCGGACATCGAGAACCTCGCCGCGCAGCAGTTCCTCCAATCCGCCCATCCCTTCGCCGCCGGGCTGCCCGCGCAGACGCTCGAGCAGCTCCAGGAGTACCAACGGCACGGGGGCGTCTGGGTGGCCGCCACGGAACAGGGGAGCCTCGCGGCCTTCGTCCTGTGCAAGGAGGTGGATGGCGCGATGTTCATCGGGGAGATCGACGTGCACCCGGCCCATGCGCGCCAGGGACTGGGCCGGGCCCTCTTCGAGGTGGTGAAGCGCCAGGCGCTCGAGCGTGGCCATCCGGCGGTGCTGCTCACCACCTTCCGGGACGTGCCGTGGAACGCGCCCAACTACGAGCGCTGGGGCTTCCGCATCATGCGGGACGAGGAACCAGGCCCCGGGCTGCGCGCCATCCGCGAGCAGGAGACCCGCGCGGGACTCCCCGCCGCGAGCCGCGTCTGCATGGTGCTCCCACTGGACGCGACACCCGGCTACGGTCCCCGCGACCCATGATCGAGCTCCTCCTCCACAACCCGCTCCTGCTGCTGTTCGTCGTGGTCGGTATCGGCTACCCGCTGGGACGCGTACGGGTGGCGGGCAGCTCGCTCGGTGTCGCCGCGGTGCTGTTCGTCGGCATCGGCATCGGCGCGCTGCACCCCGACCTCAAGCTGCCGGAGATCATCTACCTGCTCGGTCTGGTGCTCTTCGTCTACACCATCGGCCTGAGCAGCGGCCCGTCCTTCTTCCGCTCCTTCGGGCCTCGTGGGCTGAAGTCCAACCTGCTCGTGCTGGGCATGCTGGCCCTGGGGCTCGGGCTCACGCTGGCCGCGCAGCGCCTGCTGGGGTTGCGGCCCACGCTCGCGGGAGGACTGTTCGCGGGCTCGCTGACGAACACGCCCGCGCTCGCCGCCGAGCTCGAGTTCCTCAAGCTGCGCGCTCCCCACGACACACAGGCCCTGGCGGATCCGGTGGTGGGCTATTCCATCTCCTATCCCCTGGGCGTCATCGGCGTGCTGCTGGCCATCGGCCTCACGCAGTTGCTGTGGAAGGTGGACTACAGCGCCGAAGCCGAGCGCACCCCCGAGCCCGGCTCCGCCCACCAGCCGCTCGAGGCACGGGTGGTGAAGGTGCTCCGCGCGCCCGAGGAGCCCCTGGGCGTGCTCATGCAGCGCCTGGGCTGGGACGTGATCTTCGGCCGGCACCAGCGGGGCGGCCACCTGAGCATCGCCGACCTCTCCACCCGGCTGCAGCCGGGGGACCTGGTCACGGTGGTGGGCCCCGCACGGGAATTGGATGAGGTCGCCGCAGGGCTCGGCGAGGTGAGCCAGGAGCCGCTGGCGCATGACCGGAGCGTGCTCGACTACCGGCGCATCTTCGTCTCCAACCCGGAGGTGTTCGGGCGGCGGCTGGCGGAACTGAATCTCCCGGGACGATTCGGCGCGGTGGCCACCCGGCTGCGGCGCGGCGACGTGGACATGCTCGCCCAGGAGGACACCGTGCTCGAGCCGGGCGATCGGCTCCGCGTACTCACCCGGCGGGACAGGCTCGATGAGGTCAGCCGCTTCCTCGGCGATTCGTACCGGGCCATCAGTGAGATCGACATCCTCAGCTTCAGCCTGGGGCTCGCCCTGGGACTGCTGCTGGGCGCGGTGCCCATTCCCCTGCCCGGCGGCGTGGACCTGAAGCTGGGCTTCGCCGGTGGCCCGCTGGTGGTGGCACTGGTGCTCGGATGGCTGGGACGCACGGGCCGCTTCGTCTGGGGCCTGCCCTACAGCGCCAACCTCACCCTGCGGCAGATCGGCCTGGTGATGTTCCTCGCCGGGGTGGGCACCCGCTCCGGCCATGCCTTCTTCTCCACGCTGACCCAGGGCGGAGGACTCTCGCTGCTCGTCGCGGGCGGCGTCATCACCTTCACCGTCTCGCTGGCCACGCTCGTGCTCGGCCACAAGGTGCTCGGCATCCCCATGAGCGTGCTCACGGGCCTGCTGGGAGGCCTCCAGACCCAACCCGCGGTGCTCGGCTTCGCGCTGGAGCAGACGAAGAACGATCTGCCCAACGTGGGCTACACCACCGTCTACCCGCTGGCCACGGTGGCCAAGATCATCCTCGCCCAGGTGCTGCTGGCGATGCTGCTGTGAGCCTCACCCCCAGCAGATGTCGTACTCGCTATCGAGCGCGGACGTCTGGCGGCCCCGCACCTTCAGCCCGAGTACCTTCGTCTTCTCGAGCAGCTCCAGCAGCACGCCCTCGTGGAACGGATAGGGGATGAAGGTGCGCTCCATCTTGAAACGGGCATGCGCGGGCTCCACCCATGACAGCTCGTACATGCCGAAGCTCAAGGCGATCCGGTACACCACGGGGAGGCAGTCCAGCAGGCGCCGTGCGTCGCTCCCGTGCATCACCCCCAGGGCCCTGCCCGCCGAGGACTCCCGGAAATCCGCCGCCGCCCTCCGGCCGAGCTGCCTCAGCGACTCCTCGATGTCCCCGTACCTCGCCGACAGCAATTGCACCGCGGTGGTGGCCATCCGGAGATAGGTGGCGATGGGGTAGCTGAAGAGCTCCACGAAAGCCGTCTCGCCACTGGCCTGGAGACACTGCCGCGCCGCTTCCGCGCCCCCCAGGTCCTCCATCGCCTTCAACAGGCCGATGCAGAACACGCCTCGCGCGGTGTCGGCCGGCGTTGCCAGGGAGATCCGCCGCGAGAAATCGCGCTCCCAGTGCTCCCGGGAGAACCGCGGTACATCTACCCGCTCTTGCTGGTTCATGTGTCCTCCCCCCATCCGTGCACCCCGGCGAGGTTTCCATGAGCGGGTCTCGAAGTCATGAAGCACCGACAAGCGAATCTTCAGCCATGCGACAGGTGCTGCCGCTCAAAGCATGAGAAACATCAGCTCCTCGTCGACGTACGTGTCACCAACGCGCAACGCGCGCTTCTCCACGCCGTAGGACTGGAAACCCAGGGCGAGGTACAGGGCGCGGGCCGCACCGTTGCCCACCACCACCTCGAGGTGGAGCTGTTCGACGCCGCCCATCTTCCTGCCGGCGTCGATCGCCGCCTCGAGCAGGCGCCTGCCGATGCCTCGGGACTGATACTCGGGGGCGACGAACATGCCCCAGATGCGGGCCTTGTGCGCCGCCTTGCGGAAGGAGTCGCGCCGCAGGCCCGTCATCCCCACCAGCTTGTCGTCCACGAAGGCGCCGAGCACGAGGTTCGTCGAGGGAGACTGGCTGTCGAGCCGGGCCCGCACCACGTCGAGGGGGACGTTCTCCTCTTCCTCGGGAGAGGAGGCGAAACAATCGGGGTGATCCCGAAGCGCCCGGAGCCGGAGGGACCAGAAGGCCGCCGCCTCCGCGGGGAGCAGGGTCCGGATGATCGGTTCGCTGGGAAGAGCCATACCGGGAGCCTGCTGCGTCCGGGGGTGTGCCGTCTACTCCGGCGAAGTCCCGCGCGACGCCTGGACGACTGGAGCATCCGAGCGGAGCCCTCGACCCCGGAGCCGCCCGATGCCCTCCCCTTCCGCCTCGCGCACGAGCCTGGCCCTCCTGTTGCTCCTCTGTACGTCCTTCGCGGCCCAGGCGGCGGAGGCCACCCCCGAGGCCTTCCTGGCCACGCACAACACGGAGGCGGTGAGGCTGAACCAGGCGGCCATGGGCGTGCTGCTGGGCTGGGCGGTACTGAACATCGGGACGGGGACCGTGGGGCACTTCACCACCGAGGGCGAGCGGAAGGCCTTCTGGCAGGCCAACGCGGCCTGGAACGTGGTGAACCTGGCCATCGGGGGTTTCGGCCTGTACGGGCAGCTCACCGCCACGCCGGAGACATGGGACCTGGCGCGCGGCCTGGCCGAGGGGCAGAAGATGGAGAAGCTCCTCCTGCTCAACGCGGGCCTGGACGTAGGCTACATCGCCTTCGGGGGCTTCCTGCTGGAGCGCGGGCTGCGCACGGACTCGGCGCAGCTGCGCGGGTGGGGAAAGAGCCTGCTGCTGCAGGGCGGATTCCTGCTGCTCTTCGACGTGGTGCTGTGGGGACTCAACTGGCACCTGAACTCGCAGCTCACGGCGCGGCTGGTGCCCGCCCCGAATGGTGTGGGCCTTCTGCTGACGTGGCCTTGAGCGGCGCTTCGGTTAGGATGCGCGCCGCTTCTCATGTCCACCGCCCCCCAGATTCTCGTCGTGGCCGGCGAGGCGTCCGGTGACGCCCACGCCTCCGAGCTCGTCGCCGCCCTCAAGGCCCGCCGTCCGGACCTCACCTTCTTCGGCATGGGAGGCTCGCGTCTGGCCGCCCAGGGAGTGGAGCTGCTCTACGGCGCCCACGAGGTCAACGTCATGGGCATCACCGAGGTGCTGCCCAAGATTCCGCGCATCCTCCAGGTGATGGGCGGACTGGCCCGTGCCGCCGCCGAGCGCCGCCCCGTCTGCGCCATCCTCGTGGACATCCCCGACTTCAACCTCCGGCTCGCCGCCCGCCTCAAGAAGCTCGGCATCCCCGTGGCCTACTACGTCTCGCCGATGATCTGGGCCTGGCGCCGCGGCCGGGTGAAGACGATCGCGAAGCTCGTGGACCGGATGCTCTGCATCCTCCCCTTCGAGGAGGATTTCTACCGGGAGGCCGGTGTCGCCGCCCGCTACGTGGGCAGCCCCGTGGTGGAGCAGGTGCCCTCCCCCGCCAGTGCCACCGCCTTCCGCCAGAAGCTCGGCCTGCCCGCGGAGACGCCCACGCTCGCCCTGCTGCCGGGCAGCCGCATGAGCGAAATCCGCCGCATCCTCCCCAGCATGGTGGGCGCGGCGAAGCAGCTCGTGTCCGAGCGTCCCGGGCTCCAGGTCGTCGTGCCGGTGGCCCCCACCATCCCGCGCGAGGAAATCCTCTCCCGCTTCCAGGGCAGCGGCGTGCAACCGGTGCTGGTGGAGGGCCGGGCCCCCGAGGTGGTGGGCGCCAGCGACGCGGCCATCGTCGCCTCGGGCACCGCGGCCCTGGAGGCCGGGCTGATGCAGCGGCCCATGGTGGTGGTGTACCGCGTCTCGCTCGTCACCTACCTCGTGGGCCGGATGATGTTGAAGGTGGCGCACGTGGCACTCGTCAACCTGCTCGCCGGCCGCCGGGTGGTGCCCGAGCTGCTCCAGGGTGACATGACCCCCGAGCGCATCGCCGGGGAAATCCGCCGTTTGTGGGTGCCAGGCACACCACGCGAGGAGATGCTCCAGGGATTGGAGGAGGTCCGCACGCGGCTGGGAGAGCACGGGGCCGCCGGCCGCGCCGCCGAGTCGGTGATGGAGCTGCTCCCCCCCGCCCAAAAAGTCTAGCAGCGGACCCCCCGCCGCTCTGCTATGTCCCGCCGCGCGATGAATCCAGCGCTGGTCTGCATCCCCACCTACAACGAGCGGGACAACCTCGAGCCCATCACCCGCGCGGTGCTCGCGGCCGATCCTCGCGTGGACATCCTCGTCGTCGACGACAACTCGCCAGATGGCACGGGGAAGATCGCGGACGAGCTGGCGGCCAGGGAGCCGCGCATCCGCGTCCTGCACCGCGAGAAGAAGCAGGGATTGGGGCGTGCCTACCTCCATGCCTTCCGCGTGGCGCTCGATGCGGGCTACCAGTACATCATCGAGATGGACGCGGACTTCAGCCATGATCCGCGCTACCTGCCCAACATGCTGGACATGGCGCAGGGGGGCGCGGACCTGGTGCTGGGCTCGCGCTACGTGAGCGGCGGCGGCACCGTCAACTGGGGCACCGGCCGGAAGATCATCAGCCGGGGCGGCTCGCTCTACGCGCGCACCATCCTCGGCGTGGACGTGAGGGACCTGACCGGCGGCTTCAAGTGCTTCAACCGCCGGGTGCTCGAGAGCATCGACCTGGAGGCGGTGCAGAGCACCGGCTACGCCTTCCAGATCGAGCTCACCTACCGCACCCTCAAGAAGGGCTTCACGGTGAAGGAAACTCCCATCGTCTTCGAGGACCGCCGCGTCGGTCAGTCCAAGATGAGCCGGAAGATCTTCCTCGAGGCCCTCACGATGGTGTGGAAGCTGCGCCTCACCGTGTAGAGGGGCACATGCTTTCCGAGCAGCTCTCCCTGTTTCTCGTGTCGCTCCCGGCGGTCCTCTTCGTGGTGGACCCGATCGGAGTCGTGCCCATCTTCCTGGCGATGACGTCGGGGGACTCCGAGGAGAAGATCCGCAGCACCGCGCGGCGGGCGTGCGTGGTGGCGTGCTCGCTGCTGGTGTTCTTCGCCGTCTTCGGCGGCGTCATCTTCAAGGTATTCGGCATCTCGCTGGGCGCCTTCCGGGTGGCGGGCGGCATCCTGCTGCTCATCACCGCGCTGGACATGCTGCGGGCGCGGCCCTCGGAGACGCGCACCACCCCGTCCGAGCAGGCGGAAGGTGAGACCAAGGATGACGTGGCGCTGGTGCCGCTGGCGATGCCGCTGCTGGCGGGCCCGGGAGCCATCGCCACCGCCATGGTGCTGATGGCCCGCGGCGGCGACAGCCTGCTGTCCGCCGTGCCCGTGCTGCTGGCCATCATCATCACCTTCGTGACGAGCTACTTCGTGCTGCGTGCCGCCGGCTTCGTGCAGCGCGTGCTCAAGCAGTCCGGCGTGGCCATCCTCGAGCGCGTGATGGGCCTCATCCTGGCGGCCATCGCGGTGCAGTTCATCGCGGACGGCGGGAAGGACCTGCTCCGGTAGCGAGAGCAGGTCCGGGCGGCTCAGATGCTGGAGGACACCCAGGCGCCGCCTTCGCTCTTCATCACCGCGCCCTTGGCCTCGCCGCCCAGGGACAGCTCGTCCGGGGCCGCGCGCTGCGCGTCGTAGATGTAGCCGCCCACGCGCGGCTGGAGGTAGAGCACCACCGCGTCCGTGGTGATGTTCTGCACCACTTTGTAGTTGGCACCGCCGCACGTGGGCTCGTCGCTCGCGAAGAGCCGCTCCAGCATGGCCTCCTCGGGCCGGCGCACGAAGACGAGCACCTGAGAAGGAGCGTCATCCTCGTCCGACGCCAGCCCGGCCAGCAGTTGCTGGGGCACCTGCTCGCGCATCAGCGCCTGGACCAGCTCACACTTGGCGGCCTCCTCGTCCGGGCGGATGAGGGAGGCCTTGGAGCGCATGCAGCCAGTGGCGGCGAGGGCCAGCAGAGCGGGCAGCACGAGTCGCTTCATCCGTCGGTTCTCCTTGGGGTGCATCACAGCTTCCGCCACTGCGGCGGAAAGGGGGTGGAGGCCAGGGCCGGAGGCTCGATGGCCAGGATGTATTCGGCGCGCCGGTTGGCGGCCTCGTCCGTCTCGTCCTGCGTGGGCACGCGCGGGGACTGCTCGCCGAAGCCCTCGTAGAAGATGGGCAACTTCAGGCCCCGCTTGCGCAGGTACGCGGCGATGATCCGCGCCCGCTCGAGCGACAGCTTCCGGTTGGAGTCCGTGTCCCCCACCGTGTCGGTGTGCCCGAGGATGTAGAGGCGCAGCTCCGCGAAGCGGCCGTAACGCGTCACCGCGCCGGCGATGAGCGTGTGGCTGGCGTCCAGCTTCCGCCGCTCCGCCGCCGGCACGTCCGCCTTGCCCGAGGCGAAGTTGACCTCCTCATGCGGGATGTCCACCCGCCACGGGAAGAGGTCCATCCCCGTGTAGAAGTCCGCGGTGTCGAAGGCCTTGAGCGAGATGCGCAGCACCTTGCCCTCCGCCTCCGGCCACGTCACCTCCAGCGGCTGGCCCGCGGGCGCGCCGTCGAAGGGCACCTCGCCGTCGAAGGCCGTCTTGCCGGTGTCCATCAGCACCGTCACCTGCGCGCGCGCCGCGGGCCGGGACAGCGTGAAGCGCAGCTTGCGCCCCGGCACGTCCACGTCCTCCGGCACCACCGTCATCTTCAACGGCCCCAGCAGCTCCGCGTCGAAGGACAGGGGGATGGAGGCCTCCTCCGCGTCCGGGAAGCGCACCACGAGCTCTCCCTCGTAATGGAAGCGGCCCTCGGGCTGCTCCAGCGGGAGGGCTCGCGTCGTCCCCGGCTTGCCTCCACCCTTCACCCTCACCTGCTGGCCGTCACCACGATCGAGCTTCAGCTCGAAGCCGGCGATGGGCTCCTCGATGTGCACCCGCAGCTCCGGCAGCCCCTTGCCCACCGCGGCCCGGGGCTGGAGCGACACGCGCACCGCGTCCGCGAGCGCGCACAGCGGGGTCAAGGCAAGGCACAGCAGCAGGAGACGGACGTTCATGCGGGGTGGCGACCTCCGGACAAGGCCAACCCTGGCCGGAGCGTGTGTTTCGGTGCAACGCGGACCCGGGGGGAAGCACGGAATAGTGTCCGGAACAGGCCCTTGGGCGGCGAGCATTCCACACAGTGGTGTGAATTGACGACCCTCACCCCAGCCCTCTCCCAGAGGGAGAGGGAGCATGCACGGTGAACAACCAGGGGGGCGTGGCACCCTCACCCCGTTCCTCTCTCAGGGGACTCCCACGAGGGTGATGCCCGCCTTGTCCGCCCCTCGGAAGAGCTCCGGCGCGTCCAGCAGCACCGTCTTGCCTGCTTCCAGCGCCAGTACCTTCGCTCCTACTTCCTGCATGACTTCCAGCGTGCGCGGGCCCACCGCCGGAAGATCGAACCTCAGGTCCTGCCCCGGCTTGCACCGCTTCACCACCACCGCCCCCGCTCCACCGTACTTGCCACCCCGCCGGATGGCCTCGTCCGTGCCCTCCACCGCCTCCAGCGCCAGCACGTGCCCGTTGTGCACCACCACCGTCTGGCCCACGTCCGCCTGGCCCAGCAGCGTGGCCACCTCCCGGCCCAGCGTCACGTCCTTCTCTTGCGCGGCGTTCAGCCGAGGCCCCGCCAGGTGTCCCTCGGGGCACAGCGCCTGCGCCAGCCAGTCCGTGGGCGCCACGATGGTGATGCCATGGGACTCGAAGTAGTCCGCCACCGCGCGCAGCAGGGCGTCGTCCCGGAAGCTGCGCAGGCGCGAGATGATGCGCACCGCGCCCAGGTCCGGCCGGGCCTCCGTCAGGGCCCGCACCCGGCCGATGCCCCCGGCCATCGCCGCCCGCTTCACCCCTCCCTTGCGGAAGGCGCGGACGATCCGGTCCACCTGACCCAGCTTCACCCACGTCAGCTCGGCGACCTCCGCCTCGAGCGAGGGATCCACCTCGCCCCGGTGGGCCACCGCCACGACCTCCAGCCCCTGCTCCCGGGCGGCGCTCGCGAACAGGAAGGGCAACCGTCCGTTGCCCGCGATGAGGCCGATGCGCTCCACGTTCACGTCAGCGCGTCAGCCCGCGCTTGCTCTGGCTGACGAAGTTCAGCAGGTACTCGATCTCCGAGTGCCCGCCCATCTCCGCCTTCAGCTGGGCCACCGCCTCCGCCAACTGCAGCTTCGAGCGGAAGAGGATCTTGTAGGCCTCCTTGATGCGGCCGATCTGCTCCTCGTTGAAACCGTGCCGCTGCAGGCCCACCACGTTGAGGCCGGCCAGCTCCGCCCGGTCTCCCTGCGCCGTGCAGTACGGGGCCACGTCCATCACCACCATGGAGCCACCCGCGATGAAGGCGTGCTTGCCCACCCGGGTGAACTGGTGCACCGCGGACAGCGCACTGATGATCGCGAAGTCCTCGATGAACACGTGCCCGGCCAGCGCGGCGCTATTGGCCAGGATGCAGCCGTTGCCCACCACGCAGTCATGGGCCACGTGGCTGTAGGCCATGAAGAGGTTGTTGTTGCCGATCCGCGTCACTCCGCCGCCACCGGCCGTGCCGATGTTCAGCGTCACCGACTCGCGGATGGTGTTGCCGTCACCGAGAATCAGCTCGGTGTCCTCGCCGGCATACTTCAAGTCCTGGGGCGCCGCGCCCACCGAGGCGAACTGGAAGATGCGCGTGCGCTCTCCGAGCGTCGTGCGCCCCTCGATGACGACATGCGGGCCCACTCGCGAGCCCGCGCCAATCGTCACCTTCTCGCCAATGATGGAATAGGGACCCACCTCCACTGTCTCGTGGAGACGAGCCCCGGGGTGGACCACCGCGGTGGGGTGAACCTGCGCCATGGGTATCTACCTCGTACCTTTTCAGGAAGCGTCGGCCGTGGAGCCGCCCGTGCCCTTGTTCTTGTCCACCACGGTGGCCAGGAATTCACCCTCGGCCACCTTCACGCCATCCACCGTGGCCGTGCCCTTCGTCTTCCAGATGGCACCCTTGTGGCGGATGACCTCGATGTTCAGCTGAAGCCGATCTCCCGGCACCACCGGCTTGCGGAAGCGCGCCCCGTCCACCCCCATGAGGTACGTCACCATGTTCTTGGGGTCCATGTTCTCGGTCTTGTACGCGAGAATGGCCGTGGCCTGCGCCAGCGCCTCCAGGATGAGCACTCCCGGCATCACCGGGTGCCCCGGGAAATGGCCGTTGAAGAACTCCTCGTTCATGGTGACGTTCTTGAACGCCACCAGCTTCTGGCCGGGGACGATCTCCACCACCCGGTCCACCAGGAGGAACGGATAGCGGTGCGGCAGCAACTGCTGGATCTCCTGGATGTCCATCATCCGGCCTTCTCCTTCTTCTCGAGCGTCTCGACCCTGCGGCGCAGGGTACGCACTTCCTTGAGCAGGTCGCTGATCTGCCCGAGAGCGGCCGACATACGCAACCATTCCCTGTGGGGTACGGCCGGGCTGCCGCTGACCACCTGCCCGTCCTCCACGTCATGGGCCACGCCGGACTGGGCGCCCACCTTGGCCATGTCACCCACACGGATGTGGCCCACCACGCCCACCTGCCCCGCCAGCACCACGCCCATGCCCAGCTCCGCCGAGCCGGACACGCCCGCCTGCGCGCAGATGAGCGACAGCGGGCCCACCTTCACGTTGTGGGCGATCTGCACCAGGTTGTCGAGCTTGGAGCCCCGGCCGATGACCGTTTCGCCAATCGTCGCCCGATCGATGGTGGTGCAGGCCCCCACCTCCACGTCGTCCTCGATGCGGACGATGCCGGACTGGGGCACCTTGTAGTGCTCCGGGCCGTTCTCGCCCTCGGGGTTGAACGCGAAGCCGAAGCCGTCCGCGCCCACCACACACGAGGCATGGAGGATGACGCGCGCGCCCACCTGGCAGTGCTCGCGCACGGTGACGTTGGGGTAGAGCAGGCTGTCCTCGCCAATGCCCGAGCCCTCGCCCACGTAGACACCGGGGAAGAGCACGGCGCGAGCGCCCACCGTGGCGCCCTTCTCCACCGTGGCGCCCGCCATCACCGTGGCCTCCGGGTGCACGCGCGCCTCCGGGTGCACGTGCGCCCCGGGCCGCACTCCGGCCGGGTACGAGGGCCTCGGGTGGAAGAGGCTGGAAATCTTCGCGAAGGCCAGGTGCGGATTGGCCACCCGCACCAGGGAAACGCCCTCGCGAGGCTCGGCATCCTGCGTCACCAGCACGGCCGAGGCCCGGGTGGCCTCGAACTGCTTGCGGTAGCGCGGATTGCCGTAGAAGGAGAGCTCGCCCGGACCCGCCTCGGCGAGTCCGTTGAGCCCTGTAATCAAGAGGCCGGCATCTCCGACGAGCTCGCCGCCCACATGGGTGGCGAGTTCACCGAGCCGGCGCGGGGTGATGGCGTTCACGAAGAGGCCTACTTCTTGGGAGCGTCCTTGGCGACCGGCGCATCCTTCGGCTTGGCCGAGGAGCTGTTGTAGTTCCGGATGACCTCGTTGGTCAGGTCATACTGGCTCATCGCGAACACCAGGCCGGAGTCCCGCTTCTCGAAGACCATGCCCAGGTTCTCGCGCTTGGCGATGCCGGCGATGACCTCGTCGATCTTCCCGATGATGGGCTCCATCTCCTTGCGCTCGCGCTCGGCGATCTCCGCGCGGCTCTTCTCGAACTTCTGCATCAGCTCCAGGTACTTCTTCTGGAAGTCGGCGGCCTTCTGAGCACGGACCTCCTCGCTCATGGCGCTGGCCTGCTTCTCCAGCGTCTCCTTCTCCTTGAGGAGGTTCTGCTGCTCCTGGGCGATCTCCTTCTCACGCCCCTCCACCCACTTCTGGAGCCGGTTCTTGGCGGCCTTGCCATCCGCCACCTCGACCAGGACGCGCTGATAGTCCACGTAGGCGACCTTCAGGTCCTGGGCGGCGGCCAGGGTCGGAACAGCGAGCGAGAGAGACAGGGCCAGAACCGACAGTTTGCTTCGAAGCGACATGTGCGACAGCTCCTCGGAGAGGTTTGGAAAGTCCGACGTTCCGGCCCCCTTCCCTGTTCAACGGCCGTGAAATCGGCCGGTTGGGAAGCGGGCAGGCCGCCTGTCAGAAGAAATTGCCGATCGTAAACTCGAAGAGGATGGGCTCGTCTTCCGTGCGCTTGTTGAGCGGGATTCCCCACTCGAAGCGCAAGGGACCGACCGGCGAGAACCAGCGGAAGCCGAAGCCCACCGAGGTGAACAGGCCCGCCAGCGGCAACGGCACACCCCGGTCATTGCGGATGACGAAGAAGTTCTCGTTGGCGGCGAACGCGTTACCCGCGTCGAAGAAGACGACGCCGCGGATGCCGGCCTTCTCGAAGACGGGGAACTCGAGCTCGAGGTTGAGGATGAACTGCTTGTTGCCACCCACGTTGAGCCGCTCGACGGGAGCGTCCGGCGAGCCCGAGCTGGGCGCCAGCAGCGAGGGGCTGATGCTGCGCAGCAGGTAGCCGCGCACCGAGTTGATACCACCCAGGTAGTAGAGCTCGGAGATGGGCAGCGGCCGGTTGGCATCCAACTGCTGGATGTAGCCCACGGTGGCGTTCGTCTTGAAGACGGCGCCCAGGGGCATGGGGAAGTAGAGGCGCGAGTAGGCGGTGTAGCGCGTGAAGAGGAACGGCGAGTTGCCGATGCCCAGGAAGGGCGGCGCGTACTCCACCGAGCCGTAGTGGATGAAGCCCTTGGAGGGGAACAGGCGGTTGTTGCGCTTGTCGTAGGTGACCGAGAAGCGCACCGAGCTCGTCACGCCGCTGAGGAAGCGGTTGGCCAGCAGCACGCCGCCGAAGTCCTGCGAGGCCGACACGTTCACGTGCTCTTGCGAGTAGCCCACGTTGAGGAGCAGGTCCTCGATCACCTGGTAGCCCAGCGACAGGTTGCCGCCGGTGGACTGACGGGTGAAGTCGACGTAGTCCGCCTCTACGCGGAAGAAGTCGGCGGACAGCAGGAAGTTGGTGTCCAGGAAGTACGGATCGAAGAAGGACAGCTGGACGAGCGAGCGCAGGCTGGAGATCTGCGCCGAGGCCGACACGCTCTGGCCCCACCCCAGGAAGTTGTTCTGCGACACCTGGGCCGTGAAGATGAAGTTCTCCACGTTGGAGAAGCCGAGGCCCACCTGGAAGGTACCGGTGGCCTTCTCCTTCACCTCCACCTGGATGACGATGGAGTCGTCGCGGCTGCCCGGGCGCTGGGTGACTTCCACCGTCTCGAAGAAGCCGAGCGCCGTCACGCGCTCCTTGCTGCGGCGCACGCCGGTGCCACTGTAGAGCTCACCCTCGTAGACGCGCAGCTCGCGGCGGATGACCTTGTCGCGCGTCTTGGTGTTGCCCACGAGCTCGATGCGCTCGACGGTGACCTGGGGGCCCTTCTGCACGTCGAACGTCAGGTCCACCGTCTTGGTGTCCGCGTTGACGTTGGTGACGGGGTTGATGTTGGCGTAGGCGTAGCCGCGGTCGTAGTAGACGTCCGTGATGGACTGGATGTCCTGGCCCAGCTCGGTGCGGCTGAAGTGCCGGCCCGTCCCGGAGCTCATCAACGTGGCCAGCTCCTCCTTGGGAATCACCAGGTCGCCAGAGAAGTCGATCTTCCCGATGTCGTAGCGATCACCCTCGGTCAGCTTGATGGTGATGTAGATGTCGCGCTTGTCGGCGGAGAGCGAGACGGTGGGCTTGTCCACGCGGACGTTGATGTAGCCCTCGTCGTAGTAGGTGGCCTGGATGACCGCCAGGTCGCGCTGGAAGGCCTCCTCGCGGTAGGTGCCCTCGCCGGTGACGAAGGAGAGGTAGCCACCCTCCTTGGTGATCATCACGTCCTTGAGCTTGGAGACGGACACCTGCTCCGCGCCCAGGAAGACGATGTCCTTCACCATCACCTTGGAGTTCTCGTCGATGACGAACACCACATCGACCTGGCCGCCCTCCACGGGGGAGATCTCGTGGGTGACCTCGGCGAGGAAGTAGCCCTTGTCGATGTACTTCTCCTGGATCTTCTTCTGGGTGCGGCGCACCGCGTCCATGTCCAGGATGGTGAGGGCCTTGACCTCGATGGACTCCTTGAGGTCGTCCTGGCTGAGCTCCTCGTTGCCGCGCAGCTTCACGGCGCGGATGGAGGGCCGCTCCTGGACGCGCACCACGTAGACGATGCCGCCGTTGGGCAGGCGCTGCGTCAAGAGTTGAACATCGGCGAAGTAGCCGAGCGCCCAGACGGCGCGGAGATCCTCGGCGGTACGGTCCTCGTCGAAAATCTCACCGGCCTTGGTGCGAAGGGCGCGGCGGATGGCCTCGCCCTCGACGCGGCGGTTGCCCTCGATGCGGATGTCGGTGACCTCGTCCTCCCGGACCTCCCGCTCGGGGGCGGCGGGGGCTTCGGAGCCGGGCGTGGCGGGAGCCGGGGGAAGAGCCTCGGCGGGGACGGAGGCCGGAGGCGGGGTGGCCTTGTCCGCCTGCGCGAGCACGCGACCGGGCATCACCGTCCATGCGGCGACGAGGAGCGGAACCAGGAACCTGAGCGAGAGAACGGGGAGCCTCAAGAGAGCGTTCGGCCTGTGAAGGGCGGGGCAATCTACGGGAGGAATTCGGCGGGTCTCAATGGGAAATCGCCGGGAGGGGGGCCAGGAAGTCAAGCCTCGGTCACCTGGCCGGCCACCAACCGCAGCCTTCGGGGCATGGAACGGGCCAGAACCTCGTTGTGGGTGACTACCACGGCGGTGATGCCCAGGTCCCGGTTCACCTCGCGCAGCAACTGGTGGATGCCCTCTCCGGTGGCGGGGTCCAGGTTGCCGGTGGGCTCGTCGGCGAGCAGTACCGCCGGCTTGAGCACCAGGGCCCGGGCCAGGGCCACGCGCTGGGCCTCGCCGCCGGACAGCTCCCCGGGGCGGTGCTCCACCCGGCTGCCCAGCCCCACCCGCTCCAGTAATTCCCGCGAGTAGGTATAGGTCTCGGTCCGGTCCCGCCGCTGGATGAGGGCCGGCATGGCCACGTTCTCCAGGGCGGTGAACTCGGGCAGCAGGTAGTGGCTCTGGAAGACGAAGCCGATGGTGCGGTTGCGGAAGTCGGCGATCTCCGCGTCGTTCATCGCGAACACGTTGCGGCCCTCGAAGCGCAGCTCGCCCGCGGCCGGGATGTCCAGCGTGCCCAGCACGTGCAGGAAGGTGCTCTTCCCCGCTCCGGACGCACCGATGAGGCTCACCAGCTCGCCCTTCTCGATGTCCAGCGACACGCCACGCAGCACGTCGATGCGCTTGCCGTGCAGGAAGTAGCTCTTGAAGACGTTGTGGATGGAGAGCAGCGCCATCTTCTTCACTCCGCCTTCAGGCCTTCCACCGGCTCCACGCTGCTCGCCTTGAGCGCGGGATAGATGGAAGCCAGGTAGGTGACCAGGACCGCGATGACCACCGCGAGCGCGGTCTGCACCGGCTCGATCTTCACCGGCAGTGCGGGGATGTAATAGACGGACGGGTCCAGTTTGATGCCCACCTTCAGGATGAAGTAGCACCACGCCAGGCCGGACAGGAGCCCCAACAGGCCCCCCGCCACGCCAATCTGTAGACCCTCGGCGAGGAATATCTTCACGATGCCGCCATCGGAGACACCGAGTGCCTTGAGCACGGCGATCTCCTTGCGCTTCTCCAGCACGAGCATGATGACGGTGGCCACGATGAGGCCGGCGGCCACCACGATGATGATGGACAGGATGATGCCCATCACCAGCTTCTCCAGCCGGAGCGCGGAGAAGATGTTGCGGTGGATTTCACCCCAGTCGCGCGAGCGGTAGGGGTAGCCACCCAGCTCGCGGGACACCGCCTGGGAGATGCGCCGGGCGTCGTCCACGTCCGCCACCTTCAGCTCGATGCCGCTGGGGCCATCGGTACCGAAGAGCTTCTGCGCCTCGGCCAGCAGGATGTAGGCGAACTTGGCGTCGTACTCGTACATGCCCGAGTAGAAGATGCCGGCCACGCGGAAGGCGCGGCTCTTGGGGATGAGGCCGGCGGGGCCCAGCTCGGCGCCCTGCGGGGAGATGACGTTCACCCGGTCCCCCACCACCACCCGGAGGATGGCGGCCAGTTCCCGGCCGAGGATGATGCCGGGCAGCACCTTGTCCGAGGCGCTCGTCGTGGACTTGCCGATGATCGGGTCCTCGGCCTCTTCCTCCTCGGGCTCATCGGGCTGCTTGCCGAACATCGTGCGCCGGGGGGCGATCTTCTGCGGCTGCTCGAGGTGATCCAGGTTGCCACCCGGCTGCATGTTCTGGCGCAGGTCCAACACCGAGCCCACCGTCTCCGGGTCGATGCCCTTGAGCACGATGCCCTGCACCTCGTCATCGGCGAGCACCATCACCGGGTTGTCGATGGACGGCGTCTGGCCCTGCACGCCGGGCACCTTGGCGATCTGCCCCATCAGCCGCTTGTACTCGGGCAGCTGGCCCGCGTACTTGGACACCACCACGTGCGAGTGGGCTCCGAGGATCTTCTTCTGGAGGTCCTCCTCGAAGCCGCTCATCACCGACAGGACGATGATGAGCGCCATCACGCCCACGCCCACGCCGCCCACCGAGAGCGCCGTCATCATCATGGTGGGCGACTGCTCGCGCAGCTTGAGGTTGTTGAGCGCGGAGGCGGCGGCGAGCGGATCCTTCAGGCCCAGGGCCCGGATGCGCGTGCGCTCCACGGCCGCCTCCACCGCGCGGATGATGCCGTAGACGATGAGCGGCGGGACGATGCCGAACATCAGCACCGCCAGCGTGCCCAGCAGCAGCGAGGGCCGGAAGACACCCACGTGGCGGCGGGCCACGAAGAGCTCGAAGCCCACCCGCAGGTCCAACCGTCCGCTGCCCGCGGCGATGAAGCCGGTGTTGATGCCCAGCACCAGCATGAGCACCAGCAGCGAGAAGACGAGCCAGTAGCCAATCACCGGGCGGCCGAGCATGTCCGCCAGGTACGTCACCTCGCGCAGCCGGTAGCCCAGCGACAGCTGGAGATCCGGCAGCTGCTCCATCAGCGTCAGCAGGATGGGCACGGGCAGGCCCAGGTAGATGACACCGATGGTGGCCTCGGGCATGGCCACCCGCCGCGCACGCGAGGCGCCCACGAAGCCACACGCGAAGGCGACCAGCGACGCGACGATCAACGACACGGCGAAGGCGACCGTCGGCGCCAGCCCCGACGACTCCCCCGCCGATGCGGAGCCGCCCCCGCTGGACAGGAACGTCTGCAGGAGGATGAGCACCAGCTCCGCCAGCAAGACGCCGCCGCCGTAGGCGCCCAGGGTGCTCCAGTAGAAGTCCCGGTACTGGGCCAGCCGCGGGTACAGCGTCGCGCCAGCGGCCGGACTCGGACCCTCGGAGGAGGCCGGGGCGCGCCGGATGCCGGAGGCGATGACCCCCCAGCCGGCCAGCCAGGCCGCCGCACCGGCGATGACGTACTCGGTCCCGACGGGCTTCACCGCGGACGGCAGGGCCGATTGCATCGACTGCATGCCGAGCGCGTTGAGTGCCTGCAGCAGCCCGCCCCAGCTGAGGGTGGACAAGCCGAGCGTGCCGGCCACACGCGCCCAGGCGTCGGCGCGGGTGATGGCCAGGCCGAGCAGCACGGCCCCCACGAGCGCCACGAGGGCGCCGCTCCAGATGAGACTCCAGCGGTAGACGGTCTGCCGTTCGGCGTTCACGAGATTCCCTGCCTACTTCGCAAGCGGCTTGAGGAGGGGGAAGAGGATGACGTCGCGGATCGACGGTGCGTCCGTGAACAGCATCGCGACGCGATCAATCCCGATGCCCTCGCCGGCCGTGGGCGGCATGCCGTGCTCCAGGGCACGGATGTAGTCCTCGTCGTAGTCCATCGTCTCCTGCTGGCCGCGCTGCTTGGCGTCCAGCTGGGCGAGGAAGCGCTCCTTCTGATCGAGCGGGTCATTCAGCTCGGAGAAGGCATTGCCGATCTCCCGGCCGGCGACGAAGAGCTCGAAGCGGTCGGTGATGTCCGGGTTCTGGTCGTTGCGGCGCGCCAGGGGGCTGACGGCGGTCGGGTAGTGGGTGATGAACGTGGGGTGCACCAGCTTCTGCTCCACGTGGTGCTCGAAGAGCGCGCCCACCAGCTCGCCGTGGTGCATGGTCTCCACGGCGCGGCGCTCGGCCTCGCCATGCGACGTCTTGAGCAGCTCGCTCCGCAGCCGCTCCGGGTCCGCCATGTCCTTGTCGCTCAGGGAGGGCACCACCTCGCGGATGGCCTCGGTCATGGGGATGCGCTTCCACCCCTTGCCGAAGTCCAGCACGTGCCCCTGGTACGTCACCTTGGTGTCGCCCGTCACCGCCTTCGCCGCGCCCGAGAGCATCTCCTCGGTGAGGTCCATCAGGTCCTCGAACGTGGCGTAGGCCTGGTAGAACTCGAGCATCGTGAACTCGGGGTTGTGCCGGGTGCTGATGCCCTCGTTGCGGAAGTTGCGGTTGATCTCGTAGACGCGCTCGATGCCGCCCACCACCAGGCGCTTGAGGTACA
The DNA here is from genome assembly GCF_001896145.1 of Archangium sp. Cb G35. Classification (NCBI taxonomy): domain Bacteria; kingdom Pseudomonadati; phylum Myxococcota; class Myxococcia; order Myxococcales; family Archangiaceae; genus Archangium; species Archangium sp. Cb G35. Next base: position 43,626 of record NZ_MPOI01000017.1, read on the forward strand.
GCTCCGGGGCGATCCGCATGTACAGATCGATGTCCAGGGCGTTGTGGTGGGTGCGGAAGGGCCGGGCCGCCGCGCCGGACACCAGCGGGTGCATCATCGGCGTCTCCACCTCGACGAAGTCACGCGTGTCGAGGAAGTCCCGGATGAAGCGCACCAGCTTGTTGCGCTTGAGGAAGACCTGCTTCACGTCCGGGTTGGACACCATGTCGAGGTAGCGCTGGCGGTAGCGGACCTCGACGTCCGTGAGGCCGTGCCACTTCTCGGGCAGGGGCCGCAGGGACTTGGTGAGCGGCACGAACTTCGTGGCGGACAGGGTCAGCTCGCCCGTCTTCGAGCGGAACACCGCGCCCTGGGCGGCGACGAAGTCACCCATGTCCGTGAGCTTGAAGAGCTCGTAGGCGTCCCCGAGGGCGTCCTTCTTGAGGTGGACCTGGATCTCCCCCGAGCGGTCGCGCAGCTTGACGAAGGCGGCCTTGCCGAAGCTGCGCACGGCCACGATGCGGCCGGCCACGTCATAGACGGCGGGCTCGGCCTTCTCGAGCTCCTCCATGGACTGGCTGCCGTGACGGGTGAGGATCTCCGCGGCCAGGTGCTGGGGGCGGTAGCCGTTGCCGTACGGGTTGAAGCCGGAATCCCGCCATTTGCGCCCCTTCTCGAGGCGCTGGTCGTAGATTTCCTGCTCCTTGGACCCGAGGTCCGCTTCCGCGTTCTTGTTCTCTGGAGTGTCAGCCATGGGCGTAGGGGCGCGGCACCGTAGCCAAGCCCACCCCGGGACGCAATGAATGGCTGGAAGGGATGTTCCCGAAAAGACCCGGCCCGGCCCGTCTCAGGGCGCGGACATGATGAGGAAGGCCCCCACTGCGGCCGCGATGAGCAGCGGAATGAGGATCTCCACCGGCAGCCGGTAGTGCGCGTGCATCTGGTGCAGCCGCTTGAGGCCAAAGCGCCGCTGGCGCTTCACCCGCGTCATCACCATGGAGGCCAGCGCCGGGGGCGCCTTCTGCTTCTCCACGTTGCGCACCCGCAGCACGGTGGCCGAATAGCGCTGCCACCCCTGCGCGCAGTCACCGCACTCGTCCAGGTGCGAACGCACCGCCTGGGCCTTGTCGGCCGGAAGCTCCTCATCGGCGAGGGCGATGAAGAGGGCCTTGGTCTCGCGGTGGCTGAGCTGCGCTGGCATATCCCGGAGTCTCCGCTGAAAACCGTTCATTCCTCAAGCCGCCCCAGGAGATCCGCCAGCTTCTCCCGTGCCCGGTGGAGCCGACTCTTCACAGTACCCAACGCCAGCTCCGTGATGTCGACGATTTCCTCGTATGACAACCCCTCGATGTCCCTCAGGGCCACCAGCATCCGGGCGTCCGGCTCCAACTGGGAGATGGCCCACTGCACCCGCGCCTGTTCCCTGGCCGACTCCAGCGCCGCGTCCGGGCCCGGCGGCGAGCCCAACAGGTCCGCCAACGCCCCCTCGCTCTGCTCGCCGTACTCCTCCGAGCGTCCCCTGCCCCGCCGCTTCAGGTACTTCAGCCGGTTGATGCAGTGGTTCTTTCCAATCCGGAACAACCACGTGGACAGCTTCGAGTCCTCCCGGAAGCGCGACAGGTTCTGGTGGGCGCTCACGAAAACGTCCTGCACCAGATCGTTCGCCTCCTCCCGGTCCCCCAGCATCCGCACGCAGAAGTCGTAGAGCCGGTCCTGGTGCGTGTTCACCAGCGACTCGAAGGCCTCCGGCTCTCCCCGCCGCAGGCGCGCCAGCAACAGACGCTCCTCGCGCGCGGCGGCCTCGGCTTCGGCGGACACCGGCGTTCCCTCTGTCTCCATCCCGAGCACCCCGCTCGAAGACACCGGTGACCTCCCCACGTGGCCTACACCGCGCGCTTCCATCCTACCCCGCTCCGTTTCTCCCTGTTCCACGGCCTCGGACAACGAGGCCATGGAAAGGTTCCACGGGACTTCCGGGCAATTACTCGGGGACGTTGCGGTTGGGGTTCTTCACACCCATGAGCTGGGCGGTGACGAACTCCTCGAGGCTGCCGTCCAGGACGGCGTCCACGTTGCCCGTCTCCACGCCGGTGCGCAGGTCCTTCACCATGCGGTAGGGCGCGAGCACGTAGGAGCGGATCTGCGAGCCGAAGGAGATGTCCTTCTTCTGGGCCTCGGCGGCGGCCTGCTCGGCCTCGCGCTTCTTGAGCTCCAGCTCGTAGAGGCGGGCGCGGAGGATCTTGAAGGCCATGTCCTTGTTGGCCGACTGCGAGCGCTCCGTCTGGCAGGTGATGAGGATGTTGGTGGGCAGGTGGCGCAACTGCGCCGTGGAGGAGGTCTTGTTGACCTTCTGACCGCCCGCGCCACCGCCGCGGATGAACTTCAGCTCGTAGTCCTTCTCCGGGATGTCGATCTTGATGGTGTCATCCACCTCCGGATAGACGTCCACCGAGGCGAAGGCCGTCTGCCGGCGCGCGTTGGCGTCGAAGGGGCTGATGCGCACCAGCCGGTGCACGCCCACCTCGGCCTTGAGGTAGCCGTAGGCGAACTCGCCCTCGATCCGCAGCGAGACGTTCTTGAAGCCGGCCTCTTCGCCCTCCACCGCGTCGTTGATCTCGACCTTCCAGCCCTTGGTCTCGCAGTAGCGCGTGTACATGCGCATGAGCATGGCGGCCCAGTCCATGGAGTCCGTGCCGCCCGCGCCCGCGTTGATGTCCATGAAGCAGTGGGAGCGGTCCTGCTCGCCGGAGAGCATCCGCGCCAGCTCCAGCTTCGCGACCTCCGCCTCGAGCGTGCCGAGCGACTCCTCGGCCTCCTTCGCGCTGGCCTCGTCGTTGAGCTCGGCGGCGAGCTCGAAGAGCACCTGGGCGTCATCCAGGCCGCGCATCGTCTTCTCATAGGCGCTCACGCTCGACTCGAGCGTGGTCTTCTCCTTGAGCATCGCCTGCGCCTTGGTGTTGTCGTCCCAGAAGTTGGGGAGCGTGGACTCGCGCTCGATCAGTGCGATGCGGGACCTCTTGCGATCGAGGTCAAAGATGCCCCCGGAGCGCGAGCAGCCGCTCCCGAAGTCCGTTGATCTTCTCCATCGAGTCGTTGGCCATGTGTGTCGTGTCCTCGGTGTGCGCGAGGGGTACCCGCGCGCGATTGCCGGATGATCAGCTACCGGAAGCCTTCAGGGAAGGAGACAGTGGCTCCGCGGGCCGGGCCGACGGAGCCGCGAGACGGGCCAGGGTGCACGCCCCCTCCAGGCCCATCGACAGGGGGAGCAGGAGCGCGATGAGGCGCCAGTTGTCCTGGTCGAACGTGGGCAGCACCTTGAGCACCAGCCCCAGCACGCCCAGCGCCGCCAGCGTCCGCCACAGGCGCCGCAGCCGCTCGAGGGCCCGGGGCGAGCCGCGCATCAACTGGATGCCCAGGGGGACGGCCAGCAGGGTGAGCGGGTTGGCCAGGAAGAGGTTCTCGTTGCGGTACGTGACCGTGTGGTCGGTGAACAGCCACATGATGAACAGGGCGAGGCCCGGAATCCCGGCCACCAGGCCCACCAGCAGGTTCTGCAGGCCGAGCAGGATGCGCGGCGCCCGGGCTCCCCCGCTCCGGCCGAGCCAGAACCCCAGAGCCGCCGCGACGCCGCCCAGCAGCAGTCCCAGCACCAGCAGCACGGGCGCGTACTTCGGCGGCTCCGCGGGCGTCACCGGGCGGCCCTGCGCCGCGTAGATGTTGATCGTCTTCGCGACCAGCGGGTGCTTCTGCCCGTCCTCCCCCACCACCTGCAGCTCCGCCGCCTGACGCTCCAGCTCATCCGGGAGGAAGGCCTCCTGCCAGCGGGTGACGGGCTTGTCGATCTCGTCGTTCATCAGGAAGTCGAGCAGCAGGCCCATGGCCGGGCCGACGTCCGAGTAACGGCGCGTGTGGTCGCGCAGCGTCATGCGCCCGGGTCCACTCATGGCCTGGTGGAACTGGCCGCCCACCACCTTGTCGATGGCGTCGCGCAGCCGCGTCACGCAGTTGTCGTTGTAGTGGTGGTAGAGGTAGTGCCGGTTCTCCGGCAGCACGTTCACGGCGAGCAGCCGTCCCATCTCCACCTTCTGCGCGGGCGACAGGTTCAGCTCCTGCAGCCGCACGTCCCGGTTCAGCGAGCGGTAGAAGCGGAAGGTGCCCCCGGGGCCGGCGTCGTCCACCCAGAACTCGAGCCGCCCCATGGCGTAGCGGGCCAGCATGGTCGAGTCGAAGGAGAACATGCCGTAGTTGTAGAGGCGCGACTGCTTCAGCCGCTGATCCTCCACCACCAGCGAGCCGTGCCCGAACCACGACGCCACGTCATCCCCGGGCCCGAAGGTGACCAGGTAGATGCTCAGGTCCTGGCCCTGGCTCTCGCCCGTCCCCCAGGGAGGCAGCTCCTGGGCATGCGTCGGGGTGGAGGCCAGCAGCAACAGGCCGAACAGGCAGGTCAGCAATGGAGCAAGACGAGGCATTGTCCGTCCCAACAAATGAGGGCGGGCCTACCTATCATGCGCACCGCCCGACTCAACTCCGAGAGTGGCTGGCAGGTGAGCGGGCGTCCAGGGCATTCCCACCCCGGCCCACGGCGCGCGTGCCCTCACGTCATGAGCTTGCGGGCCCGGGGGGCCACGGCGTCGCCCACCATGCCGCTCTCGCCGAGCAGCCGCTCCTCGGTGCGCGCCATCTTCTGCGCGTCCTTGGGGCGCTCGTGGTCGTACCCCAGCAGGTGCAACAGGCCGTGGGCCAGGTAGCGCGCCACCTCGGCCTCGAGCGTCCGCTCGTACTCCTTGGCCTGCTTCTTCGCCGTGTCCAGGGAGATGACCACGTCCCCGAGCTGCCTCGGCCCGGGCGTGCCCTTGGGCAGGTCCCCCGCCGGGAAGCTCAGCACGTCCGTCGCCTTGTCCTTCTTGCGCCACGTGCGGTTGAGCCGGCGGATGGCGTGGTCTCCCACCAGGGAGATGGACAGCTCGCACCCCGTCAGCTCCAGCTTGCGCAGGAACGTCTCCGCCAGCTCCGTCACCTGCTTGGAGAAGCGCTTGCCCTGCGGGTGCGCCACCTGCACCGTCACCCGGTTGGCCTGCTCCTCCTCGGGCTCCTCCTCGAAGTGGGCCAGCTCCACCCGGAAGGCCGGCGCGCACACCGAGTAGTAGTCACACGCGCCCTGCCCATCGTTGCGGTGCACCACCCGGTGGTCCCGCGGCACCATCCCCAGCTCCCCTTCCCCGATGAGCTGGCGCCGGCCGTCCACCACCAGCGTCAGCTCCCCCTTGAGGACGATGACCACCTCGTCGAACGCGGCGGTCCGCGCCGGCCCGGACCAGCCCGGCGGCGCCAGCATCCGGGCCACCGACATGGAGTCGGTCCCCGTCGTCGCCGCGCCCACGAACTCCTCGATGCGCTTCCCATCCTCGCGCGGGATGATCTTGCCCTTGCGCAGCTTCACCACGTTCGGCCTCCTCCGCTGCTTCAGGTGCCCGTGCCCGCCGGGCGCGCCTTGCCATCCTGCTTCGTCGTCGTCCCCGCCACCGTCAGCGCCGCCCCCTTGGGGCCCGCCTGCAGCGCTCCCGCCGGGTACTCCGGGCGCGCATGGTAGATGCCCTCCAGCGTGTGCAGGAAGGACTGTGCGATGAGGTTCAGGTCCCTCAGCGTCAGGTCACACTCGTCCAGCTGCCCCTCGGAGAAGATGAGGTTGATCATCTTCTGCACCTGGGACTGCAACCGGGGCGTGGTGGGCTCGGGCAGCGCGCGCGTCGAGGCCTCCACGGCGTCGGCGATCATCACCAGCGCCGCCTCGCGGAACTGCGGCTTGGGGCCCGGGTAGCGGAAGATGCTCTCGTCGATGGGCTGAGCACCTTCCTTGCCCTCCTGCTCCTTGACGGCCTTGTGGAAGAAGTAGCCCACCAGCCGCGTGCCGTGGTGCTGCGGAATCGCATCCGCCACCAGCTTGGGCAGCCGGTACTGGCGCGCCATCTCCAGCCCCTCGGTGACGTGGCGCTTGATGATGACGGCGCTCATCGCCGGGGCGAGGCTGTCGTGCTTGTTGTCGCCCTTCTGGTTCTCGCCGAAGTAGAGCGGATTCCGGCCCTTGCCGATGTCGTGGTAGTAGGCGCACGAGCGCGCCAGCAGCGGGTTGGCTCCAATGGCCTCCGCCGCGTTCTCCACCAACGTGCCGATGATGATGGAGTGGTGGTAGGTGCCCGGCGCCTGGACGATGAGCTCCTTGAGCGCCGGGTGGTTGAGGTTGGCCAGCTCCAGCAGCTTCAGGTCCGACGCGTAGCCGAACACGGACTCGATGAGCGGCGTGAGCGCCATCACCATCACCGGCACCGCCAGGGCCGTGCCCGTGAAGGCGAACAGGGCCGTGATGAGCGTGTCCGGGGTGAGCCCCTTGCCCTCGGCCAGGAAGAGGCAGAGGACCGCCACCAGGTTGACGCCACCGGAGACCACACCCGCCCGGAAGAGGCCCACCCGGTCCTTGGCGTGGGCGACACGGTCCGCCGCCACCAGCGCGCCCACCAGCGCGTAGATGCCGAAGGACAGCGAGTTGCCCAGCATCACCCCGCACAGGCTCGCCAGCACCAGCGCGAAGAAGAGCGCCAGCTCCTCGGAGAGGATGAAGCGCACCAGCATGGCCCCGGCCGCCACCGGGAAGGCGTAATAGAAGGCCTCCAGGGGAATGGCCGTGTACCGGTCCTGCACCGCGTCCGCGATGGACACCCACACCTGCAGCAGGCCCAGCATGGCCACCAGCAGCAGGCCCAGCAGCATCGCGTCCTTGCGCGTGGGGCGGAAGCGCCGGAAGGCCGCCCGGCAGAAGGCGTAGATGGCCGAGATGAGCAGCGCCACCAGCCCCGTGCCACCCACCTGCAACTGCACCAGGTCCAGCCGGTCCGTCTGCGCCCGCATGCCGCGGATGGCCACCAGGTGCGCCTCGTTGACCAGTTCCCCGTCCCCGATGACCCGCTGGCCCTTCTTGATGGAGATGACGGCGTCCTTCACCGCCGCCGCCGCCTGGCGCCGCCGCGCGTCCGTCTCCGCCAGATTGATGGTGAGGTTGGGCCGCACCAGCCGCTTGGACAGCCTCAGCACCGCCCGCCGCTGCACGCCCGGCGCGTCCGGCAGCAGGTTGCCCGGGATGGACGCGAACCGGTCCATCTCCATGTGCGCCTCGCGCACGTCCACCACCGTGGGCGCCGTCCCCGGCAGCGTCTGCTCGCCCTTGTGCCTCAGGTCCCGTACGGTGATGCCCTGCGGGCCCTCGCGCGACACCTCCTCGCGCGAGTTGGTGATGTACACCGGGGTGGGCTCGGCGAAGCCGTACGCCCGCTCCACCAGCGCCACCGTGGCCTGCTCCACCGCCTCGGAGAAGCGCGCCGAGGCCAGCGCCTGGACGTCGTCATTGTCCAGCACCGCGTCCTTGCGCCCGAACAGCAGTCCCAGGAAGAGCTCGCGGTCCTCCGGAGTCACCAGGGACTGCTGCGCTGACTTGCGCGGCTGCGCCTTGCCCGCCTCCGGGGCCGCCCCCTCCTGCTGGGTGGCCTCCGCCCGGGCCGCCAGACGCTGACGCATCTCCTGGAAGGCCGCCCCCACCGACGCGCGGATCTCCAACAGCACGCCCGGGCTCAGGTCGTACACCGGCCGCACCGCGCCGCGCGCCTCCAGGCGCCGCTGCTCGGTCATCGACTGGTGGATGATTTCGTAGTCCCGCCCGGCCTTGAAGCCCGCGGGGGAGTTCGCCCGGAAGGGCTTGCCCAGGTGCTCCTCGGTGAGCGCCGGAATCTGCTGGCTGAAGAGGCCCGGAGAAATGACGAAACCGGCCGCCACCGACACCGTCAGTAGCAACAACACACTCGTCAGGCGCCGGCCCCAACGCGGGCCGAGCCGGAAGCGGTGGGCGAGCGCGTCCAGCGGACTGGGTCCGGGGGGCGACGAGTCCGGTTCGGCCATGGGGTTGTCCAACCTATGGGAGGCGTGGCGGGTTCATCAAGCAAAGCGGGCGGCGGGAATTCCCTCCGCCGCCCGCCGTCTGCTCACCCGGCCATCGAGCTAAGGAAAATCAAGGGGTTGGCGTGTCGGATTCAGACGCACCAGCAGCCACATCCGGTGCCGCTCCACCCGCCACCGCCGCTTCCGCTTCCTTCAGGGCCTTGGCGGCCTGCTGCGCCGCGTCGTACCGGTCGTAGGCGCGGATGACCTCCTGCACCAGCGGGTGACGAACCACGTCCACCTCGGTGAACTCGGAGAAGGAGATGCCCTCCACGTTCTTGAGGATGGAGCGCGCGTGGTGCAGGCCGCTCGTCTTTCCCACCGGCAGGTCCACCTGCGTCACGTCACCCGTGATGACCGCCTTGCTGTTGTAGCCCAGGCGGGTGAGGAACATCTTCATCTGCTCGATGGTGGTGTTCTGCGCCTCGTCGAGGATGACGAAGGAATCATTGAGCGTGCGGCCACGCATGAAGGCCAGCGGGGCCACCTCCACCACGCCCTGTTCGATGAGGTGCAGGGCGCGCTCCACGGCCATCATGTCGTGCAGCGCGTCGTAGAGCGGGCGCAGGTAGGGGTTGACCTTCTCGGCCAGGTCTCCGGGGAGGAAGCCGAGCTTCTCGCCGGCCTCGACGGCCGGACGCGCCAGGACGATGCGCTTGACCTTGCGCTCCTGCAGGGCGGCCACCGCCATGGCCATGGCGAGGTACGTCTTGCCGGTACCGGCGGGGCCGATGCCGAAGACGATGTCATGGGCGCGGATGGCATCCACGTAGCGCTTCTGCGCGATGCTCTTGGGGGCGATCTGCTTGTTGCCCGAGCTCTTGAGCACCGGGCTATTCATCACGTCCTGGAGAGACTCCGCCCCGCCGCGGCCGAGCACCTTGATGGCCTGCTCGACGTCCTCACGATAGATGGGACGGCCGGCGCGGATCATCTCCTCGAGGTTCTCCACGAGGCGCACCGTGAAGGCCACGGCGTCCGCCGGCCCGGACAAGTGGAGCTCGGTCCCCCGCTGTCCGACCCGGACGCCGAGCCGGCGCTCCATGAGCTTCAAGTTCTCGTTCTGGTTGCCACACAGTGCCAGGGTCGTCGCGTTATCGCGGACATCCACCTTGGCCGAGGTGGGGCTGACTGCTGCTTGAGCCTCTACTGTGGCGGGGTTTCGCAATTCGTCTAATCCCTCGGGACGGGTGTCGGACAATTCAAAGCCTCACTGTCAAGCTAACGTCCTCCCACTGCCAGCGAAAGGAGTAAGCGAGCAGCCCACCTAGCGCAGGGGAGACAGGAGGATGAACTGCCGATCTGACGTACGGCGGTAGTAGTAATCCTCCCGCCACGGGTAGCGGAGGTCCTCCTGCTGTAGGAGTCCCACCTCCACCAGGACATTCAAGCGCTCGGGGAGGGCGCCCTTTTCCAGTCGAAACACCTCCAGGGCGGCTTCGATTCGGGCCCGCTGGGCGCGCGCCAGGAGACGCTGGGCCGCCGGATCAGCGAACGAGGAGGCGGAGTCATCCCCCAGGTCCCAGGTGTCCGGCCGGAGCCGCGAGCCCACGAAGCCCAGCGCGGCCAGCACGACGACGGTGACGACGGCGCGGGCCACCACACCGCCCACCCGGACGAGCAGGTTGGCCGCTCCCCCCACGGAGGAGGCCCGGCCCGAGGCATGGTGGGCACGGATGTACTCGAGGTTGAGCAGGTTGACGAGCGCCTTGCTGGTCTCGAACTCGCCCATGCAGCTGAGGTCCACCAGCTTGCGCAGGTCGCGGCCGGGGGCGACGAGCTCGTAGACGCGGCGCTCGGAACTGCCGATGGACTGGAACTCGCCCTTGTTCTCGTCCTTCTTCTCCTCGGAGAAGGCGTCGTCGAAGGCGGCGTCGAAGTCGTCCTCCTCCTTCTTCTTGTTCTTGGGGTTGGGGGCCGGCAGCTCCTTGAGCCGCTCGAAGGTCATGGCCTCGCTGGAGATCTTCTTCCGGACGTGGGGCCACTCGTCCACCATCCGGAAGCCTTCCATCAGCACGCTCTCGGCACGCAGCGGTGTGATGGACTCGCTGTCCGGCTGGACCTCCTCCTGCTTGAACTCGTAGGTGCCCGCCTTCCAGAGGAAGAGCCCGTAGAGGGACTCCGTCACCTGGAGCTGCATCATCTGCTTGAGCTTCTGGGCGGAGATGGCACCGGTGCTGACGAGCACGTCACCCACGCGCTTGAGGGTGCGCTTCTGCGTCTCCAGCGCGCTCTCGAGCTGCTGCTCGGTGATGAGCTCGGCGCGCACCAGCATGTTGCCGATGAGATCCTTCTTCTTCCGGGTGACGCTCTCGGCGCGGACGATGGCGCCGTCCCGGAAGAAGACCTGGACCTCCTGCTCCTTGCTCTTGAGGAACAGGACACCCGTCTTCTGCTGCTGACCGATCAGCTGCAGGATGTCCGCGATACCAAAGTCCTTGAGCGTTCCCGTGAGGGCCATCGTCGGTCCCGGCCTACTCGTTCTGGCGGCGGTACAGGCCGCGCAACGTCAAAAGGTGGAGGGGAATGAGCAGCAGCAGCAGCGGCGCCAGCTTGAGGTACAGCGGAGCCTCGCCATACGGCGCGCGCAGCACCCCGGAGCGCAGCAGCACCCCGGACACCGCGAAGAGGAAGAAGAAGGCGTAGAGCGTGCCGCGGACCGGCAGCCCCTGGAACAGATGGCCCGCGCCGGACACCAGCGCGCCGACGGCGTACGACACGCCACTCTCCCACTGGCGGTGGCGCTCGATTTCAATCTGCTTGCGGGCCCGGACACGCGCCTCCACCGCGCCCTTGCGCGAGAAGGCGTTGACGCACTGGGCGCACATCTTGCTCGCCACGCCCAGCTCCTTGTCGCACCGGCGGCACACCGGGCGGCCGCACTTCTCGCACTCGCGCGAGGCCTTCATCGACTGGCCCGCGAAGCCGAGCCCGAAGGCCAGCAGCGCGCCCAGCACCGGCAGGCCCCAGGCGGTGAGGCCGGAGCCGCCCCCGAGCAGCCTGCGCGACAGCTGCGCCTCCACCCGTGCGCCGGCCTCCGGATCATCCGTGGGCGGCAGGTCCGCATCCACGAGCACGGGGGCGAGCAGCAGGCGGTTCATCAGCAGGCGATCCTCCGGCGGCCGCTGCCACATCAGCAGGCTGGAGTCGAGGCGCTGCGCGGCCTGGAGCGCATCGCGCGCCTTCTGGTTCTCGGAGCCAATCTCCGAGTCCGGAGCCACCGCGGCGCGGCGGCGGTACACCTCGGCCAGGTTGAAGGCGGGAGCGGCCAGTCCCGGATCCGCCGCCGAGGCCTCGGCGTACTTCCGTGCCGCTTCGTCCGTCTCGCCCTTGACCAGCAGCGCGTTGGCCCAGTTGGTCAGCAGGGCCGCGTGCGGGGCGCCGCTCATGGCCGACGCCGCCTTGTAGTGGGCGATGGCCTCGTCCAGCCGGCCGCGGCGGGCCTCGAAGCGCCCGAGCGCGAACAGCTCCGCGAACTCGATCTTGTACTCCTTGTCCTCGCTGCGCGCGCGCACCCGAGCCGCCACCACCTCCGCGGACAGGCCCCCGCGCTCCAGCATGTAGACGTCCTCGGCCACCGTCCCGGCGAAGGCCGACGTCTGGGCGATCTTCCCGGCGGCGAACGGCACGAAGGCCGCCGCCACCAGCAGCACCGCCCCCACCGCCCGCTCCAGCTTCGAGAGGTAGAACGACACCGACAACAGGAGGATGAGCAGCACGGGCACCAGGCCCAGCCGCAGCGCCACCGGCGTTCCAATCAACAGCAGCACCGCCAGGGCCGCGGACTGCCACCGCGCCGCCGCCCGGGGGAAGAGGTGGTGGAAGTCATGGAAGAAGAAGCGCGCCCGCCGCAGGAAGAGCACCCCCACCACCACCGCCGCCGTGGCCAGCACCGCCACCAGGAACACCGCGCCCAGGTCCGCCAGCGCCGGGCGCCGGTAGCGCGGATCCTTCAGCATCACCATCAGCGCGGCCTTGAGCTCCTGGCTGTACGCCCCCACGTCACCGGGCGAGCGGCGCGCATGGGCCTCGGCGAGCGCGAGCCGCGCATAGGGAAGGTTGGGCGAGAGCGACACCGCGTGCTGCAGCAACTGCAACGCACCGGCACCGTCGTTGGCCTTGCGCCGCCCCTCGGCCGCCCGGACGAAGCCGATGCTGAGCGACTCCATGTCCAGCGCGGCCACGTCGTCCTTGAGGGACACCAGTTCCTGCTGCGCCTTGCGCGCCGTCTCCATGTCCAGCGCGGCCACGGCCTTCCGCCACTTGTCCCAGGCGGCCTGTAGATCCGCGTCCGTCACCCGCGGGGCGAGGATGGGCGGAGGCGGAGGCCGGACCACGGGGGCGGGCGCGGGAGGCGGCGGCTTCGTCTCCACCGTCAGGGTGGCGGGCTTCTCGTCCACCGGAGGCGCGGCATCCTCCTCGTCCCGCCCCTTCTGGCCCTTGCGGTTCTTGCCGCGGCCCGCTCGCGGGCTGTCCTCCTCCGGCTCCTCCTCGGAGGAATCGTCGGAGCTCATCTCATCCGAGGGCTCGACCGTCATCTCCGACGGCTCCAACATGGACGGGTCGTCGTACCCGGGCTTCTCGGCGGGAGCCTGACGCTGGGACTTCTGCGCGGAGGGACGCGGCTTCTGCGCATGCGCCTGCCGCGCGGGCATCCACACGGCAAGGCACATCATCAACGACAGGAGGCGCAACAGGGGAAGGCGCGGCATTCAGGGTCCGGATGATAGGCGACGGGCCACCCCCACGGAAGTTGTCACCCCCGTTTCGCGGTTCCCCCGTGTTACAGGAACTCGCTCGCTCGCCCCGGGAGGAGAAGGAATCATGAGTGCAGCAGGGGAGCAATTGGACAGGCTGGTGGAAATCATGGCCCGGCTCCGGTCCCAGGACGGTTGTCCATGGGACAAAGAGCAGGACCTGCGCTCGTTGCGCCCCTATCTGACCGAGGAGGCCTTCGAGGTCATCGACGAGATGGATCGGGTGGCCGAGGGCGGCCCGTGGCGCGCGCTGGGCGAGGAGCTGGGGGATCTGCTCTTCCAGATCGTCTTCCACGCGCGGCTCGCCGAGGAGCTGGGCGAGTTCTCCATGGCGGACGTGTCCCGGTTCATCAGCGACAAGCTCACCAGCCGCCACCCGCACGTCTTCGGCGAGCGGCAGGTGGACGGCACCCCGCAGCCGCTGGCCAACTGGGCGAAGCTGAAGGCCGAGGAGCGCAAGAAGAAGACGGGCCGCGAGGGCTCGGTGCTGGACGGCGTGCCCACGGGTGCCCCCGCCCTGCTGCGCGCCGAGCGGCTCACGGAGAAGGCCAGCCGCATCGGCTTCGACTGGCCGAGCCTCCAGGAGGTGCGCGCCAAGCTGTACGAGGAGCTCGGCGAGCTGGACGAGGCCATCGCCTCGGGGAACCGGGACGCGTTGGAGCACGAGCTGGGGGACGTCCTCTTCTCCCTGGCCAACCTCGCGCGCTTCATCCAGACGCCGGCCGAGGACGCGCTGCGGATGGCCATCCGCCGCTTCACCACGCGCTTCCAGCACATCGAGTCCGCCCTGCGCGCCGAGGGCATCCCCCTGGGCGAGGCGACCCTGGAGCACATGGACCGGCACTGGGACGCCGCCAAGGCCGTGGAGAAGGGCCTGCCGCCCCCCATCCGCGTCCCCCGAGCGCCCCTGGTGGCCCTGCGCCTGCCGGTGACGGACCTCGCCGCCCAGCGGGCCTTCTGGGATCGGCTCGCCCCGCTCCTCGGTTGGAGCGCCGAGCGGGGGGCGGCCGGCGAGGCGGCCTATGGAGACGGGGCGTACCGGCTCGTCTTCACTCCAGGCCCGGGTACCCCCTCCCCCACCACCGTGACCTTCGGGGCCCCCTCCGCCGAGGCGGTGGAGCGGCTACGGACCCTCCTGGAGGGCGCCTCCCCCGGGTGCGTGCTCGAGGGAGGGGGCGCCACCGGGCGGATCACCTTCCGGGACCCCGCCGGCCTGCGTTGGGAATACGCCTTCGGAGCCCGCTGATTGATGGGACTCGGGCGTCCGGAAGGTGGCATGGATCACGCAGGTCTTGACGCTCAGTGGGCGCCGAAGTAGGTACGGCGCCTCTTTTCCACAGAAGTAAGCTGGAGATCACCTTGGCCAACACCAAGTCCGCAGAGAAGCGTAACCGCCAGGCCCAGAAGCGCCGCGCTCGCAACGTCAATGTCCGCACCACGGTGAAGGACGCCGTGAAGAATATGCGCGACACCCTCACCACCAAGGACACGGCGAAGACCGGGGACGCCCTCAAGGCCGCCACCCGCACCCTGAACAAGGCCGCGTCCAAGGGCGTCATCCACAAGCGCGCTGCCTCGCGCCGCATCTCCCGGCTCGCCAAGGCCGCGAACCGCGCCAAGGCCGCCGCGAAGTAATCGCGCCCCTCACCAGTTGCTGGCCAACCGGTCGTAACCCTCGCGCATCAACGTCTCTGCGAGACGCTGCAGCGCGGCCTGCCGGTTGGCCTCCACTTGCAGCACATCTCCGGACATGCTCGTCGTGCCCGGCAGGAAGTCCTCCGTACCGGAGACCTCCGTCTCCGCCAGTACCCGTCCGTCCCGCTCGAGCCGCAGCAGCACCACCGCGGACGCCTGGTAGCCCGCCACCTGGGCTCCGCTCCGCGGATTGCTCTGGAAGGAAGGCTCGGCGATGACGGTGGGCCCGTTGGCCACGCTCCGCACCACCCCTTCCAAGGTGGCCTCACAGGCCCCCGTACCGCCGAGCACCCCGGCGCGCACCAACTCCTGGCGCAGGACGCGGGTGAAGAGCACCTCCAGCCCCGGCTCGGCCGTGTCGTTGCGGAAGACGGGCGCGCACACCGAGCGCACCCCCTCGGGCAGCCCCGCGCCCCGGGACGTGAAGCGATAGCCGCACCCGGCAGCCGACAGCAAGAGAACCCACCCCATCACGCGCATGCGGGACATGGCGCCCACACTAGCGGCGCGATCCCACCGGTCAAGCGCCAGGGGTGCCCCGTCCGAAGCGGACTACACGGGGGGCTCGCTCACCTTCACGCCACGGGAGTGCACCACGTCCGCGAGCGTGCGCCACACCGAGCGCAGACGCTGCTCCTGGGAGGAGCCGCGGCGCACGGTGCCCAACTCCCAGCGCGTTTCCACCTGGCCGGTGGACTCCAGGACGAGCGTGTAGCGCCGGCTGGAGAACGCGAGGGCCAGCCCCACCAGCGCCAGCAGGCCGAGCAGGACACGCGGCCCCTGCTGGGAAACGAAGGGCAGCAGCACGACGGCCGCGGCGGTGAGGGCCAGGGCCTCGTAGCGCGGCCGATGCACCAGGGAGAGCCGGCGCAAGCTGGGCAGCTCGAGGAGGAAGGGCGTCGCGGAGGGACCCGGACGGAAGGAGAGGCGGTTGCCCTCGCCCGCGAGGACGCGCCCGCCCGGGAGCTCCGCCGAGAGGAAACGCTCCGTGGAGGTTGCGCCCACCGGAGGAGGCAGGGGGGCCTCGGGCAGCTCCCCCCCGCACGCGGCACAGCGGCCCGCCCCCGCCTGCTGGGGACGGCCGCACCGCTTGCACATGACGAGGACCTCGGTGGGCACCGGGCTCCCGTCTCAGCCGACGACGAAGTTCACCAGCCGCTTGGGGACGAAGACGAACTTGCGCAGCGTCTTGCCCGCCATGGCCGCCTGCACCCGCTCGTCCGCCTCGGCCGCGGCCCTCACGTCCGCCTCGGCCGCGTCCGCCGCCACGCGGATCTCCGCGCGCAGCTTGCCGTTCACCTGCACCGCGTACGGAATCACGTCGTCCACCACCAGCGACGGATCGAACTCCGGCCAGCCCTGAGTGACGGTGAAGTCCTTCGCGCCGTAGGACTCGGCGATCTCATCCGCCAGGTGCGGAGCGAACGGCGTCAGCACCACCGACAGGATGCGCACGGCCTCGGCCATGGCCGCCTTCTCCGCGGGCGTCTCCGCCGTGCCCAGCGCGTACAGCGCGTTCACGTACTCCATGGAGCCGGCGATGGCCGTGTTGAAGGAGAGCCGCTCGATGGCCTCCCCCACCCGCTTCAGGCACTTGTGCGCCGCGCGGCGGATCTCCAGCGCCTTGCCCTCGTAGGCCCCGGCGTGCGTGGACCCCGCCACGCCCTGGTGCTGCACGGCCAGCGTCCACACCCGCTTCAGGAAGCGGAACGCACCCTCCACCTGATCGTCGGACCAGTCGAAGTCACGCTCGGGCGGGCCGGCGAACAGCACGTAGGTGCGCGCGGTGTCCGCGCCGTACTTCTGCACGATGGAGGCCGGTGCCACCACGTTGCCCCAGCGCTTGGACATCTTCCGCCCGTCCGGGCCGTTGACGATGCCCTGCGTCACCAGGCGCTTCACGGGCTCGTCCACCGGGCTCAGCCCCAGCAGCTTCATCACCCGCGTCCAGAACCGGAAGTACAGCAGGTGCATCACGGCGTGCTCGGGGCCGCCCACGTACACGTCCACCGGCAGCCAGCGCTGGGCCTCCTTCGGATCAATGGGCGCCTCGTCGTAGTGCGGCGACAGGTAGCGCGCGAAGTACCAGCAGGAGTCGACGAACGTATCCATCGTCTCCGTCTCGCGCCGCGCGGGGCCCTGGCACTTGGGACACGTGGTGTTCACCCACGAGGGCACCTTGGCCAGCGGCGGCTCGCCCTTGCCCGTCAGCACCGTCTGCGTGTCGATCTCCGGCAGGCGCACCGGCAACTGGTCCAGCGGCACGGGCTGGCCCTTGCGCTCCGGATCGCACTTCTCGCAGTACACGATGGGGATGGGCGTGCCCCAGTAGCGCTGGCGGCTGAAGCCCCAGTCCTTCTGGCGGTACGTCACCTTGGGCTCGCCGCGGCCCTCGGCGCGCAGCTTCTCGCCCATCTTCTTGCGAGCCTCGGCCGACGGCAGGCCCGAGTACTCGCCCGAGTCCACCAGCACGCCGTCCTCGGTGGACGCCTTCTCCAGCACGTCACCCGGCGGCAGCTTGTCCCCCGTGGCCGGCTGCACCACCACCTTGATGGGCAGGGCGTACTTGCGCGCGAAGTCGAAGTCGCGCTCGTCGTGCGCCGGCACGCTCATCACCGCGCCCGTGCCGTAGTCGGACAGCACGAAGTTGGCGATCCAGATGGGCACCGGCTGGCCCGTGAAGGGGTTGATGGCGTGCGCCCCGGTGAAGACGCCCTCCTTCGTCGCGCCCTCGGCCGTGCGGTCCGTCTTGGAGACGGCCGCCATCTTCTTCACGAAGGCGTCCACCTCGGCGCGCTGCGCGGGCGTCGTCACCTGCGCCACCAGCTTGTGGTCCGGCGCCAGCACCACGTACGTGCAGCCATGGATGGTGTCCACACGCGTGGTGAAGACACGGATGCGCGCGTCACTTCCCTGGATGTTGAAGTCCGCCTCCACACCCTCGGAGCGGCCGATCCAGTTGCGCTGCATCGAGGTGATGCGCTCGGGCCACTCCTTCAGCTCGTCCAGGCCGTCCAGCAGGGCCTGCGAGTACTTCGTGATCCGGAAGGACCACTCGGGCAGCTCCTTGTCCACCACCGGGGACTCGCAGCGCTCGCACGTGCCATCCTTCACCTGCTCGTTGGCGATGACCGTCAGACAGCCCGTACACCAGTTCACCTTGCTGAAGCGGCGATAGACCAGCCCCCGCTCCAGCATCTGGATGAAGAACCACTGGTTCCAGCGGTAGTACTCGGGCTCGCTGGTGTTGACCTCGCGCGTCCAGTCGTAGCTGTAGCCCAGCGAGCGGATCTCCTTCTTGAAGGAGTCGATGTTCTCGCGGGTGCGCACCGCCGGGTGCACGCCGTCCTTGATGGCCGCGTTCTCCGCCGGCAGACCGAAGGCGTCCCAGCCCATGGGGTGCAGCACGTCGTAGCCCCGCATCTGGAAGAAGCGCGCGTAGACGTCACCGATGAGGTAGTTGCGCACGTGCCCCATGTGCATCTTCCCGCTGGGGTACGGCAGCATCTCGAGGATGTACTTCTTGGGAGCCCCGGGGCGCTTGCCCGCTTGGAACACTCCCGCCTCTTCCCAACGGGTCTGCCACTTCTGCTCGATTGCCTGCGGCTCGTAACGCTCGTTCATGGCCATGACGGGGTGCGTCTTAGTGGGACGCCCGGCCCCAAGCAACAACAGACGCCCGGGTCCGTCTCCCTCTGACGCCCGGCATCCAGGCACGAGCGGAACCACCGTTGGCCCGGCGACGAGCGCCCGCCAGGCCGGCCGCTACTCCAGCCGCAACAGGCTCTTCACTGTGTCCTGAACCACCTTGGACTGCACCGGCTTGACCAGGTAGGCGCTGGCCCCGAGCGCCATGGCGCGCTCCCGGTCCTCCACGGCCGACTCGGTGGTGATGACCACGATGGGAACCGTGCGGTACGCGTCCGTCTGCCGGATGTGGCGGATGAGCTTCAGCCCGTCCATCAACGGCATGTTGATGTCCGTCAGCACGAGATCGTAGCGGCCCAGGGTGAGCTTCTTGAGGCCCTCGGCCCCGTCCTGCGCCTCGTCGGTGTGGAGCCACGAGCCCAACCGCTGCAGCGCGTACATGAGACTGCGCCGCATGGCCAAGGAGTCATCCACCACCAGCGCGCGGATCTGCTGCGTCATGCGCCGACCATAGCACCGCCGGACGCCCGCCAGGGGAACACTCGCCGGGCCCTCCCCCATCGGCCGGGCGGGCGAGCGGGTCCGAGGCCCGACGAGACAGGTCATGCGCCCGGCGTTACCTGGGAGGAATGCCCGAAGGCAACATCCTTCATCGTATCGCGCGGATCCACGGCCAGTGGCTCGTGGGGCGGAGCTTCACCGCGGACTCGCCCCAGGGGCGCTTCTCGGCGGGTGCCCGGCGGCTGTCGGGACGGCGGCTCGTGGGCGTGGACGCGCATGGCAAGCACCTCTTCCACCACTTCGAGGGCGGGGTACGGCTGCACATCCATCTGGGCCTCTTCGGCCACCTGCGGCACTTCCGCTCCCGGGCCCCTCCCCCCTCCGCCGCGTGCCGGCTGCGGCTCGCCTCGCCCCAGGTGACGCTCCACCTCGCCGGACCCCAGGCCTGTGAGCTGCTCAGCCCCGAGGACGAAACCGAACTGCGCTCCCGGCTGGGACAGGATCCGCTGCGCCCGGACGCCTCGCCCTCGCGCGCCTTCGAGGCCCTCCGGAAGGGACGGATTCCCCTCGCCGCCGCGCTGCTGGACCAGGAGCGCATCGCCGGCGTGGGCAACATCCTGCGGGCCGAGGCCCTGTTCCTCGCGCGTCTGCCTCCGCTGCGCCCCGCTTCGGAATTGCGACTCGCGGACTTCGAGCGCCTGTGGGAGGCCCTCGGGCGGTTGATGGAGGACGCGGCCCGCGACGGGCGCATCGTCACGCCCCATTCGCCTCCGGCCCCCTGGGAGACTCCCGGCAAGCGCCGCGAGGATCGCTTCAGCGTCTACGACCGCGCGGGACAGCCGTGTCCCCGGTGTGCCACGCCCATCTCTCGCGTGACGCTGGCCGGGCGCGGATTGTTCTTCTGCCCGGGGTGCCAGACGCCAGGCGCACACGGGAGACCGGCTCGCCGTGCTCGGACCGACTCGTCGGGTGGACGCACCCGGATTTGAGTGCCCCGACTGTCCACATGCGCCGGGGCCTCTGGTCGGCTACATACCTTCACATGCTCCGCCGCACCGCCCTCGCCGCCTTCAGCCTGTCGCTGGCCGCCTGCACCACCCCGCAGCACAACACCCGGGAAGTGATTCAGCGCGCCGACACCCGCTTCTTCATCCGGGAGCAGTGCCAGCCCAAGAGCACCGCATCGTTCTCCCGCGCCCAGGTCTCCGGGCTCGACGAGCTGCCCGCCGCCCTGCGCGAACGCCTCCTCTCGGACCTCCCCGCGGAGGCAACCGGGAGCAGACCGTTCATCCAGTGCCAGGATGTCGCGGCCCGGCTCCTCGAGGACCGGCTTCATGCCCTCTGCTGGCCGGAAGCGCGCGTGACGTGGCAGGCGGACACGTCCACCGGAGCCTCCGCCTCCCAGCCCCGGCTGACCGTCCAGCTCGGGGCCCGCTACCAGGTCGATGACATCTGGGTCGTCCAGCGCAAGAACGCGACGGTGCCCGCGGCTCGCATCATCAAGGCGGCACAGAGCGCGCTCCCCAAGGACAGGGCATGCTCGGCCCGCACGTTCGAGGACATCCGCACCCAGGTCTCCAAACTCGGGACCTTCCACCGGGTGCTTGTGGTCCCCGGCCCACCACCAGGCGGCGAGCAGAAGAAGGTCCCCGTGGTCGTCGACATCAGCGAGAAGCCTCCGGCCCCTCGCACGAAGTGACGCTCATCCCGCTCAGGCGGCGGAATGGGAGAGCTGGCGGAACAGCTCCGCGTGCTCGGGATGGCGGGCGGCCAGCTCCTCGCCTCGTGGCATCTCCCAGTCCGCGAAGTCGAAGCCCGGACCCACCGTGCAACCGCACAGCGTGTAGTCCCCTCGGGGCACCGCCGCCTGCAGCACACCGGCCGGCACGAGCACCTGCGGCCACTCGCCCCTGGTCACATCCCGGCCCAGCGTCACCGTCTCCAGGTGGCCACGCTCGTCGAGCAGGTACATCGTCAGGGCGTGCCCGTCGTAGAAGTGCCACAGCTCGTCCGAGCTCACCCGGTGCCAGGCGGCGAACGTGCCTCGCGGCAGCAGGTAGTAGATGGCCGTGCCCACCGAGCGCGTGCCTCGCGGCGTCTCCACCGGCACCGTCGAGCGCCAGGTCTCCCGGAAGAAGCCGCCCTCGGGATGCGGCACCAGCCCCAGTGTCCTCACCAATTCATCGACCATGCTGGCCAGTGTAGCGCCATCGCTGCACGCGGTACGGCCAAGGTGGCGCGAGGCGAAGCACCTGTTTATCTTGCGCCGCCACCATCGACTCCAGCAGCGGCCCCATGGGACACGTTCACATCATCCGAGACTTCCCCTCCCCTCACGAAGGCCGCTCCCGCACCGTGCGCATCTACACGCCCGATGCGTATGACTCCGCCCCCGAGGGCCACCGCTTCCCCGTCCTTTACATGCTCGACGGGCAGAACGTCTTCGCCCACCCCGAGTCCGCCGTCTACGAGACCTGGTGCGCCAACCTTACCCTCGAGCACCTCGTCCGCGAGGGTTCCATCGAGCCGTGGCTCATCGTCGCCGTGGACTCCACCCACAACCGGCTCGCCGAGTACTCACCCTGGGACGAGCCCCGCAGCAACGTGCGCGCCCAGGCCGAGTCCTACATCCGCTTCCTCCTCGACTCGCTCAAGCCCTACGTCGACAGCGTCTACCGCACCCGCCAGGGCTCCGAGTGGACCGGCATCATGGGCTCCTCCCTCGGCGGGTTGATGGCCCTCTACCTCGGCAGGCACTACCCGCACCTGTTCGGCCGCATCGGCGGCCTTTCTCCCTCGGTGATGTGGGGCTGGAACCGGCTCTTCTCCGATTGGACGGGCCACACCCGGCAATGGTCCCGCATCTACCTGGACGCTGGCACCGAGGAGATCATCGATCCCGTCGGCTACACCATGTTCTACGGCGATGCCACGCGCGACTTCTACCTCCACCTCAAGCACCTGGGTTACGCCGACCACGAGCTCCTGCTCGTCCTGGATCCCTCCGGCCGGCATCACGAGCTGGACTGGCAGCGGCGGCTGCCCTTCGCCATGCACTGGCTGCTGCGCTGAGCGGGCCTCGCGCCCCGCTCAGGCGTGTGTCTGCTGGATGAAGCGCAGCGCGTCCAGCATCGCCGGCAGCTCCTGGTGACGCGTGAGGTACATCTCGTCCCCCAGTGCGCTCTGGTAGACGGCGGGCATCTCGCGGTGCAGCAACAGCGAATCGCCGAGCCGCTTCACCACCTCCTGGTGGCCGTAGCGGTACTGGCGGCCCGCGCGCCGGGCCGCGTGACACACGTGGTACTTGGGCGCGTAGCGAAATCCCCGCACGTCCTCCCCGGCCATCATCCGCGCCCACAGGCGGTACACGTCGATGTCGCACGCGTAGTTCATCATGTCCGGCAGGTAGGCCCCGGGCGGACGCAGGTTGGCCTCCAGCGCCACGTAGCTCCCGTCCGACAACCGGAAGAACTCGAGATGGAACCAGCGCTCGCGCAGCCCGAGCACCGCCACCGTCTTGCGCCCCAGCTTGTCCAGCGCGGGGGGAATCTCCTTGTGGCTCCAGATGGCCAGGTCCCGCTTCTCGAGGACCGACTCCATGATGCCGTCGCTGTACTCGTGGCTGAAGACGAAGATGATCTGCCCGTCCCGATCCACGAGCCCGTCGTAGGTGACGATGGTGCCGCGCACGAAGGCCTGCGCCACGTAGCCGGACAGGGACTCACCAAAGGCGGCATCCACCTCGGCGTCACTGGACACCTTGAAGGTGCGCGCGGCGCCGACGCCCACGTCGGGCTTGAGAACGAGCGGGTAGCCCACGCTCCGGGCGAAGGTCTTCACGCCCGCCGCGTCCTTCACGGGAATGGCATCCGGATGGGGCACGCCGGCGCCCTTGAAGGTGTCATGCATGCCCTGCTTGGAGCGCAGGCGGGCGATGTCCGCGGGCAGCAGGCCGGGGACATGGAAGTCCTCGCGCAGGCGCGCCTCCACCTCGAGCCACGTCTCGTTGAGCGAGTCGATGCGATCGATGCGGCCGTGGCGCCAGGTGAAGTAACCGGCGGCGCGCAGCAGGGCGTCGTAGTCGTTGAGGTTGGGGGTGAAGAAGTACTCGGTGAGGGCCTCGCGCAGCTCGGGCCGGAGGGAGTCGTAGGGCGCATCGCCCATCCCCAGCACGTTGACCCCGAGCTCGCGCAGCGCGGCGACGAAGTGGAAGAACTGGGGCGGGAACTGCGGGGAGATGAAGACGACGTTCATGGCGGCATTTCCGGCGGGTGACTGACGCGCTCCCGATGCCGCTCGATGATGACGCAGAGCGGCAAGCAAAGTGAAGGGGAGATCAGGGGCAACCGCACCACGTGCGGGCCAGCGTCTCCGGTGCCCCCGGCCCCGGTTGGTAGAGGTACGGGCCCCCCGAGAGGTAATGGCATAGGGGCTCCGCCGAGGTGTCGTGGAGCGAAGGCGTTCCCACCCGCAGGTGCCGGAGGGCGAACTCCGAGCACACCTCGCAGGCCGCCGCCCGCGTGGGCCCGTCCAGTGACGTGTCCGACGCCCTCGCTCGCAGCGCCTCGAGCGCGTCCGACGTGCTCGTCCGGCACCAGTCCGCCGAGTGTCCCCGGTGGAAGACACGCGCGAGCGCCAGGGCCCGATCCCCCGCTCCGGGCATCGTGTCCGGCGTCGACGGCCACGGCAGCGCCGGATCGATGTACGAGGCCAGCACGCCACCGCCCGCGTACTGCCCATTGGGGCTCGCCCCCAGGAAGGCGCCGAAACGCCCATCCGCCAACTCCGTCCCCTCGGGCCGCTCCTTCGCCATCAGCCGCGTGAGCGAGACGATGCGCTGCATCTCCAGCCGGAACTGGTTCTTCAGCCGCGCTGGCACCGGAACCTCGCCCGTCTCGTGTGCGACCGTGGGGATGATCCACCCCACCACCCGGGAGTCCAGCCCGAGCGTCACCTGCTGTCCAACGATGCGGAACTGCACCGCCGCCGCCTCCAGCATGGCCCGGTTGGTGGCGCGTTGCCCGAAGCACTCCGGGCCCGTGGGCTCCAGCGTCCGCAGTCCCTCCGCCGGAGGCCCCAGCGCTCCATGGTTCTCCCCCGCCGCCGCGTACACCTCGCGCATCCCCGAGACGGCGCATGACAACAGGCGCTCGGACTGGGGCGCGTACGTGCTCCCCGTCCCCACGGGCGGCAGCAGGTGCAGGTAGTCATCTCCGATGGCCGGGTAGCGGGCGCCATCCGGGCTGACGAACTCGACCGAGGGGTGTGGTGCGCAGAGCGCGTCGTTGACGTCGTAGCTCGTCCACTCGGGCAGCCGCTGCAGCACGCCGCGCGCCCCGTGCAGCAGCCCGGAGGCGAGCGCGATGAGCACCGCCCTGTCCCTCGGAGCCGCCCCTTCGTTGGGGAAGTCCGAGAGTTCCGGCGAGCCCCAGCGCTGCCACATGTGGCCCATGCTCCAGGCATCCTGCAGGTAGTGGTGGCCCACCGCCTCCAGCGCCAGCGCCTCGGTCTCACAGGCACGGAGATAGTCACCGTAGCGGCCGGCAGCCGCGCCCAGCAGGTCCTTCATCGCCTTGCACTCCCTCGCCCGCGCGAGCGCCAGCCCGTGGTAGTGCGCGTAGAAGCGCCCGGCCTGCGGCAGGAAGTGGTTCGAGTTCACCGGGCCCATGTGAGTGGCGAAGTCGTGGCACTGCGTCGCATCCGCGCCGATTCCCGGCAGCGGACACGTCTCGTGGCCCGTGGCCCAGTCCCACAGGGCGTACGAGAAGTCGGGGAGCTGGGCGAGCTCGCCCGGCGTGAAGGCGCGCACCTGGACGCGAGCGGTCTCGGCGAAGGGCACGGGCAACAGAGAGGTGAGCGTCTGCCCATCCACGTTCAACGGCTGGCTCGAAGTGAAGACGCGCAGCCGGGCCGTCGCGGAGGTCCCGGCCGGCAGGCCCGCCTTCTCGCGGGTCAGTTCCCAGAGTTGCCGGTGCTCGTCGAGCTCACCCACCCAGCGCTGGCGCGCGGTGTTGGGACCGGCCGCGGGAGCACAGGAGGAACCGGAGCCACGAGGGTACTCGCTCACCTCCTTCGTCGGATCCTTCTGCTCGTAGCAGACGGACTCCCAGGCAGCGGCGGGCAGCGACAGCAGCAGGACCGAGGACACGAGAAGTCCACGCATCACTTGCCCTCCAGCAGCGAGCGGACACCGGGGAAGCAGTCCGGTTGGAGGAAGAAGGTCTGCTCGAAGGCGGAGATCGGCTCCTGTCCCTTGTCACGGGCCTTGGCGTAGGCATCGGTGCAGGTGGCCGGGCAGCACTCCTTCTCCTGCCAGGGCCTGGAGGTCTTGCACTGGGGCACTGCCGCCACGCACTCGTCCAGCGAGCGCTCTCCGGGCTGGAAGCAGTAGGTGACGAGATCGGCGCAGGCGCCCAGCGCGGTGAGGGCGTCGCTGCCCGTCGGGTCGAGCTGGAGGCCACCCGAGGGCGTCTTGATGAGGACGAGGTTGCCGGTATCCAGCTTGGGCAATGGGATGCTCGGGAGGTCTACCTTCGGAAGCTCCGGGAGCTGAAACTTCCCGTCCTCGCAGGCGAGTCCCATGGGGAGCATCGCCACGAGGAGCACTGCACGGAGGATACGGAGCAAGTCACTTCCCCTTTCCGGCCCTGGGAGCCGGAGGGCTCCCCCTGTGACTGTCGAGTCACGCACAGGTCACGAAAAGGAGGCAAGGCCCCCACGAACCTCGCCGCGCCAGGGACAGGCGGCCACGGTCCGCCCCTGCTGAACCCCGGTACATGGCGGAACGGGTTGCCAGGGCGTATGGCTTCTGGCGAGACCTCCGGCTGATTTCCTTCGACATCCCTGCCCCATCCACCATGCCCCCGCCATCCGCACCTGACTTCCAGCTCCTCTTCGAAAAGAGTCCGGGCGCCTACCTCGTCGCCGCCCCGGACGCGGACTTCACCCTCGTGGCGGTGAGCGACGCCTACCTGCGCGCCACCTTGACGACCCGCGAGGGCATCCTCGGCCGCCCCTTCTTCGAGGTGTTCCCCGACAACCCGGCGGACCCGAATGCCACCGGCGTGCGCAACCTGCGCGCCTCGCTCGAGCGGGCCGTGGCCACGCGTGCACCGGACACCATGGCCGTGCAGAAGTACGACATCCGGCGTCCCGAGGCCGAAGGAGGTGGTTTCGAGGAGCGGTACTGGAGTCCCATCAACACCCCCGTCCTCTCTCCCGAGGGCAAGGTGCTCTACCTCCTCCACCGCGTGGAGGACGTGACGGACTTCGTGCGCCTGTCCCATCGGCGCGAAGAAGAACGGGAGCACACGGCGGCCCTCCAGAGCCGCAACCTGGAGATGGAGGTGGAGCTCCTCCACCGGGGTCAGGAGCTCCTGGTCACCAACCAGGAGTTGGGCGAGGCGGTGCGCGAGCGCGACGAGTCCCTGGCCTTCACCGCCCAGGCCCGCGCACAAGCCGAGCACCAGCGCGAGTGGCTCCATTCGCTCTTCATGCAGGCGCCCATCGCCATCTCCATCTTCCGGGGGCCTCGCTACGTCATCGAGCTGGCCAATCCTGTCGTCTGCCGCCTGTGGGGCCGCCGCCCCGAGCAGCTGCTGGGCAAGCCCTTGTTCGAGGCCCTGCCCGAAGCCGCGGGCCAGGGATTCGAGGAGCGCCTGAACGGAGTGCTCGCCACGGGAGTGCCCTACGTCGGCACGGAGATGCCCGCCCGGCTGGCGCGCCTGGAAGGCGGAGCCATCGAGAAAGTGTATTTGAACTTCGTCTACGAGCCCATGCGTGATGCCCAGGGCCAGGTAGAGGCCGTCATCGTCGTCGCCTCGGACGTGACGGAGCTGGTGCAGGCGCGCCGGCGGATGGAGATGCTCGCCGCCGAGAAGGTGCGCGTCGCCGAGGAGCGGCTCCGTCTGGCCACGGAGGCCATGGGACTGGGAATCTGGGACATGGACCCCACCACGGGCGCGCTGGTGTGGGACGAGCGCATGCGCGCCATCTTCGGGCTGCCAGCGGATGTGCCCATGGACTACCCCACCTTCCTCTCGCGCGTGCACCCCGAGGACCGCCCCCAGGTGGAACGCCGCATGCGGGAGGCCATCGCTCCGGGCGGCAAGGGGAGCTTCGCCATGGAGTACCGCACCCTTCCCCTCGAGAACGAGGAGGAGCGGTGGGTGAGCACGCAAGGCCAGGTCCACCGCGACGCCTCGGGACAGCCCATCCGATTCCTGGGCGTGGGACTGGACATCACCGAGCGCAAGCGGGCCGCGCAGGAAGTGGCCCGCAACACGGCCATTCTCGAGGCCATCCTCCAGAGCATCCCGGATGCCCTGTACGTGGGCGATGCCAACGGCATCCGGCTGGCCAACACCCCAGCGCTGGAGATGCTGGGATTTCAATCACTGGAGGAGCTGAATCAGCACGTCGCCACCCTGGGGGAGCGGCTCCAGAACCGCTCCGCCGAGGACGGCCACCGGCTCACGCCGGAAGAGGAGCCCTTCATACGGGCCTTCCGCGGGCAGCCGACCACTCAAGAGGTCCACTCCCGTCATCTCCTGACGGGCAGGGACGTGGTGGTGCGCTGCGCCGCCGCCCCGGTGCATGTGGGTGACGACATCGTGGGCGCCGTCGCCGTCAACACGGATGTCACCGACCGCAAGCGCGCCGAGACGGAGCTGCGGCAGGCGGCGGAATTCCGCGAGCGCTTCATCGGCATCGTCTCCCATGATCTGCGCAACCCGCTCAACGCCATCCTCCTGTCCGCCAACGCGATGATGCGCTCGGATTGCGTGGTCGAGCACCACCTGAAGAACGTGCGCCGCATCACCACGAGCGCCGAGCGGATGCAACGGATGATCTCCGACCTGCTCGACTTCACGCGCGGGCGGTTGGGCGGCGGCATTCCCATCAGCCCCCGCCCGGCCAATCTCCGCACCATCTGCCGGCAGGTGCTGGAGGAGCTCGAGGCCGGAAACCCCCAGCGGGAGTTCCGGCTGAGCACGATGGGGGAATTCCAGGGCGAGTGGGACTCGGACCGCCTCGCCCAGTTGCTCGGCAACCTGGGCAAGAACGCGCTGGACTACAGCCCCGACGGCCTCCCCGTGGACTTCGTGCTGCGCGACGAAGGGGACACGGTGCGCGTGGAGATCCACAACGGGGGCCCGCCCATTCCCGAGGAGATGCTCGAGCGCATCTTCGAGCCCTTCCAGCGGGCCACGGACGAAGGGCATCCGGCGTCCGGCCTGGGTCTGGGCCTCTTCATCGTCCAGCAGATAGCGCGCGCCCACCGGGGCCGCATCGAGGTGCGCTCCACCCGGACGGAAGGCACCACGTTCACCGTGCTGCTGCCACGAACCGCTCAGTAGCCCACGTAGGACTGACCCTGGCGGAGTGCCTGGATGCCGGGCACGTTGGACACCGAGCCGTAGCGCTCCACCGCGTAGCGGACGCCCGCGATGATGTTGTCCACGGGGTTGCGGATGTCGTCGTGGCCCGGGAGCTTGTTCGCGTCGAACGTCGGCTGGATGGTCTGCATCAGGCCGATGGACGGATGGCCCGCCTGGGCGTTGTAGTCCCAGTTGTTCTGCGCGTTCGGGTCGCCGCTGGACTCGTGATGGATGATGGACGCGATGTCCTGCGGGTTCATCTTGTCGGCCGGCACGCCCGCGGCGCTCAGCTTCTGCATGGCCTCCTTGATCCAATCACCCACCTGCCCCTGCGGAACGTTGCCCACCGGAGCGCTGGCCTGCGCGCCCTTCGTGGAGGAGGCACCCCCGTCGAGGTTCACGCCCTTGGGACCCGAGGCCTTCACGAACTCATCCTTGCTGCCCGGGATGTTGAGCTTGTCGCCCGCGAGGATCAGGTTGGAGTCCTTGATCTGCGAGTTGGCCTTCATCAGCTCGCCGACGCTGGTGTTGTAGCGCTTCGCGATGTTGCCCAGCGTGTCCCCGGCCTTGATGCTGTAGTTGCCCATGTGCGTGCCCTCGAAGTGTCGGAAGCGAAGTCGATGCACCGGCACAAAGCAGGAGGCGTGCCATGCACCACGCCCTCCTGCCCGGGCCCGCAAGCCCTTGATCCCACTCGCATGCACGCTCATGCCGGGCCGCACCTGGTGACAGCCGGCACCGCTTCACACGGGTTGCCCTGATGACTGCCCTCATCCCCTGGTGACTGGGGTCACCACCTGGGGACCGGGCCTCATCCGGGCCGCGCGACGGACGGGGGCGGCTCGATGGCGGTGCCCTGGCGGCGCTCCCTGGGCGCGTCCAGGAACGTGCCCAGCAGCACCCAGCGCCGAGCGTCCTCGGCGGCTCCCGGCTTCGCCATCAAGGGCGTCGTGTAGTGCCAGAAGGGCAGCCGGTACACCGTGATGCCGCCCACGGTGTTCACGCTCTGCATCTCCGAGAAGTGTCCGCCCTTCGCGTAGATGAGCCACTGGTGCGCCACCGCGGGCGTGGCGAACGTGAGGTGCATGTCCACGTAGCCATCGAAGGCCTCGGCGTCCTCGGGGTGGTGGTCGTTGTGCGGGCCCGAGTAGTCCCCCGGGCCGTAGCACAGCGCCTGAATCCCCCACTTGCGCCGCAGCGCCCTGCCGCTCACCGACGCCGCGAACGCCGCGAAGCTCTCCGAGCGCATCATCGCCACCAGCCCCACCGCCTCGGCGGCCTTCCACGAGCGCGAGCGCCGGCTCTCCAGCAGCGCCGTCCTCACCCGCACCGTCTTGGGCAGCAGCTCCGCGTAGTTCTCCGTCATCCCCCAGATGCTCTCCGGGGGAATCGGGTCCTCCATCTGCGTCAGCGTGTCCCGCAGCGCCGTCTCCAGCAGCTCCCGGCACGCCACCGCCTTGCGCGCGTCCAGCACCCCGCCGAGCGCCACGAAGCGCTGTCCCGGCCGCAGCAGCGCTCCACACGCCTCGCTGTCTCTCCCCTCCAGGATGCGCCGCCCCTTCGGGGTGAGCAGCTCCGCGAACTCCGTGGGAAACCTCTTCATGTCACCGCATCTACCGTCACCGGCGCTTGCGCGCCAGATCCACCAGCGCCGGGCCGATCGCCCCCAGCGGCAGCACCCGGCTCACCGCTCCGGTGGCCACCGCCTCCTGGGGCATCCCGTAGATGACGGCCGTCTCCTCGGACTCGGCCCACACCTCGCCGCCCGCCTTGCGGATGCTCTTGGCGCCCACCGCCCCGTCCGAGCCCATTCCCGTCAGCACCACGCCAACCGTCTTGGACCCGAACACCTCGGCCAGGCTCACGAAGAGCCGGTCCACCGAGGGCGCGTGTTTGTCCTGCATCGTCGGCGGCGGCGTGCCCAGCACGTACTGCCCGTTCTGCCGGTACACCACCAGCTGCCGCCCGCCGGGCGCGATGAACACGTGGCCCGGAGCCAGCACATCGCCCTCCTGCGCCTCGCGCACGGAGAAGGGCCCCAGCTTGTCCAGCCGCTCCGCGAAGGCGCGGGTGAACTGCTTGGGCATGTGCTGGCACACCAGCAGGCACATGGACGGCTCCGGCGCGAGCGACTCCAGCAGCCGCTGCACCGCCGGCGGCCCACCCGTGGACGCCCCGATTCCCACCACGAACGAGGGCTCCAGCGGCGTCACCTTCGGCTTGCGCACCACCGGCTTCACTTCCGCCGGGCGGATCAGCTTCGCCGCCTGCACCTTCTCGTACAGCTCCTTGCGCAGCTTCTCCAGCACGTCCGGGGTGGGCTTGGCCGGCTTGGCGATGAAGTCGAAGGCCCCCAGCTCCAGCGCCTTGAAGACGTCCGTCTTGTGCGCGTAGCTGGAGATGACGATCACGGGCGTGGGCGCCGAGCTCTTCAGCAGCCGCAGGAAGGAGTACCCGCCCAGCCGCGGCATCTCCAGATCCAACGTCACCACGTCCGGGTGCAGGGCCATGACCTGGCGCAGGCCCTCGTTGCCGTCGCTCGCCGTGCCCACCACCTTCACGTCCGGCGAGGACTCGAGCAGCTCCGTCAGCAGCCTCCTGTTGTGGGCGGAGTCATCCACCACCAGCACCTTCACGGGCTCCAGGGCACTCACGGGCTACCTCCTCCGCCGAGCTCCGGCTTGCGGTAGACGAGATCACTGCGCAGGTGCACCAGCTCGAAGTCCGCGCTGAGGTTGATGAGGTTCTCCGAGTGCCCCAGCAGGAGGTAACCGCCGGGCACCAGCTTGTCGTAGATGAGGCGCAACACCCGCTGCCGCGCGGGGGTGTCGAAGTAGATCATCACATTCCGGCAGAAGACGACGTCGGGCCGGGAGACGTGCAGGGCCGCGTCAGGGTCCTGCAGGTTGTGGTGCCCGAAGGACACCCAGGAGCGGATGTCATCGCGCACGCGCACGCGGTTGGGCCCCACGTGGACGAAGTAGCGGGCCACCTTGTCCGGAGGCGTGGCGCGGAGCGCGGAGGGCCCGTACTCGCCCTGGCGCGCGGCGGCCAGCACCCGGCGGGAGATGTCCGTGCCGTGCACCTCCACGTCCCAGCCCTCGAAGCGCCCGCTGTCCTTGAGGAGCATGGCCACCGTATAGGCCTCCTCCCCGGACGAGCACCCCGCCGACCAGATGCGCAGCCGCTTCGTGCGTGCGTTGCGGCGCTCCAGCTGGGGCAGCACCTCCTCGGAGAAGGCCTTGAGCTGGCGCGGCTCGCGGAAGAAGTAGGTCTCGTGCGTGGTGAGGGCCTCGATGGCCGTCTCCAGCTCGGCGCGGCGCTGCGCGTCGAAGCGCAGGTAGCGGTAGTAGGCGCTGAAGTCCGTCAGGCCCAGCGCCTCCAACCGGGGCCACAGCCGCCGTTGCATGACGTACTTCATGTCGTCACGCACGAGGATGCCGCAATGGCCATAGACGAAGTCCCGCAGCAGGCGGAACTCCTCCGCGGACATCTCCGGCCTGCCTGTATCGAAAGGCATCACCCCCGAGACCCCCCGCGGCCGCTCAGCGCCCAGACAACCGCTCCACCGCGTCCACCAGCGCGCGGCGAGCCAATGAATCCATCTCGGCCGCCAGGGCGGCCCGTGTCGCCGGCAGGCACTCGGGCCCACCAGAGTCCCCCAGCACCCGCGCCGCCGCGGCACGCACGTCCCAACTCGCGTGGCCCAGCAGCCCCACCGCCAGCGACACCCCCTCGGTCGAGGCCGCGCCCGCCATCAGCGCCGCCTTCACCACCTCGTGGTCTCCATGGCCCACGGCCTTCCGCAGCACCTCGTCATGCAGCGCCCCCATTCGCGCCAGTGCCTGCACCGCCCGGTAGGCGATGGCTCCATCCGGATGCGGCACCAGGGCCTCCAGGTCCGTCACGCGATCCACGGCCCCGCACTCGCCCACCGCCTCCAGGGCGGCGAGCCGCACCTCCAGGGCCTCGTCGGTCAGGGCCTGCTTCAACAGTCCCGCCATCGTCCTGTCCCCCACCTGGCCCAGCACCCGCACCGCCGCGGTGCGCACCCGGGGAGACTCGTCCGACAGCGACTGACGCGCCAGCTCCAGGCCTCCCACGGGGTCCACCGCGGCCAGCACCTCCACCGCGGTGGCGCGCAGCGGCACGGAGGCCTCGCGCGCCGTCCGCCGCACCAGGGGCAACATGGCCGTGCCTCCCACGCGCACCAGCGCGCCCAGCACCACTGGCTCCGCGCCGTGCTCCAGCGCCGACTCCAATGCCTGCACCACCTGCCGCGAGAAGTTGGCGGCGAGTATCACCAGCGCGCGCGCCGCCGGACCGGCCAGCTCCGGGTGCGAGAGCAGCTGCGCCAGGGGCTCCACCGCCTCCAGCGAGCTCGTCCGTCCCAGGGCCTGCACCGCCACCGCCTTCAGGTCCACCTCGCCCCAGTCGAGCATCTGCACC
The DNA here is from genome assembly GCF_001896145.1 of Archangium sp. Cb G35. Taxonomy (NCBI): domain Bacteria; kingdom Pseudomonadati; phylum Myxococcota; class Myxococcia; order Myxococcales; family Archangiaceae; genus Archangium; species Archangium sp. Cb G35. Next base: position 76,021 of record NZ_MPOI01000017.1, read on the forward strand.
AGCTCGGGGACGAACGTGGCGTCCACCAGCTCCACCAGCACGTGCCCCGCCACCTCGCGCGCCGGGAAGGAGAGCCGATCCATGCTCGCCAGCAGCTCGCGCCCCGTCTCCGGGCCGAAGTACGCCAGCGTGCGCATCACTTCCGGCATCAGCCGCTCTTCCTGCGCCACCTCCGCCACCAGGGGCGCCAGCTGCGGCTCGCGCAAGGCCGCCGCCGCCACGAGCGCTCCGGCCTTCAGCTCGATGTCATCCGACTCCAGCGCGCTGGCCACCCACCCCACCGCCTCCGGCAGCCGCTTGAGCGCCAGCCGCACCGCGGCTTCCATCTCGGGCCGCAGCGAGGGCTCGGCGAGGCCCGCCTGGGTGCCCAGGGCCACGAGCGCCGCCTCGCGGGTGGAGCGCGACTCCGCGCCCAGTCCCCGGCACACCAGCTCCGTGGCGGCCACCTGCGGAATGAGGCCCAGCACCCGGTAGGCGCTGCGCTTGAGCGTGGGATTTCCCAGCAACCGCACCACCTCCGGCAGGGGCGGCGGGTGGCGCAGGGCCGCGAGCGACTCCAGCGCGCTCAACTGCAACAGCGGCTCGGGGTCGTACAGGATGCGCTCCAGCGCGCGGGCCGCGACCTTGCCGCCCACCTTGCCCAGCGCCTCGGCCGCGGCCACCCGGACGTTGAGGTCCGTGTCCTCCAGCATCGCCTGCACCAGCGCGTCCTCGGACTGGGACTGTCCCAGCTGTCCGAGGATGTCCGCGGCGAACTTGCGCTGATCCGGATCCACGTGCCCGAGCAGCCGCACCAACGGCCCCACCGCTTCCAGGCCCATGCCGGACAGCGACTCGGCCGCCGCGTTGCGCGCGCCCGTCTCGTCGCGCTCGCCCAGCACGGAGATGAGACGCTCCACCACCTGGTCACGCTCGGGCACCCGGGTGAGGCCCTCGGCGGCGGCGCGGCGCACCCGCCAGCTCTCGTCATGGAGCCCCGTCACGAGCGTCTCCCGCGCGCCCGCCGCGGACACGTCCAGCTCCAGCAGGGCGCGGTAACGCGCCTCCTCGGCGTTCCGCCCCTCCTCGATCATCCGTTCACCCTCCGGCCGGAGTCGCGCACCATCTCCGAGAGCAGCAACGCCTTCACGTCCAGCAGCAGCTTGAGCCGCTCCTGCCCGCGCGACTCCGGGGCGCGCCGCTCCAGCCCGCGCCGCTCCGGCTCGCGCTTCTCCTGCTTCTCCTGCTCCCGCTTCTCCTGCTCGCCGTACACGCCGACGACGAAGGGAGCCGGACCCACCGCGCCAATGGCCGGGGCGGGTTTGATTTCACTGCGCCGCAGCCGCACCACCTCGGACACGCGGTCCACGGTGAAGGCCACGCGCCTGCGGCCCAGCCAGCACACCAGCAGCCGCGTCTTGGGCGTGTCCACCGGGGCCTCCACGCCGAGCAGCCGCTTGCGGAGATCCACCACGGGGATGATGGAGCCGCGCAGGCGGATGACGCCCTCGATGAAGAGCGGCGCGCCGCGGATGGGGGTGAGGCGCTGGGGCTGGAGGATCTCCTCCACCCGCATGATGTCCACCGCGTACTCCTCGGGCCCGACGAAGAAGGCGCACAGCTGGACGAGCGGATCCCTCTCGGCCGCGGCGGCCTCGTCGGCCTGGGACTGCGTGAGCTGGCTCAGGACATTGAAGCGCTGTCTCATGTGAGGGCCTGCCAGATGTCGAGCAGGATGAAGAGCTGCTGTTTGCGCCGCCCGAGCCCCACCACGCAGTCGCGCTCGCCGCCGCCCACGCCGGGAGGAGCCAGTTCCAGCATCGAGGGCCGGAGCCGCACCACCTCGGAGACCGAGTCCACCCAGATGCCCGCCAGCCCGTCCGCCGTCTGCACCACGATGATGCGCGCACCGCGTGGAGGCTCCGACGCATCCGGACCCGCCACCAACGGAGCCTTGTCCGCCAGCCGCAGCTTCACCTTGATGTCGTAGACGGGCAACACTTCGCCCCGCAGGTACATCACCCCGAGCAGGTTGGCCGCGGCGCGGGGCACCTCGGTGAGCGGCGGAACCTTGACGATCTCCCGCACCCCGTGGATGGGCACCGCGTAGTGCTCCCCTTCCAGCCGGAAGGCCAGGTACTCCTCGGGGATCTCCTCGGGAACGGGCTCGACCGTTTCATCGGTGCCGGCCACCAGCTCCTGGATGGGGCCGACGTCCTCATCCGGACGGTAGAAGAAGCTGTCGAGCAGGACGGACAGGGAAGGCACGAGGTAGAGGATAGCAGCCCTACGGCCGGAGACATCACGCGCGGCGTCGTTCCAGGCTCATCCCCTCCTCCAGCAAGGCACCGACGTCCAGCACCAGCACGGTGCGCCGGTTGGCCAGGTCCGCGGCGCCGGAGATCCCTCGCACGCCCTGCAAGCGGCCGCCCAGGGACTTCACGACGATGTCCTGCTGGCCCTGAAGCTCGTCCACGGCGATGCCCAGCCGCTCCTGGGCCAGGCCGGCGACCACCACGAAGTGCCGGTCGTTCTGGCGCTCGGGGTGGCCGAACTGCCGGGCCAGGCGCATCAGGGGCAACGTGGTTCCCCGTACGTCCAGCACCTCGCGCCGCTCCACGGTGCGGATCTCCGAGGGCTTCACGGAGAGGATCTCCAGCACGCTGTTGAGTGGAACCGCGTAGGTGCGCCCGCTCACGCCCACCACCAGGGCGCGGATGATGGCCAGGGTGACGGGCAGCGTGAGGTGGAAGGCCGTGCCCTGCCCGCGCTCGCTCCACACGTCGATGATGCCGGACAGGTTGCCGATGTTGTTCTTCACCACGTCCAGGCCCACGCCGCGGCCGGACAGCTCGGACACGCTGCGGGCGGTGGAGAAGCCCGGCAGGAAGATGAGGTTGAGCAGCTCACGCCGGCTCATTTCCCGCGCCTGGGCCTCGGTGATGAGGTTCTTGCGCAGCGCCATGTCGCGCACGCCCAGCTCGTCGATGCCCGCCCCGTCGTCGCTCACCTCGATGACGACGTGATTGCCCTTCTGCTCGGCCCGCAGGGACACGCGCGCCCGCCGGGACTTGCCCGCCGCCAGCCGCGCCTCCGGCGACTCCGCGCCGTGGTCGATGGCGTTGCGGATGATGTGCATCAACGGATCGCTCAGCTCCTCGACGATGAGCTTGTCCAGCTCCACGTCGCCGCCGCCGATGACGAAGTCGATCTCCTTGCCCGCGTCCCGGGCGATCCGGCGCACCAGCCGGGCCAGCCGGTCGAACACCTGGCCCACGGGCACCATGCGCGCCTCGAGCAGGCCCTGCTGGAGCGCGTCCAGCTTGCGCTCCAACTGCCGCGTCTCGCGCGACAGCTCCTGGCCCCACATCTTGCTGGAGAGCATCACCGAGCCCTCCTGCTGACGCGAGGCCTCCACCATGCGCTGCAGGTTGGCCTTGATGAGCAGCAGCTCGCCCACGGTGTTCATCAGCGCGTCCAGGCGGCTGATGTCCACGCGCACCGTCTGGGTGAGCGAGCGCGCCGACTCGTTCTCCATCCGCGGACCGCGCGGGGACACCGGCTCGTCCGTGAGCGTGCGCACCGGGGGCCCGGCCAGCTCGGCGCGGGGAGGCGAGGTGGACTCGCCCATCCGCATCGCCTCCAGCACCCCCTGGGTGAGATCCTCCGGGCTGGCCTCCTCCACGGCGCGCAGCAGCGGGGCCTGGACGGGGCTCTCCGTCACCGCGGCGGGTGTCTCCGCGCCACCGCCCTTGGGAGCCCGCTTCTTGCGCGGCTTCTTGGGCGCCGCGGGCGCCTCGGCGGCGGAAGGAACGGACTGACGGAGCCCCTGGGCCACGGACTGCGCCACGGGGGCGTGCGCCGCGGGAGCCGGAGCACCGCCGGCCGCGGCGCGCACCTTCAGCGCGAAGAGCTGCGCGGGCGTGCCCTGGAGCTTCGCCGCCAGCTCCGACTCCGGCACCTTGGCGCCGAAGATGAGATCGAACGCGATGCCCGAGGCCCCGCCCGGCTCCGAGGAAGGCAGCGTGCTGACGACCTCACCCAGCGGCTTGAGGCGCGAGTTGAGCTCGGCCAGCCCCGTGTCGAAGTCGGACAGGTCGAACGCGGCGCGCACGCGGAAGAGGGCCACGCCGCGGCGCACGTTCTCGCGCAGGCGGTGCTCCTCGTACTCGGTGAAGACGGCGCGCACCTGCGCGTCCAGCTCCAGCCGGTCGAGCGGATCCTCGTCCACGGCGGCCGACGTCATGCCCAGGTTCGCCAGCCGCGTGCCCAGCTCCGTCACGCGTCCGCTCAGCGCGTCCGAGGACTCCTCGCGGGACGCCTCGGCCAGCAGGGCCTGGAGCACGTCCAGCGTCTCGATGAGCGAGTCCAGCGCCTGATCATCCAGCGACAGCTTGCCCAGCCGCAGCCGGTCCAGCAGATCCTCGGCCTGATGGGCGAGCTTCGAGATGCGCTCCTGCCCGAAGAGCGCGGACAGGCCCTTGAGCGAGTGCGCCGCCCGGAAGATGCCGTTGATGAGATCCGGTTCCGGATCCGTGCCGCGCTGTTGATCCAGCACGAGCAGATCCTTGCCCAGGGCCTCGAGGATCTCCGTCCCCTCGGCAACGAACTCCGCGAGTGCTTTTCCGGCCTGGTTCACGCGAGCTTGAGGTAGCGGCGCACGAGCCCGATCAGGCTCTGCGGCGAGAAGGGCTTGACGAGATACTCCGCCGCGCCGAGCGCCAGTCCGCGGTCGCGATCCTTCTCACGGCCCTCGGTGGTGACGATGAACAGCGGCGTGTCGCGGTAGTTGGGGTTCTTCTTGACGAAGTTGATGAGCTCCAGCCCGTTGATGTCCGGCATGTTGATGTCGGTGATGATGAGATCGAACCGGTGCCGGGGCAGGAGCTTGAGGGCCTCGAAGCCGCTGCTGGTGGCGAACGCCTCCAGACCGGAGATGGACTCCACCGTCGCGGCGATCAGCTCGCGCGACGCCTTGGAATCCTCCACGATCAGGATCTTGAACTTCATGGGTTGGAACCGGCCCCCCCATCGTAGCAGAACGGAGGGCGGCGGCGAGCTTCAGCCCTTACGTCCCGGCAGGCGGCGTGCCAGTTCCTTGTCCGCCAGGACGGCGACCTTCTTGCCTCCCTTGAAAGACGGGATGAACTTGTCTGTCAGGGAAGCGGCCCGGGCGGCCTCGTCCAGCGCGCCGGTGCCAGGGATTTCCAGGGCCACGCCCTCCACCTTCGCCCGGGCGAGCACCTGGCCGGCGTTGGCGAGGGCCTCGCCCAGCGAGGAGGCATCCATGCCCTTCCTGCGCCCCAGGCCGATGACGAAGATGCGGGGCACGGGGAAGCGGCCATCGGCGGGCAGCAGGAGCGAGTCACCTTGGGCGCCCACGAAGAAGCCGGACTGGAGCACGCGCGACAGGGCGCCGCACAGCCGCCAGTCCACGTAACCGGCCGAGCCCGGCAGGGGCCGGTCGTCCTCGCCGACGAAGAGGCAGAGCGCGTCCACCCCCTCCAGCGAGTCCAGGCCCTGCAGGCCGACGTCGTAGGCGGCGACGTTCACTGCTTCCCCAGCGCGGCGGCCACGCGGTCCAGCAGGCCGTTGACGAAGGCGCTGGACTCCTCGGTGCCGAAATTCTTGCCCAGCTCCACCGCTTCGTTGAGGGACACCTTCTTGGGGATGTCCGGGCGGTACTTCAGCTCGAAGACGCCCAGGCGCAGCACGTTGCGGTCGATGCGGGACATGCGATCCAACCGCCAGTTGTGGCTGTGCTGCTCGATGAGCCGGTCGATCTCCGCGCGGTTCCCCATGACGCCGTCCACCAGCTCGCGGGCGAACTTCACCGCCTCGGGCTCCTTGTGGGCCTCCTCGGTGGCGGCCCACGCGGACTCGAGGGCCTCGTGGACGGACCCGGGCGTCATCTCCAGTTGGTAGAGCGCCTGCAGCGCGCGCTCGCGTGCGGTTCTCCGAGCGCCCATGGCTAACCCTTCTTCCCGTCCGTGGCCAGGGTGGTGGCCAGCTTCGCGTGGAGGTTGACCATCTCGATGCAAGCGGCGGCGGCCTCGGCGCCCTTGTTGCCGGCCTTCACGCCGGCCCGGTCGATGGCCTGCTCCACCGTGTCGCACGTCAGCACGCCGAAGGTGACGGCCGCCTGCGCGTTGAAGGCCACATTGCCGATGCCCTTGGCGCACTCGCCCGCCACGTAGTCGAAGTGCGGGGTGCCGCCGCGGATGACGGCGCCCAGGGTGATGATGCCCACGTAGGCACGCGATTCCGCCACGCGCCGCGTGAGCGCCGGCAGTTCGTAGGTGCCGGGGCAGCGGAAGACGTCGATGTCGCCGTCGGACACTCCATGGCGCACCAGCGTGTCCACCGCGCCCTTCACCAGCTCCTCGGTGATGAATGCGTTGAAACGGGCCACGCAGATGGCGAAACGGCCCTTGGGAGGAAGAAAGTCACCTTCGATGTAGCGAGGCATGTGCGGCTCCTCTCTACACCAGCCACCCGGCTGGCGTCCCTACAGAGTTTTCCTGAGTCTTTTTCAAGCAGTGAGCTTCAGGACGTCTTACGGCGGCGGGGAGGGCGGCGCGCGGCCACCCGCCGGACGGGCTCGGCGGACAGGGTGAGCGGAATCTGCTCCACCACCTCCAGCGAGTAGCTCTCCAACCCCACGATCTTCTTGGGGTTGTTGGTGAGCAGCCGCAGCCGGGACAGCCCCAGGTCCTTGAGGATTTGAGCCCCCACGCCGAACTCGCGCAGGCGCGTCTGGTCGTTGTTGCCCGGCACGGCCTCCTCGTTGGAGACGTGGGTGCACTGCAGCCGGTTCTTCGGGGGCACGTCGCGCTGGAGGAAGACGACCACGCCGCGCCCCGCCGCCTGAATCCGCTGGAAGGCCTGCTCGAGCTGGCTGCCGCAGTCGCACCCGGCGCTGCCCAACAGGTCCCCCACGAGGCAGGCCCGGTGGACGCGGGTGAGCACGGGCTCGCGGCCGGAGATGTCGCCCTTGACGAGGGCCACGTGCACCGCGCTGTCCACGTCGCTGCCGTAGGTGTAGGCCTGGAAGGTGCCCTGCCCCCGGCGCTCCAGCTTCGCCTCGCCGATGCGCCGGATGAGCCGCTCGCGTTCCAGCCGGTAGCGGATGATGTCGGCCACGGACAGCAGCACCATCTTGTGCTTCCGGGCGAACTTCACCAGGTCCGGCCGGCGGGCCATGGTCCCGTCCGGGTTCATGATCTCGCAGATGACGCCGGAGGGCGAGAGGCCGGCCAGGCGCGCCAGGTCCACGCTGCCCTCGGTCTGGCCGGTGCGCACGAGCACCCCGCCGTCACGGGCGCGCAGCGGGAAGACGTGGCCGGGCCGGGCCAGGTCGCTCGGCTTCGCGTTGGGGGCCACGGCGACCTTGATGGTGTGGGCGCGGTCCGCGGCGGAGATGCCGGTGGAGACGCCCTGCGCGGCCTCGATGGAGACGGTGAAGGCCGTCTGGAAGGACGAGGTGTTGTCCTGCACCATGAGGGGCAGGTTGAGCCGGCGGATGCGCTCCTCGACGAGCGACAGGCAGATGAGCCCGCGCCCGTGGGTGGCCATGAAGTTGATGGCCTCCGGCGTCACCTTCTCCGCCGCCATGACGAGGTCTCCCTCGTTCTCCCGGTCCTCGTCATCCGTGAGGATGACCATGCGCCCCTTGCGGATCTCCGCGAGCGCCTGCTCCACCAGGGAGATGCTGTCCGACTCGTGCTGCCTGCCACCACCGCGCGCCATTGCGTCCTGGCCTTTCCTTCTAATCATCCGCCGAAACCGGCCGCCTTGATGACCGCCTCGGAGAGCCCGCCACCGGGCCCCTGACGCAGCGACACCAGCCGCGCCACGTACTTGCCAATCATGTCCCCCTCCAGGTTCACCCGCTCCCCCACGGCCTTGGCCCGGAGCGTGGTGCGCTCCTGCGTCTCGGGGATGAGTTGCACGCTGAAGCGGTCCACCCCCACCGTGTTGACGGTGAGGCTGATGCCGTCGATGGCCACCGAGCCCTTCTCGATGAAGAAGGGGGCCAGCGCCTCGGGGAGCCGGAAGGCCATCACCCACGAGCCGCCCTCGGGCCGCGTCTCCAACACCTCGCTCACGGCGTCCACGTGCCCGCTGACGAGGTGGCCGCCCAGCCGGTCGCCCAGGGCCAGCGCCCGCTCGAGGTTGACGCGCGAGCCGGGGCCCACGGCCCCCAGGGTGGTGCGCCGGAGCGTCTCCGGAGCCGCCTGCACCCGGAACGAGTCCCCGCTCCGCTCCACCACCGTCAGGCAGGCGCCGTCCACGGCGATCGATTCACCGAGCGCGAAGTCCTTCGCACCCAGCGCCGTGCGAATCCACACGTCCGTCATCCCTCCGGGGATGACCCGCTCCACCACGCCGATGTCCTGGATGAGTCCGGTGAACATTTCGGGCTGGCTTATAACGGATTCCAGCCCGAGGTTCCGCTAGAGCCTGCCTCGACCCCGCAGGCAAGCTCACGAGGGCCATCACCCCCGGATGCCGTCCAGGAGGAAGGCCTTGCCCGTGGCTTCACCACCGCACGGGCAGAGACTCGAAACCGCGGAACATCAGGCTGTGGCACTTGAGCTGCGGCGCCTGCTCCTCGTCCAGGCGCAGGCCCGGCAGGAGCGTCAACAGCACCTCGAACGTAATCTCCAGCTCGCGGCGAGCCAGACCCGCACCAATGCAATGATGGGGCCCGAAGGTGAAGGCCATGTGCTTGTTGTGCAGGTGGTCGCGGCTGATGTCGAACCGATCTGGATCCGGGAAGGCCTGGGGATCGCGGTTGGCGGCGGCCAGCCCCATGAACACCACGTCCCCCTTCTTGATGGTCTTGCCACGCAGCTCGAAGGTCTCCGCGGCGATCCGGTGCATGAAGGGGACCGCCGGGCTGAAGCGCAGCATCTCCTCCACGGCGGACTTCACCAGGCCGAGATCCGACTGGAGCTTCTGGAGTTCCTCCGGATGCGTCAGCAGCGCGTACAGACCGTTGCTGATCTGATCCGTGGTGGTGGTGTGTCCGGCGAAGAGGATGAGGCTGGTGTTGGACACCAGCTCATTCAGGGTCATGCGCCCTGCCTCCTGCGCCTGCACCATCTGGCTGAGCGCGTCGTGCCCGGGGTTGTGGCGGCGCTCCTCGATGAGGCCCTTGAGATATTGGGTCAACTCCCCGATCGCCTTGTTGCCCTCACGGGCCAGTGCCACCACGTCGGTGCCCGCGGCGGGGGCATTGAAATCCGCGATGGGGTGCGACCACTCCAGGAACTTGTCACGATCCTCCCGGGGAATCCCGAGGAACTCCGCGATCACGATGGGAGGCAGCTGGGTGGACACCGCCTTCACCACGTCCATGCGCCCCTGTTGCTTGACGCGCTCCACCAACTGCTCCGCGGTCTGGCGGATGGCCGGGCGCCAGGCGTCGAGCGCCTGGGGCGAGAAACCCACGGAGGTCTGCCGGCGCATCCGGATATGCTCCGAGCCGTCCCGCATGGACATCTGATGGGTGAGCGACCACATGAGGTTGTCGATGAGGCCCGGGCCAATCTGCTCGAGCGGCCCGAGCTGGGCCTGGTAGAACGCCATCCGGTTGGCGCTCAGGCGCGGATCGCGAAAGCAATTCAGCACGTCGTCGTAGCGCGTGACGAACCACGCATGCACCGCGTCCGACCAATAGACCGGGTCTGCCTCTCTCAGCCGCTTGTAGAAAGGAAGAGGCTCGAGGAGATTCTTGGGGCTGACGGGGTTGCCGTCGAACTGCTCCGCTTCGCTCGCCATAGCGTCCCTGGTAGAAGTGACAGGCTCGGTGGGGTCGGGCACGAGCGGGAGGCTAAGCGCTACGGACGGGGTTGTCGACGTTCGTGAGACCCTGAGTGTGCCGTACGCGATGCCCTTGCCCCCGCGCTCCTCGGAGCGCCCGCGGGACCCGCCGGGTCAGGACTGGCGGGCCCAACCCCTGGCGGTGTGAGCAGCGCACTCACCCCTTGCGGGCCATGAATTCGCGGATGTACGGGATGACCTGTGCCGACCGCTGCAAGGTGACCCAGTGTGTCGCCCCTGGGAACTCATGGAAGGTGAGATCGGGCACGTACTCCTTCAATCCATCGAGGCAGCCCGAGAGGAGCGCGGGGTCCGCAGTCCCCCAGAGCATGAGCACGGGGAAGCTCGCCTTCCACTTCTCCTGGGGAACCCCCTCCAGGAGGTTGCTGCCACCCGGGTAGCCATTCCCGTCCGGGGGGCCGAGCCTCGCGGCCCGGTAGTAGTTGAGGCTGGACTCGATTGCGCCAGGAGCCCCCCAGGTGCCCACCCACTCCGCGACATCCTCGTCCGAGAGCTGCGCTCCCCCTTTGCGAGCGTCCTCGATGACCGACTGGCGCATGAAGGCGAAGTCGTTTGCCTCGAGCTGGGCGCCGATGCCCGGAATGGAGAAGGTCAGCATGTACTTGCTGGCCTCCTGCTGCTTTGGGTTCTCCCGCAGCTCGCGGTTGAACAGGGCAGGGTGTGTGATGTTGGCGGTGATGAACCTTCGGACGTACTCCGGGTGCCGCAGCGCGAAGCTCCAGCCCAGCAGTGCGCCCCAGTCCTGGCTCACCACGGTGACCTTGCGCAGGCCCAGGTGGTCCAACAGCGCGCGCACGTCCTCCACCAGGAGCTTGATGTCGTACTGCTCGACCTCATTGGGCCGCGTGGTCTGGTTGTAACCCCGGAGATCTGGAGCGATGGCCAGATGGTCCTTCGAGAACTCCGCGAGATACCGCTTCCAGACTCCCCAGTATTCGGGACATCCGTGGAGGAAAAGGATGGGCTCCCCCTTCCCTTCCATCACGTAGTGCATTCGGATGCCGTTGATATCCGCGTAGGCGTGCCGCATGTCGCTCATCCAGGGGAACAAGGTGCGCTCGCCGCACCATGTTCCAGATGATGCCACGACCGCAGAATGCTTCTAATCGGAATCAGGAGCACATGTGCTCGAACGCGATCAGGCAGTGAACAGAACACGAAAGCACAGTGCGGAGGGTGCCGGGGCAGAGGTTCGGTTGACCCGAACCCCGCCTGCAGCGGCAGCCCTCCGTGAAACAAGCGCCAGCGCGGGACTGGGGCGCGCCGCTCAGCCCTGGGCGTCGCTCCGCCCGCCCCGCTTCTCGTCGCCCTGCCAGCCGTAGTTGCCCACGAACTGGGTCACCGTCTCGGCCACTCCATTCACCACGGTCAGCGCCTCGTCCGAGGCACGCAGCTGTTCCATCGTCTGGTCCATCATCGTGGAGAGCTGGGTGACCGCCTGGACGATCTGCACGATACCGCTGTTCTGCTGCGTCACGGCCGCGGTGATCTGCCGCACCGACGAGGCGTTGTCCCTCACGATGCCCGCGAGCTCCTGGATGCGGGTGCCGAACTCACGCACCTGGACGATACTGGCCTCCACGCGCACGGTGCCCTGCTCCATCATCGACACCGAGGTGCGAATGGCCGAGCTGATGTCCAGGAGGATCTCCCGCACCTTGGTGGTCGCCTTGATGGACTGATCCGCCAGCGAGCGGATTTCTCGCGCCACCACACCGAAACCCCGTCCGTGCTCACCGGAGCGCACGGCCTCGATGGCGGCGTTGAGCGCCAGCATGTTCGACTGGTCGGCCAGATCCTTCACCGTGGTCGTGATGTGGCCGATCTGACGCGCCCGATCTCCAAGCGCCTTGATCTGCCGCGACATCTCTCGCACCTGATCGCCGATCTGCTGGATGCTGTCGAGGCTGTGCTCGATGGCGGACTGACCCAGCCGGCTGATCTCGTCGGCCTTCTCCGTCTTGTGCAGGATGTCTTCTGCCTTCTGAGCGGCAAGCGCGGAGGTCTCCTTGATCTCCTGGGTGGTGACCTGGGTCTCCTGCAAGGCCGTCGCCTGGAGGGTGAGCACCTCCGTCTGCTTGGAGGTGGACAACCCCAGCTGCTCGGCCGAGCCGCGCAGGTTGTTCGCCGACTCACCCAGCGACAGCGAGAAGGCGCGCAGCTGCTCGAAGGCCTGCGCGGTGGCCAGCGAGAGATCGCCGACCTCATCGGTGGAGATCCAATCCGGCAGCTTCGGCTTGCCCGACGCCAGGGCCTGCATGGCCTCTTGCACGCACCGGGCAGCCTCGGACTGATGCTGGGCAATCCGCCACGCGGACAGCGCGGCGTTGACCAGCAGGAAGATGCCCAGCAACGTCAACGGAACCCCGATGCTCACCTTCAGCTTGTCGATGGATTGTTCCAGCACATCGAGGAACGGGAGCGAAGGGTTGCTCACCACGAGGGTCCGCATGTCCTCATAGGCGCCGAGCGCCTCCTTCCCGACGATGGTGGCGGTGAACATCAACGTGTTCGCCACGAACAACCCGAACGCGTAGGGCAGGTACCAGCGCTGCCGCGGCCACAAGAGTCCACCACCCCGGAGGGCCGCCTCTGGGTGTTTATGGAACTCCTCGATGGCGTACGGGCTCATGATCTTCTCGAGGGCGAGACGGATCTGCAGCCAGACCAGCAGCGAAATCAGCATCGCGACGAACGTGGCCCAGGGCACGACCGCGAGGTTCGTCCCGTAGTAGAGGGCCGGGAGACCCACGTACAGACCGACGCCAATCCCCGTACCCGTCGTGAGGTACATCTCGATCGTACGCGGCACCTTCAAGATGCGCGTCAGCCGATCGCCGGGCGCGTCTTCGGCATTGTGGGTGAGCGCCTTCTTCAGCGTGGTGCGAATGACGACAAAGGGCAGGATCAGACCCAGCGTCACGATGAGCCCCGGAAGCAGAGCGATGGCGATGTTGCGCGACCGCTCTCCTTCATGATCCATGATCAGCATGGTCAAGTAGACCAACGGCGGCGTCGCCATGCCCGAGTGGTTCTGATAGCTCTGGAACAGCTTTTTGGTGATCGCGTTCAGCTCAGTTGGCGTCATTTCTAGAAGCGCCCTTAAGTCGCCCTGCTGGAGGAACTGGTTGGCCCGACCATAGCCGACCCGGAGAGCGCAGTGAAGAGCAGGTCGCCCCCTGGCTCAGGGAGCGGGAATGCGGGGCCCCGCCCTCTACCCCAGGCCCCGCGAGGAGAACCCATGAGGTGGGCTCACAGAACCCGCCTTTCGGAGGAAGATTTCTCGTTTTTCTCTTTATCCTGCATTTTGACTTTCCAAAAAGATTCTGCTAGGAGAGTTAGCTCTATGAGCCTCCTGAGCTGGGGGCAATTGCGGCCCCTGCCCGTCCGAGAGGTGGGTAAACATGCGAGGGGGGTCGAGGAGGCAAGGCCCAATGGACTCCAAAGCACTGACTGAGTCGTGGCCGGCGGAAACGCCCTCCGGGACGCAACAGGAGAGTCAGCGTCCGCGGTCACGCGCCCTTTGGGCAGTGGTGGCACACGAGGTGTCATTCATCTACCAGGTCATCCGGAGGGACATCTCTTCGGCTGTCATGCCGGGCCTCATCTTCGGGATCGCGGCCTGGCATGCCGCGGGCGGTTCCGCGCTCGAACTGGTGCCGCAGTTGGGGCGGGGCCTGCTGTACTTCACGCTCTACGCTTTCACGTTCTGCCTCTCCAACCAGCTCATGGGTGTGGAGGAGGATCGGATCAACAAGCCGGACCGTCCGCTGGCACGTGAAATGGTGTCGCTCCGGGGCGCGAGCATCCGTTGGGTGATCGCCATGACCCTCTACACGCTGGTGGGCTGGTGGCTCGGCGTGCTGGAGTGGACCTTGCTCTGGCAGGCAGTGACCATCGTCCACAACCTGCTGCGCGGTGCTCGCAACTGGTTCATCAAGAACCTGTCGATGGGGCTGGGGGTATGGGCGTCACTGGAAGCGGGATGGAGGATCGCGTCCCCCATTGTTCCCCAGGGAGCCCGCGAATGGATGACCTTCCTGTCAGTGTCCGTCTTCCTCCTGGTGCCGCTGCAGGACCTGCGCGACATCGAAGGTGACAAGGACAGCGGGCGCAAGACATTCCCAATGGTGTTCGGCATCACGGCCACACGCAGATTCCTGGGCGTTGGCTTCGTGGCGATGGCGGTGCTCACCCACCTGCTGATGATGCGGCTGGTGGGCGCGCCCATGGCCGACGCCTCACCTCAGGTTCTCGTCTTCGATGCCTTGCTCGCGTTCACGAGTTTGATGATCGCCCTCCAGGTGCTCACCCGGCACCGCCCCGAGCAGGATCACAAGACCTACATGCACTACACGTACTGGTATTGCCTGGCTCTCGCGAGCACCTTCGTCATCATCTGAGGAGATACCCGCCGCGGGGCGAGATGCAGACCCGCCGCCAGGCAAATGCGGTGCGCCCCGGCGTCCCGTCCCGGGGCACTGCCGGGCCACGCCCACCAGGTGGGGGCCCTTGCTGGGAGGCCGATCAGCGCCCCTTCCGGGCGGAGGTGGGCACCGCTCGACCGGAGCCCCCCCCTTCTCCAGTCCGGGCAATCACTACGAGGAGTGGGAGGCCCCGGAAACACCTGCGGAGTTGCCCTCCGGCGGGCGTGCCGTCAACACGCGCCACAGAATGCCAGGGGAGAACAACGTCGCGGGGGACTTCAGCATGTGCTGCACATTCGCGAAGCTCCGGACGACATCCTCATCATGCGCGGCCAGGGACATGATCTGTTTGGTGTACCAACTCATGAACCCGAAGCCTGGAGGCCGGGCACCCTCCACCTCCGGGTGGCTCATGTCCTGGCTCATGGCCATCATCCACGGCAATAGCAACACGGAAGGTACCTGCTTGCGGAAACGCTGAGCCAGGCCGGTGAGAGAACCCGGAGGCTGGTTGCGCAAACACTTGTCGAGCAGCATCACCTGCAGCGCAGCGGACGTCATGCCCTGGCCGTACAGCGGGTTGAGGCTGCACACCGCATCCCCGAGCACCACCAGGTGCTCAGGGAAGCGGCTCATCTGATCATAATGCCGGCGCTGGCTGCCGGGAATCTTGTGCTGGACGATCGGCCCCGCCGGCTCGGCGTCCTTGATGGCATCGTAGACGTCGGGCCGCGCCAACGAGCGCGCGTACTCCAGGAACCCGGCATCGTCCGTCGGAGCGTGATCCTTGAGGTAACCCGCCAGCGTCACGAGCCAGCGATCCTTCTCGATGGGGAAGACCATGCCCACGCGCTTCCCATGGGGCGGCTCGGCGTAGATGGCCACCATCAACCAATTCGCCTGATGGTTCTTGGGCCGGTGGAAGATACGGCTGGTGTAGCAGACGTCCGTCTTGATGAGTGTCTGCGGTACACGGGGATAGCCGAGTTGCTCCAACCACTGGGGCGTCTGGGAGCCACGGCCGCTCGCGTCCACCACGAGGTCCACTCCGTCCAGTGTCGTCTCGGCCTCCCCCTTGCGGTGGAGCTGGACGCCCGTGACGCGCGTGTTGTCCGGGGTAGTCAGATAGCCCTTCACCTCGCAGCGATCCATGACCTCCACGTTGGGCAATGCCCGTACGCGCTGACGCACCTTCCAATCCAGCAACCCCCGGCTCTGGCTGTAGGCGATCACACCCGTCTTGGCGCGTACCAACCAATGGCCCGAGTGGAACCAGGCCGCGTCAGACATCTCCGCGGGTGTCGAACCCACGGCCACGAGATCCTCGAAGAGCCCAGGGAAGAGCTCCGCCATGATTTGAGCGCCCTTGGCCAGCAACACGTGGGGGTGTTGGATCTGGGGCGTGCCCTTGCGTGGCTCCGGATCGTCCCGCAGTTCGTCCCGCTCGATGAGGGTGACCTTCTCGAACTGATCGGACAGGACCCTGGCCGTCAGAAGACCCGCCATACTCGAACCGAGTACGACCGCGTGCTTGCCCAACTTGCCCTTCGCGTCACCCGACATCGTCATCACCCTCAGTCTGGGAGGAATTTTACAGGCTGAAGAATAACCGATGAGAGTGTTCGATCCCAAGCAGCGGGTGAGGACAGAGGAGAAGCCGTGCACAGGTACGGCAGGCGGGCAGGTACGGAGCGTGTCCGGACGAGCGCTCGGCGGAGTTGGATTGCTGTCCGATACGTGCTCCTGGCAAGGTGGTCGGCCGCTTCCACGCGACCGACTCGAAGCCCATGCCCCTCTCCCAGCAAGCCAGGACCCGCTTCGCGGTGGTGGCGGCGGCCTTCGCCCTTCCCCTCCTCTACTTCCACCGGGCGGCCTTCTCCGGGAAGATCTTCGCCTCGCGAGACATCCTCCGGGTCTACTACCCGCTGAAGCAGTACTGGGCCGAGCGCGTCTCGCAGTTCCAGTTCCCGGACTGGTACCCGTACAACGCGCTGGGGCAGCCCTACCCGGGCATGCTCATCTCCGGCGCGTTCCACCCGGCCAACCTGCTCTACCTGCTGTTGCCGCTGGGGATGGCGCTCAAGTTCATCACCCTGCTGTCCTATATGGCGGCGCTGGGCGGCACGTACCTCTTCGGCCGGCTGTGGGGCCTGGGCCGCGGTCCCGCGCTGTTCTCGGGACTCACCTACGCGCTATGCGGCTACATGGTGGGCATCAGCAACAACCTGCTCTACCTCATGGCGGCCGCCACGTTCCCCTGGGCCCTCTGGGGTGCCGAGCGCTTCCTGCGTGCGCCCTCCGTGGGCCGCGCCACCGCCGCCGCCCTCCCGCTGTGCCTCGTCCTCCTCAGTGGAGATGCCCAGAGCTTCGCTCTGTGCAACGGCATGCTGCTGGTGCTCGTGCTGCTGCGCCCGGATCGCCCGGGCGCGCTGCGGGCCGCCCCCCGGGCCGGACTGCTCATCGTGCTCGGCGCGCTCCTGTCCGCGGTGCAGATCCTCCCCATCCTCACCACGGTGAAGAACGCCTGGCCCAGCGCGCCCACGCTCCAGGTGGCCACCTTCTTCCCGTTCCATCCCCTGCGGCTGCTCGAGCTCGCCCTCGGGGCGATCTTCCTCGACCCGGGGTCCGGCACGGCGGCCTCGAGCGTGATGGCGAATGAGCTGTTCCGGACAGGCATGGGGGGCTTCTGGGTGAGCTCGGTGTACATGGGACTCCCGGCCGTCCTGCTGCTCGGCGGCGCCCTGTGGACCTGGCGGCGCCACCCGCTGACCTGGAAGGTGTCCGCCGTCACGCTGGCGATCCTCGCCCTGACGCTGGCGAACCACTTCCCGCTGTACCGCTGGTTCTACCAGTGGGTTCCCCTCTGGAATGCCTTCCGCTACCCGGAGAAGCTGCTGCCCTACGTCCTGTTCCCCTTCGCCCTGGGCGCTGGCACCGGGCTGGAGGCCGTCCTCCGGGATTCCACCCTGTCACGGCGGCTCGGCCGGGCCGGTCTCGTGCTCGCCGGTGTTTGTGGACTGCTCGCGCTGGGCGAGTGGCGGTTGCGGCTGTTCTCCAGCGGCGTCATCCACTCCCTCTGGAAGAGGGCGGATTCCCCCACCCTGGAGGTGCTCCACGGCAACTTCCTCCAGGCCACCGGGGTGGGCGCCATCACGCTCGCGCTGATGGGCCTGGTGCTGGCGGCGCTGGCGCGAGCCCTCCCCCCGGCACGGGGCGTGGCGCTCCTCCTCGGGCTCCAGTTCGCCGCCCTCTACCAGGCCAACGAGGGCACCTACCACGTGACCTACCCGGACGTGCTTGAACAGCCCACGGGCTTCATGAAGGTCATCGTGCAGCGAGAGGCGGAGGCGGGCGCGGTGCGGCCGCGGGTCTTCGCGGGCGCGGAGGATCTCTCACCCCGCGAGGTCCCCGAGGAGCTCCATCCCGTGGACATCATGTCCATCAACTTCGTCGCGGGGCTCGCGCCGGATACGCCCGCGCTCTGGCACATGGAGAGCGCAGGGCCCTACCTGCCCGCCGCCTCCCGGCGGATGGCCGGGCTGCTCTACTCGCCCGACTCCGCCCAGCTCTGGTGGGGCCGCCTCGCCGGCCTCTACCACGTGCGCTACCTCACCCTGGAGACCCGGACCTATCAGCAGATCTCCGGCAACCCGAAGGTCGTCCTCGGGCAGGATCGCCTCCTGGGGCCGGGCGTGGTGCTGCTCAACCATCCGAACACGCTGCCTCGCGCCTACCTGGCCACGCCCGTCTGCGTGCCGGACGAGCCCTCCGCTCGCGCCCTCCTGCTCTCGCGCACCTTCCATCCCCACCAGCAGGCCGTGCTGGAGTGCCCTCCCGGAACCCCACGCGACGAGGCACCCGCCTCGCCTGGAGAGCCCGGCCAGGTGCGCATCGTCCACTACGCGCCGGAGTCCGTGGAGCTCGAGGTGGACGCACGCGCGCCGGCGGCCCTGGTGCTCAACGACGCCTTCTACGACGGGTGGAGCGCGACGCTGGACGGACAGCCCACGCCCGTCCTCCCGGCCAACCTCGCGGTGCGCGGCGTGCGCGTGCCCGCGGGCTCCCACCGCGTCACCTTCACCTACCGCACGCCGCATCTGGTGCTCGGGGCCGTCATCTCCCTGGCGACCCTGGGACTGCTCGGGCTCGCGGTGCTCGTGGAGCGCCGGAGGCGGGCTCAGGCCTTCTTCGAGCCCTCGATGTAGCCCGCCATCGCCTCCAGGTCCGAGATGATGGCCTTCTTGAAGCTGCCCAGCAGGAACCGGCCGAACAGCTCTAGGATGAACCCCATCCCGCCGATCTCCGCCTCCATGGTCAGCGCCGTCTTCCCGCCCGAGGGCTCGAGCCGGTAGCGGAAGCGGTAGTGTCCGCGCTTCGAGCTGCCCTGCGTCCCGTCCACGTACAGCTCGAGCGACTTGCTGGGCTCCAGCCCGGTGACCTCGAAGAGCTCGCTGGCGTCCCTGCCGAACATACGCCGCGTCTCGCGCCACTTCGTTCCCACCCCGAATCTGCCCGGGGTGAGCTTCTCGATGCCCACGAAGTTCGGCATCCACCTGCTCGCGGCGTCCAGGTCCTTCAGGGCGTCGAAGACACGCTCCGGTGACGCGGCGATCTCCTTCCGTACGGTGAACTCAAGGGCCATGGCATGCGCTCCGGTATTCTCTTTCAGTCCATCAAGCGGTTGAGGCTGAGATCCAACCTGCTGCGCACCAGCCCCAGGAGGCTCTCCAGCTCGGAGCCATCGAGCCTCAGCCGGGAAGCCAGCTCCCCACGGGTGAGCTTCAGCAACCGCTCGCGGGCATGCATCACCCGGCGCGCGATGCTGGAGCGGGGCTCGCCATACATCGTCGCCAGCCGGTCCATGGTGAGGCCATGGATGTGGTGCAGGCGCAACAGGGCGCGCTCCCCCTCGGGCATGGCGGCCAGGGCCGTCCTCAGCGCGGTGACGAGCGCCTGGCGCGAGTTCTCCTTGAGAAGATCCCTCTCCGGATCACCCGGCGCCAGCATCCGCGCGAGCGTCTCCGGCGGCTCGTCGAAGAGCTCCTGGCGCCCGTCCTGGCTCGCCAGCTCGCCCACGATGCGCACCCCGATGATGCGCACCCAGGACAGCAGCGAGCCCCGGCCCGAGTAGTCGGCGATCCTCGGAGGGGTGTCTCCCCGGCCCAGCAACAACCGCTGGCGCATCACCTGCAATACCTCGTCCGCGGTGGACGCGGCGATCTGCCCGAGCCGCGCGGGCACCTTCTGGAGGACATGCTGCTCGAAGGCGAGCAGGGCATGGCGCTCGCCCACGGCGCAGGCACACGCGAGGTACAGATCCGCCCCATGGAGCTGGCGCAGCACCTCGGCGCCTCCTTCCGCGGGCAGGTGCCGGGCCAGGTGCCTCACGAAGGTCTCCGCCGGGAGCGTGACCGCGGGCCA
The DNA here is from genome assembly GCF_001896145.1 of Archangium sp. Cb G35. Taxonomy (NCBI): domain Bacteria; kingdom Pseudomonadati; phylum Myxococcota; class Myxococcia; order Myxococcales; family Archangiaceae; genus Archangium; species Archangium sp. Cb G35. Next base: position 95,697 of record NZ_MPOI01000017.1, read on the forward strand.
CGCCTCCCGCCCCTTCCCCAGCAGCTCCCGCAGGAGTGTTTCCAGGCCCTCCACCCCCTCCCATCCGGCGCTCCGCTCCGGCGGCACATGGGCCCGCAGCAGCGCGGAGAGGGACTCGTCCTCCCGTGTCCCGCTCATGGCGCCCCCGCCTTGCGCGCCACGGAGGACGGAGCCGGGTGCCGCTCCTGCCAGGCCGTCACCTCGCGCAACTCCAGGCGCGCCCGTGTGCCCAGGGCGGCCATCTCGGCCCGCGCCTCCTCCGCCAGGACGGCGGCACGCGCGAGCTCCACCGCGGGCTCCTGCTCTCCGAGCGCCCGGGCCAGCAGGAAGGAGACCCACGCCTCCTCCAGCGGATCCCTCGGGGTCCGCTCGATGACACTCCGGGCCCGCTCGAGCAGCGGCACGGCCCGCGCCGCTTCACCGAGCGCCAGGTGCGCCTCCGCGACGCACGCGAGATCCATCGCCACGTCCGGGGTCTCCGTCCCCTGTGCCCGCTCGTCGTTCCCCAGGGCGCGCTGGCAGTACGCGAGCGCCTTCCTGGGCGCCCCGGCCGACAGCTCGAGCCGGGCCAGGGGGCGCAGCGCGTTGTTGACCGTGGCGCTCTCCGGGCCGTTCTCCTTCTCCCACAGGTGCAGGGCGCGCAGCAGGTGGCGCCGGGCCTCGTCGTGGCGGCCCATCCGGTGCTGGACGATCCCGAGGTACATCAGCGGCGCGGCGACCCGCGGCGAGTCCGGGCCCAGCGCGCTCTGGACGCGCTCCAGCGCCTGCCGCTGGTAGCCCAGCGCCTCGTCGAGATTCTGCGAGTCGTAGGCCACCATCCCGAGCGCGCTGAGCGCGGTGGCGGTGTTGGGATGATTCGGGCCCTTGCTGCGCTCGAAGATGGCGAACGCCCGCTGGAGGTACTTCCGGGCCTCGTCCAGCCGGCCCCGATCGCGCAGCGCCGAGCCGAGGTTGTTGAGCGGAGGGCCGAGGCTCGCATGATCCGGGGGACGCGAGGCCTCCAGGAGCGACAGGGAGCGGCGCCACGCGGCGATCGCCTCGTCGGGCCGTCCGAGGGACAGCAGTTCCGTGGCGAGGTTGCTGAGATTGAGGGCGAGCGCGGGGTGCTCGGAGCCCCAGAGCCGCTCCCGCAGCTCCTGGGCCTGCTGGTACAACGCCAACGCCTCCGCGGGCCGGTTCTGACGGGAGCGGACCCGGCCCAGGCTGGAGAGGAAATAGGAGGTGCGCAGGCTGTCGGGCCCGTACGTCTTGCGCGACAGCTCCAGGCCCTGGGTGAGCTCGTCGTCCGCCTGCTCCAGCTTGCCCTGGACGAGCCGCACCCCGCCCAACCGCAGGTGGAGATCCGTGGCGATGGCCGGGAAGCGCTCGCGTCCCAGCCGCTCCACCACGGCCCGGGCGTGCTGGGCGAGCCGATCCGCCTCCCCCACGCGCGCCATCTGATCTCCCACGATCCACACGAGGAGCACCCAGACGCGCGCCACCGTCTCGTCATCGCGGCCGGCCTCGGCGGCCCAGAGGGCGCGGTAGAGGATGTCCTCGGCCTCCTTCGACTTGCCCGCGTGGCCGTGGAGCTGGCCGAGGAGGAAGAGCACCTCCGCCTCCAACGGCCGGTAGTCGAGCCCGTCCACCTCCTTCAGGAGGGCCGACGTCATCTCGATGCCCTCGGCGTGCCTGCCGGCCTCCATGCGGGCACGGGCCTCGGCCAGCTTGCGGCGAGCGGCATCCACGCGGGGGCGGAGCAGCTCGGACGGCTGGGGCCGGGTGGCGCTGGCCGGAGCGTCCCGGCAACCGGCGAGTCCCTCGAGCGAGGCCACGAGCTGCGGCACGTTCTGCACCGTCTGCGCGTCCGCCTTCTCCAACACCTCGGTGACGGCGGCGAACTGCCACAGCCGGGCGTCGAGGCACGCGGACGTCTGCAAGGCGGGGCCCGAGGTACCATCGTCCGCCGCCACACAGGACTCGGTGCGCAGCGAGCGCCAGAGGGAGGCGTGGGCATCCAGCGCGGAGGAGAGCTTCTCCCAGGCGTCCGCGGCATACGGCTTGTTCGTGGCGAGGAAGGCCGCGCGCACCCGGTCTCGCCGTGCGGGCCCCCAGGCCGCGTCGAGCTTCTCCACTTCCTGTGTGCAGCGCACGTCGCGCCGGTGCGCCACCACGTAGCCCACGGCCACGCCCACCAGACAGGCCGTGGCGGCGGACACGGCCACCCAGGTGCGCACGCGGCTGGGGCCCGGGGCGAGCGCCTCCAGCAGGGCCTCCATGGAGGGGAAGCGATCCTCGGGCCGGGGCCGCAACCCACGCAGCACCGCGTTGCGCACCCGCGCGGGCACCTTCGAGTCGCGCCCGGGCGCCCTCACCTTGCCCTCGCGCGCGGCCCGGCCGAGCTCCCGCAGACTCAGGCCATCGAAGGGACGTACCCCGTGGAGCGCCTCGTAGAGGGCCACGCAGAAGCTGAACTGGTCCGAGAGCGCGTCCACCCCATGGCCGTCGAGCTGCTCCGGCGCCATGTAGGCCGGAGTCCCCAGCAGCGCGCCCGTCCGGGTGAGCTGTCCGAGCGAGTCCTCCTCCGGCACGGCCGGCGGGGCCGTGGGCGTCTCCGGGAGTGCGCCCGCGCGAGTGGCGGGACGGGCCAGTCCGAAGTCCGTCACCCGGGCCCGTCCATCCCGGCCCACGAGGACGTTGGCGGGCTTGAAGTCCCGGTGCACCAGCCCCGCCGCGTGCGCGGCCGCCAGCCCCCGCCCCGCGTCCAGGAAGACCCGCAGCACCTCGCGCCAGGGCCGCGGCTCCTTCAACCAGTCCGCCAGCGTGGTGCCGTCCACCAGCTCCAGCGCCAGGAAGACGCCGTCTCCGCACACCCCCACGTCATGCACGGCGACGACATGGGGATGGGAGAGCCGGGCCAGCGCCTGGGCCTCGCGCAGCAGCCGCTGTTTCAGCTCCTCCACATGGCGGCCCTCGGGACGCAGCAGCTTGAGGGCCACCTGCCGGTCCAGCTCCGGGTCATACGCCGCGTACACCACCCCCATGGCCCCGGAGCCGAGCCGCTCCCGCACCACGTACCGCGAGAGCGTGGCGCCCCGGGCCAGCAGCTCGGGACTCCCCGGGGGAGACGCTTCCGGGACACCGGCCGTCGGCGTGGAATCGCCGCCCGCCGCCAGCGCCCGCTGACACGCGGCACAGCCCTCCACGTGCGCCAGGACCTCCTGCCTGCGCGCCTCCGGCAGAAGTCCCACCAGGAAGTCGCTCAGCGTCGTTTCGTCTGGGCACCCCATCCGCCGCTCAAATTATCAGGGTCAGGGATTTCTTGTATATCCGATTCCCGGCGAGGGCCCGGCTGGCGGAACTGTCCGAAAAACCACGCTATAATGGGGGGTATGGATCTGTCCGTCTGGCTGACGAACTTCCGGGAGTTGCACGAACGCGCGCGCCGCCGGCTGCACACGAGCGATGAGCGGGCGCTCTATCTGGAGGCTCGCGAGCAACTCGCACGCTCCCTGCTCGCGGCCCAGGGTCAGAACGTACAACCGGGAGCGACCGCCCGGCGCAGCTTTCGCGTGCCCAAGGGGATGCACGTGGACGTCAGCTTCCGAGCCGGCGCCGTCCGCAGCCGCACCCTGGACATCTCCTCCGGAGGCTTCTCCTGCTTGATGGGGGGTGCCCCCGGCGAGGGCACGCTCAGCGGCTTCGCGCTGTGGCTGCCCGGGCAGGACGAGGCGCCGGTGGTGGGCCGTGCACGCATCGTCGCGGCGACCCCGCCTTCCGAGCAGGGCAACCAGCGGGTCTCCTTCACCTTCGAGAACGTGAGCGACGAGGACCACGAGCGGCTGGAGATGCTGATCTTCGACCTGGCGCTCGGCTACATCGTGGCCTGAGCGGCCGCGCGGGACCGGGCCCTCACCCCGGCTCGGAGAGCCGGGCCCGGAGCAGCAGATCCTCCCCCACCTGCTCGAAGGAGAGCTTGCCCACCGTGAGTGCGCGGGCCATCTGCTTCACGCCCAGCGCGCCGGACCAGGACAGGCCCTCGCTCCCGATGAGCTTGGGGGCGACGAAGAGCAGCAGCTCGTCCGCGAGCCCTCCGCGCAGGAACGAGCCGTACATCTCCGCGCCGCCCTCCACCAGCACGTGGTTGAGGCCCTCCCTGGCGAGGCGGCGCATCAACGCCTCGAGGTCCACGCGGCCCTGCTTCGCGGGCATCCGCCAGACCTCGGCGCCGGCGGCGATGAAACGCTTCGCCTTGCGGCCCGTGGGCTCCTCCAGCGTGGCCACCACGGTGCGCGCCGGAGAGCGCTGGGTGAAGACGGTGAGCTTCGGGGACAGGCGCAGGTGCGAGTCCACCACCACGCGCACCGGATCCTTCCCCGAGCCCTCGGGGAGCCGCGTGGTGAGCTGGGGATTGTCGCGCTGGACGGTGGTGGCGCCCACGAGGATGACGTCCACCTGGTCGCGCAGCCGGTGCACCCACGCCCGGGCCTGCTCACCCGTCACCCAGCGCGAGTCACCCGTGGCGGTGGCCAGCTTGCCATCCAACGTCACCGCCGCCTTCAGGGTGACGTAGGGCAGGCCGGTGCTCATGGCCTTGAAGAAGGGCCGGTTGAGCTTGTCGGCCTCCTCCTTCAGCACGCCGGTGACGACCTCCACGCCAGCGCGCCGCAGCCGCGCCACGCCCTTGCCATTCACCTTGGGGTTGGGATCGGACGAGCCGACGAAGACGCGGCGCACACCGGCATCGAGCACGGCCTGGCTGCACGGCGGGGTGCGCCCGTAGTGGTCGCACGGCTCCAGCGTCGTGTAGAGGTCCGCCCCACGGGCCCTGGCGCCCGCGGCCTCCAACGCCACCACCTCGGCGTGTGCCGTGCCGGCCCGCCGGTGGTAGCCGCGCGCGATGATCCGGCCGCCCTTCACCAGCACCGCCCCCACCACGGGGTTGGGGCTGGTGCGACCGAGTCCCTTGGAGGCCTCCTCCAGCGCCAGGCGCATGAAGAACTCCGCCACCGCCTTGTCGAAGTCCTCCGTGCGCTTCGCCCGGGGGGTGCGCTTCTGCATCCGCGCTCGCGTCAAGAGCCGCATGGCCCGTCAACCGTCCTTGCCCGCGGGACGCGGCGGCTTGAGCTCCCGCGTCCGGTCAGACAGAAGATCCTTCAGCTCCTCCATGAACTCGGAGATGTCACGGAAGCTCCGGTACACCGAGGCGAAGCGGACATAGGCCACCTCGTCCAGGCCGTGCAGCCGGCGCATCACCTCCTCGCCGATGACCGACGAGGGCACCTCCTTCTCGCCCATGCCCTGCAGCAACCGCTCGATGGCGACCACCGTCTCCTCGAGCTGATCCGCCGACACCGGCCGCTTCTCGCAGGCCTTCTTCAGCCCCGCGAGCAGCTTGTCCCGATCGAACGTCTCCCGCCGCCCGTCCTTCTTCACGATGAGCGGGTAGAGCTCCTCCACCCGCTCGTACGTGGTGAAGCGCCGCTTGCACTGCAGACACTCGCGGCGCCGGCGGATGACAGACCCCTCGTGAGACTCGCGCGAGTCGATGACCTTGTTCTCGGCGTCCTGGCAGAAGGGGCAACGCATGAATAGGGAGAGGGAGGGTTACTTCAGCCGCGAGGCGTAGAGCGGGAAGCTCCGGGTGAACTCCTCGATGCGCGAGCGGATGTTGGCCAGCCGCTTCTCGTCCGACGCGTTGTCGAGCGCCTCCACGACGAAGGCGCCGACGGTGGCCATCTCCGCCTCCTTCATCCCGCGAGCGGACACGGCCGGCGTGCCCACGCGCACGCCCGACGTCACCATGGGCTTCTCCGGGTCGAAGGGGATCATGTTCTTGTTCACCGTGATGCCGGCCTTGCCCAGAACCTCCTCGGCCACCTTGCCGGTGAGGTTCTTGGGGCGCAGGTCCACCAGCATCAGGTGGTTGTCCGTGCCGCCCGAGCACAGGCGCAGGCCCCCGCGCTTGAGTGCCTCGGCCAGGGCCTGGGCGTTGGCGACGATCTGCCGCTGGTAGGCCTTGAACTCGGGGCTGAGCGCCTCGCGGAAGGCCACGGCCTTGGCGGCGATGACGTGCATCAGCGGACCGCCCTGGATGCCCGGGAAGATCTGGCTGTTGAGCGTCTTGGCGTACTGCTCCTTGCTCAGCACGAGGCCACCGCGCGGGCCACGCAGCGTCTTGTGCGTGGTGGAGGTGACGATGTCCGCCAGGGGCACCGGCGAGGGGTGCACGCCCGCGGCCACCAGGCCGGCGATGTGCGCCATGTCCACCATCATCGCCGCGCCCACGCTGTCGGCGATCTCACGGAACTTGGCGAAGTCGATGGTGCGCGGGTACGCCGAGGCGCCCACCACCACGACCTTCGGCTTGTGCTCCTTGGCGAGCGCCGCGGCCTGCGCGTAGTCCAGCGTCTCGGTGTCCTTGGTGAGCCCGTAGTGGACGATCTTGTAGAGCTTGCCGGAGAAGTTGAACGCGGCGCCGTGGGTGAGATGGCCGCCCGAGTTCAGGTCCAGCGAGAGGATGGTGTCACCGGGCTTCATCAGCGCCATGTAGGCGCCCATGTTGGCCTGGCTGCCGGAGTGCGGCTGGACGTTGACGTAGTCCGCGCCGAACAACTCCTTGGCCCGGGAGATGGCGAGGTTCTCCGCCACGTCCACCACCTCGCAACCGCCGTAGTAGCGCTTGCCCGGGTAGCCCTCGGCGTACTTGTTCGTCAGCACCGAGCCCATCGCCTCCATCACGGCGGGGCTCACGAAGTTCTCCGAGGCGATCAGCTCCAGGCCCTCTTCCTGGCGGCGCGTCTCGTCGTGAACGACCTTGGCAATCTCCGGATCGACCTCGGCCAGCTTACGGATGTTCTCCATGGACACGCTCTCCTCGGTTGGGAACGAGGGCCTCAGCGTCCGCCTTCGGACTCGGCCTCGCGAATCTTGTCCAGGCGCTTCTGGTGCCGGCCGCCCTCGAAGGGCGTGGCCACGAAGGCCTCCACGATGCTGCGCGCCAGCCCCGCTCCGACGACGCGCTGGCCCAGGCACAGCACGTTGGCGTCGTTGTGGGCCCGCGTCATGCGCGCCTCGAACTCACTGGTGCACAGCGCCGCGCGGATGCCCCGGTACTTGTTGGCCGTGATGCTCATGCCAATCCCGGTTCCGCACACCAGCACGCCGTACTGGTACTCGCCCGCCGCCACCGCCTTGCACACCGTCTTCGCGAAGTCCGGGTAGTCCACCGAGGCGTTCGTGGTGGGGCCCACGTCATGGACCTCGGCGCGCAACTCCTGGAGCGCGCTCACCAGCTCGCGGCGCAGCTCCAGACCCGCATGATCCGACGCGATGATGATCTTCACGTGAGCCCTCCCTCTTCCACTCGGACCCGGGGTGGGGAGACCCTCACCCCGGCCCTCTCCCAGGGGGAGAGGGAGTGCTGGGTGCTGGTGCTACTTGAAGCGCTTGAAGACGAGCACCGCGTTGGTGCCGCCGAAGCCGAACGAGTTGCTCATCACCGCGTCCACGCGCTGCTCACGCGCCTGGTTGGGCACGTAGTCCAGATCGCAGTCCGGATCCGGCGTGGTGTAGTTGATGGTCGGCGGAAGCACGCCGCGCTGCAGCGTCAGCACGCTCACCACCGCCTCGGCGCCACCGGCCGCGCCCAGCATGTGGCCCGTCATGGACTTGGTGGAGGACACGGCCACCTTGCGGGCGTGCGCCCCGAAGACCGCCTTGATGGCCTTCGTCTCGTTGGCGTCGTTGAACGGCGTCGAGGTGCCGTGCGCGTTGATGTAGCCCACGTCCTCGGGGTTCATCCCCGCGGACTGCAGCGCCAGACGCATGCAGCGCGCCGCGCCCTCGCCCTCGGGGGCCGGCTGCGTCACGTGGTGCGCGTCCGAGTTGGCGCCGTAGCCCACCAGCTCCGCCAGGATGTTGGCGCCGCGCTTCTTCGCGTGCTCCAGCTCCTCGAGCACGATGACGCCCGCGCCCTCGCCCATCACGAAACCGTCGCGATCCTTGTCGAAGGGACGGCTGGCGGCCGCCGGGTTGTCGTTGCGGTTGGACAGCGCCTTCATCACCGAGAAGCCACCCATGCCCAGCGGGGTGATGGCTGCCTCGGAGCCGCCGGCGATGACCGCGTCCGTCTCACCCAGGCGGATGGACTTCCAGGCCTCGCCGATGGCGTGGGCACTGGTGGCGCAAGCCGACACGGGCGCCCAGTTGGGGCCCTTGCAGCCATAGCGCATGGAGATGAGGCCCGGCGCCATGTTGATGATCATCTGGATGATGAAGAAGGGAGACAGACGGTCGAAGCCCTTCTCCAGCCCCTTGCGGTGCTGCTCCTCCAGGGAGGAAAGGCCGCCGATGCCCGAGCCGACGATGACGCCCACCTTCTCGGGCGCATAGCCGTTGGGCTTGTCCAGACCGACCGGCAGGCCGCTCTCCTTCACGGCCATCTCGGCCGCGGCGAGCGCGAACTGGGAGAACAGGTCCATCCGGCGCACTTCGCGCTTGTCGATGAACTGCTCCGGCTCGAAGTCCTTCGCCTCACCGGCGAAGTTCGTATCGATCTTCTTCGTCTCGAAGCGGGTGATGGGTCCGATACCAGACTTGCCGGCGAGCATCGCCTGCCAGTTCTTCTCGGTCCCGGTTCCCAGTGCCGTGATGATTCCGGTGCCGGTGACGACGACTCGACGGTTTGACACGTTGCTCTCCACTCAAATACGCGCTGCTGCCATGGAACGCTGGCGGGGGTCCAGCGCTCCCCGGCCCTACGGCGATGCCTACTTCTTGTGGGTGTTGATGTAGTTGATGGCGTCCCCAACGCTCTTGATGTTCTCGGCCTCCTCGTCGGGGATCTCGACCTCGAACTCCTCCTCCATCGCCATCACCAGCTCCACGATGTCGAGGCTGTCCGCGCCCAGGTCCTCGATGAAGGAGGACTCCGGCCTGATCTCCTCCTCCCCCACGCCCAGCTGATCGGCGATGATGCTCTTGACCTTGGCCTCGATAGCAGAAGTCGACATAGGTATTGAACCCTCCAGGAACCGCGTGGTGGCCCGGCATACTCCCCGGACCTATGTAAAGGCGGGCGCGGTATAACCCACGACCGTCGCCGATCCAACCCTTGGCTACATGTACATGCCGCCATTCACCTTCAGGACTTCTCCGGTGATGTAGGCGGCCGCATCACTGGCCAGGAAGAGGACGGCATTGGCCACGTCCTCCGGGGAGCCCAGGCGCCCCAGGGGGATGGCGGCCTCCATCTTCTCCCGCGTCTCCCCGCCCAGGTGCGAGGTCATGTCCGTGCCGATGAAACCCGGGGACACGGCGTTGACGCGGATGTTCCGGCTGGCCAGCTCGCGGGCCACGGACTTGGTCAGGCCGATGAGGCCCGCTTTGGAAGCCGAGTAGGCGGCCTGTCCGCCATTGCCCATCTCCCCGACCACGGAGGTCAGGTTGATGATGGCCCCGCCCTTCTGCTTCATCATCGGCCGGCTGACGGCGCGGATGAGCGAGAAGGCGCCCTTGAGGTTGGTGTCCAGCTGCTTGTCCCAGTCCTCGTCCTTCACCCGCATGACCAGGCCGTCCACGGCCACGCCCGCGTTGTTGACGAGCACATCCAGCCGGCCGTGCGTCTTGAGGACACCCTCCACGGCACTGGCGCAGGCGGTGGCGTCCGACACGTCGAAGCGCACCGCCTCGCCCTTGGCGCCCGCCGCCTGGATGAGGCCCAGGGTCTCCTGCGCCGCGGCCTCGTTGCCCGCGTAGCTGAACACCACCGTGGCGCCCTGCTTCGCGAAGCCCAGGGCGATGGAGCGGCCGATACCCCGGGAGCCACCCGTCACCAGCACCACCTTGTCCTTGAACGCGCTCATCTCAGGCTCCCAGTGCCGCGAGGGTCTTCTCCAGGCTCGCGGAGTCTTCGACGTTGAACGACTCGATATCCTTGGTGATGCGCTTGATGAGGCCGCTGAGCACCTTGCCCGGGCCCACCTCGACGACCCGCGTCACGCCCTGGGCGTGCAGGTACTGGATGCTCTCCACCCAACGCACCGAGGAGCTCACCTGCTCCAACAGCAGCGGCACCACGCGAGCGGCGTCGCTGTTGGCGGCCGCCTCCACGTTCGTCACCACCGGGACGGAGGGGGCGGACACCTTCACCTTCGCCAGCACCTCGGCCAGCCGGGGCTTCACCGGCTCCATCAGCGCGCAGTGGAAGGGGGCGGACACGGGCAGCACCTTCGCCTTGCCCCCCATCTCCTTCGCCTTGGCGATGGCCCGCTCCACGGCCTGGGCGTTGCCGGCGATCACCGTCTGCTCCGGCGAGTTGTAGTTGGCCGGGGACACCACCTGGCCTTCGCCCGCCGCGTCGCACGCCGCCTTCACCTTGGCCGGATCCAGGGCCAGCACCGCGGCCATGGCGCCCACGCCCTCGGGGACGGCCTCCTGCATGAAGGTGCCACGGGCCCGCACCGCCCGGACCGCGTCCGCCAGTTGCAGCGCGCCCGCCGCCACCAGCGCCGAGTACTCACCCAGCGAGTGCCCCGCCACGAAGGCCGGCACAGGTCCCCGCTTGGAGAAGACGGCATGCGCCGCCACGGACACCATGAGGATGGCGGGCTGCGTGTTGGCCGTCAGCTTCAGCGCGGCCTCCGGTCCCTCGAACAACACCTGGGAGAACTTCTCGCCCAGCGCCTCGTCGGCCGCCTCGAAGACGGCCCGGGCCTCGGGGAACTTCTCGTACAGGTCCTTCCCCATGCCGACAGCCTGGCTGCCCTGCCCTGGGAAGACGAACGCGATCTTCGACATGTTCCTGCTCCCTCCCTTTCAACAGCGCGTCACCAGCGCATCACCGCACTGCCCCACGTCATCCCCGCGCCGATGGCCATCATCGCCACCACCTCACCCTGCTTGAGCCGGCCGGCCCGGTTGGCCTCGTCCAGCGTCATGGGCAGCGACGCGGAGGACGTATTGCCGTATTCGTGCAGGTTGAGCCAGCACTTCTCCACCGGCAGCTCCAGCCGCTGCAGCACGGCCTCGAGGATGCGGATGTTGGCCTGGTGCGAAATGACGTGGTCCACTTCCCGCACGTGCAGCCCGTTGGACTTCAGGGCCGTGTGCGTCGAGTCCGCCAGCGCGCGCACCGCGAACTTGAAGACCTCTCGGCCATTCATGTGCAGCGTGTGCAGCTTCTCCTTCAGCACCTCTTCACAGGTGGGCTTGCTCGTGCCGCCACCCGGGATGCAGAGGATGTCCGCGAAGGAGCCGTCCGTGTACAGGTGCGTGGAGAGCAGCCCGCGGTCCGCGTCCTCCGTGGGCGCGAGAACCATGGCGCCCGCCGCGTCCCCGAAGAGCACGCACGTGTTGCGGTCCTCCCAGTTGACCGCCCGGCTGAGCATCTCCGCGCCGATGACCAGCGCGCGCTTCACCTGGCCGGTGCGGATGAACTGGTCCGCCACGTTGAGCGCGTAGAGCGAGCCCGAGCACGCCGCCGACACGTCGAAGGCGAAGGCGTTCTTCGCGCCCAGCTTGGCCTGCACCACCGCCGCGCAGGAGGGCATGGGCATGTCCGGCGTGACGGTGCCCACCACGATGAGCCCCAGCTCCTCCGGCCGCACTCCCGCCATCTCCAGCGCACGGCGGGCCGCCTGCACGGCCATGTCACTGGTCGCCTCGCCCGGCGCCGCCACGCGGCGCTTGCGGATACCGGTACGCGCGGTGATCCACTCGTCGGTCGTATCGACGATCTTTTCGAGGTCGGCGTTGGTCAGGACCTTCTCCGGTGCGTACGAGCCGGTACCGATGATTTGCGTGCGTGCCAAGGGGACTCCCTGTGGGTGTACCGGACACGAACGCCTCGGGCGCGCTCTCTAATCGGAAAAGGCCTCGGCTGTCGCTCCCTTTCCCCGCTGCCGGGCGGGGAGCCAGGCGGAGGCGTCCGCGATGCAACGCGTCAACTCGGTGCGCAATCCAGCCTGGGCCGTCTGCAGGGCGGCCTCCAACGCCTTCTGGATCGCCCGGGGCGAGCTGCGGCCATGCGCGACGATGCCCACGCCCTCGATCCCCAGCAGCGGCGCGCCGCCGTACTCCGCGTAGTCCATCACCTTCTTCAGGCCGGTGAAGGTGGGCTGGAGCAGCAGCGCGCCCAGCTTCTCCGGCAGGCCTCCGCGCCGCTCGATGGCCGAGCGCAGAAGCCCCGTGACGGCCGCCGCCACGCCCTCGGACGTCTTGAGGACCACGTTGCCGGTGAAACCATCGGTGACCACCACCTCCACCTCCCCGGAGAAGAGATCCTTCCCCTCCACGTAGCCGGTGAAGTCCAGATCCGAGGCGCGCAGCAGCGCGGAGGCCTCGCGGGTGAGGGAGGAGCCCTTGGAGGGCTCCTCGCCATTGGAGAGCACCGCCACCCGGGGACGGGGGATGCCCAGGCGGGCGCGCACGTAGGCGGCGCCCAGCACCGCCCACTGGGCCAGGTGGACGGGCCGGCACTCCACATTGGCCCCGGCGTCCAGCAGCAGACAGCGTCCCACGCCCTCCAGGGCCGGCAGCAGCGTGGCGATGGCCGGGCGCTCCACCCCGGGGATGCGGCCCAACACCAGCAGCCCCCCCGCCATCACCGCGCCCGAGTGCCCCGCCGACACCAGGGCGTCCGCCTCCCCCCGGCGCACCAGCTCGAAGCCCACCCGGAGGGAGGAGTCCTTCTTGCGGCGAATGGCGGAGAAGGCGTGATCCTCCATCTCCACCACCTGGGAGGCGGGGTGGAGGTGCACATTGGGGGGGAGCCCCCCGGCCCGGGCCAGGGGCTCCCGGAGCCGCACCGGGTCCCCCACCAACACCACCTCGTGCGCCGGGTGCTCGCGCGCGAACAAGAGGGCCCCCTCCACGGGGGCCGCGGGGGCATGGTCACCCCCCATCGCATCCAGGACGAGCCTCATCGCGGGCGCATCCTTCCATGGACGCTCCAAGGCTGGGAGCACGGAGAGCAAGCGGGTGGACACCCCCGGGCCCGGGGACGTAAGAATGGGGGCAGCCAGGTCAGGGTTGGACAGGGCACGGCGAACCCCGCACAGGCGCGTTGACTCACACGCTCCGAGCGGCTAGGGTCCGCCGCCTTCCGAGTTTTTGCCGGTCGGGACTGGTGGGGAAGCCCCGGAGTCCAGGGCCGTGACGATATAGAGGTGAGCCGTGGGTGTTCCCAAGAAGCGTACGTCCAAGATGCGTCGTGACCGCCGCCGGGCGGCCAACAACAACCTGCGGAGCGCGGTGCAGGTGATTTCGTGCTCCAACTGCAAGGAGCCGGTGCTCCCCCACCGCGCCTGCGCGGCGTGCGGCCACTACAAGGGCCGTGAGACGGTGCCGGGCGCTCAGGCCTGATCTCCAGTTCCACTGGAAGGCACGAAGGCCGCTCCCTCTCGCGAGGGGCGGCCTTTCTGCTTTGGACCGAACGGCTCTAGTGTCCCGGCCGCGCCGGCCGTGGCTCCCCGCCCCCGGCACGACAGGGAGGCACACACCACATGAAGTTGAAGATCGCGTACTGGGCCGTCACCGGCTTGTTCTGCCTGATGATGTCGTACTCGGGATTCTCGGGCCTCTCCGGCAGCCCGCAGGTGGTGGAGGGCTTCCGCCACCTCGGCTACCCGGACTACTTCCGCGTCCTGCTGGGCACCGCGAAGCTGTTGGGCGTGGTGGCCCTGCTGGTGCCGCTGGTGCCGCGCACGCTGCGCGAGTGGGCCTACGCGGGATTCACCATCAACCTGATCTCGGCCTCGGTGTCCCACTACGCCTCGGGAGATCCGACGGGCAATGTGATGGGGCCGCTCATCTTCCTCGGCGTGATGCTCACCTCGCACCAGCTCTGGCACCGGGTGTCGCGAGGCGCCGCCGAGCCGCGGCCCTCCGTCCAGCCCGCGATGGGCTGAGCACCCCGCTCCCCTTCACGGCCCCGGCCCGAGCCACGCGTCATGGCAGGAGCTGCCCGCGATGGGGGGCGGCTCGGACTCGAGCAGATGCGGGGGAGCCAGCTCGCCCTCGTCCCGCATCCGCAGCGCCAGATCGATGCGCGCCGCGGCGTTGATGAGTCCCAGGTGGCTGAAGGCCTGGGGGAAGTTGCCCAGCTGCTCGCGCGTGAGCGGGTGCACCTCCTCGGCGAGCAGCCCGAGGTGGTTGGCCGCCTCCGCGTGATACATGAAGACCTTCTCGGCCTCATCCAGCCGGTTGGACAGCACCAGCGCCTCGACGAGCCAGAAGCCGCACAGCAGGAAGCCGCCCTCCGGCCCCGCTACCCCATCGTCCATCCGGTAGCGGCGCAGGAAACGGCCCGCCCCCAGCTCCGAGCGCAACCAGTCGATGGTGCCCTGCACGAGCGGCTCGCAGGCCCGGAAGCACCCCGCGATGGGCAGCAGCAGCAGCGAAGCATCCGGCTCGTTGCCCCCATAGAAGCCCACGAAGTGCCGGCCCGTGGGGTCCACGCCGTGCTGGAGGATGTCCTGGCGGATGAGCTCCGCCTCGTAGGTGCAGAACTCCTGGAGCGCGGGCTCGGCGAAGAGCCGGGCCAGGTGGCGGCCGCGGTGGAGCGCCAGCCAGCACATCAGCTTGGAGTGCACGTTGTGCCGCTTCTCCCGGCGCGGCTCCCAGATGCCGTGATCCGGCTCGCGCCAGCGGCGGGCGGTGGTCTCGATGACCCGCTTGAGCAGCGCCCAGGTGCGCAGCGGCAGCCGGCCCCCGAACCGCTCGTAGAGATACGCCGCGTCCAGCAGCGCCCCCGCGGTGTCGAACTGGAGCTGATCCCGCGCATCGTTGCCGATCCGCACGGGGCTCGAGCCCTGGAACCCGGACAGGTGCTCGAGGATCCGCTCCTCGGGCACCGGCCCCCCATCCAGCGAGTACATCACCTGGAGGGGCTCGCCGTGCTTGAGCGTGTCGCGCACGAAGTAGAAGAACTCGCGGGACTCGGTCGGGTAGCCGATCAGATTGGTGGCCCGCACGGCCATGGCCGCGTCACGCACCCAGCTGTAGCGGTAGTCCCAGTTGCGAGGCCCTCCAATCCACTCGGGCAGCGAGGTGGTGGCCGCGGCCACCATGGCGCCGGTGGGCGCGTACATCAGCAGCTTCAACGCCAGCGCCGAGCGCAGCACATGGTGCCGCCATGGCCCCTCGTACTGGAGCTGCCGGGACCATTCCCGCCAGGCCTGGCGCGTGGCCCGGAGCAGCTCGTAGGGCCGGTACGCGGCCACGGGCTCCGGGTGCTCCGAGTCCCACGCGAGGATCATCCAGCGCCGCTCTCCCCTGCCGAGCCGGATGCGCGTCCGCAGGCCCGACCCGCCCCGCGGCGCCCAGTGCGCCTCCCCATCAAGCACCGCGACCATCCGCTCGCCCCGGGCGCCCTTCGCGACCAGCCCATGCTCCTCGAGCTCCACCCGCGTCTCCGATTCGCCGAACCTGAACTGCGGATCGAAGACGACGTCCAGCTCGAGCGAGCCCTCCACGCACTCGATGCGCCGGTGCACCTCGTGGATGGTGGCCCGGGGATCGTTCGTCCACGGCATGTAGTCGATGATCCGCACCACGCCCTGGCGCTCGACGCGGAAGAGCGTCTCCAGCACGTTGGTGTCCGGGTCGTAGCGCTGCAGGCTCTCGAAGGGCCAGACCGCCGGGGTGATGCCGGTGAAGCCACCCCGCTCGTCATCGAGGATCGCCGCGAAGGCACTTGGGCTGTCGAAGCGGGGAAAGCATAGCCAGTCGATGACACCGTCCGGCCGGACCAGGGCGCACGTGATGCCGTCCCCGATCAGTCCCCGGCTGGCCAGGGAGATCTCCCGGTACGACGCCGGATTCGAGAACCGGAACGGCCGGTTCATCCGCTTGGCGGCACTGTAGAGGTCCATGCACGCTGCCCTCTCCTGCCCCAAGGGTAGGAACCCTCGCGGACCACGACGCCAACCCGGGCGGACACCAGCCGGACATTCACGCCACGCACCGCCAGAATCGGGGAATTGACGGCGGGTCCACGTGCTCCGTCCGCGCTGACATGTCAGCCGCCTGGACTGACACGTCAGCCGCCACGTCAGGACAGCCCCATCACGTCCACCGCCAGGCCCGAGGCACGTTCCTTCGCGGCTCTACGCGCCGGGCTCCCCTGGCCTGGCCCATGCACATGTCACCGCGTGGCAAGCCACCGCGTGATGAGCGCGTGTCTTGCCTTTTGAGGGACTGGAAAACCATCCCCCCCTCTTCTCCCCGAGAGTTCCGTTTCTATAGATTGCCAAGGGTTCACGGAAAAACACTTTGAACCCAAACAATCCTCAAACACCGCCCCGCGCAGGAACGCCATGGAAGCACTCATTGATCAATTGAAGTCGCTGGCCCTCACGGAAGCCCTCCCGTTCATCCTCAAGGCCGTGGGCGCGCTGGTGCTGTGGTTCGCGGGCCGGACGGTCATCGTCGGGTTCCAGCGAGTGCTGAACCTGGCCCTGCAGAAGCGCCAGCTCGACGCCACGCTCATCCGCTACATCGAGTCGCTCTTCGTGGGCTCCCTCACCATCCTCCTGCTGCTGGCCATCCTGGGAATGATGGGGGTGGAGACGACCTCGTTCGCCGCGCTGCTGGCGGCCGCGGGCATCGCGATCGGCACGGCCTGGTCCGGCCTGCTGTCCAACTTCGCCGCGGGCGTCTTCCTGCTCGTGCTGCGTCCCTTCCGCGTGGGCGATGAGATCTCCGCGGGCGGCGCCACCGGCATCGTGCAGGAGATTGGCCTGTTCGCCACCACCGTCGACACCGGCGACAACCTGCGCATCTCCGTGGGCAACGGCCGGCTGTTCGGCGACAACATCATCAACTTCACCCACCACCCCAACCGCAAGGTCACCATCAAGGTGCCGCTGCTGCACGGTGTGGACGTGGCCATGATGATCCGCGCTCTGGAAGAGCGCGTGGCGGTGGTGCCCGGAGTCCAGGAGCAGCCCGCCCCCAACGTCGAGGTGGTGGAGTTCACCGCGGCCGGGCCCGTGCTGGGCGTGGGCGCGTTCTGCAAGTCCACCCAGGCTGGAGCCACCCAGGCCGCCATCTCCCAGGCCGTCGCGGAGATCCTCCTGGCCTCCAGGTACGGCGTCCCCCAGCCGGCCGCCCCGCAGCCGCTCGCCAAGGCCAGCTGAGCATCCGGGCGGACACGTCCAGGCCCGGAGGACGACCCCCGGCCTGGCGGGCGGGCCCTCCACCGCCCCTGTGTGGGAAGTGGGCGGAATAAAGGGTGGCATCCACCCCGCATGAAGCACTTCCTCACGCGTGGGTGGGCGCTGTCCTGGCTGGTGCTGTGGGTGTCCCTTCCCGCGCTCGCGGGGCCCCACCCCGGCCTCTTCTTCGACGCCTCCCAGGTCGAGGCGTTGCGCCAGAAGGCGCAGACGACCCACCAGGCCATCTACCAGCCCCTGCTCAAGGGCGCGACGAGCTATCTGGACAGCACCGTCGCGCCCTCGGGGCTCGTCACCTGGAAGACGGCCGGGAAGACGCTGCAATTGGATCGCCGCGAGGTCGGCAACCTGCTGGTGGTGCTCGCCTTCGTGGGGCAGATGTCCACCGACAGCCGTCACCTCGAGCTGGCCAGGAACTGGCTGCTGACGGTCTCCTCATGGGGAAACCTGGACCTCGACGGCACGCATGACCTCATCCAGGCGCACCTGCTCGGAGGCGTCGCGGTGGCCTACGACCTGGTGGCCCCGAAACTCTCCGCCACCGAGGCCTCCCGCGTCCGCGCCACCCTCCAGCAGAACGCCAACGCCCTGATGCAGTCCTCCAAGGGCGGCGAGTGGTGGGCGGACGAGTACCTGCAGAACCACAACTGGGTGAACCATGCCGCCATCGGGCTCGCGGCGCTCGCCACCCGGGGAGAGCTGCCGGACAGCACCACGCAGCCGTGGCTGGAACTGGCCACCGGCAACGCGCGCAAGGTGAAGCGGGTGCTGGACCTGGTCACCGATGGCCTCTGGCACGAGGGCTTCGGCTACGTCACGTACGGGCTGAGCTGGCACCTGCCCTTCGTCAGCGCGCTCCAGCGCGTCACCGGCACGGACGTGGGTGACCTGGCCCTGGTGAAGGCCATGCCACGCGCCCTGGCGGCCACCCAGCTCCCGGAGCGGCCCTATCAATCGCTGCTCCTCCACGGGAACTTCTACGCCATCAGCAAGGACATGGGGCTGATGCCCCTGCGCTACGCCGCCACGCGCTACCGGGACCCGGTGGCCCAGGCCACGGCGGACACCTGGCTGCGCGGCACCACCTTCAGCAGCTACGCGCCCGAGCTCAACCAGCGCGTCTTCGAGTTCCTCTTCCATGACGCCTCCCTGCGCGCCGCGGACCCGCGAGCCCTGCCGCTGGACTGGTACGGCGACAACCAGCAGGTGGCCGTGTTCCGAGGCGGCTGGGACAAGGGCTCGCTCCTGTTCGCGCTCAAGAACGGCCCGTATGGCGGCATGGCCGGGTGGCAGTGGCTGAAGAGCGGTATGGAGCCTCGCGGCACCCTCAACATCAGCCACGACCACGCCGACGACAACGGCTTCTACCTGTATGGCCAGGGCTCGTGGCTCGCCCCCGAGGCCCCCGGTTACTACATCGGCCACACGGGCTCGCCGGGGCCCGCCGCCAACCAGACCGTCTTCCACAACTCGCTGACCATCGACGGCGTGGGGCAGCTCGGCGAGGGCGTACGCGACCGGAGCGACTCCGCCGCGTCCTACAGCTGGTACCTCGACCGCAAGGGCGGCATCCCCTTCTTCGGCTCCAGCGAGCACTACGGCTACACCATCGGCGACGGCGCCTCGCTCTACGCCTCCACCTTCGGGCTGCGCCGCTGGGACCGGCATGCCCTCTTCCTCGACCGCAAGTGGGTGGTGCTGCGGGACGTGGTGCAGGCCTCGCGCTCCCACGTGTACCGGTGGTCCTGCCACTTCATGAATGGCGCGGCCCGCGAGGGCACCTGGCTCCACGGGCGCGGCGAGAACGGCCAGGCCCTCGGCGTCGCGGTGGTGGCCCCTGAGTCCTTCGACGCCACCTTCACCGAGCAGAAGCCCGTCCACGTCCAGAAGTTCAACGCCACCGGCTCCGTCACCCACGCCGAGGTGAAGCCCACCACCGCCTCCGCCAACGTCACCTTCCTCACCGCCCTGGTGCCCACGCCGGAGTCGGCCTGGGCCTCGCGCCCCGTGGTGATGACACTCGACGCGCGGACACCCGATGCGGGACTGAAGGTGACCGAGGGCACCGCCACCGTCTACGCCCTCTTCAACGACTTGCCCGGACAGAGCCGGA
This sequence comes from Archangium sp. Cb G35, assembly GCF_001896145.1. Taxonomy (NCBI): domain Bacteria; kingdom Pseudomonadati; phylum Myxococcota; class Myxococcia; order Myxococcales; family Archangiaceae; genus Archangium; species Archangium sp. Cb G35. The sequence continues at coordinate 114,966 of NZ_MPOI01000017.1, forward strand.
GCGCGGGGGGCTTCCGGCTGGAGGGCCTCGCCGGTGCCGTGCGCTACGAGGGCACCACGCCCACCCGGGCGCTGCTCGTCCAGGGCACGAGCCTCTCCGATGCCTCGCGTACGCTCATCAGCCAGACGGATGGCATCCGGATGCTGGAAGCGGACGGGCTCGCCACCGAGACGCTGCGGCTGTCTGGAAACGGCCAGGGCTCGCCCCGCGTCCACGCGCCCCAGGCCACCCGCGTCCTCTGGAACGGCGTGGAGGTCCCCTTCCATCGCGACGGCGACGCCATCGTGGTGGGAAGGAGCGACGCTCCGCTTCCGGCTGACGTCCCCCCCGTGGACTCCGCCGATCCCCAGCCCCCGATCGACCTCGAGCCCTCGGCCTCCGACTCCGGTGAGTACGACCCCGAGGAAGGCACCACCTCGGCGATGCCGCCCCTCGAGGCGCCTGAGCCCGGGACCTCCCGCTTCCGCGTGGGCCCGTCCTGTGCCGTGGGTGGAGAACAACTCGCCTTCACATGGAGCCTGCTCGCCCTGGGCGGAGTGCTCGCCCATTGCCGGCGCCGCCGCTCGCGCCCGCCCACGCGCTGAGACCTGGAGCAGACGAAGAGGGGCTCGGTGGGAAGTCGAGCACCGGCCGGTGAAGGCGAGGCCGCCACTACCATCGCCACAATGCCAAGGGGAGCAGGTGGAAGCCCGCGAGCCACAGGCTGAGGACCAGCGCGGACACGGACCCCAGCAGGCCGCGCCACTTGGCCACCGTCCCGGTCTCCTGGCACCAGGTGCGGACGCTGACCGCGACACCGGCCACGGCCAGCGCCGGGAAGAGGACGGTCGCGGCCCAGAGTCCCACGGTCTGCCAGTTCATCTGGCCCAGCAGGCGGAACTCGAGATTCGCCGCGCAGACGATGCCGAGTACCAATACCAGCAAGGCCAGGCTGGGAAGGCGGCGCACCCAGCGGTTGCGCAGGGCCTTGCGCCGTCCGAAAGGCGCGCTCAGCAAGAGCGGCACGGCCAGCAGCACGCTCAGTTGCGGGAGCACCGCCGCCGCCATGGACGTGCGCTGCAAGCTGTCGCCGCCCAGCTCGAGGCCGATGACTGCCCCGCCCTCATCGCGGAGCACGACACCGTTGACGACGTCGCCGTAGTCGGTATCGGCGAGCAGTCCGTTACCGTGATGCTTCAGGCTCGCCCCGTAGCCCAGGCCCGGTATGAAGGGTGAGATCTTCAGCTGGTCCCCCTGCGCCTGCACATGACCGGTGTCGAGCAGGTAGGTGGGAAGGCTGAGCAGCGAGATGCGCGGGTTGACGAGGCGATACCACCCATCGACATCGCTCTGGATGGGGCGGGCCGCGGCAGTGGGCGCCTTCCACTGCGTCTGCGCGGAGATGTAGGCAGCGAGCGGTGTCTCGAGCTCGCGCAGCGTGTTCTCGCTGTTGACCAGGAGCACGTAGCCCATGCCTTGCTCGGCGTGAAAGTGCAGACTCGCCTTCGCGCCCAGCACGCCACCGGTATGGCCCAGCCACAGTCCGCCGTTCACGATCCGGGGGCGAAGGCCCAGCCCCGGGCCGTAGGTCAGCTGCGCGCCCACGCCGAGTGTCCCCTGAGCCCGCTTCATCGCGCGGACGGTCTCGGGCTGCAGCACGCCAGGTGCGGACGCACCGTCGGTGAGGAGGAAACGCCCGAGCCTGGCCAGGTCCTTCGCGCTGCACCACAGGGCTCCGTCGGCCTGCGTCTGCTCGAAGGGCATCCCGGTCCGGTGCATGTCGCTGCCGCTGTGGCCCTCGGCGTGGTCACGCTTCGCCGCCTCCGAGTTCAGCGCAGCCGTCTGCTCGATTCCCAGCGGCTTCAAGACCTTGCTGGAGACGATCTCCTCCCACGGTTGCCCGTAGTGGGCTTCCAGGATCGCGCCGAGCAGCACATACCCCGGGTTGCTGTAGCTCTCGGAGGTCCCGGGGCGCCAGCGCACCACCAGCGGCTCTGGATGGGCGATGCTGCTCTCCAGGTGGTTCCCGCGGCGCTCCACGGGGCTGAAGAAGGCCTTGGGATGCGTATCGTCGAAGCCCGCCGTGTGGGTCAGGAGATGAACCACGCGGACCGGGTCGCTGGCGTGAAATGCATTGTCGATGGGCGCGGACGGCAGCAGGTCCGAGACCGGCGTCCGCAGGCTGAAGTGGCCCTGCTCAACGAGTTGCAGGATGGCGATCGCCGTCACCGTCTTCGTGATCGACCCGAGGCGGAACAACGTTTCTCCGCTGACCGGGGCCCGGGTGTCGTGGTTGGCCAGCCCGAGGCTCTCGCTGAGCACGGTGCCATTGCGGTCGAACACGGCATAGCTCGCACCTGGAACGTGCTCCTCGCGCATCAACCCGGTCAGGGTCTGGCGCAACTCGGCCGGTGTCGACGGTGCGGATGCCCCGGTGGGGCTCGCCGCGAGCACGAGTGTGGGAACGAGCAACGCGACGACACACAGGGGGGCAATGCGCGTCATCCATCCTCCTGGGCGAGCTGCGGCTGTGTGGCCAGGCGCCGGACGCCAGGGTGGCCCGTTGCCCGGGCGCAATGTCTTCATGAGGCAGTCCTTCCGTCGGTTTTACGGACGTTAGGACTTCCGGATCCGGTTTCTTGGATTCACCCCCTGTTGTTTTTCCGCGCCGCGGGGGAGCTCAGCGCAACCAGCCGATGAAGCCCTGCAGGGGCCGGCCCAGCGAAGACGAGGGCTCATCGACCCGAACGCTGGCGGCGAGGAGCTCCTCCAGGGAGGTGCGGGCCTCGAAGCGGGAGCGCTCGGCCACGAGGAGGGCCTCGAAGGCGTGCATCGCGCACCCATCCCTGTCCAGCGGGCGGCGAGCGACCACGGCCATCAGCACGTACGCATCGTCCGGAGAGAAATCGAGCACCACCAGCCAGGGGTACTTCGTGCGGTGCTCCACCCGGGGCGTGTTCCCTTCCACCGCCACCCGGTAGAGCGCGGGCGGTGGCTGCATCGAGGCAATGCAATCGCCGCCATACCCCCGGTAGATGGTGAGGTAGGCCACGGGCTGTCCATGCATCCAGGCCACGCGCTGCGCGAAGAGAGGATGGAAGTCTGGGGGCACCTCCAACTCCTGGCCATTCCACAGCGGGGCGGGCGGCTGCCGTTCCCAGCGGGGCTGGGAGGGGAGCAGGAGCAGATGCTGGCCATCGGGGGACAGGGAGCCCCGCGCGTGGAGTTCCCGTACGCCCCCTGCCAGCCGCAGGGTGACGAAGCTGCCGGTCGACCAGGGCTGATCGGGTGGCGTCCCGCACTGCCGCGAGAAGAAGAACTCCCCCCGCTCCACGGACCAGCCTCGGGGTTGGAGCAACCCAGGCTTCGGGGAGGTGAACAAGGTTTCCCGGCGTCCGCTGGCGAGCTCCACGGCCTCGACGGTAGCGAGGGGGCAGCCCCGCGGCCGCTCGCGGGACTTCTTCGCGAACGACTCCAGCACGTACGCCACCCGGCTTCCATCCGAGGACCAGAGGATGGGCCCGGCACGGACATCCTCCTTGGGAGGCGGGCGTTCGCGCAGGTCCACCAGCAGGCGGCGGCCCGAGCCGTCGGCGTTCACGACCCACAGCAGACTCCACCCTCCGATGGAGGTGGTGCCAGGGCGTCCGGCCTTCTCCACGTAGGCCACCTGGCGCCCATCCGGAGAGATGGCCACGCCATTCCACCCCAGCTCCGTCCCGACGAGCGGAGTGGCCGCCACCCGGCCTGTCCGGGTCAGGGCGTAGCCCGTATCTCCAGAGGGCGTCCGAACCCACAGGTTGGACTGCTCGAACCGCAGCAGCCACGGCCCCGGCCCCATCCGGCCAGGGCTGGGAGCGGGCTCCGGCACGATGGGCGGTGCCGGACGCGTACCCATGCACCCCAGGCTCAGGAGCAGCAGGGCCGTGATGGCCAGGAGTTCCCCGCGCATGCGCTGCGTGCGTTGCATTCTCCGCCTCCCGGGTCCGCGAGGTATTGCCACCCCGGCCTCAACGCCCGAGGGGGAGCCGGTACAGGAGGCCCTGCTCTGAGCCGGCGAACAGCGCGGGAGGATGGGTGGACGCGGCCAGTGCCACGGCCTTCGCTCCGGAGGGCAGGACGCGCCGGGGCAGCCGTTCGCGTGTCCGGACATCCATGCCAAGAATCGCTCCCGCTTCGAGCCACCAGACATGATGGGCGTCCGTCCAGGCGGCGTGGGCCGGACCCGGCGCGAGTGCGAACTCCTCGCCGCTCTCTCCATCACACACGGTGAGAGCGTTCGAGTCCTTCAGGCGCCAGGCGATGTACCGCCCCTCCGGTGAGAACCGCACCGGCTCCGAGGGGGTCAGCCGGTGGGCCTCCACCCTGGGGGCACATCTCCAATCGCCCACCACCCTGGGGGCGGTGCGTCCATCCCATTCCCAGACATGGCCCGCGTGCATGTACCGTACGGTGTCGGGCTCGTGTCCGGGCAGGAACAGCGCGTCCTGGACCGCGCGCCAGTCGGGCACCGCCTTGCCCCGCCGCGAGCCATCCGCGTTGTACGCCCCGGAGGAGCCGCCAAACCAACCACCTCCACGGGCCCAGGTGCCCCCCGTGAATTCCACCTCGGACATCACGATGGGCGCGGCGGACACCCGGAAGACGAGGAAGGCGGCCTCCGGACCGCTGGGCAGGAAGACAAAGCCCGCTCCGCCCTCCGGACTCAGCACGAGCGTCCAGAGGCCATTCTGGAGGCTGCCCCACCAATCCCAGACGGGCTCACCCGACGTCAGGTCCACCACGCGGTAGTCGAAGGCGTCCTCCTCGAGCGCCCACCGGGTGAAGAGCAGGCGCCCGTCCTCCGAGACCCGGAGCTGGTCCAGGCGCTGGCCGCGCGGCACGGGAAGGCCGAGCGGTTCAACAACGTCCGGTCCCGGCTCCGCCGCGGGCCTCGTTTCCACCTCGGGACCATGGCGGCAATGCGTGAGCAGCGCGCTGGCGAGCACCAGTGCGGACAGGACCGGGCGTCTCATGCGCGCGCCTACCGAGCCGCCGCCTGCTCGGCCAGCGCGTTCGCCAGGTAGTCCCGGCGCTGCTCGAAGCGATCGCGCGGGACGTTCCACTCATTGACCATCTTGTCCTCATTGGAGAAGAGGTCGTACAGCCCCTGGAGATCATTGTTGACGATGAGCGGCTGGACTTCCTTCCGTGTGAGCGGCGTGTAGTCGCCCCGGAAGCGCAGGTCCACGGCGAGATCCAGGATCGCGGGATCCAGGTTCTCCCAATCGACCTGTCCATAGGCCTCGAGCTGAGACGGCCCATTGGCGATGCGCATCATGTCCTGCTCATGCTCGTCATACACCGTGTTGAACAGGTTCTTCTGCGCGCTCTGGCTGATCTCGATCGCCGCGACGTCGGGGCGGTTGACGAAATCCCTGGCGGCCTGGTCCGTCAGCTTCGCCCCCTGGGCCAGGAGCTCGGCATCCGCCTGGGGAACGCCCGCGGCCGTCAGGTCGGCCACCACCTCCTCCGTCGACCGGTGCTTCATGTCGTAGCCCCGGCCGATGGTGACCCCGGACGACATCGTGGGATGGTGGGGCGTGCGGCTGAAGTACCGCCCCCTCTCCTCCTGTCCCTCGGCGTCGAACGTCAGTTGACCCTTCGGCACCTTGAACGCGCTCTCGAAGTTCTCGGGGAGGGCGGGCAGTGGGTTGGTGAAGGTCTGGGCAACCGGGTTGAGCGGCGCGGAATCGAAGAGGCCGGGCACCGACGCGCTCGCCTGGGCCGGATCGAAGCTGCTCCGCTCGAAGTTCATCCGGTTCACGGGCGTGGGCTGTGTGAGCGCCGGCATCGAGCGGACGCTGTTGGCCGGATCGAAGCTGCTCTGCTCGAAGTTCACCGCCGGAGCGCGCGACGGCACGGTGTTCTGCGCCGTGCCCACACCGGAGGCCGTCGGGCTGGCGGCCGACGTGGGACCCAACCCGCCTCCGGAGGAGGAAGCCGGGTTCGACCGGGAACTGGAAGACGAACCGCCAACGGAATCAATACCCATGGGACCTCATCGCGGGCTGGAGGAGGGTGAGACGATACGGGCGAATGTGGGTTGATGTCGATGGATGTCCAACCTCTTGGGGCGCGTTTCTCGGGTGTGCGAGTCGCCACCCGGCAGGCCTGGCCCCCCCTGGTGACTCCACTCACCAGTGGTGACTCGACTCCACCCCCCGCCTGGTGAGCACCGTCACCAGCCTGGCCCCCGAGGCGCGCTCCCCTTCGCCCAACCCCTTGAGAAGACAGCGTTTGGCCAGAAACCACGGCTTGGCACGCGCGCTGCACTAACGCTTCGCCATCTCGGATTCCTCTTCTCAATCCTCTTTCTTCCGGAGCACGTCATGGGCATCAAACTCGGTGGTGCGAGCAACCTCTTCAAGAGCGGCGGCAACAAGGTTCCGGATTTCAAGCCCAGCGCTCCCAAGCCGGACGCGAAGCCCCAGTTCACGCCGCGCCCCGACATCAACGGCAACAAGCCGGGCCAGAACGCTCCGGGCTTCAACCGGGACAGCTTCGAGCCCAACAAGCTGAACAACTCCAAGCTCAACGGGCTGGGCAATGTGTTGGGTGGCGTGGGTGATGCCTTCGGCGGGGCCGCGGGGCTGGCCGGGGCCGGACTCGACGCCGCCTCCACGCTCGGCATGCTGGCGCCGCAGATGATGGCGCCGCAGATGATGGCGCCCGCGATGGACCCCTACGCGGCCGCGGGCCTCGGCCAGGGCTTCGGTGGTGCGCCGATGATGGACCCCTACGCCGCCGCGGGCCTCGGCCAGGGCTTCGGTGGTGCGCCGATGATGGACCCCTACGCGGCCGCGGGTGGCCTGCCGCCGGAACTGACCGGTACGGCGATGATGGACCCCTTCGGCGGCCTGCCCCCTCGCGTTGGCGGGGAACTTGCCCCCACCCCGGCCCTCCTTCCCCGTAGCCCTGCGTCCGTGAGCAAGAATTCCCCGAGCAAGGCCTCCGCGCCGGCCGCGCCGCTCGCGGAGGACGGGACGCCCATTCCCCAGGCCACGGACAAGCGGCCGAAGGGAGACACCCGCTCGGCGGCGGACATCGTCAGCGATTCTCCCGCTCTGGCGAAGCTCGGCCGTCAGAAGGACATCAAGTTCGATCAGTTGTGCAAGCAGACCGGTGTGGATCCCAAGATCGACCTGAAGGATTCCCGTCAGAACCCCGATGCCGTCTACCGGCTGGCGAAGGTGCTGGAGTACATCGACAGCTCCAAGATTTCCGACGGTGGGGAGCGGACGGGCAAGGTCCAGGGCGGTAAGGGAGACGGCAACATCGAGGGCATCACCAAGGATGGAGACGCCCGGCACGGCACCGAGGCCGGAATGGTCAAGGACTTCGCCGAGAAGGGCTACTCCTCCCTGGGCAAGGATCACCGGCTGCCGACCACGAACGACACCCACGTCAAGAAGGACGGGAGCAACAAGGACAACTTCCAGTGGTTCGCCGGCGAGGCGGGCAAGCACCTGTGGTTCATTCCGGGCGTCAGCAATGTCCTGACTGGGATTGGCAACTCCGAGGGTGGCGTCAAGGGCGTCATCGAGGGGGGCCTGGGTGGCGTGGTCAAGACCTGGAAGGGAGCCGCCGAGGGAGTGATCGGGGCGCTGGGGACTGGCAAGATCAACCCCGCCTCCGCGCTGCTGGGTGCCTACACGGGCGCGCTGGCTGAGACCGATGCCGCTCCCCAGAAGGTGAAGGACCTCATCAACGTGCTGCCCGTCTGATTCGAGAGGGTCTGGTCCATCGAAAGACAAGTGCCGGGGCCGGTCCGGGAGCGATTCCGGGCCGGCCTCGTGCATCTCACGCGAAGCGAGCCAGTGCGAAGCGTGACAGTTCCCAGGGGATGGGGTGGTCCGTGGCCATCCATGCGGCGAGGCGGCCGAGCAGAACGGTGAACTTGAAACCGTGCCCGCTCAAGCCGCCCACCACTGTCACCCGAGGCTCTCCTGGCAGCCGGTCCACCACGAAGTCCTCGTCCGGCGTCATCGTGTACAGACACACCTTCTCGAACGCCACACGCGGCGACAATCCTGGCAGGTGTTCCGCGCAGACCTGGCGCAGCGGCTCCCTATCCGACTCGTGCACCTCCCGGTCTACCCGGTGGGGCTCCGTGGGCAGGCCCGGCTGATGCAGCGCCACCTTCACGCCGGGCTGCTGTCCATCGTGCGGAAAGCCATAGAAGTACGTGCCGAAGTCGATCCACACCGGAAAGCGCTCCGCACTGAACTCCGCCAGTGGCGCCGAGGGCTCGAAGTGACAGTACACCTGCCGCGTCACCGTGAACGGCAGGGAGACGTGCCCCGTCAACAGCCGGGCGGTCCAGGGCCCCGCGCAGACCACCACCCGATCGAACTCGAGCACCTCGCCTCCCGCGAGAACGAGGGCGATTCCTCGCGCCCGGGGCTCGAGGGCCTCCACCCGCGCTCCCGCGCGCACCTGGGCTCCGTGCGCCGACGCGAGGCGAAGCTGGGCGCGCACACACGCGGAGGCCCGGAGGAAACCCGCCTCGGGCTCGAACACCCCCGACTCCCCTGCCCGCAGTCGGAACCCGGGGAACCTCCGGGCACAGGCGGTGGGATCCAGCTCCTCGAATGGCACCCGGTGCTCTCCGAGCGCCCGGCGGATGGCGGCCAGCTCTCGATGTCCACTGGGAGCGAAGAACAAGCCCCCCGTGCGAACGAAGAGCGACTCACCCGCCTCGTGCTCCAGCGCGTCCCAGAGCGGGTAGGCCTCGCCCATCAGCGACGTGTAGAGCCCATCCGTGTACGTCTTGCGGATGATTCGCGAGGTGCCGTACGAGCTGCCCTGCTCATGGTCAGGCGAGAACTGCTCCACGACGGTGACGGAGTGACCCTCGTGGGCGAGGAACCGGGCCGTCGCGCTGCCCACTCCTCCCGCTCCCAGGACCGCGATGCGTGCCATGCCGGCCATCTAACCGCAGTTCGCCGTGCACTTCACACCTCTGCCTCTTCGCCCTCGCTTCTGCCGGGGCGCTTGCATCGGCGGGCGGGTTGCGGCAACTGGCAGCACCAATGATCGTTCGAGAGCGTCCGAGCCCCCTGCGGCTCTTCTTCATCCTTCGCGGCACCATCCTGCCGCGCGTCCTGCCGCAGGTGCTCGGCGTCGCGGCGCTCTCCTGCGTCGTGGTGTGGGCGTCGCGACGGAGCGAACTGCACCTGCCCTCCCCGTCCGCCGCGCCGCTGTCACTGCTCGCCATTGCCCTCTCCATCTTCCTCGGCTTCCGGAACAACGCCTGTTACGACCGCTGGTGGGAGGCGCGAAAAGTGTGGGGAGCGCTCATCATCGAGCTGCGCACGCTCGCGCGCGACGCCATCTCGCTGCTGGATGACGGTGGCTCGGACGAGCCGGGCGCCGGCCGGCAGGTGGCCCGGCGGCTGGTGCACCGGAACATCGCCTTCGCCTACGCGCTCGTGGGCCATCTGCGGGGGCAGGACCTCGGTGAAACCATCTCGCGCTTCGTCGAGGAGCCGGAACGGGGGCGCGTGCTGACCAGCCGCAACCGGCCCGACGCATTGCTGCGTGAGTCCGCCCGTGAGCTGGCTTCCTTCCGCCGCGACGGCAGGGTCACCGACATCCCCTGGCAGGCCCTCAGTGAGCGCCTGCATGCGATCTCGGGCGTACTCGCGGCGTGCGAGCGCATCCGCTTCACTCCCCTGCCCTTTTCCTACACCATCCTGCTCCACCGCACGGCCTACCTGTTCTGTCTGCTGCTGCCCTTCGGCCTCGTGGACGTCCTCGGATGGATGACTCCGGTCCTGGCGGCGGCCGTCGCCTACACCTTCTTCGGACTCGATGCGCTCGGGGACGAACTGGAGGACCCATTCGGCGAGGCGCCCAATGACCTGCCCCTCCTGGCGCTCGCGCGCACCGCCGAAATCAGCCTGATGGAGGCGCTCGGCGAGCCACTCCCGGAGCCGCTGCGCCCTCACGATTTCATCCTGCCGTGACCGCCGATTCATCCCCCGCGGCCATTGGACAGGCGAAGGGAGAGCACCCAGCGCACCAGGGGGCTCGTGTCCTCCCGGAGCGGAGCGAGAAGCTCCTCCGGCACCTCCGCGGCGAACAGGAGCGCCCAGCTCCGGATGACGGCGGAGCGCTCACGAAGGACTGGAGCAAGCTCCGCGACCGGGAGCTCTCTCACTCCGAGTGACCAGAGTGCTCGCGCGGCGGCCAGACGGGTCAGGACGCTCTCCCTCGTATCGAGGAAGACCTGTTGCAGCAGGACGCGGGCGGGAGCGGTGGGTCCACGGGCGATGCGGCCCAGGGCCTCCACCCAGACCATTCGCTCGAAGGGCCCCGTGTTCCGGTCGGCGAGGAGCCGCTGAATGGCAACGAGCAGTCCTTCGCACTCGGGCCCCGCCACGCGAAACATGAGGGAAGTGAGGTAATGACGCCCGCGTGCTCCCGCCGCGTAGGACATGAGCCATGAGCGCCAGCGGGGCAAGGCGAGGAGTTCCTTCAACCAGCGCTCCTCGACGTTGGCGGCGCAGGCGCCATCTGTCTCTTCCAGGAGGGCGGCGAGCAGCTCCGCGGGCGCTGGAAGCTCGGGGAAGAGCGTGCTCCGTTGTACTGGTTCCAGCTCGAACAAGAGCCGGATGAATCCCATGCGCTCCTCGGTCGTGTGGACCTCTTGGGCCAATCGCTGGCACCGAGCGCGGAGCGCTTCGGACCCGTGCATCCCCCGAGCCGCCCGGAACTCGATGAGAAAGCCGAGCGCGTCCAGCCGCCTCCCGGTGGGTCCTGTGTCCGTCCACCGCTCCAGTTGCGGAACGACCTCATGGCAAGCGCCTCCCATCCGTCCGAGCATCCCGAGCAGTGGCAGCGCCGTGTCGTGGGTCTCCGCTCGTGAGATGCGTTCGAGGAGCAGGGCACGCAGTTCCGCGGTCTCGGCCTGCTCACCCAGGGATGCGATGAAGCGCCACACCCGCTGTTGCTGGTGTGGACGGAGGGAAGAGAGGGCCTCGCGCAGCAGGGGCACGAACTCCCGGGTGAGCCCCAGCGCGACGATGGCCACGGCCGTCACATCCATCGGCCAGGGCTCGCTGGTGAAGAGCAGCCGCCTCACGAGGGCCTCGAGCTCCGCCTCGCCGCGCTCCGCGAACGCCGCGCCGAGCCGCTGCTCCACCGCGAGGAGCGTCTTCGGATCGGGCTCGGGCCCATTCCGGGTGCGGACAATGCGGAGGACCGCCAGTGCCGCCCGCACGTGCGACAGCTCGCCGCCGCGAAGGACCGGGATGCTCCAGGCGAGCACCTCCGGGAGTGGCGGCTGGAGGTGGTGCAGCACCTGGAGCGCATCCTCGGCCAGGTCCGCGTCGGGGTGCAGGGCCGCTTCGAGAAGGGCCGGAGCCGCGGATTGGGAAGCGGGGACCAGCTCGCCCCACCCGCGCAACAGCTCCCGCTGATGGAGCGCCTCCCGGGCGACGTCCCCCACCCGCCCACGGTAGTAGTCCGCCGCCACCGCGAGACGCCGCTCCCACTCGGGTGTCCAACGGAACTCCCGTATCGCGCTGCCCCACGACATGAAGGCGTCGGCGCATCCCAGCCTCCGCGAGAGGTCGTGCGTGAAGACCTCCCGCCGGAAGCGAGCGCGATTCCAGTCATCGAGCGCCGCGTCGATCTCCGGGAGGGTGTCCTCGGTGGCGCACGCGATCAACTCCACCCCGTTGGCGAAGCCGGGATACGCGTCGTCCTCCGAGGGGAGATACGAGCGCCAGTCGTCCAGGGGCTTCAGGTCTCGGGGAAAGATCTGGTCGGGCTCCAGCGTGGCCCCGCACTCACGGCACCGCCGCCCCGAGGCCCGCCCACAGTCACCGCACACGTTCCGCGCGCATCCCGGGCAGCCATACCAATGCCCCGAGACGAGATCCGGGACGAGCGTTTCCTTCCGCTGGAAGGAGAGGAAGACCCGGCACTCCGGGCAGGAATGAACCATGGGGCCACGAGTCTACCGAGGCAGAAGGACCACCGCCGCCAGCGCGCCCGCGAGCCCGATGCACAGCGGCATGTAGAGCCGGTCGTCCATCTGGGCGAACCGGGTCCCCCGATGGCGCTTGAACAAGCCGACGTAGCGAAAATCTCCCACCACGCGCAGGAAGAACGCGGCGGAGAGCAGCCCTGTTCCGGCACGTACCCACTCGAAAGGCAGCGGCAGGACGCGCACTCCCGCAGCGGTCAGCGCCACACCGGCCGCGCCGAGCAGAAGGACCCCCACCACACTCGTGGCCATCGGCGTGGGCATGAACGCCGCCTTGCCGTCGAGCTCGGGGATGACCACGGAGCCACCCCAGCGCCCTCCGGAGGCCCAGAAAAAGTGGAGCCCCGCCAGGGCTCCCAGCACGGCGGCGGCGGCGACACCCAGAATCATCGTCATGGCAGGGACCCTCCAGACTCCATACGGATGCGTATGGAGCATTCACCGTGGACCTGGACCCTGTCAATACGGTGGCGTATGGTGCCAGGGGTGAAGAAGGCTCGGGCCAGACGCAAGGTGGCGGACAAGCTGGGGCCAGAGCACTGGGTGCGCGCGGGGTTCGACGCTCTGGTCCGTGGTGGGGTGGAGGCGGTACGGGTGGAGCCCCTGGCGGCCGACCTTGGAGTCACCAAGGGAAGCTTCTACTGGCACTTCGTGGACCGTGGAGACCTGCTTCGGCGGATGCTCGCGCGCTGGGAGGCCGAAGGGACGCACCAGATCATCGAGCGGCTGCGAGGCAGTGGTGCGCCGGCACGCGAGCAACTCACCCTGCTCATGGCCATCTGCCAGGAGCACGGAAATGGAAGCATCGAAGGAGCGGTGCGCGCTTGGGGAGCCACCAGCTCCGAGGCTGGAGAAGTCGTGGCCCGGGTTGATCACACACGTGAGGGCTTCGTCGAGGGACTCCTGCGAGAGATGGGACTGTCCGCGGACTCCGCGCGGCACCGCACGCGCGCGCTCTACCTCGCGCTGCTGGGAGAATTCACCCGCACGGCCAGCGGCGCCGAGCCGACCTCCCCCGCGGTCTGGAAGGAATTGCTGACGCTCCTGACCTCGCGGTGAGACCGCTCACGGTAGGGCGGCCCCCATGAATCCCAGGTATGCTTGCACCCAGACCCGGGCAGCCACCCGGGTACGAGGAGAACGACATGGCAGACCTTCCCCCGGGCCGCAGACCCACCCAGCGCGTCACCCGCCCCCTGCTGCTCGCCACCGCGGGCATCGCGGTCGTGAAGATGGCCAGTGGGTGCCTCACCTCCGGCAACCTCGTCGCGCCACCCCCGTGCGATGACAACCCGGCCAATGACCCCTACTGCGAGCCGGTCGCTGACGCGGGCACGGATGGTGGAATCCCGGATGGCGGCACCGGGGATGGCGGCACCGCGGACGGCGGTCGATGACGAGCACGTTGGTCCTGCCCCACGTTCCCGGCGAGGAGCTGTTCGAGCTGGGGATGCTCGGAGGCAACGTCGAGCGCCGGTACCGCAAGCTCCGGCCCGAGGTGGAGGCACTCCCGTGGGGGACGCTCCGCCCGGAGGCGTTTCCCGAGCACCTCGTCCTCGCGGCGCGGAGGGCCTGGACCGAGGCCGCCTTCCAGGAGCACCGCACCGCCGCCGCGTGCACCGCGACGCTGCAGGGGCTCATCGCCGCGCGGGCGCCGTTGGATCTCATCGCCATGGCCTGCCGCTTCCCACTCGACGAGATGGTCCACGTCGAGCTGTGCGCGCGATTGGCGAGCGAGCTGGGCGGGGGCATCCCCCTCCTGCATGATCCGCTGGGGATGATTCCACCGCCCCGGCCGGGACGTGCGCTCGCGCAGGCCGCGGAGCTCGTCGTCCGCTACTTCTGCGTGGGCGAGGCCATCTCCATCCCCCTGCTCCGAGGTACGTGGCACGCCGCGACGCACCCACTGGTGAAGGCGGTGCTGGGGCGAATCGTGAAGGACGAGGCCGCGCACGGGCAGTTCGGGTGGATGTTCCTGGACTGGGCACTGCCCATGCTGGAGGAGGACGAGCGGGAGGTGCTCCGCGAGGCGGCGGGGAAGACGATCGCCGTGATCCGGGAGAACCAGGCACGCATCGCCGCCCAGGGAGAGGGAGAGCCCTCCGCGATCCACGCACTCGGGTGGATGAGGTCGCGGGCCTACCTGGAGCTCGCGCGCAAGTCGATGGAGACCGAGGTGCTCGCGCCATTGAGGGCACGCGGGCTCGAACCGCGCTGACGCGCCATGCGCGGGTACCTCACGGGCAGCGCGATCGATCTGGCGGTGTTCCGCATCACCGTCTTCAGCGTCGTGCTGCTCTCGCGTGACGTGTACGAGGCGCCCGTGTGGGCCGCGACCTCCTCGGCCATGCGAGCCGCCCCCGGGGGCCTCGCGTGGCTCGCGCCCCACCTCCCGATGTCTCCCGCCTGGGCCTGGGCGGCGCTCGGCATCCTCGTCCCCTCGGCCCTGCTCTCCGTGCTGGGGCTGTTCACGCGGGTGGCGACAGTGCTCGCGGCGAGCTCATTGGCCTATGTGCTGGCGGTCCCGCAGTTCTCCGGGACGGTCATCCACACCCACCACCTCTTGTGGTTCGCGCTGTTGCTCGCGGCGAGCCCCTGCGGAGACGCGCTCTCGGTGGACGCATGGCTTCGCGCGAGGAAGCACAGCCCCCAGGGCGCTCCGGACGAAGCCGTGGCATACGGGCTCCCCATCCGTGCCGCCTGGGTCCTCGTCGGGCTCATCTTCCTCTTCCCCGGGTTGTGGAAGTGGAGCGCGGGGCTCGACTGGGCGCTGAGCGGAACGCTGCGGGGCCAGCTCTACTGGAAGTGGGCCGAGCATGGGGGGTGGCGTCCCTGGCTCCGCATCGACGAGTGGCCAGGGGTGCTCGAGGCCGGTGGCGTCGCCGTGATGGTGTTCGAGCCGCTCGTGCTCGCCGGTGTCCTCGTGCCGCGCCTGCGGCCCTGGACGGTGGGCGCGGCGCTCCTCTTCCACGCGGCAACGGCCCTCGTGTTCCGGATCGACTTCTCCTCGCTGTGGGCCTGCTACACCGTCTTCGCGCCCTGGAGCCGGGTGTTCGCGCGCCACGGGCCCGGTGTGGCCAGCACGGGGACGGGGAGGGCCCGGGACGAGCGCGGGTGGATACCGGCCGCGGTGGCCAGCGGAGTGCTCGTGCTCGGTGCCACGGTGTCGGGTGCGATGGGCCTGCGGTACGGCTTCCCGTTCGCGTGCTACCCCACGTTCCACACGAAGGCTCCGGCGGAAATTCCCGCGCTGGAGCTCGAAACGGAGGTCGGCGGCCATCTCGTCCGATGGGATCTCGCCGAGGGGGCCTCGCAGCGGGAGTGGGGCACATTGTGGCATCTGGCGCTGCGCCCGGAACCGTCCCGGATAGCCCGATGGACGGAGGTGCTCCGCGCCCGTCATCCACGGCTCGCGACAGCCGGACGCATCCGCGTGTTTCGCACCTGGCGCGCGGCGGACCCTCACGCATCCGCCAGCGTCCTCCGCCGCGAGCTCATCTGGGAGTAACGTCCCGGCAGCACTTACGGAACGGGCCGGTAGCCCTGGGTGATGGCCGCGTCCACGGGCGTGAAGGCATCCGCGGGCGTTCCCGTCCAGGAGCTCGAAGGCGCGCGCAGCACCACCGGCGTGCCCGCCGCGCCGTCGCAGACCCGGCTGTTGACGAACTCCAGCGTGGTGCCGCCCTCCTTCGAGGCCGCCGCGCCACACGTTCCGGCATCCGAGACGATGGAGCCGGTGATCTTCACGCGCGCCGCGGGCGTGGCGTTGTTCTCCAGGATGATCTCACTGCCCGTGTTGCCGAAGAACGTGGAGTTGTAGACCTCCACGTAGCCCTGGGACCACAGGCCGGCGGTCGAGTAGTTGTCGTGCTTCTGGGCATATGCGCTCAGCACGTTGTTCAACGTGGTGGGCTGGGTGCTGTCGTTCCACAGCCGGAAGTTGCGCTTGTTTCGCAGCGCCACGCAGTTCTCGTAATAGGCCGCCTGCGACTTGTCGTCCCATCCGCCATCCGTGTTGTCCAACGCCGCCGAGTTCAGGAACGAGATGCGGTACGCCGAGCGCTCCAGGCTGAACCCATCTCCGTTCTGGTAATCCCCCGTGGACGCGCTCTGGTACGTGTTGTTCCTCGCCGTCACCCGGTTGAACACCACGTCGTGCGAGCCCTTCGCCGGATCCTCGGGGTTCTCCACCGAGACACCAAACGGGAAGGCCTCGGTGCTCCAGGCCGCGTCACCCTGGGTGGCGTCCGCCACGAAGTCCTCCACCCGCAGGTCCGACACGCCGCCGATCAACCGGATGCCGCGCTTGGTGTACCGGAGCACCTGTGACTGACTCAGCGTGGACGTCGCCACATCGCTGAGCGCCACGCCCTCGCGCACCCGGCGGAATTGCAGCCGGCTCAACTGGAGGTTGGACGAGCTGGCCGCCCGCACACCGTAGTAGTAGGCCTCGGCCTCGATGCCCTCCACCACCCAGTCATGCACGTTGGTGAAGCGCAAGAGCGCGTAGCTCTTGTTCGAGGAGCCGGGATCCGCGGGCGACCAGCGGCCCTTGAAGACAGGCAGACCCTGGCCCAGGTCCACGCCCACCACACGCTTCTTGAGCGCCTCCGTGCCGCTCGTCGTGGGGTAGAACGAGAACGGCGTCGAGCTATCATAGAGGCCACCCGCCACGAACAGTGTGTCGCCGGGCGTGAGGGATTGATCCAACACGTCCTGGAGCCGGGCCACCGGGAAGGCATTGCTCCAATCGGAGCCATCCTGCAGGCCCGCGCCCCAGCGGCTCAGGTAGAAGAACCGGCCAGGCAACCGGGCCGAGCTCAGGCGCCGCAGGTAGACGTCCCCCGCGTCGAAGGAGATACGCAGCACGTGGGTGCCCGCGGAGACCTCCAGGGGCGTGGCCGCGGTGACCGTCTGGAAGGTGCCGTGGCCCCCCGTGGCCGGCAGGGAGAAGGACAGCTCGTCCGCGCCGTCCCGTGACACGCGCATCCGGCCGGTGCCACTGGGAAGAGAGTAGTTGAGCGACAGTTGGTAGTTGCCGCCCTCGGGCACCTGGACGGTGTACTCGAGCCACTCGCCCGGCGAGCTCCGGACTTCGTAGGTCCCCGAGCCGCGCACGCCAATGTCCACGGCCTCGTCCAACCGGTAGAGCTGGTAGGAATTGACCGCGTCGGTGTCGTGGTAGGCGATGCCCTCGCCGCCCTGATCGAAGTCCTGCGCCTTGATGACGCCGGGAAACGCATTGGCCCCGAAGGGTACCTGCTCGGCGGCGCTCGCGGCCCCGGGAAGGCCCAGGCACAGCGACAGCAGGACGGCCGGATACCCACACCTCATGCGCTTCGACATGGAGACTCCCATCCAAGTTGGAGAATCTCCTGTATAACAGGTTAAACCGGCTTGTCCGTCTTATGCCGATTCACACTGTGAATGCCCTCGTCATGGAGGGCTTTTCTCACCGGCTCAGCATTTGTTGATGAGCTACCCTCACCCCAACCCTCTCCCATAGGGAGAGGGAGGGCGCTCAACACAAGGAGATGGAAGATGGATCCCCGTAGCTCCACGAAAATAGCGGTCATCGGTAGCGGCCTCATGGGAAGCGCACTGGCACGAGCCTTCGCGGCGGCGGGTCACGATGTCGCCGTCTGGAACAGGACGCCCAGCAAGGCCAGAGCCGTGGGCGGTGGCACCCTCGCGTTCGACAGCCTCGTCGAGGCCGTCTCGGGACGAGAGCTCGTCGTCGTCTCCGTGTCCAACTACGCCGCATGCGCCGAGCTGCTCTCCTCGGAGGGCGTTGCGCGGGCCCTCGCCGGAAAAACGCTCGTCCAGCTCACCAGCGGCTCACCCGCGGACGCTCGCTCGGGATTGGAGTGGGCGAACGCACACGGCGTGGACTACCTGGACGCCGCCATCCTCGCCTACCCGGGCTTCGTCGCCACCGATTACGCCACGGTCTTCTACGCCGGGTCGCGCGCCGTCTTCGACCGGCACCTCGCCACCCTCCAGGCCATCGCCAAGAACTCGGCCTACGTCGACGAGAAGATCGGTTCCGCCGCGACGCTCGACTGCGCGATTCTCGAGGCCTACTACGGCAGCTCCCTGGCGTTCCTGCACGCCGCGGCCATGTGCAAGGCGGAAGGACTCGATCCGAAGCTCTTCTTCTCCCACAAGAGCACCTTCCTCGGGCTGGTCTCCGTCACCGCCGACGCCGCGCAGGGCATGGTCGAGCGCAATGACTTCTCGGGCGACCAGTGCAGCCTCAATACCCACGTCGCCGCCATCGAGCACATCGTCCGGCTGAGCAAGGACGCCCGCATCAGCGCGCGCTTCCCACAGGAGTTGCTCGAGAACTACAAGCGCGCCCTCAGCGAGGGCCTGGGCCTCCAGGAATTGCCAGCCGTGTTCCGGACCCTGATGCGGGATTGAGCCTTGATTCGCTGGCTCGGGGCGCCTCCTCCCCCAAATAGGGGAGGACAGCGTCGCGAGGAGAAATTATACACCCGCGAGAAGAAAGAGAGGAACTCCATGATACGTCGTGCACTGCGCTCGCTCTCCGTGGTCGTCGGGTTGTCCTTCTCGTGGGCGCTCCCCGCGCTGGCGGCGGACCCAGCGGCCACCCTCGGGAGCCTCGAATGCGAAGGCATCCGTGAGCTGCAAGCATTGGTCAACAAGCAGCAGTCCATCCTGACACAGAACAATGCCTACGCGGCCAATCTGACGGAGTTGCTCGCAGCGGGATACATGCCCGCTGCGTGTCCGGATGGCTCGCGAGTGCGCGTGTCAGGGTCGAACCTCGTGGGAGGTTGTCACTTCACCTATGGACTGGTCTCCGTGGTGAACAATCCACGAACCGGTGACTTCGCTTTCGAAGCCGTGGCCCTGGGTGTCGCGGGGACGCCGTCCGCGGGACTCGAATTGTATATCACCCGGATCGTCAGCCGTTACCACGACTTCACCGAAGCCTATATGTATCGCAAGGGCGTATACAGCGATGTGGATTTGAATGCGTGCTCGCGGGCTGAGTAGTCCCGCGCCTGCCTCCACCCCACCCGCTCAGCGTATCGCCATACGGAGGGCCTTCCGTCATGAGTGTCCGGTCCACCAGGCCGCAGCCACCCCCCGCGGCGTTTCCACGACCGGGCACCACACCGGGAGGCCCTCCGCAGCAGTCCACCAAGAAGGAGTCCGCCAAGGCGGAATCCGGAAAGTCCTCCCCGCAGACAGGTGGCGCCTCGGGGAAGGCCGGGGCCAAGGGCAAGGGCGCGCCCACCGGCGGCACGCAAGGCCAGGAAGGGCTGGCCGCGGGTCGCTTCGATGGCCCGCGGGACAAGCATGAGCAGCAGGGCCGCCCCGGGCTCGAGCGCCTCCAAGGAGGCGGCACGCACGCCCCGCCTTACGGCCAGGAGCGTTCCGCCCAACAGGCACCGGCCCCCGTTGCGCCGGAGCTCCCCCAGCAGCGGAAGACGACGGAGCGCGAGAGCACGCCCTCGGAGCGTACGGCCGCGGGAGGCCGCGCGAAGCTCCGAGGTGTGGTGATGGAGCGGCTCCTGAACGAGATGAAGGACGCTCACGAGCGGCTGACCCACTTCGCGAAGAACCCAGGCCGGCTCGGGGTCGTCAACCTGAGCATGACGCTCGCGGAGAGCGCGGTCACCCACATCCTGTGGAAGGAGCCGAGCACCATTCCCGCGCGCCGGGTGAGCCTGCTCAACATCCTGGGCCTTCCTCCGTCCACGAGCGACGCGACGATGGTGCGCGAGCTGATGGGAGAGGTCCGCCAGGCATTCATGGACTTCCAGGCCAGCAAGCCGGGAATCGAGGCCTGGCATCGGTACGACGAGGTGCTTCAGCGCTACGAGTCCATGGGGGTGCAGCCGGTGGTGCCTGGGCACGACACCGGCCCCATGTTGGCCGAGCTCCAGCGGCTGAACCTCCCCCAGGAGCCGGACTTCACCCGCTCCATCCTGATGCACCCACTGCTGGTGGGAGTGGCGCTCTCTCCGGACGAGGGCGATGCCGATTTCGTCATGGTGGCCGGACTGAGCGTGGCGGACCTCGGCGCGCTCGTCGCCCACATGCGCCGGCTCAATCCCCGGCTCACCAACAAGCTCGTGCGCCAGCTGCTGTTCCTGGCGACCTCGGACAAGAAGCGAGGCGTCCGAAAGCAGCTGGGAGATCCCGACCTGAAGAATGTGCAGGAGCTGGCCAAACAGCTCCTGCGACTCCAGGTCACCCATCAGCTCTTCGTCTGAGCCTCAGTTGTTCGTATTGGCGAAGGCATTGAGCCAGGCTTCCTCCTCCGCCTGCTGCTGAGCCACCTGCTCGGGCGTGGGCGCCTGCGAGGGAGTGAAGCCCTCGTCATCGATCTTCAGCTCGCCGATCTGGTGCTGATCGTCGGTGGCCAGATCGATGATGCTCTTGATGACAAAGCCCCCGACGCCGATGGCCGCGCCGAGGACAGGCGCGCCCATGAGGGCCGCGCCGATGGCACCAGCACCCGCCACGATGTCCACGCCCCCCTTGGCGACCTGGCCCGTGAGGCCCATCTCGTTGCCCTGGCTGATGTTGGTGGCACCCTCCCAGATTCCGGCGAGTCCACCCACCACGGCACCGGCGGCGCCGAGCTGCTCGAACGCCTTCAACCCGTTCAGCGACTTCACCGCCGCGCTCCCCGCCGCGGTCATCTCCATGGCCGAGCCCACGAGCTGGGTGCTCGCCAGCGCCTGGGCGGCCTTGTCCTTGTCCTGGATGGCCTTGTTCAGCGAGATGCCCGCGCCCGCGATGCCCGCGGCGCCCACGAGCCCCTCGAACACCTTGGTGGCACCCTTGGCGGCATCGAGGGTGTTGGTGAGATTGTTCCCCAGCGCGGCCTGCGCGGTGGCGTACTTGTCGGCCAGCCCCGAAACGACCACGCCGCTCTCGGCCACGGCCTTCGAGGTCGCCGCGGCCGTCGACGCCAGCGTCTCCTCCTCCTCGCTCTGGAACTGAGAGGGGTCGGTGATGTCACGCGTCTCGCCTTGAGCGTTCTTGAAGGTGAGCCGGTCGCCGTTCTCGTTCACGTCGTGGATGGCGGTGCCCGCTGGACCCGTCACCTCGCTATGGATGCTGAGGTCCTTCGTCCCCTGCGCGGTCTGCAGGGAGACGTGATCCAGCTTCGAGGTGGTCTGGTTGTTGTCCTTGTCCCGGAACTGGCTGTTGGTGGACTCCGTGTACTTCGTGCCGTCCGCCGTGGTCTCGGCGGTGCGGGTGTAGTGGTGCTCCTGGCGCGAGCCGTCCCGGTCCACACGGCTGACATCCAGCTGGTCCAGCTTGCCATCCGTGCCGTACTTGCTGGTGGACTGGCCACTCACGTCGACCAGGTCCTTGCCATCAGGCGAGAAGGCCTTCCCGCCGTACGTCTCCGTCACCGTGTTGCCCTCGCGGTGGCGCAGGGTGCTGATCGAGGCGTTGGGCGCGCCCTCGACGAAGGTCTGCGAGGCGTAGGTGTTCTCGTCCTTCTTCATCTCCACCAGCCAGCGCTTGGGCGGCTGCTTGTTCTCGCCGACGTCGTTGTCGCCGTCGAACTGCTGCTCCCAGCCGCTGTCCTTGTGCGCCTGGCGCAAGGCGGCGAGGTCCGCGCGGTTGTGCGGCTGGTTGCCGATCGCCTTGTCGTACTCGGCGTACGTTCCCCCCGAGGTGAAGCCGGGCTCCACGTAGACGGGGGTGTCGGTGCTGCTCTCGTTGTGCATCTCCTTGTCCACGATGGACGTGGCCTGGGTGTCACCCTGGGAGAAGCGCTCGATCTTCTGGTACTGGGGGGTCGCCTGTTGGCCGTCCTTGGGCGCCTCGATGGAGTAGGTGCGCGTCGTGGCCCGGTCCACGGATTGGCCGCCCTTGAAGGCCCCCTGCAGTTGGCTGTCGATGTAATCCAGGCCCTGCTGCGAGGAGTAGGCCGTCTCGCTGCCCTTCACCGCGCCATTGGACTGCGCGTACTCCTCGACGGTGAGCTGGCCCTGCCCCGCGGCCACCCAGTTGCCGTTCGCATCCTTCTCGCCCACGCGGTTGTCGGTGAAGGCATACTTCGTGTCGCGAGACGCCTCGATGTCATCGAGGGACGGCTGGGTGTCCATCTCGCTCTGCTGGCTCTCCCACTGCGCGTTGCGCACGCGCGTGCCACCATCCGCGAGGACCTCGGTCCGGGTGCGGGTGTTGACCCCGTCCTTGTAGCCCTGGGACTCGAGGCTCACCGAGCCGTCCGCCCCGCGGGTGGCCCGGGTGCGCTCGAGGATGTTGCCCTGCGCATCCTTGCGCACCAGCTCCGCTTCGTTGTCGCTGATCCTGGTGACCGAGGCGCCGTCCCGCGGTTGCGCCGTGCCACTGATGAGATCGTTGGCCTGCTTGCTGGTCTCGTTCTTCAACGCCGTCTGCGTCTGCGCGACGTTGGCGCGATCCTCCGACACCGTCTGGACGTTCACGTCCGCCGCGGCGCGCTCCTCACCAGACATCGTCTGGGTGGCCTGGGTGGTGCTCGCGGCGCTGACCGGGGCCGCCGCGCTGGCCGTGCCGATGTCCACGAGGGACCCGGCCTTGGGGAGCGCATCCACCTCGGGGGTGCCGTTGGGCGTCGCCACGAGGCTCATCGGGCCGCGCTTCGCCGTGCCCTCGACTGAAAAGGTGTCCTTGAGCAGGTCCTTCTGGAGTTGAGTCTGCTGAGCAGGCGTCCCCGCCGTGACTCCGGTGGGAGGCGTCGCGGTCGTTGACGCCGTGGACGTGGGATTCCTGGCGTCTTCGGCTTGTTTCTGCCCGGTGCTCGATTGATTGACCTCCTTCTTCGGCGGGGGGGGGAGGCGGCGGAGGCGGACGAGGGGGCAGAGAGCGAATGGCCATGTGAGTCTTTGAGCTCCACGATGAAAGGGGGGGAGGCGTTGTGAAGACAACACTCTCGAACCCGGGAAGGCATCCCCTGAAAGAGGGAGCAATCGCTCACCACTAAGCGATTGCAAAGGCAGATGGCTTTTCCCTGCCTGTCGTTGGCATGAGTCCTCGCTGTTGCGAGGCCTCACCTCCGCACGATCTCGATGCCCGCGTGCGCGAGAGCCTGGAGGACCGCGTCCGGCGCGTCGCTGTCCGTCACCAGCCGGTCCACGATCGAAACCGGTCCGACGAGGTCTTGAATCGGCAGGATCGTGCCTGTTACTTCCGAATCATGCGCGAATCGGCACGAACAAGCACCTCGGATTCACGGTCCTACCCGTTCGCCGCCGTTCTGTTCGACCTGGACGGCGTCATCATCGACACGACCGCGCTGCACTACCGGGCCTGGGAGGAGTTCGGGCGTGCGCACGGCCATGTCCCCAGCCGGGACGAGCTGCTCGCCACCAACGGGCGCCGGGCCGGGGAGGTGCTGCGCGTCTGGTTCGGCGAGGGGCTGAGCGACGGAGAGGCCGCCGCCCTGGTGCTCGAGCGGGAGTCGCTGTTCAACCGTCTGCTCGCGACCGAGTCCGTGTCCGAGGTGCCCGGCGTACGGGAGTTCCTCGAGGCCCTGAGGCGGGCGGGGGTGCCCCGGGCGGTGGCGACGAGCGCGGTGCCCATGAACGCCGAGCTCTCCCTGTCGCGTCTGGGCCTGCGGGAGATGTTCGACGCGCGGCTGACGGCGGCGGATGTCGTCCGGGGCAAGCCGGACCCCGAGGTGTATCTCAAGGCGGCCTCGGCGCTGGGCGTGGCGTCCACCGCGTGCCTCGTGGTCGAAGACGCAGTGCTCGGAGTCCGTGCCGCCCTGGCCGCTGGCGCCCGGTGCCTCGCGTTGACTACCACGTTCCCGCGCGACGTCCTGCTCCAGGAAGCGCCGCATTGGCTGGCGGAGGACTTCCGCACGCTGCCCTCCCCCATCGCCCTCTAGCGCGAACCTTCACCCGCCTCGCGACGCGTCGAGCAGCGCCGCGCGGGCGGCATCCAGGGTGTCATGCAGGTGGGAGCGGGGAATGCCCGCGCCGAGCAGATGCCTGGTAGCGCTCTTGTTCACCCACCAGGCGGTGCGTCCCGGGCGGGTGTGGAAGCGCGCGAAGAGTGGGTATTGCGAGGTACCCATCCCCTCGAAGCTGGAGAGGTCCATGAGCAGGGGCTCGTCGGGGGACACGGATGCGAAGAGGGCCTCCAGCGCCTTCGCTTTCATGGACGAGAGGCTGCCGAAGAGGCGGATGCGCCGGGGAACCTCGTCGAAGTGCTTCACCGGCAGCCGCTCATCATTGTTGTTGAGGTACCCGAACATCTCCTCCAGGAAGCGACAGGTCGCGGGCTCCCGGGCGGCGTCCGCGGCGAGCTGGTAGACGGCCCAGACGAAGCCATGCTCCCGCGGGTAGTGCTTCGGATCGGGACTCCATGTGGAGAACTCGCGGCGGCCCTGACGCTCCTCCACCAGGCACGACAGGGAGATTCCATCCAGGCCAATCTGGTTCCCACCCGGGACTCCGAGCGGATCGATCGCCGCCAGTTCCTCGAGGAAGCGCAGGCCACGCTCGTCGGGAACGGGCACGGTCTCATGGTGCGCCCGGCTGGCGACGGACACGAGGCTCTCGCCGGGACCGAGAGTCACCAGGATGCAGCCCCCCTCATGGAAGGAGGGAAGGAAGGAGATCCAGTAACGAGCCGCCTCCGGGTGGGCTTCACTGTGCGCTTGCAGGAGTGAGCGGACATGCGCGACGGCGGGATCGTCCAGCCCGTCTTGCACGGCCTCCACCCGGAAGCCGCGTGCCTCCGCCTCTTGCTGGAGTCTTCGAGCATCCACGGCAAAGAGCATGCGCCACTCCTTCCAGGCGGTGCCAGCCAGCCATTCGCCGACCTCCGTGATGGACCTTCCCTTGAACTCGGGAATGAACTGCCGGAGGAGCGCGGCCTGCTTCGCCGTCGGGCCCTGGGTGCCCCAGAGCACCCGGAGGCGCCAGAGAAACTCCCATGACGACGCCTCCTCCAGACGCGAGGAGACCGTCAGCCACCAGGCCCAGCGCTTCGCTTTGAGCTCGTCGTCTTCAGTGTCTTCAGCCATGAGGTCCCTCCCCTCCCCCCTATACCAGCCGGCCCGCTTCAGCCCAGCGTATATGCCTTGACAGGCATATGCCTCCATCAGCATATAAGGCCCATGCTGAGCGCGTTCGAAGTCGTGGCGGAGCCGAACCGCCGCCGGATCCTGGACCTGTTGCGCGAGGGGCGCCGCCCCGTCGGGGAGCTGGTGGATCGGCTCGGGCTGACGCAGCCCACCGTGTCCAAGCACCTGCGCGTGCTCAAGGATGCTCGACTGGTCGACGTGGAGCAGGACGCCCAACGGCGGCTGTACCGCCTGCGTCCGGAGCCCCTCTTGGAGATGGACTCGTGGCTCGCGCCGTACCGCGAGCTGTGGTCCCGGCGGCTCGACGCGCTGGAGCGCCACCTGGACACCATGGCGGACGATGAGCCCGCCCCCACCCGCCGGAGCCCGGCCCCGAGGAGGAAGTCATGAAGCACGGTACCCTGACGACGAAAGGCAACAAGGTCGAGCTCCGGTTCGAGCGGCGCCTCGCCCACCCGCCCGAGAAGGTCTGGCGCGCACTGACGGACAGCAAGGAGCTGGCCCACTGGTTCCCCGCGCGCATCGAGGGAGCCCGGGAGGCTGGCGCCCAACTGCGCTTCTTCTTCGAGGAGGGCGATCCTGGCTCCGGGAAGATGCACGTGTTTGATCCGCCGCGCGTGCTCGAATACACGTGGGAGGGAGATCTGCTGCGCTGGGAATTGAAGCCCGAGGGCACGGGCTGCCTGCTGGTCTTCACCACCATCCCGGCGGACCGGGCGAACGTCTCGCGCGACGCCACGGGCTGGCACTTCTGCCTGGACAACCTGGAGGCGTCGGTGGACGGGAATCCCGCCGCCGGGTTCGACAAGGAGCGCTTCTCCGCGCTCAACGCGGACTATGCGGCGCGCTTCGGCCTGGGCAGCTTCCCGGCCTTCATGCTGGGCGCGGCCAACCGCGTCGCGGACGCCTCTCTGAGCATCCCTGGCGTCGAGGCCTACGTGTTCAACGGCGCCGATGGCACGCAGCTCACCCTCTGCCACGCGAAGAGCGACGCGGAGACCGGCGAGCAGTGGCGGGACGTGGACGAGTACGTCGTGGTCCTGGAAGGCAGCTACGTGGTGAGCATCAATGGCATGGACATGCACCTGGGTGCCGGACGGGAGTTCGTCATCCCCAGGAGCGCGCGCATCTCGGGACGGTACACCGCTGGCACCCGGACGATTCACGCCCGCGGAAGCAAGCCTCCCGAGGGGGCGAACACATAGGGAGAAGGAGCATTCGAGTCTCGGCTACGCGGCAGCTACAACGGGGGCAGCACGCCTGCCTCCTCTACGACGAGCAGGAGGATCCCCTCACGCTCGTGGAGCCCCTATGCCGCCCTCGCGTTCGAAGCCGGGGAGCGCTGTGTCTATGTCGTGGATTGGGCGTGCAGCAGACGTCAGGGGCGCTGCACGAACAGCCCTTCAGTGAAGATGTCCCATCCGATCGTGGCTCCATTGAAGCCATGCTGGCGCGCATCGAGGTAGGGGGGCGCGCCACTCGCTCCACCGAACAGAACGGATTTTCCCGGATTCATCGCGATGATGATGTCCGGAGAGTTGTACGCGGCAATGACCGAGTCGCACAGCTGCTCGAACCGCTCATTGTCCGTGACTCCCCGGAAGCTGTTCTGCTGAAAGCAGGCATGGGGGTGAGGCGCCACCGCGGGCGCCGGAGCATTGAAACCATGCTGCTGCTGCCATGCCCTCGTCTTGTGTTTCGCCATCAAGGTCAACAGCCTCGCGAGCTCCCGCGCGGCCGCCTCGATGCTCACCTGCATGATCTTCAAACGCATGGCCACATAGGCGCGCAAGAGCATCTTCCGGGGCGGCGGAGGTGCATACCCCTCCGACATGAAGTGGGGTCCTGGCTGGAGCCTCTTCGCTTCGTCATCGCGCTCGAGAACTTCTTGGGGAACATCGACGTGCCCGAACTCCGTGGCCGTCTGGACCTGCATCTGTGCGGGCCCCAGGGAGCCTTTTATGGCGCCCAGCCTTTCCTGCCACACATCCTGGAACTTGATATCCGCCAATTCATTCAGGATGCAGGCCGCGATGAGTTGGGCGGGGACGTTGTTCCGGCGCGAGCTCTCGAACAACTGTTCCTGATATGCGCAGAGCGTGGAGCAATACCACTTGACCCGCGCCGCCTTGGACCGCTTGAAGAATGCCTCCGCATCCATGGCCTCCACTGAAACCAGTGGAGCCTTCAGGATTGCCTTGCCCATCGCCTCTTGAGAGAGCGTGGGTTTCGCTTTGTGGCTCGCGCAGTGCCCCCCGGCGCCAGCCATTCGCATTTCATCCATGAGCTTTCCCCCCTCTTCTTGACGTCTGAAACGGACTCAATGGCAGCGGGGATCCCCATCTGGGTTCAGCCCCGCATCGAACACGTATACGACCCTGACTCGCGGCCCTTCCGCCTGAAATGCGTCCATCCATACGCGAGCCAGCAGGGCATCCTCGTACTCTGGCGCAGGTTGGAGTCCGCCAGCCCCTATCCGGATCTCGAGTGCGTATCCATCTGGCGAAGACACGGTCTGCTGGCGGTAGAACGCCTCCAGCACGGTCCGCTCCACATCTCCCCGGAGGGCCATCACCGAGAGGTAGTCACAATGATTACCGCCTCCCGAGAGCAGGCCAACGCGAGAGTACACCCCAAGCCGCTCCGTGCCTTCCGGAAGTGGGAGTCGCAGCAGTTCGTGCTCGATTCGAGCAAGCCGCTCGTCGTGCGCCCTCATGGACCGAAAGGGGGGCAGACCACAAACCATGAACAGGCCCACGCCCAGCGCGACCAGTCCAAGCACCACCAACGACTTCTTGGGTGCTCCACGAGGAGCATTGTTCGTAGTCAAGAGGCCAGGACGCTAGCACGAAAGCAAAAGGCCGCCCCCCGGTGCGAGGTGGCGGCCTTCATCCTTCCCGTGCCCGGGGCACGGCTAGCCCTTCAGCTTGATGTTCTTGAGCGCCGCCAACCGCGGGTCCACGAACGTCGTGTCGCAGCCGCACGCCTTGTCGTTGAGGTTCTGGCCGCACTTCATGCACAGACCCTTGCACTCCTCGCGGCACACCGTGTTCATCGGCAGCGCGAGCAGCACCTGCTCACGGACGATCGGCTCCAGGTCGATCACCTTCCCGTCGAACACCTCCGCATCCGCGTCATCCAGCGCGAACGAGCCACCGCTCTCTCCCGTGCCCTTGTCCTTCTCCTCCTCGTCCTCGTCCACCAGGCCCTCACCACGGGCGAGCGACTCGGGAACGAGGTTGAGGGTGAAGGACACCGGCAGCTCCAGCTTCGACTCCGTGAGGCAGCGCTTGCACTCGGCCACCACGCGCGAGGTGAACTTGCCCTCGAGCAGCACGCCCCCGCTCACCTTGCGCAGGCTCGCCGAGACGGCCAGGGGCTCGAGCGGCCGGAAACTGGACCCCTCGAGCGCGGCCTCGAGCGACTCCAGGCTCATCTCCTTCTTCACCTGGAGCCCTGTGTCGCGAATTTCTTCAATCTTTACGAGCATCTACCCAAGTACCTCCAAAAAGGGCGCGCATCATGGTGAGGCTCCCCCCCGCAGTCAACGCGTCCGAACCTCTATAGATGTCACGGGCCGTTCACCGTTGCGGGAGTCTCCTCGCGCTAGAGGGCTGTCTGGCCGTTTGCTAGGGTAGGTGCCAATGTCCGTCCGGCGGAATCGCGTGGTAGCCAGCATCGTGGTGGCGAGCCTGCTGTCCCCCGGTGCCTCGCTCGCCCGGCCCCTCTTCCCTCCCCCCCTGCTCTTCCAGGTGGCTCCCGCGCGCCCGGAGATCGCCCGCGCCCAGCAGCAGATCAGCGACGGCGACTTCGAGGAGGCCGTGAAGACGTTGGAGGCCGGCCTCGACGCCCCCGACGTCACCGATGATCAACTCGTGGAGCTCTACCGGCTGCTCGGGCTCACCTCCCTGTACCTCGGGGACGAGGCACGGGCCCGCGAGGCCTACGAGATGCTCCTCCAGGCCCGGCCGGACTACGAGCTTCCCCGTACCGCGCCGCCGAAGATCCGCACGCTCTACGCGCGCATCAAGGAGGACATCAAGAACCGCCGCGTCCGGCCCGTCACCCTCCAGGTGGACCCCATCCCGGATGCCGAGGGCGGCACGCCGGTGATGGCCGAGGCCACCATCCAGGAGATGGCGCTCGGAGCGCGGGCGCGGCTCTTCTACCGGCGGGCGGGCGCCCAGGCGTACAGCTCGGTGGACTTCACGCGCGACCGGGCCAACAAGGAGCGCTTCACCGCCACCATCCCCGCGTACGAACTGCCGGCCACGGCCTCGGCCTACGAGGTGGAGTACTACTTCGAGGTGGCGGACGCGGCACAGCGGCGGCTGGCGGGCCGGGGGGATGCCTTCAACCCGCTCGTCTTCCAGATAGCGCCCGAGCCCGGCACGGTGGCCACGTCCAGCGAGCGCCCCTGGTACAAGAGTCCGTGGCTCTGGGTGGCCGTAGGCGCGGTGGCCGTGGCGGGCACTGCCGGCGCCGTCGTCTACGCCACCTCCGAGGAGCGCGGCCTCGTCCCCATCACCATCCGGGTGAACCCATGAGCCCACGTCCCTTCCTCCTCCTGCTGGGCGCCACCCTCGCCGCTGGCTGTGGGGCGGAGTCACCCTCGTCCGGAAACAGCCTCGCCCTGGAGCTGAGCATCTCGCGCGCCGTCGCCGACGATCTGGGCGCCTTCCAGGTGGTGGTGCTCCCCGAGGGCAAGTCGCGCCGCTGTGCGGACATCCAACGCACCTGCCTCAACCAGCAGGTGCAACCGCAGGAAGCGCTCGTCCTCCAGGGGCCGGACGGCAAGAAGGGACGCGCCCTGCGCTTCCCCGCGGGGCTGCAGAGCGGGGCCCAGGAGCTGGCCGTGGACGTCCCCGTGGGCCGCGACTACGTCGTCGTCATCGAGGCGCTCTCGCGCACCAACCCGCCGCGCTTCCTGGGCAGCTCCTGCAACTACCTGGAGTCCGTGAGCGCCGCCCGCAACGAGCCGCTCATCGCCGCCGCCATCACCCTGACGGAAGTAGCGTGCGATCCCTCCTTCGCTCCCTGAGCGGAGGCCGGCGGGCGGACGCGCCGTGTCACACAGGCGTCACGTGCTCGTCATTCAACCGCCACCCCCAATCTGGTAGGCCACACGTGTTCAAGCGAGGGGCACGGAGGGACGATGGCGCGCATCCTGATCATCGAGGACGAGCAGGACCTGTCCGGACTGGTGGAGTACAACCTGCGGGCGGCGGGGTTCGAGGCGGAGGCGGCGGGCACGGGTGCGACCGGCCTGGCCCGGGCGCGCGCCAACGTGCCGGACCTGGTCCTGTTGGATCTGATGCTGCCGGACCTGGCGGGCAGCGAGGTGCTGCGCATGCTCAAGAGCGACCCCGAGCTGCGCAAGGTGCCCGTCATCATCGTCAGCGCCAAGGGCCAGGAGTCCGATCGCGTCCAGGGCCTGGAGCTGGGCGCGGATGACTACGTGGTGAAGCCCTTCTCCGTGCGCGAGCTGCTGCTGCGCGTGAGGGCGGTGCTGCGGCGCGCGGACGTGGACGAGGGCCCGGCCGCCCAGCTGTCCGCCGGGGAGATCCAGCTGGACACCTCGCGCCACCAGGTGCGCGTGAAGGGCCAGGAGGTGGTCCTCACCGCGCTGGAGTTCCGCCTGCTGCGCACCCTGCTGGAGCGCGCCGATCGCGTGCAGACGCGCGAGGTGCTCCTCTCCGACGTGTGGGGCATCCAGGCGGAGATCCACACCCGCACGGTGGACACGCACATCAAACGCCTGCGCGAGAAGCTCGGCCCCGCGGGCGACATCATCGAGACGGTGCGCGGCGTGGGCTACAAGCTCAGCCCTCCGCCGCGCTAGAAGCCCATGCCCCTGCGCCTCTTCCTGCTTCCCCTGCTCGCTCCCGCGATCGCGGCGCTCGTCCTCTTCCTGCTGCTGGGTTGGCGGCTGGATGCGCTCTTCGTGTCGCTCGCCACCCTCGCCGGCTCCCTGCTGACGCTGTGGGCGGCCCGGGACGCGCTCAAGCGGCAGCTCCTCTCCCTCGCCCGCCAGGTCCGCACCCGCGCCGAGGGCTCCCCCTCCACCGGCAGCAGCGAGGACGAGAGGGACCGGCTCGAGGAGGTGGCCAACCTCCAGGGCGCCATCGACTCGCTCCACCAGCAGTTGTCCGCGCGCAATGCCGGCCTCAACCAGGAGTCTCGCACCCTCACCGCCGTACTGGACGGCATGGCCGAGGGCATCTGGGTGACGGACGCCGAGGGCACGGTGGTGCGCCACAACGACGCCCTGCGCGACATGCTGCAAACCACGGGGAACATCAGCGGCCAGCGCCCCCTGGCGCTCCTGCGCAATGACGCGCTCAACGAGGCCGTCATCCGCGCCTGCCGCGAGGGCGCCTCCACCCGCCTCGAGCTGCCGCTCGAGGGCCTGTTCTCCCGCGTGCTCGCCATCCGGGTGACGCCCCTGGGCAAGGACCTGCCCGGCAGTGCCGCCGTCTTCCACGATGTCACCGAGCTGCGCCGGCTGGAGAAGGTGCGCAAGGACTTCGTCGCCAACGTCTCCCACGAGCTGCGCACCCCCATCACCGCCATCCGCGGCTACGCCGAGACGCTCCAGGGCGGCGCCCTCCAGGACGCCGTCATGGCCCCCAAGATGGTGGACATCATCCACCGCCAGTCCGAGCGCCTCTCGGAGCTGGTGGAGGATCTGCTCGAACTGTCCCGGTTGGAATCACGGGAAGTGAAGTTGCAGGTGACGGACGTGCCCCTGGCCGTCTCCGCCTCCCGGGCCGCCGAGGTGGTCCGGCACAAAGCCCAGGGCAAGAAGATTACGGTCGAGTTGAACGTCCCCCCGGGGCTGATCGGCCGGGGAGACGAGCGAGGGCTGGAGCAGGTGCTCCTCAACCTGCTGGACAACGCGGTGAAGTACACGCCCGAGGGAGGCCGGGTGCTGGTGACGGGCGCTCTAGAGGAGGGACGGTGCGTGGTGCACGTCCGGGACACCGGGGTGGGGATAGAGCCCAGGCACCTGGCCCGCATCTTCGAGCGCTTCTACCGGGTGGACAAGGGACGGAGCCGGGACATGGGGGGTACGGGCCTGGGCCTGTCCATCGTCAAGCACCTGATGAGCGCCATGGGGGGCGAGGTCCGGGTCGAGAGCCAACCAAACGAGGGCTCTACCTTCACGATTTTCCTTCCAGCGGCGGTGCCCTCGGCCACGGCGACGGGTTAGGATGGGGCCGACATGCGGGTCGCCATCCTCGCCGACATTCACGGGAACCTCCCCGCCTGCGAGGCCGTCCTCGAGGACATCGCCCGCGTTGCGCCCGATTACATCGTGGCCGCCGGGGACCTGGCCCTGCGGGGCGCGCACCCGCGCGAGACGGTGGAGTTGCTCTTCGATCGCTGCGATTCGATCCTCATGGGCAACACCGACTGCTACCTCGCCGGCCACTACCTGGGCGGGGCCTACCGCGAGCGCGACCACTGGAAGACGGAGCTGCTCCAGTGGACGAGGGATCAGCTCGGAGAGCCCTGGCTCAAGAAGCTGGGCGCCCTGCCCTTCTCCCAGCGCTACTCGCCGCGCAAGGGGCAGGACCTGTTCGTCTGCCACGCCAACCCGCGCAACCTCGAGGACTCGCTGGACCCCACGTTGGACGAGGCCACCGTCCGGCGCTACTTCCAGAACCTGGACGCGGCGGCGTGTGCCTTCGGCCACCTGCACTTCCCCTACCGGCGCCGCGTGGGCCGGCTGCTGATCGCCGACGTGGCCAGCGCCGGCATCCCGCGGGACGGCGACTTGCGCCCCGCCTACGGCGTCTTCACCTACACGCCCAAGGGCTGGCGCGTGCAGATCCGCCGCGTGCGCTACCCGGTGCGCAAGGCCACGCAGGCCCTCACCGCGAAGCGCGTGCCGGGTGGCCCGCTGCTCATCCACAAGCTCGTCGAGGCACGCTACCGCCACCACAAGGCGCTGATGGAGGCCGCGCGCCGCCACTCGGGACTGCCTCCGCCGGGCCCGGTGCTGCGCCCGCCTCCGGGGGCCAACATCCCCCACACGCCCACGCCGTTGGAGCTGCCGGTGGTGGCTCCGCCCATGCTGCTCAAGCAGGCCTCGGGCGACGAGGAGCGCCACCACGCCACCCCCGTCGAAGAAGAGCCGACGCAGATCTCCGGCGTGTTGGATCTGGACGGCTGACGCGGGAACGTTGCTTGCCTCGCTGTCCCCGGCGGCCTACGCACACGGCCCGCCATGTCCTCTCACCAGATGCCCCTGCTGCTCGTCCGCCATGCGGTGGCCGAGGACGTCCACCCCCTGGGTGACGAGGCCCGCGCCCTCACCGTCGAGGGCCGTGCCGCATTCCGCACCCACGCCCGCAAGCTGGCGCGCCTCACGCCCATGACGGGCATCGTCACCAGCCCCCTGGTGCGCGCGGTGCAGACCGCGGAGATCCTCGCCGAGGCCTTCGGACTGGGCCGCGTGGAGGTGCACCCCGCGCTGATTCCCCGCCACAGCGCCCCCAAGCGCATCCTCCACCTGGCGCGCGAGCTGGGCGCGGGGTGGATGCTGGTGGGCCACAACCCCTCCCTCACCCGCGCCGCCGCGCTCGCGCTCGACCTGGACGAGCTGCCTGGAAAATTGCGCAAGGGCACCGCGCTCGCGCTCCACCCCGAGGGGAAATATTTCACCCCCGCGTGGCTCGCGGCACCGGGCCGGTCCCTCGTGCGTTACAACGATTCCCACGCCAAGTAACAGATGTTACAGAGTTGTCGCAGGCACGACACCCCGGTGCAAACGCCAGGGTTCAGAGTGCGCCGCCGCCATGCCACACGTCCTCATCGTCGACGACGAGCGCGATCTCGCCGAGCTCATTGATTTCAATCTCCGCGCCGCCGGGTTCTCCACCCGCGTGGCGCCCACGGGCGAGTCGGCGCTGTCCGCCGCCCGGGAACAACGCACGGACGTCGTCCTCCTGGATGTGATGCTGCCGGACATGTCCGGCGTGGACGTCTGCCGCCAGCTGCGTGCCACCGCCAACACCCGTGACGTGCTCATCGTCATGCTCACCGCCAAGGGCGAGGAGTCCGACCGCGTGCGCGGCTTCGAGGTGGGCGCCGACGACTACGTCACCAAGCCCTTCAGCGTCCGCGAGCTCGTCCTGCGGCTCAAGGCCATCCTCCGCCGCAGCGCTCCCGCCCGGGACGAGTCCGCGCCCGTGAAGCTCGGTCCCCTCACGCTCGACACCTCCGCCCACCGCTTCTACGTGGACGGCAAGGAGGTGCCGCTCACCGCGCTCGAGTTCCGTCTGCTCGAGTACCTGATGACGCGCGTGGGCCGCGTGCAGTCGCGCGAGCAGTTGCTGGAAGAGGTGTGGGGCCTGTCGAGCAACCTGGAGACGCGCACCATCGACACGCACGTCATGCGCCTGCGCGACAAGCTGGGGCCCGCCCGCGCCTACCTGGAGACGGTGCGCGGCGTGGGCTACCGCATCGTCGAGCCCGGCATGGCGTGTTGAGTGTCGTTGCGCATTTGTCACGCTCCTTCCGTCAAACAGCCACAGACGGCGCATACAGGGTGCCTACCGTTGTTCCACAACGCGTGGAACAGACCGGGAGACATCCAAATGAAGACGTTCATCGCTTCGATCGCCGCCGTGCTGCTGCTGGCCCTCCCCGGCGCGGCGCGCGCGGGCACTGTCACCGTCAAGGGCTCGGACACCATGGTCCTCCTCGGCCAGCGCTGGGCCGAGGAGTTCATGAAGAAGAATTCCAACACCCGGCTGCAGGTGACGGGTGGCGGCTCGGGCACCGGCCTGGCGTCCCTCATCAACGGCACCACGGACATCGCCATGTCCAGCCGCCCCATGAAGAAGGCCGAGGACGACAAGCTGCGCTCCATCAAGGCCACCCCCGCGCAGATCTCCGTGGCCAAGGACGGCGTCACCTTCTACGTCCACGAGTCCAACCCGGTGGGCGCCCTCACCCAGGAGCAGCTCAAGGGCATCTACCTGGGAGACATCACCAACTGGAAGGAAGTGGGCGGCAAGGACGCTCCCATCGTCGTCTACTCGCGTGAGAACTCCTCGGGCACCTACGTGTTCGTGAAGGACAACGTGCTCGACGGCGAGGACTACGCCGCCAGCGCCCAGACGCTGCCCGGCACCGCCGCGGTGGTGAACGCCGTGGCCAAGGAGAAGAACGGCATCGGCTACGGCGGCGCCGCCTACGCCAAGGGCATCAAGGAGCTGAAGGTCAAGAAGGGCAACGAGGAGATCGAGCCCACCGAGGCCAACATCAAGAGCGGCAAGTACCCGCTCTCGCGCGACCTCTACTTCTACCTGCGCAACGCTCCGGCCGGCGAGGTGAAGGCCTTCATCGACTTCGCCCTGTCCCCCGAGGGCCAGGCCATCGTCACCAAGGTTGGCTACTTCCCGGTGAAGTAGTCCTCCAGGGTGAAGCGGCGTGCGCGTCACGAGATTGTCACACGGGGCTCGAGAACAATGATGGATAGACAGGTGACCATGCAGGGTCAGGGTCTCGTGGAAACGGTCACCGCGGCACCGCGGCTGTCCTCGGCCGCCCGGCGCCGGCAGATCCGCGAGAAGGTCATCGCCGGAATCATCACGGCGGCGGCCTTCACGGGAATCGCCGCGCTGGTGCTCATCCTCGTCTTCATCGCGAAGGAGGCCCTGGCGATCTTCCTGGACGCCCACGCCCGCGAGGAGGCGAGCCTGTCCAAGATGTTCCTGCCGCAGGTGGTGCGGGCCAACCGCCCGCCGGCCTTCGTGTGGCAGCCGGTATCCAACGTGCCGAAGGTGAGCATGATTCCGCTCTTCATCGGCACGCTGAAGACGACGCTGGTGTCCATGGTGGTGGCGGTGCCGGTGGGGGTGGCGGGCGCGCTGTACGCGGCCGAGTTCGCGCCCCGGCGGCTGCGCGAGGTGCTCAAGCCCACCATCGAGCTGCTGGCGGGCATTCCCTCGGTGGTGCTGGGCTTCTTCGCGCTGATGGTGCTCGCCACCTTCCTGCAGGACACCTTCGGGCTGCCCACGCGCCTCAACGCGGTGGTGGCGGGCCTGGGCCTGGCGCTGGCCATCGTCCCCGTCATCTTCACGGTGTCCGAGGACGCGCTCACCGCGGTGCCCCGCAGCTACCGCGAGGCCTCGCTCGCGCTGGGCGCCACGCCCTGGGAGACGGCCTGGAAGGTGGTGCTCCCAGCGGCGGCCCCCGGCATCCTCGCCGCGTGCGTGCTGGGCTTCGGCCGCGCCATCGGCGAGACGATGATCGTCCTGATGGCCTCGGGCAACGCGGCCATCGTGTCGTGGAACTTCACGGACTCGGTGCGCTCCATGTCCGCCACCATCGCCGCGGAGATGGGCGAGGTGGTGGTGGGCAGCCCGCACTACTCGCTCCTGTTCTTCATCGGCGTGGAGCTCTTCCTCTTCACCTTCGTCCTCAACATGGTCGCCTCCACCTGGACCCGGCGGGTCCTCAAGCGGCTGACGGGAGCGGGCGCGTGAAGCAGCACACCTTCCGCCGGGCCGTGGGCGGCGCGCTCACGTCCCTCACCGGCCTCGCCGCGCTGCTCATCGTGGCCATGCTGGCCATCATCCTCTTCGACGTGATCCGCGGCGGCATCGGCCACGTCTCCTGGACGTTCCTCAGCCAGCCGCCCTCCGACGGCATGATGGCGGGCGGCATCTTCCCCGCGCTCTACGGCACGGCGGCGCTCACCCTGCTGATGACGCTGGCGGTGATGCCGGTGGGCGTGCTGACGGCGGTGTACCTGCACGAGTACGCGCCCCCGGGCTCGCGGCTGGCGGCCGCGGTGCGCATCGCCGTGGTCAACCTCGCGGGCGTGCCCTCCATCGTCTTCGGCCTGTTCGGCCTGGGCTTCTTCATCCACTTCGTCGGCGGGAGCATGGACCGGCTGCTCGGCTACCAGGAGCTGAACTGGGGCCAGCCGGGCATCCTCTGGGCCTCGCTCACCCTGGCCGTGCTGACGCTGCCCGTGGTCATCGTCTCCACCGAGGAGGCGCTGCGCGCGGTCCCCATGGACCACCGCACCGCGAGCCTCGCGCTGGGCGCCACCCGCTCCCAGACGCTGGGCCGGGTGGTGCTGCCGGGCGCGCTGCCGGGCATCCTCACCGGCGCCGTGCTGGCTGTCTCCCGGGGCGCGGGCGAGGTGGCCCCCATCCTCTTCACCGGCGCCGCCTACTTCCTCCCGGACCTCCCCGACAAGCTGAACTCCCAGTTCATGCACCTGGGCTACCACACGTACGTGCTGGCCACGCAGTCCCCGGACGTGGAGGCCACCCGGCCCCTGCTGTACGCCACGGTGCTGGTCCTGCTCGCACTCACCTTCGTCCTCAACCTCGTCGCGGTGCTCATCCGCGCCCGCACCCGCCGGCGCACCTCCGCGTCCCACTGACACCGAGCCATGTCCCCCTCCCCCGTCCCCGCGCGCATCAAGATGGAGGCGCGCCAGCTCTCCCTCCTCTACGGCTCCAAGGTGGCCGTGAAGGAGGTGAGCCTCGCGCTGCCCGAGCACCGGGTCACCGCCCTCATCGGCCCCTCCGGCTGCGGCAAGTCCACCTTCCTGCGCTCGCTCAACCGGATGAATGATCTCATCCCGGGCGCCACCCACCAGGGCACCGTGCTGCTGGACGGCACCAGCATCCATGACCGCCACGTGGACGTGGTGGACCTGCGCCGCCGCGTGGGCATGGTCTTCCAGAAGTCCAACCCCTTCCCCAAAACCATCTTCGAGAACGTGGCCTATGGCCTGCGCGTGGGCGGGATGAAGGACAAGGCGGACATCGCCGCGCGCGTGGAGAAGTCCCTCAAGGGCGGCGCGCTCTGGGACGAGGTGAAGGACCGCCTCAACGACAGCGCCCTGAGCCTGTCCGGCGGCCAGCAGCAGCGCCTGTGCATCGCGCGCGCCCTGGCCGTGGAGCCCGAGGTGCTCCTCATGGACGAGCCCGCCAGCGCCCTGGATCCGATCGCCACGGCGAAGATCGAGGAGCTCATCCACGAGCTGAAGGAGCGCTACACCATCGCGATCGTCACCCACAACATGCAGCAGGCGGCGCGGGTGAGCGACCGCACCGCTTTCTTCTACATGGGCGAGCTGGTGGAATGCGGTCCCACCGAGCAGATCTTCACCAACCCGCGCGAGAAGCGCACCGAGGACTACGTCACCGGGAAGTTCGGGTAGGAGCGAGGGAGAGCGGGCACATGCCGTCGACACATACGGACAAGGCATTCGAGGCGGACCTCAGGGACCTGCGCGAGAAGCTGCTGGCCATGGGCGCCAAGGTGGAGGCACTCATCGCGGACAGCATGCGCGCGCTCACCGATCGCGACTCGCCCCTGGCCGAGCGCGTCATCCAGGCGGACAAGGAGGTCAACCGCCTGGAGGTGGAGATCGACGAGACGTGCCGCCGCATCCTCGCGCTGCGCCAGCCGGCCGCCAGCGATCTGCGCCTCATCACCACCGCGCTGAAGATCGTCACCGACCTGGAGCGCATTGGCGACCTGGCGGTGAACATCGCCGAGCGCGCCAAGGACCTCAACGAGGCCCCTCCCCTCAAGCCCTACGTGGACACGCCCCGGCTGGCCGAGCTGGCCCAGCAGCAGGTGAAGCGCGCCCTGGATGCCTTCGTCTCCTCGGACGTGGCCAAGGCCGAAGTCGTCCTCAAGGAGGACGAGCACCTGGATGTCCTCTACCTGAAGATCTTCAACGAGCTGCTCGGCTACATGATGGAGGACTCGAAGAACATCCGCCGCGCCACCGCGCTGATGTTCATCGCCAAGCACCTCGAGCGCATTGGCGACCACGCCACCAACGTGGCGGAGATGGTCGTCTACATGGTGCGCGGCACCGATATCCGCCACCCGCGCAGCCGCAACCTGACGACCGCTACCTGACACTCGCGTCTGACGCAGGAGGTCATGTCCCTGCGCTGTCACTGGAATTTCGCCCAGTTGGCGAGCAAGCGTCACACCGGGACTTTGGGCTTCGGGAACGCAGCGGGTAGGATGCGCGGCCGAAAGCGTCCCCCGCTTCAGGAGACAGCCCGCGCCCATGAACCATGCGCTCAGCCTCACCCTGCTCACCTTCGCCGGCATCGGAGCCTTCGCCCTCGCCGCCCAGCTCTTCTTCGTGCTGAGACGGCACTGGAGCCTGTCCCGGGCCCCCGCTCCGGTTTCCAGCGGCAGGCCTCCGGCGGGCATTTCCATCCTCAAGCCCCTGTGCGGCGTGGATGACGACCTGGAGGCCAACCTGGCGTGCTTCGCCACGCTCGGCTACCCGGCCTACGAGGTGATCCTCGGCGTGAAGGACACCCGGGATCCGGCCTATCAGGTAGCCCAGGCGGCCGTGGCGCGCTGGCCCAAGGTGATGCGCCTGGAGCTGCAGCACGGCGAGCCCGGCCTCAACCCCAAGGTGAATCAGCTCATCACCCTGGCGGGCGCGGCCCGGTACGACATCCTGCTCATCAGCGACTCCAACACGCGCGTGGAGCCGGACTACCTGCACGAGATCTCCCGCACCTTCGAGGACCCGGAGGTGGGCTGCATCTCCCACCCCGTGAGCGGCATTGGCGAGCAGTCGCTGGGCTCGCTGATGGACAACCTGTACCAGTGCACCACCACGGGCGCGGGGCAGATCGCCGCGAAGCAGGCCGCCAACCAGGACATCGTCGTGGGCAAGTCCATGGCGCTGCGCCGCGAGGTGCTGGAGGCGCTGGGCGGCTTCTACTCGGTGCGCAACGTGCTGGCCGAGGACTTCGTCATCGGCCGGTGGGTGACGCGCGGCCTGGGCAAGCGCGCCGTGGTGGCGCGGGCCCCCGTGTACAACGTGTCGCAGAAGAAGAGCGTCTCGGCCTTCTTCAAGCGCTACATCCGCTGGTGCATCATCCACCACTCCTGCATCCCCACGCCGGTGTACCTGTCGCAGTCGCTGCTCAACCCCATGCCGTGGGCCCTGCTGGGCGCCATCTTCGAGCCCTCGCTCCGGGCGCTCGCGGTGGTGACCGGGGTGACGGCGGCCAAGCTCATCCACGACGTGACCGTCTTCCGGGTGCTGCGGCCCGGGCAGCCCATGCCCGCCATGACGGTGCCGGCGGTGCTGCTCAAGGACGTGCTGCTCTTCGTGGCCTGGGTGAATGGGTTGTTCGCCCGCTCGGTGGATTGGCGCGGCAACAAGCTGCGCGTGATGGCCGGCTCCAAGCTGATTCCGCCCGCGGGCGCCCCGGTGCAGCCGCTGCCCACCCCCGAGGAGGTTGCCGGCGCCAAGCCCGAGGCCGACTCCGAGGCCGACTCCAAGGAACTGCTCGTCGGCTGACGGGTTCACCGCGAAGTCACCGGGCCCTCCCAGAAGGTTCACCGGAGGGCCATTCCGGTGTTTCAGCGCATGGGTACTTGAAGCGTACCCATGCTCATCCGGACACTGGCGCATCTGTCGGACCTGCATCTGGACCTCTCCCGCGAGAGCGACGCGACGGCCTCCGCGCTCGTGGAGACCCTCCTCGCCGAGCGCGTGGACCACGTGGTGGTGACGGGAGACCTGACCCACCAAGGCAGCCGGAGCGAGTACCGGCGCTTCCGGGAGCTCTTCGCTCCGCTGCTCGACGCCGGCCGGCTCACCTTCATCCCCGGTAACCATGACCGCACCGGCGAGGACGCCGGCGGCCAGTGGATGAACGGCCAGAAGGTGCGGGTGGAGCAGCACGAGGGCCTCTTCCTCGTCTGCGTGGACTCCACGGGCCCGCACAACCGAAACTACTTCGCCTGCCATGGCGAGCTGACCCGGGCCGTGCTGGACGAGGTAGACGCGGCCCTGAGCGCCGCTCCCACGGGTGCGCTCACCGCCGTGCTGCTGCACCACCACGTGCTGCCCCTGCCCGAGGAAAGCCTCCCAGAGCGCTTCGCCACGCGCATGGGCTGGCCCCACGCCTCGGAGCTGGCGCTGGGCGCCGAGCTCGTCCGCCGTGTCCAGGGCCGGTGCGATCTGATCCTCCACGGGCACCGGCACGTGCCCCGCGAGTTCGACCTGGGCCCCACCCGGGGCCGCGGGCTGCGCATCTACAACTCGGGCAGCTCCATCGAGCTCGGCCGCTTCCGTCTCTTCCAGCACGCGGCCGGCCGTCTGGTGGGCGAGCCCGTCTGGCAGGGCACGGCGCTGCCCCCGGTGCGCAAGCGCTCGGCCCCCAACGTCATGCCCGCCCTGCAATACCTGGCCAGCCAGCTGACGGTGTCCCTCCTCTGAACTACCTTTGAGACACCTTTGGAGCACCTTCGAGGCGCCGCTGCCTGGCCGCCTCCTCTCCTGCTCTCCGGCCGGCCTTCTTCCCTACGCGAATGCCACGTTGCCGCCGGCGGGTTGTCCTCACGTACCAGGAGGACGGAGGACACTTGGGCCGAAGGGCATCCGAAGACGACGGACGCAAGGTACTGGTCGTTGACGACGACGCGGACTGGCGGGAGTTCCTCCGGCTGTGTCTCGAGGATCTCGGCTACGAGGCCATCGAGGCCGCCAACGGACAGGAGGCACTCGACTCCCTGTCACAGCAGCGCTACGGCGTGATGCTCCTGGATCTGAACATGCCCGGCATGAACGGCTTCGAGGTGCTGGAGCGGATGCCTCGCAACGGCAGCCCGCCCCGGGTGGTGTTCCTCACCGCCGCGGCAGCCCATGAGGTGGGCGGCGCCCTCCGCACCGGGCCTCATTACTACCTTCCCAAGGGCGCCAGCCGGGATCAACTCTCCTTGCTGCTCCAATCTTTGGACGCCTGAGGCCGCCCCCTGCTGCTATAGCTCGATGCCCGGAGGTTGAACGGCCATCGCGCTCGAATTCGTCATCATCCTGGTGCTGATCCTCGCCAACGGCATCTTCGCCGGGGCGGAGCTCGCGTTGTTGTCGGTGCGCAAGACGCGCCTGAGCGAGCTGATCGAGGAGGGCAACCACGCCGCCCAGGCGGTGCAGGCCCTGCGGGACAACCCCGAGCGCTTCCTGGCCACGGTGCAGATCGGCATCACCGTGGTGGGCGCCACCGCGGCGGCCTTCGGTGGAGCCTCCATCGCCCAGCGGCTGGTGGAACCGCTCAAGCAACTGGGGTTGGCGGCGGAGACGGCCGAGAGCGTGGCCTTCGCGGGCGTGGTGGGGCTGGTGTCCTATCTGTCGCTCGTGCTGGGCGAGCTGGTGCCCAAATCGCTGGCCCTGCGCTTCGCGGAGGGTTACGCGCTGTTCATCGCCCGCCCCCTCCGGGGAATCTCCTGGCTGGTGCAGCCGCTGGTGTGGTTCCTCACCGCCAGCTCCAACCTCATCCTGCGCTTCTTCGGAGACAAGACCAACTTCACCGAGTCGCGCCTGTCTCCGGACGAGTTGCAGCAGCTGGTGGAGGAGGCGGCGAAGTCGGGCTCGTTGGATCCCCGGGCCGGGGAGATCGCCTCGCGGGCCTTCGATCTCGGCAACATCCCGCTGTCGGCGGTGATGGTGCCGCGCAGCCGCATGGTGGCACTGCGCCGGCACTCGAACGCGGAGGAGATCAAACAGGTGCTGCTGGAGCACGGGCACTCGCGGATGCCGGTGTACGAGGGCTCGCTCGACAACATCGTGGGCTACGTCATCGCGAAGGATCTGCTGGGGATCGCGTGGGAGGGCCCGCTCATCGTGCTCGAGGACGTGATGAGGCCGGCCTGGTTCGCCTTCGAGTCGATGCGGGCCATCGACGCGCTGAAGGAGCTGCAACAGCGGCGGATGCAGCTGGCCATCGTGGTGGACGAGCGCGGAGGGGTGGCGGGACTGGTGACGGTGGAGGACATGGTCGAGGAGCTGGTGGGAGAGATCGCCAGCGAGTTCGAGAAGCCCGAGGAGCTCATCAAGCGCGAGAGTCCCACCACGGTGGTGGTGCAGGGCACGGCGGCCATCCGGGACGTCAACCGGGCCCTGGGGCTCGAGCTGGAAGAGGGCCAGGGCTGGACCACGGTGGGAGGCCTGTGCTCGGCCGAGGCCGGAACCATCCCCGAGCCGGGAACGAAGCTGACGCTGGAGGACGGCACGGTGCTGGAGGTGCTGGACTCGAGCCCCCGCCGGGTGCGCTCGGTGCGCATCCACCTGCCACCCCCAGCGGCGTGAACCACCCCAGGCGAGTCCTCGGGCGAAGCCCCAGACCCCATTCGAGGAGCCATCCGGGCGCCATGCGACAGGAGGGCCCGGATGTTGTCCCACAGAGAGTCCTCCAAGGGGGGAGACCATTTCTGCTGGGAGCTGGCTGGAGATCGACGTCGAGCGGAATGGCGCTGAGCTGAGGGCCCGGGCCCTGGGCAGCCGCCAGGAGCAGCCCGGCCTGCACCCGCTCGGGCCCGAGCTCACGGCGGAGGCGCTGCATTCCCTCGCCGGGCGTGTGAAGGCGGCGGCGGCGAGAGGCAAGCGCCTCGATCCCCAGCTGGCACGGCAGGTCCAGGCGCTCCACCGGGCCCTCTTCCAGGGAGACATCCAGGGAGTGCTCGCGCGCCTGCGCGAGGCCAGCGGAGGGCCCGTCCTGCTCCGGCTCATGCTCCAGGAAACGGACCTCCAGAGCTTTCCGTGGGAGGCCCTCTGCGAGCCCGGAAAGGACTTCGAGTTCCTCGGGAACTCGGCGAGCCTCCTGCCGGTGCGCGGCGTGCGCTCGCCCGAGCCCTGGCAACCCCGTGAGGTGCCGGGCGCGGTGAAGCTCCTCGCCATCGCTCCGCAGCACCCGCAGGCCCTCTCGCGGTTGCAGGGGACGCTCCACGAGAGCCTCGCCTCGGGCGAAATCGAGTGGCTCGAGCCCCTCACCGGACCCCTGACCCGGAAGGCCCCCCTCTTCGAGCGCCTGCGGCGCCAGCCCGAGCCCCACATCATCCACATCATCAGCCATGCGGGCCTGCACGAGGGGTTGCCTGTCCTCCGGCTGGAGGACGAGGAGGACGAGGAGAGCTGGCTCCCGGTGGAGTTGCTGGCGCAGCAGCTCCACCGGGCCTGGGGCAAGGGACCGCTGCGTCTCATCGTCCTCGAGGCCTGTGAGGGGGCGAATCCGGGCCCCCTGGCGAGCGCGGCGGAGTTGCTGACGCGCACCGCGGCGGACGCCGTCGTCGCCTACCTCTGGCCGGTGAGGACAGACGTGGCCATGCAGTGCTCCCGGGCCTTCTACCGCGCGCTCACCCGGGCGGCCCAGCAGGAGGGAGACGTGGCGCTCAGCCTCAACGAGGCCCGGCGCAGCGTGCTGGCGGAGCTGGAGGGCAGTGCCGAGGCCTTCTCGCCCGTGCTGTACCTGCGCGGCCGGGACCCGGTCCTGTTCGACTTCAAGACGCGCAGGCTCCTCCCTCCGGCGCCCGCGGCCCCCCATCCGGGGACCACGCCCCC
Organism: Archangium sp. Cb G35; assembly: GCF_001896145.1. Classification (NCBI taxonomy): domain Bacteria; kingdom Pseudomonadati; phylum Myxococcota; class Myxococcia; order Myxococcales; family Archangiaceae; genus Archangium; species Archangium sp. Cb G35. Next base: position 159,429 of record NZ_MPOI01000017.1, read on the forward strand.
ACCTCCAGCCCTGGAGCATCTCCTGACGCGGCCCTTCACGCTGCTCCTGGGAGACCGCTGGGAGGAGGAGGATTCCACCCTCCGCAACCTGCATGAACGGCTGCATGGCGAGCTCACCCAGAAGACGGGTACCGCGCCCCCCTCCCTTCCGTTGATCACCCTGGCGGAGCACTTCGCGCTGCGCATCGGGCACGAGGAATTGGACTACGAGTTCCAGGACGTGTTCGGCCAGACGGACTTCACGCCGCCGCTGTTGCGCCCACTGGCGCGTTGGCTCGGGGCCGGGGTTCACATCACGCTCCTGCGGTTGCCCTTGCTGGAGCATGCGCTCGCCGAGCAGCACCCGGATCTCACCCTCCATGTCATCCAACCCTCCTCCCGCGCGGACAGGCATGCCCTGGTGATGCAAAGACGGGCGGGCGGAAGCCGTTGGGAGCGGCTGCGCGAGATCCCCGCCTCCCTGGACACCGGGCGCGAGGTGGTGGTGCTCCGGCTCTGCTCCGGCTATCTGCCATCACGCCACTTCAGCCGGCCGCTGCTGACCGAGGATGATTACCTGCTGGGCATTCGCAGCCTGGCGAGTCTGCTGCCTTCCGAGCTCGCCGACCCCATCCAGAGCGTCCTGAGCCCGCGCCCGCTCCTGTTCATCGGGCTGTCCCAACTGAACTGGAGCCACCGGATGCTGCTCTACCAGCTCTTCGGCAGGCGCGCGTTGATGCGCGACAGCGTGGCGGTGCTCGATCCCAGGAGCCATGAGCGGGAGGTGTGGGAGGAAGGGAGGGGGCTGCCAGGACGTACGGGAGTGAGGGCGCTCGAAGCCACGGATGAAGAGCTGATGGCATGGCTCGAGGCGCTGGCGGACAGGAGGAAGCAATGACCGGCTCCGCCAATCCCTTCCTGGGACCCCAGCCCTACTGCGCGAGGGAACGAGACCGTTTCTTCGGCCGGGAGGAGTCCACGCGCAAGCTGGCGCAGAGCATCCTCGCCTGGCCGTGCGTCCTGCTCTTCGGCCCCTCGGGAGCCGGCAAGTCCTCGCTGATGCAGGCCGGGGTGATCCCCCTGTTGGAGGAGAAACACGGTTTCCGCGTGGTCCACGTGGGGGCCTGGCTGTCCAGCCACGCGCCCCTCGAGTCGCTCGTCCAGGCGATGTTCGAGGACCTGGAGCTTGGCCCGGTGCCCGAGGGAATGAATGCCCCCGAGGCGCTCGACGAAGCGGTGCGGCGGGCGGAGCGGCGTTCGGAGAGGCCGGTGCTGCTTCTATCTGGACCAGCTCGAGCAACTCCTCCTGCCAGGGCGTGCCCTGGCGCAAACGGGCGCGCTGCTCGAGGGACTGGTGCGGCTGGTGCGCAACCCCTTCCGGGGACTCCAGCTCGTGCTGCTGCTGCGTGAGGACTACCTGGGGCGGTTCCGGGCACGGTTGCACGGCTCGTTCGAGCTGCTGGAGCATGGCATCCGGCTCGGCCCGCTGACGGTGCGGGAAATGGAGGAAGTGGCACGCAGGCTGGCCGCCTCCGGCGTGCCCGCTCAAGACTGGCCCGAGCACGAGCTGAGAAAGCTGATGCTGCAGATGCGGATGCCGGGGCAGGACGCCACGGGCGAGGCGGAGGTACAAGCGGCCTTCGCGCAGATCGTCTGCCGTGCGCTCTGGGAAGAGCGCGCCACCGGGAGGGCGGTGGACGAGCGGGTGGAGGCCGAGCCCATCCTGCACCGCTACCTGGATGTCACCCTGGAGGAGCTGGGCCCCCTGGCGGCGGACGCCCGGCGGCTGCTGGAGGAGTACCTGGTGGCCAGCGATGGCAGCCGGACACTGCTGACGGAGCAGCAGGCCCGCGCCGCGCTCCCGCCGGGACAGGCGGACCGGGTGCTGACCACCCTGGAGGGCTCCGCGGTGCTGCGGGCTGGAGAGCACCAGGGCAGCCGTTACTTCGAGCTGGGCCACGACTGGCTGGCGAAGAAGGTCTTCGAGCTGAGGCGGGAGCGGTTGCGGCACGAGGAGGCACGGCGGCGGATTGAGTGGGAGCGCGCCCGCTGGCGCAGGTTGCGGCTCATCTCCGTGTTGGCCCTGACGGTGGCGGTGGCGATGGGGGGCCTGTTCTTGTGGGCGATGGCGCAGGCGGAGCGGGCCCGCGGCCAGTCCTTGATGTCGGGGGCGCGGGAGTTGCTGGAGCGCGGCCAATCCGCGATGGCGATGAAGCTGCTGCTCGAAATCCACCGGCCGGAGCGGATTCGAGGATGGAAGACACTCGCGTACGGAGCCATGGCCCGGAGCGCTCCGGAAGTGACGTTCCATGCCTCGGGAGCGGTCTACGCGGCCCGCTTCAGCCCGGATGGCCAGCACGTCGTCACCGCCAGCGAGGATGGGACGGCCCAGGTGTGGAGGACGGATGGGACGGGCCTCTCCGTGAGGTTGAAGGGGCACGAGGGGTTGCTCACCTCCGCGGCCTTCAGTCCGGACGGCCGGTTCATCGTCACCGCCTCCTGGGACGGGACAGCGCGGGTGTGGCGGGCCGATGGCACGGGCAGGTCCGTGGAGTTGAAGGGGCACACCGGGCCCGTCGTGTCCGCCACCTTCAGCCCGGATGGCCAGTCCGTCGTCACCGCCTCGTTCGATGGGACGGCGCGGGTGTGGCCGGTGGACGGGACGGGCTCCGCGGTGGTGCTCCGGGGGCACGCGGCCCGGGTGGAGTCCAGCGCCTTCAGCCCGGATGGCCAGTCCATCGTCACCGCCAGCTCCGACGGCACGGCACGCGTCTGGCGGACCGATGGAAAGGGCGCGCCCCGGGTGTTGAAGGGACACACGGGAGCGGTCATGTCCGCCGCCTTCAGCCCGGATGGACAGTCCATCGTCACCGCTTCGTGGGATGGCACGGCGCGCGTGTGGCGGGCCCATGGGCCGGGCGAGCCCCGGGTGTTGAAGGGACACACTGGACCCGTCGTGTCCGCCGCCTTCAGCCCGGATGGCCAGTCCATCGCCACTGCTTCCTGGGACGGCACGGCGCGCGTGTGGCGGGTAGATGGAAAGGGCGAGCCCCGGGTGCTGAAGGGGCACACGGCGCAGGTGCAGTCCGCCACCTTCAGCCCGGATGGCCAGTCCGTCGTCACCGCCTCGTGGGACGGCACGGCGCGCGTGTGGCGGGCCCATGGGCCGGGCCAGCCCGTGGAGCTGGAGGGTCACAAGGGGTTGCTCATGTCCGCCACCTTCAGCCCGGATGGCCAGCGCATCGTCACCGCCTCCTGGGACGGCACGGCGCGCGTGTGGCGGGCCGAGGGCTCGACGAAGCCCGTCGTGCTCCGGGGACACGCGGGGCCCGTCACGTCCGCCGCCTTCGGCCCGGACGGTCAGCGCATCGTCACCGCTTCGTGGGACGGCACGGCGCGCGTGTGGCGGGCCGATGGGACGGGCGAGCCCGTGGTGCTCCAGGGACACGCGGCGCAGGTGCAATCCGCCGCCCTCAGCCCGGATGGCCAGTCCGTCGTCACCGCCTCGTTCGACGGCACGGCGCGCGTGTGGCGGGCTGATGGAACAGGCCAACCCCTGGTGCTCCAGGGCCATGCGGGCGTGGTGACCTCCGCCGTCTTCAGCCCGGACGGTCAGCGCATCGTCACCGCCAGCTCCGATGGCACGGCGCGCGTGTGGCTGGCCGATGGGACGGGCGAGCCCGTGGTGCTCCGGGGACACGCGGCGCAGGTGCAATCCGCCGCCTTCAGCCCGGATGGCCAGTCCGTCGTCACCGCCTCCTGGGACGGCACGGCGCGCGTGTGGCGGGCCGATGGAACGGGCCAACCCCTGGTGCTCCAGGGTCATGCGGGCGTGGTGACCTCCGCCGTCTTCAGCCCGGATGGCCAGCGCATCGTCACCGCCAGCTCCGACGGTACGGCGCGCGTGTGGCGAGCCGATGGGACAGGCGAGCCCCTCGTGCTGCGGAGTCACACCGGTCCCGTCCGTTCCGCCGCCTTCAGCCCGGACGGCCAGCGCCTCGTCACCTCGGGAGATGACGAAACGGCCCAGGTGTGGCGGGCCGACGGGACAGGCGAGCCCCTCGTGCTGCAGGGGCACACCGGGCCGGTCCAATCCGCCGCCTTCAGTCCGGATGGCCAGCACCTCGTCACCGCCGGCAATGACGGGACGGCGAGGAGCTGGCCCCTGCTCTCCATCCCCGAGCTCCAGCGGCACCTGCGTGATGACAACAAGGACTGCCTGACACCGGACCTGCGCGAGACCTACCTCTACGAGAAGGAATCGCGAGCTCGCGGACATTACGCGGGCTGCGAGCGCACCCATGGCCGTTCCACTTGAACGCCCTCGGTGGATGCCGGACCGTCATCGCGTCCGGCCCGGCAGCGAATAGAAGAGATTCGCGGAGAAGGCCGTCTGCCCGGTGTAGTCGCCCGCGATGGACCAGTTCATGCCTCCGGCCACGGCCAGGCCCGTCCGCCCGATGGGAAGGCTGAGGCCCAGTTGGGCCTGCAGGTAGTTCCCGGGCCAGCTCGGAACGCTGAGGGGCCGCAACGGACTGGACTGACCGAGGTGGCCCCTCAGTCCGATGCTCGAATGCAGCCTCGGCATGCCATGGAGGAGCCTGGCCTTCACGCCCAGCGCGACAGCCAGCGTCCCGCCCAGGGCCCCCTCCCCGGACTGGAGCAGGTAGTCCGGGCCCAGCGAGGCCATGACCCCCACCCGCCATGGAGAACGGTTGTCCTTGATGAAGTCGTATGCCCCGGAGCCCAGGAGCGCCGCGTGAAAAGGCACGGAACTGGACCGGGTCGCCGGAACATCCAACTGCACCTGGAGCCCGCCATGTGACGAGTCGACCGCATCCTCGAAGCCGTCCAGGGCCTGTTGGAACCGGGAGCTCGCGGCCACCGCGGACTGGAGCCGGGCGGGAAGCTCCGGGGAGCAGGAGGCGGCGATCCCCTCGAGCGTGCTGTCGGGACCCAAGAGGGTGTCGAGACACCGCGTACGCTGCTCGGGGGTGAGCGTGTCGAGCGCACGCATCAAGTCCTCGCGAAAGCCGCCCCCCATGGAGAGTTGCTCGCGACTGGCCTGGAGGGCCGCGGCGGACAGGGTCTCGAACTCGCGGTGGGCCACCGCGGCGCCGACGAAGTCGATGTTGGACCTCAAGCCGAAGAACCCGTCCGGATGTTCACTCTGGAGGGGCGCGGGCAGCACGACGCTGACATCGAAGAGACGCGACAGCCGCGCATAGGCGCCCGGGCTCCTGCTCGAGATGGCGAGCGGGTTGGCCGAGAAGGTGAGGAGCGTGGAACGGCCGAAAGCGCTGGACACGACGCCCAGCGAAGCCCCCACGAGCCCCACCGGCTGGACCGACACCGTGGCATCGATCTGTCCGGGAGTACCGCCCACTCCCACCCCTACGACCGGCTGGACCGCATCGCGTTGGATGACCTCGACGGCCTCCTCCTCCCCGAGGAACTGCCCGAGGCGCGATTCATCCACCGCGAAGGTGCTGACCAGGAGCGAGCAGGCCTGCTGCTCGGTCGAAGGACAGCCCGTGCCCCCAGGACAGTGGGGATGAAGGGCCTGGTAGCGATCCAGACAGGGTCCTGGAGCCTGGGCCAGGACGAATACCAGGAAGGAAGCGAGCATGAAGAACCCCCCTCCGGAAGCTCTCCCCTGGAACAGGGAAAAGCCAGCTACCCGGAAGAACAGGTCCTTCGTCCGTTGGTGGCGGGACGTGGCACCCGCCGGGACACCTCGCCTATCGTGGGTCCCCGCCATGCTGCTCCAAGACGCCCTGCACCCCTCCCTGACGGATCCGATCCTGGACGTCATGAACTTCTTGAACGAGATCGCGCTCCGCTACCCGGAGGCCATCTCGTTCGCGCCCGGCAGGCCCCACGAGAAGTTCTATGACCCCCAGCAGCTCACGGCGTACCTCGACGCATACATCCGTCATCTCGGCCAGGAGCGGGGTTTCACCGAGGCGCAGATCCGCACCAACCTGTTCCAATACGGCCGGACCAACGGACACATCCACGGGCTGATCGCTCGGATGCTGGAGAAGGACGAGGGAATCCGCGTCGCCCCCGAGTCCATCGTCGTCACGGCCGGCTGCCAGGAGGGAATGTTCATCTCCTTGCGCGCGCTGTTCTCGAAGGACACCGATGTCCTGCTGGTGGGCATGCCTTGCTACATCGGCATCACCGGCGCGGCCAGACTCCTGGACATCGAGATCGTCCCGGTGGCCGAGCGCGAGGATGGGCTGGATCTGCACGAGCTAGAGCGGACGGTGGAAGCGCTCCAGGCGCAAGGGAAGCGGCCGCGGGCGCTCTACCTCGTGGCGGACTTCGCCAACCCGTCCGGACGAAGCCTCCCGGAGCCCTCGCGCAAGCGCCTGCTGGAGATCGCCGCGCGCGCCGGCATGCTCATCCTCGAGGACAACCCCTATGGGTTCTTCTACCGGGAGGGCCCCCGCAAACCCACCCTCAAGTCGATGGATGACCGGGGACAGGTCATCTACCTGGGCTCGTTCTCGAAATCCGCATTCCCGGGCCTGCGCGTGGGCTACGCCGTGGCGGATCAGCGGGTGCTCGGCAAGACGGGCGAGCACCACCTGCTGGCCGAGGAGTTCTCGAAGATCAAGAGCCTGCTGACCGTGAACACGTCGGCCATCTGCCAGGCCATCATCGGCGGCATGCTGGTGATGAACGGCTGCAGCCTCCTCGAGGCGAACCACGAGGCGATCCGCTTCTACAAGGAGAACATGGACGCGACGCTCCAGGCCCTGGAGCGCCACTTCCCGAGGAGCGAGGCCTGGGCACGCGACGTGACGTGGAACGTCCCGGACGGTGGCTTCTTCCTCGTGATGAAGCTCCCCATCGAGGCGGATGAGGCCCTGCTCGAGCAGTCCGCGAGGCACCACCAGGTCATCTGGACGCCGATGCGCTACTTCTACCTCGGCACCGGGGGCGAGCAGGAGCTCAGGCTCTCCGTCAGCTACCTCACGCCGGAGAGGATCGAGGAGGGCGTGTCCCGCCTGGCCAGGCTGATCAAGACGACGCTGGAGCAGCGCAGCGCGCGAGCGCTCCAGGCGGGCTGACCGGAACCGCCGGGCGGCGCGAGCTACCCGGCGTTCGCCTTCAGCTCCTTGCGCATCATCTCCTGCTCCACGGACTGGTAGAGCGCACGGATGTTGGCCGTGCCGAACCCCCGCGCCGACTTGCGCTGGATGACCTCGAAGAAGAGCGTGCGCCGGGGGTGGACCGAGCGGGTGAAGACCTGCAGCAGGTACCCCGCGTTGCCCTCGCGATCCACCAACACATGGTTCTCGCGCAGTTGCTCCAGATCCTCGGCCAGCGTGCCGACCCGCGCCGGGAGCGCCTCGTAGTAGCCGGAGGGGCTGTCCAGCAGGGGCATCTGGCGCTCGCGCAACACGCGGACGGCCTCGAGGATGTCCTCCGTGAGGAAGGCCATGTGCTGCACACCCGCCCCGCGGTGGCTGCTCAGGAAGTGGTCGATCTGCCCCGGGCGCTTGCCGAGCATCGGCTCCATCAGCGCGAAGCACACCCCGCCGCCGGAGGCATCCTGCACCACCTTGGAGTTCATGCCCCCGTACTGCGTTGCCACGTTCTCCTCGTGGCTCTGCTGCAGGCCGAACAGCCGCCCATAGGCGTCCACCGTTTCCTGGAGCGTGCCCGGGATCAGACAGAGGGCCAGATGGTCCAGCGAGGCCAGGAGATCGCGCTCCGAGGCGGGAGCCACCACCGGCTGGAAACGGCCCGGCCAGAAATCCCCCTCGGGCGACGCGCGCTCGATGAAGGAGTGCACCAGATCTCCCACCGGGGAGGCCACCGTCGCCCGCACCAGACGTCCGTGAGGACCCTCGTACACCCGCGGCTCGTGCACCGGAGTCGCGCCCCGCCGCACCGCCTCGTGGAAGGCCGCCGCCGCATCCTCCGTGCGGAACGCCACGTCCTTGACTCCGTCCCCGTGGACCGCGACGTAGTCAGCGGCCTCATCCGTGGCCACCAGGGGCTGGGTGAGAATCAGCCGGATGCGGCCCAGCTTGAGCAGGAGGCTGACGCGGCCCTGCTGCCCCGTCTCCGGCCCGGCCCTTCCCGTCACGCGGAAACCGAAGCCGGCGCAGTACACCTCCGCCGCCTCCTCCAGCTGGCCCACGTACAGCTCGAGATGATCGACCCCAGCGAAGTTCAAGTTCAGCTCTCTTCCTCGAGGCCGCCGCGACACGCGCCAACCCTCGACGCAACCGCACTGCGAGAGTAAAGGGGCTGCACTTTTTCACATCCAGGAAGAGAAGGGAATCCGATCAAGGACGGTAGACGAGGGACGCGTCGATGTCCTTCAAGGTGGGACGTCCCGCCAGGGCCATGGCCAGCTCCAGCTCCTCGCGCAGGAGGGAGAGGAGGTGGTGGACGCCCTGCTCACCCGCAGCCGCCAGGCCCCAGAAGACGGGACGGCCCACGAGCACGGCGCGAGCCCCCAGGGCCAAGGCCTTGAGCACATCCGTGCCCCGGCGGACGCCGCCGTCCATCAGCACCTCGCAGCGGCCTCCTACGGCTCGTACGACCTCGGGCAGTGCCTCCAGCGCGGAGATGGCGCCGTCCAGTTGCCGGCCCCCATGGTTGGAGACGATGACACCGTCCACGCCCAGCGAGGCGGCACGCGCAGCATCCTCCGCGGTGAGCACGCCCTTGAGCAGCAGGGGCAGGCGGGACACGGAGCGCACCCACTCCACCACCTCCCAGCTCATGGTGGTGTCGAAGGCCTCCTGCGCGTGGCGGGCGATGCCGGAGTGGCCCTGCTCCCGGGTGGAGAGGGTGGCGGTCAGCTCGTGGGCGAAGTTGGCGGCCTGCACGTGGGGAGGCAACCCGAAGCCATTGCGCAGATCGCGCTCGCGCCGGCCGATGCGGGGCGCATCCACGGTGAGCACCAGGGCCCGGTAGCCCGCGGCCTCGGCACGGCGCAGCAGCGAGGCGGTGACCTCGCGGCGGCGGAAGCAGTACACCTGCAACCAGAGCGGCCCCTGGGCGGCGGCGGCCACGTCCTCGAGGGTGCGGCTGGAGAAGGTGCTCACCACCAGGGGGACTCCCGCGGCCCCCGCTCCCCGCGCGGTCGCCACCTCGCCCTCCGGATCGGCCAGACGGTGGTAGGCCATGGGCGCCACCAGCAGGGGCAGGGCCATGGAGGTTCCCGCCACCTGGGTGGACAGCTCGCAGCGCGACACGTCCACCAGCACACGGGGCCGCAAGGCGAGCCGGGCGAACGCCTCGCGGTTGGCCCGCAGCGTCACCTCATCGTCACTGCCTCCCTGGAGGTAGTCCCACATGGAGGGATCCATGCGAGCACGCGCGAGGTCCTCGTAGTCCTGCACCCGCAGGGGCCTCGGCCCCGCCTCGTCCTGCGTCTCGACGGCTTGGGTTCTCATGTCTCGTGTGGCGCGAAGGGTGGACGAAACCTCAACGGTACCGGAATGCCCGAGGCGCGTACATCCGCGCTCCCCGGGGCATCTCCTGGCGTGCCCTACGCGATGCGGAGACCCTTCTAGCGGAAGTGGACACCCGCTCCTTCGCCCTGCGGCCCGCCTGGCGGCCGGGGATTCGACTTGCATCCGTCTGACAGGCGAAAAGGCGAAGGGCCTGGAATCATCGGGGATTTCCCCATGATTCCAGGCCCTTCAAGATGCGCGCGATGCAGGATTCGAACCTGCGGCCTTTGGCTCCGGAGGCCAACGCTCTATCCAGCTGAGCTAATCGCGCACGCGGCCACAGCGCGGCAGCGGGTGGGTAACTAACTGACTTCCCCCGTCGACGCAAGCACGCTTTCTTGGAACAGCGCCGGGCGGGAACATCGTCCCCGGAGAGCCCGGCTCCACTGTTGGATACCCACCTGACTGCCTGCCGTGGGAGCGGGAGCCCCACCCCGGTCACGAGAGACGGGCCTGGAGGGCCCGGGGCGGGGTATGCACCACCCGGAGCCTGGCGAGCGGAGTGCCAGCGCGGACGAAGAGCGAGCGATGCACGAGAACGAGGAGCTTCGAGGTTGGGGAGAGTCCACGGTGAGCCGCGGCCTCGTCCACCGGGTGGAGGGCACGGCGCAGCTGGCCGAGCTGATGGCGAGCGCGGGCGGACGCGGGGAGACGGTGGCCTTTCGCGGCGGCGGGCGGAGCTACGGTGACGCGGCCCTGAACACCGGGGGCTCCATCGTCGAGCTGGGCCGGCTCGATCGCATCCTGGAGTTCGACAGCACGGAGGGCATCGCGCGGGTGGAGCCCGGCGTGACGATCGCGGCGCTGTGGCGCATGAGCATCGCCCACGGCTTCTGGCCGTATGTGGTGCCCGGCACGATGCACGTCACCATCGGTGGCGCGCTGTCCATGAACATCCATGGGAAGAACCAGTACAAGGTCGGCTCGTTCGGCGAGTACGTCCGCTCCTTCCGACTGCTGACGCCCTCGGGTGAGGAGCTGCGCTGCAGCCGCACCGAGAACGCCGACCTGTTCCACGCCGCCATTGGAGGCATGGGACTGCTCGGGTGCATTCTCGAGGTCGAGCTCCAGCTCAAGCGCGTGTCCTCCGGGCGGCTGCTCGTCCACGCGCGCAGCACCCGGGATCTCGGCGAGGCGATGCAGGCGCTCGACACCTCCCAGGCCGACTCCGATTACATGGTGGGGTGGATCGACTGCTACGCACGTGGCGCCCGCCTCGGGCGCGGGCTCCTGCACCTGGCGCAGCATGTGCCCGCCCAGGAGAACCCGGATCCGTTCCTCTCCCCTGCCCGGCAGGATGTGCCCGGACGGGCGTTCGGCGTGGTTCCGTTGGCCTGGCTATGGCCGGGGCTGTGGCTGACGGTGCACGGCCGGGCGATGCGCTGGGTGAACATGGCGAAGTTCTACGCCGGCATCCGCGAGGCCAGCCGTCCGGCGTACCTGCAGACACATGGCGCGTTCCACTTCCTGCTCGACTACGTGCCGGGCTGGAAGAAGGCCCTGATGCCGGGTGGACTGCTGCAGTTCCAGCCGTTCGTGCCCAAGGAGCAGGCCCACGCCGTCTATACGCACATCATGGAGCGCTGCCAGCGCGAGGGGCTCATTCCGTACCTCGGGGTGCTCAAGCGCCACCGGCCTGCGCCGTTCCTGATGAGCTACTACGTGGATGGGTACTCGCTGGCGCTCGACTTCTCCGTGACGGGGTCCAACCGGGAGCGCCTGTGGAAGCTCTGCCGCGAAATGGCGGACCACGTGCTCGCCCATGGGGGGCGCTTCTATTACGCGAAGGATTCCGTCCTCACGCCGGAGCAGTTCCGCGCCAACCACGAGCCGGGAGCCATCGAACAGTTCCTGGCGCTCAAGGCGAGGGTGGATCCGAAGAACGTCCTCCAGACGGACCAGTGGCGGCGGCTGACGAGCCCCGTGCAGGGCTCGCCCCTGATCGCGCGGGCGGGTTGAGAGGAATGCACGAGCCGGGGATCGAACCCGGACGGCCCCTTCGGGCCAGCGGATTTTAAGTCCGCTGCGTCTGCCAGTTTCGCCACTCGTGCGTCAGCAAATTCAACAACTTACGGCCCCACGCCCCGCATTGCGCTTCCGCAGCGCCCGTGGCCCCCACCTGGTAGCTGGGCCGACGGCCGAACGTACCAGACCAAGGATGACCGCGCAGTATGGGTGATCCGGAAAATGGTGAAGGCGCACCTCATCAAGGACCGGACGCCCAAGTACCGGAAGGGCACCCGCTACTACCTTTCCGCATGGGCTGATGCGCTCCAGGGCCGCGACCTGCGCAAGGTCGAACCGCGCTATCTACTCGCCACACCTGCCGCCAACGCGCTTCCGTTGGAGCATCCGCCCCCGTCTCCGTTGCCCTTCTCTCGATTTCCTCTCTTGGGCGAGACCACCTCGAGCAACTCCTTGATGCTGGCAAGCGAGATCAGTGTCTCCCTTCCATGCTTCAGAAGCCGCCTGAGTGGCCCCTTCAACAGGAGCTCGTAAATCTTTGACTCTTTACACCTCAGCACCTCCGCAGCAGTTTTGATGGCAACACCGACAGCATCGCCAAGAATGGAGCGAACCCATATGCGCTCCACAACGTGCTCCACGACACGTGCGCGCACCGGACCATGTGGAATACCGATTCCGGGGCAAGTGGAACGCACCCTCTAGAGCACCTGGTGGCTGGCTTCTCTGTGCGTCTCTTGCTTTCGGGCGGAATGCACCCACGTACGGGTTTCACCGTAGGCCTGGTTGCGAGAGTGGGCGCGCTGGCTGCGGCATATCCGCCCGCCTCCTCCACCACCGCTCAAGGGGTCTGAGGGGTAGTGGAGCCACCCATCCAAGGAGGCTCTAGGACACCGTGAAGGGGCTTTCGGCCCCCCGGGTCCTGACTTCACCCAGAGTGCATGTCTGGGCATGACGGTTCGCTCCGTCGCCCCCTCGCCCATGCAATAAATTGTCTCCTTCTGAATACTTTGGTAGTAGTGGCGGCCGGGGGTTTGGGGGAGGGGGGAAACGCGCGTCATGACAATGGCTTTTTCTATCAACCGCTGGGTCGCGTGGGCTCCTGGCCTCACCGAGCAAGACGCCTGGACGAGGTGGTTCTCGGAGCCCCATTCCCTTCCGGCCGAGGGCACCCCTCCTCTGTCCGAGATGCCGGCGATGATGCGCCGCCGGGTGGAGCGCCTGGGCCGGTTCGCGCTGCAGGCAGCGTACGGATGCCAGGGGGATTCCCCGAGCGTCCCCGTCATCTTTGCCTCGCGCTTCGGAGACATCAGCCGCTCGGTGGACCTGTTGCGCCAGTTGGCGCACTCCGTCCCGCTCTCGCCCACGTCCTTCAGCCTGTCGGTGCACAACGCGATTGGCGCGCTCTACTCCATCGCCCGGGGGGACACCTCCGCCTATACCGCCATCGCGGCGGGCGAGGAGACGGTCGAGGCCGCCTTCACCGAAGCGAGCGCTCTGCTCGCGGATGGCGCCAGGGACGTACTGGTGGTGATCTACGACGAGCCACTCCCCGGCCCCCTGGGGCACGCCTCCGGACAGATGGACTTCCCGCGCGCCTGGGCCTGTTGGCTGCGCGCCGGGGACGAGGCTCCGGGCTACAGCCTGACCTGTCACCCCGCCAAGGACACGCGGGATGCCCCTTCCTCGGATGGGCTGCCGGAGGATCTCACCGTGCTGCGATTCCTGGTCTCCGGCGAGGCCCGGCTCGACCACAAGGTCGGCACTCGATGCTGGCGGTGGCAGCGCCATGCTTGAGGCGCTCGAGCGCGGGTGGCGCATCCTCGCGACCGGTATCTCCTTCACCACCTTCGGGCTGGGAGGGCTCGGGCTGCGGCTGCTCTACTTCCCGCTGTTGCAACTCCTCGTCCGGGACCAGGCGAGGCAGACCCGGCTGGCGCGCCTCGCGGTGCACCACTCCTTCAGGTTCTTCATCGAGTGGATGCGCGTCCTCGGGGTGCTGCGCTACCGCATCGAGGGCGTGGAGAAGCTGGCCCGGCCCGGCCTGCTCATCCTCGCCAACCACCCGACGCTGATCGACGTCGTCTTCCTCATCTCCCTGGTGCCCAACGCGGATTGCGTGGTGAAGGCGAGCCTGGCGCGCAACCCCTTCACCCGCGGGCCGGTCCGGGCGACCGGCTATCTGTGCAACGACTCCGGCCCCGCGCTCATCCAGGACTGCATCGCCTCCGTGAAGGCGGGCAATAACCTGATCATCTTCCCGGAGGGCACCCGCACCCGGGTCAATGGCCCGATGCAACTGCAGCGCGGCGCCGCCAACATCGCGGTGCGCGGCCCGTGCGACATCACCCCGGTCACCATCCGGTGTGAACCGCTCGGTCTCACCAAGGGGACGCCGTGGTGGAGGGTGCCGCCGAAACGGATGAACTTCACCATCCAGGTACACGACGACATCCCCGTTGCGCCACAGCTTGGAGAGGCCGGCGGCGAGGCGCGAGCGGCCCGGCAACTCACGGCGCAGCTGCACGACTATTTCTCCAGGGAAGGGCAGGGCCATGCTGCAGCTTGAACAGGAAATCAAGAAACTGGTCATCGAGACACTTCACCTCGAGGACATCACTCCGGACGACATCGATCCGGCTGCGCCGCTGTTCGTCGAGGGACTCGGGCTCGACTCGATCGACGCCCTCGAGCTGGGCCTGGCGCTGCAGAAATCCTATGGCGTGTCCCTCGCGAACGACTCGAAGGAAAACCGCCGCCATTTCGCCAGCGTGAGGGCACTCGCGGATTTCGTGAGCGCCCATCGCAAGGCCTGAACTCATCAGAAAAGGATTGGGAGTCACCATGACCAAGAATCAACTGTTCGAGCGGCTGAGCGCGATCCTGCAAGAGACCTTCGACATCGAGCCGGCGCGGATCACCCCCGAGGCCCGGCTCCATGACGACCTGGACATCGACAGCATCGATGCGATCGATCTGCTCGTGCAGCTCAAGCCGGTGGCCGGCAAGCGCGTGCCTCCGGAGGTCTTCAAGTCGGTGCGTACGCTGCAGGACGTGGTCGATGCCCTGCACGAGCTCCTCGACGAGTCCGCCGCGGCGTGAAGTTCCTTCGTCCGGCCCTGCTCGGCCTGCTGAGCCTCGCGTACCCGCCCCTGGTCTACCTGGGACTGGGCCACTTCGAGCCTCGCTGGATGGCCCTGCCGCTGGCGGGAATGGCCGTGGTGCGCGCGGTGGCGACGCGCGAGCGTGTCTGGCTGGCCGCGGCCGTGGGCGCCCTCGCGCTCGCGGCCTCCTGCATGCTTGGCAACCATGCCCTGCCGTTGAAGCTCTACCCGGTCCTGGTGAACACGGTCCTGCTCGCCGTCTTCGCCACCAGCCTCGCCTATCCCCCCAGCGTCATCGAGCGCCTGGCACGCCTGCGCGAGCCCGAGCTCCCCGCTTCGGGGGTGAGCTACACCCGCCGGGTGACGCAGGTGTGGTGCGGGTTCTTCGTGCTCAACGGAGGCATCGCGCTCTTCACGGCGATTGGGGCCAGTGATGAGACGTGGGCGCTGTACAACGGGCTCATCTCGTACGTGCTGATGGGCGTGCTCTTCGCCGTGGAGTGGGTGGTGAGGCAACGGGTGAGGGCAAGGCACGTCCATGGCTGAGCTCATCGGGCTCGAGCAGCTCATGAGCCGGGGGCGGCTCCCCGGGCATCCGGTCGCCCTCCGCGAGGGCGGGGCCGTGGGCTTCGCGTCCCTCGTGGTGCGGGCAGCGGGCTGGCGCGCGGCCTTCGAGCGCCACGGTGGCCGGCGCCAGGCGCTCTACTTCGACGACACCTTCGAGTTCTCCGCCGCCCTGCTCGGCGCGTGGCATGCGGGAGTGTGCGTCTACCTCCCCGCCGACGCCCAGCCCGCGACGCTGGCGAGGCTGCGCGACGAGGTGGATGGTTTCGCCGGGAAGATTCCAGCGGAGTACGCACCGCTGTCGCCCGGCGAGGGGCGCGAGGGGGGATGGACGCCGCTCTCCCCGGAGGCACGAGCCTTGGTGATCTACACCTCGGGCTCCAGCGGCGAGCCCACCGCCATTCCCAAGCGCCTCCGCCAGCTGACGCGCGAGGTGGCGACGCTGGCGGCCCTGTTCGAGGAGCGGCTCGGCGAGGCCCGCGTCGTCTCCACCGTCTCGCACCAGCACATCTACGGACTGCTCTTCCGGGTGCTCTGGCCGCTGACGGCGGGCCGGCCCTTCGCGGCCCACGGCCTCACCTACCCCGAGGACATCGTGGCCGCGCTGCGACAGGGCCCCGCCGGGCTGATCGCCAGTCCCGCCCACCTCAAGCGCCTGCCGGACATGCTGGACTGGGCCCAGGTCCGCGGAAACCTGCGCACGCTGTTCTCCTCGGGAGGCCCGCTGCCCCTCGAGGCGTTACAGGCCTGCCGCGCGCTTCTGGGCCAGGCGCCCGTCGAGGTCTACGGCAGCTCGGAGACTGGCGGCATCGCCTGGAGGCAGCGCACCGGGGACGACGCGCTCGCCTGGCGCGTGATGCCCGGCGTCGAGGTGGGCACCCGGGAGGAGATGCTGACCGTCCGCTCGCCGCACCTGGACCTGCCCGAGGGGGACTGGCTGCGGACCGAGGATCGCGTGCGGCTGTTGCCGGAGGGCTTCGAGCTGCTCGGGAGGGGCGATCGCCTCCTGAAGCTCGAGGAAAAGCGCGTGTCGCTGAGCGCCCTGGAGCGGACGCTGCTCGAGGGTGGGCTGCTGCGCGAGGCCCGGGTGCTGCCGCTCGAGGAAGGCCACCGGCTGACGCTGGCGGTGGTGGCGGTGCCCTCGGAGGCAGGCTGGAAGCTGCATGGGGAGGGAGGCAAGCGTGCCCTGAACCAGGCGCTCAGGCAGCAGCTCACTTCGCGCTTCGAGCCCAGTGCCTTCCCGCGCCGGTTCCGGTATCTGGAGGCCATGCCGGTCAACAGCCAGGGAAAGTCCACCGAAGCAGCACTGGCCGCCCTCTTCGATCCCCGCAGGCCCCGGGCGCGCGTGCTCGAGCAGTCCGCCGGCCGCGCCCTGCTGACCCTCGAGGCCTCGGCGGACTCGCCGTATTTCGAGGGCCACTTTCCCGGCACCCCCATCCTGCCCGGCGTCACCCAGGTGCACTGGGCCATCCACTTCGGCCGCGAGCTCTTCACGCTTCCCCCCGACTTCCTGCGGTTGGCGGCGTTGAAGTTCCAACGGGTCATCCAGCCCGGCACGAGCCTCACGCTGGAGCTCACCTGGAAGAAAGAGCGCGGAAGCCTCGATTTCAAGCTGACTTCCGACGCCGGTGTCCATGCCAGCGGTCGAATCGTCTTCGGCGGAGCCAATGTATGAAGGTCTGCGCGGTGATTCCGGTCTACAACCACGGCGAGGCGGTGGGCGCGGTGGTGGATGGTGTGCGGGCTCAGGGCCTGCCCTGCGTGCTGGTCGACGACGGGAGTGAGCCGGGCTGCGCGGCGGTGCTGGACGCGCTGGCCGAGGGAGATCGCTCCGGCATCGAGCTCGTCCGGCTACCCGAGAACCAGGGGAAGGGCGGCGCGATGATGGCCGGCCTGCGCGCGGCCAAGGAGCGGGGCTTCAGCCATGCGCTGCAGATCGACGCCGACGGCCAGCACGACACCTCCGACATCCCCCGCTTCCTGCACCTGGCGGAGCAGAGTCCCGAGAAGCTCATTTGCGGCACCCCGGTCTATGACGCCTCGGTGCCCAAGGGCCGCCTCTATGGCCGCTACGCCACCCACATCTGGGTGTGGATCAACACGCTGTCCTTCACCATCCGTGACTCCATGTGCGGCTTCCGCGTCTATCCGCTGGAGCCCACCGTCCAGCTCCTCGACACGGTGAAGCTGGGCAAGCGGATGGATTTCGACGTGGAGGTCCTGGTGCGGCTGTTCTGGCGAGGGATGGGCATCGTCAACAACCCCACCCCGGTCCGCTACCCGAGCGACGGCATCTCCCACTTCGATGTCCTCTGGGACAACGTGCGGATCTCCCGCATGCATGCCCGGCTCTTCTTCGGAATGCTGGTGCGCCTGCCGCTGCTCCTGTGGAGGAAGGTGACAGCGTGAGAACCCGGCATTGGGCCGAGATGGGCGAGAGCACCTTCGTCGCCGGAATCTGGCTGCTCTATTGGATTCACCGGCTGCTGGGGCGCTGGCCGTTCCGCCTCTGTCTCTATCCAGTGGTCACGGTGCACTGGCTGGCCCGGCCACTGGTGCGTCAGGCCTCCTTGCAGTACCTGGAGAGGATGGAGGCCTCCACCGGGGCACTCGGCAGGCGGCCCGGCTGGCGGGACAGCCTGCGCCACGTCGCGCTCTTCGCCGAGACGATGCTCGACAAGCTCCTGGCCGTCAGTGGCCGCTACCGCTTCGAGCAGGTGCGCACCGAGGGACGCGAGTCCTTCTACGAGGCGGCCAAGGCGGGCAAGGGTGGCGTCATCATCACCGCCCACCTGGGCTGTCTCGAGCTGTGCCGAGCCATGGCCGAACGGCGGGGTGAAGTGAAGCTCAACCTGCTGGTGCACACCCGGCACGCCGAGCAGTTCAACCGCCTGCTCAAGCGGCTCAACCCGGACAGCGACCTGCGCCTGATGGAGGTCAGCGAGCTGGGCCCGGCCACCGCCGTCGCGTTGAACGAGCGCGTGGCCGCGGGCGAGTTCGTGGTCATCGCGGGAGACCGGGTCCCGGTGAATTCCAACCAGACGGTGAGCGTCGGGTTCCTCGACCACCCCGCCCCCTTTCCCGTGGGCCCCTACGTGCTGGCGGCCCTGTTGAAGTGCCCGCTCTATCTGCTGGGCTGCATCCACGAGGGCCCCGGCTACACCATCCGCTTCGAGTGTCTGGCCGAGCGCGTCGAGCTTCCTCGCGGCAGGCGTGAGGCGGCGCTGAGCGGCTACGCCCAGCACTATGCCGAGCGGCTGACCGCGCTGCTGAAGCGCTCGCCCTTCGACTGGTTCAACTTCTTCCCCTTCTGGGACCAAGCCCATGTCTCTGTCTCTGCAAAGCCTCCAGCCTGAGCGCTCGGTGTACTTCGATGGAAGCCGGCTCACCCTCGAGGATGTGTGTGCGCTCTCGCGGCGTGAATGCAGTGCCGAGCTGAGTACCGCCCCTGAGTTCCTGCGCCGGATCACCCGGGGCGCGGAGTTCCTCGACCGGCTGCTGGCCGAGGACGGGGTCATCTACGGCGTGACCACCGGCTACGGCGACTCGTGCACCGTCACGATTCCGCCCAGCCTCGTGCCGGAGCTGCCGCATCATCTCTACACGTACCACGGCTGCGGGACGGGCCGGTTCCTCACGCCCGAGGAGACGCGCGCCGTGCTGGCGACGCGGCTGGCCTCGCTCGCCCAGGGCGTCTCCGGCGTGGGCATGGCACTCTTGAGGCAGCTCGAACTGCTGCTCAGACACGACATCCTGCCGCTGATTCCGGCCGAGGGCTCGGTGGGTGCCAGTGGGGACCTCACCCCGCTCTCCTACGTGGCGGCGGTGCTCTGCGGCGAGCGCGAGGTCTGGTACCGCGGGGCCCGGCGGCCGGCGGCGGAGGTCCTGGCCCAGCTCGGCATCAAGCCCCTGCGGCTGCGCCCCAAGGAGGGGCTGGCCATCATGAACGGCACGGCGGTGATGACCGCCCTGGCCTGTCTGGCGTGGGAGCGCGCAGAGTACCTGTGCCAACTGGCCACGCGCATCACTGCCTTCAACGTGCTGGCCAGCGCCGGCAACGCCCACCACTTCGACGAGGCGCTGTTCGCGGTGAAGCCTCACGCGGGCCCCCAGCGCGTGGCGGCCCGCCTGCGCGTGGATCTCACCGCGGACCGGCCCAGCCGCAACGAGAAGCGGCTGCAGGACCGCTACTCGCTGCGCTGCGCGCCACACGTGATTGGCGTCCTGGAGGACGCGCTGCCCTTCTTCCGCACGCAGATCGAGAACGAGCTGAACAGCGCGAACGACAACCCCATCATCGACCCGGATGGGGAGCGCGTGCTCCACGGTGGCCACTTCTACGGCGGGCACATCGCCTTCGCCATGGACAGCCTGAAGAACGCCGTGGCCAACGTGGCCGACCTGCTCGACCGCCAACTCGCGCTGCTGGTCGACTCCCGCTTCAACCACGGGCTGCCGCCCAATCTCTCCGGTGCCACCGGGGAGCGCGCGGCGATCAACCATGGCCTCAAGGCGGTGCAGATCAGCGTCTCCGCCTGGACCGCCGAGGCCCTCAAGCAGACCCTGCCGGCCTCCATCTTCTCCCGCTCCACCGAGTGCCACAACCAGGACAAGGTGAGCATGGGCACCATCGCCGCGCGAGACTGCCTGCGCGTGCTGGAGCTCTCCGAGCAGGTGGTGGCCGCCATGCTCATCGCCAGCAGACAGGGCGTGGCGCTGCGCCAGCGCGTGGACGGCGAGCTGCGCCTCGGCCCCACGCTCTCGGCCATGCAGGCGGACCTGGAGAAGCGTATCCCCCTGGTGGAGGAGGACCGTGCCCTGGACCGTGAGCTCCAGGGGCTCCTCACGGCGATCCGTGCCCGCGAGTGGAGGCTCTATGAAGCCTGATCTCAGCCATGAGCTCGAGCTGTCCCCCGCCTTCCATGACCTCGATCCGATGGACATCGTCTGGCACGGCAACTACGCGAAATACCTGGAGCTGGCCCGCTGCGCGCTGCTGTCGAAGTTCAACTATGACTACCCGCAGATGAAGGCGTCGGGCTTCATGTGGCCCATCGTGGACATGCGGCTGAAGTACGTGCGGCCCGTGATCTACGGGCAGAAGCTGCGGATCCGCGCCGAAATCACCGAATGGGAGAACCGCCTGAGGATCGACTACCTCATCCGTGACGCGGACACCGGCCACAAGGTGAACCAGGCCCACACCATCCAGGTCGCCGTCTCGATGGAAACCCGGGAGATGCAGTACCTCTGCCCCCGCGTGCTGTGGGAGCGGCTGGGGGTGATGCCCGGATGAAGCGCCTGCTCGCCCTCGCCTGCGTGCTGCTGTGCACCACCGCCAGCGCCTCCGAGCTGCTGACGGGCATCCGCTCGCGCCTGGCGGACCCTCCGCTCCTCCGGGGGCAGTTCGAACAGAAGAAGACGGTGGCCGGCTTCAAGAAGCCGCTGCTCTCCCGTGGCGAGTTCCTCCTGTCGAAGGGGAAGGGACTGCTCTGGGATACCCGCGCGCCCTTCGCCTCGACCCTGACGTTGACCCGCAAGTCGCTGAGCGCGGAGCAGAAGACGGGCGGCGGCGCCTACCACCTGGACGCGAGCCGCGAGCCGGCGCTGGCCGCCATGAACGAGTTCCTCTTCGCGCTCCTCTCCGGGGATGTGGGCTCGCTCTCCACTCGCTTCCGGATCGAGGGCGAGCTGGTGGGCGCGGACGGTTGGCGGCTGACGCTCACGCCGACGGACGCGGGACTCGCACGTGTCTTCCGCGTCATCCGCCTGGAAGGCGACCAGTTCGTGCGGCAGGTGCAACTGGAGGAGACCAGCGGGGACTCGAGCCTCATCCAGTTCACGCAGCTGGCGCAAACGCCCCCGCCCAGTGCCACGGAGACGGAGCGCCTTGGGAAATAGGCTGGCCATCGTCTGGGCATTGCTCGTACTCGCCGTGGGCGTACACCAGGTCCGGTTCTGGCGCTCGGCGCGGCTGGAGACCGACATCCTGGCGCTGCTACCCGAGGATGAGCAGGCACCCGAAGTGGGCGCCGCCACCCGGAAGCTCGCGGATGAGTCGGGCCGGCAGTTGGTGCTGCTGGTGGGCGCTCCGGATTGGGAATCCGCCCAGCGCGCGGCGGAGGCCGCCACGGAGGCACTCTCCAAAGCCGGCGCGCCGCTGGAGCCCGCCCGCGTGGACGCCACCGCCCTGGACGCCGCGGTGGAGTTCTACCGCCCGTACCGGGACCGGTTGCTGACACCGGCCCAGCGCGCGTGGCTGGCCCGCGCGACGCCGGAGGAGCTGGGCGGTACGGCGCTGATGAAGCTGTACCAGCCCGCGGGCCCCAGGTTGACCGGCTGGAGCGACGACCCGCTGGGCCTGTGGCCCGACTGGTGGGCGGCCCGCGCCGCCGAGAGCGAGGCGAGGCCGCGTGACGGACGGCTCTGGCTCTCCGGCGAGGGCCGCGAGTGGGTGCTGCTGACCTGGCAGAGCCAGGTGTCGGCGTTCGCCCTGGGTGACGGCGCGAAGGTCACGGCCGCCGTGGAGCGCGCCCGGGCCGCGGTGGCCGCCATTCCCGGGGGCCGGTTGGTGGCCGCGGGGGTGCCGCTGTACGCGGAGGCCGCCGCCTCGCAGGCCAGCAGGGAGATCTCCACCATCGGCCTCGGCTCCCTCGTGGCCGTGCTGCTGCTGGTCTGGCTCACCTTCCGCTCGCTGCGCCCCATCGTGCTGGTGGGGGTGTCCCTGGTGATCGGCTGCGGCGTGGCGCTGAGCGTCACCGCCCTGCTCTTCGACCAGGTCCACCTCCTCACCCTGGTGTTCGGCGCGAGCCTCGTCGGTGTCGCGGAGGACTACGGCTTCCACTACTTCGCCGCCCGCCAGGGCAAGCCCGCCGCCGAGCGCGGCCGGGTGATGCGCTTCCTCCTGCCCGGCATGCTCCTGGCGCTCCTCACCAGCGTGGTGGCCTACCTGGCGCTGGGACTGGCGCCCTTTCCAGGCCTTCGCCAGATGGCGGTGTTCGCCGCCGCGGGTCTGGTGGGCGCGTTCCTCACCGTGCTCTGCTGGTTCCCCACGTTCGATCTCGGCGACCTGCCGGAGACCGCGTTCGCCGAGCGTGTCTCCGTCTCCCTGTCGCGCTGGCCACGCATCACCTCCGAGAAACGGTGGTGGCTGGCGATGGCGGGGCTCCTGGTGGTGATCGCGGGAGGGCTGTGGCGGTTGGAGACGCGCGATGACATCCGCCAGTTGCAAGGGGCACCCGCGAACCTGCTCGAGGACCAGCGCGAGCTGGGAAGACTGCTGGGCCTGCCCAGCCCGGCCCAGCTCTTCCTCGTCGAGGGTGGGGACGAAGAGCAGGTCCTCCAACGTGAGGTGTCGCTGAAGCAGCGGCTGGACGCACTGGTGGCGGACGGGGTCCTGACAGGCTACCGCGCCGTCTCGGACTGGCTGCCGCCCGCCTCGCAGCAGCGTGCGGACGCGGAGCTGAGTGCCCGCGCGGAGCAGCAGGCCGTGGCCGCCGTCGCCGCCGCCACGGGAGAGGAGCCCTCGCGCGCACGGTTCGCCAACGACGTCCTCACCCCCTCGCGGTTCCTCTCCAGTCCCGCCGCACCGGCCATCCGGCAGCAGTGGCTGGGTCCACTGGGCGGCAAGCAGTACAGCGTGCTGATGCTGCGGGGCCTCGAGGGCCCGGCGGTCCTCTCCCGGCTGGCCGAGGCCGCTCACGGGTTGGAGGGCGTGCGCTGGGTGGACAAGACGGAGGAGATCTCCCGGCTGATGGGCCGCTACCGGCGGCTCATGGGCGGGCTCATCGTGGCGGGCTACCTCGCGGTGCTGGTGATGCTGCTCGCCCGCTTCAAGCGCGAGGCCTGGCGGGCCTGGGTCCCCTCGGCGCTGGGAACCCTCATCACGCTGGCCTTCTTCGGCTGGGTGGGAGAGCCGCTGCAGCTGTTCACCGTGCTGGGCCTGCTGCTCCTGCTGGGAATGGGCGTGGACTACGGCATCTTCCTGTTGGAGCACCCGGGAGACGGTTCCGCATGGGTGGCGGTGGCCCTGGCCGGCGTGAGCACCCTCCTCTCCTTCGGGCTCCTGGGGCTCTCGGCCACACCGGCCCTGCGCACCTTCGGCCTCGCCATGCTCCTGGGCGAGGTAGCCATCTGGATTCTAACCCCTTGTTTCAGAATGCCTTCGGGCAAGGACATCACATGAGAAGCGAGAAGACGGAGATCCTCATCATTGGCGCGGGCCCCGCGGGCTCGGTGGCGGCGGGGCTGCTGCGCAAGCAGGGCCGCGAGGTGCTGGTGCTGGAGCGCGAGCAGTTCCCTCGCTTCTCCATCGGAGAGAGCCTGCTGCCGCAGAGCATGGAGTACATCGAGGCGGCGGGGATGATGCGCGACGTCGTCGAGGCGGGCTTCCAGTACAAGAACGGCGCGGCCTTCGTGCGGGGCGACAAGTTCACGGACTTCGACTTCCGGGAGAAGTTCTCCCCGGGTTGGGGCACCACGTACCAGGTGCAGCGCGCCCAGTTCGATGAAGTGCTGGCGAAGGCCGCCGAGCGGATGGGTGCCACCGTGCGCTACCGCCACGAGGTCCTGTCGGTCGACGTCGACGGGGAGCAGCCCCAGGTGACCGCCCGCTCGCCCGAGGGCGAGACGTACCGTGTCCAGGCCCGCTTCCTCCTGGATGCCAGCGGCTTCGGCCGGGTCCTCCCGAAGCTCCTGAAGCTGGAGACGCCCTCCAACTTCCCGGTGCGTGGCGCCCTCTTCACCCACGTCGAGGACCGGGTCGCTCCGGGCGGCTTCGACCGGAACAAGATCCGGATCACCGTGCATCCCGAGCACGTGCACGTGTGGTACTGGACCATCCCCTTCTCCAACGGCCGCTGCTCCCTGGGCGTGGTGGCGAAGCGCGAGTTCCTCGAGCAGTACCAGGGAACGGAAATCGAGCGCCTCAAGGCGATCGTCGCGGAGGACCCCTCGCTCTCCGCCCTCTTGAAGGACGCGGTCTGGGACACGCCGGCGCGGTCGCTCACCGGCTACGCCGCCAACGTGAAGTCGCTGTGGGGCAGGAACTTCGCGCTGCTGGGGAACGCGGGCGAGTTCCTGGATCCGGTGTTCTCCTCGGGCGTGACCATCGCCTTCAAGTCGGCGAGCCTGGCCTCGGACTGCCTCGCGCGCACCTTCGCTGGGGAGCCGGTGGACTGGGAGCGCGACTACGCCGTACCGCTCAAGGCCGGCGTGGATACGTTCCGCACCTTCGTCGAGTCCTGGTATGCCGGAGGCTTCCAGCAGGTCCTCTTCCACCCGAACCCGTCCCAGGAGGTCCGCCGGATGCTCTCCGCGATCCTCGCGGGCTATGCCTGGGACAAGAACAACCCCTACGTGGCAGACAGCAAGCGCCGGCTCGGGGTGCTCGAGGCCCTGTGCGCCGCCTGATTCACACCGCCGCCCTGCTCCATCTCGCCGCGTGCGCCACGACGCCTACCCGGCCCGCGGCGCCCGCGGTGTCCCTGCCCGTGCTCGAGCTCTCTCCGGCCGCGTTCGGTGAAACCGTGAGCCTGGCACAGAACCTGAGCTTCGCTCACGACGCCGACCCGGAAGGCCCCCGCTCCCTCGAGGCCCTGCTGGAGATCGACACCTCGGCGCTGCGTCTGGCTGGATTCATGCTCGGCCGGCGCGTGTTCACGATGCAGTGGGATGGCACCGTGCTCGCGGAGCAGCGGGACCCGCACGTGCCCGCTCAGCTCCAGTCGCGCCAGGTCCTCCGGGACGTCCAGTTGGTCTACTGGCCAGCCGAGGCACTCCGCTCCGCCCTCCCGCCAGGCTGGACCCTGGAGGAGAGCCCTGGCCGTCGCGCCCTGCTCGAGACCGGCAGGGAATGGGTGACGGTGCGATACGATGGCGAGCCACGCCATGTGGGGCGCGCGGAGTTGCTCAACCACGCGGAGCACTACCGGCTGACCATCGAGTCCCGCCCGGCTGATGAATGACCCCATGAATCCGCCCGTCTTCCTCAATCAACTGGGCCTCGTCTGTGCCATGGGCCGCGGCAAGCAGGAGGTAACCACCGCCCTCTTCGGCGACGCGCCGGCGGGCGTGGCCCCCAGCGATGACTTCGCCGCGAAGACACTGCACGTAGGGCTCGTCACGTCACCGCTCGCGGAGACAGGGGTGCTCCCCGCGCCCCTGCGCAGCCGGAACAACGCGCTGCTGCTCACGGCGCTGGCGGAGATCCGTCCCGCCGTCGATGCGGCCATCGCCCGCTACGGGCGGGAGCGCGTGGCCATCGTCCTCGGCACCAGCACCTCGGGCATCGGCGAGAGCGAGACCGCCATCGCCAGGTACCTGGCCACGGGCCAGATGCCTCCGGAATTCCACGTGCGGCAGCAGGAGCTGGGCTCGCCGGCCCTGGCGCTGAACCACGTGCTGGGCGTGACCGGCCCGTCCTTCGTCATCTCCACGGCCTGCTCCTCCAGCGCCAAGGCCCTGGCCAGCGCCGCGCGCCTGCTACGGGCGGGAATGGCCGATGCGGTGGTGACGGGCGGCGCCGACGCCCTGTGCCGCTTCACCGTGGCCGGCTTCTCCGCGCTCGACTCGGTGAGCGAGGCGCGCTGCAATCCCATGAGCGTGAACCGCCGCGGCATCAACATCGGCGAGGGCGCGGCCCTGTTCGTGATGACGCGCGAGCCGGGGCCCGTGCGGCTCGCGGGCTGGGGCGAGTCCTCGGACGCCCACCATATCTCCGCGCCGGAGCCCGGGGGCCGGGGGGCGCTGGCCGCCATGCGGGCCGCGCTGGAGCGCGCGGGCCTCGCTCCCTCCGAGCTCGATTACGTCAACCTGCACGGAACCGCGACCCCCCAGAACGACGCCATGGAGAGCCACGCGGTGCATGCGCTGCTCGGCGGGGGCATTCCGGCCAGCTCGACCAAACCGCTCACCGGCCACACGCTGGGGGCCGCGGGCGCCATCGAGGCGGCGATCTGCTGGCTCACCCTGACCGGCAACCCCCAGGGCCGTCTGCCTGCCCACTGGTGGGATGGGGAGGCGGATCCCTCGCTCCCCGCCCTCTCCCTGGTGAGACGCGGCTACACGCTCGGACGCCCGCTCCGCTATGTTCTGAGCAACTCCTTCGCCTTTGGCGGAAGCAACGCCGTCCTCATCCTGGGAAGCGCCTGATGTCCACGGTCACCGACTACACCATCGCCGAGCTGCTCCCCCATACCGGCCGCATGAGCCTGCTCGACCGGGCTCTCGAGGGCGACGAGGAGAGCCTGGTGGCCGAGGTGACCATCCGCGAGGACTGTCTCTTCTTCGAGAATGGCGGCGTGGGAGGATGGGTGGGCGTCGAGTTCATGGCCCAGGCGATCGCCGCCTGGGCCGGCTGGCACGCGCGGCAACGCGGCGAGACGCCGAAGAATGGGTTCCTGCTCGGCACCCGCAGTTACGACTGCGGCCGGCCCGCCTTCAAGGCGGGTGAGAGGCTGCGCATCGAGGTCCGCCGGCAGTTCTGGGCGGAGAACGGACTGGGCCAGTTCGACTGTCGCATCGCGATGGATGGCGCGACGGTGGCCACGGCCGCGCTGACGGTGTTCGAACCACCGGATGGAAGCGAAGCATTGAGGCTGGAGACCGGGAGTGGTGACTGATGAGTGAGCAAACGGTGCTGGTGACGGGCTCGAGCCGGGGCATTGGCCGCGCCATCGCGCTGCGCCTGGCGCGCGACGGCTTCGACGTCGTACTGCACTGCCGCAGCCAGCTCGAGCAGGCGGAGGCCGTGGCCGGGCAGATTCGCGAGCTGGGGCGCAAGGTCCGCGTGCTCCAGTTCGACGTGTCCGACCGCGCCGCGACGCAGCAGGCGCTGCTCGCCGATGTGGAGGCGCACGGCTGCTACTACGGCGTGGTGTGCAACGCGGGGATCGCCCGGGACAACGCCTTCCCGTCCATGCCCGCGGAGGACTGGGACGCGGTCATCCACACCAACCTCGATGCCTTCTACAACGTGCTCAACCCGCTCACCATGCCCCTGGTGCGGCGGCGCAAGCCGGGGCGTATCGTCACCCTGTCCTCGGTCTCCGGCCTCATGGGCAACCGGGGGCAGGTGAACTACAGCGCGGCGAAGGCCGGCATCATCGGCGCGACCAAGGCCCTGGCGGTGGAGCTGGCCAAGCGCGACATCACGGTGAACTGCGTGGCCCCCGGGCTCATCGACACGGAGATGATGGACCCCCACGTGCTCGAGCACGCGCTCAAGCTCATCCCCGCCCAGCGCATGGGGACCCCCGAGGAGGTGGCGGCCGTGGTCAGCTTCCTCATGAGAGAGGAGGCCAGCTACATCACGCGGCAGGTCATCTCGGTGAACGGGGGGATGCTCGGATGAAGAGGGTCGTCGTTACCGGCATCGGCGCCATCAGCCCCCTGGGCCACGACTGGAAGTCGGTGGAGGCGAGGCTGAGGTCGCTCCGCAACGCCGTGCAGGTGATGGAGGAGTGGAAGCAGTACCAGGGCCTGAACACGTGGCTCGGCGCGCCCGCCGCTCCCTTCGAGCTGCCCGCGCAGCTCTACTCCCGCAAGAACACGCGCAGCATGGGACGGGTGGCGCTGATGGCCACGCGCGCCAGTGAGCTCGCGCTCGCGGACGCGGGACTCCTGGGAGAGCCGCTGGTGAAGAGCGGCCGGCTGGGCATCTCCTACGGCTCCTCCGCGGGGACGCCTTCCAGCCTGGGGGACTTCGGCCGGATGGTGACGGAGAAGACCACCGAGGGCATCACCGCCACGACGTACCTGCGGATGATGTCCCACACGGCCGCGGTGAACATCGGCGTCTTGTTTGGCATCACGGGGCGCATCATCACCACCTCCAGCGCGTGCACCTCGGGCAGCCAGGGCATCGGCTATGCCTACGAGGCCATCAAGCTGGGACGGCAGGTGGCCATGCTCGCGGGGGGCGCCGAGGAGCTCGACGCCACCGGAGCGGCCGTGTTCGACACCTTGTTCGCCACGAGCACGAAGCACAACGACACGCCGGAGCAGAGTCCCCGGCCCTTCCACTCACAGCGGGATGGCCTGGTGCTGGGAGAAGGCGCCTGCACCCTGGTGCTGGAGGAGTTGGAGCATGCCCGGGCGCGAGGCGCGAAGATCCACGCCGAGCTCATCGGCTATGGGACCAACAGCGACGGCCGGCACGTCACCCAGCCCAGCTCGGACACCATGGCCCAGGCCATGCGGCTGGCGCTGGAGGACGCGGCGATTCCCCCCTCGGAGATCGCCTACGTGAACGCCCACGGCACGGCCACGGATCATGGAGACCTCGCGGAGAGCGCGGCCACGCACTCTGTCTTCGGAGAGGGCATCGCCATCTCGTCGCTGAAGAGCTACATGGGCCACACGCTGGGGGCCTGCGGCGCGCTGGAGGCATGGATGACCCTCGAGATGATGCGCTCGGGCTGGTTCGCCCCGACACTGCACCTCGCCCCCGGGCAGGTGGATCCCCGCTGCGCTCCTCTGGACTACCTCATGGGAGAAGGCCGCGACATCCAGACCGGCACCGTGATGAGCAACAACTTCGCCTTTGGCGGCATCAACACCTCGTTGATCTTCCGCCGATGGAACTGATGGAGGAACACGATGAAGAAGACGCTGCACCTGTCGCTGCTCGCGCTCACCCTCTCCAGCCCCGCCCTGGCACGCGACACCGTGCTCCACCTGCCGCTCGCCGACGTGCTGGAGATGCCCGAGGCGAAGGAGAAGCTCGATGGCTCGGTGAAGTTCTACCTGGCGGGGCAGAAGAAGCCGAAGGTGCTCGACACCCTGAAGAGTGACGTCAGCAACAAGAAGACCAACAGCGTGGGGAAGACGGACGAGTTCGGCTGCAAGTGGGCCGCCCTCTCCGCGCTGATCGCCCTGCAGGATTCGGCGAAGAAGTCCGGCGCGAACGCCGTGATCGACATCGTCAGCTACTACAAGAAGAGCGAGTACAAGAGCGCCACCGAGTACGAGTGCCACGCGGGCACGTTCGTCGTTGGCGTCGCCCTCAAGGGGACATACGCGAAGGTCGCCCGGTAACTCCGGGCCCGAGGGCGGCTCCCAGCATCCCCAGGAGCCGCTCCCGCGCCGAGTCCGCCGAGGCCCTCATCCTCGGGCCCCCCGCCACCACGGCGCGCGGAAGGTTGGACCGCAATGCCGATGGAGCGCCATCTGGGTAGTAGGACACGCTGGAGTCACCGTGTCGCGCCTGGAGCGGTGGCCTGGCCCGGTGCGGACATGGTCCACTCGCTGCGTGCGCTCCTTCGAGACTCGTGTTCGTGAAAGGAGGGTGGCCATGAAGGTACCTCTGCTCTGTTCATGCCTGCTCGTCGCCGGCACCGCTGCCGCGCAGGGAGACCCATCCAGCGTCTCCGACGGCACTTCCCCGTCTCCCGCGAGCCACACCGCCCCCCCGTTCCGCTTTGGCGTTCAGCTCGGAGGAGGCGGTTTCTTCTTCCCGGAGGGGACGCTGGCGGGTGGGCTCGCCCTTCGCCCTGGTGTTCAGCTCGGCCGGCTGGGCCTGGTCGCGGAGATTGGCCAGCTCGGGGGCTTTCTCCGGGATATCGAAGACCCGGCCGCGTCACGTGTCTCGGCGCTCGGCATGAGTCACGTCACACTGATGGCCGAGCTCGACCTCACCGAACGCGCCTTCGTCGCCGGAGGCGTTGTCCTGGGGCTGGGCATCATGCTTCAGACGAAGCATGGAGTCACCGGGGCCGGGGCGGTGCGCTCGCAGAGCATGAACATGGCCGGCGAAGGGTTGGTGAACTTCGCTTCCGGAGCGAACGTTCGCGGAGGCTGGCGGTTCGGAGACGGTCCCCACCGGCTTGTGGCCGGGGTCGACCTGAAGCTCCTGGGGGCGGATGGACATGTGGCCACGACAACCATCTCGTCCACGCGAGAAATCCTCGACGCACACGATGTGCGGCAGGCCATCTGGACACTCGTCCCCACGGTCTTCATTGGCTGGGAGTTCAAGCAATGACGGCGCGAGTCGCGAAGGGTCAGGGGAAACCCATGCGTGAGCTCCATGAGCGAAACAGAACACTGGCGCTCATGGTCATGCTCGGCGTGCTCGTGACGGGAGGCTGCGCTCCGCCGGGGCCGCGCGAGACCACGGGCAAGACCGGGAGCCAACAACCCGCGCAGCCTCCGAGCGGGCCGGGTGGGAGCGACTACCCGCATGCGGACATGCGAGTGAGCTCGGGCGGCGAGGGCGTCTACGGCTGGTACGTGTTCGAGCCCATCCATCCGCAGCCGGCATCGGCGCCGCTCGCCATCATCCTGCACGGGTACGGGGAGTACGCGGGCTACGACATGATGTACGAGCTCATCCGGCACACGGTCCGAAAGGGCAACGTGGTCATCTATCCACGATGGCAGACCGGGTTGGCGTTTCCGTGCGCGGGCGCGTTCGACATCGAGCCTTGCATGACGTCCGCGCGCGTGGGAATCCAGAGCGGGCTCGAGTTCCTGAACGGGTCTGGGCGCGTACGGCCGCAGCTCGAGAGGACGAGCTACTTCGGCTTCTCATTCGGCGGAATCCTCACGGCGAATCTCGCCAACCGCCATGCGTCCATCGGATTGCCCACACCGCGGGCGATCTTCCTCGAGGATCCGCACGACGGAGGGACTGATGGCGAGGGCGGATTGGACGAGCCCCTGGACGGAATTCCCGCGTCGGTCAAACTGCAGTGCCACGCGAGCGAGGAAGGGATCATCTCCGAGAAGGGCAAGGCCCACTCGAGTTGCAACGCGGTGTTCCCGAAGCTCGGGCACATCCCCGACGAGAACAAGGACCTCGTGATGATCCGCACCGACCGCCATGGCACTCCTCTGCTGTCGAGCAGGCATGGCGTGTCCGCGGGGGGCCCCGGCTATGGCGGCCCGGCAGATGCCTACGACTGGAACTTCGTCTGGAAGGTCTGGGACGCGTTGAGGAGCTGCGCCTACGACGGGACTGACTGTCAGTACGCGCTCGGTGACACGCCGGAGCACAGGTCACTCGGGGTCTGGAGCGACGGTCAGCCCCTCATCCCCCTCGTCATCCAGGACGCCGCCCCCCTCCGTCCGTAGTCCTTCCGCTCGCAGTGCTCGCTACCCGCCGTAGCAGATACCGCCGCAGACAGCCTCGACCTTCCCTCCTGGCGTCAGGAAGCGGTTCACCTGCTCACGGCTCTCGGCGTCACGCCGCACGCCCTCGTGGACCGCGTTGTTCTCCGGTGGCAGGTCGGCCACCGTGCCCGGCAGCGGATCCGGCAGCTTGAAGTCGAACTGCACCAACGCCGAGCCGTCCACCTCGCCCTCTCGCAACAGGAGCCCCGGCACCCGCTTCGTGGCGGGCAGTTGCTGCACCAGTCCCAGCGCTCGGGCATGCATCTCGGTGGCCACGTTGGGCACCGAGGGATCTCCCAGGCCGTACTGCATCAGCACCCGGCGCGACGCGGGCCCTCCAGCGTACGTGTCCGCCAACACGTGCGGCGCGTAGGTGATGGGATCGATCCGATCGAACCCCGTCTGCGTCAGCGCCGCGAACTTCTGCTGATCGAGCGCGTCCGGCAGCACCTGCGAGATGGAGGAGAGGAACGGGCTGAACGGCCTGGCCCGGAACATCATCAGAGAGAAGTCCACCCCTCCCACGCTCAGCACTCCCCGCTCGATGTGCGGCGAGAGCGCCAGATACGTGCCCCCAAGAATGTGGCCCTGGCTGATGCCGTAGAAGTACGTACTCGCCGGGTCGTACACGAGCACGCCGTTGTCCTTCAGCTCCTCCAACTCCCCGAGCGTGGTGCGCGCCGCGTAGGTCACGGCGATCTGGTTGGCCATCGCCTGGTGCACGCGATCCGTGAACCCCAGCGTCCGGCCGGGGTTCTTCGCGATGTCATTCAGCACCCCCGGCGCATCCGCGGAGGACATGCCCCACCAGTCCACCGTGAGCACCACCATCTTCGCCCCGTTGATGAAGGGCCTCGCGAAGGAGGAGTCCGCCTCGGCCCGGCTCCCGAAGAAGCCATGGCCGTACTGGAGGAGCCGCACCGGCGCCACGCCCTGCCCCCAGACACTCCGGGGTATCTGCAGCGTGAAGGGCACCTCCGCCTCCCCATTGCGCCGCACCTGGCCCCGCTCGTCCCTCGCGAGCAGCGCTCCCGGTTGGGCACTCTCCAGGAAGAGCGGCACGCGCAGCGTTCCGGTGATGCGCCGGGCGATGTTCGCGTCCACATCGTCCTTCACCTCCGTCACCGTGACGGCGGGTGGCGTGGCCTCCATCGCCTCCATCGCGAGGCGCCGCACTTCCAGCATGTCCCGGGTGACGTTCTCCTCCGACCCCGTGGTGAAGTCCCACGCCAGTTGGAGCTCCGCGCGCGGAATGCCCGCGGCCTCGAGCACCGGGAAGATCCGCTCCTCATAGTGCCGGGCGAGTGGCTCCAGGAGCGGATCTCCTTCCGTCTGGCCATCACGGATGCGGCGGAACCCCTCGGGGACGGGCACCCGGCCCCCGGCCTTCGCCCGCAGCCCGCGCAGGGCCACGATGTAGCGCGTCTGGTTGCGCAGCCGCACCAGGGGCCTCAAGAGGAGCGCGCGGCGCTCGTCACTCGGAGCGCGCGGGTCCAGCTCGGCGAAGTGGAGCACTCCCTTTCCCTGCTCGGCGTCCAGCAGCATCGTGGTCCCGCTGACCGCCGCGGGGCTCTCGAGAGACGGGAGGTTGGCGACGTCCACGCCTCCGGGAAACAGGGCGAGGATCTGCGTGCCGTGCGACCAGCCGTCCGCCGGGTGCAGGTCCGTGAAGTCGAACCCCGTCCCCTCCTTCGTCTTCAGCTTCGCGGCCTCGGAGAGCCGCACGCGATGGCCCGAGGGCAGCGTCCCGTCCTCCGCGAGGAAGTAGTCCGAGGGGAATGGCAGGAGGCAGTCGTGCTCCGCCGCCAGCGGATTGCAACCCTCGGGCACCTCCAGCGGCCGCTCGGGGTCCGGGCAGGCAGTCAGCAGCGCCACCGCCCACAGCAAGGCCGTCGTCCTGTGTCTCCGCATCCGCTCCCACATACGTCGCGCTCCTGGCCGGCTCCGGCATGAGGTCGAGACAGGGTTTCAACCACACGCGGCGCGGGCAGGAAAGCCCGGGCGGACAGACGTCCGTGATGGAGTCGCTCGAAAGTGACGTATCTTGATGCCCCCCCGGCGCGGCAGCCTTCCGGCTCCAGTCCCACACCCTCGACCATGCCCCAGCCACGTTCCCTCATCGACCTCCTCGAAGAGCGAAGTGCCACCCGTTCGGAGCAGCGCCTCTACACCTTCCTGGAGGAAGGGGACGCGGAAGGGGTTCCGCTCACGCGAGGGGAGCTGTACACGCGCGCTCGGCGGATTGGCGCCGTCCTCCAGGAACTGGCGCCCGCGGGCGAGCGCGCCGTGCTCCTCTATCCCCCCGGAGCCGAGTACCTCACCGGCTTCTTCGGGTGTCTCTTCTCCGGCCTGGTGGCGGTCCCGGCCTACCCGCCGGATCCCTCCCGCCTCGAGCGCACGCTGCCCCGGCTGAGGGCCATCATCCAGGACTCGCGCGCCACGGTGGTGCTCACCACCTCCTTCGTCCTCTCCATGGCGGAGCTCATCTTCGAGGCCGCCCCGGACCTCAGGGCCCTGCGTTGGGTGGCCACCGATGAGCTCGCCACAGGAGCCGAGACGGGCTGGAAGCGGCCGGACGTGACGAGCGACTCGCTCGCCTTCCTCCAGTACACCTCCGGCTCCACCGGCACCCCCAAGGGCGTGATGCTCAGTCACGCCAACCTGCTGCACAACCTGGAGCTGATCCGCGGCGCCTTCCAGACGCGCGAGGACAGTGCCGGCGTCATCTGGCTGCCGCCCTACCACGACATGGGGCTCATCGGCGGCATCCTCGTGCCGCTGTACCAGGGCTTCCACACCGCGCTGATGTCGCCGCTGTCCTTCCTCAAGCGCCCGCGCTCCTGGCTGGAGGCCCTCACCCGCTTCGGAGGCACCATCAGCGGCGGACCCAACTTCGCCTTCGAGCTGTGCGTCCGCCGCATCGCTCCCGAGGAGCGCGAGGGGCTCGACCTGAGCCGCTGGGAGGTGGCGTTCTGCGGCGCCGAGCCGATCCGCTCCGGCATGCTGGACCGGTTCACCCAGGCCTTCGCCCCCCACGGGTTCCGCCGCGAGGCGTTCTATCCCTGCTACGGACTGGCCGAGGCCACCCTCATCGTCTCGGGCGGCGCGAAGTCCGAGCCGCCCCTCCTGCGCGAGGTGGAGACCGTCGCGCTCGAGAGGGGTCATGCGGTGGCGCCCCGTCCGGGGAGCGAGGCCAGCGCGCTGGTGAGCTGCGGCGGAACGTTGGGGGAGCAACGTGTCGCCGTGGTGGATCCCTCGTCCCTCCAGCAGCTCCCTCCCGGCGAGGTCGGTGAAATCTGGGTGAGCGGCCCCAGTGTGGCTCACGGCTACTGGCAGCAGCCGGAGGAGTCGGCGGCCACCTTCCACGCGCGCACCGCCAGCGGAGAGGGACCGTTCCTCCGCACCGGGGACCTGGGGTTCCTCGACGGGGGCGAGCTGTACGTGACCGGACGGCGCAAGGACCTCATCATCCTGCGCGGCCGCAACCTCTACCCCCAGGATCTGGAGCTCACGGTGGAGCAGAGCCACCCCGCGCTGCGGCCCGGGTGTGGTGCCGCCTTCGGCGTCGAGGCCGACGGCGAGGAGCGGCTGGTGGTGGTGCAGGAAGTGGATCCGCGCAAGCTGGACGGCACCACGGAGGACCTCGTGGGCGCCATCCGGCAGCGGCTCGCGGAGGGGCACGAGGTGCGGCCCCACGCGCTGGTGCTCATCGAGCCGGGCAGCCTGCCGAAGACCTCCAGCGGCAAGGTGCAACGCCGGGCCTGCCGGAGTGCGTTCCTCGCGGGCGAACTCCGCGTAGTCCATGACTGGCGCGCCACGGAGGAGTCCACCCCTCGGGCTCCATCCGCGCCCTCCCCTGCTCCTCGCGCCGCCTCCAGTGAGATGGAGGCCCTGGTGCTGGCGCGGATCGCCGCTCGGCTGGGCGCGCCCTCGGAGTCGTTGGATCCGGATATGCCGCTCACCCGCCTCGGCCTGGACTCGCTCGCCGCGGTGGAGCTGGCGCACGGGCTGGAGAAGGCCCTGGGTGTGACGCTCCCCATGGAGACGCTGTTGAGCGGAGTGAGCGCCTCGGAGCTGGCCCGCGAGCTCTCCGCTCGAAAGGCGGCGGCTGGTGCGCGCCCGGCGATTCCGCGCACGCCTCGCACCGCGTTCCCCCCGCTCTCCTTCGCGCAGCAGCGGCTGTGGTTCCTCGACCGGCTGGAGCCGGGCAGTGCCTTCTACAACCTGCCCGTGGTCTCCCGGTTGACCGGAGCCCTGGATGTGCCAGCGCTGGAGCGGAGCCTCCAGGCCCTGGTCCGGCGGCACGAATCCCTCCGGACGGTGTTCGTCGAGAAGGACGGCGAGCCGTACCAGCACATCCTGGACGAGCTGTCCCTGCCGCTCGCCTTCGTGGACCTGAGCGGACTGCCGGAGGACGCTCGCGAACAGGAGGCCCAGCGGCTCTCGCGTGAGGAGGCCCAACGGCCCTTCGAGCTGTCGCGGGGACCCCTGCTCCGAGCCACCCTGCTGCGACTCGGTGCCGAGCGGCACCTGCTGCTGCTCACGCTGCACCACATCATCGCGGATGGTTGGTCCATGCGCGTCCTCGTGCGCGAGCTGGAGGAGCTCCACCGGGCCTTCTCCGCCGGGCACACGCCCACGCTCGATGCGCTCCCCATCCAGTTCGCGGATTACGCGGTCTGGCAGCGTGAGTGGCTGCGGGGCGAACGGCTCGAGGACCTCGCCGGCTGGTGGAAGACGCACCTCGCCGGGGCTCCTTCCGTCCTGGAGCTGCCTGGTGACCGTCCCCGGCCCCGGGCCCAGTCATACCGGGGCGCGCAGGTGGTCCGGCGGCTCGAACCGGCGGCATGGGAGCGCGTGAAGGCGCTCGCCCGCCGCGAGGGCACCACCCCCTTCGTCACCCTGCTGGCCGGCTTCCAACTGCTGCTGCACCGCTATACCGGCCAGGAGGACCTCGTCGTGGGCGTGGACACCGCCCACCGCGCCCGCCCCGAGACGGCTGGGCTCATCGGCCTGTTCGTCAACCAGCTCCCCGTGCGCGGCAACCTCTCCGGCGCCCCCACCTTCCGTGAGCTGCTCGCCCGGCTCCACCAGGAGACACTGGACGTCTGGGCCCACCAGGACCTGCCCTTCGACGAGCTGGTGCGTGGCCTCAACCCGGAGCGCAGCCTCGCGCATGCGCCCGTCTTCCAGGTGAAGCTGGTGCTCCAGGATGCCGCGCCCGCGTCCCTGGGGCTCTCGGGCCTGTCCCTGGAGAGCACCCTGGGCGAT
Organism: Archangium sp. Cb G35; assembly: GCF_001896145.1. Classification (NCBI taxonomy): domain Bacteria; kingdom Pseudomonadati; phylum Myxococcota; class Myxococcia; order Myxococcales; family Archangiaceae; genus Archangium; species Archangium sp. Cb G35. Next base: position 195,913 of record NZ_MPOI01000017.1, read on the forward strand.
ACCGGCGCCACCAAGCTCGACCTCACCCTCTCCGTCACCGATACCGCCCACGGGCTCGAGCTGCTCTGCGAGTACGCCACCGACCTCTTCGACGCGAGCACCGTCTCCCGCATGCTGGGACACCTGTGTCTCCTGCTCGAGGGCGCCGCCGCGGCCCCCGGACGCCGGGTCTCCGAGCTGCCCCTGCTCTCCCACGAGGAGCGGCACCTCGCGCTGGTGGAGTGGAGCCGCACCGCTCCCTCGGTCCCCGAGGATTGTGCGCACCGCCTCTTCGAGGAGCAGGCGCGGCTCACCCCCGATGCCACCGCCGTCTCCCTGGGAGAATCCGCCCTCACCTACCGGGAGCTGGACGCACGCGCCAACCAGCTCGCCTGGCACCTGCGCTCCCTCGGCGTCGGACCCGATGTGCTCGTGGGCATCCACCTGGAGCGCACGCCGGAGCTCGTGGTGGCGATGCTCGGCGTGCTCAAGGCCGGTGGCGCCTTCCTGCCGCTCGATACCAGCTACCCGTCCGCACGGCTGGAGCTGATGCTCCGCGAAGCCCGCGTGCCCGTGCTCATCAGCCGCGAGGCGCTCGCGGATTCCCTCGGCTCCCAGGGCGAGTTGCTGGTGCTCCTGGACACGGAACGCTCCACGCTCGCGCTCCAGCCGGAGACGGCGCTCTCGTCCGCGCCGGCCGTCACACCCTCGAATCTCGCCTACGTCATCTTCACCTCCGGCTCCACCGGCACGCCCAAGGGCACCCTGCTGGTGCACCGCGGCCTGAGCAACACCGCCCGCGCCACCCACGAGGCCCTCGGCCTGCATCCTGGCGGCCGCTTCCTGCAACTGGCGGCCATCGGCTTCGATGCCTCCGTCAGTGAGATCTTCTCCACGCTGCTCTGTGGCGCGGAGCTGGTGCTCGCCCCGCCCGAGTCGCTGCTGCCCGGCCCCCCGCTGCAGCAGGTGCTCGCGGAGAAGGCCATCACCACCATCACCGCCACGCCCACCTCGCTCGCTCCGCTGGAGCCGGAGGCCCTGCCCGCCCTGACCGTGGTGGCCTCCGTCGGCGAGGCGTGCACGCCGGAGCTGGCCAGGCGGTGGAAGAACGGCCGCCGCTTCCTCAACTTCTACGGCCCCACCGAAGCGACCGTCTGCGCGACCATGGAGCGGGACGTGGATCCCCGCCAGCCGTCCATCGGCCGCGCCATCCCGGGCGCCCAGACGTACGTGCTGGACGCGCGGATGGAACCCGTCCCCGTGGGCATCCCCGGCGAGCTGTACGTGGGCGGCACGGGCGTGGCCCGCGGCTACCTCAACCGCCCCGCGCTCACCGCCGAGCGCTTCGTACCCAACCCCTTCTCCGCTTCTCCGGGAGAGCGGCTGTACCGCACCGGGGACCTGGTGCGCCTGCTGCCGGATGGACGCCTGGAGTTCCTCGGGCGGCGCGATGCGCAGGTGAAGGTGCGTGGCGTGCGGGTGGAGCTCGGCGAGGTGGAAGCGGCGCTGGGCCTGTACCCCGGCGTGCGCCAGGTGGCCGTCGTCCCGCGCGAGAGCGCTGGTGAGTCGAGGCTGGTGGCATACGTCGTGGCCGGTGAGGAGATGGAGCCGGCCGCCCTGCGGCGCTTCCTCAAGGAGCGGCTCCCGGAGGTGATGGTGCCCTCCGCCTTCGTGCGGCTGGACGCGCTCCCCATCACCCCGGGCGGCAAGGTGGATCGCCAGGCGCTGCCCTCGCCCGAGTCGGTGGGCCCCGCACCGGATGCCCCCTTCGCCGAGCCTCGCTCCGAGCTGGAGCGGCGCATCGCCACCATCTGGGCCCGCGTGCTCGAGGTGCCTCGAGTGGGGCTGCACGACCACTTCTTCGAGGACCTGGGCGGCAGCTCGCTGCTGGTGGTGAAGGCGAGCACGCAGCTGCGCGACGAGCTGGGTCAGACCGTCCCGGTCACCCACCTCTTCGAGCACCCCACCGTGAGCAAGCTGGCCGCACGGCTGGAGCGGGAGCTCCCGGCCCGTGCCCCCGAACCCGTGCCGCGTCCCGCATCCTCTGGGGATGAAAGCTCCCACGACATCGCCCTCATCGGCATGGCCGGACGCTTCCCCGGTGCCAACGATGTCCACGCCTTCTGGGAGAACCTGCGCCAGGGCGTGGAGTCCATCTCGCGCTTCGCTCCAGAGGAGCTGGAGCCCTCGCCGCTGTTCCCCGACTCGCTGCGCGACCATCCGGACTTCGTCCCCTCGGGCGGAGTCCTCGAGGGCGCGGACGGATTCGATGCCCGCTTCTTCGAACTGTCGCCCCGCGAGGCGCAGTGGATGGATCCGCAACAGCGGCTCTTCCTCCAGTGCGCGTGGCATGCGCTGGAAGACGCCGGCTACGACCCGGAGCGCTTCCAGGGGCCCATCTCGCTCCACGCCGGAGCGGGGAGCTCGAGCGTGCACCTGCTCTCCCTGCTCGGCCAGACGCGCAAGGACCCGGCCTCGCTGTTCGAGGCGCTCGGCACCACCAGTGGCGAGAACGTGGCCACCAAGACGGCCTACAAGCTCGGGCTCTCGGGTGAGTGCCTCAACGTCTATACCGCCTGCTCCACCGGTCTGGTCGCCGTCCACCTCGCCTGCCAGAGCCTGCGCACCCGCCAGTCGGACCTGGCGCTCGCGGGCGCGGTGAAGGTCTCCCTGCCGCAGCGCACCGGCTACCGCTTCCAGGAGGGGATGATCCTCTCTCCCGACGGGCACTGCCGCGCGTTCGACGCGAGCGCCCGCGGCACCGTCCTCGGCAACGGCCTGGGCGTGGTGGTGCTCAAGCGGCTCTCGGACGCCCTGCGTGATGGGGACCACGTCTACGCCGTCATCAAGGGCTCGGCCCTCAACAACGACGCGTCCGCCAAGGTCAGCTACACCGCGCCCAGCGTCCAGGGACAGAGCGAGGTCATCGCCCGCGCCCTTGCCTCGGCGGGCGTGGACGCCTCCAGCATCGGCTACCTGGAAGCCCACGGCACCGGTACCTCGCTGGGTGACCCGATCGAGATCGCCGCGCTCACCCGCGCCTTCCGCGGCCAGACGGACCGCACCGGCTACTGCGCCATCGGCTCGGTGAAGACCAACATCGGGCACCTGGACACCGCCGCCGGCATCGCCGGCCTCATCAAGGCCGCCCTCGCGCTGCACCATGGCGAGCTGCCCCCGAGCCTCCACTTCGAGCGGCCCAACCCGGAGATCGACTTCGAGCACAGCCCCTTCTTCGTGAACACCGCCCCTCGCACGTGGGAGCGCGGAGAGAGCCCGAGAAGGGCCGGTGTCAGCTCGTTCGGCATCGGCGGCACCAACGCCCACGTGGTGCTGGAGGAGGCCCCCCGCCACGGCGGCGGTCAGGGCGGCCACCGCACCCGGCAACTCATCACGCTGTCGGCCCGGAGTGCCTCCGCGCTGGAGGCGATGACGCACTCGCTGGCCGGCTTCATCGCGACCCACCCGGAGGTAGACCTCGCGGACCTGGCCTTCACGCGCAACGTGGGGCGCAAGTCCTTCGAGTACCGCCGTGCGCTGGTCGCGGAGGATGCCGCGGGCCTGCTGCGTGCACTGCGCCACCCGGGCACTCCGTCCGAGGTACGTGACCTGGAAGCCGCTCGCTCGCGCCGGGTGGCCTTCCTGTTCCCCGGCCAGGGCGCGCAATCCGTCCGGATGGCCCAGGAGCTCTACGCGACCGAGCCGATCTTCCGGCGAGAGCTGGACGCGTGCCTAGCGCTGCTGCCCAAGGCGGGCCTGTCCGAGGACCTGCGCCCGGTGCTCTTCCCCGAGCCGGGCTGCGAGGCCCAGGCGGAAGCGCGTCTCGCCGAGCCCCGCTTCGCGCTGCCCGCGCTCCTGTCGGTGGAGTACGCGCTCGCAAAGCTGTGGATGGGCTTCGGCTTCAAGCCTTCCGCGCTGCTCGGCCACAGCTTCGGCGAGTACACGGCGGCGTGCTTGTCCGGCGTGCTCTCCCTGGAGGACGCGCTCCGGCTGGCCGTCGTTCGCGGCGAGCTCATGTCCCGGCTCCCGCCCGGCGGCATGCTCGGGGTGGGGCTCTCCGCCTCGGAGGTGGCGCCCCTGCTCTCTGGTGAGCTGGAGATCGCCGCCCTCAACGGCCCGGATCGCTGCACCGTGTCCGGCCCCGTCGAGGCGCTGGAGTCCCTGGAGCGCCAGCTGTCCGCGCGCCGCGTGGGCATGGTGCGGCTCGCCGCGGCGCACGCGTTCCACTCGCGCGCGGTGGAGCCCGTCATGGCCGAGCTGGAGCGGGCCGTGGCCGGTCTCACGTTGAACGCGCCCGCCATTCCCTTCGTGTCCAGCCTCACCGGCACGTGGATCCGCCCCGAGGAAGCCACCTCCCCGCGCTACTGGGCCCGGCAGATGCGCGAGCCCGTGCGCTTCGCCTCTGGGCTGGACGCGCTGGTGGACGCCGGCTGCGGCTGGTTCATCGAGGCCGGCCCGGATCAGGCGCTCACCGCGCTCGCCCGGCTGCGCCTGAAGACCGCACGTGAAGCACTGGTGGTGCCTTCGCTCCGCCGGAGCGGCACCTCCACGTCCGATGCCCAGACCCTGCTGGAGTCCCTCGGCACGCTCTGGCGCGCGGGCGCCGCCGTGGACTGGAAGGGTTTCCACGCCCACGAGCACCGCCGCCGCATCCCGCTGCCGGGCTACCCCTTCGAGGAGAAGCGGATCACCCTCGAGGAGCGGCCCGCCCTCCCCCTGCCGCTCCCGGCCGCGGCTCCCGTTGCCGCGCCCGCTGCCATCGCCACCGTGCCGCCGCCCGCGGTGCCCGTGACGCCCGAGGCGCGTGCGCCCCAGGGTGACATCCAGCAGCGCCTGACGGAGCTGTGGCGCGAGCGGCTGGGCGTGGAGGACATCGGTCCGGACGACAGCTTCCTCGACCTCGGCGGCAACTCACTGATGGCGGCGCAGCTCCTCACCCGGCTGCGCGAGACGTTCCGGGTGCAGATCCCCCTCAGCGACCTCTTCGAGGCGCCCACCATCGCCGGTCTGGCCGCGCGCATCGAGGCCCGGCTCCAGGTGGAGCTGCCGGCCGGCGAGGCCCCGGCGGCGGCGATGCTCCCCGTTCCCCGTACTGGGGAGATCCCCCTGTCCTACGTGCAGGATCGCGTCTGGGAGATGGAGCTGCGCGAGCCGGGAAGCTCCATCTTCAACGAGCCGCTCGCGATCCGGATCTCCGGCGCGCTGCAGCCCAGCTTGCTGGAGCGCGGCCTCAACGAGGTCATCCGCCGGCACGAGTCCCTGCGCACCGTCTTCACCCAGGTGGACGGCAGGGCCGTGCCTCGCATCTTCTCCGAGGTGCGCATCTCCCTCCCCGTGGTGGACCTGCGCGGCTTCACCGGGGACCGCGAGGCCGAGGCCATGCGGCTGGCCCGTCTCGCGCCCGCCGAGCCGTTCCCTCTCGATCGGGGACCACTGGTCCGCGTGCAACTGCTCCGGATGGCCGAGGCCGAGTACATCCTGCTCGTCACCATCCACCACATCGTGGCGGACACGCTGTCCCTGGTGAACTTCATCCGGGAAGCGGTGGCCTTCTACACCGGCTTCGTCCACGGGCGGCCCGTTCCCCTGCCCGAGCTGCCCATCCAGTACATCGACTTCACCGTCTGGCAGCGCCGCGCCCTCTCCGATGGCACGCTCACGGCGCAACAGGCGTACTGGCGCAAGCAGCTCGCGCGGCGGCCAGGTCCCCTGCCCCTCCCGCTGGATCGTCCCCGCGCCGAGGGTGCGCGCCGCCGTGGTGCGCGGCACTCGTTCGCCTTCCCCAAGGCGCTCGGCACCGCCCTCCAGGCCTTCAGCCAGCGCGAGGGCCTCACGCCGTACATGACGCTGCTCGCCGGCTTCAAGGCGCTCCTGGCCCGCTGCTCGGGTCAGGAGGACATCCTCGTGGGCACCTCCATCGGCAACCGGACCCGCCCCGAGCTGGAGCCGCAGATCGGCTACGTGGCCCACGCCCTGGCCCTGCGCACCTCCCTGGAGGGTGACCCGAGCTTCCGCTCGCTGGCGCTCCGCGTCCGCGACACCACGCTCACCGCCTTCGCCCACCCGGACGTGCCCTACGAGCAGCTCCTCGGAGAGCTCGAGCCCGGTGAGGAGGCCCGGCTGTCGCGTCTGTTCGACGCCATCTTCCTGCTGCACACGCAGGACGTGTCCGCGCCCATCCTGGAGTTCCCGGGCCTGCGGTTGAGCTACTTCGACGTCACCGGACTGCCCGCGCAGTACGGCACATCGCTCGCGGACCTCACGCTGCTGATGCGCGAGGACGCACAGGGCTTCTCCGGCACGCTGGAGTACGCCGTCGACCTGTTCGACGCCGCCACCGTCGTCCGGCTGCTCTCGCAGTTGGAGGCGTTGCTCACCGATGCGGTGGCCTCGCCGGACAAACCCCTGTCCCAGTTGTCCCTGGAGGCAGCCCCGGAGCGGACGGCAGGCCCGGTGGCCGGAGCCTCCGAGGCCGCGTCTCTCGCGACCCTGCTCTCCGCCCAGGCCGAGCGCACGCCGGATGCGGTGGCGCTCCGTCGCGGAGACCAGCACCTGACGTGGCGGGCCCTGCGTGCCCATGCGCTCGCGCTCGCGTCCGGACTGCGTGCCCGCGGTGTGGGCCCTGGCATCCCAGTGGCCGTGAGCCTGGAGCCCTCTCCCGAGCGCGCGGTGGCCCTGTGGGGCGTGCTGGCCTCCGGCGGCGCCTATGCGCTCGTCTCACGGGAACAGTCCGAGGAGGTGTCCAGGCTCGGGCTGGACGGATTCCCGCCCCTGCTCATCACCACCGCTTCGCTGCCGCTGCCTCCAGGAGTGGACGAGAGCCGGGTCATCCGCCTCTCGCTCTCCGGTGAGCCGCCGGCCGGGCCGCTGCCGCCAGCCGTGGACGCGGGCGGCCTGGCCTGCCTCGTGCGGGAGACGGAAGACGGTGGACGCCCGCGCCTGATGTGGAGCCACCGAAATCTGCTCCACCGCTTCGCCGCGCTGGATGCACGCGTGGACTCCCGCCCGGGCGAGACGTGGCTGAGCGCCTCGGACGCCTCCGCGGATCCGGCGGGCGTGGAGCTGCTCTGGGCGCTCGCACGCGGGCTCCAGGTGGTGTTCCCGGCCCAGCCGGCGGCACGGCTCGTGTCGCTCCGCCCGGAGCGGACCACGGCCCGGCCGCTGGACTTCAGCCTCTTCTACTTCGCCAACGACGCGGAGGCCTCGGGCCGGAAGAAGTACCAACTCCTCATCGACGGAGCGAAGTTCGCCGACACGCACGGCTTCAGCGCGGTGTGGACGCCCGAGCGGCACTTCCATGCCTTCGGCGGCCCCTACCCCAGCCCCACCGCCACCAGCGCGGCACTGGCCATGGTCACCGAGCGCGTCTCCCTGCGCGCCGGCAGCGTGGTGCTCCCGCTGCATGACCCCATTCGCGTGGCCGAGGAGTGGTCCGTCATCGACAACCTCTCGGATGGCCGCGCGGGTGTCTCCTTCGCCACGGGCTGGAACGCCAACGACTTCGTCTTCGCCCCCCAGAATTTCCACCAGCGCCCCGAGGCCATCCGGCGCGGCGTGGAAGAGGTGCGCACCCTGTGGCGCGGCGGCTCCGTGCGCCGCACCAACGGCACGGGGACCGAGGTGGAGATCTCCATCCGTCCCCGGCCGGTGCAGGAGGAGCTGCCCATCTGGATCACCGCCGCCTTCAACCCGGAGACCTTCCGGCTGGCGGGCGAGCTGGGCACGGGCCTGCTCACCAACGTGCTGGGGCTGGGACAGGATTTCGAGGAGCTGGCGAAGAAGATCGCCCTCTACCGCGAGGCGCGGCGCAAGGCGGGGCACGGCCGGGGCCATGTGGTGCTGATGCTCCACACCTTCGTGGCGGCGAGCCAGGAGGAAGTGAAGCGCCAGGCGCGCGAGCCGCTCACCCGCTACTTCCGCAGCTCGGTGGAGCTGTTCAACGGGCTGGTGGCGAACCAGGGCCTGGGCTTCGACGTGCGCGACCTCACGCCCCAGGACATGGAGGTGCTGCTGAAGCAGGGCGTCTCCCGGTACCTGGAGGCGGGCGGCATGTTCGGAACGCCCGAGACGCTCGCGGCCCGCGTGGAGCAACTGCGCCAGGCGGATGTCGACGAGGTGGCCTGCCTCATCGACTTCGGCCTGGGGCATGAAGCAGCCATGGAGGGCCTGCGGCACCTGGACGTGCTGCGCCGCCGGAGCCAGGAAGGGCAGGCCCCCGCGCCTTCTGCCCCGGTGCTCGTGGAGGCGGATGGCATCAGCGCGCTGGTGGACTCGCTGCGCGCCAGTCCTCCGGCACACCTGCGCTGCACCGCCGCACTCGCGCAATCGCTCGCGAGGATGCCGGATGCGGCCCAGGTCCTCGGTCCGGTGCGCACGCTTGTGCTCGATGAAGCCGACGGGCTCCCGGCGGACGTGGCCGAGACGCTGAAACGGGTGGCCTCCGCACGCGTGGTGGCCCCCGTGTCTCCGCTGCCCGATACGAAGGACGCGGCTCCCCGGACCTCCCGGTTCGTATTGGACGCCGCGGGACGCCGCGCCCCGGTGGGCGTGGTGGGCGAGCTGTTCCTCGGTGGTGACGCGGCGCCCCTGGGCTTCTGGAAGGCGCCCGAGCTGACGCGGACCCGGCTCCGTGCCTCGCCCGATGGTACGGAGGCCCGCCTGTATGGCACCGGCACTCCCGCCCGCTACCGCGCGGACGGCGAGGTGGAGGCCCTCACGCCCACGGCCCGGCGCCGCCAGGCCCCCGTGGAGCCCACCCCGAGCACCTCCGTCCCGGTGCGCCCCGAGGCACCCGCGGTCCGGGAAGGAGTCATTCCCCGCGCGCCCCGGACCGGCCTGTTGCCGCTCTCGTACGCACAGCAGCGGCTGTGGTTCCTGGACCAGTACCAGCCGGGAAGCGCGCTCTACAACATGCCGGCCGCGATGCGGCTGAAGGGCACGCTCGACGTGGCGGCGCTGGGGCGGGCCTTCGCCGATGTGATGAGCCGCCATGAGGCCCTGCACACGACCTTCCAGGCCCACGAGGGCGATCCGGTCCAGATCATCTCGCCCGGCATGCCCTGGACACTGGAAGTGGAGGGCCTGGGGCATCTGCCGGAGCTGGAGCGGGAAGCGGAGGGAATGCGCCTGGCGCTCGAGGAGTCCTCCCGGCCCTTCGACCTCTCCCGTGGACCCCTGCTGCGCGCGAGGCTGCTGCGGCTGACGGCGGAGGAGCACCTGCTGCTGGTGACGATGCACCACATCGTCTCGGACTCCTGGTCCGTCGGCGTGCTGATCCGCGAGGTCGTCACGCTCTACGCGGCGTTCGTCGCGGGAAAGCCCTCACCGCTGCCCGAGCTGCCCATCCAGTACGCGGACTACGCGGTGTGGCAGCGCGAGTGGATGCGGGGACAGGTCCTCACGCGGCAGGTGGAGTACTGGAGGAAGCAGCTCGAGGGAGTCCCTCCCGCGCTGGAGCTGTCCACGGACTGGCCGCGCACCGCGAACACGCGCAACCCCGGCGCCTCGCTGAGGGTGGAGCTGCCGCTGGAGCTGACGCAGGGCCTGAGGGCGCTGTGCCGGCGTGAGAAGGGCACGCTGTTCATGGGCCTGCTGGCGGGCCTGCAGGTGCTGCTGGCGCGCTACACGGGGCAGGACGACATCTGCGTGGGCGCGCCCATCGCCGGGCGCAACCAGCCCCAGACCGAGGCGCTCATCGGCTTCTTCGTCAACACGCTGGTGCTGCGGGGCCAGCTGCACGGCGACCCGACCTTCCTCGAGCTGTTGAGGCAGGCGAGGGAGGTGACGCTCGGGGCGTACGCGAACCAGGACGTGCCCTTCGAGAAGCTCGTCGAGGTGTTGCAGCCCCCGCGGCTGCCGGAGCACACGCCCTTCTTCCAGGTGGCGCTGGTGCTGCTCAACACGCCCTCGTCGGAACTGAGGGGGCCCGGGCTCACCTTCCAGCCGGTGGAGGTGGACTCGGGCACCGCCAAGTTCGACTTCACGCTGGTCATCACCGAGACGCCGCGTGGCCTGAGCACCACGTTGGAGTACCGGAGCGACCTGTTCGAGGCCTCCACGGCCGCGCGGATGATGGAGCACCTGCGCCAACTGCTGGAGGACGCGGTCGCCCATCCCGAGCGGCGCATCTCCCAGCTGTCGCTCATGTCCGAGGCGGAGCGTCGCCAGGTGATGGTGGAGTGGAACACCACCACGCCGGAACCCGTCCGCCCCTTCTGCATGCACGAGCTGTTCGAGGCCCAGGTCCCGCGCACGCCGGACGCGGTGGCCGTCGTGTTCGAGGACAGCCAGCTCACCTACGCCCAGTTGGAGCAGCGCGCCAACCAGCTCGCCCATGTCCTGCGCGAGCGGGGCGTCCGCCCGGGTGTCTGGGTGGCCATCTGCCTGGAGCGCTCGCTCGAGATGATCGTGGCGGTGCTCGCCGTCCTCAAGGCCGGCGCCTCCTACGTGCCGCTCGATCCCGCCTACCCCGCGGAGCGGCTGTCCTTCATGCTCGAGGACACCGGCGCGACCGTGCTCCTCACCCAGGAGCACCTGCGCGCCACCCTGCCCCCCTTCTCGGGCCACGTGCTGGAGCTCGAGCCCTCCTGGCGGGCCTTCTCCCAGGTGTCTTCCGAGCCCCTGGCCTCCGGCGTCACCCCGGGGCACCCCGCGTACATCATCTACACCTCGGGGAGCACGGGCACACCCAAGGGCATCGTCATGCCCCACCGGGCGTTGAGCAACATGCTGGCGTGGCAGATACGCCAGTCCAACCTCCCGGGAGCCACCACCCTCCAGTTCTCCTCCCTCAGCTTCGACGTCTCCATCCAGGAGTTCTTCACCACCTGGGACACCGGCGGCACCCTCATCGTCCCCACCGCCGCCGTTCGCCGGGACATGCCCGCGCTGCTCGCGTTGCTGGTGCGCCATCGCGTGCAGCGGCTCTTCGTGCCCTTCGTCGTCCTGCAAGCCCTCGCCGACGCCGTGGCCCACGGAGGGCCCCTGCCCACCAGCCTGCGCGAGCTGGTGACCGCCGGTGAGCAACTCCAGGTAACGCCCGCCCTCGTCTCCCTCTTCGAGCGGCTGCCCGCGTGCGTGCTGGAGAACCAGTACGGCCCCTCGGAAGCCCACGTGGTGACGGCCCACCGGCTGCGCGGCCCTCCCGCCTCCTGGCCGCGTCTCCCTCCCGTCGGCTCGCCCCTGCCCAACACGCCGCTCTACGTGCTGGATGAGCACGGCCAGCTCTGCCCCATTGGCGTGCGCGGGGACGTGTTCGTGGGCGGCCCGCAGCTGGCGCTCGGCTACCACGACCGCCCCCATCTCACCGCCGACAGGTTCGTCCCCAACCCCTTCTCCAGCGAGCCCGGAGCCCGCCTCTACCGCACCGGCGATCACGTCCGCTGGAGGGCCGACGGCACCCTGGAGTACCTGGGCCGTCTGGACGGACAGGTGAAGGTGCGTGGCTTCCGCATCGAAATGGGCGAGGTGGATGCCGCCCTGCGCGAAGCCCCGGGTGTCCGCGACGCCACGGCCCTGGTGCGCGAGGACTCGCCGGGTGACAAGCGGCTGGTGGGCTACGTGGTGCTCCACCCCGGCATCGACTGGGAGCCCGAAGCGCTGCGCCAGTCCCTGGCCAGCCGGCTGCCCGAGTACATGGTGCCCTCGGCCCTGGTGCGCCTGGACGCCCTGCCACTCAACCCCAGTGGCAAACTGAACCGCGGCCAGTTGCCCGCTCCCGACGCGGACAGTCTGCGCGGTGCGGCGCCCTTCGTCGCGCCTCGCAACCCGGTGGAGCAGACGCTCGCGGACACCTTCTCCAGTGTCCTGGGCCTGCCGCGCCTGAGCGTCACCGACAACTTCTTCAGCATGGGTGGCCACTCGCTGCTGGCCACGCAGATCGTCTCCCGTCTGCGCTCCTCCCTGGGCGTGGACCTGCCCCTGCGCGCCCTCTTCGAGGCCCCCTCCGTGGAGGCGCTCGCCCGTCGCATCGAGGCCCAGACACAGACCGGCGAGAACAAGGCTCGCACGGCGGTGGTCGTGCCACGCACGGGGCTGACCGAGGGAGAGCTGTCCTTCGCGCAGCAGCGGCTGTGGTTCCTGGACCAGTACCAGCCGGGCACCGCGCTCTACAACATGCCGGCCGGCCTGCGGCTGGAGGGGACGCTCGATGTGAGCGCCCTGGAGCGTGCCTTCACCCAGCTGGTCCACCGCCACGAAGTCCTCCGCACCACCTTCCAGGTTCGCGAGGGCAAGCCGGTCCAGGTCATCGCTCCCGCCTCGCACCGGACGCTGGAAGTGACCGATCTGGGGCACCTGCCTCGGCCAGAGCGGGAAGCCGAGGCCATGCGACTGGCGCAAGAGGAGGCACGCCAGCCGTTCGACCTCGCCCGGGGTCCCCTGCTGCGCACGAAGCTGCTGCGCCTGGCGGAGCAGGATCACCTGTTGATCCTCGTCCTGCACCACACCGTCTCGGACGGCTGGTCCATCGCCGTGCTGATCCGCGACATGGTGGCGCTGTACGACGCTTGCGTCACTGGAAGGCCCTCGCCACTGCCCGAGCTGTCCATCCAGTACGTGGACTACTCCATGTGGCAGCGCGAGTGGCTCCAGGGTGAAGTGCTGGAGCAGCAGATTGGCTACTGGAGGAAGCAGCTCGAAGGGGCTCCGCCCTCGCTGGAGCTGCCCACCGACAGACCTCGCACCGCGGACGAGCGAAACCCGGGCGCCACGCTGAACGTGGAGCTGCCACCGGAGCTGATCCAGAAGCTCGGCGCGCTGTGCCAGCACGAGGGAGCCACGCTGTTCATGGGCCTGCTCGCGGGTTTGCAGGCGGTGCTCGCGCGCTACTCGGGACAGGACGACATCTGCGTGGGCGCACCCATCGCCGGACGCACCCAGACCCAGACAGAGGAGCTCGTCGGCTTCTTCGTCAACACGCTGGTGATGCGCACCCGGATGGACGGGAACCCCACCTTCCGCGAGCTGCTCGGCCGGGTGAAGGACGTGACGCTCGGGGCGTACGCGAACCAGGACGTGCCCTTCGAGAAGCTCGTCGAGGTGTTGCAGCCTCCGCGGATGCCGGAGCACACGCCCTTCTTCCAGGTGGCGCTGGTGCTGCTCAACACGCCCTCGGCGGAGCTGAGCGTGCCCGGGCTCGACCTCCGGCTGGTGGATCTGGACACGCGCACCGCCAAGTTCGACTTCACGCTGACGCTGCGCCAGTCGGCCCAGGGGGTAGAGGGAGCACTGGAGTACCGGAGCGATCTGTTCGATGCCTCCACGGCCGCGCGAATGATGGAGCACCTGCGCCTGCTGCTGGAGGACGCCGTGGCCCACCCCGAGCGGCGTCTCTCCCAGCTGTCGCTCATGTCCGAGGCGGAGCAGCGCCAGGTGCTGGTGGAGTGGAACACCCCCACGGAGGCCCCCTCTCGCCCCGCCTGCGTGCACGAGCTGTTCGAGGCCCAGGCCTCGCGCACCCCGGACGCCGTGGCGGTGATGTTCGAGGGCAGCCAGCTCACCTACGCGCAGTTGGAGCGCCGGGCCAATCAGCTCGCTCATGCCCTATACGCGCGGGGCGTGCGCCCGGGTGACAGGGTGGCCCTGTGCCTGGAGCGCTCGCTGGAGATGGCCGTGGCCGTGCTGGCCGTCCTCAAGGCCGGCGCCGCCTATGTGCCGCTCGACCCCGCCTACCCCTCCGAGCGTCTGGCCTTCATGCTCGAGGACGCGGGTGTTCCCCTGGTGCTCACGCAGTCCTCCCTGGCCTCCTCGCTCTCCACGGGCACGCGGGCCCGATGGATGTGCGTGGACACGGAAGCCGAGGCGCTCTCCCGTCAACCGGCGCATGCTCCGGCCCACGCGCTGTCACCCGAGTCCTCCTGCTACGTCATCTACACCTCGGGGAGCACGGGCAAGCCCAAGGGCGTGGCCCTGCCTCACCGCGCGTTGAGCAACCTGCTGGAGTGGCAGCTGCGCCAGTCCGTCAACCCGGCGGCCACCACCCTCCAGTTCGCCTCCCTCAGCTTCGACGTCTCCTTCCAGGAGCTCTTCTCCACCTGGTGCGGCGGTGGCACCCTCGTCATCCCCACCGCCCCGGTTCGCCAGGACATGCCCGCGCTGCTCGCGTTGCTGGTGCGCCATGGCGTGCAGCGGCTCTTCCTGCCCTTCGTCGCCCTCCAGGCCCTCGCCGACGCGGTGGCCCATGGGGCGCCCCTGCCCACCAGCCTGCGTGAGGTGGTGACGGCCGGTGAGCAACTCCAGGTGACACCCGCCCTCGTGGCCCTCTTCGAGCGGCTGCCCGGGTGCGTCCTGGAGAACCAGTACGGCCCCTCGGAAACCCACGTGGTGAGCGCCCACCGGCTACAAGGGCCGCCCGCCTCGTGGCCTCGCCTGCCTCCCATCGGCTCGCCCCTGCCCCACACGCCGCTCTACGTGCTGGATGCGCAGGGCTACCCCTGCCCCGTGGGCGTGCGCGGAGAGCTGTTCATCGGCGGCGTGCAACTGGCGCTCGGCTACCACGAGCGTGCCCAACTCACGGCCGACAAGTTCATCCCCAACCCGTTCTCCCGTGAGCCCGGAGCCCGCCTCTACCGCACCGGCGACCATGCCCGCTGGAGGGCCGACGGCACCGTGGAATACCTGGGCCGCTCGGACGGCCAGGTGAAGGTGCGTGGCTTCCGCATCGAGCAGGGTGAAGTGGAAGCAGCCCTGCGCGAAGCTCCGGGCGTCCGTGACGCGGCGGCCCTGGTGCGCGAGGACTCGCCGGGTGACAAGCGGCTGGTGGGTTACGTGGTGCTCCACCCGGGCACAGCCTGGGAGCCCGAGGCGCTGCGTCAGTCCCTGGCCCGCCGGTTGCCCGAGTACATGGTGCCCTCGGCCCTGGTTCGCCTGGAGGCCCTGCCTCTCACGCCCAGCGGCAAGCTGGCCCGTCGCATGCTGCCCGCCCCCGACGCGGACAGCCTGCGCGGTGCAGCGCCCTTCGTCGCGCCTCGCACCGCGGTGGAGCAGACGCTCGCGGACACCTTCTCCAGCGTCCTGGGCCTGCCTCGGCTGAGCGTCACCGACAACTTCTTCAACCTGGGCGGCCACTCGCTGCTGGCCACGCAGATCGTCTCCCGTCTGCGCTCCTCCCTGGGCGTGGACCTGCCCCTGCGAGCGCTGTTCGAGTCTCCCACCGTGGAAGCTCTCGCCCGTCGCGTCGAGGCCCAGGCCCAGGCCAATACCCGCCGGGTGTCCGCCCCGATGATCGTCCCGCGCTCGGTCGAGGCGGAGCTGTCCTTCGCACAGCAGCGGCTGTGGTTCCTGGACCAGTACCAGCCGGGAAGCGCCGTCTACAACATGCCGGCCGCCCTGCGGCTGGAGGGCGAGCTCAACGCCGCCGCGCTGGAGCGCGCCTTCACCGAGCTGGTCCGCCGTCACCAGTCGCTCCGCACCAGCTTCCGGGTCCGCGAGGACAGGCCCTTCCAGGTCATCGCGCCCGCCTCGCACTGGGCACTGGAGGTGAAGGACTTGGGGCACCAGCCGCCCGCGGAGCGAGAGGCGGAGGCCCTGCGTCTGGCCCAGGAGGACGCGCGCCAGCCGTTCGACCTCGCCCGAGGGCCGCTGCTGCGCACGAAGCTGCTGCGGCTCACCGCCCGGGAGCACCTGCTGCTGGTGACGATGCACCACATCGTCTCGGATGGCTGGTCCCTCGCCGTGCTGATCCGCGAGGTCGTTACCCTCTACGCGGCGTTCTCCGCTGGGAAGCCCTCACCGCTGCCCGAGCTGCCCATCCAGTACATGGATTACGCGGCGTGGCAGCGCGACTGGCTCCAGGGTGAGGTGCTGGAGCAACAGCTCGGCTATTGGAAGCAGCAGCTCGAGGGGGCTCCGCCCACGCTGGAGCTGCCCACGGACCGGCCGCGCACCGCGGACGCGCGCAACCCCGGCGCCTCGCTGAAGGTGGAGCTGCCCCCGGGCTTGATGCACGGCCTGAAGGCGCTGTGCCAACGCGAGGGAGCCACGCTGTTCATGGGTCTGCTGGCGGGCCTGCAGGTGGTGCTGGCGCGCTACTCGGGACAAGACGACATCTGCGTGGGCGCGCCCATCGCCGGACGCACCCAGGCCCAGACGGAGGAGCTCATCGGCTTCTTCGTCAACACGTTGGTGCTGCGTACCCGGCTGGAAGGGAACCCCTCCTTCCGCGAGCTGCTCGGCCGGGTGAAGGACGTGACGCTCGGGGCGTACGCGCACCAGGACGTGCCCTTCGAGAAGCTCGTCGAGGTGTTGCAGCCTCCGCGGCAGCAGCTCGGACGCACGCCGTTCTTCCAGGTGGCACTGGGTCTGCTCAACACGCCCACGGCGGAGCTGAGCATGCCCGGCATGGGTATCAAGCCCCTGCCGCTGGACAGCGGCACCGCCCGGTTCGAGCTCTCCCTTTCCTTCACCGAATCGCCCCAGGGGCTGAACGGCGAGCTCGAGTACCGGAGCGATCTGTTCGAGGCCGCCACGGCCGAGCGGATGATGGAGCACCTGCGCCTGCTGCTGGAGGACGCGGTCGCCCATCCCGAGCGGCGCATCTCCCAGCTGTCGCTCATGTCCGAGGCGGAGCGGCGCCGGGTGCTGGTGGAGTGGAACGCCACCGCTGCGGACTACCCACGCGAAGCCCGCGTGCACGAGCTGTTCGAGGCTCAGGCCGCGCGCACGCCGGACGCGATGGCGGTGGTGTTCGAGGACCAGCGGCTCACCTACGCGGAACTGGAGCGCCGGGCGCGCCAGCTCTCGCACCACCTGCGAGCCCTCGGCGTGAAGCCGGGTGACCGGGTGGCGGTGTGCATGGAGCGCTCACTGGAGTTGATGGTGGGCCTGCTGGGCATCCTCGAAGCGGGAGCGGCCTACGTCCCGCTGGACCCCTCCGCGCCGCGCGAGCGCCTGGCCTTCATGTTGGAAGACACCGCCGCGCCCGTGCTCCTCACCCGGGAGCACCTGCGAGCCACGGTGCCGTCCTTCCCGGGCCACCTCGTGGCCGTCGATGCGGGCTGGGAGACCATCTCCCAGGCGACTCCCCTGCCGCCCGTCGGCGTCACCGCCGAGCACCCGGCCTACGTCCTCTACACCTCCGGAAGCACGGGCCAGCCCAAGGGAGCGCTCATCTCCCATGGGGCCCTGGCGAACCACATGGCGTGGCTGCTCTCCACCTTCGGCCTGGGCGCCGGGGAGCGGGTCCTCCAGAAGACGCCGCTGAGCTTCGACGCCTCCGTCTGGGAGTGCTGGGCGCCGCTGCTGGTGGGCGCGCCGCTGGTGCTCGCCCCGCCCGAGGCCCACCGCGACCCGGCGGCCCTGGTGGAGTGCGTGGTGCGCCAGCGCATCCACGTCCTCCAGGTGGTGCCCTCGCTGCTGCGCTTCATGCTGGACGAGCCCGCGCTGGCCCAGGCCACGGAGCTGCGCTGGCTCTTCTGCGGTGGTGAAGCGCTGCCCTCGGAACTGGCCGTGCGCCTGCGCGCGGTGCTGCCCGAGGTCCGTCTGGTCAACCTCTACGGACCCACCGAGACCACCATCGACGCCACGTGGGCGGCCATCTCGGGCCAGGAGCCCGGCGGCACGCTGCCCATCGGCAAGCCGGTGGCGAACACCCAGGTGTACGTGCTGGACGCCGCGCTGAGGCCGGTGCCCGTCGGCGTGCCTGGAGAGCTGTACATCGGTGGCGTGCAACTGGCGCTCGGCTATCTGGGCCGGCCCGCGCTCACCGCCGAGCGCTTCGTGCCGAACCCCTTCGGTACCGAGCCTGGTGCGCGCCTGTACCGCACCGGAGACAAGGTCCGCTGGTCGCGGGACGGCCAGCTCCAGTTCCTCGGGCGCATCGACTTCCAGGTGAAGGTGCGCGGCCTGCGCATCGAGCCCGGAGAGGTGGAGGGCGTGCTCGTCCGGCACCCAGCGGTGCGCGAGGCGGTGGTGGTGGCACGCGAGGACCTCGCGGGTGGCACGGGACTGGTGGCCTACGTCACCGCGCGCCCGGGCGAAACCGTGGAGACGGCGGCACTGCGCACCTTCCTCCGCGACAGCCTGCCCGAGTACATGGTGCCCGCGGCGTTCGTCGTGCTGGACGCCCTGCCCCTCACGCGCAACGGCAAGCTGGACCGCAGGGCACTGCCCGCGCCCGAGGCGCCTCGCGCGGACGAGTCCCACATCGCCCCGCGCACGGAGACCGAGAGCAAGCTCGCGGGACTCTGGAGTGAGCTGCTCGGCCTGGAGCAGGTGGGCGTGAGGGACGACTTCTTCGTGTTGGGAGGCCACTCGCTGCTGGCCACGCGGCTGCTGTCCCGCATCCGTGGCGCCTTCCAGGTGGAGCTGCCCCTGCAGGCGCTCTTCGAGGCGCGGACGCTGGAGGACCAGGCCGGGCGCGTGGACGCGGCCATGGGTGTGGGCCAGAAACTCCAGGCCCCGGCCCTGCGCCCCGTGACACGCCGCGAGCACATGCCGCTGTCGTTCGCGCAGCAACGGCTGTGGTTCCTGGAGCAGCTCGAGCCCGGGCTCGCCACCTTCAACATCCCCATCTTCCTGCGGTTCGAGGGCAACCTGGACATGCGGGCGATGGAGCATGCCTTCCAGGAGTTGGTGCGCCGGCACGAGTCGCTGCGGACCGTCATCGAGGAGGGGCCGGAGGGCGCCGCGCAGAGGGTCATTCCCTCGGTGGAGATGACCCTGGCCCGGGTGGACCTGCGGGAGTTGCCGCCCGGCACACGCGAGCAGGAGACACGGCGGCTGAAGGAGATGGAGGCACAGCGGCCCTTCGACCTGAGCAAGGGGCCCCTGATGCGCGCCACGCTGCTGTGGCTCGAGGACGAGGTGCACCTGCTGCTGTTGACGATGCACCACATCGTCTCGGACGGCTGGTCGCTGGGCGTGTTGGTGCGCGAGGTGGTGGAGCAGTACACGGCGCACCAGGAGAAACGGCCCGCACGGCTGCCGGCCCTGCCGGTGCAGTACGCGGACTACGCGGCGTGGCAACGGCAGTGGCTCCAGGGCGAGGCGCTGGAAGCGCAGCTGAGCTACTGGCGGAAGCAGCTGGAGGGAGCGCCGGCGGTGCTGGAACTCCCGGCGGACCGGCCGAGGCCCGCGGTGCGCACGTACCGGGGCGGCACGCTGCTGTCGACGCTGAGCGCGGAGCTGAGCCGGAAGCTGGAGGCGCTGGCACTGCGCGAGCGGTCCACGCTCTTCATGGTGTTGATGGCGGGGTTCCAGTCGCTGCTGCACCGCTACAGCGGGCAGACGGACGTGGTGGTGGGCACGGACGTGGCCAACCGCAACCACGTGGAGACGGAGCCGCTCATCGGCTTCTTCATCAACCAGCTGGTGCTGCGGCTGAGGATGGAGGGCAACCCCACGTTCCGCGAGCTGCTGGCGCAGGCCAGGCAGGTGTCGATGGAGGCGAACTCGCACCAGGACGTGCCCTTCGAGGAGGTGGTGCGCGCGCTCAATCCGGAGCGCAGCACGGCGCACGCGCCGCTCTTCCAGGTGAAGCTGGTGCTGCAGAACATGCCGTTGTCGGCGCCGGAGCTGCCGGGGCTGAAGCTGAGCCACGAGGATCAGGTGCCGGTCGCGTCCAAGCTGGACATGACGGTGCTGGTGAATCCGACGGCGGAGGGGCTGGTGTGCTCGTGGATGTACAGCACGGACCTCTTCGAGGTCTCCACGGTGGAGCGCATGGCGAGGCACTTCCAGCGGTTGCTGGAAGGCGTGGTGGCGCACGAGGGCCGGCAGCGGCTGTCCGATCTCCCACTGCTGACGGAGGAGGAGCGGCGGAAGGTGCTGGTGGAGTGGAACGACACCGCGGCGCCGTACGAGCGGCGGTGCATCCACGAGCTCATCTCCGAGCAGGCGGCGAGAACACCGGATGCGGTGGCGGTGGTGGCCGCGGACGGGCAGCTCACCTACGCGGAGCTGGAGCGGCGGGCGAACCAGGTGGCGCACTGGCTGAAGGCGTTGGGAGTGGAGCCGGAGCGGCGGGTGGGCCTGTTCGTGGAGAGGAAGGCGCACGCGCTGGTGGGCCTGCTGGGCATCCTCAAGGCGGGCGGGGCATACGTCCCGGTGGATCCGTCCACGGCGCGCTTCCCGGAGCGGGTGCTGCACGTGCTCAAGGACGCGAAGGTGCAGGTCATCGTCACCGAGGAGGCGCTGGCGGAGGAGTTGCCCTCGCAGGGTGGGTTCGTGGTGAGCCTGGACGCGGAGGACGGGCTGCTGGAGTCACAGCCGGAGGAGGCGCCGGAGAGCGAGGTATCGCCAGGCAACGCGGCGTACATCATCTACACGTCGGGGAGCACGGGGAGGCCGAAGGGCGTGTGCATCGAGCACGGGCAACTGGCCTGCTACGT
The DNA here is from genome assembly GCF_001896145.1 of Archangium sp. Cb G35. NCBI lineage: Bacteria > Pseudomonadati > Myxococcota > Myxococcia > Myxococcales > Archangiaceae > Archangium > Archangium sp. Cb G35. The sequence continues at coordinate 216,219 of NZ_MPOI01000017.1, forward strand.
GGCGGGAGTCAGCCGGAGGCTGGAGCTGCCGCGAGGGATGAGCTTCGCGTCGGTGTCGACGCTGGCGGCGGACCTGGGGCACACGGCGCTCTTCCCCACGCTGTGCGCGGGAGGAACGGTGCACCTGGTGGAGAAGGAGGCGGCCTCGGACGCGGGGCTGATGGCGGCCTACGGGCGCGAACACGGGGTGGAGGGATTGAAGGTGGTCCCGACGCACCTGGAGGCGCTGCTGGCGGCGGAGGACGCCCAGGCACTGCTGCCGCGCCGGAGACTGGTGCTGGGCGGTGACAAGTCGGAGTGGGCGCTGGTGGAGAAGGTGCACGCGCTCGCGCCGGAGTGCGAGGTGTACAACCACTACGGCCCGACGGAGACGACGGTGGGAGTGCTCGCCCAGAAGGTGGAGCGAGGGGTTCGAGTGCCTGGGGCGCAGTCGGTGCCACTGGGCCGTCCGCTGGGCAACGTGCGGGTGTACGTGCTGGACGGGTACGAGCAGCCGGTGGCGCCGGGAGTCCCGGGCGAGCTGTACATCGGCGGCGAGAGCGTGGGCCGGGGCTACCTGGGCCGGCCGGAGCTGACGGCGGAGCGCTTCGTCCCGGACCGATTCAGTGGGGTGCCCGGGGCGAGGCTGTACCGGACGGGAGATCGGGTGCGGTGGGTGGAAGAAGGCCGCATCGAGTTCCTGGGCCGTGTGGACCACCAGCTGAAGATCCGTGGCTACCGGGTGGAGCTGGGCGAAGTGGAAGCGGCGCTGGGGCAGCATCCCAGCGTGAGCGAGTGCGTGGTGGTGGCGCGCGAGGAGGCCGGGGGAAACAAGCACCTGGTGGCGTACGCGGTGGGCAGGCCGGGGAGCACGCTGGAAGAGCGGGGCCTGCTCGCGTACCTGGAGGAGCGGCTGCCGGACTACATGGTGCCCGCGGCCTTCGTGGTGCTGGAGGCGCTGCCGCTGACGTCCAACGGAAAGGTGGACCGGAAGGCGCTGCCGGCGCCGTCGCGGAGCAAGGCGCAGGAGAAGTACGTGGCGCCGCGCACCGGGACGGAGCAGCGGCTGGCGGAGCTCTGGAAGGGGCTGCTCGGAGTCCCGCGCGTGGGCGTGCACGACGACTTCTTCGAGCTGGGCGGCCACTCGTTGTTGGCGACACAGGTGGTGGCGCGGGTGGGAACGCTGTTCGGAGCGCAGCTCGCGGTCATCGACCTGTTCGAGGCGCCGACGTTGGAGAAGCTGGCGGCGCGCATCGAGGCGGGGAGCACCTCGGACTCGCCGCTGGTGACGCTGAGGAAGGGCGGAAGCGGGAGACCGTTCTTCTGCGTGCACCCGGTGGGAGGCAGCGTGCTGGGGTACCTGGAGCTGGCGAGGAGGCTGGACGCAGAGCAGCCCTTCTACGGCTTGCAGGTGCCCAGGAACGGGTCGGGAGAGACGGTAGAGGAGATGGCGGCGCGCTACCTGGAAGCGGTGCGCGAGGTGCAGCCCGAGGGCCCGTACCTGTTGGGAGGCTGGTCCATGGGCGGGCGCGTGGCGTACGAGATGGCGAGACAGTTGGAAGCGCGAGGCGAGAAGGTGGCGCTGCTGGCCGTCATCGACGCGAGGGGCCAGGAAGAAACACCCAAGGCGGAGACAACCCCGGAGACGGTGGTGGAGCAGACGGTGTTCGAGTTCGCCGAGCACCTGTCGAGGTTGTCGGGGCTGCACCCGAGGGCGGCGGAAGTGCTCGAGCAGGTGGACGCGGTGGAGCTGAAGTGGGTGCTGGAGGGTCGAGCCCATCCGCCGTTGGAGGAAGCGGCGGCCGAGGAGGTGCGGGCACTGTGGAGGATGTACGCGCGCAACCGGAGCGCCTCGCGCACGTATGAGCCGAAGCCATACGGGGGCTCACTGGTGTTGCTGAGGGCGGCCGAGGGGCCCGAGGGCCAGGAGGATGATCTGGGCTGGGGTGTGCTGGTACGGGGAGGAGTGGAGGTGCACGAGGTACCGGGCGATCACTTCAGCCTCATCGCCATGCCGCACGTGGAGCAACTGGCCGCACGGCTGAGGGAGTTGCTGAAGCGGGCCGGGACAGGGGCAGGTCTCCAGCAAGCGAGCTGATCCCCTCGAGGGAAATCCCCTTGAGGAAAGTGATCAGAAACTCCCTCGCCCCTCGGGAGAGGGTCGGGGTGAGGGTGCCAGTGCCCGTTCTCCAACCCGTGGCCCACAGTGTGGACAGGGGATTCAACCCGGGAGCCGTGGAACCCTCACCCCGTCCCTCTCCCGGAGGGCGAGGGGAAATAGTCACCGTCAGGCAGCCACGAACTGGCGTTCCACCAGCCTGCGGTAGAGGCCTTCCTGGCCCATGAGGGTGGAGTGGTCACCGTTCTGCACCACCCTGCCCCCCTCGAGCACCACCACGCGGTCCGCGCCAATCACTGTTGAGAGGCGATGAGCGATGATGAGCGTGGTACGGCCCTGCATCAGCCGCACCAGGGCTTCCTGCACCAGGTGCTCACTCTCCGCGTCGAGCGCACTGGTGGCTTCATCCAGCACCAACAAGCGCGGGTCCTTCAGCACGGCGCGAGCAATAGCGATGCGCTGCTTCTGACCACCGGACAGCTGCACACCGCGCTCGCCCACCAGGGTGCGATAACCCTCGGGGAAGCGGGAGATGAACTCGTGGGCATTGGCGGCGCGAGCGGCGGCCTCGATCTCCGCGTCCGTGGCATCCATGCGGCCGTAGCGGATGTTGTCGGCGATGGACGAGGCGAACAGCAGCGGCTCCTGGGCGACGGTGCCAATCCGTTGCCGCAGCCACTCGGGGTCCAGCGAGCGCAACTCCATGCCATCCAGCAGCACGCGCCCGCCTTGGGGGTCATACATGCGCGTCAGCAGTCCGGCGATGGTGGACTTACCGGCGCCCGAGGGGCCGACGATGGCCACCACCTCGCCTGGCTGGAGCCCCAGGTCGATGTCATGGAGCACGGGCAGGTCCGGGCGAGCGGGATAGGCGAAGCGCACGGCCTGGAACCGGACCTGCCCCTGAAGCTCCCGGAGCCTCTCTCCGCCGGAGGAAGGCATGGCGGGCTGGCGGTCGAGCATCTCGAAGACGCGCTCGGCGCAGCCCGAGGCGCGCATGAGGTCCGCCCACAGGTCGGTCAGGCCGCTCAGGGCCATGGAGACGAGCGTGGAGTAGACGAGGAAGGAGGTAAGACCGCCCATGGAGAGCTCGCCCCGGAGCATCAACCGGCTGCCGTACCAAAGCACGACGGCGGCGGCGGCGAGGCCCGCGAAGGAGGTACTGGCGACGTAGGCTGTGGACAGGCGGGCGCGCTCGCGGGCCACCTCGAAGGCGCGCTCCAGACCGAGGCGGTAGCGCCCTATTTCATGGCGCTCGGCGGCGAAGGCGCGCACGGTGCGGATGCCGGAGAGGACTTCATCGGCCACCCCATTGGCCTCGGCGAGCGCGGCCTGAACCCTCCGCGAGGTCTGCCGGATGCGCCGGCCGAAGAGCACGGTCGCGACGACCACGGGGGGCACGATGGCCAGCATCAACAGGGTGAGGAGCGGCGAGGTGTAGAGCAACAGCGCCAGGCCACCAGCCGCCTGAGCCCCACAGCGCAAGGCCGTGGCGATGTTGTTGCTCACCGCGTGTTGGAGCACCTGGGTGTCGGCGGTCAGCCGGCTCGTGAGCTCGCCGGTCTTGTGCTCGTCGAAGAAGGCCACCTCCTGGGCCACGAGGCTGGCGAACAGTTCGTGCCGTAGCCGCGTCACGATGCGCTCGCCGGCGTGGGTGAAGAAGGAGTAGCGCAGCGCATCGGCCCCGGCCTGCACGGCGAAGACGGCGATGAGCCCGAGCGCGGCCCGATCGATGAAGGCCTGGTTCCTGGCCCCGAGTGCCTCGTCGATGATGAACCGGAGGGCCTGGGGGAAGACGAGGGCCATGCCGCTGCTGAGCAGCAGGAAGAAGACGCCGGCGGACAGGGCCCGCCACTCGGCCCGGGCCAGTCCCAGGATGCGGCGCACGGTGGAGGAGGAAGAGTCCTGGGACATGCGGTGGGGGGGCGGAGGCCGTCAGCGGAGGAAGAGCTCGGCCTGACCGTAGGGCATGTCCGCGGTGATGCCATGCTGGCGGCAGTACTCGAGCAGCTTGCGGGACTCCACGAGCTGCGGCGAGTTCTCGTGGTAGCCCATCACCATCACATGCCCCAGCCAGGGCTCGCGGCCCATGGCGTAGATGAAGACCTGCCCGGGCTTGAGCCGCTGGACGATCTCGATGGCGCGCACGGCGTTGGAGCCGTTGAGCCGCCGGGACTGATCCATCTTCCTGGGCATGGGCGCGGGCAGCAGGGGGCCGTACATCCAGCTCAGGGGTCCGCCCTCGGACTCCATGCCCAGCCACATCATGTCGATGTTCCCCACCTCGCGGTGGACGTGCTCGTAGAGGCGCGGCTCGAGCGCGTTGGAGTCAGCGGCCATCAACAGGTTCTTGCCCTCGAGCCGGACGAGGTGGGCGATCTTGGCCTGGATGTCGAGGTCGCCATGCTCGCCGATGAAGGGCAGGCCGATGAGCTCGCCACCGGGGAGCGGCAGGGACTCCAGGTCCGAGAGTGCCACCACGTTGTGGAAGCCGGCGTGCTTGAGCATCAGCTTGAGCGAGGGGTCCGCGATCCGTCCGCCGTTGTTGGCGGGCACCACGATGGTGCCGATGCGGTGGCGCAGCTGGAGAAGCGGCTCGAACATCAGATGGTCCGCGTGCCCGTGGGTGATGAGCACGTAGTCGATCTTCTCCGGCAGGTCCGCGAAGGTGTAACGCGGCATGTCCGTGGGGAAGTCGTAGCTGACGACCGGATCCGTGAGGATGCTGACGTGGCGCGACTCGATGAGCACGCACGCGTGGCCGAAGTAGCGCACGCGCACACCATCGCCGTCGTACCGAGGAGCGGGGCGCGGCGGCTGGTCCGTGAAAAAGGAGGAGAAGGTCTCGGAGTCCCGGGGCTCGATCCCCAGCGCCTCGCGAACGGGCTCCACGGGGCCGGGGGTGCGCCGCATGGCATAGAGCTGGTCGAGGGCCTGATGCCGGTAGGGCACCTTCACCTGGAGGCTGCCGTCGAGCGTATCCAACCGCGGGGTGCTGAAGACGTAGGGCCGGGCGTCTCCGTGGATGAGCCGCATGCAGAGGCTCTGCGAGGACTCGCGGTGGAAGGGGCTGCGGTAGAGGAGCGACTCGAAGAAGCGGGGCGAGGCCCGGTTCTTCATGTCATACGTGAGCTCCACATAGCCGCGCAGCAGGTCCGGCACGCGCGGGTACAGCTCCTCCATGGAGAAACCCTCGGCCGAGTCCAGCAGCTTCTCCAGCTCCAGGACGGCCTCCGCGTATCGCAGGGACAGGGCCTCTTCCTTCAGGGTGCGCTCGAGCAGGGCCTTGACCGCGTCCACCTGCTGCACGCCGTAGTTGATGTAGGGCCCGCCCCGCAGCACCGGGCTCTTCAGCGCGGCCACGTGGATGGCCGGGTTGTCCACGAAGGACTCCATGATCTTCACATGGAGGTTGGCCACGAAGAGTGGCGCCGTCATGGGCGAAGCCAGGAACCACCACGCGTACCACTGATTGTAGAGCGGCTCGGTGACGACGTTCTGCTTCAGGTAAAGCGCGGGCGGGGACATCCACACTCCTCGGAGGAAGGCTCGAAGACTCAGGCCGCTGGAGAGTCGCGGTGGGCGGAGTACCGCTCGATGAGTCGAAGCGACTCCCGGGCGGCCTCGCGCAGCTCGGGTTCCGGCGCTTCCTGGAGCTGAGTCAGGGCGGCGGGCACCTCGGAGCCGGGATAGAGGATCTCCCCCAGGCGCCGGGCTGCCAGCACCCGGTCGCGAACCTCTCCGCGCTGGAGCTCGGCGAGCAGGTAGTCCTTGTAGAGGCCCAGGAAATGGTTCTCCGCGTCCAGGATGCGGGCGCAGAGGGAGCGCAGGTGCGCCTGGTCCTCGGGGGCCTCCGGCACCCGGTAGCCCCAGCGCTTGCGGCACTCGTGGATCTGCTCGAACAGGAGCGTCCGATCGTTGTTGACGTGCAGGCGGTGCGCCTCGATGGCGTCGCGCTTGGAGAACACGTGTTTTCCGGCCAGAGCAACCTCGGCCGCAGCGAGCCGGCTGGCCAGGGTGACCAGTTCCTTGAAGCCCCGGTGTGGCATGCCCTGGGCATCCAGCACGGCGGAGTGATCGTAGCCGTAGAGTTCGCCCCGCGGGTCCGGATGGGCGAGCGGGTAGCGCAGGGGTTCGCCCTCGGCGCGAGCGCGGGCGCGCTCCATGAACATGTAGGGCCGGTGCATGCAGAAGCGCAGCCACTGTTCGAGGGGCATCAAGGGGATGCGCTCGCGGATGTCTTCCCCCGCCAGCAACAGGGAGGCCCGCTTGAGGTTGACGGTGCCTTCGGCCATCAGCCGGGCCTCGTCCATGGCGCTCACATCCAGGGGGAAGCGGGCCATCATGCCCACGGAGCGGCGGAAGTGCTCATGGCGCTCCCCCTCCCCTTCCTGGAACCGGTCCTTGAAGACGAGCAGCAGGTCGAGGTCGCTGTCGGCGACCCCATCCCCCGTCGCATGGCTGCCCAGCAGGTAACAGGCCCGGAGGCGCTTGGGGAAGGCCATCTGGCACAAGCCGATGAAGCCGAAGAGGACGGAGTTGATCCCCATGTCCTCCGTCATGCCGACGAGTGAGAACTCTTCCTCCATCCGTGTGACTCCCTCAGAGCGGCCAAAGGCGAGGCCGGCATCCTAGTGTGAATCCCCCGTGCCTGCAGCATGCCTGCTCGGAGCCCGGGCGGGCGGCGCCGAAGCCCCTGTTGGGCCAACGGACTTGATGCGCGTGTCGGCATCCTTGGGGGTATCGGCCTCGGCGTAGCCCGGACCGGAGGCGGGCCAGGTGGCGGCGAGGTAGTCCGCGAAGGCCTTGTGCTCGCGGCCCTCGTCGTTGAAGCCCTGGTTGTTGGGAGTGGTATCCAGCGGGACGAGGTTGTAGCGGGCCGCGTCCTGGTGCTCGAAGAGGGGGAAGGGGAAGTAGTCGCCTCCAAGGGCGACGACGAAGTCGAGCGTCACCATGCGGAAGGTGCGGTCGGGCTCGCCGGCGAGGGCGCCATTGGACACCAGGGTATCCACCACGTTGCCGGAGCCATCCACGATGACGGCCTGGCGGATGCGCTCGCCCTCGGTGAGGAGGTTGCCGTCGAGGTCGAACAACTGGGCGGGCTTGCTGGCGTCGTACTCGAAGCGGAGGCCGCTCACCTGGGGGAACTGGCCCGCGGTGACGTCGGGGGCCACGGCCGCCACGCCGTGCTCCAGCACCTGTTCGAGCTGTGCGGCGGTGACGGTGACGAGCACCAGCGCGTTGTTGAAGGCCAGGCTCTTCTCGATGTCGAGCTGCCTGATCTCGCCGGCCTCGATGGATTCACGGATGCCGCCACTGTTCCGGAGGGAGATGACGGTGGAGGGATCCTTCTTCCGGGCGAACCAGAGGTAGGCATCGACGGTGAGATTGCCGAGGTTCGTCTCCTCGGTGCGAACGGCAGCCCTCGAGCCGTTGAGGTCCACCTGCGTCTTGCCGAAGATGACGGCGTCCGGAGGAGGCGCCGGGGTATCGCAGCCGGCGAAGAGGGCCAGCGCCACGAGGGCGGCAGCCGGCGAGACGGGTCGTTTCTTCGAAGGGGGCATGGAGCCGGAGGGTACCCCACCCCGGCCGGGACATTCCCGGATCCCGAAAGCCGATGGGGGAGCCCCCCCCTTGCTCCCGGCTTCCGGGTCTTTCATCATCTCGCCACCCCTCTTCACATCGGGCTCCTGGGGGCCCGAGGAGCACTGCGTGTCCCAGCCCGAGCTGTACCTGAAGCAGAACGTTGCCGTCGAGCCGCTGTACAACCAGTGGTACGCGTGGTGGTACCTGATCGCGCCCGCGACCGCGCCGCTGTACGTGGCCAACCACCATGTGAAGATCATGGAGTCGTTCGTGGCCAACCCGGCCATCCACGTGGCGGCGCTGAAGAATCCGGCGCTGGCCGGTGGCCCCTACCTCAACTACGGCGTCGAGCGGGCGGGCGAGGTCAAGGAATTGCTGGAGCGGACGCGCAAGGAGCAGGCGGCATCGCTCCAGTTCGCCCAGGCGGTGGCGGAGCTGGACAAGCTGCTGGTCCCGGCCAACGGCGCGTCGTTGGAGGAGCTGTACAAGAAGGTGCCGGACATCCTCCAGGGTTACGTTGAGCTGCTGTACGACCTGAACAACCGGGCGTCGGCGCGTTTCTTCGAGCCGCTGCTCTACCGCAGCCCGCACTACAAGGAGTCCTCGCAGAGCCTGTCGTTCCGCCTGCTGAAGGGGGATGCCCGGCCGTACGTCTTCAGCACGCCGCGGCTGGACTCGGACAAGGACACGCTCCAGGTGAACCTGCCCTTCCGCCACGAGGCCATCGACCAGCTGTACGCCATGCGGCGCACCCCGGGCTCGGTGGACGCCATCCGCGAGGCCATGGGCATTGGCGCCAGGGACGCCGAGCTCTTCTCCACCTTCTTCACGGACCAGGCTCCGCGCCCGGCCCCGCGCTATGACGGCGACGGCGTGCGCGTGCGCTACATCGGCCACGCTTGCGTGCTCATCGAGTCGCGCGACGTGAGCATCCTGACGGATCCCGTCATCTCCTACGACTTCCCCACGGACGTGCCGCGCTACACGCACGCGGATCTGCCGGAGAAGATCGACTACGTGCTCATCACCCACGGGCACGCGGACCACCTGATGTTCGAGCCGCTGCTGCAGCTGCGTCAGCGGATCGGCACCATCGTGGTTCCGGCCAGCAACGGTGGCGGCCTGGCGGACCCCTCGCTCAAGCTGATGCTGAAGGCGGTCGGCTTCAAGAACGTGGTGACGCTGTCCGAGCTGGAGTCCATCGAGGTGCCGGGCGGCTCCATCACGGGAGTGCCCTTCATCGGCGAGCACGCGGACCTCAACATCCAGGCGAAGCTGGCGCACCTGGTGCAGCTCAAGGGCCGCTCGATGCTGATGGCGGCGGACTCCAACGCGCTCGAGCCGCGCATGTACGACCACGTCCACGCGGCCGTGGGGGACATCGACGTGCTGTTCCTCGGCATGGAGTCCGAGGGTGGGCCGCTGAGCTGGATGTACGGCCCGCTGCTGCCCGCGCCGCTGCCGCGCAAGATGGACCAGTCGCGGCGCCTCAACGGCTCCAACGCCGATCGGGCCATCGAGATCGCCCGGCGGATCAACCCCAAGCAGGTCCACATCTACGCCATGGGCCGCGAGCCCTGGATGGGGCATGTCATGGCCATGGGGTACCATGAGAACTCGCCGCAGCTCATCGAGGCGCGCAAGATGCTCGCGTGGTGCCAGGAGAAGGGAATCACCGCTTCGCTGCCCTACATCCAGGCGGAGCTCTTCTTCTGACGTCCCGCGAATCCCCGTTCACCTGTAGGAGCACTCAACCATGAGCGAGCAAGAGGATACGACCGTCTACAAGGTCGTGATGAACCACGAGGAGCAGTACTCCATCTGGCCGGCGGACCGTGAGAACGCGCCGGGCTGGAAGGACGCGGGCAAGCAGGGCCCCAAGGCCGAGTGCCTGGAGCACATCAAGCAGGTGTGGACGGACATGCGTCCGCTGAGCCTGCGCAAGAAGATGGAGGCGCAGTCGCGCCCCAACTGAGGTGGTAGGCAGGACCTGCCGTCCGGCCCGGGCGGCAGGCACCTTCCAGGGGCCCGGCCGGCCGGGCTGCCTGGGTCTCAGCCGGCCGGGCAATGGGGTAGGCCCGGGGTGAAGGGCCCCTATTTCTCGACTGGTGGACGGCTCGACGCACTTGGGCATCCCGTCCTGGCCTGCGCTGTTATATAGCGACCGCCATGCTTGAGACCGTCGCCAAGGGCTTCCGAGCCGCCAAGAACCGCCTTGCGGGCAAGAAAGAGATCACCCCGGAGATGGTGGACGAGTCGCTTCGCGACATCCGCGTCTCCCTGCTCGAAGCGGACGTCGCCTTCGATGTGGTGAAGAAGTTCGTCGCGCGGGTGCGCGAGAAGGCCGTTGGGGAGGTCGTGCAGACGACCGTGACCGACAAGGCCGGCCAGAAGCACCGCGTCACGGCGGGCGACCACTTCGTCAAGATCTGCCACGACGAGCTCGAGGCCCTGATGGGTCCGGTGGACACGAGCATCCAGCTCAAGCCCAAGGACCAGGTCAGCGGCATCATGATGGTGGGCCTGCAGGGCTCGGGTAAGACGACGACCACGGGCAAGCTCGCCAGCAAGCTCCTCAAGGAGGGGCGCAAGCCGCTGTTGGTGGCGGCGGACATCTACCGTCCGGCGGCCGTGGATCAGCTCAAGGTGCTGGGCGAGCGGCTGAAGGTGCCGGTGTACTTCGAGCCGAACGTGCCGCCGCCGGAGCTGGCGAAGCGCGGGTATGCCGCGGCGCGCGAGCAGAAGTGCGACGTGGTGCTGATCGACACCGCGGGCCGGTTGGCGATCGACGAGGCCCTGATGACCGAGCTGGAGGCCATCAAGGCGAACGTCCGGCCGGACAACATCCTGCTGGTGTGCGACGCGATGATTGGCCAGGACGCGGTGCGCACGGCGGCCGAGTTCGACCGGCGGTTGAGCCTGGACGGCTTCATCCTCACGAAGCTGGACGGTGATGCGCGCGGTGGCGCGGCGTTGTCCATCAAGGAGGTGACGGGCAAGCCCATCAAGTTCCTGGGTATGGGCGAGTCGATGGACAAGCTCGAGGAGTTCCGCCCGGATGGACTGGCGAGCCGGATTCTGGGCTTCGGCGACATCGTCGGCCTGATGAAGGACTTCGAGGGCGTCGTCGACGAGAAGAAGGCGGCGGAGGACGCGCAGAAGCTGCTGTCGGGCAACTTCTCGATGAAGGACTTCGTCGAGCAGATCCGCATGGTGCGGAAGATGGGCCCGCTGAAGGATCTGCTGGAGAAGTTCCCGCTCTTCGGGGAGATGACGGAGCACCTGAACCCGGACGAGAAGGAGCTGACGAAGATCGAGGCGATGTACGACTCGATGACGGAGCAGGAGCGGCTGCGACCGAACCTGATCAACGACAGCCGGGTGAAGCGCATCGCGAAGGGAAGCGGGCGCAAGACGGAAGAGGTGCGCGAGCTGCTGCAGAAGTTCGGGATGATGCAGCAGGTGATGGGGACGATTGGGCAGAACCCGGGCCTGTTGGGGCGCATCCCTGGCTTCAAGCAGATGGGCCAGCTGGCGCAGATGAAGAACATGGACATGTCGAGCATCTTCGGGAAGGACCCGAAGATGATGGAGAAGGCGATGGCGGGGATGGGGATGGGGGGCATGCCGATGCAGATGCCGCAGATCGCCCCGGGCTACACGGCGCCGATGGGACAGGCGGCGATGGCCAAGGCGCGGATGATGGGCTACGCGCCGCCGTCGGCCGCGGGCAAGCCCGAGAACAAGGACGCCATCAAGGAGCGCCGCAAGCGCGAGAAGGAAAACAAGAAGAAGAACCGGAAGAAGAAGTAGCCGCAGTCGCGGACCCGGTGTCACCGACGCGCCGCTCGGGAAGCCCCAAGGAGGGCCTCCTGGAGCGGCGCGGCTGTTTCTGGGACCCGGAGTCCAATACTGCGGACGGCACGTCCTGGGAGCGAGACGGGGCCCAGGAGTGGATTCACGGGCCGAGCGTAACTGAGGCATTCTCCGCGAGTCGTTTCGGGGGCTTACGAGCGTAAGAGCCCGAGACTCAGCCACAGGCACCTGGAATGGAGCCTGCACAGCGGAGTGGCATGCCAACCCTCAAACGTTACATCCCCCTGTTCCTCGCCGGATTGATGTCCGCCTGCCTCCAGCTGCCGGAGATCGATACCAGTCCTCCTAGGCAACCCGACGCGGGAGTGGACCCGGCTGACTCAGGAACACCCTCCACGGAGCTGTCTGTCACGATTACTGCTCCGACGGGCACGTTCTACACGAGCGGGTCCGTTGAACTCGCAGTCGACGTGCGCGGAGGAACACCTGACCTGGTGCGGCTCTACAAGAATGAGGAGGAGTTCGCGATCATTGCCTCGCCCTACCGCTACACCTGGAACACCGCGACCGAGCCCGAGGGCAGTTACACGGTGATAGCACGTGCCACCAAGGAGGGCCGGACCTTCTCGAGTGCGCCCGTCACCGTCATCGCCGACCGCACCAACCTGCAGGTCGCTTCGCGTTCACCGGCGCCTGGCTCGACGAATGTGGCGTACAGCACGCCCATCCAGGTGCTCTTCTCGAAGCCGGTGAAAGCCACGACGGTCAACGACACCACTGTGAGCTTCACCGTCGCAGGAGTGCTGGCAGAGAAGACGCTCTCGCTTTCGAGCGACGGTAGAACACTGACCCTCGCCCCCAAGGTGAAGCCTCCCCTGCCAGCGACAGTCTCGATTGGCCTGAGCAGTGGCATCACCGACTCGGCAGGCAACGCCCTCGTCGTTCCGAGCACTCCGTGGAGCTTTCAGCTCCCACACTGGTACTCGTTCGGAGGCCCACTGCATGCAGTGGGCGGCAATACACTCCTGAAAGACACCGCCATGGCCCTTGATGGCCAGGACAACCCAGTGGTTGCCTGGAGTGAAGAGGTCACTGCGGGAGGCAGAACATCCATCTTCGTCTATCGCTGGGACGGCAATGCGTTCACCCCGATCGGTACCGCGATGAACGGCACCTCAAGCGGCTCTGCCTACAAACCCACTCTGGTGCTTGATGGCAGCGGGAACCCCATCGTTGCATGGCAGGAGTCGGACGGGTTCAACGAGAACATCTACATCAGACGCTGGACTGGAACCGCTTGGCAGTCTGTGGGACCAGGAGCCATTTCCGCAGTGAATGACACGAGTTCCAGCCCGGTTGCGACACCGGCTCGCAACCCTTCGCTCGCAATACGCGGAAACGACGTCTACGTTGCCTGGGATGAGATGAACGTCGAGGGATTCTCGTCTATTTACGTCCGGAAGTCAGCTAATGGCGGACCCCTCACCAAAGTAGGAACCAATGAAGACTGGGTCCATGCCGTGTCCGGATTTACCAGCGCGACAAGACCCTCTCTCGTGTTGGACAATAATGGTCAACCCATTGTCGCCTTCCAAGAAGAGACTCTTGATGAGGGCTATCCTACGAATATCTACGTCATGCGCCTCCAGCCAAACGGCTCCTGGGCCTATGCAGTTCCGCCGCATAGCTATGGTGAGCCCGACGGATATGTCTCTGGTGGGCTCAGCGCAACCCCAGGAAGAACGCCAGCGCACGACTGCTCGTTGACCATTGATTCCCAGAATAAATTGTATCTGGCCTGGACTGAAAACTCCTACATTGATGGCCCTAAGGACATCCAAATCTTCCGTTCTGTTGGTCTACAATCTTGGGAGCGGATTGGAAGCCCCCTGAGTGCATATGGCGGTTACACCTATGCAGGGCAGGCTCGGCTCCAAGCCACACCGGCAGGGAAGCTTTTTGTCACTTGGAAAGAGTTCGATGGGATCGCCGAAACAGGGTACATCCACCTGTTTACCAGTTACTGGGAGAACAGTTCCTGGAATAGCCTGACCACTAGTGACGGCGTCAACCAAGACTCGATGAGTAGTCTGCGACCTATGTTGGCGATCGATTCAGCTGGCAGACCCGTTGTTGCTTGGTACGAAGGCAGCAGCGGAGCCGAAGACTCGACTGGGGACTACGTCTACGTGCGCCGATACAACGAATAAACTCCGCATCACCTTAACATTGCCAATGCACCGACTATAATAGGAGCAAGACTTGCTCAAAGTGGCAGAGCGGAACATCAACTCTGCCGCTTTGGGACAACAAGCCCGCGTGACAGTCGGCGCAAGACACGCCGCTTCTGTCTTCGCTTGTAGAGCTTGTGGGCGTTCTCCCCTTCCTCATTCTGGCGAGCAGTCTCTTCGTCCATAATCTGGAACTCCACGAGCGTGAAGACCGTCCTGTTCTTGCGCTCGCGCGTGTCCTCTGCCGGTGGCGGTAGGTATGCGTCCATCCGGACCGGCACATCCACGACAAAGTTCAACGCCCGGTAAGTATTGCCAGAGAACAGGTTGCGCGTGCGCTCCTCGCGATCCTCGTAATCGAGGTCCAGGTGGAGATGCTGGGCGAATTGCTGTAGGTGAGGGTTTTCTTCGAGCACTGACTTGAACGAGACGAGCGTGTTCTCGGTCTGGCCAGGGACGACGAAGTTGAAGGGAAAGAGGTGCTGCGTCAGGAAATAGAGTACCGGGACGATGTCCGCTGGCTTCTGGGTTATGATGCGGAAGCGCGTCCGGTCATAAATTTGAGCTGCGACCGTTTCCTTCTTGGCCAGCAGCTTTGTAATGAGGGACTCGCGTGATTTGATGGAGTGCCCGAACTCCGCAACAGGCAGCCCCTTGTCCCGGAGCAGCTGTGCCACACCTAACACCTTGGAGGTCACCAATTCGGAGAGATCCGCCTCGGAGACCGCCAAGCGATGCATCAGGTCCCGGCCCTCGATGTGCTGGAGGACGTGCATTACCTTGAGCACGATGCAGGCGATGCGGCGATGTCTCGGGAGCCCCTTCACACCGGAGGCATAGAGGAATAGATCGTGGATCTCCTCCGGGTCCGCCACGGCGTCCGCGACCCGGTAGTCAAAGGTCTGACGGAGGTACTCGACGGCATCGGCAAGGACCGTGCGAGCCCAGGCCTCGTCCTCTGGCCGAGAGGTGTCGATCTGACAGAGCCGGAGGAAACGGTCGACCTCGTCCCGGCTCTGGAAGTGCATCCGCCGCCAGTCGATGACCGAGCCACCCCGAAGGATGAGCCGGATGCGCTCAAGTTCGCGGAGGCCCATGTCCGCCACGGTGCAAACGGGGATATCGGGCAACTGTGGGATATTGGGCGGGAACTTCACGACTGGGCTTCTAGCCGAGCCCGCTCACCGATGGAAGCGCTTCCGGAAAAGCAGAAGACCCTCGCCTGCTCGGAGAGGGCCTTCTGGAAGTCACCGCGAGGCAACCGCGCTACTTCTCGGCGACCTGCTGATCATCGCGGTACTGGGCTTGGCGAACGAGCTTGCCGTCCTCGGAGAACTCCTGGGAAAGGCCATTGCGCTTGCCGTTCGCAAAACCCTCGACCAAGCGCTGCTTTCCGTTGGGGAAGTACTCCACGTGCTTGCCGTGGTAGTTGCCCCCCTGGAACTCCGTCTTGCCCCTGACCTGACCGTCCTCGCTGTAGAAGGTCCACAGACCGGAGCGGAAGCCGTCGACGTACTGCCCCTCGGCGCTCTTCTTGCCGTTGGGGAAGTAGGAGGCGTACGGCCCATGCGCGTCACTCCTGCCGGCCTTCGCATCCACCTTCCGGCAGTAGAGACCGTCATTCAGATTGCCGGTTTGCTTCGTCCCGGCTGGGCACGCCAGCTTGGGGGTGGAACCATTGCTGGTCGCAGTCCCCTCAGCAAACGCCATAGAGGTGGCAAGCGTCAGACCAACAACGAGCGTGCGAGTCAGCTTCGAATGCAGCATGTGCTCTCCTTATGAGTACGCCGGAATCCCGTGTGCTCACTTCAAATGACGTTCCTGTTCAGGAGAAATTCAGTACCGATTTCCGATGCGGAATCGTCAGTCGCCGAGTTCGCAGCCTATCATTTTCAAAAAGCAGAACCCCACCCAGTAACACACTGGATGGGGTTCCAAGGAAATGACTGCGACTGTCAGGCAGCTAGCAAACGCTCATGTACGGAGCGTCAGTAGTTGGCCTGGTAGCAGAAGAAGTTGCCGTTGGTGAAGTAAGTACCAATAGACAGGGTGTCGCTGGCCTCCGCAACGCAGAAGTTCATGATGAAGTCCGCGCGCTCACGGTTGGTCCCCGTCACCGTGTAATTGCCCGCTGAGCTGCTGATGGTGTCGGAGCCATCCACCTTGACACCCGCGACCCGAACGTAGAACAGACCGTTCAACTCATCCTTGGTCGCCGGGAACTGAGTGCTGGAATAGGCAGACACTGTGACCTTCACCCGCTTGGGAGTCGACCCAGTGCCGCACCAAACGTTGTCCACCGCAGCGCTCGTGGTCACGGCCTTGAAGATGATAGGGCCGGTCGTGCCCAGCTCGCTGCGCTGGGTGAAGTTCTGGTAGTTCTCGCACGTGGGAGCGGGAACCGCCGCGCACGTGTTGCTGTTGCAGTACTGGCCGTAGGCGCAGGTAGCCTTGCCCTCACCCGAGCAGGTGGTGGACGCAGCGGAGCACGTACCAGTGGTCGTGTTGCAGACCTGGCCCGAGGCGCAGTCCGTGTCCTTGGTGCAACCCGACGTAGTGCCGCCCGTGCAGACCTTGTCGGCCGAGCACTTCAGACCCGAGGCGTCGCTGATGCGCTCGTCACGCTGGCACAGCGCGTCCGTGCTGCACTTGCAGATCTTCGTGCTGTTGCTGGCGCTGATTGCCTCGCAGGTCTTCGACGACTCGGGGCAATCATCTCCAATGGAACAAGTCTGCACGCACACCTTGGCGGTCGGGTGACAGATCTCATCCGCGACGCAGTCCGTGTCCGCCGTACAATTGAGGTCCTCACGGCCACCGTCCGGGCAACCCGTCAGCACCATGCTCATCGATCCCAGCACGGCGAGCATCAACGTCATCTTGCGAAGCTGCATTCTCGACTTCCTCCTGAATGGATACGTCGAGGCGGGCCTCCGGCCACTCACTCAGGCCCCCCTCCGTCCTACAGCGCGCGGCTTTAGTCCCGGCGCTCCAGACGTGTCAACGAATGTCGACAATCCCTTCGACGCATCCCCCACGAGGCAATTCAACTTCCATTGAAGCGGACAGTCGTACGAGACAAGTGCCACAAAAGTGACTGTCCGCCTCTCGGATGTTTAGAACGTAAACGGGAAGTCGATCGGATCGCCCTGCACCTTGTGCTTCGGGAAGCTCCAGCCCTTGATGAGCCCGGAGATGCAGGTGGCCATATAGGTCGTGCGGAACTCCGACGTCTGGCAGGACACGTTCTTCGTCTTGCCGTTGGTCTGGATCGTCCAGCGCATCACCAGCTTGCCGCTCAGGCCCGGATCCTTCTTCTTCTGCTCGTTCACGCACTTGATGATCGCCGGCTTGTTGGCCAGCACCACCTGCATGATGTCCGACTGCCCAAGCTTGTCCTGCGCCGCACCACCACCGCCAGGCTCCGGCGGGATGTAGGCCGTACGGCCGTTCGCCGATACCGTCTCGCTCTTGGCGCTGGGCTTCTTCGTGCCGAAGAGCTCATCGAACTCGTCATCCGCGCTCCCACCACCCCTGGAGGGCTGCGGCTTGCTCCGCACCGGCTCCTCGTCGTCGTTGCTCGCCGTGCGCGTCGGAGGAGGACGGCTGGACGAGGTGGCCGGCGTCCGCTTGCCCGGCACCTCGGCGCGAGCCACCTGCTGCGGCTCCGTCTTCGCCGGCTCGGTCGCAGGCGGAGGCGTCGGCGGCGTCGCCGCGGGCGTGGTTCCAGGCGTCCCCGCCGCGGCGACCGCGGGAGCAGTCGTGGGCGCGGTCGCCGGCGCCGTGGCCGGCTGCGTCGCTGCCGCCGGCTGGGTCGTGCCCGCCGCGGGCGTGGCTGTGTTCTGCGCCACCGCCGCCGGAGGAGGCTGCGTGGGCGTCGGGTCCGCCGGCTTGGACGGCGCCTGGGCCATCTGCTGCGTCGTCGCGGGCGGCGTCACAGGGGCCGGCTGCTCGGAGGGACGGGTCGCGAAGAAGGCACCCCCTCCGACGAGCAACACCCCTACGGCCACCGCGCCGATGATCATCCCCATCTTCCCGCCCTGCTTCGGCGCGGGCGCCGCCTGCGGCGGATAGCCAGGGTAGCCCGGAGGCGGATACTGCTGGGCCTGGGGCGGATACGGCTGGGCCATCGGCTGCGCGTACGCCTGCGGGGGCGGCTGCGCGTAGGCCGGCGCCGGAGCGGGTTGCATGTACGGCGCGGGCGCGGGAGGCTCGGCCATCAGCGGGCTCTGCACCGCCACGGGAGCAGCCTCCGGCGGAGGCACATCCAGCAGCCCCGAGGCCGCCGGCTTTCCCTTCTTCTCCTCCGCCGGCGCCTTGGACGCGGGCTTCGACAGCGCCTCGTTCTCCTCCTTCACCAGCGAGGCGAGCACGCTCGCGGCCGAGGGCTTCCACCCCGACTCCTGCGCGGACGGACCCACAGGCGCCGGTGTATCGGCCTTCGCCGGCTTCGCCAGACCACTGGCGAAAGCGGACTCGACCGGACCGGACGCCACCGGTGTGGACGACGCCACCGGAGAGGGCTCCACGATGACCGGCTTCGTGGGGCGCGGCGCCAGCACCGACGCCAGCTCCGAGGTCTCGGACAGCGGAATCCAGTCGCTGAAGCCCGAGCGCCAGCACAGGCTGTCAGGACCGACCTCGCCCCGATCCCAGTAGTCCTTCACCTTGTCCATCGACAGAGGACCCACCTGCTTCTCGTCGATGGCCACGAACCACTCGTGCGAGGCCGCGGACTTCGCGTTCCCCTCGGCCTCCGCGAGCTTGCGCACCGTCTCGCCAGCGTCCGACAGGGCCGACGAGTCCAGCTGTGCCGGACCCGACGCCTCGCCCGCCGGAATCTTGTGCGACCCGGAGTTGAGCACCTGGTCGAACACGGCTCCGAGCTCGTCATCTTCGACACCGCTGAAGATGCCGCCCTCGGGAGGCGTGCCCAGCGTCGGGGGCAACCCGAAGCCGTCGTTGGTGGCCTGGTTCTGGGACGCGGCCGCACCGCCAGCGGCCTCACCACTCGTCCCCTCCTCCTTGACCGGCTCGGAGCCGGCTGGGCGGACCACGATGTTGTAGCCGCACTTCTTGCAACGGACCTTGACGCCCTTCGCGCCAACCTTGTCGTCGCTAATCATGTACTGCGCGCGGCAGCTATCGCAGACGAAACGCATCGTTCCCCGCAACTCTCAGAAAATACGGCAGAAAATCCGCCGGAATCGTAGAGGTGGCACCCGGGGGGGTCAAGGATGGCGCTTTCGCCCGCCCGGTTGCTGGTTCAACGCGTGAGACCCCCTTTTGGATCTCACGCTCCTTCGAGCCGCTCATCTACTTCCTCACCTGTACCTCCACGTCCGTACCTACCGCTACACGCAGCTCGCGGAGCTCGTCGGACGTGGCGAACAGCAGCAGCTCCTTCAACTTCGCCTTCGGAGAGACCCGGAAGGCCGAGCCGGTCTCCCCCATCACCATGCGCTTGACGGGCTCGCACTCGCCCGCCGCGAAGAGGCCGGCACGCGAGGCCGTCAGCTCCGCGCCCTCGAGGTACTGACGCACATCCGCCGGCGTGGCTGTGGGCAGGTAGACACGCGCCACCTTGGCCAGGGCCGCGCGGCCCGGCTCGCTGAAGGCCTTCTCCAGCACCCGGCGCTCGGCGTCCACCATCCGCGGATCCACCGTGAAGCGCAGATTGGGCACCACCAGACTCAGCGCGGCCTGCACCACGGCCTCGAGCCGCTCCGGGACCAGCCGCTGGCTCATGGCCAGCTCCGGACGCACCAGGGCGAGCGTCCGCCCCAGCAGGTAGTAGGCCTCGCGCTGCCCCTGCTCCGCGAAGAAGCGCCCACCCGCGCGCACGCAGGCCGGGTGCGTCTGCAGCACCTCCACGTTGACGAGCGGATCCGGCGCCGGATCGTTGGAGCGCTTCGCCATGTTCTCGCGGCGGACCACCAGGTGCGGCGAGTACAGCTCCACCGCGTCCAGGCCGAACAGGCGCGCCACGTACCGGTAGTGCTGCACGTGGTACTCCTGCGCGCTCGCCAGGTCGATCCGGTGCTTCTTCGGGACGATCTGGTAGTTCTGGTGGGGCACCGCGTACAGGTGGCCCAGCTGCACGAAGAGCAGCCCCATCAGCTCGGTGAGCGGCCCCCGCAGCTTCGGGTGCAGCAGGTGCGTCAGCCACATCTGGTCGGACAGCGGCCGCTGGGCCACTTCCTTGCGCTTCGCGTAGGGCCCCAGCTTGGTGAGGATCTCCTTCTCGTCATCCCCCGCCTCGCCGAGCAACCCCGCCGCCGCCTGAGCCGCCATCCAGGCGCCATCGTAGTCCTTGCGCACCGCGGACAGACGCACCAGCTGCGCGACGACCTTGCGCGGGTCGGCCGTGTTGGGCAGGGCGCGGCGGAGCGCGGCGACGGCCTCGTCCTCCTTACCCGGAGAGGCCGCGGCCAGTTCGGCGTAGATCTCCTGCGCCTGCGAGTCCTCCGGCAGGCCCTTGGCGACGACGCCGTAGGCCGCCACCGCGCCCTCCTGGTTCCTCAACACCTGGCGGTAGAGGTCTCCCAGCGC
The DNA here is from genome assembly GCF_001896145.1 of Archangium sp. Cb G35. Lineage (NCBI taxonomy): Bacteria > Pseudomonadati > Myxococcota > Myxococcia > Myxococcales > Archangiaceae > Archangium > Archangium sp. Cb G35. The sequence continues at coordinate 236,502 of NZ_MPOI01000017.1, forward strand.
TCGCCACAGCCCCATGCGCGCGCCGTGCGTGTCGGGCGTCTTCGGCATGCGCCCGAGCATCTTCGCGTAGTTCTCTTCCAGGGCCTTCCACTTGCCCGCACCGCCCAGCATCGCCTCGAGGGCGCTGAAGGCCTCGATGAAGCGGTGGTCCAGGTCCAGTGCCGTGTTGAAGGCCACGGCCGCGCCGTCCACGTCGCGCAGCTCGTCCCGGCGCAACTCGCCGAGCGCAAACCACACCCGCTTGGCCTTGTTGGGCTCGGCGTTGAGCGCGGGCAGCCGCAGCATCCGATCCAGCATGTCCGCGGCCTTCTGGCCCTGGCGCGTCTCACGCAGCAACACGTAGAGCGCGTCCAGCACCTCGAGCGACTCCGGCATGATCTTGAGCGCGCCGGTGTACGCGTCGATGGCCTGGTACGGATCCTTCAGCTTCTCGCGCGCGAGCTGGCCCAGCTCCAGGAAGACCCGGACCTTCGCCTCCCCTTCCAGCACCTGGGCGAGCTGCTGGCGGAGCTCGGCGGCCCGCTCCCAGCGGCCACCCTGGTCCATCAGGGCCACCAGCGCACGCAGGGACGCCTCGTGGCTGGGATCCACGGCCAACGCCTTCTCGAAGTGGTTCTGCGCGCGATCGGACTGGTTCAGCTTCGCGTGGATGTCGCCGAGCTGCCAGTAGACCTCCACCACCTCCATGTCGGTGAGCTCTTCCCGGTGGTGGATGAGGATGGTCTGGAAGATGCGCAGCGCGTCCTCGTAGCGCTTCGCGTGCTGCACGAGCAGGTGGCCGTAGCCCTCGAGCACCGGCAGGAAGGTGGCATCGAGGTCGTACGCCTTCTTGTAGGAGGCGAGCGCCTTGTCGCGGTTGCCCAGCTTGTCCGCCACGTAGCCCAGCCGGTACAGCTGCCGGCACAGCTCCGCGGCGACCGCCTGGTCCTTCTCCGCGATGGCCTTCTCCGCCATCTTGCGCACGACGATGTCGAGCATCTGCTCGGCGGACACCCAGTCCTCGCGCGCGCTGTAGACGTCCGAGAGCGGACGCGCTGCCTCCAAGCTATCCGGGGCGTACTTGAGGGTCTCCTCGTAGTAGGCCGTGGCCGTATCCGGATCACCCTTCGTCTCGGCGTTGTAGCGCGCCACCTCGAGCAGCGAGCGCGCCTTGGCCTCCGCGTCCTCGGTCTGCTGCGCCTCCTGGAGCAGCGTCTGCTCGTAGCCGCCCCAGTCCTTCTCCTGTTCCTGGATGCCCTTGAGGGCGCGGATGCTGGGCAGGTGGCCCGGGTCGATGGAGAGGGCGTTCTGATAGGCCGTACGGGCGCTGCCCGTGTCCATCAGCATGTCCTCGTTCATCTTGCCCATGCGGAAGTACAGCTCCACCGCGTCGGGCGCGGCGCCCGCCAGCTGCGCTTCCTGCTGCAGCATCTCCAGGGCGTAGGGCCAGTTGCCGCTGCGCTCGTACAGCTTGCCGAGCGCGTGCAGCGCGGGCCGGCACCCGGGGTCCATCCCCAACGCGTGATGGTACGTGTTCACCGCCCGGTCCACCTGCTTGAGCTGCTGGTGGTAGACGTTGCCGATCTCCACGTACAGCTCGGCCTGCTCCTGCGTGGACGTGGCCAGCTGCAGCTGCCGCTCGTAGGCGACAACCAGATCCTCCCACCGCGCCTGCGTGCGCCGCAGACGGATGAGCGTCTTGATGGCCTGCAGGTTCTGCGGATCGATCGCCAGCACGCCCTCGATGAAGGCGTCCGCGTTGGCCGGGTTCTGGTACTTGTCCTCCCAGATGCTCGCGCAGCGGAACATCACCCGCACGCGCTCGCGGTAGTCGCTGACCACCTCGAGCATGCGCTCGTAGATGGCGAGCAGCTCCGCCGGCTGATCCAGCTTCGTGTGCAGCCGCTCCAGCGACTCCAGCGCCTGGAGGTTGTACGGCTCGAACTCGAGCGCCTGGCGGAAGGCGACCACCGCCGCCTCGTCGTCGCCGATGTCGCGCTCGTAGACGTTCGCCACCTCCACCTGGATGCGCGCCCGCTCCTCCACCGTCGCCGCCAGGTCACGCGCCCGGAGCAGCGTGGAGGCCACCTCGCGCCACGCCTTCTGGCGGCGGTACAGCTCGGTGAGCACCGCGAGCGTCTCCGCGTCCGGCTCCAGGTCCAACGAGCGCAGCAGCGCGCTCGCGGCCTCGTCGGGGTCTCCCTGCTCCTCGAAGACGCGGGCGATCTCCCGGAGGATTCCCTTGCGCGCCTCGATGGAACCGGCGGCCTCGAGCTTCTGCTCCAGCGCGACCACGTACTCGCGCTCACGGCCCCGGCGCTGGAACATCCCCGCGAGCCCATCGAGCGCCGTGGCGTTCGTCGGGTCGAACTCGAGGATCTTCCGCAGCGCCGCCTCTGCCGCCTGCGGATCGTTCAGCTTCAGGTCATGGACGCGCGACAGCGTGGCGTACATGCGCTCGGCGAGCGGGCCCCGCGGCAGGGCATCCGCCACCTCCTCGTAGACGGCGGCGAGCTCCTCGTGAGAGCCCGTCTCGTCGGCGAGCCGCTCCACTTCCTCGCGCAGCGTGTCGTCCGACGCGTCGATCTGCAGCGCGCGGCAGAGCGCCAGGAAGGCCACGTCCTTCTGGCCGAGCCGCTGCTCCTGCACCCTCGCCAACTCCCTGAGGGTGGCCAGCTTCTCCTCTTCCGTGACGAGGTGCGGCAGGTAGCGATCCACCACCTGCGCGTAGGCACGCCAATCGTTGAGCGTCCGGTACAGCTCGCAGACGCGCGCGTACGCGGTGGGGTTGGCCGGATCCAGCTCCAACACCTTCTCCAGCGCGCCGCCGGCCAGCTCGGGCTTGTTGCCCGCGCCCGTCCACAGGTCCGCCACCGCGAACCACGCGGCCACCGCCTGCTCACGCTCCTCGGCCTGCTGGTGCACCTGCACCTTCAGCTCGAGCGCACGCACCGCGTCGTTGTACGCGCGCAGCGAGACGAAGAGCGCATGCACGCGCTCCAGGTCCGCCACCGCGTGGGGCTCCACCTCCAGCGCGCGGCGAGCCGCGTCCAGGGCCTCCTCGCGGCGGCCCATGCCCGAGAGCACCTCGGCCAGCCGCAGGCGCAGCGCCTTCACGCCCTCGGCCGACTCCTGCAGCGGAACGAGCCGCCGCAGGATGCCCACCAGCTCCTCCGCCTGCCCCGTCTCCTCGTACAGCTCGCGCAGCGTGTCCAGCACGCCCCGGTGCCGCGCGTCGCGGTCCAGCGCGGCCTTGAGGTAGCTCACCGCCGCCTCGGGCTGCTTCAACAGCCGGTACAGCACCCGGCCCAACCGCTCGTTGAGCCGCACCACCTCGCGCGGATCCAACGTCTGCGACAGGCGGTCCGCCAGGAGCGTGCGCAGCTCCTCGTGCCGGCCGGACTTCTCGAGGAGGGCCTCCAGCGCGGTGACCGCCTGCTCGTTGCGGGGGTTCTTCGCCAGCAGCTCGCGGTACAGCTCGATGGAGCGGTCCAGGTCCTCCAGTCCCTCGGCGGACACCTGCGCCATGCGCGTGAGGACCCGCTCACGCTCCGGGCCGGTGACACGCTCGGACTGCAGCTTGAGGATGTTGTACAGCTTGTCGTGCGCGCCGGCCGAGTCGTAGATGGTCTCCAGCAGCCGCGCCGAGGCCAGGTGCCCCGGCTCCAGCGCCATCACCTGCTCGAACGCGGAGGCCGCGCGATCCATGCCGTCCAGCTTCTCCTGGACCAACTGGCCCAGGCGGAAGAGGAAGCCGACCTTGTCCGCCTTCTCCTCCGCCGTGGAGGCCAGCGCCTCCAGGACGTTGGACAGCTCCGGCCACGCCTCCAGCGCCACGTACAGCCGATCCAGCGCGGCCAGCGCCTTCTGCTGTGCCGCCGGGTTCAGCGTGCGCGCGCGCTCGTAGTAGACGACGGCGCGCTCGGGCTCCTGCAGACGCGCCTCGAACAGATGGCCCAGCTTGAGGCACATGTCCGAGGCGTCCTGGGCCTCGGCCACGCGCGGCAGCGACTCCTCGTAGGCCACCACCAGCTCGTCGTACGAGCCGGCCGCGTCCGTGGCGCTCTCCAGCCGCTTCCGCAGCTCGCCGTCGTTCGGGTCCTCCTTGAAGGCGCGGAAGAGCGCCAGGAAGGTGAGCTCCGGCTCGCCCTGGCTCTCGCGCAACGTGGCCAGCTCGCTCAGCAGCGACTTGCGCTCGAACGCGTCCGGCGACACGCCCACCCGCGTCTCGATGACCGACGCGAGCCGCCCCACGTCCCCGCTCGCCCGGAAGGCGCGCAGCAGCGTCTCCACCGCGAGCAGGTTCTGCGGCTCACGGTTCACCAGCGCCTCCAGCCGGCCCACCGCTCCGGCATGGTTGGGCTGCAGCGAGAGCACCTCGCCGTAGAGCGCCAGTGCCCCCGCCTTGTCCAGCAGCTTCGTCTCGCGCAGCACCGCGAGGCGGAAGCGCAGCTCCAGCCCCTCCTCGGGCGTCACGAGCGCGATGCGGCGGGCCAGCACGTCCGCCATCTCCGGCCAGCGCTCCAGCTTCTGGCACAGGGCGTCCATCCGCGTCAGCGCGGCGGCGTCGTCCTGCTTCACGTCCAGCAGGCGCCGCAGGGTGGCCAGTGCGCCCAGCCCGTCCTGCAGCTTCTCCTCCTGGAGCACGGCGATCTGCAGCAGCACCGACGCGCGGCGGGCCGGCTCCTCGGCGCTCGCGAGCTGGCGGCGCAGCACCTCCAGCAACTCCTGCGGCGTGCCCGTATCGGCCACCAACCGCGCCACGCTGTCGAGCGCGTCCGTGTCCGTGGGCCGCAGCGTCAACACCTTGCGCCACGAGGCCAGCGCCTCGTCGTCCTCGCCCAGGCGCGCCTGCAACCGGGCCAGTGCCCGGTACAGCTCGGCACGGGCCGCGTCACTCGCCCGCGGAGCAATCTCCGAGAGGATGGCCGCGAACTCCTCGGTCGCTCCCGCCTTGTCCACCAACGAGAGGCACAGCTCCAGCGTGCGCGGATCGTCCGCCGCGTCCCGCAGCGCACGCGTGCCGGCCAGGAAGGCCATCTCCGCGTTGTCCAGCGGGCCCGCGTACGTCTCCGCGATGCGGCGCAGCAGCGCCGCGCGCTCCTGGGGCACCGGCTCGGCGGAGACGCGCGACTCCAACATCTGCACCTGCTTGAGGTGGTCGCCCACCGACGCGAACACCGGCTCCAGCGCCAGCGCCGCCTGGCCACGCAGCGGGCTCTCCGAGCGCGCCATCTCCTCCAGCGCGCCCACCGCGCCCGGGTGTCCCTCGCGGCGGCGGAGCACGTCCTGGTACAGCTCCAGCGCCCCGCGCGGATCATCCAGGCGGCTGAACTTCAGGCGGCCCAGGCGCACGCGCAGCTCGCTCCCCTCTTCCTGGGCCTTGCGCGCGTCGGCGAGCTGGATCTCCCGCTCGATGTGCTGCGCCAGCTCAGGCCAGCGCTCCATCTGCGTCAGCACGCGGCCCAGCAGCTTGAGCGCGTTGGCGTCCTCGGGCCGGCGCTCGAGGATGTCCCGGTACGTCTGCGCCGCGAGCGCCTTGTCGGCGAGCGTCTCCTCGGCGAGGTGCGCCAGCTCGAAGAGCAGGTTCACCTGCGCGGGCACGGACGGCTCGGCCGTCACCTGCCGGCGCATCGCCAGCGCCAGCTCGCGGGTCGCACCGGTCCGCCGGTGCACGCGCGCGATGGACTCCAGCACCTGCTTGTTCTGCGGATCGCGCCGGCTGACCTCCTCCAGCGCGCGCACCGCCAGGTCGTACCGCTTCAGGCGGCCGTCGTAGATGCCCGCGAGCCGCCGCCACAGATCGCCCGCCAGGGGCTCGGTGGCTCCGCGCTCGAGCTGATCCTCGTACGCCGCCGCCACCTCCTCGAAGGAGCCGGAGTCGGCCGCGAGCCGCTCCAGGTCATCGCGCACGCCGTCACCCTGCGGGGCCTCGTTGAAGGCACGCAGGCGCGCGGCGAAGGCGAGCGACGTCTGGCCCAGCGCCTCGCGCAGGGTGGCGATCTCCTGGATGCGCTCCAACTTCCGCGCGGGCGACGTGACGGGCAGGAGCAGCTCCAGCACCTCCACCAGCTTCCGGGTGTCGTTGAGCCCGCGGTAGACGGGCTCCAACAGCCGCGCCGCCTCCACCCGCTGCGCATCGACCTGGAGCATGCGCTCCAGACCCGCGACGGACTGCGGATCTCCCGGAGTCAGCGCCAGCAGGTCGCGATACGCGGTCAGCGCCTCGGCGTGGTTGCCCTCCTTCTCCACCAACTGGGCCCGGCGCAGGATGAAGCCGCGGCGGGACTCGGCGTCCGTGGCCTGCTCGGCGAGCAGATCCAACACGTCCGCCTGCTCCGCGAAGCGCCGCGTCTTGGCGAAGAGCTTGTCCAGCGCGAGCAGTCCATCGGCCGCCCTGCGGATGGCCAGCGCCGAGCGCCACGCCTCGATGGCCTTGGCGTCATCACCCGCGGCCGCGTAGGCCTCACCGGACTTCACCAGCAGGGCACGCCGGGCCTCGGGGTCCGTCACCAGCGCCGACTGGGCGGCGTAGACCTCGGAGAGGCTCTTGGCGTTCTGCCCCCGCTCGTACAGCCGCGAGAGGGCCTCGAGCGCCTGACGATCCTGCGGCGCGTCCTGGAGGATCTTCTTCCAGACGCTGGCGGACTCCTCCGTCTGGCCGAGCTGCTCACGCAGCTCCGCGGACCGGCGCAGCAGGCCGAGCCCCGAGGGGTCACCCGTGGGCAGGTCCAGGGCGGCCTCTTCGTACAGCTCGGCGAGCATCTCGAAGGAGCCCGTCTCGCGCGCGAGCCGCTCCAGATCCGGCTGCTGGCCCTCGCGATCCAGGCCCTGGGAGAAGGCCTTCACCGCCGCCATGAAGGCAAGCGACGGCTGCTGCATGTCCTGCTCGTAGATGCGGCGGATGTCCGCGGCGAGCTGCACCTTCTCCGCGCTGAGGGCGGAGGCCATGCGCGCCTCGCGCAGGGCCACGCGGCGCTGGTGATCGCCCAGCCGCGCGAGCACGGGATCGAGCACCTCCAGCGCCCCCGCGCTCATCGGCACGGCGGCCTTCACCCACTCCTCGAGCGCGGAACGGGCACCGGGGTGGCCCGGATCCTCGGAGAGGATGCCCTGGTAGAGCTGGAGCGCGCCGTTGGGGTCATCCAGCCGCGTGCGCTTCAGCTCGGCGAGGCGGAAGGAGACCTCGCGGCCCTGCGGGCTCTGCCCCTCCTGCGTCCGCCGCAGGCCGAGCGCCCACGCCAGATCCTTCTCGCGGCCTGGCTCCGCGTAGAGCCGGTCCAGGGCGACGGCGGCCTCGCGCTGGAGCGGATCCCGCTCGGCGATGGCGCGCCATGCGGCGGCGGCGCTCTCCTTGTCGCTCAGCTTCGACTCGTGCAGCAGGGCGGCCTCGCGCAGGTACGCGAGCTGCTCGGCCACCTCGGGCGCGGCGGCGGCGAGCTTCTCCAGCACCTCGGCGAGCGCGGCCCACTCCTCACCCGCGCGGTGCAGGCGCTGCAACGAGCGCAGGCAGTCGAGATTGCCCGGCTCCAGCGCCAGCAGGGCCCGGAGCGACTTCAACGCGGCGTCGCGATCGTCGAGCTTCTTCTCCTGGACCTCGGCCAGCTCGCGCAGCAGCCCCGCCCGGGCGGGACCCACGCTGCCCTCCTCGGTCAGCTCGATGATGATTTCCGCGTAGGCGTCCAGCGAGTCCGCGTCCTCGGCGGCCTGGCGAGCGGCGGCGCGCAGGGGCATGTCCCCCGGCGCCAGGCGCAGGGCCCGGGCGAGCGAGGCGAAGGCCAGCTCCGGCTGGCGCAGCTGCGTCAGGTGCACCTGCGCGGCCTGACGGAGCACCAGCACCCGGGACGCGTCATCCCGCGCCACCTCGGCGAGCACGTCCAGCGCGGCCACCAGCTTGCGGTGGTCCTTCGTGGCCTCGTAGGCGGGAATGAGGGCACGCGCCGCCTCCTCGCGGGCGTTGCCGGAGCCGAGCATCCCCTCGAGCGCGGCACGGGCGTCCACGTCGGAGGGGCGCTGGCGGAGGATGTCCGCGAAGCTGCGCACCACGTCGGTGCGGTCGCCCGACGAGTCCTGCAGCACCTGCGAGCGCTTGAGCGTCAGACGCGCCACGCGATCCAGGTCACCCGCGTCCTCCGCGAGCGCGATCTGCCGTGCGAGCACCTCGCCCAGCTCCCGGTTGCGTCCGGCCTTCTCGTACAGCTCGGCCAGGCGAGGCAGGTGACGCACCTCGTCCGCGCCGGAGTGGATGGCGGCCTGGAGGGCCTCGGCGGCCTGCTGCGGCCGGCCCAGGCCGGCGTTGAGCTCCACGAGCTGCAGCTGCAGCTCGATCTTCTCCGCCTTCGTGGCCGTGGCGATCCGCTTGCGCAGCAGGGCATCCGCGTCCGCCGCGCGCCCCGCCTTGCCGTACAGGTTGATCAACCGGCCGAGCACCTCGGGAGACTCGGGCTGCCGCTGCAGCGCCGTCTCCAGCGAGCCAATCGCCTCCGGGAGCGCCCCGGACTGCTCGGCCAGCGTCGCCGCCTCGGAGAGCAGCTGCACCGCGAGCGCGGGCACCTCCGCCTCGGTAGCCAGCGCCCGCAGCACGCGCACCAGCTCCGCGTGGGAGGACAGGTCATGCGCCAGACGCGCCGCCTCCGCGCGGCTCACCTCGTCCGCGGGAGCCTCGCGCAGGGTCTTCACGCGCAGGTCGAAGGCGGCACGGCCGTCGGCCAGCTGCTTCTCCTGGATGTTGGCGATCTGACCGGCCAGCCGCTGCCGCAGCGCCACCTCCTTCGTGGCCTCGAGCTGCTGCAGCAACGCGGACACCTGGCGCTGATGATCACCCGCGCGGCCGTAGTGGCCGGCCAGCGCCTCGGAGATCTCCGCCGTGCGAACACCGGCCGCCGAGAGCCGCTCGAGCCCGCCCAGCACCACGCCCGTGGCGACGTTCTCCGCGAGCAGCTGGAGGAAGATGCCCACCGCGTCCTGCGGACGGTTCAGGCGCTCGGCGTACAGACGGGCCTGGCGCGCCGCCCAGTCGCTGCGCTCCACCTGCGTCTCGGCCAGCTTCGCCAGCTTGCCAGCCAGCGCCGCGGCCTCCTCGAACTTCGACAGCGCCACGCACACCGCCTGCAGGCGCCGCACGGGGCCCGGATCCTCCGGAGAGAGCTTCACCAGCTCGCGCACCATCGGCTCCAGCTCGGACGGAGCCACGCCGGTGGCCTCGCGCCGGGAGATCTCCGCTTCCAGGCGTGCCTTGGGGTCATCCGCGAGCGCGGCGGCGGCCCGGAGCGCCTTCACCGCTTCCTGCGCGGTGCTGTCACCCGGAGCACGCGCGAGCACCTCCCGCCAGGCCGCCTCGGCCCCCGCGGGATCCGCCAGCGTTCCCTGGAGCAGCTGCGCGAGGTGCCGCCAGAGCGAGAGGGCCGACTCGGGAGGCGCGACCACGGCCGCCCGGCGCAGCGCCACCGCCAGGGCGGGCTCCGCGTGGGCCTTGCCCGCCTGCTCCATCACGGAGTCCAGCAGCATGGGACGGCCGGGCTCCAGTGCCAGGGCCCGGGCGAGCACCTCGAAGGCACCGCGCGCGTTGTCCGCCTCCTCGTAGAGGAGCGCGAGTCCCTCGCAGAAGGCCACGCGCTCGGCGCGCGGACGGGGGGCGAGCAGCGCCAGATCCAGCAGCGGCTCCATCGCCTCGAAGTTCTCTTCCTCCGCCAGGAGACGGGCCAGCTGGAAGGCCGCGAGCGCGTTGGCCGGGTCCAGCTTGAGCGCGGCCTCGAGGTGCGCGCGCGCCGCGTCTCCATCCTTCTGATGCAGGCAGAGGTCCGCCAGCCGCAGCCGCAGGGCCACCTGCGTCACGCGATCCTTCACCGTGCCGAGGTAGCGCTCCAGCAGGGCGAGGGCGTCCGCCCCCCGGCCCTGCTCCAGCATCAACTCGGCGCCGAGGCTCGCCACGTCCGCGCGCGCCGGATCCACGCTGGTGGCCTTCTCGAAGGCGGCGAGCGCCCCGGCCACGTCGTTGAGCCGGGTGAGGCGCAGCGTGCCCAGCCGCAGCCACAGGTCCACCTGGGCATTGCGCTCGCGCGCCTCGCCCGCCATCGTCTCGAACCAGCTCTGCGCCGGCCCGAAGTCACCGTTGCGCTCGGCCACGCGCTCGATGAGGTTGAGGGCCTCGGGCATGCCGGGCCACAGCAGGAAGCAACGATCCAGCGCCTCCTTCACCTTGTCCGCGGCGGCCGGCTCGTACCAGGCATGCAGCTTGGCCACCAGGAGGGACAGCCGCGCCGCGCTCTTGCGATCGCGCTCCTCCAGGGACATGCCGCGCAGCATGCGCGCGCGCTCGCGCCACGCCTGCTCGAAGCGCTGCAACGTCTGCGTGGCCTTCTCCGCCCGGGCATTCTGCGGATCCAGCTCCCGCACGACGGCCAGCGCCTGCTGGGCGAGCACGTGCTCGGTGGGATCCTCCACCAGCCTCTCGGCGAAAGCGGCGTACTCCTCCACCATGCCCTCGCCACCGAGCGCACCGCGCTCCCGCTCCAGCGACTCGAAGACGGGCTGGAAGCGCTCCTCGGACATCAGGAGCTGACGGGCGCGCTTGAAGGTGGCGCGCTCCGGCTTCGCACGCGCGGCCCGCTGCAGGCACAGCACCGCACGATCCCTCCGGAACAGCTTCTGCTCGTGGAGGTTGGCCGCCTTCATGAAGAAGGCCGCGGCCTCGTCGCCGTGGCTCAGGCCGCCGAGCCGCTCCAGCACGTCCACGAGCCCGGTCATGTCCTGGCGCGCCTCGTAGACGGTCTTCAGCCCGCGCAGCACCGGCCGCGGATCCTCGGCGATCAGCAGCGCGCGCCGCAGCAACTCCTCGGAGCGGCCGGGGTTGCGCAACCGCTCGTAGGCAAGCTGTCCGGCGCGCACCAGCACCCGAACCGCCTCGGCGTTCGGAGTCTCTCGTGCGCGTCCCTCGTAGAGACGGATGAGGTCCTCGACGCGGCCAGCCTTCTCGAGTGAAGCCTCGACCTCGGCGAAGGGCCGGTCGGAAGCGACACGCTCAGCGGGTCGACGGAGGTTCGACTGATCCATGAAGGGCGGGCCTCGCAAAAGAAAGGGGCGGGAGCGGACTCTACAGCCCGCTCACCGCCCCCAGCAATTGCGTAAATCCCGCCAACTGTCGAGATTTATTGGCTTTCTTGCTCGTTTGCAGCCGGAGCGGACGAGCTCCCCTCGGAACCCTTCGCGCCCTCGGCGCCAGTCTCTTCGGCCTCTTCGGCGGCCGCGGCGGCATCCGCGGGCCGCTTGGGCGGCGGAGTAGCGGGCAGGGCCTGGGCACGCTGCACGCCCTCGTTGTCACCGAGCTTGGTGAACAGCTCGGTCGCCTTGTCCCTCAGCTGGAGCTCCTCGGCCAGGGCGGCGGCCTTGGGCAGGTGGCCAATCTGCTCGTAGAGCACCATGGCCTTCTCCTTGCGGCCGATCTCCTCGTAGAGCGCCGCCGCGGTGGCGGACTCCCCGAGCAGCTCCAGCCACCGGGCGCGGCCGGCGGGCTTGTTCTCCGCCTCGGCGCGGGCGAGTTCCTTCTGCGCCAGGGCCTTGGCCTCGTCCGCCAGCTTCAGCCGGTTGAGGAAGTGGAAGGCCTTGGGAGGCGGCAGCGTCCCGAGCACCTCCACGGCCTCCTTGCCACGACCGGCGTTCACCAGCAGGGTGGCCGCACCGAGCCGATCCCCGCGCTCGACCAGGGCCTTCACCTCCAGGTCCCGGACGCGGTTGGCCGCCGCGAAGTCGCGGGTGCGCTCGTACGCCTTGCGCGCCAGCGCCAGCTTCCCGGCACGCTCGTAGGCGAGCCCCGCCTGATCGAACTGACGGGCCCGCTCGTACAGCCGGGCGACGTTCTCGAAGTCACCCTTGCCGATGAAGATCTCCATCAGCAGCTCGTAGGCGCCCGCCTTCTCGAGCACCTGAGGCACCTGATCGGCGGGGATCGTCCCCATGAGGCGGCGGGCAGCATCGTTGTCCTTGCCCGCCAGCGCGCTGCGCAGGGCGCTCTTCACGTCGCCACCGGCCTCGAAGAGCCGGGTGGCCTCGGTGAAGGAGTTGTTGCGCTCGTGCATGCGCGCCGCGTCGCGGGTACGGCCCATGCCCTCGAGCTGCTTCGCCTGCTCCGGCCAGTCACCCGTCAGCTCGGGCAGCGGCTGCCGGCGCTCGCGATCGCCACGCTCGCGATCACCACGCTCCCGGCGCTCGCCCTCGGGACGCTCACGACGCTCGCCACGCTCCCGGCGCTCACCCTCACGGCCCTCACGGCGCTCGCCACGCTCACGTCCCTCGCGGCGCTCTCCCCGGTCCCGACGCTCACCGCGCTCACCCTCGCGGCGCTCTCCCGCGGGAGGACGGGCAGCGGCGGGCTCCTCGCGCTCGGGCTGCGGCTCGCGGCCGCTCAGCGCGAAGGCCGCCGAGGCGCGATCCGGATCTCCAGCGGCGCGCCAGGCACGGCCCACCAGGTACATGACGTCCACGTAGGCCTGGAACTTCTCCTTCGCCGGATCCGCGGCGGGAGCCGCGGGCGTGGCGGCGGCCTCCGCGGGAGCGGCAGCGCCCTCCGCCGGAGCAGCGGCCTCACCCCCGGTGGCCTCCGCGGGAGCCGGAGTGGCCTCGGCGCCCGCCTCGGGAGCGGCCGGAGCAGCTCCGGACTCACCCGCCGCCGGGCTCTCGGGCTGGGGCGGACGCGTCTGGCGCTGCACGCGCAGCAGCGTGGTGATGAGCCGGCCACGCACGTTGAGATCCAGCTCCTCGAGCGACTTCACCCGCATGGCGCGCAGCGAGCGGACGATCGACTCGAGCGGCGACTTCTGGGCGGCGAAATCGCTCTTGCCCAGCGCCTTCTCCAGGGTGCTCAAGTCAGCGATGACGCGCTGGCCCGGACCGATGGGGCCTTCCGCACGATCGCGCCCGCGACCCCGGGGACCATCGCCCCGGCCGCCGCGGCCTCCGTCGCGACCCCCGAAACCCCCGTCGCGACCACCGAAACCACCACCCGGACCCTCACGGCGCGGCCCCTGGCCGGGCCCACCGCCCGGTCCACGCCCACCGCGCGGTCCACCGCTTCCATTCTCCTGAGGCACGTGTTTCTCCCGCTAAAACGCGTAGCGAAGGTTCGGCGTCACCGCGAACCCGAATGACTGAGACCTGACGAAGAAGCTGCCCGTCACCTCGATACCTACCGAGAAGTGGCGAAGGCGTGTGTAGTACTCCAGTCCCGGTCCGGCGAATACCAGAATGTCGGGGTCCGGCAGGAGTTGCTGCGGCCTGAACAGGGCGTACCCGGCGCCGCCGCGGATGTAGATCCACGTACGCTGGACCTCCTGGGCATCGGCCAGACCCACCAGGTGGAAGCGCGCCACCGCGCCGGGCACCAGCATGGAGAAGTCGCCAGAGGCAGCGCCTCCCGAGTTGCCCACGTACTCCGAGCCCGCCCGGTTGGAGGCGCCCATCACGAAGACACCCAGTGACAGGCGCTCGCCGATGTCCACGCCCACCTCCAACTGGGCCGTCAGCCCGGGAGAGAAGGGCCGCGGGCCCGAGGTGGACGGCGGATTGACGATGAAGAACGGGCCACCGAACACCGAGAAGTAGATGCCGCGCTCGATCTCCTCGAAGGACTCGGCTGGCCTGTCACCAGCGGCCTGCGCATGCGCGAGCGCGGGGAGGGTCAGTGCGGCGCAAACGACGAAGGGGCGGAAGGCTTTCATGCGGGGGCGGACGTTAGCCCAGCAGCGCCTGGACGCCAGTGCCAAAAAGCAGATGGGCGGCCCCGCCCTGGCGGAACCGCCCACCTGAATGTTTTCACTGCTCAGCGGAGGCTACTCGCCGGCCGCCTTGAAGATGAACGGATAGGTGACGGTCACCGAGCCGCCGCCCTTGGGCTTGGGGAAGGACCAGGTGCGGACGCGGCCGGCCACGCACTGCTCCAGCTCGGAGTTGCCCGCGGTGGACTGGGCCACGGAAGAGCTGATGACGTTGCCCTCGGAGGCGATGATGAAGCGGACGGACACCTTGCCGCCCAGCTTCGGGAAGCGGTTGAGCAGGCTCTCGTAGCAGTACTTGATCTGCGACTTGTTGCGCTGGATGACCTGACGGATGAGCTCCTTGTCGAGCGAGCCGCTCACCGTGGCGTCCTCGGCCGCGATGCCCACGTCCACGCTCTGCTTGCCACCCAGGCCGCCCACGCCGGAGCCGTAGCCACCCATGCCGCCGCCGCGGCCCTTGGTGCCAACAGCGCCGATGCCGATGACGCTACCGCCGCCACCGCCACCTCCACCGCCGCCCTTCAGACCGAGACCACCGAGGCCGCCCACCATGCTGCCCTTGCCGACGAGGCCGCCCATGGCGCTCTTCAGGTCACCGCCGAGGCCACCACCGCCGAAGAGGCTGGAGGCGCCGCCCTTGCCGCCGAAGATCTTGGCCGCCATGTTCTTGGCAGCCGCCTTCTTGTCGGACTTGGCGGGGGCCGAGGGCTGGTTGGTCTGCTTGACGACCTCCTTCTTGGCCCCATCGTCCTTCTTCGCCTTGGCCTTCTCGGCCTGCTTCTCCGCCTTCTGCTGGTTGAGCTTCTCGAGGAACTTGTTCTTCTGCGTCTCGGGCGGCTTGACGATGAGCTTGGCCAGGCGCGAGTTGTTGCCCGCCAGCTCGTCCGCGTACTCGTCACCGGCAGCGGCGTGGTTGGCCGCGGCGATGACGAACATGGCGCCGAGGAAGAACGTCACCAGGAAGATGTTGATGACGGTGAAGTCCATCGACTCGCCCATCGCCGCGATGGCGCGCTTGGGGGCGGACTCGTAGGCAACCTCCAGCGTCACGCCGCCCAGGTCCACCCAGAGGAAGTCATCCTCCTTGAGGGTGATCGCATAGGCCTCGCCCTCGTGGGTGGCCTTGCCGGACTCGATGACGGCCTTGAGGTCCGAGGTGTCGCCCTTGCGGGTGAGCTCGCCCTTCATCTTGCCGGTGAAGAGCACGGTGTAGCCCTGGCCGTCGGTGCGCACCACCTCGAAGCGCTCGCCGCCCAGCTTGGCGTCACCCATGATGAAGTCGACGCCCTTGGCGGTGCCGACGGTGAAGGAGCGCTTCTGGCCCGGGGAGAGGAAGAAGTCACCCACGCGCTGGTCGCCCCACATGAAGTGGAGGCCCAGGCCGAGCGGACCATTGCCCTTGCGGATGGCACGGCGCACGCGCGGAGCGGGCTCGGCGGGAGCGTGCTCCACGGGAGCCGCCACCGGCTGCGCGACGGCCTTCGGAGCGGGAGCGGCCACCGGCTGCTGCACCACCACCGGCACGGGGGCGGGCGTCACGGCGGCCGCGGCGGCCGGGGACACCGCCGCCTGGGACAGGCCCACGGCCAGCGGGGTCTCGGCGACAGGGGCCACCGGAGCCGGCGCCGGCGGGGTGCTCGCCGCGGCGGTCGCCAGGTTCACCGCGGCCACGGCGGCGGGATTCTCCAGGCGGATGGTGGTGCCACCGACCTTGATCTCATCGCCGAAGGCCAGCTGACCCTTGTTGACGCGCTTGCCGTTGACGTAGGTGCCCTCGACGCTGCCCATGTCGATGATCGACAGGCTGCCGTCGGCGGCTACCTCGATGACGGAGTGAATGCGGCTGACCTTCTCGTCCTCCAGGCACAGGTGTGCGGAGGCGAGACGGCCGATCTTGATGATGTCGCGCTCGAAGTCCTTCGCGGTGACGAGTGTCTCACCCTTGAAGACCTTGAGTGTCAGAGGGACGGGCATGGAAATTCCCCAGTTGGCTTTCGGCGATCTCTAGGACAACGCGTGCGGTGGCGGGTTCCCGGCTTTTTTCTACAGCTCACCCACCGACTGCATCACCTTGTCCTCGAAGTCCTCGCGGATGCGGATCAGGTTGGAGTGCTGGACCTTGCTGCGAGCCTCGACGTACTCGCCGTCGGGCTTGGTGAGGTCACCCTCGATGGTGTCGTCCTCGAAGTCGATGCTCTGGGAGCCGCCCTTCTGGGCCTTGCCACCCCCACCCGCCTCCCGGCGAGGCGCGCTCTCTCCCTCGTCCTGGGCAACGGCCGGGCTCACCGCGAGTACCACGCACAGCATCAGGAGCTTCCGCATGACTTTCTCCGAGCGGTTCCCTCTCCGGGGTTCCGCAGTACGTCCACCAGCGCCGGAATCCGGCGCCAGCGGACGAAGGTTCGCATCATTCCCCCCACCCTCGCCACACACTCCTAGAAGATGTCGTCAGACGGCTCGGCGGGTTCCGCCTTGGCTGGATTCTTCTGCGGAGGCGCGGCGGCGGGCTGGCCGTCGGCGGGCGGAGTGTTGGCGGCGGGAGGCGGCGTGCCACCGGCGGGGGTGGCCTCGGCCGGGGCGCCGGTGCCCGAGGCGGGGGTGACATCGCCACCCTGCCTGGCCTCCTCGGCCTTCATCGCCTCCTGCTGCTGCTTCTGGAGCGCCTCGAGCTGCTTCTGCTGCTCCTCGGCGGCCACGGCCTCGCGCTGGGCCTGGACGATGGTCTCGGCCTCGCGCAGCAGCCCGAAGATGGGGTGCTCGGCGTTGAGGGCCACCTCACCGCCGGACATGGCGATGTACTTGCGGTACAGCTCGATGGCCCGCTCCGGAGCACCCTTGTGGCGGTGCAGCAGGACGGCGCGGTTGAAGTGGACGGCGGCCATGTTCGGGTCGAGCTTCTCCGCCTCGTCGTACTCCTGCATGGCCTTGTCCAGCTGGCCCTGGCCCTTGTAGGCGATGCCGAGGTTGAGGTGGGCGGCGGCGTTCTTGCTGTCGGCCTGGAGGATGCGGCGCAGGT
The DNA here is from genome assembly GCF_001896145.1 of Archangium sp. Cb G35. Classification (NCBI taxonomy): domain Bacteria; kingdom Pseudomonadati; phylum Myxococcota; class Myxococcia; order Myxococcales; family Archangiaceae; genus Archangium; species Archangium sp. Cb G35. Next base: position 253,266 of record NZ_MPOI01000017.1, read on the forward strand.
GCTCCTCGGCGCCGGGGTAGTCCTCCGAGTCCAGCTCCATCTGCGCCAGCTGCACGCGCGAGGGCACGTAGTCGGCGCGGACCTCGATGGCTCGCTTGAAGGACAGGCGCGCCGCGTCCTTCTTGTCCTCCTGCAGGAGGACGAGGCCGATGGTGTGGTGCAGCTCGGGATCGTTCTGGTCGATCTTCATGGCGCGCAGGGCCACCAGCTTGGCCATGGCCAGCTGCTTGCGCTCCAGGTAGCTGCGCATCATCACCTTGTAGGCGGTGACGGACTGGGGCTCGCGCATGAGGGCGGCGCGCGCCAGCTCCATGGCCTTCTCCTGGTCACCGGTCTGCCGGTAGATCTCCGCCAGACGGGCGCGGGCGTTGCCGTCGTCCGGGTAGATCTTGAGGATGCCCTGGTAGAGGGACACCGCGCCGGAGACGTCACCGGCGTTCTGGGCGATCACCGCCAGGTTCTCGGAGGCCTGGCGCAGGGTGGGCTTCTTCTTGAGGGCCGCCTGGTAGCGGGAGACGGCATCCTGCGTGTTGCCCTGCCGCTCGGCGAGCACACCGAGGTTGTACTCGGCCTCGGCCACGTTCGGGTCCGCGTCCAGCGCGGCCTTGAACTTGCGCTCGAGCGACGGGTAGTCGAAGGCGTTGGCCTTCTTCTGGGCCTCCATCGCGCCGAGCGCGTCCTCGAAGAGGAGCTTGGCGCGGTTGGAGATGGGGACCGGCTCGTTGGGCTTGAGGTTCGTCTTGCCACCGGTGGTGCCGGTATCCGAGGCGGCCTTGGTGCCCGTGCAGCCCGCGGCGAACAGCGCCGCGAGCGCGGCCAGGAGGAGTGAGCGCATCATGGGGGGGCGATTCATTAGAGGAAGTCCTCCGGTTCCTGCTCGTCCGTCCCGGCCTTCTTGGGCGTCCCCTCCTTGGTGGGAGCGGACGGACCATCGACCTGGGTGGCCGTCTGCTGCTGCAGCCGCTTGGCGAGATCCGACACGTCCTCGGCGGCCTGCTGGGTCTGCGTCTGCTCGGCCGCGGCCGTCTCGACGACGGGCGGCGGCACGTCCTGGATGGCGGTGAGCATGTCTCCACCGATGACCAGGTCACGGCCCTTGGAGAGGGCCACCTTGTCCTCGACCATCGTGGGGAACTGATCCGGGCGGTAGGTGTTGCGCAGCATCTTCAGGCTCTCGGCCGCGCAGTTGTTGAAGATGTCCAGCTCACGAGCCTTGGCCACGGCGTTGCCGAAGGCCTCGGCGGCGCTCTCCTTGAGCGGCTGGGCGTTGTTGCCGAACTCCTCGCGCAGCGCGCCCTCCGTCTCCTCGTCGATGCCCGGGGGCATGGGCGCGTTGATGAGCTTGTCCGCGAAGTTGTCGTAGACGAGACCCAGGCGGTACAGGGCGCAGATGCCGGGCTCGGCCGCGCCGATCTGCACCGTCTGCACGTACTTCTTCTCCACCACCGCGCGCGAGTCGTTCTTGTCCTTGATGGAGGCCTTGAACTTCTCCGGGCTGGCCGGCCGGCCCCAGGACAGCTTCACGCGGGAGTAGAACTGGAAGTCCGGCTCCACGCTGCGGAACTGGGCACGGGCCACCGGCTCCAGCGCCGACTTCTCCAGCGACGTCTGCAGACGCTTGGGCAGCTTCTCGTAGTAGTCGAGGATGCGGTTGTAGAGGCGCTCGGTATCCTTGGGACGGCGCAGCTTGTTCTCGTAGATGTCGACGATGCGGCCCTCGGCCATGAGGAACTTGCTGGGGCTGCGCATGTACTGGCGCTCGTACTCCTCCAGCTGCGTCATGGCCTTGACGTAGTTGCCCATCTTCTCGTGCAGGTCCACGATGGCCAGGAACACGTCCTCGGCGTCCTTGGCCTTGGGCCAGAGCGTCAGGTAGCGCTCGCGCAGGGACAGCGCATCCTTGAACTGGCCGAGCCCCTCGCGGTAGGTGGCCGCGTTGAAGAGCGCCACCTGGGCCTTGGACTCTTCCCACTTCTGCGGAGCGCCGGGCTTGTCGGACACCACCACGGCCTTGGCCTTGCCCTTGCCCTTGCCCTTCTTGGCGCGGGCGGGGGCCGGCTTCGCGGCGCCACCACTCTTGCTGGCCTCGTAGCCGTCCACGTACTGCTCGTACACGTCCGCGGACTCGAGGAAGTCACCGATGGCCTCCAGCGCCTCCGCGTTGTTGTAGATGCACTCCGGCACGAAGCGCGAGGACGGGTACTGCTCGATGATGCGCTGGCGGACCTGGATGGCCTTATCCAGCATCTTCGCCTTGTAGTAGTCCACCGAGGCGTTGAAGAGCGCCACGTCGGCGATCTCCGTCTGCGGGAAGTCCGCCACGAAGGCCAGGTAGGCCTCGGCCGCCTTCTCGAACTGGTTCTTGGCCTCGAGCTGGCTCACCAGCTTGAAGGAGGACTGCTCGATGACCTTGGAGAGCTCGTCGCGGAACTTGCCGGTGGCCAGCTTGTCGTTGGCGTAGAACTTGCGCGCCCACTCGTTCACCTTCGCCCAGTCCTCGAGCAGGTTGTACGAGTCGAGGATCAGGTTGGCGGCGATCTCCGCGGCGCGCTCGCCGGTCTCGAACTTGTACTCGGGCGAGCCCAGCGCGATCTCGCTGAAGCGCAGCACCGCCTCGTCGAAGTGGTTGTGGCGGTAGTAGATGTTGGCCGCCTTGAAGGCGATCTCCACCTTCTTGTCGCCCTTGGGCACGTACTTCAGGTAGCGCTCGCAGGCCTCCAGCAGATCCTTCTTGCCCTGCGGGATGTTGGACTTCTTGCGGATGTCCTTGCTGATCTCATCCTTGAACATCCCCTTGGCCTCGGCGTCCTTCACCATCTCGTCATAGGCGAGCACGGCGTTGTACGCGGCGTTGTTGAGCCACTTGCCCGGCTTGCCGGGCTTGGGGTTGCCCTGCTCGTCCTTGGCCTCCAGCAGCTTCACGTCCTGCAACACGACGAGCGTGTAGTTGGCCGCGGCCTTGTCGAACTTCTGGAGGTTGTCGTTGAGGAGCTCGGCCCAGAAGAAGCGCAGGTCATACGCCTTGGAGCTCTCCGGGAAGAGCGTGAGGTAGTCCGAGTAGATCATGTCGGCGTAGCCGAACGTGGCCTCCTCGCGCGTCTTCTTCGCCTCGTTGTGCCAGGTGACGGCGAGGTTGGACAGGGTGCGCTCGGCCAGATCCTTGGCCTCCGCGAGCGCCTTCTTGTCCTTCTCCTCCTTGATGACGCCGGAGCCCTCGACCTCCTTCATGATCTTCACGAGCCGGCGCACCTGCGTGACGGTGCGCTCCTTGTTGCCCATGCGGAGGACGATGTCGACGATGCGGCCCTGGAAGCCGGGAGCCTCGGGAGAGAGCGGCTTCTCCTTGATGAGGCTGTTGTAGGTGATGGCGGCCTCGCGGTCCTTGCCCTCGCCGTAATACATGTTGGCGAGCGTGCGCATCATCGCGAAGCGGTCATCCGGGTTGGTGGCGACCTTGGAGAAGTCCTCGCGGGCCAGCGTCACGTCACCCTCACGGGCGTAGGCGCGGACGTAGTCGGTGCGCGCCTCGCGCGCCAGCGAGCTGCCCTTCTTGTTGGCCGCGCCGTCCTTCTCCAGGGCCTGCGCGCCGGCCAGCTCGCCGTAGAGCACCACGGCCTTCCACTTGTCCTTGGCGCTGGTGTAGTCGCCCAGGTTGAAGTGGCACCAGCCCTGCTTGTAGAGCGCGAAGGCGTACACCTGGCTCTCGGGGAACTCGGCGGCCTTCTTGTAGGCGGCGAGCGCCTTCTCCAGGTCCGCGTGCTTGCCCTTCGAGTTGTTGAAGTAGTACTCGCCGAAGGCCAGGTAGGCGTCGGGGATGTACTTGGACTTCGGGAACTTCTCCACCAGGCGCTTGAAGGCCACCAGCGCCTTGCGATCCTGACCGTCCTCCATCAGGTACGTGCCGAGGAAGAAGAGCACCTCGTCCGAACGCTCGAAGTCCGGGTAGCCCTGGACGATCTTCGTGTACTGCTCGAGCGCGAGCTTGCCGTACTGCTTCTGCCGGGTGAGGAGCTCGGCCTTGCCCGCCTTGGCGCGATTCTGGGCCGCGGAGTCACCGCGGTTCATCGCCTCGATGAGCTCGTCGTCCTTGCGGTTGGCCTCGAAGAAGTAGAACTTCGACTCCTCCCAGTACAGCTCGCCCAGGCGGAAGAGCAGCGCGGGCTGCTCCTTCTGGTCCGCCGAGAGGGAGATGATCTTCTTGAGCGACTCGATCTGCTCGCGGCGCTTGGTGGCCACCTGGCCTTCCACGCCGAGACGGAACTGGTCGTATTGGAGGGCGGGCGCGTTGTCCTGCTTCTCCTTCTTGCGGCTGATATCGCCAGCGAGCGACTTGTCCACCACGGCAGTGGAGCTCTTCTTGCCGAGGTTGGCGTCGCGCGGCGCTTTCTTTTCCTGCGCGTTGGCCGTCGTGGCCAGGAGCAGAAGGCTGAGGAGGAGCGTGCGGCGCATGGGGTTCCTCTGCGGGGTTCTTCCGGCCCGGCTCCTCGCCTGCTCGGCAAGTGTCCGGGACTCTTCGGGAATTTCCATCTGGAAGGCGCGCACTATGCGCGGTGCGTTGGGGCCGGTCAACAGCCCCTTGGGGGCATGCCGGGCTGCTTGGACTCAGCCGGAAAGTTTTCAGAAGGGCTGTGCGCGAAGCGTTCTGCGGGTTGCGCTGTCAGCCCCTCCTGGTAAGGGGGAACCTTGCGCCCGGACGTCCGGCTGCCCACCAGGGAGATGTAGCACCACATGAGCCTCCTGCCCGAGAGCGCCAGCTTCGAAGAGCTGGTGCAGGACTACTTCCTCGCCATACGTGGCAGCGGATTGATGCTGTCCGCGCTCGACGTGGAGCTTTTGACGTCCTGGGCCGAGCAGGGAGTTCCCTTCGAGGTGGTGGCGCGAGGCATCGCCCGCTCGGCGGAGAAGGCGATGTGGGACGCGCGCCCCGGGGAGCCGGTGCTGCGCAGCCTCCGGGCGTGCCGCAAGCAGGTGGAGGCGGAGATCAAGAAGCACCGGGAGCGCACGGCGGGCGCGGGCACCGAGAGCACCCGGCGCACGGCCCGGATGCGCTCGTGGGAGGAGCAGCGCCATGCCCAGTTGCAGGCCTCGCTGGAGCGGCTGGCCGAGCGGGAGCCGGCGCTGGCCCCCCGTGTCCACCGGCTGCTGGAGGCGGTGCTGCACGAGGTGCCCACCGAATTCGCGAGGATGGAAACCCTGGAGACGCTGGTGGGGCTGATGCTGCTGCGCGCCCTGCCCTTCTCCGAGCGGCGGGAGCTGTGGCGCACGGCCCGGGGGGAGGACATGGATCAGCAGTACATGTCCTTCCGGGCGCGGCGGCTGGCGCGGCGCTTCCGGCTGCTGGCGGTGGTGCGCCGGCGGCTGGGGCTGATGGAGTCCTAGAGCGGTAGGTGGCTGAAGGTTCGTGTAGGAGGCTGACGAGCGTCAGGATGCTCTGCTATGGCCTGCGGACATGGGCATCAAGGCGAGCGGCGAGGTGTGTGGCGAGTGTGGTGGGCGGACCTACCTCATCGAGCGGCGCGGAGACCGGGCGCATGCACGGGTGTGCACGTGCTCTGCCCGGTGCGGGCTGTGTGAGGGACGCGGGTACGCATACGAGGTGCGCGAGGAGACCTTCAGCGCGAAGGTGGGCCCCAAGCGCTACGAGGTGCTGGTGCCGTGCGTCTGCCAGCATCGGGCGAAGCGCATGGATCACTTCAACCAGGTGGGGCTGCCCGGCGTGGTGGCGCACTCGAGCTTCGAGAACTACCGGGCCTTCAACGAGGCGCAGGACCGGGCCCGCAACCTGGCGATGCACTTCGCCCACCACTACAACAAGGGCGGGGTGAACAAGGGCTTCGTCCTCAGTGGCCCGGTGGGCACGGGGAAGACGCACCTGCTGGCCGCCACGCTCAAGCACCTGGTGCTCGAGGTGGGCCTGGAGGCGCGCTACGTGGAAATCTCCCTGCTCTACGCCACCATCCGGCGAGGCTTCCAGGAGGGCAAGAGCGGCGGGGAGATCATCGGCCCCCTGTCGGACGTGGAGGTGCTGGCCATCGACGAGCTGGGCAAGGGCCGCGGCAGCCAGTTCGAGATGGAGACGCTCGATGAGCTGATCGCCCGGCGCTACAACGCGGGGCGCACCACCCTCTTCGCGACGAACTACTCGCTGGAACCGGAGCGCAAGAGCGTCCGGACCGCGGCGCCGAGCGGCTACCGCACCACGGAGGACGCGAAGAACGCGGCCCGCGACGTGGAGCTGCTGCGCGAGCGCGTGGGTGAGCGCATCTACAGCCGCCTCTGCGAGATGTGCAGCTTCGTGGAGCTGCCGAAGGAAACGCCGGATCAGCGGCGCATGCGGCAGGAGCTGGACGTCCGCCCGGGACCTCCTCCGGGCGGCATGCGCGGCCCGGGACGATGAGCCCGCCGGGCGCGGTCTCGCGCAACTTGTCCAACTGTTGGACAAGTTCGTGAAGAGCGCGCCCGGGAGCTCCATCCCCTCTCGGCCACTGACAGGATCAGCTCATGGCGTGATGGCGCGCAGCAGCGCGTTGCCCGATTCCGCCACGTACAGCGTTCCGTCCGGGCCCACCGCGAGCCCCGCGGGCAATACCAGCTCCGCGTCGCCCCCGTTTCCATTCCGCGAACCGAAGCGGCCCGAGCCCGCCAGCGTCGTCACCTCGCCGCTCGGGGTGACGCGCCGCACCCGGTAGTTGCCCGGATCCGACACCGCCAGGCTCCCGTCCGCCAGCACCGCCAGACCCAGGTACGGCAGCATCCGCGCGTTCTCCCCAGAACCGTCCGCGAAGCCGCCCGGCGGAGAGCCCGCCACCACGCTCACCGTGCCGTTGCGCAAGGCCATCACGCGCGACATGCCCGTCTCCACCACGTACACCGTCCCGTCCGGCCCCTGCGCCACCGCCGAGGGCCGGTACAGCCACAGGTTCGCCGGCAGCGTCGTCACCGGGCTGTCCGGAGCCAGCAGATCGATCCGCCGGATGACGCCATTGCCCAGGTCCGCCACCAGCAACTCCCCCTGCGGCGTGATGGTCAGCCCCGCCGGCTGGTTGAAGCGAGCCTGCGCCGCCGGCCCATCCACCAGGCCCGGCTCCATCACCGCCCCGGCGAACACCGTCGTCGTCCCGTCCGGCGTGATGCGGCGAATGCAGTAGTTGTCCGAGTCGGAGACGTAGACGTTCCCCTGCGCATCCGCGGCAATCCCCATCGGGCCGTTGAGCCGCACCGGCGAGAGCGTCGAGATGCTCCCATCCGGCGCCACCCGCTTCACCTTGTTGGCCATCGCGTCCGCCACCGCCCAGCCTCCACCGGGCAGCACCGCCACCGCCACGGGCGCCGCCAGCAGCCCACGCCCCGGCCCTCCATCCTGATCTCCTCGCCGCCCCGCCTCCCCCGCCACCGTGCGAACCACTGGCGCATAGGAGCCTCGCGGCTTCGGCAACGGCGTCGCCTGGAGCACCACCAGGTCCTTCGGCACCGGCCTCCCCAGCGCACGGTAGAGCACGTTCGCCACCAGTCGTGCCGCACGCGGATCCGCCGCGTCGCTCGTCCCCAGCGTGTGCACGAAGTCGATGCCTCCCGAAGAGAACACCCACGCGTTCCCCTTACGGAACACCACCATCTGCCCGAAGCCGAACGCTCCCTGCAGCGACAACGCCGGTGACTCCGCCAGCACCTCCAGCCCCGCTGGCGACTGGCCGTTGTCCACCACCTGGTCCTGCTCGTAACCGTTCGCCTTCCACAGCGTGTCCCCGTTCCTCAGCCCCGTCCCCTCGAATGCCCAGTGGTTCGCATTCGTGATGACCGTGGGGAACGCGAACTGGTGCCACCGGCTGGAGAACATCACCCCCAACAGCGCGTTCTCCGGACGCGGCGTGGCCAGGTCCCTGAACTTCGCCGTCCGATCCGGGCTCCTCACTCCCACCGGGTCCGCCGCGTCGCCCTTGTAGCAGGTGACGATGCGCCTCGACCGCCCATCCGCCGATGGCTCCAGCCGCACCTGCCAGTAGGCCTGGTTCGCTCCGAGATTGATGAGCGACCGGCCCTCGGCCACCGCCTTGTCCGCCCGGTCACGGATCGTCCGGGTCCAATACTCGTCGTGCCCCGACATCACCAGCACCTTCGCCTCGGTCAGTGAGTCCCCGCTCCGATCCAGCTCCTCGTTGGTCACGTACGCCACGTCCAGGCCCTGGGCCTCCAGCCACATGATCAGCCCCTGCTCGTCATCCAGCAGGTGCCCCGAGCCGTAGCCCCGGTGGTACGGCCGATCGTACGAGGACTGGAAGGCACGGCCCTTCCCGGTGACGCGGAACTTGTCGTCGTAGAGGCTCGTGCCACCCCAGGTGTTGTAGGCCGCCCACGTCGCCGTCGGGATGATCACCGTCACCTCCGAGCGCGGCTGCACATCCCTCACGAAGAACGGCACGTAGCGCTGGTAACCGTCATCCCGCACCAGCTTCACCACGTACACCCCGCGCACCCAGCTCGCGTTCGTCTCGAGCTCCAACGTGGGCGTCCAGTTGCACGCGATGATGCCCGTGGGCTTCTGCGGCGGGCACGGCGCCTGCGGCACCGCCTGCAGCGGCCCTCCGCGCACCACCTCCCGGCCTCCCTGCCCTCCGTAATAGCCGAGCCGGTACACCTCCCAGCTGAACTTGTGCGGCCCTCCCGTCACCGAGACCGCGATCGGCACCCGCTCGCCCTGCGTCACCGTGGAGACGAGCGCATACCCTTCAATCTCGTTGTTGTTGGCGGCCCGCCTGGTGATGCGCCACGCATTCGTCCCCGGACGCGCGTTCTCCTTGCGGATCGCCTGCCCGTCATGCGGAGGAAGTGGAACCGGATCCGTCCCCCCGTCCGCGGGAGGAGGCATCGTCGGACCTCCGTCCACGATGTCCGGCTCTCCACCATCCGAACGCTGCACCGGGGAATTGTCGCGCCCGCCACCATTCGGCTCGCCCGTGCCCGTCCCGGTCTCCTCACATCCCCCGGCCAGGCCCAGGAGGCAGAGTACGGCAGCCAACACCCCAATGATCCGAACACCCTTCGCCATGCCCGCCTCCCAGCCCCCTTGGGGTTGCGAGGGTAAGCACGAGCCCCGGCATGGGAAGTGTTTCTCCCTCCCTGGGAGGCATGTCGGACAGATCCAAGCCTGCCTGCCCTTCTCTTCAGACCGCGAAACGATGTCCGGTCAACTCGACCCGTGAGAGGGTCAGCTGGAAGGGTACTCCGTCCCGCTCGAGCCCTCCGAGTGAGACGGAGCGCTCGACGAGCACTCCCTCCAGGCCCGAGTCCTCCGCGAGCTTGGAGGCCACGTTGACGGGATTGCCCGCGATCTCCCGCTCACCGTTGGCCAGGGGGAAGAGGTAGACCTCGCCCCGGGCCACGCCCACGTGGGCCTCGACGCCCAGGGCTCGATGGCCCTCGATGATGTCCCGTGCGAACGCCACCGCTTCACGGCCCTCCTCGAAGAGCACGATCGCCAGCGTGCCGTTGGACTTCACGACGTCCGCCCCGTGCGACGAGGCGATCCGCCGTACCGAGAGATCGATGAGCGACATGTCCGTGAAGGAGTCCAGCAGGAACTCACGCGGGGTGTGCTTCACCTTCACGAACACCACCGTCCGCGTCTTGCGGTACTCGGGGAACGCCTCCTTCCCGAGCTCCTCCACGGACATCGAACGCAGCCGCTGGAAGAACGCCGCGTCGAAGGGCGTCGGGTAGTGGGGGTTGCCGCCTTCCACGGCCTCCACACGTCCGGGGAAGTCCTTCAGCGACCACAGCGCCCCATGCCCCCGGAGATCCTCACGCACCCGGGCCGCATCGCGAAGCCCTCCCGGGAGCCGTTCGAGGACCGCACCCGACAGGACGATCTCTCCTCCCGAGGTCTCGTCCTCCGCGATGGCCTCGATGAAGTCCGCCCCCTCGCCAAAGAGCCCGCCGCCCACCCGGTAGCACTCGCAGGAGTGGATGCCGATTCCCACCTGCACCCGCAGCGCCTTCACCCGCTCTTGCGCCGCGAGCATCTGCGCGACGATCCGCGACGGCGCGATCTCCTCCTCGAAGAACATCTGCGAGTTGTCCGCCGCCCAGATGCCGATGGCCTCACCGCCAATCGCGGTACCGTAGGCGTGGAGCACCTCCTTGGGCTCGGAGACGAGCTTCATCACCTGGGCCAGGGAGTAGCGCTGGGTCAGCGTGGACAGTCCCGCCGAGTCCGTGGAGACCAGCGTGCCCCGCTTCCGGAAGGGCGCCAGCAACTGCTCATGCCGGGCGGAGGTCTTCTCCTGCCCGTTCCAGCTCAGCACAAGCCCGGCCGGGATGAGCCCCGCGATGTCCTGCCGCAGATCCGCCAGGGAGATGTTGTACGTAGCCATCAGGGGGCATTCTTCAACGTCACCCCTCGAAGAGCCAGTGCCGGCCGTCGGACCAGCCCAGGAACCGGCGGGCGATGCCCTTCGGGCCGCCACGGCCGCTCGCGTCGAACGCGTTGCCAGCGGATACCCACTCGAGCCCGGCCAGCACCGGCTCGAAACGGCGACCGAAGGCCTCGCCCTGCTCCTCGACGTGCTCACGTGCCAGGTCGAGGAACTCCCGCCGCGCCGGCGGATCCACGAACGACAGGAAGAACAACATCTGCCGCCAGGCGTAGGCCGTGTTCTTCACCATCTGGAGCTGCGCCTTCCAGTGGTCGATCTTCATCGTCTGCTGCCGGACCAGCCAGAGGAAGCACCGCTCCGCGAGGTGCGGCAGGGCCGGACGCAGCGTCTCCGCGAGCTTCAACTCCTCGAACAGGACCGCGAGGTTGTGCGTGGTGAGGATCTGCGCCTGCTCGAGGATGGTGCCGTTGCGGGCGACCGACCCGCCGCGCCCCCGCTTCGCCCCCGCGCGCTCGGTGCACAGCTCCGCGAAGCCCGGCGAGGTGTCCTTGCCCCACTTCTTCTCGCGATCGTCCAGGGTGAGGAGGTACTTCGTGGGGACATCGTAGTACCGGGCATAGAGCGTGCCCTCGAGCAGCCGTGCCGCCGCTCGCGCCGCGTCGAGGTACTTCATCGAGAACGTGCCCATGAAGATGTCGGCGGCGATCTCCTCCACCAGCGGAAGCCGCAGGTCCGCGTCCTTCGCGAGCGCGGACAACTCCTGGATGAGCTTGTTGGGGAGCAGCGTCTGGGGGAAGGAGGCGATCGCCAGCGTCGAGACCTGCTCGAGCGTCTGGCGCGCCAGCACCCGCGTACCGAGCTCGTTCTTGCGGTACGGACGGATCGCCTCCACCCACGGCAGCTCGTCGAACCGGACCTGGTGCTGCAGGTTCAACAGCAACAGGGAGCGCCGGCGCCGGAACGCCGCGTAGAGGGCGGTGTAGAGCCGGCGCAGCTCCGGATCCTCGATACCCGCCGCCCCCACCTGGGAGGTGATCTGCGGCAGCACGGTGGCGAGCACCTCGCCGGAGCCAATCACCCCGCGCTCCACGAGCTGGTCGATGGGCGCCTCAAGGCAGCGCTCGACCTTCCCGAGCAGATGCGGGGGAATGGGACGGCCGGGCGCGATTCCCAGGCTCGCGCTCTCGTCCTCGCGAACCGGAGCACCGGCGAGGTCCAGCGAGCCGAGCCCCTCATCACCCGGCAGCGTCCGCAGGCGGTTCGCCACCAGGACCGCGAACTCCTTCATGGTGGGTTGTTCGGCCATCCGCGCCTGCTCGTCACGCACCCGCCGGAGCCGCTCCGAGCCGGGGGCTCCGTGGCGCGTCACATACGAGGCGAGAATCTTGCGGATGGAGCCCACGTCCCGGCCCGTGAGCGAGCGCGCATCGGCGACGCACCGCTCCAGGAAGCCGCGCAGCCGGGCGAAGTTTTCCTTCGGGTGCTCGGGCTTGCCGCACAGCTTGTGATTCTGGCGCTCGGCCTGGTAGTCGCGCAGCAACCGCCGCGCTCGCTCGTGCCAGCCTTCCGGCCAGTGCTGGCAGGGCCAGCCGCCCTCGACCCGGCCCTGGCCGTCCGGGCGGCGGACCAGCTCACCGTTCTCCTCCGCCAGATGGGGGAGATCTCCCTCCACGGTCTCGAGGAACAGCTCGACGGCGCGGTCGTAGAGCGGATTCCAGACCCGCAGCGCCTCGTTCATCCTCGCGATCCGCGGGCGCCGCTCGACGGAATCCAGTTGCCGCACGGTGGTCCCCACCGTCTGCACCCGCACCACCGCGCTCGGGGAGAACGGACGGGGGTCCGGCACCGGGTAGAAGCGCAGCCGGTCCGTGAGGGGCGCCAGCGTCTCGAGCAGCTCCAGCGCCCGTTCCGCCTCGCCACGGCCGATCAGCCAGGCCACGGTCAGCAGCGCCCCCTCCTCCGGGATACGCACCCGGTAGCAGCCATTGCGCAGCGCCTCCGCGAGCTCGCGCTGGCCCTCGTCCCCCAGGAACCAGGCGTTCAACCGGGAGCGCTCCGTGGCGTCCTCGTCGGCGGGCGCGGGGAGCGAGTCCAGCCGCTCCCGCTCGTGCGGCTCCAGCGGGCCCTCGGCGAGCAGGTGGCCCGTGGCGAATCCACCCTGCGCGACCTCCAGGGTGACCCAGGCGGGAATCTCCTCGAGCGGCGTACGCGAGCCGACCGAGAGCGTCCCCGACGCCAGTTCCTCCAACACCGAGCGCCACCGCTCGACCTTCGCCGCCGCCCGCGCCCGGACCGCGGGGTCGGAGTGGTTCAGGCTCGTCTCGAGCCCACGGCGGAGCTGATCGAGCACATAGCCGGTGTTCACTCGAGGCGACGAGGAGTCGGTGGGCATCGGGAGCGGAGGGAAAGAGAAGACTTGGAGGCAGGATTCGAACCCGCGCCCTGCCGGTTAAGAGCCGGCTGCTCTACCGCTGAGCTACTCCAAGGATGAACGGACTCTAGCACGGTGGGGACAACCCCGGATCCTCGATACCCTCACCCCGGCCCTCTCCCGAGGGGAGAGGGGGTGACGCTCAGGCTCTGAGGAACTCCCGGTGCAGCCTCGCCGTGAGCGGTTTGAGGTGCTGCTTGTCCACCAGCAACGTCAGCTGCAACGGCGACGTGTGCACCGCGTGCACCCTCGCGCCCAGCTCCTCCGCCACCCCCAGTGCCCTCCTCAGGTAGCTCCAGTCCGCGTTCATCCCCGCCCCCACCGCCGTCACCGTCCCCACCTCCTCCCGCAGCGTCACCGTCTCCCCGAAGCGCGCCCCCACGTCCCGCTTCAGCGCCTCCAGCCCGTGCACGTCCTGCAACGGCACCGCGATGAATGTCCTCCCCTGCCCCATCAACCCGTCGAAGGCCAGCGCCCTCCCGCGCACCCCTCGCGCGTCCAGGAACTCCAGCAGCTCCGGCAGCTTCACCGCCTCCACCGCCTCCGATAGCACCGCCATCTCCGCCTCCGCCGTCACCCCCTTCACCCGCGTGTCCGACGGCGCCACCAGCTCCTGCACCGCCGTCCCCGTCCCCGCCGCATGCGCCGTCCTCGCCAGGATGACGATCCCCTTCGCCTTCGCGAACTCCACCGCCTGCGCGTTCAGCACCTTCGCCCCCGCGCTCGCCAGCTCCTGCATCTCGTCGTACGAGAGCGTCTCCAGCTTCCTCGCGTCCGGCACCACCCGCGGATCCGCGCTGAACACCCCGTCCACGTCCGAGTAGATCTCACACGATTCCGCGCTCAGCGCCGCCGCCAGCGCCACCGCCGTCGTGTCCGAGCCCCCTCGCCCCAGCGTCGTCACCTCCCGCTTGTACGAGACGCCCTGGTACCCCGCGACGATCACCACCTTGCCCTGCGCCAGCTCGTCCTGGATGCGGTACGGCCTCACCTCCACGATGCGCGCCTGCGAGTGCGCGTCGTTCGTGATGATGCCGCTCTGGCTCCCCGTGAAGCTGATGGCCGGCACCCCCTGCTCCTGCAGCGCCATGGACAAGAGCGCCATGGAGATGCGCTCCCCACACGTCAGCAGCATGTCCAGCTCGCGCCGGGGCGGGTCCGGCGACACCTGCTTGGCCAGCGCCAGCAGCTCGTCCGTCGTGTCCCCCATGGCCGAGACCACCACCACCACCTGGTAGCCCCGCTCCCGCGTCTGCTTCACCCGGAGTGCGACCTTGCGGATCTTCTCCACATCGGCGACCGACGAGCCGCCGTACTTCTGAACCACGATTGGCATAAAGCACCCGCTGCTTTGTTCCTAGGGACCGGCGAAGGTCACAGGTAACCTGCCGGGCGTGTCCGCCCAGACACACTGGAAGTCACTCATGCACAAGGCTCGCCAGCGTCCTCCCGTGACCCGCCCACGCCTGCCCGCCCGCCTTGACAGTCCGAGACCGGCTCTTATATCGGCCGCCGGTCGAACGCTTCTTTCCGGAGCTTCCCCATGCCCATGATCGAGGTCCAGAACCTCACCAAGCGATACCGGGAACGGGTCGCGGTGGACTCCCTGAACTTCTCGGTCGCCGAGGGAGAGATCCTCGGGTTCCTCGGCCCCAACGGCGCGGGCAAGTCCACCACCATGAAGATCCTCACCGGCTTCCTGCCCCCTTCCGAGGGCACGGCGAAGGTGGCGGGCTTCGACGTCTTCGAGCAGCCCCTGGAGGTCAAGCGGCGGATCGGCTACCTGCCCGAGACCCCGCCCCTCTACCCGGAGATGACGGTGGCCGGGTATCTGAAGTTCGTGGCCGAGCTCAAGCGGGTGCCCGGCCGCGGCATCCGCGCCGAGGTGGAGCGGGTGTCCGGCCTCACCGGGCTGGCGGACGTCATGGGCCGCGTCATCCAGAACCTCTCCAAGGGCTACAAGCAGCGCGTGGGGATTGCCCAGGCCCTGCTCGGCTCCCCGCCGGTGCTCATCCTCGACGAGCCCACCGAGGGACTGGATCCCGCCCAGCGCGCCGAGGTGCGCTCCCTCATCAAGGGGCTGGCGGGCAAGCACACCGTCATCCTCTCCACCCACATCCTCCCCGAGGTGACGATGACCTGCGAGAAGGTCCTCATCATCAACCAGGGCCGGGTGGTCGCGTACGATCAGATCCGCAAGCTCGCCAAGGTGCACGGTGGCAAGGCGGAGAACGTCTCGCTGGAGGAGATCTTCATCAAGTTGACCGCGGCCTGAGGCCCGCGCGTTCCCCCCGCACACGCTCCTGGAGGCCTCATGCGCACCGCGCTGGCCATCGCCCGCAAAGAGCTGTCCATCTACTTCACCACGCCCTGGGCCTACGCCGTCTTCACGGCGATGCTGGCCGTGTCGTCCTTCTTCTTCGTCAACTCGCTCTTCGATTTCCAGCGCGCCCAGGAGATGGCGCGCACGTACGGCTGGGAGCGCATCCCCCAGGAGTTCCGCAACCTCACCGACGGCGTGATGGTGCCCTTCTGGTCCACGGTGGTGATGATCACCCTCTTCGTGGTGCCCTTCCTCTCCATGAGGCTGTTCGCGGAGGAGAAGCGCAACAAGACGTTCGAGCTGCTGATGACGGCGCCCGTGCGGCCGGTGGAGATCGTCCTGGGCAAGTACCTCGGCGGCCTGGGCATCATCACCACCACCCTGGGGCTCACCATCTTCTTCCCCGTGCTGCTCACCGTCTTCGGCAAGGCGGACGCCGGCAGCGCGCTCGAGTGGAGCACGGTGCTGCTGGGCTACGGCGGGCTGCTCTTGTGGGGCGCCACCTGCATGGCCGTGGGCATGTTCATCTCCTCGCTGACGGAGAGCCAGATGGTGGCCGCGCTCGTCACCTTCGCGGTGTTGCTGCCGTGGATGCTGCTCCAGGGGCTGGCCCAGGCCACCGAGGAGCCCGTGCGCTCCTTCATCAGCTACCTGTCCTTCGGCGCGCAGTTGCAGGGCCTCATGCGCGGCGTGCTGGACCTCAAGGCGATCGTCTTCTTCTGCTCCGTCATCTTCTTCTCGCTGCTGCTCAGCCACCGCACGGTGGAAGCGCAGCGCTGGGCCTGACGTGCCCTCTCGGGACCGCCCATGAAAGCGTCCAACATCGGCAAGATCCTGGGTGGCTTCGGGCTGCTGCTGCTGTTCTCCAGCCCCTTCACCCTCTTCTTCTCCTCGGGCTCCTTCGCCATCGCCGCCGTCAAGGTGGTGGCCGGACTGGTGCTCCTGGGGCTCTACTTCGCCACGAACTTCAAACAGTTCGGCCAGTTCGCCTCGCGGCGCTCCAGCTTCTTCTTCGGCAGCACCACGCTCACACTGCTGCTGACGCTGGGCGCCCTGGTGGCCATCAACTACATCGCCCACAAGAAGAACCTGCGCTGGGACCTGACCGAGCAGAAGATCTTCACGCTCTCGCCCCAGACGATGAGCACGCTCCAGGGCCTGCGCGAGCCGGTGCGCGCCATCGGCTTCATCCCCACGGACCACCCCGCCTACGAGGCCTTGCAGGCCACCTTCGACCGCTACCACGCGGAGGCGCCGGACAAGTTCGACTACTCCTTCAAGGATCCACGCCGCTACCCGGACCTGGCCTCCAAATACGACCTGCACGAGGGCCAGATCACCGTGGTGCTCACACGCGGCGAGGGCGCCAGCGAGTCCCATACCGCGCTCAACGTCATCAGCGAGCAGGAACTCACCAACGCCCTCATCAAGCTCACCCGGACGAGCGAGCAGAAGGTGTACTTCGTGGTGGGCCACGGCGAGTGGCCGCTCAATCAGCCCATGCCCATGCCCGGCCAGCACGGCCGGACGACGAGCCTCTCGGAGATGAAGCAGCAGCTCACGCAGGAGGGCTACGTCTCCCAGGAGCTCAACCTCGCGGGCGGCACCACGGTGCCCCGGGATGCCGCGCTGGTGCTCGTCGCCGGAGCCAAGGGGCGCTTCAGCACCTCCGAGGTGGACTCGCTGCGCCAGTACCTGTCCGCGGGCGGCCGCATGATCTACTTCGCCGAGGCCTACGGTGAGCCCGGCCCGGACCTGTCCGGCCTGCTCGCCGAGTACGGCGTGGGCATCGACCCGGGCGTGGTCGCCGATGCGCAGTTCAACAGCGGCAGCCCCTACGTCGTGCTCTCGCTCTTCTACGGCCAGCACGAGATCTCCCTGCCCCTGAAGCAGCGGGAGCTCAACATCGAGTTCCCCACCTCGCGCGCCCTCAACGTGCTCACCCAGGGGCTGGCCGAGGGCGTGAAGGTGGTGCCGGTCGTCAGCACCTCGCCCTTCGGATGGGCGGAGCTGACGCCGGACGACAAGCCGGAGCCCGGCGAGGGCGAGCGGACCGGTCAGATTCCCCTGGTGACGGCCAGCACGCGCGGCACCGCGGGGGCGCCGGACAGACGCTCCGATGAGGCGCGGCTCGTGGTGGTGGGTGACTCGGAACTCCTCATGGACTCCAACTGGGGCCACGAGGGCAACCGCAACCTGGTGATGAACGCGCTCGGCTGGACCACCAGCCAGGAGGACAAGGTCACCATCCGTCCTCCGGACCGCGCGGCCTCCACCCTCCAGCTGGATGCGGACATGCTCCACCGCATCCGTTTCGTGTCCACCGATGTCCTGCCCCTGTCGCTGCTCGGCGTGGGCCTGGCCATCTGGCTCTCGAGGCGAAACAAGTGAACGCTCAACAGAAGAACCTCGTCACGGTGCTCGCCGCCGCCCTGGTGGCCGGTGGGCTCGGTCTCTACGCGTACTTCGGCGTGATGCAGCCGGAGCAGAAGGAGGCCCAGCGCAAGGCGGTGGAGGAAAAGGTCTTCGCCCTCCAGACTCCCGGAGAGACCGGCACCGACGGCGGCGCCGCGCCCGAGCCCATCTTCACCTGGCTCTCCGTCGAGGTGACCCAGGGTAAGACGGTGATGGAGTTGAAGGACGGCACCTGGCGCATCACCTCGCCCATCTCCGCTCGGGCGGACAAGAACGAGGTGAGCACCCTGATCAGCCAACTGTCCGCCGCGAAGTTCAAGGCCACCCTCGAGGAGAACCCCACCGACGCGGACCTGGAGCGCTACGGGCTGAAGCAGCCCCG
Organism: Archangium sp. Cb G35; assembly: GCF_001896145.1. Lineage (NCBI taxonomy): Bacteria > Pseudomonadati > Myxococcota > Myxococcia > Myxococcales > Archangiaceae > Archangium > Archangium sp. Cb G35. The sequence continues at coordinate 271,190 of NZ_MPOI01000017.1, forward strand.
CGGCATCATGACGGCCCGCGCCTACGTGCCGGACGCCCAGGGTGGCGGCGCGGACGATCCCTCGCGCCAGCGCTCGACGACCGTCTACCTGGGTGTCGAGAACAACTTCGACGGCTCGGTGTACGTGCGCCGCGAGGGAGATCCGCGCGTGTACTCCGCCCGGGGCGGGCTCCGCTTCGTGCTGCTCAAGCACACCAATGAGTGGAGGGACCGGATGGTCTTCCCCGTGGAGGAGTCCTCGCTGCTGCGCATCGAGGCGAAGGCGAGCAAGAACGCCTTCACCCTGGAGCGCGCTACCACCGAGAAACCGTGGAAGCTGGTGCAACCGGTGGAAATGCGAGCGGCCGCCGACCAGGTGAAGAAGATGGTGTCCACGCTCGAGGGGTACCGGGCTGTCTCCTTCCCCGAGCCGAAGCATGAGGAGAAGGTCCGTCAGGCCCTGGAGAAGCCGATGGTGCAGGCGACCTTCGTGCGCAAGATCGGCGGACCAGTGCGCGTGCGCATCACCGAGCTGGAGCTGGATGGCGTCAAGCAGGTCTTCGCGCTGTCCGAGTGGGACGACGAGTCCGTTCTCTCCCAGGTGGACTTGCGCGCCCTGAACGCGCTGGACCTCGAGCCCAAGGACTTCAAGGACCGCAAGGCGCTCGCCTTCACCATCGGCGAGGTGGCCCGCATCGTCATCCACCCGGCCACGCCCACGGGCGATACGATCTCCGTCGTGCAGGCCCCGGACACCGGCAAGTGGGAGGTGGCCAGCCCCCTGGTGGGCAACGCCAAACAGTTCAAGGTGGCCTCGCTGCTGGGCTCGCTGGAGAAGCTCGAAGCGGCGGCGCTCGGCGAGTCCAACCCGAAGAACTGGGGCAAGTATGGCATCGGAACCACCGGCCGCGGGGTGACGCTGCAGGACTTCCAGGGTCAGGAGCTGGCCCGGCTGAGGCTCGGCACCGAGGTGAAGGGCAACCCTCAGCGCCTGTGGGCCCGTGGCTCGTCCGAGGACGTGCTCGAGCTGGACAAGTCCGTCATCGACGCGCTGCCCCTCGCCCTCACGGAGCTCATGGACGGAGCGCCCGCCGCGGCCGGCACTCCCTGAGTCTTCGCCCCACACTCCTCGGAGCCGTTCGAGGACGAGCCCGGGCCATCTCCCGGGACTCCGTGCGCGCCGCCCTCACCGTCCGAACAACGGCTGCTCGAACAGACGAGACCAGCGGTAGGTCCGGACGTCATAGCGGTTGATGATCCACTCCCCATCGCCGCTGGAGCCCTGCCGGTACTTGAAGAGGAAGTCGCCCCGGGGGCTCCGGTAGAAGCGGGGATAGGTGGCCCGTGTCTCCAGCTCGCCCACCATGGGCTGCCGGGCGAACGAGGACGCAACGAGCCCGCGCGAGCGCCAGTACGTGAGCGGATGGCCGTGCAGGTCCCCCGACAGGTGGACGTCGTGGTTGTCGTCCACTTCCAGCGTCAGGTAGTTGTGGCTGTCCCAGCCCTTGAACTGATCGTCGAGAACCTTGTAGCTCCAGGGCCCCTCTCCGTTGCGGATGGCGACCTTCACCCGCCGGTCGGCGTCGTAGTAGGCGACGAGCTGGTGCCGCTTGAAGACCACGAAGTCGAACGTGGCGGAGCTGCCTCCCCAGGCGCGATCGACCCGGCTGCTCTTCCAGGCATTCGTGACCGGGTCGTAGCGCCAGACGACGAGCTCCGTCAGGAACTTCTCCGGGCAGGTGGTCTCCGAGGGTTGGTACGCGGTGAGGGGCCGGCCCGAGCAGTCATAAGGCTGATCCCGATTGGTGGGCAGGGCCTCCCAGCGGAGGTAGTGCGTCAGGGACGGATCCTGCGTGTCCCAGACCATGGGCCCATCCGTGGCGCCGAGACCCGCGATGCCGCCCGTGCCGGACACATCGGCGGTGCCCCCCTCGAGGCTGTCGCGCAGGTAGTAGCGCTCGGTCACCGGATCCACGATGCCGATTGCGGGCAGGCCGTCCTCGTTCCAGTCCCCCACGAGCGGCAGGAAGGGCGTGGTGGCAGGGCCGAAGGAGAAGCGCTGGGGGCCGTCCCGCCGCTGGAGGAGGAAGGTCCGCGTCTTGGGCAGGAAAAGCCCCGCGCGGTTGCCATCCCCATCCCAGTTGCCCCGGATGACAATGGCCTCCTTCTGGACGCGGGGGCGCAGCAGGCGCAGGGAGAAGGGGGTCACCCACCCCGCCGCGCGGGTCTCCTGCACGCGGGCCTCGGGAGGCAGCGCGGGCACGGGCCGGGTGAAGGTGTCGTAGTCGATGCTGGCGCCCGGCGCCGAGGTCACCGCGAGCGCCGGGCCCGCGGCGGACAGGGTCCAGTTCCCCGAGGCGGGCGAGCCCGCCGTGTCGGCGTCGGCCCGGGAGAAGGACTGGACGACCGCGCCGGTGTTCGTCACCCGGGGCACGGAGTAGGACACCGAGGTGGGAGTGCGTGGCAGTGACCCGCTTCCCGCGAGTACGTGCTGGGTCTTCCACGCGGTCATCTCGTGGATGGTCCATTGAGTGCCCTCGAGCCGGGCGTTGTAGACCTGTGTGGTCCACACGGGCCGCTTGGTCTCGGAATAGACGGCCTTGTACTTCTGGTAGGTCAGGATGGGCCGGCCCTCTGCATCGAAGCCGACGTTCACGTTGTTGAGCACGCCCTGGTTCGTCTGAATGGGATCGACGACAGAGCGCGACGCGGTCGTCAGGGGCAGCGTGAGCTTCTCCCCACAGGTGTTGTACCAATTGACCAGATCCTGGCTCCGAGCCACCGAGACGCTGTGGTTGGTTTCCACGGCGGGCGTCTCACGCCACACCCAGGCCATGTAGACCCAGGGCTGGCCCTGGCCCTGGGCGTTGCCGGAGGGATAGGCGTTGCGCTCGGCGGCGTCGGCCCAGAGCGAGGCCATGCACCCGCGAGGCGCGTCCGCGAGGGGCCGCGGGAAGCGGATCCGCCCCGAGTTCACCAGGGCGGAGTTGCGCACTCCGTCGACGACGCGAAGCCCATGGACGTAGACCGGCTGACCACCGGCCGCCGCGAGCACATGCTCCGGAATGGCCACGTGGAAGCGATAGCGCCCGCTGCCCGCGCCGCACCGCTCGTCCACCGCCGGCTCGGCGAGGAACCGCGACGCCCCCTCGAACATGAACTGGCCCCGGGGCTCGTCATAGGCCGAGGCGCCGGCGTACACGTGGATCTTCAGGGACGCCGCGGCGCCCTGCTGACAGGTCCACCCGTCCAGGAAGTACTGGTCACCCTCGAGCACCAGGCCATCCAACTGGCCGATGACTTCCCCGGGCGTGGCGAGAAGGGATTGCGCCGCGCCCGGAACGGGGAGCAGCAGTGCGAACACGACGAGCAGACGTTGCATGGAGTGCCTCGACACGAACGGCCCCGTGTGACGGCTGGGGCCAACGGGAGATTATCGAGGGAGGCACGAGGAAAGTCGCGTGCGGGGCGCTCTTTGGAGGAGCGCACCGAATCGCGGTCTGCTCACGGGCTACACGCGCTCGTATTCCCGCACCAGACTGATACCCGCCACCATGGGCGCCACGAGCTCCGGCTTGTTCTTCGTGATGCCCAGGCGGGTGGTGGGGTACCACGCCGCCAGCGACGGAGCCGCGAACACGCCAAGCTGCTGCAGCAGCGACAGCATGTCGGGCATGTCCCAGAACTCGGCGATCTTCCCGTGCTCCAGCCGGTAGTGCGGATGGGACACGACCGTGACATTCCGCCCGGTCGCCGGAATGCCCATGAAGGCACCGGTGTGCACCGCATTGACACTGATGCGCGGCGCGATGATGTCCCTCTGGAAGACGAAGCTGTCGATGGTGTAGCGCATCGACGAGAAGGCATCCAGCCAGGACCTGATGACGGCCTTCATTCCATTCAGGCCGGGCTCCATTCCAGGGATGTCCGGGTGCGGCACGACGTCCCTGGTGTAGAAGCGCCCGAGCTCCTCCACGCGGCCCTTCTCGTAGATGGTGGTCACGTAGTCCTGGAAGAACCTGCGTGCGGTCGTCGCGTCCATTTTTCCCCCCTCGGGTGGTGCTGCGTGTTGCGACAGCGGGGTTCATTGCCCCCCCTGCATGCTCAGCGTTGTGCCACGGACGCCGTGAGCGCGCTGTGAGCCAACTCGCAGAGAAAGTATGAACTCCTTCACACACTTCCCCTCCACTTCCACCCTGACGGTGCCCACCCGCCATAGTGGACCTGTGAAGCCCGTCACTTCACATGGCACCACACGCAATACTCTTCCTCGCGTTTCACGAACCCCACGCATTTCCTCTGGAGGATGCATGCGCCCTGGACTGCTGACGTTGTCCCTCGCTTGTCTCGTGCTCACTTCGGGCTTTGGCCCGCCACCCGCTTCCGACATCTTCAAATCCCAGGGCCGCGCGGCGAGCAGTTGCAATACGGCCGGCGGATTCGGCCAGTACGTCCTGGCCCTGAGCTGGGCGCCCAGTTTCTGTGGCTCCAACAAGAGCCATTGCAGCCTGAATGAGTGCAAGAACCTCTCTGGCACCTTCGCTGGCAACCACCTCACGCTCCACGGACTGTGGCCTCAGTACACCGATGCCCAGGCTCCTTCCGGCTGCTCGTATCCATCCAACTGCCCGGGTCCCGCCTACGACCCGAGCACCCTTCCCTCCGACATGGCGACGTACGCTCCGGCCTACGTCCTCGACGGACTGGGCGCGCACGAGTGGCCCAAGCACGGCACCTGCTCGGGCCTGGGCCAGCCGGTCTTCTATCAGACGGCGATCCGCTTGTTTCAGTCGCTCGGTGGCGATCAGGGAACCCCTGGCGCGCTCACCCAGAACATCGGAGGCAAGGTCGCGCTGGCGACGCTCCAGAAGGCTTTCGGGAATGCGCCGCCCGAGAGCGTGACCTTGAGCTGTGACAACTCCTGCAACCTCCAGCAGGTGGGGATCTGCTTCGGCGCGGACGCGCAGGGCAATCCGACGGGCCCCACCGCCTGTCCCCAGAGCACGACGAAGTCTTCCTACGACAACAGCTGCGTCGTGGGCAGCGGCAAGAAGACGCCTCAGCAGCCGATGTGCCCGATGATCAAGATCCGCGCACCGGCGGGCACGTGCGCCACCGGCGCCACCAAGAGCAAGAACCGGTAGCCGACAGGCTCAGCGTCCCGTCCGCTGCCATTCCAGTACGACCACGGATTCGTTTCCTCCCATCAACAGGGGTTCGGTGCTCAAGACCAGCCGGTTCCCTGTCATGGTTGCCTTCCTTCTCTGCACGGTTCCGATCCAGTTCGGGAAGACGCTGCCCGTGATGTGGTGGCAGACCGTTTCCGTCTGCTCTTCGGTCTCGTAGGTCCCGAAGTAGACGGCAGCCCCGTCCAGCGCGTCCTTCGCCTCCTGCGCCAGGCCCCCCTTCAAGTCCGCGGATTTGAAGGGGGTGCGGTCCCGCCTCATGAGTTGCACCGCCATGTTCCCGAGGCGGTCATACATCAGTATCCCCAAGGGATTCTGCCCGTAGGGGTAATCCCGGCTGCCATCTGGCAGGCGCCCCTCCACGGAAATGAGTTGCCAGGTACCAACGAGTCCATCCTTGAGCATCGCTTTGTCTCCCTCGGGGAACCCTGGCATGAGCATGCAGGGTCGCTTCGTGTACGCTGACGGCCGCATGACCCCGCATCAGGGCCGGTGTGCTTGCACATCGATGTGAAACGTGGACAGGAGCCTGCCACTGTCATTGTGGGCCGTGACCATGAAATGGCCGGCCCCTTCCCGGACACAGCTCAGCTGCAGCGGCTCCCCCGGAAGGGACGCGTGCTTGCAGGTGAGAACGCACCGGGTTATTTGATAAGCATCGAATCCAGGGAAGTGGCGCAGAAGAGAGCACACGTTCCCACCAAGGATCGACACAGGACACATCGCCCGTGTGGCGAAGTGACCGGCGAAGTCCTCGCGGCGGAACCCCTCCAGGGTGGCTCGTAGCGCCTCACCGGGTTTTATCCATTCGATTTGCATTGGCCTCACGGGATCCACGTACGGGCCAGGCTGGCCGGGAGCCAGCACAACCGCCGGTGCCGCATCGGTCCCCTTGGCTTTCACGAACTCCTCTTCGTTGAGACCAACGTACTCCACATCCAGGACCGCGTAGCGCTCGCCCTCCGCCGTGAAGCACGTCACGGCCTCCGTATAGAAGGTGAATCGCTTGGACTGCTCGATCCGGTCCACGCGCCCCACGCAGCGGAAGAAGTCCGTGGTGGTGGCGTGGACCGGGAACACCTGAAGGTCCGCCTTGGTGGCGAGGTAATAGTGTCTCGACTTGATCGGATTGGCCACGGCGCAGGCCAGTACGCCGTGGACAGCCAGGGTGCGGAACCCCTCGGAACAGCTCATCAATGTCGTCTCGGCGTAGCGCCGCTGCTCCGGCTTGAACTTGCTGTAGACAACACCATTGTCGACGGCAACGTCATACACCGTGACATAGGGTGCGGATTCTCCAATGAGCTCGAACAGGTTCTCCATCGGCTTCCTGCTTTCGTGGGGGGGGACAACGAAGGTGTTGGGGTCAGGGGAGTGCGTTTGCAGAGCCCATGCCATGCCAGGGAATGCCTCGGACCGAATGGTTGACACCCTAGAAGGGCGGGCTGACATGTCTAAAGGAGCGGGCTGACATGACAGACGGGCGGGCTGACGTGTCACAGCCGATGGAGAGCGGAAGCCGAAGGCCGCTCTCCCCACGAGGAGGCACACGAGCACCTGGCTCCTCGCCTGGGGGTTAATGCCCGGTGTCGCGCATGGTCAACATCCGCCCCGTCATCGACGGACCATGGGCGTTGCCCAGGGGGGAGGGACAGGGGGATGACTCAGCGACAGCAACGGGATTCGTGTGGGGTACGTGCGAGGGGGCTCGTGGGGCTGCTGGTCTTCGTGGCCCTGCCCGCCCTGGCGCAGAACCCGGCCGTGACGGTGGGCATCAACGTGGGCGCTGGCAGGCATGCCATCAGCCCCTTCATCTACGGCGTGGGGTTTGGGACACAAGCCGAGCTGGACGAGCTCAATGCGCCACTCAACCGCAATGGTGGCAATGCCAGCTCGCGTTACAACTGGCAACTCAACGCCGCCAACCGTGGCGGCGACTGGTACTTCCAGAGCCTGGCGTACTCCAGCACCGAGCCGGGTGGAGAGGTGGATGCCTTCATCGCCAGCACCCGGGCGGCGGGGGCCGAGCCCCTCGTCACCGTACCCATGGTGGGCTGGGTGGCGAAGCTCGGCACCAGCCGCTCGCGGATGTGCAGCTTCTCCATCGCGAAGTATGGCGCACAGACGGAAAGGGATTGGCAGTGGTACCCCGATGCGGGCAACGGCGTCCTGCTCGACGGGCGCAACGTCAACAATGATCCCAACGACGCCAATGTGCCCGCGGACCCCTCCTTCCAGAAGGGTTGGGTGGACCACCTGCTCCAACGCTGGGGGCCGGCGTCGAGCGGCGGCGTGCGCTACTACCTCATGGATAACGAGCCCAGCCTCTGGCACTCCACGCACCGCGACATCCATCCCACGGGGGCCACCATGGACGAGGTGCGTGACAAGCACCTGGCCTATGCGGCCATGGTGAAGGCCTCGGATCCGGGAGCATTCGTGCTCGGCCCGGAGGAGTGGGGATGGAGTGGCTATCTCTACAGCGGGTATGACCAGCAGTACGCGCCCCCGACCAACTGGACCCGGTTCCCGGACCGGGAGAACCATGGGGGCTGGGACTACGTGCCATGGCTGCTCGCACAGTTCCGCCAGCACGAGCAGACCACGGGACAGCGGCTGTTGGACGTGCTCACCGTCCACTACTACCCCCAGGGCGGCGAGTTCAGCGACGACACCTCCACGAGCATGCAACTGCGGCGCAACCGCTCGACGCGTTCGCTGTGGGATCCCAACTACGCCGACGAGTCGTGGATCCAGGACGAGGTCGTGCTGATTCCCCGGCTGAAGGGCTGGGTGGGGACGCACTACCCGGGCACGAAGGTGGGCATCACCGAGTACAACTGGGGAGCGGAGGGCCACATCAGCGGGGCCATCGCGCAGGCCGACGTCCTGGGCCTCTTCGGTCGGGAGGGGCTCGACTATGGCATCCGGTGGGAGACACCGGACCCCAGCACGCCCACCTTCAAGGCGATGAAGCTGTACCGCAACTATGACGGCCTCAAGTCGGCCTTCGGGGACGTGAGCGTCTCGTGCACGGTGCCCAATCCGGACAACCTGTCGGCGTTCGCCGCGCAGCGCACCAGCGACGGAGCCCTCACCGTCATGGTCATCAGCAAGGTGCTGTCCGGAGATACCCCGGTCACACTGAACCTGGCGGGGTTCGCGCATGCGGGCATGGCGCGGCGCTGGCAACTCACCGCGGCCAACACCCTCACCCGGCTGGCGGACCTGGGCGTCTCGGGCAGCGGCGTGAGCAGCACCGTGCCCGCGCAAAGCATCACGCTCTTCGTCATTCCCGCCGGCGGCACCAGCGGCAACCCGCCTCCCGTGGCGGATGCCACTGCGACTCCGTCTTCCGGCACGGCACCGCTCGTGGTGAGCCTCAGCGGCGCGGGCTCCACGGACTCCAACGGAACGATCGTGTCGTACGTCTGGGATTTCGGCGATGGCCAGCAGGGCACGGGCCCCACGCAAAGCCATACCTATTCCCAGCCGGGTACCTACACCGCCACGCTCACGGTGACGGATGATGGCGGCGCCACGTCTTCCGACACCGTCAGCATCTCGGTGCTCTCCGGTTCCGTCACCCTGACGGCACCGAGCAACTTCTACACCCAGACCTCCGGCTCGGACGTGACGCTGCGCTGGAAGGATAACTCACAGGGAGAGGATGGCTTCATCCTCGAGCGCTCACCCCAGGTCCAGCCGTACGATTTCCGGGAGGTGGGCCGGGTGGGCGCCAACGTGACGGTGTTCGTGAACACGCAGGTGCCCCGGGGCAGCTATTACTACCGGGTCCGGGCCTACAAGGGGACGTCGTTCTCCGGCTACTCGAACATGGACAGCTCGACGGTGCGGTAGCGGGCCTGGGGCCGCGATGATGACGGCCCGCTCGGGCATGGCTCGACCGCCGCTCCTGGAGGCGTGGTCCCCCGGGAGACCACGCCTCCGGATGCTCAGGACACGCCCACCTTGCAGTCTGGCAAGGCTCGGCGCAGCCGCTCGATTTCCTCCGCAGGAATCGTTGTCCAGTAGAGGTCCAGGGTCCGAAGCCACGGCATCCGGAAGAGGACGGGGGGAAGCGTCTTCAGCCCGGTTGCCTGGAGGTCCAGGAACGTCAGGCGCCGGAGCTGCTCCAGTTCATCGGGCAGCGTGGTGAGCCCCGTGCGGTTCAGGTTGAGTGATTCGAGGGCCTGGAGCTGGCCCAGCTCGGGCGGCAGCGCCGTCAGCGCCGGATTGAAGGACACATCGAGCTTCTTCAGCTTCCCGAGCAGACCCAGCTCCCGGGGAAGCCGCTGGAGGCCCGTGGTCCGCAGCCACAGCGACTCCAACTCGGTGAACTCACCGATCGTCGTGGGCAGCGCTCCCAGCTTCCGTCCGTTCAGCAGGATCTCCTTCGCCGTGCGAGGAAACGCGTCCAGCACAGCAGCCGGGCCGGCCCGGGAGGATTTCCCCTTCTTCACCGGCAGGGACTCGCCCTCCAGCCCCAGCGGCTCGTCTGGCTCCGCGCCCTCCTCCTCTCCCGCGAGCGCTGCTTCCAGCGCACCCAGCTCTTCGGCAATCCAGGTGGAGAACGGTCCCAGCTCGCTTTCGGGAACGCTGTCCTCCACGTTCCAGACCACCAGCTGGTCTCCGCTCTCACTCCTGCCGAAGCAGAACCCGTTGACGTCGTCGATGTCGCGCGAGGCGAACATCACGAACGGGTAGGCATGCGTTCCCGCCTCCCGCTCCGCGCGAACCGTCTCCCACTTCCGTCCGGGTTCTCCCATCTGCTGGGAGAGGCCGATCATCCAGCGGGGAGGGAGGAAGGCGAGTGCCGACGTCCCTGTCGACATCCACCGGTAGCCCAGTGCCTTGACGAACTGGACGTACTCCGGAGGAAGCAGGGGCGCGGGGTCGAACGTCGAGGCGAACGGCATCACGCGGGGCTCCAGCTCCGCGGCGTAGCGGCCCGCTGCGTGTTTGCCCAGCTTCTGGATCGCCGCCTTTTCCAGGCGCTTCCACGCCGTCGCGGGGACGGTCTTCTTCGATACGGCCACGCTAGGCCTCCGCGTAGGTTTCGATGAACTCGTCGATGACGGTCACGATGTGCGTCGAGAAGTCCCGGAAGTCCCGGGCCATCCGGGAGCCCTCCGGCTTCGGGAGCCCGAAGGTCTCGTCATGCTGGTAGGCCACGACGCCCAGCTCGCCCTGCGCGTTGCGATCCCGCGGATTGAAGCACCAGAAGTTCTCCACCGCGTCGTCGTCGATGCGCTGGAAGAACAAGGCCTCGTTGATGGCCTCTTCCACCTCGGGCTCATCTCCGCCCTGGGCGTCACTCGGATCCGGCGCGGCGGCGTGCAGGTGCTGCGGGTCTTCCATCCCGATGAGCTCCGCCCCGCCGTACAGCACCTTGAACGTGCCGTGGGTGCGCAGGAAGTCCACGTAGCTGGGGGGCAGCTTCAGCGAATACTTCCCCTCCAGCGCCGTCACCTGCTTCTCCGAGAGCGGAGCCGTGAACTCCAGCTCCATGCCTTCCTTCTCCTCGACGAAGTTCTTGAGCCGCTCGACGGCCTCCGCGACCACCTGACTTCCCGCATTGCTCGCCATGGGTTCCCCCGTGAATGCCCAACGGATGCCGGGGCATTTCGTCCTCCCCGTATCCTCCTTGGCACCGAGTGAAAAGCGCGAAGAGACACATGGGGCTCGACGCGCGAGGGCGGTGCGCTCAGGAGGGCGCCTCATATGAAATGTTTGGAAATCGAGAAGCCGTATTCCTCTTCGTGGCTCCAGCGGGAGTAGAGAGAATCCGTCTCACGATGACTGAATCTCCCAGTGCGCGGCTGCTCGCCATGTTTCACGAGGCGGGAATCCCCTTCGATTCCGTTGAGGATGCATGGCGAAGGGCCGAGCACCTCTCTCCCCTCCTGGGTTGGCTGACGGCGAGCTTTCCCGGCGAGGAGGCCTTCCGCACCTGCTCGGAATGGCTGCGGCTGTGTGCCTCACGCATCGACGGTGGTGAACCGGCGGCCGCGCTGTTCGCCCAGGCGCGCGGGAATGCTCCCCGTCAGGCCCATGTCGCCGCGGGGAAGCTGGTGGATCTCCGCAACGAATGCATCCTGGCTCGGCGGCCCGCGGCCGCGGCGTTCGCGGACGCCTCCAACCATCTCTGCGAAGTATGGGCCGCCGTGACCACCCATGAAGAGGATGGCGATACCGAGCCCTGGGGACGGGCGAAGGCAGCGGCAGTGGCCATGGTGACGGCCTGGCTGTACCAGCAGGATCTGAAGGAGGAGGACAAGCAGGCGAGGAGCCTCGCGCGGGTCGAGCTCACCCGGCTCCTGCGCGAGGCCCGGGCGTCGGTACGCCCGGATCAATCCTGAGCTGCCTTGTGCATCCTCCGCCTTCTCGCGAGCGCACTACGGAAGCGGCGTGACCGTCACCGGGAACGTGATGACTCGGTTGCCGGCGAACGCGGTGTGCTCCAGGGACACGTCCACCCCCTTTTTCAGGGAGGGTACGTGTGAACAGGAGTGCTCCTCCTGGCCTCGAGCCGCGCTGAGGCCAGGGCCGGGCTCACGGAGCGGCTGAGCGCGGGCGGGAGAGCTCCTCCTGGAGGGTGTCGCGCATCTGCTTGCGGATGCCATACAAGCCCGAGTTGGGGAAGGGCCCTCCGTTCCGGGTCTCCTCGGCAAGGGTGGGATAGAACGGATCGGCGCGCAGCCTGGGCGACTGGTAGACGTCGAGCGCGGCGGGCAGGAGGTACCGGGGCACGCGCGAGGCCTCCGGTGCATCCTCGCTCATCAAGATCCACTCGTAGGTGCTCGCCTGGCTCATGTACTGCACGAACGCGAGCGCCGCCTGCTCACATTCGCCGGTGCAGCGCACTCCCAGGAAGAAGGAGTCCGTGAACAGGATGGTGCGGCTGCCCTCGGCCAGCGGAGCGGAGGAGATCTTGATGGCGGAAGGGCTTTCTCCCGCCGGGAGGCTCTTGATGATGGCATGCAACCGCTCGGAGTAGCCGGCGGTGGCATCGGCCTTGTTCTCGGCGAACAGCCTGGCGGGCAGGTCCGCGTTCTCCTCGAGGTCATACGTCCCGTCGACACAGGGATTGCTTCCGGAGGAGTCACAGGTACCAGCAAAGGCTCGCAAGGACTGGAGCACCTCGGGATCGTAGCTCGAGGTGGTCACGGCGGACCGGACACCTTCCAGGCCATTGGCGTCCGCCCAGGCATCCAGATAGAGCGAGGGAAGGTTCCAACTCCCGAGCATGTTGAAGGCCATATCGGGAACGGCCGTGTTCCGGTCTTCCAGGGCCTGGACCAGAGCACTCGTTGTACGCGCCTGGCGCACGGACTCATCGCGCGACATGACGAAGTGTGTACAGAGCCAGCGTGGTACGCCGTAGACAGTGTTCTGCTCCGCGTGGGTGGATGCCGCGATCCCCGACGGATGCCAATCAATGTTCTTCGGCAACTGCGGCCATGGGCGTACCCCGCCCGCCGCGACCAACTCACCCAATATCGTCGTATCCGTCTCGATGACATCGTAGCCGCACTCCCCCTCCCCCTTCAGGGAGCTGGCGATCTGCGCCGGCTCGTAGAAATCATCCTTGAAGCAGGAGGGATTGAGCACGAGATCGACGTCCGGGTTCGCTTTCTCGAACTCCGTCTCGATTCGCGCGAGCATGGCGTTGAACTTATCGCCAGCCGCATCGGGAATGTAGGGATAGAGCGGAACCCTGAGCACCGTCTTCGCCTGGGGAGGAGTGCAGCCCAGAATCAAAGACATGGCTACACCGCAAATCAAAGACACTCGATTCATTGCATGGAGAGGCATGGAGTCCTTCTAGGATACGCCCTGCATCGTGGGCAAGAGACGCATGCGCGAGGTCCTGGCAGGACACACCTGTCTCAGGGATGCTCCCGCATGGGAAGTAGCCTGCCCTCCCCGTTGGCGTTGGCGGGGGTCGCCTCGGTAACGAGGGCGAAGGTGGAAGAACGGCACCGAGCCCGCCCGTCTCCACTCCCGGCCGTCTGAAGCCGGTAGGATGGGGCCCCCCGAGGAGCGTTTCCCCCATGCATCCGGATTTCGAAGTCGAGTTGCGGGCGGCCCTGGCCGAGGGCCTGGTTTCCGAGCACGAGGTGGAAGCCCTGCGCGAGGAGGCCCTGCGCCTGGAGCGCGGTCCCCTGGCCCTGCTGCGCGAGCGGGGCCGTTTGTCCGAGGGGACGCTCATCTCGATGATGGCGCAGGTCCGGGCCGCCACGCCCCAGGTGGCCGCCGCTCGAGACGCAAGCGCACCCGAGGTCCCCTCCTTCCCCGTCAGCGGTTGGGAGCGTTACCAGTGCGTGCGCTTCCTCGGCGAGGGCGGAATGGGGCGGGTCTTCCTCGCGCATGATCCGCGGCTGAACCGCCATGTGGCCTTGAAGTTCGTCCGGGGCGAGGAGCCCGGGCTCGTCCAGCGCTTCCTCTCCGAGGCCAGGGCCCAGGCGAGGGTGAACCACGAGCGGGTGTGCAAGGTCTACGAGGTGGGCGAGGTCCAAGGACGCGTCTACATCGCCATGCAGTTCATCGAGGGGCGGACGCTGAGCGCGCTCGCCCGCGAGCTGTCCGTGGAACAGAAGGTGCTGGTGCTCCGGGAGGCCGCCGAGGGCGTGCACGAGGCGCACCGCGTGGGCCTCATCCACCGCGACCTCAAGCCCTCCAACATCATGGTGGAGCGCGCGGAGGACGGGACGCTGCGCCCCTACGTGATGGACTTCGGGCTGGCGCGGGACTGGAACGATGGGGCCACCGTCACCGGCGCGGTGATGGGCACGCCCCAGTACATGTCTCCCGAGCAGGCCCGCGGGGAGATCTCCAACCTGGATCGCCGCGCGGACGTCTACAGCCTGGGCGCCACCCTCTACAGTGTGCTGACGGGCCACCCTCCCATTCCCGGCGGCAACGGGCTGGAGGTGCTCAACAACGTCCTCCACCTGGAGCCACGCCCGCCGCGCTCGGTGGATCCGGACATCCCCGTGGACCTCGAGGCCATCACCCTCAAGTGTCTGGAGAAGGAGCGCTCGGCCCGGTACGACTCGGCACGCGCACTGGCCGAGGAGCTCGACCGTTTCCTCTCGGGCGAACCGGTACGCGCCCGCTCCAACAGGCCCTGGTACCGCCTGCGCAAGAAGCTGCGCAAGCACCGGCTCGTGGCGTCCGTGGCCACGGTGGCCGCCGTGCTCGTACTCCTCGCCCTGGGTCAAGCGGGGCTGGCCCGCCGGGAGGCCACCGTGCGCGAGCGCCTGGCCCGGCGGTTCACCGAATCCGTGGAACGCATCGAGGCGCTGGCGCGCTACTCGGACCTCTCCCACCTGCACGACACACGCGCGGACCGGAGCGTCATCCGCGCGCGCATGGCGGCACTCGAGGCGGAGATCCAGGACGCGGGCGAGCAGGCCCTCGGGCCCGGTCATTACGCACTGGGCCGCGGCCACCTCGCGCTCGGGGACGAGGCCCGGGCCCGCGAATCGCTCGAAGCCGCCTGGAAGCACGGCTTCCGAGAGCCCCGGGTGGCCTACGCGCTCGCCCTGGTGACGGGGCACCAATACCAGGAGCAGTTGCTGGAGGCCGAGCGCCTCCGCGACCCCGAGCGGCGCGAGGCTCGCAAGCGAGAGCTCGAAAGCCGCTACCGGGAGCCGGCGCTGGCCTGGCTCCGCCAGAGTGAAGGCGCCGAGGTTCCCTCCGCCGCGTACGTGGCGGCGCTGCTCGCCTTCTACGAGAACCGGTGGGACGAGGCCCTCTCCCAGTTGGACGCCATCGGCACCGGGCTCTCCTGGTTCCATGAGGCGCCCAAGCTGCGCGGAGACATCCTCCAGGCCCGCGCCATGCGGCAGTGGAACCAGGGTGAGCACCCGGGCGCGCTGGCGGACTTCGAGGCGGGCCGCAAGGCCTACGCCGAGGCGGCGGCGATCGGCGAGAGCGTGGCCTCCATCCACACGGCCCAGGGAGCGCTGGAGTACGGCGCGCTCGTGCTGGAGCTCTACGGCAAGGGCGATGTCACGCCCCGCTACACCCAGGCGCTCCAGGCCGTCTCCCGCGCGCTCACGGCCCTGCCGGAGCATCCGGACGCGCTCGTACTGGAGTCCCAGCTCCACCGGCGGCTCGCCGAGCACCAACGCAACCTGGGCGATTACTCCGAGACGTTGCCGGAGAAGGCCGTGACCGCCGCGCGCAAGGCGCTGGAGCTCGCCCCCTCGAGCTCGAAGGCCCGGCTGGAGTTGGGACAGGCCTGGTGGATCTGGGGCTACACCCGCCAGAGCCACTCGCTGGATCCACGCGAGCAGTTGCGCGCGGCCGTCGAGAGCTTCGAGGGCATCGCCCCGGAGGAGCGGGACCAGGATTTCCTCCTCAACCTGGGCATGGTCTACAAGACATGGGCCGATTACGAGGAACAGGTCGGCGCGGATCCGCTGCCCGCCTACGGCAAGTCGATCGAGTCCTATCTCGCCGCCATCCAGCGCGATGCGAAGACGCCGGAGGGGTGGATCAACCTGGGCATCGGGTACTACACCCGCGCCACCCATTCCCGGGCCCCGGCTCCGGACGCGGACCTCACCGAGGCGGTGGCGGCCCTGGACAAGGCCCGGAGCCTCAACCCCGGTCACGTGGTGCCCTATTTCTACGCGGGGCTGGCGCACGCGCTCGTGGCCCAGCGGCTGCGCGGCTCGGGAGGCGAGCCCGGCCCCTCGCTGGAGCGCTCCGCGGAGATGTACCGCAAGGGAATCGAGCTCGGCCCCGGCATTCCCCAGCTCCACAACGGGCTGGGCCTGACGCTGATCCAGCAGGCCCAGGCACGCTGGGACCAGGGTGGGGATCCGTTCCCCGCGCTGGACCAGGCCCGGGCGGCTTGCGAGCAGTCCGTGGCCCTCGCGCCGAAGGGGGGCTTCGGGCACATCAACCTCAGCGAGGTGCTCGCCCATCGAGCCCTGTACCAGCGCGCCCGGGGAGAAGATCCCGGCCCGAGCGTGCGCGAGGCCGACGAGGCCCTGCGGCAGGCGCTCCAGTGGCTTCCCCAGAACGCGGGAGCCATGGCCAACCGCGGCATGGTCCACGCCATCCTGTCCACGTTCGAGCTGGAGCACGGGAAGGATCCCCGCCCCAGCAGCTCACGGGCCGAGGCAGCGCTGCGGCAGGCCCTGGCGCTCAATCCGTCCTATGCAGAAGCCTGGTACTACCTGGGTGAGGCGCTGGGGGCCCGGGCGCTCACCCCCGGAGGGCGCCCCCAGGACTCCGAGGAGGCGCTCCAGGCGTTCCAGAAGGGGCTGGAGCTGGCTCCGGAGCGGCAGGAGTTCCGCATCGGCTTCGGGCATTTCCTTCGCCGCTCGGCCACCCGCTCGATGCAGGCCGGACAGGACCCAGGCCCCTCCCTCCAACAAGGGCTGGCGTTGGCCCAGCAGCTCCTCGCGGTCCGACCCGGATGGCCGGACGCCCGGCTCCTGAGAGGCAGTCTGTTGGCGCTCCAGGCGTCGCTCCCCTCCGCCCCCTCCGGACTGCGGCAGAAGTGGCGCGGACAGGCTCGGGAGAACCTCTCCAGCGCGCTCTCCACCAACCCGGGATTCCAACGGGAATGGGGAAGCGCCCTCCAGCGCCTCCAGTCCAGCGAGCCCTGACTCCCGGGGCCGCGACGTTTCGCGAATGCCGGCGACATGTCGCAGGCAGCCGCTCCACCCCCTCCCAGACCCTTCCCCGTGGGGGCCCTCCTTTGAAGAGCCCCCATGGGCGTGCTGGCACGACACGTGCTCAAGGACTCCCCGAGTTCGCGGAAGATCCCGAACCCCGGAGAACCCCCATGATGCACGCACCTCGTTGGAAGAAGCTGATGTTCGCCGCCAGCCTCGCCGTCCTCCCCGCCTGTGGGATGGAGGAGGCCAACAACCCTGAAGCCAAGGGGCTCGACCCACTGGCCCCCACGGAGTTGGGCGAGGCGCGGGCCGCGCTCACGACCGGCCCGGCGAGCTGCCAGGACATCAAGATCGCCAACCCCGCCGCGGCGGATGGCGCGTACGTGCTGTTCCTCGGTGGCGATAGGTCCAAGCCCTGGTCAGCCTGGTGCCGCGGCATGGCGGGCACCCCCGCGGAGTACCTGTCGCTGCCGTCGACGGGCCCCTCGCTCAACTTCTCCCAGTACACCGCGGGCTACAACAACAGCGGCGGCACCACCGTGCGCACCCTCTTCTCCAAGGTTCGCATCGACCCCGCCACCCTGCGCGTGAGCACYGGCGACCAGACCTTCTCCACCTCCTCCGGCTACCTCACGCACCCGGCCAATCATCCCGTCACCTCGATGTCCTATGCCGCGGCCATGAACTGCGACTTCGGCAACCCTGGAGTAGGCAACGTCGACCTGCGGGGCACGCCCTTCGCGGCCACTCCCAACCAGTTCTTGCTGGTCGGCTCCTACCCCTCTGGCGCGGCCACCTACAGCTCCGACAACCAGGTGGTGGACCTCTGGAGCCGGGGGGATTGCAGCTTTATGTCGGTGCAGGGCGCCGACCATCCCTTCAACGGCCGCGACGCCCAGCTCCAGCTCCAGTACAGGCCGAGCACCCCGGCGAGCTGCCAGGACATCAAGACCGCCCTTCCCGCCGCGGCGGATGGTGAGTACGTGCTGTACGTCAACGGCGACGCGGCCAGGCCGTGGGCGGCCTGGTGCCACAACATGGCGGGCACTCCCGCGGAGTACCTGTCGCTGCCGTCGACGGGCCCCTCGCTCAACTTCTCCCAGTACACCGCGGGCTACAACAACAGCGGCGGCACCACCGTGCGCACCCTCTTCTCCAAGGTTCGCATCGACCCCGCCACCCTGCGCGTGAGCACCGGCGACCAGACCTTCTCCACCTCCTCCGGCTACCTCACGCACCCGGCCAATCATCCCGTCACCTCGATGTCCTATGCCGCGGCCATGAACTGCGACTTCGGCAACCCTGGAGTAGGCAACGTCGACCTGCGGGGCACGCCCTTCGCGGCCACTCCCAACCAGTTCTTGCTGGTCGGCTCCTACCCCTCCGGCGCGGCCACCTACAGCTCGAACAACCAGTTGGTGGACCTGTGGAGCCGGGGGGATTGCAGCTTTATGTCGGTGCAGGGCGCCGACCATCCCTTCAACGGCCGCGACGCCCAGCTCCAGCTCCAGTACGCGCCTCCTCCCGCATCTCCTCCCCAGCCCACCTCGGGCAGCTTCAACTACAGCGCCTCCAACACCAACAGCGCGACGCAGAACACCACCCCCTACGACGTGACGCTCACCGCCGGGCAGACGCTCTCCTTCGGCACGTGCTCGGTGGCCGGCGCGTCCGGCTCGGGTGACACCTACCTGCGGCTGTATGCCCCGGATGGCTCGCACGTGGCCGCGAATGACGACGCTTGCGGTTACCTCTCGTTCGTGGGCTTCACGGCCACCCAGACCGGCACCTACCGGATCCAGGCCGGTTGCTACTCCAGCGGCAGCTGCAACGGCACGGTGGCCTTCACCATCCAGTAGGCCTCCCGTGTAGGCCTCTCGTGCCGCACCCGCACCCGCGGCCCGCCTCGTGCGGTCCGCGGGTGCTTCATTTCGTTCCGCCTCCGGAGAGGTTCCGAGGTCTCCCGGTGAGCGACTCCTGGGGCCGCGACGTTTCGCGAATGCCGGCGACATGTCGCCGACAGCCGCCCTACCCCTCCCAGACCCTTCCCCGCGAGGGCCCTCCTCTGAAGAGCCCCCCTGGGAGTGTTGGCACGAGGCGTGCTCAAGGACTCCCCGAGTTCGCGGAATACGCCTCGAACCCCGGAGAACCCTCATGATGCACGCACCTCGTTGGAAGAAACTGATGTTCGCCGCCAGCCTCGCCGTCCTCCCCGCCTGCGGAATGGAGGAGGCGAACAGCCCTGAAGCCAAGGGGCTCGACCCACTGGCTCCCACGGAGTTGGGCCAGACGCAGGCCGCGCTCACGACCGGCCCGGCGAGCTGCCAGGACATCAAGAACGCCAACCCCGCCGCGGCGGATGGCGCGTACGTGCTGTTCCACGGTGGCGATAGGTCCAAGCCCTGGGCGGCGTGGTGCCAGAACATGGCGGGCACTCCCGCGGAGTACCTGTCGCTGCCGTCGACGGGGCCCTCGCTCAATTTCTCCCAGTACACCGCGGGCTACAACAACGGCGGCGGCACCGACGTGCGGACCCTCTTCACCAAGGTCCGCATCGACCCCGCCACCCTGCGCGTGAGCACTGGCGACCAGACCTTCTCCACCTCCTCCGGCCTGCTGTGGCACGGGGATGCCGTCACCTCCATGTCCTATGCCGCGGCCATGAACTGCGACTTCGTCAGGCCCGGACTGGGCAACGTCGACCTGCGGGGCACTTCCTTCGCGGTGGCGCCCGGTGAGTTCGTGACGGTCGGCTACTACGGCTCGGGCGGGGCCACCTACAGCTCGGACAACCAGGTGGTGGATTTGTGGAACTGGGGCGAGTGCGGCTGGACGTCGGTGCAGGGCGCCGACCACCCCTTCAACGGCCGCGGCGCTCAGTTGCAGCTTCAGTACAAGCAGAGCACCCCGGCGAGCTGCCAGGACATCAAGACCGCCCTCCCCTCCGCGGCGGATGGTGAGTACGTGCTGTACGTCAACGGCGATGCCTCCAAGCCCTGGGCGGCGTGGTGCCAGAACATGGCGGGCACTCCCGCGGAGTACCTGTCGCTGCCGTCGACGGGGCCCTCGCTCAATTTCTCCCAGTACACCGCGGGCTACAACAACGGCGGCGGCACCGACGTGCGGACCCTCTTCACCAAGGTCCGCATCGACCCCGCCACCCTGCGCGTGAGCACTGGCGACCAGACCTTCTCCACCTCCTCCGGCCTGCTGTGGCACGGGGATGCCGTCACCTCCATGTCCTATGCCGCGGCCATGAACTGCGACTTCGTCAGGCCCGGACTGGGCAACGTCGACCTGCGGGGCACTTCCTTCGCGGTGGCGCCCGGTGAGTTCGTGACGGTCGGCTACTACGGCTCGGGCGGGGCCACCTACAGCTCGGACAACCAGGTGGTGGATTTGTGGAACTGGGGCGAGTGCGGCTGGACGTCGGTGCAGGGCGCCGACCACCCCTTCAACGGCCGCGGCGCTCAGTTGCAGCTCCAGTACAAGTAGCGCACCCCGGCCACCGGCTTCCTCACCAACGTGAGCCCTTGGCCAACGTGCCGGTGCACCCCACCACGAACGTGCGGTAACTCGCCCCCGCGGCTCGCCTCGTGCGGCCCGCGGGTGCTCCCGTTCCACCTCCGGGCGTCACCCGGCCCCCGGATGCTTCGTGGGAATATTCTCACGTGCTGGCACCAGGCCAGCGGCCAACACCTCGCACGCTCGACGGACACCTCCCTGTCGCGCTGCCCGTGCCCATCATGACGGGTCCGGGGAGGACATCATGGAACAGACATACGAGCCGATCGCCGCGCTGGACGCGGTCGCCAACCTCGCGGTGAAGGATCTGCGCAGGGCGAGGAAGTTCTACGAGGAGACGCTCGGGTTGAAGCCCGTCCACGAAGAGGGCGGCGAGGTGGTCGTGTACCGGAGCGGAAACTCGACCGTGAACGTCTACCGCTCGGACTACGCGGGCACCAACCAGGCCACGGCGGTCACCTGGACGGTGGGCAACATCGAGGAAGTGGTGAAGGTGCTCCGGTCCAGGGGCGTCACCTTCGAGCACTACGACATGCCCGGCATGCGGCTGGAAGGTGACATCCACGTCTCGTCCGGGGTGAAGGTCGCATGGTTCAAGGATCCGGACGGAAACATCTTGAACCTCATCACCCCCGAGGGCGGTCAGTAGACCTTCCGCGAGGCGGTGCGCGGGGACAGCCTGGCTCCCTCAGGGCTTGGAAGCCGTCAGGGTGCCGGCCTGTCCCTGCCCGACGAAGGGCGCTGGCACGCCCCCCAACGCACTGATGCGCAGATCGTACCGGGACTCTCCCGCGTCCCTGGCAATCGCGGGATCCACCGTGAGGATCACGCTCCCCTTCTGGAGGTCCACTCGCATCACGCCATCACGATGCGGGCCTTCCGGCAGTGGCACGAGCAAGGAGCGCAAGGGGTTCACCCGGTTGTAGAGCCAGAGGCTGCCGCCCTCGCGCTGCTCTTCTGCCAGCACGACTTCCAGCTCGTCCCCTGGAGCCACCACCAGGAACAGATCGGCTCGATCCCTTGGCTCCCACGTCCTCTTCCAGTTGACCACCAGCGTGCGGGTGGTCTTGAGCTGCCCTTCCTCGGAACGGACCGGGAAGTTGCCGTTGATGTCTTTGGAGATGATCAGTTGATGCTTCGCCACGGTGCTGCTCCTTTCGGCTCCACGAGCCAAACCCTTGCAGCCGGTATGCCGCGACTCAGGAGCTCCGGGCGCTCAGGCCCAGTTCCTTGAGGCGCCGGCTGAGCGCCTTCTTGGAGACCTCCAGGCGCTGGACCATCGCGTCCAGATCACCGCCACACTCCCGATGGCAGGCGGTGATCTCCTCCGCGCTCAGGGTCCCCGCCCGGCGGATGTTCGGGTGCTTGTCGATGAGATCGTAGATGGAGGAGCGCGGAATCCCGAGTGTGTCCGCCGCCATCTTGAGATCCCAGGCGTGCTGCCGGAGCGCCAAGAGCAGCTCCTCGCCGGTGACCTCGGTGGACTTGCGGCGAGCCACCGCCGTGGGCGCGGGCGCGGGTGCGGGCTTCGAGGCGGGCCCCGCGGCGTCCAGCTCCTCGGCGAGCCGCGAGTCCAGTTGGAGGACGGACTGCCCCCGGCTCCCAATCACCAACTGCCGGGTGATGTTGCGCAACTGCCGGATGTTGCCGGGCCAGGCGTAGCGCAGCAGGCGCACCGCGAGCGGCGCCGGCAACCACGGCTCGGCATAGGGATCCCTGGGCGTCAGGCGATGGGCCTCGCCAATGGCCTCCAGCTCCTCCCGGGCGAAGTGCTGGAACAACATCCCGAGGTCCTCGCGGCGCTCGCGCAGGGGCGGCAGCCGGATCTCATAACCGGCCAGCCGGTGCAGCAGCGGCGCCTTGAAGCGCCCCTCGCGGATGTGCTCCTCCAGGTTGGCATCCGTCGCGGCGATCAGCCGGACATCCGTCTTGAGGGGGGTGTGCCCGCCCACCGGGTACAGCTCGCCGGTCTCCAGCACCCGGAGCAGCATCACCTGCACCTCCGGGGGCGCCTCGCCCACCTCGTCGAGGAACAAGGTGCCCCCCTGCGCCGCCCGGAAGAAGCCCTCGCGGTCCTGCGTGGCGCCCGAATAGGCGCCCTTCTTCGCGCCGAACAGCTCGGCGGCCGCCAGCTCCTTGGGGATGGAGCCCAGGTTCACGCTGAGGAAGGGGCGCCCCTTGCGCGGGCTGTGCTGGTGGATGGCCCGGGCCACCAATTCCTTGCCCGTCCCCGTCTCTCCCCGGACCAGCACCGGGACCTGGAGGTCGGCGATGCGTTGGATGTGCTCGCGCACGCGCCGGATGCCCGGGCTCTCGCCCACCATGCCCAGCGAGTCCCCGGGTGCCCGCGCTCCGCCCGAGTCCTGGTGCAGCAGCAACACCACCCGGCCCGAGAGCTCCAACGGCACGCCCGCCGCCAGCTCCTCCGGCGTGAACTCACGGCTCGTCACGGGCTGCCCGTCCACCACCACCCGGGTTCCACCCTCGCCCACGCGCAGCCGGAGCCGCCCTCCTTCGCCCGGTGAAAACACGAGGGGATTCCTGCTCACGAAGGGATCCGCCAGGGGCTGCCCGAAGGTCTCTCCAGGCCGGGTGAAGTTCGGGCCGTTGCGAGACAGGGACACCTCCCGGCCTGAGGAGAGCCCCTCCAACAGGAGCCGCTCTCCGGCCCGGGTGGCCATGGGGTGGGAGAGGATGGTCAGCACCTGCACCACCTGGTCGGCGGATGCCACGGAGCGCTGCTCGTTGCCGATGGCCGTGGATACCTCGGCGACCTGCGGGGGGGGCTGGGACTCGCGGGGCTCGGAGCGGGACATCGCTCTCGACTGTAGCACCACCCTCCCCTGGCCCATCCCATGGCGACATGTCGCCGGCAAACGCTCCGGGTCGCCGACAAGCGCTCCGTGGCCTCCGAGGCCTTCGCCGGAGGGGTTCTCCTCGGCAGCGCCCCCGGGGCCATGTGGCACGAAGCCTGCTCAGGGGAAGCCCGAATCAGGAGTATAACCATTAATCCAAGGAAAGCAGGAAGGTACCACCATGAAGAAGAACCCTCCCCGCGGCCCCGCCGCATCCGTTCCCCTGACCTCGAGGAGCCGTCACTGGCGGGCAGCCCTCCTGGGCACCTCGCTCCTGACGAGCGTGGGTTGCGGCCCGGGAGAAGCACTTTCCCTGGAGGAGGAGCTCGGCTCGAGTGCCCAGGCGCTCGCCACCACGGTGCGCCTCTTCGAGCACGGGGGCTACGGAGGCCGCGTCCAGTCACTCCAGCCCGGCCGCTATGACATGAGCCAACTGACCACGGTGGGCAACGACTCGGTCAGCTCGCTCCAGGTACCGAGCGGCTGGAGCGTCACGCTCTACGAGCATGGCGGCTTCAATGGCAGGTCCAAGGTCTTCACCGCGGATACGAGCTGGGTGGGAGACGACTTCAATGACCTGGCCTCGAGCGTGGTGGTGGAGTCGCCCTCCGCGCCGCAGGGCAACACCCTGTATGGCCATTGGAACGGCTCGGGCGGAAGGAACCCGGCCAGCACGGCAAACCGGCAGTTCATCGTGGACTACACCGGACCGGCCACCCCGGTGACGTTCCAGCTCACCGCTCCGCTCGACACGTACCTCTACCTGCTGGATGCCAACGGCAACGTCCTCGCCCAGGACGATAACAGCGGGAGCAACCTCACCTCGCGTCTGACCTCCGTCCTCTCTCCGGGCACCTACAAGCTCGTCGCGGCGACCTGGTCCGCCGGTCAGAGCGGGGAGTTCACGCTGAGCTCGGACAAGGCGGTCATCCGTTACCCTCAGCGGCTCTACGTCCAGGGGGCCACCGCGTTCAACTGGATCTACGACGATCACGACACGGGGGCCGACAACGACGTGGCCGTCTGGCGCGCCAACCTCGCCCAGTACCCCGGTTATTACTCGCTGGGCGACGTGGCCCAGCCCTTCCATGGCTCGGCGCCCCGGACGAGCTTCGTGGCCTCTGGCGAGGGGGATGTGCTGGCGCGGCCCGTCGACTACGCCTGGGTGTGGAGCGACTGGGGCTCGGGCGGCACGCATGACGTCTCCATGTGGGAGCCGGTTCCCGCCGCGGGCTACACCTGCCTGGGCTCCGTCACGGTGCTCGGTTACAACAAGCCCTCGACCGACCTCATCCGCTGCGTGCGCAGCGAGTACGTGCTCCCGGCCAACCCCTCCGGGCTGTGGAATGACGCGGGCTCGGGCGCGGACCACGACGTGGGCATCTGGCAGGTGGAGCCGAGGGATCATCGCGGCCTGCCGCTGTCCACCTTCATCGCCCGGCCCAGCCACTCGGACACCGGCGGCAACCGCTACTGGGTCCTCAACAAGAGCGCCCTCGCCAACCCGGAGATGAAGGGCGTGCCCGTGGATGACATGACGGCCGCCTGGTACGCGCCGCTCGTGTGGATGCATGGCGAGGAGTCCTACTTCCCGTCCTCGGTCGAGTTCTTCCTGCCCAACGTGCACGAGTCCGGTGGGTACATGGTGACCAACCAGGCCCTGGGGTGTGACTCCTGCACGGATCCCCAGTTCCTCGATGGTCAGCGGCCGGGCGCGGTGCCCATCTACGCGGAGATCGTCAACCGCACCCAGGGTGGCCAGCCGACCAACATCACGGACATCGTCTACTGGACCTTCTACCCATACAACAACGGCAAGCGCGTCTGCATCGGCTGGTACTCGCCGTGGGGCTGCGTGGGCGGCTACTCCACCTTCGGCAACCACGTGGGCGACTGGGAGCACTTCACGGTGCGCTTCGTGGATGGCCGGCCGTCCCAGATGTTCCTGAGCCAGCACTCGGGGGGACAGACGTTCAACTACGGCGACAAGAACGTGGCCGTGACGGCGGGCTTCCACGCGGAGGTGTACGCGGCCCAGGGCTCGCACGGCCTCTACCCGGATGCGGCCCGGCACATCTACAAGAACCTCCCCAACGGGGACTTCCTCGCGGACGACACGGGACGCGGCATCCCCTGGTACACCTGGAACAGCACCGTGCCCTTCTTCCGGCAGTCGCCGGGCACGTATGGCGGAAGCCTGTCGTGGCTCAACTCCACCAGCCGCTGGGGCAATCCGAAGTCAGGCTGCGGCTTCTCCGAGCAGGTGAGTGGGGAGTGCGTCCTCAACGACGGGCCCACCGGCATCATGGACAAGGGCGCCTCCAACCCCGAGAACCTGTCGCTGGACTGAGACGCAAGCGCGACGCGCGTTGAGACACAGGAGGCCCCCGCGTGCGCTGGACTGGCGCGCGGAGGCCTCCGTGTCAGAGGACCTTGACGGAGACGGGCGCAGAGGTCGTTACGTTGCCCGCCGCGTCATACGCCCTGGCCGTCAGGGTGTGCGTCCCCTTGGACACGCCCAGCACGTTCCAGCTCAGGCTGTAGGGTGCCGTGGTGTCCGTGCCGATCACCGTACCGCCGTCGTAGAACACCACCTGGGTGACGCCGGCGTTGTCACTGGCACTGGCCTGGAGGGTGGCGCTCAAGAAGAGCGTGGCCCCGTTGGCCGGAGAGGTGATGGCCACCGAGGGCGCGGTGTTGTCCACCGATGCGGTCCGGGAGGCGGATTGAGTCACGTTGCCCGCCAGATCGTAGGCCCGCGTCGTGAGTGTGACGGCGCCATCGGCCAGGGCCGTCGAGTCCCAGCTCACCACGTACGGCGCGGTGGTGGCCGTTCCGAGCAGCGTCCCGCCCGCGTAGAACTCCACCCGATCCACCCCTCCCGAGTCGCTGGCGGTGGCACTGACGGGGACGATGCCCCGCACCAGGGCGTTCTGCGCCGGAGCGCTGATGGCCGTCGCTGGCGCCGTGCGGTCCACCGTCACCGTCACTCCCGCGGAGGTGCGCACGTTGCCGACGCCGTCATAGGCCTTCACCGTGAGCGTATGGCTCCCCTCCCCCACCGCCGCCGTGTTCCAGCTCATCGCATAGGGCGCACTGGTGTCGGTGCCGAGCAGCACCGCACCGTCATGGAACTCGACCCTCACCACGCCCACGGTGTCGCTGGCGGTGGCCTCGAGCACGATGGAGCCCGCCTTGAGGAACATCGCCTGCGAGGGTGAAGTGAGCGCCGCGTCGGGAGCGGTGTTGTCGGTGGTCACCACAACCGCCGTGGAGGTGCGGACGTTGCCCGCGATGTCGTAGGCCCTGGCCGTGAGCGAGTGGGCCCCATCCGCCACGGTGGCGCTGTTCCAGCTCACCGCGTAGGGCGCGCTGGTATCGGTGCCGAGCAGCACTCCGTCCGCGTAGAGCTCGACCTGCGCCACCCCTCCGGTATCGCTGGCGCTGGCGCTGACCTGGACGGTCCCTCCCACCCGGGCGTTGGACACTGGAGCGGTGATGGCCGTCGTCGGCGCGGTGTTGTCCACCGTCACCGTCACGCCAGCGGAGGTGCTCACGTTGCCAACGTTGTCATGGGCCTTCACCGTGAGCGTATGGGCACCGGAGCTCACTCCCGTGGTGGCCCAGCTCATCACGTAGGGAGCGGTGAGGACCGAGCCGATCCGCGTCGAGCCGTCGTAGAACTCGACCTTGGAGACCGGCTGATTGTCGCTGGCGGCGGCCTCGAGCAGCACCGTCCCCCGCAGGAGCGCCCCCGGTGCGGGTGACGTGAGGGCCGCGGTCGGCGCGGTGTTGTCGGTGAGCACCACCACCGCCGTGGAGGTGCTGGCGAGGCCCAAGGTGTCGTAGGCCCTGGCGGTGAGCGCGTGGGCTCCGTCCGCCACGGTGGCGCTGTCCCAGCTCAGGGCGTACGGGTAGCTGGTGTCGGTGCCGAGCAGCGTCGAGCCCTCGTAGAATTCGACTCTCGCCACGCCCTCGCCATCGGTGGCCGTCGCGGTCAGCGGGACCACCCCCCGCACCTGGGCGTTGGAGGAGGGAGCGGTGAGCGTCACCACCGGGCCCGAGTTCACCGCGAAGGTCACATCGTCATGGTCGTCCAGGGCGCCCGTGCTGCACGCCGAGCCGCTGCCGCCGCCGACCCGGAACTGAGCGCGCACCGCCTGGTAGCTGCCCACGGGCAGCACGTACTCCGTCGAGAGCACCTGGGCCCCCGTCGCGCCCGGCAGCAGCGTGGCCAGGTACATCCACGACGGGTTGTTGGCGTCGCTCGCGAAGAACAGGTCCAGCGCATCCGTGGCGGTGTCGAGGGCGAGGACATGGACCTCGACCCGGACTGGCTGGCCCTGCGTGAAGGGCGTTCCATCGACGCTCGACAGCTTGATCCGGTTGATCTTCTGCGCCTCGAGGGAGCCCGTGCCATCGGCGCACGCCGAGTTGATCGTCCCCGGCCCCCCGTAGACCTCTCCGGTGTGCCGGCCCTTCGCGTGGCCCGTGGTGTCGCAGATGCTGCCCAGGGTGGAGCACCTGGGAACGCGGAGGGTGTAGAGGTCGAACACGGCGCCGCCGGGCTGGTTCGTGCTCACCGTCACCTGGGCGCTCGAGGTCACGTTGTTGGCCACGTCATGGGCCTTGGCCAACAGCGTGTGGTTCGCGTTGAACCACGAGCCACTGTCCCACTCCACGCTGTACGGGGCCGTCGTGTCGCTCGCGAGCAACACCCCGTCCACGAAGAAGTCCACCCGGGTGACCCCCTGGTTGTCCGTGGCGTCCGCTCGAAGGGTGATCCGATCCACCACGACCGCTCCGCTGACCGGTGAGGTGATGGCCACGGAGGGAGCGGCGTTGTCCACCGTCACACCCACCTCCGTGGAGGTGGCGATGTTGCCGTAGAGGTCGGTGGCGCGAGCACTCAGGACATGGCCACCGTTCGCCGCCGTCAGGGTGTTCCACGCGTAGCTGTAGGGCGCGGAGGTGTCGGTCCCGAGCAGCGCACCGTCCAGGAAGAACTCGACCTTGCGCACCCCGGAGCCGTCGGAGGCGTTGGCGGTGATCGTCACCGCCCCGACGAGCGTCACACCGCCCACGGGCGCGGTGAGCGAGACGGAGGGGGGCACGAGCTCGTACACGATGGACGCCACCACCGGCGCCGAGACTCCCACGTTGCCCGCCGCATCGTAGGCCCGGGCGGTCAGGGAGGCATTGTCCGCCGAGCTGAGCATCGTGTCGCACTGGCAGGAGAAGGGAGCCGAGGTGTCGGAGCCCACCATCCGCGAGTTGACGTAGAACTCGACGCGGGTGACGCCCTCCGGGTCCGAGGCCTCCGCGGAGAACTCCACCACCCTGCTCAACCTGGAGCCCGAGGCGGGAGCGGTGAGGGTCACCACCGGGACCGACAGATCATTGGCGGCGGTCACCGTCACGGGCGGCGAGCTCCCCACGTTTCCGGCCGCGTCACGGGCCCGGGCCGTCAGCGTGCGGCCGCCGTTCGGACCATTCCGGCTGTTCCAGCTCATGCTGAACGGGGACCAGGTCGCCGTCCCGATCAGGGTCTCCCCATCGAAGAAGTCCACGGCCACCACGCCGTGGTTGTCGCTCGCCGAGGCCGTCAGCGTGAGGGTGCCGGTCACCGTCGCGCCAGGAGCGGGAGCGGTGAGCACGACCTCGTCCGGTGGGACGGTGTCCGTCTCCTGCGGGCCGACCGGGAAGACCAGGTCGTCGCGATCCATGAAGTTGTACGTGCTCGTGCTCGTCGTGCACGTTCCGGCCGAGCTTCCCGCGCCGCTGCCGAAGACCGCGCGAATGGCCTGCAGCCCACCCGCGGGCAGGATGTACTCCGCCGAGAGCGTCTGCGCACCCGCGCTCGTGGCCCGGAGCGTGGTGAGGTACGTCCACGTGGGAGACCACCTCGCATCCGCCGTGTAGTACAGGTGCAGGCCGTTATAGGTGCTGTAGGCCCAGACGTCGGCCTCGATCCGGACCCGCTTCCCGGCGGCCATGGGCGTGCCATCCTCCCGGATCACCCGGAGCCGATCGAGGGACTCGTCCTGGTGGTACCTCCCACTCGAGCCGTCGGCACATCCGTCCAACGTGTTGGGCGTGTTCGGCTCGCCCTGCAGCATCTGCCCTCGTGACCAGACCAGATTCCGGGTGTCGCAGCTCGCCGCCACGGAGTCGCAGCGGGGAGCCATCAGCACCGTGTCGTAGCGCGCATTGCCCGGGTTGTTCAGCGCCACGGTGACGGTCGCGCTGTACGTGAAGTTGCCCCCCACGTCCCGAGCCAGGGTGACCAGGCCATGGCTCCCATTGGAGCTCCCCGTCGAATCCCAGGAGACGGCATAGGGAGGCGTCGTGTCCGTCCCGATGAGCTCGTAGTCCACGTAGAACGACACCGACTCGATTCCCCGGTCATCACTCGCACTCGCCTCGAGGGAGACGGTGCCACTCACGGCCGCCCCGCTGGCGGGCGAGGTGAGCGAGGTCCGTGGATCGGAGAGGTCGTTGTCCACGAGCACGTTCACCGTGCTCGGGGGCGAGGCGTTGCCACCCGCATCGTAGGCCGTCGCGCGCAAGGTGTGCGGCCCGTTGGACCCTCCGCGGGTGTTCCAGCTCAGGGTGTAGGGCGGCGAGGACGCACTGCCCCTCAGGACGCCGTCCACATGGAAGTCGACGCGCACCACGCCCCGGTCATCGCTGGCGCTGACCGCGAGGGTGACCGTCTGGTTCACGGTCGCTCCTTCCCCAGGCGTGACGAGCGCCACCTGTGGCGCCACGTAGTCATTGTCGATCAATACGGTGACCGGAGCCGAGGTGGAGACATTGCCAGCCAGGTCGTATGCCCGCGCGGTGAGGGTGTGGAGCCCGTTGGGCACCGTCCGGGTCGCCCAGCTCAACGAATAGACGGAGGGAGCGTAGGGGCTGGTCGCGATCAGGGTGTCGCCGTCGTACAGCTCCACGCGTTGCACACCGAAGTCGTCGCTCGCAGCCACGCCCACATTGACGACGCGCTCGAGCGTGGCGCCCTCCGCCGGAGAGGTGATGGCCACGGCCGGTGGCGTGACGTCCGTCTCCCGGCCCACCGCGAAGACGAGGTCATCATGGTCGGTGGAGGGGTTGGTGAAATGATCGCTCGGGATGCAGGGAGAAGGAGCGGTTTGACGGCCGTTCCCGCGGAACACGCCCCGGAGCGCCTGCTGCCCGCCGGCGGGGAGCACGTACTTCGTCGAGAGGGTCCAGATTCCGACCGCATTGGGTGGAAACAGGGTGGCGACAAAGGTCCAGGTGGGGTTGCTCGCATCGGGTGCGGCATAGAGGTCCAGCGCCTGGTACGCGTAGGAGGCAGTGGCCTGGACCGTGGCCTGGACCGTCACCTCCTTGCCCTCGGCCAACGCGGTGCCATCACTCCGGAAGACGACGAGCCGCTGCACCGCGGCCGTGGGGCCCCCCACTCCGATGGTCCCATCCCCGCAGGAGCCGCCCACGGTGTTGGGCTGGTGGAGCTCGGGGCTGATGGCTCCCCTGCCCTCCAGGAGATCCGCCGAGTCACACCGGGTGCCCACGGCCGCGCAGGCGGGCGTCGCCCACGCGGCGTCGTACGCCGCGATTCCGGCGTTCTCGATCGTCACGTCCACCGGAGCGCTCGTCGTCCAGTTGCAGTTGGCGTCGCTGGCCTGGGCGGTGAATACCCCCGGACCGTTGCCGTGGGTGGCGCTGTCCCAGAGCAACTCGAACGGAGGCGTGTTGTCCGAGAGGAGCAGCCGGCCGTCGAGGTAGAAGTTGACCCTCACGACGCCCACGTCGTCCGTCGCGTCGACGGTCAGGGTGACCGTGCCGCTGAGGGCCGAGCCCGGGCCAGGCGAGTTGATGGAGATCCGCGGCGGCGTGGCGTCGGAGGACCCGGAGCAGGGGTTGGCGAGCTCTCCTGGCACCGTGCGGAGGGCGGGCTCGGACCCGGCCGTGCCACCTTCGGAGGGTGGCACACATGACGCGAGCACGAGTCCTGCCATCAGCCATGTCACCAGGGTCCGCATGGTTCTCCCCCTCGGGAATGAAATCCGCTTCTCCCTGAATTGAAGAAATCCAGGAAGGATGGATCACTCCCCATATGAAAATGGGCGAGCGTCACGGAGATGGAAGGCGAAGCTGCTGGCGAAGCTGTGAGCCATGTCGAAAGAACTCTTCGACGCGGGCGCCGATCCAGAAGCCCCGGACGAGGACGACCGGCCCGCCCGTGACCGCCTGCCGCCGCGCGGTGCATCCAATTACCAGTGCTCACCATGGCGCTGTTGGTGTTGCTCGCGCTGTAGTTGAGGGTGCCCGTGGTGGTGGAGGGCGGTGTCGTGGTGGATGCACGGCTTCTGAGTGGACTAGCGTCACGGAGATGGAAGCGGAACAGGGTGAGAGCGCGCGTGTCTCGAAGCAGGAGTTGCAACGGTGGATGACGCGTCGCGACGCGCCAGCGTGGGCACGTGTCGCGGTCCAGGTGCCATTGTTCCTGGGCTCGGCGGTGGCCACCGCGTGGCTGGCGGCCAGCGGTCATCCCGCGTGGATGGGCACCGTCCTCCTCTGCGGTGTGTTCCTGGTCACCTTCTTCCCCTCGCTGCACGAGACGGGGCATCGCACCGCGTTCCGCTCGGGCCCGCTGAACGAGGGGCTCGTGTGGTTGAGCGCGTTCCTGATGTTGCAGGCCCCCAGCTTCTTCCGTGAGTTCCACTGGCAACACCACCGGTTCACGCAGTCCCTGGAGCAGGATCCGGAGATCGCTGGCGCGCCAGGATTCCTCGTGGGGTGGCCTCGAAACCTCGGGCACTACCTGGCACGAGCGTCGGGACAGGCGCTGTTGGTGGGCAAGGCGCTTTTCACCCTGGCGTCGGCGGTGCTGTTCACGCCGGCGCAGTGGCAAAAGGTGTTTCCGTTCATCCGGGCCAACCAGCGGCGGCGCATCCAGTGGGAGAGCTGGCTGGTCATCGCGCTCTGGTGCGCACTGCTCTTCGGGGGATTCAAGTTCGTCCCCGGGTTCGGCCACGTGCTGCTCGCGTGGCCCATCGCGCATGTGCTGCTGGGGTTGTTCGTGATGACGGAACACACGGCCCTTCCCATGGAGGGCAGCCAGCTCCAGCGCACGCGCACCACCCGCTCGAACGCGCTCGTTCGCTTCCTGATGTGGAACATGTCCTACCACGCCGAGCACCACGCCTATCCCGCGGTGGCATTCCATGCGCTGCCGGAGCTGCACCGGGCACTGGGACCAGACGTGGAGCATGTCTCGTCTGGGTATCTGGCGTTCCACCTGCTCGCGCTGCGCCATGCGCTGTTCGGGCCACCCGCCGCGGCCGTCACTCCCAAACCCGTGGGGCTCGGAGGAGACGATGCACCCCAGCCTGGCCTTCAGGACCGATGACACGGACTGGTTCGCGTCCCTCACGGAGTGAGGACACTCCGCGAGGCCCTGGCACCTGCCGGGGTTCCGGTGACGCTCAGTAGATGGAGCGCCAGTACATCATCTGATCACCCAGCCACTTGTCGATGCGGATCGCGACGTTCGGCGTGGTCCCGCTGCAGGCCGAGCCCTTGCACGACTCGGCGATGTTGACGGCCAGCAGGTAGGGCCCGTTCGAGCCCGGGCTCCACGAGTAGAGCGGGCCGCCGCTGTGCCCACCGGACATGTCGCAGCCGTGGAAGAAGTTCCGGTTCCAGCCGCCCACCGGGTTGAAGAACGAGCCGATGTCGCAGGTGAAGCTCTGGCCCCACATGGAGTTGTCCACGCAGCCCGCCGGAGCCCCGGCCGAGCCACAGCCCGGGTAGCCGTAGTGGTACGTCGAGTACGCGGCCAGCCCGCTGTCCGAGGAGTTGTAGAAGACACCCATGTAACCCGGGGTGACGCCCGTCGAGCTGGTGGGCGTGGTCGCGAGCACCAGCACCGCCCAGTCATACTGCTCGCAAACCTGGCGGTAGCCCGTCGTCTTCCACTTGTGGCAGTCGTTGTCCACGAAGCCCTGGTCCCAGTACTTCCACGTGTGGTTGACGGCGGCATAGGGCTGCGTGGTGCCGTCCTGTCCCGCGCGGAACTGCGGATTCACCCAGTTGCCGTAGCCGTCCCACAGGCAGTGGAACGCGGTCAGCACCAGCCGGCCCTCGAACAAGGTACCCGTGCACCAGCTCGAGCCGTTGGGCGACACGACGCCAATGGTGTCCCGCGGCCAGTCCGAGCCCGAGTTGGTCCACCGCACCCGGCTGTCGAGGCCATTGGACCACCCGCTCTCACTGCGCGGCTGCTCCGAGGGGAGGCTGCTGCCGCTGAGGCCTCGCTCCCGCATCGCGGCCCCCACCTTCTCGGCATCGGCGTCCGGCACGCTCACTTCGTAGATCGTTCCATCCGGGCCCATCGCGCGCATCTGGCCACCCGGCTTCTCCAGCCCGCTCTGGGACTCGATCTTCCGGATGGAGGGCAGCTCCCCAGGCTCGGGCTGGGCGAAGCGGGTGACCTTCTCCAACGGGCGGAGGCGTGGCGCGCTCAGGCCCAGCTGGTGGCCGACCCAGTCGGCGGGAACCTCCAGCGTCTGTTCCTGGGTGGAGGTGACGGGCTCGCTCGCGCCAGGCTCGATGTCCTGGGCGCCGCACGCGCTCAGGGCGAGCGATGCGAAGAAGGTCAGGCCATACCGCTTGAGCATCATGGGCTTCATCAGGGTCTCTCCTGCCTCGGGTTCATTCCCGAGACACGAGCGACATGAGCAAGCGCCAGGCCAGGAGCTCACGGCAGCGATTTCGCGGGGATGCACGGCGGCACGGAGCAGGTGGCACAGCTCCGGAGCGCGCATGGCACAGGCCAGCCCGTGCCACCTGTGCCACGGATCGAGGTGGGGCGCGTATTCGTGCTACGCTACGCGAGACGCGAGCCGAGCTGGGGGACTGCGCCCGCTAGCCGCGATGGCCAGCAGGCACTGGATGTTGCAATCGTTGCCCTGCGCGTAGCAATCCCAGACACCTTCCAAGCTCACGACGCGAGTCAGAAATCGCGAAACGGGTTTTCCTTATTTCGCCAATGGCTGTCAAGGCGTAGCGGGCACGAGGGTGGGCCCCACATCCCAGCACAATTCTTGCCACCTCGAAGACACCATGCAGAGTACAGATGCTGTCTTCATTGCCAAGGAGGCGTGATGCGTCAAACCAGGATGTTCGCCGTCGCGATGCTGTTGGGGGGTCTCATGGCTTGCACGTCCGAGACCCAGGGGCCCAAGGGAGACACGGGCCCGCAGGGTCCCAAGGGAGACACGGGGCCGCAGGGACCCAAGGGAGACACGGGGCCCAAGGGAGACACGGGTCCGCAGGGCCCTGCCGGCATCTCGCGCCCCGTCGCCGTGTGGCGGGACGCGAACAACGCGCTGGTCGGCCCGGGGTTGATCGCGGACGACGAGGTGCCCTATTTCGATTCCAGGGGGTTCATCTGGATCCTGGATGCGTTGACCGGAGAGCTCCGGACGGAAGAGGAGTCCATCCTCTACGACGACGTCAATTGCACGGGGAATGCCTATTTCTCCGCGCACAGCCTGGTCCGGCTCATCTTCACGTTGCCGGGCGATCCCGCCGATACGTTCCGGGTCCTGCCCGACACGTTCACCACCACGAACATCCAGATCAAGTCCACCCGGTATGGCACGGGCGCAACGGATTGTTTCAGCGACAATTATGAGGCTCGGGTCGTGCCGCTGACGGCCACCCTGCCCGCGACGCCCATCGTCAAGCCCGTCATCAACTTCGTGGGCCCCCTCCGCCTCGTCGTGGAGTAGCTCCCGGCGTGCTCACGCCGGCAACGGGTCAGGGGACGCTCCTGAATGTTGGATGAGCTGACAACCGGGCGTCAGGCGTGAAGGTGGAGGCCAGGGTTTGACCTGTTTGATCAACCTGCATCCACCCTCACGCGAACGAATGCATCGAAGCCAGACGCCCTCAGTACAAGGCATTCAACGCAGTGCGATCAGAGCTGGTGAACTCACCGTCCGTCGTGAGCGGGATGCAGGTGTTCATGAGCGACCCCCCCGTCGTGGCCGTGGGCGACGTCCCGGGAATGAGGATGCCGCCCACACCAACGTAGTCCGTGGATCCGCTACCGCCGAGGCCACAGCTGATGGCCGGATTGGAGGCATCCGTGTGGAGGAGACCGATCGTGTGGCCGAGCGTGTGGGTGATGACGTGCTCGAGCACGTCACCGTTGTAGCTCGCCAGGCCAATGCCGATCTTGATGGTGTGGTAGGGGAGGCCGTTCGCGGGGAGCCCAGAGGAGTGGGCGGTGCCGGTCATGGTCTGCAGGGAGATGTTCGCGGTGCAGCCCGTGGCCGGTGCCCGCGCGAAGTGGATGCGGAGCCCCAGGACATTGTAATTCGCGATCGCCTGATCGAGTCCCATGCTGAGCTGGCTGTAGCTGTTGAACGCGGTGGTGGGGTTGATGCAGATCCTCGTCACGGCGGTGCCGACGATATTGCCACTCCTGTAGTGCTCCGCGCTCCCCGGGCCGGGCTGGAGCAGTTCCCGGGACGCCTCGAGGCTCACCTGGGTGTCGCGCCCCACGTACACGGCATCATCGACAACCGTGACGCCGTCGGCCGGAATCCCCGCCTCGAGCAGGTTGGAGATGATCTCCTGATTCTCGTTCTGTACGCCGGCGCCGCAGCCAGCCAGCAACGCGCCACAGCCCACCACGAGCACTGCCGCTCTCTTGAACATGGTCGTACTCCCCTTGTCCGGAAGCGATTCTTCCCACGGTCCCGGAATGGGAGCGTCGGGTCGGACGACAGGCTTTTTAAAACGTCCATCCCGCAAATTCCAGGAAGTTAAGATTAGAGATCAATTCGTGATGATGAACTCCACGCGGCGGTTCGCGCTTCGGCCTTCCGGCGTGTCGTTCGTGGCGACGGGACGCGACGGACCGTAGCCCCGGGCCTCGAGGCGAGAGCCCGCGATGCCACGCCGGATGAGGTAGGCCCGCACCGCCTTCGCGCGCTCCTCGCTCAGTGTGCGATTGAGCTGTTCCTGTCCCGAGTCGTCCGTATGGCCCTCGATGCGAAGCGAGACACCGGGCCGCGACTTCAGCAGCTCGGCGATCTCATCCAGAAGGCGCGCGCCGTCTCCCTGAATCTCGGAGAGGCCCACCTCGAAGGCGACCTTGCGGCCCGCCAGGGAGAGCCGCTCCTCCTTCACCGGAGACGAGACAGGCTCGGGGCAGCCCTGCCGGTCCGGCACTCCCACCTCGTTCGGGCACCGATCCAGCCGGTCGACGACGCCATCACCCTCCGAGTCCCGGTCCGGGCATCCCTCGTTGTCCGGCGGCCCCGCCTCCAGCGGACAACGGTCCGCCTTGTTGGGCACGGAGTCACCGTCATCATCGGAGCCAGGGCACTGCTCGGGCGTGTGCTTCCGCCCGCTCTGGCAGACGTCCTCGGGCGGAGGGTTGTGCGCCCAGGCGATTCCCACCCCCGCCCGCCACGAGGGCGACCCCGGGATGTCGGTGAAGCCACGCCCGGCGAGCGCGCTCACCTCGAAGCCATGTCCGATGGGCAGCCGCACCGCCCCGAGCAGCTCCACCGCCACGTCCGGGTGCACCAGCGACTCCGCCACCTGCAAGGCCAGCTCGCCGCGAAGACCGCTCCCCCGCGTGGCCACCACCAGCCCCTGCTCCAGCTCGGTGCCCACGTCGCGACCCGGCTCGGCCTCCCTCGACCTCACTCGCGCGCCCACGCTGACTCCCAATGCGAACATTCCCACCTCGCGCCCCAGCGAGACGCGGGGCCAGAACTGGAACCCGGCCCAATGCTCCTGGCGTCCGAACGCACTCGCACTCCCCCCCGGAAGTCCCACGTCGAGCCCCACCGCGAGGGACACCGGCGCCCCATCCTCGCGCCGGAGCAGCGAGTAGCGCCCTCCCACCTCCGGTGTCCCCAGCCCCGAGGGCGAAGGTGCGGAGACACCTATCAGCGCCTCCGCGCCATGGCCCCCCTGGGAGATGATGACCGGCAGCCGGGCGGACACTTCCAGGCGCTCCACCGGAGACCACGCCCCCATGAGCCAGGCCGACGTCCGGTAGTGCAGGAGGGACCGGCTGTACCCATCACTGCCCTTCAGCACCAGGATGCCGCGCTCGTAGTTGCTCAGGAGAGCGAGGCGATAGCCGCCCATGGGAAGCAGCCGCCCGGAGTCCACCAGCAGCGAGTCCGTCGCGGCGGCGCTGAGGCGCAGGCGCTCCACGTCGAACGCAACCAGGGGGCTGGAGGGCGTCTGCCCCGAGGCGCTGGTGGTGGCCAGGGCCGCGACGAGCACGCAGGTTCGCGCCACTTCACGGCGCCGACGCCCCGCCCACACGGCGAGGACCGACAGCACGGCCAGCGCCGCGTCCGCGCCTCCACCGGCGGCCTGACATCCGCCGCCAGCAATCGACACCACCCGGACCTGAACGGTCACGGCGAACGTGCACGTCGCCTGATTGCCCGCCGCATCCTCCGCTGTCGCGGTGACCGTCGTACGCCCCGCCGGCAGGGTGCTCCCCGACGGCGGCGAGTACGTCACCGTAGGATTCCCGGTGATGTCGTCGGTCGCGGTGGCGGGGGGATACGTCACCGGCGCCCCCGCTGGCTCCGTCGCCTCCACCCTCAGGTCCGCCGGGCAGGTGATGTCCGGAGGCGTCTGGTCGGCCACGTCGAGCGTCACGGTGGCGACGTTGCTGTCCAGGCCGCAGTCACGTGCCTGGAAGGTGAAGCTGTCCGGCCCCAGGTAGCCCGGCTCGGGTGTGTATGTGACGGAGGGCGGCGTACCGCTCAGCGTCCCGTGGGATGGAGGGGTGACGATGACGAAGCTCAACGAAGGATCCGCCTCGGCATCCGTCGCCACCAACGACAGATTCACGGGCTCGCCGGGCGGCGTGGAGACCGTCTGGTCCTCCGCCACCGGCGCGGTGTTCTCCACCACCGTCACCATCCGCCCGCCACCTCTCGCGTTGGCGAAGACGGAGAGCGCATAGGAGCCAGGAGCCACACTGGCGGGAATGGACACCGTCACGCCGGTGGCGGACATCCCGCTGCCCGGCAACGTCCAGAGCTGGCGCCCCTCGGCCGCCAGCAACCGCACCAGGGGGAAGTTCGTCGCGGAGTCCCTGTAGTCTCCCGCGCTGGCTCCGGAGATGCCTCGGAACAGCGTGCCGGTGATGCGCGCGGAGCATCCGCGCGACACCTCGTCGGGCCCCGTCACCACCGGACGCCAGGCCGGCTGCGCCCCGGTGTCCTCGTACAGCTCGGCGCTCGCCAGCCACGCGCCCCCGGCGCCCTGCCCTCCCAGCACGAGCACCTCGTTCGACGGCAGGACGACGATGCCGAAGCGCTGCCGCTGGGCGGCGAGGCCCGTCGCGGGCTTCCAGGTGTTGGTCGCGCTGTCGTACAGCTCCGCGGTGGCGAGCACCGTGCCTCCCGGTCCCTGGCCTCCCACGGCCAGCACCCGGCCGGAGGGCAACAGCACGGCAGAATGGAATGCGCGCGGGCTGGCCAGTGTCCCCGCCGGAGCCCAGGTGTTGGAGACCGGGTCATAGACCTCCGCTGACGACAGCTCCGTCGCGAGTGAGGTCCCCGCCACCGCCAGTACCCGGCCCGACGGCAGCAGCGTCAGGGTGAAGGAGACTCGTGCCTGCGAGAGGGCCGCGGCGGGGGTCCACGTGTTGGTGGCCGGGTCATACAGCTCCGCCGAGGCCAGCGGTGTGCCCCCGTTCTCGCCCCCCGCCACCAGGACCCGGCCGTCATGCAGCAGCACGGCCGCGTGACGCGAGCGGGGCGTGGCGGCCGGCCCGGCGGAGCTCCACGTGTTGGAGGCCGGGTCATACAGCTCCGCCGCCCCCGTACCCGCACCGCCCACCACGAGCACCCGGCCCGAGCCCAGCACCGTCGCGGTGTGCCCATCCCTGGCGGCCGCCATCGAGCCCGCGGGCGACCAGGCATCGGTCACGGGATCGTACCGCTCCGCCGAGGTCAGTGGCCCCCCACCATTCCCACCTCCGGCGGCGAGCACCTGACCGGACGGCAACAGGCTCAGCGTGGCGCGCTCTCTCGCGGTGGCCAGGGAGGCAGCGGGAGCCCAGGTGTTGCTCGCGCGCGTGTAGCGCTCCGCCGTCCCGAGTACGCCACTCGCGCCCCGGCCCCCCGCGGCCATCACCTGTCCCGACGGCAGCAGCACGGCGGCGGAGCCCCGGCCCTGCGCGAGATTGTCGGCCGGAGCCCAGCGGCCGCTGGAGGTCTCATAGAGCTCCACGTCCGCATAGAAGGTGGTCGTGCCCGAAATCGAGTTGAAGCCACCCATGACCAGCACCTGACCCGTCGTCAGCAGGGTGGCGGTGGCATTCTCGCGAGCCACCGCCATCGTACCGGCGGCGGCCCAGGTCCCCGTCGCCGGGTCATACAGCTCCGCCACCGCCTGCGCGTTGCGAACCCCATCCGAGCCACCCTGGACCAGGACCTTGCCATCGGGCAGCAGGGTGGCCGTGTGCCCGTTTCGCGGATGGACGAGCGCACCGGTGGCGGTCCACGTATTGGCCGCCGGGTCATAGAGCTCCGCGTGGTTGGTGACCCCCGCGCTCGTGGTGCCTCCCGCGAAGAGGACACGGCCATCGGGGAGCAGCGTCGCGGTCGCATAGTGCCGGGGAACCAGGGGAGGCGCCGCCAGCGACCAGGTCCCGGCGGAGGGCGCATAGAGCTCCGCGACGGGCACCTCTCCCGTGCTGATGAAGCCACTGACCACCAGCACCCGGCCGTCCCTCAGCAAGGTGGCGGTGTGAGCCCTGTGGACGACGGACATGGAGCCGGTGGCGGTGAAGGTGTTCGTCGCGGGGTCGTAGAGCTCCGCCGTGTTCAGGTTGGAGCCTCCCGCGACGAGCACCCGCCCCGAGGACAGGAGGGTGACGGTGGACAGGGAGCGAGTCGCGGACATCGCCCCCGTGGCGGACCAGGTGTTCGTCGCAGCGTCATGGATGCGTGCCGACAGGCTGCCGTCCATCACGACGAACGCCCTCCCGGTGGGAAGCAGGACGCCCGACGTGACGTTGCCCGTGATGCCTGGACTTCCGGCGGAGGCCCAGGTGCCGGTCTCCGGATTGAAACGCTCGGCGGAAGTCACGAACCCGGTCCGGTTGACGCCGCCCACCACCAGGACATCGCCGCCGGGCAGGAGCAGCGAGGCGTGCTGCCCCCTCGCGATCGCCATGCTGGCCGTCGACGACCAGCCGCTCCCGGCGAGCCGGGGGGTGAGCTCACGGGCCCACGCGACGGAATCAGGCGCGAGGTGGGCTCCAGGGGACGCCGTCACACCAGTGGTGCCATTCTCCTCGCATGCGAGGACGAAGACACCGCAGAGCACCACGAAGATGAGGCGTCCCGAAAGCCGACCTGGCTGCATTCACCCTCCAGGCCCATGCATGCGCCATGGGCTGACGCGCCGGGGGGCGCGCCCCACGCGGAAGTCCTCCGCATGTGACACAGCCTGTATCACGCGGTGTCACACGGCGTGAATCACACAATGACCACATTCGCCTCGACGAGACCCCCTTCCGGAACGCCGATTGTTCTGGAGGGGGGCATAAGGGATTTTATCCGCATTCGCGTGAACGCGTCCCCGGCCTCGGCAACGGCCTTGCTATTGCCACTGGGTTGCATATACCTCCTGTCCTGAGACGGTGGAGCATTGCGAGCTGTCGCGGTTCATTCGAAGTGAGGGAAGCATGTCCGACGTTGTAGGCACCGGCGCACTGGAAGCGTTCGGGCTCGAGCACCGCTACGGCTCGAAGACCGTTCTCCGAGGGCTGAGCTTCACCGTGGCGCCCGGCCAGATCTATGCCCTGCTCGGCGGCAACGGCGCGGGCAAGTCGACGACGCTCAGCATCTTCCTGGGTCTGGTGCGCCCGACGGCGGGGCAGGCCCTGGTCTGTGGCCACGACGTGGCGGCCGACCCCCGGGCCGCGCGCTCGCGGCTGGCCTATGTCCCCGAGAACGTGGCCCTCTACGAGCATCTCAGCGCGCGGGAGAACATCGACTACTTCCTGACCATCGCGGGAAGCGAGCAGCGCTCACCGTCGCACATCGATGAGGCACTGGAGGCAGTCGGGCTGGCGAGCGAGGCGTGGGGAAAGCGCGTGGGCGGGTTCTCCAAGGGCATGCGCCAGAAGGTGGCGATCGCGCTCGCCATCGCCCGGCGCGTGCCGGTGCTCCTGCTGGACGAGCCGACCTCTGGCCTGGACCCACGAGCGACCGGCGACTTCAACCGGCTGCTGGACACGGCCCGGGCGCGCGGCGTCGCCACCCTGATGGTCACGCACGACCTGCTGAGCGCCGCCGAGATCGCCGATCGGATCGGCTTCCTGGCGCAGGGCCGGCTCGAGGAGGAGCTGGCCGCCACCGGCGCGGAGCGGTTCGATGTCAGAGCCCTGCATCAGCGCTATGCGCAGGCGGGAGAAGCGGCATGAGCCTCGGACGCACGAGGGTGCCGAGGGTCGCCGCCGAGGAATGGCGGGCGCTGGTACGGAACCGGGTGGCGATGAGCGCCAGTCTCACGCTCGCGGCCCTGATCGTCACCTCTTCCCTCCTGGGGATGGAGCAGCGCAACGCCACGAGGGCGGCCAGGGCCCGCTACCAGGCCACGGCGGACGAGGCATTCGACGCCCAGCCGGACCGGCACCCGCACCGGATGGTGCACTATGGGCAATTCGTCTTCCGGCCGCTCTCGGCGCTGGCCTTCTTCGATCCAGGGGTAGACGGCTTCACCGGCAACACGGTGTTCCTCGAAGGGCACAGGCAGAACAGCGCCAACTTCAGCGAGGCGAGGCAATCCTCGCTGCTGCTGCGGTTCGGCCAACTGACGCCGGCCTTCGTGTTGCAGACCCTGGCGCCACTGCTCATCGTCTTCCTCGCCTTCGGCGCCGTCGCGCGGGAGCGTGAACAGGGAACCCTGCGGCTGCTGCTGGCCCAGGGGTTGCGGCCAGTCGAGCTCGCCGCGGGCAAGCTGTTGGCCCATGCCGGCGTGGTGGCCGCGGTCGCCGCTCCAGCGCTCCTGGTGTTGGCGGCCCTGGCGCTCGCCGGCCAGGCTCCGCCAGTCCCAAGCCTGCTGATGGTCTCCGGCTATCTCGTCTATCTCTCCATCTGGGCGGTCGCGGCCCTGTTCGTATCGCTGCTGGTACGGCGCGCCCGGGACGCGCTGCTCGTCCTGGTCGCGGCCTGGATGGGAGTGGTCATCCTCGCCCCCCGGTTCCTGCCCGAGATCGCGGTGGCGCGAATACCCACGCCAACGCGTATCGAGACGGACGTGGCCATCCATCATGAGCTCAAGCAGATCGGCGACAGCCACAATCCGGACGACCCCTACTTCTCCGAGTTCAAGGCGAAGACCCTCGCCAGGTATGGCGTCGAGAAGGTCGAGGACCTGCCGGTCCAGTGGGCGGGGCTGGTCGGCATGGAGGGAGAGCGCCTGACGAGCGAGCTGTTCGACCGCCATGCACGGGAAGCCTCCGAACGGGAGGCCGGGCAGAACCGGCTCGTGCGCCAGTTCGGGATCATCAGCCCGCTCATCGCCATGCGCCAGCTCTCCATGAGCCTGGCCGCCACCGATACCGAGAGCCACCAGGACTTCCTCGAGCAGGTGGAACAGCACCGCTACCAGTTCGTCCAGGCGCTGAACCTCATGCAGGTGACGAAGATCCCGAACCGGAACGCCGGAGCGGACCCCCGGATCTCCGCCGATCATTGGAAGACGCTGCCGGGCTTCACCTATCGGGAGCCTGACGTGCTCCTGCTCGCGGGCGGCCGGATCCGGGCCAACCTGCTGATACTCGTTTGCTGGCTGGCGGCCTTGCTCGTGGGTTGCGGCCTGGCTGCCCGTCATCTGGGGGAGGCCACACGATGAGCGCTTGGAAGGCCGATGTCAGATTGCTGTTCCGGGCTCCCTTGAGCGTGGGCGCGCTCCTGCTGCTGCTCCTCCTGACCACCCTGTCGGTAGTGGCCGGACTCGCGGCGGCTGCCCGGCAGAAGGCCGTCATCGAGCGGGTGGAAGCCGCCCAGCGGATGGACCTGGCCTCGGTGACCCGGGAGCATGGCAAGCCTGACGGAGTCGCGGGCTCCGCCGCCTACTACACCTTCCACCTCACCACGGACCCGCCGTCGCCCCTGGCCTTCGCGGCGCTCGGCCAGCGGGATGTGCAGCCCCATGTCCTGCGGGTGCGGCTGCTGGGCCTGCAATCCCAGCTCTACGAGTCCGAGACCTTGAACCCGGAGCTCGCGCTTCCAGGCGCATTCGACTTCGCCTTCGTGCTGACCTACCTGGCTCCGCTGGTCATCATCGCGCTGATGCATGACCTGGTGTCGAGCGAACGTGAGGCCGGGCGATTCCGGCTCCTGGTCTCCATGCCAACGTCCGGGCTCGGAGTGTGGATGCGTCGCAGCACCCTGCGCTATCTGCTGGTCCTGGGTGCCCTGCTCGCGCCGCTCATGCTCGGCGCTGTGATCAGCCGGGCCTCGGTCGCGGGAACCTTCGCGATCGCCCTGACGGCGGCACTCTATGTGGCCTTCTGGTTGGGGCTGGCGCTTCTTGTCGCCGCTTGGGGCCGGAGCTCGGCGGCCAACGGCGCCACGCTGGTCGGATGTTGGATCGTACTGACCCTGCTGGCGCCCGCGCTGGCCAACGCCGTGATCTCCCGCGCCATCCCCGTGGCCAAGGGCATCGACCTGACCCTGGCCCAACGTGAGCTGGTGCATCGCGCCTGGGACATCCCCAAGGAGGAGACCTTCCGTCCCTTCTTCGTCAAGCATCCGGAGTGGCGCGACACGCCGCCGGTGCTCGGCCGCTTCCATTGGAAGTGGTACTACGCCATGCACGAGGTGGGCGACGACGGAGTCTCCGCCGAGGTCGCGGAATACCGCCGGAGCCTGACGGCCCGCGAGGCGTGGACCGCCCGGCTCGGCTGGATCCTCCCAGCGGCCGCCGTTCAGACAATCCTCCACCGGGCCGCGGACAGCGACCTGCTGGCGCATCTGGAGTACCAACTCAGCATCGAGCGGTTCCACACCCGGCTGCGCGACTTCTACTACCCGTACATGTTCCACGAGCGGCCGTTCCAGAAGGCCGACTTCGAGCAGATGCCCCGCTACCAGCCCAGGCCGTCGA
Organism: Archangium sp. Cb G35; assembly: GCF_001896145.1. Lineage (NCBI taxonomy): Bacteria > Pseudomonadati > Myxococcota > Myxococcia > Myxococcales > Archangiaceae > Archangium > Archangium sp. Cb G35. The sequence goes on from NZ_MPOI01000017.1 coordinate 315,551, forward strand.
GTGCCTCACTCCCGGTCTCGCCCATGCTCGGGCTGCTGGTGCTGGCAGCGCTCGTCTCCGGTGCCGCTGTCATCGGCGTGCGGGCGCTCTCCAGTGGAGTGTCCACGAAGTTCCTGGACAGGGTGTGGGCTCCGAAGACGCGCAGCGAGAGTCCGGCCTGATTGAGCCAGGAGGCATGAGCCGGAGTGAAGCGCAGGGGCGTCAGCGCCCGATGAGACCGTCCAGCAGGCGCCTCGCGAGAGCCGTCACGGTATCGCGGCGGGTCTCGTCGAGCCGCTCCCACCCGAGGAAAGAGAGCGCCACGGGCTCTATCGCCGTGAAGGCGGAGAGCGAGGAGATCAGCATCACCGCACCCGCGCGATCCTCCTCCCTCCCGGGGCGGCGCTGGCGAGCGATCGCCAGCAGGTCGGCGACGAGACCGATGCCGGGACTCCACAACTCCTCGAACAACAACGCATAGCCCGGGCCCTGCTCGCTCATCTCGCGCAGCACGAAATCGGTGGTGAGCCGTTGCTCGGCATCGGCGGTGAGCGCCTTGACGAGTGCGTCGAGGATCCGGTCGAGCCAGTCCCGCGCTTCCGTGGCCGAGAGCGATCCCTTGTGCGCCGCCTCGTGAGCGGCGCTCACCAGCGGCAACAACCGGCGCCTGTGCTGTTCGATGATCTCCTGCGCGCAAGCGCGGTGCAGCCCCTCCTTGTTGCCGAAGTGGTAGGCGATGACCGGGAGCGTGACACCCGCCTCGGCGGCGATCATCCGGGTGGTGGCGCCCGCGAAGCCCTCACGAGCAAAACACCGCATGCCCGCCTCGAGGATCCGGGCCCGGGTCATCTCCGTCGGCGTCAGGCGGCTTTTGGTCTCGCGGCTCATGCTCCGCCATATAGGCAGGGAGGGCTGTTGCAGCGCAGCCTATCACCTGATATACGGAATATATCAACTGATAGGGGTGACGATATGGCTTCACCTGAGCCAGTACCGGCCGAGCACGAAGCAGCGCCTGCACAAGCGGCGAAGCGGGCGGCCGCGCGCGAGTGGAAGATCGACTATCTCTCCCCCGCCGGGGAACCTTCGTTGGTCCCGCCGGACTCGGTGCAGTGGCGGGTCTACCGCAACCCGATCGCCATGGGCATCGGCGGAGTCGCCGCCGTGCTGCTCGAGTTCGCCGACCCACGGATCCGCAGCGGTGTCTGGGACCACTCGATCTACAAGGTGGACCCGATCGGACGCTCACGGCGGACCGGGGTCGCGGCGATGGTGGGGGTGTATGGCCCCGCCTCGGTGGCGCGCAAGGTGATCGCCGGCGTCACGAAGATGCACGCGCGCGTGTCGGGTGAGACCCCCAATGGCCAGTCGTACCGTGCGCTCGACCCGGTGCTGCTCAATTGGGTCTCCGCGACCGCTGCCTACGGCTTCTTCAAGGCCTACCACACCTTTGTTCGTCGGCTCTCGCCGGAGGAGCAGGTGCGCTTCTTCGCGGATGGGAAGCCGGTCGCCGAGCTCTACGGCGTCACGCAGAGCGTCGGGTCGGAAGCCGACTTCGTCGCGATGATGGAAGGGCTGCTGCCGGGTTTCGAGCCGCACCCGATCAACCTCGAGTTCCTGAACATCATCGAATCGGGCCGCGCGGCGCCGTCCGTGCCGCGCTTCCTGCACCGCGCGATGGCCCGCGGCGCGGTCGCGATCCTCCCGCCGGTGGTCCGGAAGAGGCTGGAGCTCGGGAAGGAATGGGACCTGACGGCGCTCGACCGGATGGCGCTGACCTCCGCCGGCCGGCTCGCTGACCGCTGGCGCGACCGCAATTCTCCCGCCTGGCAGGCGGCGCTGCGTCTCGGGCTGCCAGGAGACTTCTCCTGGCGGTCGCCGTCGGCACAGCAAAGCCTGCTCAAGAGCGCGACGATCACACCTCGAGCAGCATGAAGCGCTGATCGGGGTGCACCACCGCTACTTCTTCTTGTCCTTCTTGTCCCGGCGCCGGCAGCCCAGGGGCTCCGCCTTGTAGGGCGTGGCCGGCGGCGGGGGCACCCCCTTGGCCAGGCTCGCGGTGCTCGGCTTCAGCCCGTTGTTGAAGATGGCCTCGGCGATGTCGAGCCCCAGCGGCACGCCTCCGATGGAGTCGCGCGGCACCACCACGCTGTCGGGATCGGGGTTGAACGTGGCGGAGGGGCCCTCGCCGCCCGGGCCATCGGAGTCGTAGCCGCCCGTCGTGCCGTCGAACCGCCAGTGCACCCCAAGGTAGACGCGGCTCACCGAGTTCTCGACGATCGCCTGGAGCAGGCTCGCGAAGCGACGGACGTGCCGGGTGCGCACGCTGCCATCGACATCCCGGGTCACCCCGTCGAGCTCTTCCGAGATGAAGTCGAAGCCGACGTCATCGCTCCCGTCGGGGTAGAGGGTGGCCTTGCCAATCGACGCGAGGTAGAGGCGCGTGATGTGCAGGACGGCAGCACCGAAGGTGGCATGGCCCGAGGGATAGGACGGGAAGTTGGGCGTGAAGCCCGTCGTGGTCAACTCGTTCGTCCTGGGCGAGCCGAGCGGCTTCCAGAACACATCGGAGAACGGCAGCCGCGCCGCTCCGGGATCCGCGCTGGGACCGCAGAACGGATCATGCTCGCGGACGCCGAGCACCGGCCGCCACAGGTCGTAGTGGAACTTGTAGAACCAGGCATGGATGCCCGCATCCGCCATCGCCACGTTGGCGAGCGCGAACAGCTTGACGTTCTCCGCCTCGGTGAGCCCCTTCTGGGTCGAGATCGTCTTGATGATGCGGTTGTAGATTCGCGGCGGGGTTCCGAGCTTCTGCGAACCGTCATAGGCCCAGAAGATACCGATGAGGGACTCTTCCGGTTCGCGAGTCGTCTCCGACGAGGTGGGGCTGCCGCCCAGCAGGTAGATCTCCTGATGATGAGCCGCGTAGACCGGGTCCGTCGGGGTCAGCACGCCCGTGGCGGCGTCCAGCCCGGGAGGCGGCGCGAGGAAGACCGGTGCCGGGGTGGCGAAGAACGGCATCTCCCCCCAGTAGGCATTGAGGAACCCCTGGCCCGGGCTCATCGGATCGGGCCGGTGATGGCCGTAAGCGGGGCTCGCGACATGGCTCGGCCGTGTTGGACTTCGCTCGTCGAAGGCTGCGTCCCCCTGACGTAGGGCGATCAGCGCCTCCGCGATGGCCTCCCCATAGGTGGCTGCCGTATTGGGATTACCCGTCCCCCGCGGAGCGCTGACCAGCCGCTCCTCGATGAAGGCCCGCTGCTTGGGATAGAGCACGGACAAGACCTGGGCGCAGGCGACCCCGGCCGCGAACTGCGGCGAGGCCAGCGCGACCGCCGGTGGTACCGAGCTGAGATAGGTCGGTTGGCCCTGGATGCCAAAGAAGGCATCGTGGACCGCCAGCATCGCGAGCGCCCCCGCTCGTGCGGTCCGAGTCGGCCCCGCCTGATCCGCCAGGATGGGAGTCCCGGAGTGGTCACGGGCATTCAAGTCGTCGACGACATCACTCCAATAGATGGCGACATCCATGTTCAGCCGCTCCTTGTGTGGTGTTCTGTTCAGGAAGAGCGGCTGAGCGTTGGATGTGAGGGTCAGCCTGCTCGCTGAGGGGCTGCCCGAACCTCGAATGAGAGCGGCTCGTCCACCTTCTCGTCGATCACGAGGCGCTCTGGCCGGAAGAGGAACCAGAGGCTGACCAGGGCCACGACGGCCAGGAGCCACCAGAGCAGTCTCTTCATGACGCCTCACCGGAGCTGGCCGGCAGCGGAGCCGCGGCGAAGTTCACCCCGAAGCGCTTGCACCAGATGCTCACCGAGCGGTACCGGTCGAGGTCGAGGTCCGCGGGGAGCTCGTAATTCTGGTTGCCGATGTTCCCCTTGAGTGCCCCCAGTGACACGAAGCGGCCCGCCTTGATGGCCGCATCGTCCGAGGCGGCATCCCCTTCCACCAGGTAGACGTGCAGGTCGGGCCCGTTGGACGTGTGGAGCTCCTCCAGGCGGAGCACTCTCCGTCCATCCGGAAGCTGGTACACGCTGGCCGAGCCGGACGTCTCATGCGCCAGTCCCTTGAAGAGCCCGGAGCGCAGCCGCGTGGGGCCCTCCTCGTGCTGGGACATCTCCCCGTGCTTCATCGCCATGTCCTGCCGTGCCCAGACGGGCGTGCTCACCCCCAGCGCGGTCACCGCGACCAGGAGCATCCGGGCGCCTCTCATTGTCTGCTTGCTCATAGGGACTCCCTGCGTTCGCCGTCCCCGGGGCGGGCTGTATTGCCTGCGGACCGGGACAGCGCCTCGTACCTTCTGAAGGAGATGTCTTCGTTCGAGGCCACGCGTTACAGCCCGAGGAAGAGCGAGGCCATCTCGTGAACCAGAAGCGCATGGACCGGGGGGTCGGAGATGCGCACGCATGGAGATACAGCGTGGCTCGGGAGTGACAGTGACCAGGAGTTCGTTCAACGCCTGTTGAGGAGGGACGAGGCGGCCTTTGTGCGGCTGGTGGACACGTACCACTTCCGGCTCCTGCGCCTGGCCCTCCCCCTTGTGGGCAGCCGCTTGGTGGCCGAGGAGACCGTCCAGGACACCTGGCTGGCGATCCTCGACGGCCTGGCGGGCTTCGAGGGGCGCTGCTCGTTGAAGACGTGGATGTTCCACATCCTGCTGAACCGGGCGCGCAGCCGGGCAGCGAAGGAGGGACGGAGCCTGCCCTTCTCGGCGCTGGGGCCCGCCAAGGAAGGGCCGGTAGAGGAACCCGAACGCTTCACTGCCGCGGGGATGTGGGCGGTACCACCTTCACCCTGGGGCGTGGAGAGCCCGGAGGCCCTGGTGCTGCGAGGCGAGGCGATGGAGTGTATCGAGGAGGTCCTGGCGCAGTTGCCAGCCAACCAGCGTGCGGTGGTGACGCTGCGAGACGTGGAGGGGCTTGAGGCGGAGGAGGTCCGTGAGCTTCTCCAGCTCAGCGAGTCCAACCAGCGGGTGCTGCTCCACCGGGGCCGGGCGAAGCTGCGCCGGGCGCTGGAGGAACGCTTCGGGGAAGCGAGGTGAGGCCCATGCTGACGTGCCAGCAAGTCACGGAGTTGGTCACCCGGTATCTCGAGGGACAGATGGAGTGGAGGCAGCGGGTGGCGTTCCGGTGTCACCTGGTGGTGTGCCCGCACTGCCGCCGGTATGTGCGGCAGATGCGGGTGACCATCGCCACGCTCGGGAAGCTGCCCGAGGCGCCTCCTCCGCCCCAGGTAAGGAAGGCGCTGCTCGAGCACTACCGCGCCTGGAGCCAGAAGCCCGAGTAACGCCTCACACCTCGAGCAGCATGAAGCGCTGGTCTGGGTGCATCTTCGTCATGAGCGGCATCGCCACGTTGTAGACGGGAATGCCGCTCTTCGTCTTTCCGGCGTGCGCGCCATGGTGCGCGTGTCCGTGGAAGACGGCCTCCGCCCCATAGTGGTCCACCGGCATCGCCAGGCGGCTCGTCCCGAGGAAGGGGCGGATCTCGATGTTCTCCCCTTCCAGCGTCTCCGGCACCGGGGCGTAGTGCATGATGACCACCTTCTTCGGCGTATCCAGGTGGCTGAGCGCCGCCTCCAGCTTCAGCGACTCGTGCACCGCCTCCTGCACGAAGGACTTCGTCTGCCCTTCGCCGAAAGCCTGCAACGTGGCGTTGCCGAAGCCTCCGCCGAAGCCCTTCACCCCCGCCACCCCCAGCACCTTCTCGAAGATGAAGTGGTCCCCATCGAGGATGTGGACACCCACCCTCGCCAGCTCGCCGCAGATCTCCTTGGCCTGGTTGTGCTCGTAGTCATGGTTGCCGAGCACCGCCGCCACCGGCACCCGCAGTGCCGACAGCTCCTCGGCGAGCACCTTGCCCTCCTCCACCATGCCCCGGTCCGTCAGATCTCCACACAGCAGCAGCACGTCCGCTTCCGCGTTGATCTGCTTGACGAGCTGACGGAAGCGGCCGTGTTGATCCTCGCGGCAGTGCAGGTCACCGACCGCCGCCAAGCGTATTTTCGAGTTCGCGTCCCGCGCCACGTGCCTCCCCCTTCCCTCGATCTCGTTCATCCCAGGACCGGCCATCGCCGTAGCCCCAGTGATGGATGTCCACCGCGTAGTTCACCCGCGAGATGAGATTCCCGCGGCACAGCCGCTCGTCCCAGTTGCCTTCCTTGAGCGTGTCCAGCGTGCGCGACATCAACTCCGTCATCAGCCACGTGGGCACCAGGTCCCGCTCGCACGGATAGGCGAAGCGGAACATCATCAGGTGGCTGAGCAGCACCTCCCAGTACCGGTCGAAGCGCCGCAGCAGCCGCTCCCAGTCCATGCTCCTCCCCATCTTGAGGATGAGGTGGTTGATGTCCGCGCCGTCGTAGCGCTCGCGCTCGTTCACGAAGGCCTTGGACCAGATGGTCTCCTCGGCCGGCGAGATGAGGCACTGGTGGCCGAAGACGGTGGCCGTCCGCGCATGGACGAACCACTCGTCGTCCACCGTGGCCACGCCGTTGCCCGAGGAGAAGATGAAGTCCACGAAGTACTCGCCCTTGTAGGCCTTGTAGATCCACACCTCGTCCGCGCGCTCACACCTCACGCGGACGAACATGTCGAAATCGAACGTCCTCCTGAGCAATTCCACCTGGTCCACTCGCGGCGTCCTCTCCTTCAGAGGCGCCTTCCTGGCCGCTGCTTGGGGAGCCACGCTCGCCTCCTCCGCACTTGCCGCACCTGCTTGGGGAGCGTTACGCTCGCCTCCTCCTCTCCTGCTTGGGGAACCGCAGCATGCCTCAGGAGCGCGGCAGGGCGTGGAAGCCGCGTCCCGTGAGCGTCCACCCCTGTCCCACGTTGGATTGCGTCGAATAGTAGAACCGCACGCCAGTTCCGTTCGCCTGGACCGCGTAGTATTGATAGACGGGCACCGTCCCCGGCTGCGCGGAGTGGTGGTGGACTGAGCGCCTCCTCTTTTTTGCCACCTACACGCCGGGCAGGGGCACCAGCAGATTGAAATGCCCGACCACCAGCCAGTTGTTGCCAGGCAGGGCAACCCGGTCGACCTCATAGGCTGTGCCCTGGTTCTCTCGCGGGGAATCTCGCAGGGCCTCCTGGAAGGCCGCTCTCGCGTTCTCCTTCAACAACAGGTTGAGCCACGCCGCTATCATGAATCCGCTCCCCGTGGACAGCATGTCGGCGAGGGTGACGGCGGTCTGACGGCTCATGATCAACGAGAAATCCGTACTGTCTGGAACCGGTTCGTTGACGTGGAGGGTCATGCTCAACGACGGAGGGTCTGGCTGCGCCGACAGGAAGAGCTGCAGTACGCGCTTGCCGCTGTTGGTTTCCAGCGTGTTGAGCTTGAATGAGGTGAAGAGGGACGGCAGCGACTTGAAGAGCTTTCCCGGGAGTTTGGCCACCTGGTAGCTGGCATTGTGGCTGGCGAAGTAGGTTCTCAATTCGCGTTGCAGGCGGTCGTTATCCTGGACTTCCGCGAAGGCTGGCGAGTTGAAACTCCCGCTGGGGAAGTCCATGACCACAGCGATGCCATCGGCGAGGCCTACCATCTGGCCTTCGACAATCGACATGGGGACAAGCGCGGCGAACCGGCTGCTGCCCAGCTCCGTCGTCTTCCAGCGGATAGCGGCGGCGTCCGCGTTGGCGTCACGGGCGGGGACGAATCCCTCAGCCACCACCTGGCTGCCGAGGCGCAGCTGCCCCGTCGCCTCGAACTCGATGTTGGCCATGCCGGGATGGGCGGGGGGAAAGTGGAACTCCGGCTCCTGCAGGACGATGTCCACGACCGTGTAGAGGGCGAGCTGGCCCTCGCCGTCTGGGTTGGGCAATGCCTGGCAATAGGAGATAGCCACATGCATCCTCCAGGCCCAGAAATCGACGGCAGGGAGATTCATGATGTGGGCAATCGGCTTCGCAACAAGGTTGATCACCAGGTCCCAGCCGTTCAGCACCTCCTGATTCTGCTGCATCTGGGCGATCAGGTTGTCAATCGTGTCGCTGGACATTCGCGTCTCTTCGCTCGTTGAGTTCGTTGCCCTGGGCCTCGACGGTCCAGACCATAGCGGACAGCCCGCCCGCGAGCCGCTCACCAGCGCGCCCCAGGGCGGCCTCCTGAAGCCTCCTCAGATGCGCCAGGACCACCAGGATCCGGCTGTGCTCGTAGGCCAGACGTGCCGGCGCTGAGTCGGCATCCACGGGACGGGTATCCGCCGCTTCCAGCGCTCTCGCGGTGAGCGCGAGGACTTGCGCTTCGGCCAGGCGATGGCGGGCGGCCAGCCAGTCCCGCCCCAGTGCCACCATCAGGCCCAGCGCTTCGGCCGCTGGCTGGGGCAAGGTGGCCTGCACAGCCCCAACGGCTTGACCGAACTCCACCCAGTTCTCTTTTCCAGGCAGGCCGGCGCCGGCCTGTGCCGCATCCAGCGCCTCGGCGCTTTGCCGCAGGGCGAGCTCGCTGCCATCGGTCGCTAGACAGTCGAGCGCGTCGAACAGGCCCACCAGCGCCTGGCACTTGCGAGCATGCCGACGCAGGATCGCCTCGGGTAGCCCTTGCGCGGAAGGTTCAGCCGAGGCGGGCTCGGCACCGCCGGCAAAAGCCTGGACGATGATCGCAACCCAGGGCGACGGGGCAGCGAGTGCCGATAGCACCTGCCGCAGGGACTGCTCGGCCTGGCGGACCTCGGCGGCGGCGCTCCGGCCCAGCGCCACCAGCATCCGGCCGTGGATGTCCTCCAGGCGCCGCCGGTAGCTGGCCAGGATCGCCTGTTCATCGCGCTGGGCCTCGGCCAGCACTTGCCGCACCGCTGGCCCGGCATCGGCAGCCAACGCCTGTCTCATCAGCATGCGGAGCCGCGGACGGGAGTGGCGGAGCAGCGCCTCGAGCTCGGTAGCGGCGTTGATCAACTCGGCGGCGTCGTCCCGCAGGTCGGCATGGCACAGGGCGGGAGCTCCGCCGCGCCTGGCGTCGTCATCCGCCAGCACGCTGGCGAGCAGGCGCGCCACCACAGCGACAGGGGCCACCTGCCCTGCACTGGCCGACAGTCGCGCCAGACGGTCGAGATGGGCCAGCAGCAGGTCTCGCGCCTCCGGCTCCACCATGTCGGCGGCCGCCGCCACGGTCGGCAGAAGCCGCTCGAGGAGGGGAATCAGCCGACAGGGGGCCTCGGGCGCGAGGGTGTGCAGGTCGCCTCGCGACATGACCCCCCTGCGGCCGGTCTCGGGGGAGGGCGGGCCATCGGCATAGCGCAGGCCGTCCACGACCACCTCGCGACGGCCCGTGCCATCGACCAGGACCAACGCCCCCTCCATGAACTCGGCCGTCAGCACGAGCGCGTCGAAGCCCTCTCCCGGCACCTCCAGGATCGCGGCACTGGCGGTGTTGCGCGGAGCGTCGATGATCTGGGGAGCCAGGGTGACGGGCGAAGCCGGCAGAACGATGCGGCCCCCCGCGGACAGGTCGAGCACTGGCGCGGCGAGGACCGGGTCGCTCCCGCTGCTGGGGCCATTGGCCGCATCCGGGAACACCTCTGACCATGGCCGCTCGACCAGGCGGGGTAGCGGCAGGGCGATGGTAGCGCCGAACTTCTGGAACAGCGCGCCCTTGAGCACGCGGCGGAAGGACAACGCGCGGAAGTGCTCCATGAAACGGTCGAGGGAGGTCAGCTCCAAGGCCACCGGCACGATGCGCTTGAACCGCGACAGCAGCTCGTCCGCTCGCCCAGGCTGGCGGTGGAAGGGGGTGAACAAGCTGTCTCCGCCCAGACGCTCGTCATGCCACAGGCCCAGGCGGCAGCTCTCGGCGAGGGCGGGATCCCGGCTATGGCTGACCAGCCGTCCCGCCTGGGCGCCCGCTCCCGGTCGCGCGTAATAGGCGAAATCCAGCGCTTCATAACCGGTGATGGAACCGCCGCGGTCCTGGACGGCCCGAGCCGCGGCTGCGACCTCGGCGAAGGCAGCGCGGTCATAGACGAAGACCTGGAGCAGGATTTCTCCGACGGTGACGCTGGAGACGAAGTGGGTGCCGAACTCGCGGCAGAACTCCAGGCAGCGGGCCGCCTGAGCGCCGCCCACCACCGAGTCATAGGCGGCACCCGCGAAGCGCCGCCTGCCGGGACGCAGACGCAGCATCGCCTTCCTGCCTTCGCGGGTGAGGTGGCGCATGCGGCTGAACATCACGGTGTTGTTCTCGACCGTCACCTCATGGTCGGCACGGCCGGTGACGCGGCGCAGCCGGGCCAGCATGTAGCCACGGTCACCCGTCAGGTCGATGCCGAGCCGTTCGCCCAACTCGGCCAGCACCCCCCCGCGATCGGTATCGCCCAGCAGCAGCTCGCCCGAGGGCAGTTGGAACGGTTGGCCCTCCCGCCGAATCGGAATGACGCGACAGTCGTACAGGGCCGTCACCAGGCTCTCGCGGTCGTCGTGCAGCGTGAGCTCGGGAAAGCCCCAGCCGTCATCGGCACGGGCGACGATGGCGGCGTCGCAAGTCTCCAAGGGCGCCCGCGGTGGCGCGTAGAGCGGTGAACTGTCGCCATTCGATGGGTCCCAGCCCGGCCGGAAGCCGAAGAGCAGGTTCGCCGCGGTTCCAAGACACAGGGAGGGGGGGATGGCCATCCGTTGCCTCATCTGGGACCGGCGCGCTGCCCTCAGGGCCGCGCGCCGGCAGGGTGGTTCTATGACGCGTCGGAAGCGAAAGTGCCCAGGACCAGCAGATCGCCGGGGAGGTAGCACTCCTTGGTCTGGATGAGCGTCTTCGCCGGGAACAGCAGGTTGTAGAGCGCGAAAAGCGAGATCGCCTTGAACTCGACGCCCGCCATCTGCTTGGCCAGAGCCTGCGGCACACTCTTCGCCATGGTATTGATCACCTGGAGCTTGAGGTCGTTGTCGTTACACTCGCAGGGGCCGGTGGGCTTGATGTCGGTGTTGTCCACATTGACCTCCGGAGGCGCGCTGGCGATCTGAATGAACTGGTTCTTACCTTCGCCGCCGGTGGTGATGGCATAGGTGCCTGTCATATTGAGGTTGACATCGACGCTGCTCGAGCGCCAGCCCGTCCAATAGTATCCTCCTCGTGGGTTCTTCATCTGCGTCCGGTACTCGAAGCCGACCGAGGGCTTGGCAATGAAGTGGAGATCCAGGCCCCCCTTCTCCCTGCGCTGGAACTTCAGCCCGGTGATGTCGGTGGTGAGGTCGTTGGATGAGCTTGAAAGGCGGAACTTATCATAGTCCTTCCCCCAATCGATGCGGCTCGTGACGCTCCCCTTCGAGATCTTGGCGCTATAGGCCTTGAAGTCTGGCCCCGGATTCACCGCCTCGACCGCCAGGTTTCCGGCTTGGTTGAAGCTGTGTACGAAGATGTCCTCGAACATGATCTTCGTGTTGATCATCAGCGAGTTCTCGTAACCATCGGGGATCGGTTCGTTCACGTCGATGGTCAGGTTGTTCTGCTGCTTGCCCGAAGTGGTGATGAACAGCTGGAGGATCTGCTTCTTGCTATTGGTGCCGAGCACGTTCAGCCTGAAGCTGCTGGGCCGCAGGGATGGCAACGTGGTCTTGTCATCGAACACGACGGTGTTGATGATGTATTTGCGCTCGGTGGTCTGGAAATAAGCCGACAGCCGGTTGTTCAACTCGGCGTTGTCGGTATCCACCTTGATGTTCTGGGCGATGACGGTGCCCTTGGCGAAATCCAGCACCACCGAATGGGTGTTGGTGCTGCCGTCGCGGCTCTGCACCAGGCCGTTGACCACGGTGATCGGCACCGAGAAATTCAGGCTCGGATTGCCGTCAAGGGGCAAGTCGGTGTGCCTCCACTTGATCCCGGGATCGGACAGGTTGCAATTCTTCGCTGGGTCCCAGTCATTTCCCACCTTCAGAGCGCCTTTGTCCAAGGAGCCCTTGAGAATCTTCTGGGTCATGGCGACATAGGCGCTGTTGTTTTGCTGGAACTGCACCAGCGGTGGCCCCAGGGTGATGTTGAAGCGGGTGTAGGCAGCGATCTGTCCCTCGCCCTCAGGATTGAGGAACGTCTGACAGAAGCCGACAGTGATGACTTCCTCTTCTTGCGGTCCGACCTTCTTCTTGAACTGCTCTTTGATGAAGTCATTGACCCTGTCCTCGAGCATGTTGAGGACCACGTCCCACCCCTTGAGCACAGCCTGGTTCTGGTACATCTGCTCCAGCAGGCGCTCCCGGGTGGCTGTGCTGGGAGCGTCGGCCAGGAGCGGGCTGTCGGCGGCCAGCAGCGAGGAATGCGGCGCGCGCATCGCTCGCAGTGCGGCGGAATCGACCAGCCGCGCGGTGATGCTGAACGTCAGCACGATGTCCACCGTCGGACCGGAGAAGGTCAGGCCCTTGTTGATGCTGGTGGGGGGCAGGCTGACCTGCCAGGTCGAAAACGGCGTGAAGGCAGTGAGTTTGTCGTTGAGTGTACTGGTCTGGTCACCGAACCGTGCCTGGCCGCTGGCGATGTCGTAGTTGTAAGGGCCCAGATGTCGCTCAACGGTGTTGAAGGTAATGAGCTGGCGGTTGGCATCTCGGTCCAGGAAGGGATCGCCCCGATAGGTGACGTTCAGCAGGTATTCCCCGCTGGCCGAGCCGCTGATGCCCTCGACCGACGCCACCACCTTGGTGACCCGCACCATGGTGTATCTGAAGAACTCGGTGGCGCTCGGCTGGATGACGAACTCGTAGACGCCGCCATTCTTGAGCTCCGACACCGGCACGCCGACGATGCGGTACTGGATGGGCTGGCTCACCGGCAAGGGCGGCGGATTGAGCTGCTCCAGCGCGGTGACGATGCTGTCCTTCTGCAGCCGCATCACCGTCTTCAGGCTGTTCAGGTCGAACTGTTTGATCGCCGTCGGTTGGCCCAGATATTCGTACTGCACGGCGGCATCCTGGATGGCCAGGGTCCGTGCGAGCACCGCCAGTACCTGATTGAGCTGATACTGAACCTGGCCGGTCAGCCCGATCAGATCGATGCGGGCGGTCTCGGGCTTTGAGGTGTCACCGAGATGCAGGGCCTTGGTGAGGTCGTCGACTCGCTTCGCCTGGGCCTGGTTGATCTGCCGCAGGCGCAGGTTGTAGTAGATGTCGGTGAGCAACTGGCGCTGCTTGCCGCGCGCATCCACCCAGGCCTGGCCGCGTAGCACCAGGATCTTGAACGCGGCCACCAGATCGGCCTTGGCCTGCTGCACCCCCGGATCGTTGGGCACGGTGGTCAGCGCGCTGTCCATGTTGATGCTGAATTCAGACCATTCGCGCGAGCTCGGCATATCGACGTCGCTGCTCAGTTGCGACAGCGTGCGCGAGACGCCCTGCATAGTGCGGATTTGGGTCTCGATGCCCTGCTCGATCTTGGCCAGGATGCTCAGTACGTTCAACACCTTCTGGATCTTCTGCGCGGTCTGGCCCAGGCTGGCCACCGCCTTGAGCTCGCTGGAAGGAGCGGCAATGGCCGCTCCCAGTGAGAACACGTCGACGGCCAGCTGCAGGCAGAACTTGGCCACCTGCTCTTTTTCCCAAGTGGCGAGGGCCTGCTTGAACGAGGCCACGGCGGATTTGACCTCCGCTTGCTGGGTTTGCAGCTGGGTTTGCAGCTGGGCAATGTCGACGACACTCTTGTCGAATTCCTGCTGCTTCTTCGTGACGATGTCGTCGTAATAGCCCGCCATGTCCTGCTGATTCTGTGCCACCGCGCTGAAGTAGTCGGTCAGCAGCTTGCCGGTCTTCTTGATGTTGTCGTTGAGATCTTCGATGCCCTTGGCCAGGAGCTCGGTTTGCTTGCGCTCCCTGATCTCCCGTTGGAAGTCGCGGATTTGATCGGACAGGCTGTCGGCACTGGCGATCAGCGACTCCACATAGCTTTGATAGGAGGCATAGCGCAGATAGCTGACGGTGACACCCTCGGCGTTCAGGTTGCCGGCGATGCGAGCCAGATAGAGTGCCTGCATCTGAATGCCGGCCAGCTCGGCGTCGTCCAACTCCTCGGGAATGAGGCCAGCCAGCCAGTAGAGGTAGGCTCTCGCCAGAGTCTCGGCGAACTGGGCGTTGGTGCCACGGGCGTAGAGTCGCGTCTCGGCGGAGACCAGCGAGAATTGCATGCTGGTGGTCAGGGACTTCAAGACTGGGAGGCTCGGCCTGGCGTGGATGTCGGACAGCAATTTGACGGTCGCTCGTCCCGTTGCCGCGTCAGGGTCGCCGAAGGCGAACAGGAAGCCGTCCATCACGGTGCGCCGGGCACCGGCTGCCCGCCCGGTCACCATCAGCACACCAATCATCCGGCCGCAGGTCAGCACCAGGTTCTTGAACCCGGCATCGCTGAGTTGCAGCACGGGGACGGTGTCACTGGCGGAGGTGTCGATGAGGTAGCTGACCAGGGTGATGGTGCTGCCAGGAAGCACGATGGGCGCCTCGCCGGTTGCCTGCAGCACCTGACTGAAGGTCGAAAACGTCGAGACTTCATCGACGTTGCTCATCTGGATCCGGCGCAGATCCAAATAGTCCTGATAGACATTGACGGTGGGCGTCAGGATGGTCGACAGCCAGTCGGTATTGTCGCCGAAGACGGCGCTCCAGAGGGCCGGCGCCTTGACCTTGAAGGGCACCCGCACCGCCGAGCCGTATTTCTGTACCAAAGCACCGTCGAACAGTCGCGCCCAGACTTGGCCACGGTAGGACGCGTTGGTCAATGGGATCAGCGCGGCCAACGGCTTCAAGTCGAAGGCGACCGGTACGACCTGTCGGAACTGGGTGAGGATGGCGTTCGGTTTGCCAGGCCGGACAAAGGGCATGAAGATGCTGTCGCCGCCGACATAGCTTTCATCCCGCCACTGGCCCTTGGCCAGTGATGCCGCCAGCAGCGGGTCACGGCTCCAGGCCAGCACCTTGCCCGCCGCCGCGGTATAGCCATAGGGGTGACCAGTGGCCGAACTGGCCGGGGTTGTGTAGTACTGGTAGTTGAGGGCATCCAAGCCGCCCACTTCGCCAAGGGTGTTCTTGTCGTGGTCGAACGCCTTCTTCAACTCGGCGAAGGCGGGGGCCTCGTAGGCGAAGACCTGCCAGATCATATCGCCGAACTGGATGCGCGACACGAAATGAGTGCCATGGCGATAGAAGGAGGCGACATAGGCCTGGGCCTCGGCGCTAGTCAGCGAACCGTCCTGGGGCGCCGTGGCCTGTCCCGCCGCCAGCGCGGCATAAGCCGCGCGGGCTTCCGCCGTCAGATACTCGCCGCGATCCTTGGCGCCAAAATTGGAAACGTATTCGTGGGTGGCCGCGCTGGTCAGGCGCCGGAGTCGCACCAGCATGTACGAATACGACTTGGTCAGGTCGATGCCCAGCGCACCGCTCAGGGCGGAAAGTGTCGCAAAGCGGTCGAGATCTTCCAGCACAAGCGCACCTGACGGCACCGAATAGTCCGTGGCGTTGGGCTGGAAGGACAGCACGTTATAACCGTACAAGCGGCTGATCAGGCTGGTGACATCGTCATGCAGGGTGACCAGAGGAAGGTCCCAGGCCGAACCGTTGTCGCTGGGAGTCACTTCCGTGGTTTCGGTGGGCTGAGCCAACGGGGCATGGAACGGCAAGGCCGTTACGTCCACAGGGTTCCAAAGCGGCTGAAAGCCGAACAACAGGTTGGCTGCAGCACCCAGGCGCAGCGTTGAAACTGTGGTCATGGCACGTCCCTTGGTGTCCGGTCACGAGTGAGGCTTGGAGGTTCGTTCACTGGCTGTGGACTCATATTACACCTAATACGACCCGGTCACTTCCCCAGGGGCATTACGAAACTTCGAGGGGAAATCCTCCTCGGAGAGCATCCGAAATGACCGAGTAGTACTAATGGGCTTCAGGAAGTTAGGTGAAGAAGGAGGCGTTGAAGCCAGAGGAGGCTATCTCCCATGGCTTGGCGGCCCAAGAAGCTGACGACGGAGCAGCGCGAAGAGCGGAGGATGGCGGCAGCACGCCTGCTTCGCTCTGGCTGGTCGCAGGCACAGATCGCGCAGGAACTGGGAGTAAGAGCGCCTAACAAAAATCTGGTTTGAGGGGCGTGGCCCCTCGGGCGGGAGAGCCCAACCCTTACTTTTGTTAGGCGCTCAAGCCCCGCGGCCATATGCACGTGGGCAGGCTTGTTGAAGACCCGGGGTCGGAGCGGCCTGATGGCTCGTCCGCGTCCTGGGCGCCACGCGCGCCTGAGCCCAGAGCAGTGGGCATAGTCACGGCGCGGTGCAGGCTGTCGTCGCCCGCGGGCTCTCCCGGCGGTGCCACCTTGCGGATTTGCTCGTCCCACTCGAAGCGAGAGAGGCCCCGGTGTTACTGGGGCGCAGGTGGGGCGAGTTGCACCGGCTCTCCCAGCAAGAAGAGCAGGCGCTTCGCCTCATCATCAATGCGCACGTGAGGCCCCAGAAAGCCCACAGACGCCCAGGGCCAGCGCATGGCCGCCAGCTCACGTGTGTTGATGACGTGCGGCAGCACCCGCTCCACCAGGTGCGCCGCCGTCACATGCGCCCGCTTCGCATTGCAGGACGGGCATACCCCTCGTCCCTTGCACGAGAAGGCGACGAGAAGCTCGTCCTTGCAACTCTCACAGCGCACCCGCGCGAAGCCGTGCGCCAACACTCCACACTCCAGGTACCGGGCGAAGTCCCGCTCCACGTACTGGGGCAGGCCGCGCCCCAGCTCGCTCGCCTCCGCCAGCAGCGTGGCAAGGTTGTCCCTCACCGCCGCATACAACACTGTCCCCTCCGGCCGCCTCCGCCGGTACTCCCACCCGTGCGCCCCCACCAGCCCCTCCCCAGCCACACCTCGCCAGGGCACACGCTACCGCCAGGCTCCCACAAAACTCCGCCAGGCTCACTCTGGGAGCGCCAAGCGGCGGGTTCGATTCCCGCCGCCTCCACTAGAAGTTACCCGCCGCTTCGTGCTCCCTGGGGTCCAAATAAGGACCAAAACGGAGCGTACGACGTGGGCAACAACCGGCGCGTGGAAGTGTTCCGCGAGCCGCGCCCAGCGGGCGCACTCAAGAGGGAGGCTGACGAGGCACGGGCAGAAGCGCACCAGTGTCAGGAGGACAAGGAGCGGTTCCTGGCCGAGCGCAGAGAGCCCGGCGGGCGCATGGGGGTCTCATGGCTGGAGTGTGGAGGAGTGCTTCAACTTCAACTCGCAAACCCTGGCGCCGAACCTTGGACAGTCGCGGGGGCGGTGTTGAAGAAATCGACGGGCGCAGCGGACAGCAATCTTGAAGAAGATGGGCTTGGACTCCATCCGCTCCAGGTTGTCTCCCATGAGGGAAAAACCCAGCCGAGTGCCGACCGCAGTCGGCACTCCCCGAGTCTCTACCTCACACCTCGAGCAGCATGAAGCGCTGGTCTGGGTGCATCTTCGTCATGAGCGGCATCGCCACGTTGTAGACGGGAATGCCGCTCTTCGTCTTTCCGGCGTGCGCGCCGTGGTGTGCGTGCCCGTGGAAGACGGCCTCGGCACCATAGTGGTCCACCGGCATCGCCAGGCGGCTCGTCCCGAGGAAGGGGCGGATCTCGATGTTCTCCCCTTCCAGCGTCTCCGGCACCGGGGCGTAGTGCATGATGACCACCTTCTTCGGCGTATCCAGGTGGCTGAGTGCCGCCTCCAGCTTCAGTGACTCTTGCACCGCCTCCTGCACGAAGGCCTTCGTCTGCCCCTCGCCGAAGGCCTGCAGCGTCGCGTTGCCGAAGCCTCCGCCGAAGCCTTTCACCCCCGCCACGCCCAGCACCTTCTCGAAGATGAAGTGGTCCCCATCGAGGATGTGGACGCCCACCCTCGCCAACTCGCCGCAGATCTCCTTGGCATTGTTGTGCTCGTAGTCATGGTTGCCGA
Source organism: Archangium sp. Cb G35 (assembly GCF_001896145.1). NCBI lineage: Bacteria > Pseudomonadati > Myxococcota > Myxococcia > Myxococcales > Archangiaceae > Archangium > Archangium sp. Cb G35. The sequence goes on from NZ_MPOI01000017.1 coordinate 333,375, forward strand.
GCACCGCCGCCACCGGCACCCGCAGCGCCGACAACTCCTCGGCGAGCACCTTCCCCTCCTCCACCATGCCCCGGTCCGTCAGATCCCCACACAGCAGCAGCACGTCCGCTTCCGCGTTGATCTGCTTGACGAGCTGACGGAAGCGGCCGTGTTGATCCTCGCGGCAGTGCAGGTCACCTACCGCCGCCAAGCGTATTTTCGAGTTCGCGTCCCGCGCCACGTGCCTCCCCCTTCTCTCGATCTCGTTCATCCCAGGACCGGCCATCGCCGTAGCCCCAGTGATGGATGTCCACCGCGTAGTTCACCCGCGAGATGAGATTCCCGCGGCACAGCCGCTCGTCCCAGTTGCCTTCCTTGAGCGTGTCCAGCGTGCGCGACATCAACTCCGTCATCAGCCACGTGGGCACCAGGTCCCGCTCGCACGGGTAGGCGAAGCGGAACATCATCAGGTGGCTGAGCAGCACCTCCCAGTACCGGTCGAAGCGCCGCAGCAGCCGCTCCCAGTCCATGCTCCTCCCCATCTTGAGGATGAGGTGGTTGATGTCCGCGCCGTCGTAGCGCTCGCGCTCGTTCACGAAGGCCTTGGACCAGATGGTCTCCTCGGCCGGCGAGATGAGGCATTGGTGGCCGAAGACGGTGGCCGTCCGCGCGTGGACGAACCACTCGTCGTCCACCGTGGCCACGCCGTTGCCCGAGGAGAAGATGAAGTCCACGAAGTACTCGCCCTTGTAGGCCTTGTAGATCCACACCTCGTCCGCGCGCTCGGTGCGCCAGCCGTCCTTCTCCAGCTCCACCAGCGCCCGTTCCGCGTCCCGTTTCCTCGGAAAGAGGTCCAGGTCCTTGGTGTCGCGGTAGATGCCCGTATAGGTGGAGTAGGCGTAGGCGCCGCCGACCAGGAACGGCACGCCGGCGTCCAGCAACACCTCGATGGCCCGGCCACGGGCGTTGATCTCGTCCGATGTCCGGCTCCGCTCGGCGAGCGAGGCGTCGATTCCCATCTCCCCGGGGTGGTTGGGGTGTCGCTTTTCCATGCGGCAAACCTAGGAACGGGTCCTTTTTCTCGTCGGAGCCCCCGTCCGGTATGCCTGGAGGGCAACCAAGGGACTTCCAACCCATCGGAATCCTTGAGGTTCTCACCCGCGAGAAATCGCCTTTTCTGTTTTTGGACCCTGCTGTGTCCCTACGGGCAGATGAGCCGCACCGGTCACGAGGACCGGGCGGGCAACCGAGAGGGAATGACCATGACGCTGCGCAAGAGCCTGCTGATCTCCGCCCTGATGCTCGCTGGCTGTGGCCGGATGGACCGCGAGGAGGAGTTCCGCTCCGTACTGCCCACCAAGGAGATGGTGGAGGTGAAGACGCCGGAGAAGAGCGGCCAGGCACTCACGTCCGCGGAGGCCGTGCACGGCCAGGGCAAGGGCGACCTGAGCGAGTTCTACAAGCTGACCCGGGCCACGACCGTGATGGTGAACGGCGGCACGCTGTGGGTGCTGCGCCTGGTGGACCAGGTGACGAAGTACCCGCCCACCACCCTCACCGAGGACACGGCCGTGTGGGGCCCGCACACCGAGGCGCTCGCTCGCAACACCTGGAAGCTCACCGTGAAGAAGACGGGCGAGAACACCTACAGCTACACGGTGTCGGCCAAGGCGAAGGAGGCGCAGGACCCGGCCTTCGTGGACGTCATCACCGGCACGCATACCGCTGCGGTGGACGCGGCTGGCGAGCCCCTGAAGGGCTTCGGCAAGGGTGAGTTCACGCTGGACTGGGACAAGCAGGCGACGCTGCCCGAGCATGATGAGAACGTGGGCCGCTTCACCGTGAAGTACGCGCGCGAGGACGACACGAGCGCCGCCACGGTGGACGCGGCGTTCCGCCAGGTGCGCGACGAGAACGACACCAGCAAGCGCGTGGACGCGGACTACCGCTACGCCGCCACCCCCGCCCAGGGCGGCCAGTTCGACTTCAAGCTCGTCCAGGACTGGTACAAGGCGGAGGGCTCGGCCGCGAAGGAGACCCTCACCATCAAGAGCCGCTGGCTGGAGTCGGGGGCTGGCCGCTCGGATGTGGAGCTGTCGGGCGGGGACCTTGGCTCGAAGGAGGCCCACGTCAATGAGTGCTGGGACACCACCTTCGCCAGCCGCTTCCTGCGCGCCAGCTACGCCTTCCCCGAGGAGGTGCAGTACGGCATCGAGGCGAATGACTGCGCCTTCGCCACGGCGAGCTACTCCTCGTTGTGAGTCCTCGTTGTAAGCTCGCGGCCCTTCAACCCGCAGCGAGATGAGGCAGTTCGTGGCAGGAGTGACACCGGTCCTCAAGGGTATCGACGGCGGTCGGAAGGACCGGCGCACGGTCCTGCGCGAGCTGTACACGGCATATGGCGGCAGCGTGTATGGGCGTTGCCGCTACCTGTTGAAGGACGCCAGCAAGGCCGAGGACGCGATGCAGGAGGTGTTCGCCCGCGCCCTCACCCACGCGGAGGGCTTGCACAACGAGTCCTCGCCCCTGGCGTGGTTGATGAAGATCGCCACCCACCACTGCCTCAACCAGTTGCGCGCGGAGCGGGCGCCCTGGCGGCGCTGGTTCGAGCGGGACGAGCTGGCCAGGCCCGAAGGCGATGACGGGGCCCGGCGGCTGGAGACACGGGAGCTGGTGCGCTCGCTGCTGTCGCGGGTGGACGTGGAGACGCAGGCGGCGGTGGTGCACTACTGGGTGGACGGGATGACGCTGGAAGAAGTGGCCGCGATGTTGGGGCGCTCGGTGCCCACGGTGCGGAAGCGGCTGGAGCAGTTCGCCGCGCTGTCGAACGAGGAGCTGAAGGTCCCATGAGCGCGCACCTGTCGGAATGGACATTGCGGCGGCTGCACGCCGGAGAGCTTCCCGGCAAGGAGGCCGAGCAGGCCCGGGCCCACGTGTCCGGGTGCGCGGAGTGCCAGGAGCTCGTGAAGGGGCTCGAGGCGGACCAGGCCCGCTTCGAGGCCCAGGTTCCCTTCGAGCGTTTCGAGGCCGGCGTGGAGCGCGCCCTGAAGAAGCCGAAGACGCAGCCCTCGCGGCCCCTGCTCAATGGGGTCCTGGTGGCGATGGCGGCCTCGGTGCTGCTGGTGGTGCTCGTGCGGCCAATGCTCTCCCAGCCGCCCACCAACCGGCTCAAGGGCGGGGCCTCGGCGGAGTTGAGAGTCGGAGGAGGAGGACCGCAGCGCGGCGTCCTGCCGGGTGGCACCGAGGAACTGGAGCAGGACGAGAAGGTGCGGCTGGCCTACGTGTCCGGGCCGTACCGGTATGTGCTCGCGATGTCGGTGGACGCGGCTGGCGAGGTGTCGGATCTCTACGCCCAGGACGGGATGAGCCTCCCCGTGGAGGCGGGCCCCGGCCGGCACTGGCTCCCCGACAGCCTGGCGTTCACCGGCTCGGGCTACGAGCGCGTGGTGATGGTGCTCTCCGATCGGCCGTTGAGCGTGGAGGCGGTGCGGGAGTCGGCACGGAGCGCCTGGGAGGCGGCCGGCGGCAAGGTGGAGAACATGACCACGCTGGGCTCCGGCGGCGAGGAGACCCACTGGCTGCTGCGCAAGCCATGAGCCGCCTGTCCGGACAAGGCCTGGTGCTCGCCCTGGCGCTGGTGCTGGCGGCGGCCGTGCAAGCGCAACCGCTGCGGCGCTTCGCGCTGGTGGTGGGCAATGACGAGGGCGGCGCGGACACCCGGCCGCTGCGCTTCGCCCGGGACGACGCGCGCAAGATGCATGGGTTGCTGACGCGGCTGGGCGGCGTGGAATCCGGCGACGCGCGGCTGCTGCTGGACGAGGACGCCGGAGACTTCCTCCGGGCCCTGGCCGAGCTGGAATCGGGCTCCCGGACAGCGCGGGCCCGGGGCGAGCGCACCGCGCTCATCGTCTACTACTCGGGCCATGCGAAGGACGGCGCGCTCCGGCTGGGAGACAGCGCGCTGGACCTGGAGTCGCTCAAGCGCCGGCTGCTGGCGGCTCCCGCGGACATCCGCATCGCCATCCTGGACTCGTGCCGCTCCGGAGCGCTCACCCGGACGAAGGGAGCCCGGCGAGCACCGGCCTTCGCCATCGACTCGGGCGCCGCGCGCGAGGCCCGGGGGCTCGTCATCCTCACCTCCAGCTCGGCGGACGAGGATTCGCAGGAGTCGGACTTGCTGGGGGGCAGCTATTTCTCCCACCACCTGGGCAGCGGGCTGATGGGGGACGCGGATCGCTCGGGCGACGGGCAGGTGACGCTCTTCGAGGCGTACTCGCATGCCTACGCCCGCACCGTGGCGGACACCGCCGACAGCAGCGCCGGAGCCCAGCACCCCACCTTCAGCTACGACCTCGCCGGCAATGGCGACCTGGTGCTGACGGACCTGCGGGGACGTGACGAGGGCCTGGTGGTGCCTCGCACCGCTCCCGCGGGGGCCTACTACTTCGTGAACCCGGCCGGACTGGTGGTGGCGGAGCTGGACAAGGCCGTGGACGTCGAGCGGCGGCTCGCCCTGGCCCCGGGCCGGTACACGGTGAAGCGGCGGCTGGCGGACCGGCTGCGCGTGGGCGAGGCCGAGGTCCAGCGCGGACGCACCACGGTGCTCGACGAGTCGCGGCTGCATGATGCGCCCTTCTCGGATGATCCGGTGAAGGGCGTGGCGCCCCGCGAGCGCGCGCTGCGCACGTATTGGACGCTGGGGCTCACCGGCGGCTACCACTCCTTCTTCGATACGCCCACGCGCGAGAACCTCTTCCTCTCCACGCCGCTGCTCGGCCTGGAGGTGGGGCTGCACCACTACTTCCGGGAGAACTGGCGCTGGGACATCGACCTGGCGCTCGGCGCGCGGCAGGCCACGCTGGAGCTCCCCACCCTCTCGGGGCCGAGCTACCGCTACTCGCTGCTGAACGTGGGCACCTCGCTCGTGGCCGAGTGGCCCCTGGGCCGCGTCTCCCCTTTCGTGGGCCCCCGGCTGGCCTACCTCGTCATGGGCCGCGACTTCGAGGACGCGAGCCTCCCGGACCAGTTCTACGCCGTGTTCACGCCGGGCCTCGTGGGCGGCGTGCGCTGGCGGATGTCGGACCGCTTCGAGCTCACCGGGCGCGCCCGCCTCCACTACCTCCTCTATAACGTCGACGCACAGCGCTCCCTGGGCTACTGGGAGCTCGGAGCGCTCGTGACGTACCGCCTCTGACAGGGAGCGCGTGATGCGCAACTGCTGGCTCCTGCTGTTGGGCTGCCTCGCCGCCGCGTGTGGCGGGAACTTCTCCAACGACGATCTCGAGTTCCTCAACGCCCTGCCCACCCGGGAGGACCTGGCCTCCGAGCTGCCTGGCGCCAGCGGCACGGTGAGCGAGGGAGGCCTGCGCCGGCGCACGGATGCCCTGGCCGTGGGAGAGCCATCCAGGCTCTACCAGGACACGCGCGAGGCCTCGGACACGTTCAACAACGGGATGGATGGGCTGCTCACCCTGCTGGAGGAGATTCGCAAGCTGCCGCCCACGACACGCGAGCCGGAGCTGCGCGTATGGGGGCCCTGGCCGGCACCGCAGCACCCCGGACACGAGGTGCGCTTCGCGATGAAGCGCGAGCCCGAGCGCTTCACCTACCTGCTCCAGTACCGGACCCGGGGAGCCGGAGAGGAGGAGTGGTGGTCCGCCCTGGAGGGCACCTTCCAGCCGGACGGAGGGCTGCGCAAGGGCACGGGCGCGGTGCGGATCCTCGTCAAGGAGACGAAGGCCCATGGCTTCGACGTCGGAGGGCTCGCGAACCTGGACCTGTTGGAGATCGTCTACCAGACGCGCGCGCTCCCCATCACCGTGCGGATGCGCTTCGTGCCAGCCGCTCCCCGGACCGCGTCCGAAATCCTCTACGCGTACCGCGAGCTTCCCGGAGGCCTCGGGGAGATGGGCTTCCTGCTGGAGGACACGGACATCCTCCCCGGCACGCGGAGGGAGGACCTCGCCATCATCAGCCGGTGGACGAAGGACCGCGGAGGCGTGGGAATCATCTCCGTGACGGGCGGAGACGTACCCGTGGGCTTCACCGCCACGCAGGTGGAGTGCTGGGACGCCAGCTTCCGCGTCACCTATCTGAAGCGGAGTTGGGAGACGGCGGAGGTGGGCAGTGCCTCCGCCTGCCCGGACGTGTCCGCGCTGGAGCAGCCGTGAGCTGGCCCTCCATGACGACATCTCTTCCAGTTCCTTGCCCTTGGTTTCCCGGGAGCAGCCAGGCAATCAGGCGCCGTCATGACAGGTGCCCAGGGCCTGGAGGGCACCCACGTTGGAGGGAAGGAGGCCGCCATGAGCCAGAAGAAGGACGACGTGCTGCACATCCCGCCCGAGGCATACCCCACCGCGCCCGACCGCGAAGCCGGGACGGAGGAGGACGCGCCGCACCACCGGGGGCCGCCGCATCTGCGACCGGATGGCGGGCCCGGCAACACCCCCGGATCGGGAGGCAACCCGCGCATCATCGAGCCCGCGGGCACGCCGCGCCCCTATCCCGGCGTCAGCGTGACGTGAGCTTTTGAAAAGCCCTGTGTGAGGGCCTCGTGGAGACAGCACTGGACCTTTTTGCCGGCTGAAGCCGTCGAGGTCGAGTCAGGGCTCGAGCACTTTTCGTACCCGCGCATCGCGCAGGAAAAGCCCCAGCCAGAGGAAGACCGCCACGTAGATAGGGAACAGCGTGTGCGAGAAGAGCGGATTACCCACGCGCACGTGGCTCGCGACCGCGCCGCCGAGGTAACCTGTGAGCAAGATCGCGCCCAGGATCGCGGTCCGGGGAATCAAGTAGCACGCGAGGCAGATGAGCAGAATCGTACCGACCAGCGGCATGCGCTCGATGGGCCACTGCAGGGCGGATCCCGCCTCGAGGGCTTCGGGTGGCAGCTTGTCCATGATGAATTTCATGACGGCGTCGAAGAGCAGGAACGCGACGGCAAGCCCGCTCAGGATGCGGCCGGTCCAGATTGATTTTTGGGAAAGCGTGATTGTGCTCATGGGAGTCTCCTTTGTCTCTGAAGCCGGACTAACACATCAGCGGCCAAAGCGGGCGTCACCAGTGGCGCCTTCTTGTTACTACAAGCAGCACCTCGAGGCGCTCGCGTGACGGAAGCCGAACGGAAGATCTTCGCGGAAACGGGAATCCTCGGCCTGAAAGGGTTCATTCCCAGGAAAGCGGTGGCGGCCGTCAAGGATTCCATCCTCGCCGAACTGGATCGCCTGAAGCTGCGGGAGAAAGGGAAGCTGTCGTCGGCGAAGCTCCAATCCCTTCCCTTCTTCCAGCAGACGGGGAAGCTGAGCCAGATGGTGAAACCCGGGCCGGAGCTCGATGGGTTGTTTTCCGCGGAGCTTCTGGGGACCATGAACGCTCTCGCCGGAGCTCCGCTCAAGGCAGCGGCTCCGCGTCCGCAGCTTCTTCTCTCCTTCCCCAACAAAGAAGAATGGTCGCTCGGCGGCTTGAACTGGCATCTCGACCTCGCCGTTCCGAAAAGAGACGAGCTTCCAGGAGTTCAGGCCTTCCTGCTCATCGACGACTTGCAACCCAGGGGCGGAGCGACCTTGGCGATCGCGGGCTCGCACCGCCTTCACTATGTTCCCGAGGCTCGAAACGGGAACGCGCACGCCGTTCTCCGGAAGGATGCGCTCTTCGGGGCGCTGTTCGAGGGCCCGCAGGCTTCAGCGGAGAAGCTCATGAAACCCCACTCCATTCATGGCGTGGACGTCTCCGTCGTCGAGTTCTGCGGGAAAGCGGGCGACGTCTTCCTGATGGATCTGCGAGTGATGCACTCTCCGTCACTCAATGTGACGAAGAACGTGCGCATGATGACGACGAGCCGTTTTCTCAAAACGGGCATCTCCATGTGAATCAGATGGGCGGGCTGTGCGCCGGGTCGGAGCACAGGCCGTGCCGCCTCTGTGGGCACACGCCGGCCCAAGCGGCCCACCAGGCGGCAGGCCGCAGGGGCGTGGGCTTGCAGGTCACTGACGTACGAAGTGCCGTTGCGGCATTCGCGGCCAGGGCCGCTCCAGCCCGCCACCCCTCCACATGCCTTCGCACACAGCAGTCAGACGGGGGACCGCCGCTCTTCTCCTCGCGGAATTCTCGCGGCTTGTCTTATGTCAGAGGCGTCACAGCCGACCCCGCCGACGCGCTTCGAACCCAGCGGACAGCCAGACGGGCAGGTCCGCGGCCAGGACGCCAGGTCGGCATGCCACCATGCCGACATCCTCCCGCCCCCGCGCGCCCCTGGCTCAATCCACGCTCATCCGTATGGGCGTGCGCATCGCGGTCGTCATCGCGCTCAGCACCCTCTTCAGCTACCTCCACATGTTCCACACCCTGCGCACCGAGGCCCTCTCGCGACTGCAGCAGTATGTGGCGGAGCGCAGCCAGCGTGAGCAATCCATCTTCCTGTTGGCCGAGGACAACCACGCCGTCCTCAAGTCGGCCCTGGAGGAGAAGATCCACGCCTATCAGCACGAGGACGTGAGTGCCCGCTTCGACAGCCTGTTCGCGCTGATGCCCGATGGCGCGATCCGCAACCGTCCCGAGGTGTTCGACGGAACGAGGATGCCCTGTCTCTTCGTCCCCAGGGGCGTGCCCGTCGACCTGGACCAGCGCCGCCGGCTCCTGGCCGCGTACGATGTGCTCCTCCAGTATGGGCCCGCTTTTCGTACACGCTTCGCGGACTCCTTCATCACGCTGCCCGAGGGGTCGCTCGTCATGTTCTGGCCGGAGCGCCCCAACTGGATCCACGAGAGCGATCCCAACACGTCGATCATCACCCAGGACTTCTTTCCCGGCAGCCTGCCCGGGAACAATCCGAAGCGGCAGACGACCTGGTCCCCCATCTACAAGGAGCCGGTCTCACAGCAGGCGATGTCCACGGTCACGACTCCCCTGGACATGGATGGCCGCCATGTCGCATCGATCAGCCACGATGTCATGATCGAGGAGTTGATGGCCCGCACCCTCAACGACCACCTCCCCGAGTCCTACAACATCGTCTTTCGCGATGACGGCAAGCCCATTGCCCATCCCGGGCTGAAGCAGGAGGGGGGCGCCACCGAGGAGCAGCAGGCCCACCTGCGCGGCATCGTCGAGCAGGTGAAGTCGAGCCCCTCCGGCCAGGTCATCCAGAAGCATCCGGAGACCGGTGAGTACCTCGCCGTGGCACGGCTGAAGGGCCCCGGCTGGTACTTCGTCACCGTCCTGCCCGAGAGCGCGGTGTCCCGCCCCGCCCTCCAGGCCGCTCGCATCGTCCTGCTGCTCGGCGTGCTGTCGCTGCTCATCGAACTGGCCATCGTGTCCTGGGTGCTCAGGCAGCAGATCACCCGCCCGCTGCTCTCCTTCACCCAGGCCACGGACCGGGTGGCGGCCGGGGACTTCAAGGTCGAGCTGGACACCACACGTGAAGACGAGCTGGGGCAACTGGCTCGCGCCTTCCGGCTCATGGCCAATCAGGTCCAGCACCGTGAGGAAGAGCTGCGCCACGTCAACGAGAGCCTGGAGCAGCGTGTCGAGGAGCGCACCCGCGAGCTGAAGGAGGTCCACCTGCAGCTGGTGCAGACCGCCCGCCGCGCCGGCATGGCGGAGATCGCCACCAACGTGCTGCACAACGTGGGCAACGTCCTCAACAGCATCTACACCTCGGCCCAGCTCGCCAGGGAGCGGATGACGGACATGCGGCTGGAGCACGTGGGCCGCGTGGCCGGCATGCTCCAGGAGAATCAGTCCGGACTCGGCACCTTCCTCACCCAGGACACGCGCGGCCGCAATCTGATGCCCTTCATGAGCAAGCTGGGGCAGAACCTGCTCGACGAGCGCAAGCAGATCGTCACCCTGCTGGAGGACGTCGGCCGCTACACCGAGCACGTGGGCGACATCGTCAAGGTGCAGCAGAACTACGCGCGCACGCCCCGGCTGCAGGAGCCCGTGCACCTGGCCGGACTGGTGGAGGACGCGCTGCGCATCAACGCGGCCGGACTCACCCGCCACCAGGTGAAGGTGGAACGGCAGCTGGCCGAGCTGCCTCCGGCCCTCACCGACAAGCACAAGACACTGATGATCCTGGTCAACCTGGTCAGCAATGCCAAGTACGCCATGGATGGCGTGCCCGTGAACGAGCGGCGCCTCCTCGTCAAGCTGGAGCACACCCCCAGCGGCCACGTCCGGATCTCGATTCACGACAATGGCATGGGCATCGCGCCGGAGATGCTCACGCGCATCTTCCAGTACGGCTTCACCACCCGTGAGGAGGGACACGGGTTCGGACTGCACTCGAGCGCTCTGGCGGCCCAGGAGATGGGCGGCGACCTCACCGTCCACAGCGAGGGCCTGGGGCACGGGGCCACCTTCACGCTGGAGATGCCCTATCACCCGGCCTGATGGGCCGGCAGCAGGGGCGTGGGCTTCCAACGGCCGGAGAGGACCGCCCCCCTTGGACGAAGGCCGCCCCGCGTGCCCCCCGCGCCGTGGCGGCCTCGCCCTGTCCGGACTACAGCGGCCGGTGCGCGGGCTCGAGGGAGTCCTCCCACGACCAGGTGTCGGCCTCGGGCACGCGCAGGCCGTGCCGGGCCGCGGACGGCTCCAGGCCGGCCCACTGGAAGAGGTGCTCGAGGGCGGCGGTGCGCTCGGGCTCGGGGAGCTGCGCGAGGCGTGCGCCGTGGTTGCCGCGGGGCACGACGAAGCGCAGCGAGTCATTCGACTCGCGCACCTCGAAGGGAACGGAGGACCACGGGTCGTCCTCGCCGTAGAGGAACAGCATCCGCTGGCCCGAGTTGCGCACCCAGTGCCCCACGCGCAGCATGGCGGTGACATCGAACCGCTTCTGCACGCCGAGCGGCGGCAGGTGAGCGGGGAGGTCCTGCCGTGGGTAGCGCAGCAGCCCGTGCAGGTGGTGCTCCGCGTAGCGCAGCGCGCCAATCTGCGTGGCCGCCTGGTAGTAGTAGGGCGCGAGTGACTGGAGCCCCGCGTCCCCGAAGCTGCCGGTGAAGTACGTGTGGCGCTGGATGAAGTCGAAGAGCGCCGAGGCGGGCGCGCCCGGGGCCGGAATCGTCGGACAGAGGGTCTGGCCCCCGAGCTGCCAGAAGTAATAGGGCAGCTCCAGGACGGAGAACTCCAGCGCCCGGTCCAAGCCGAGCACGTTGAAAGTGGCGCCGGTGCTCGCCGCCACCCCGGCGGCGAGGGGCAGCAGCTCCTCGCGCCGGGTGAGGGCGGCCCGCTGGATGGACTCGAGCCGCTCGCGGCAGTCCGCGTCGGTGCCCACCGTCTCGAGGAAGCGCACGGCCCGCACGTCCGTCTCCCCGCGCACGTTGGGCGTCACATAGGCGACGGTGGCCTCCACGTCATCCGGGTAGAAGTAGCGGTGGTAGGTGGCCGCCTGGCCGCCCTTGCTGTTGCCGGTGCTCAGCCACCGGCCGTCCCCCAGCAGCGGGCGCAGCGCCTGGACGATGCGGTGGTGGTCGGCCGCGGCCTGCTCGATGGTGAGCCGCTTCCAGTCGAGGGAGGCCGGGCGCGAGGTGCCGAAGAAGCGGTGCTCGACGCGCAGCTCGTGGGCCGTCAGCAGCCGCGTGGGCTCACTCTGGGCGGGGGTGGGCGTGAGCCCGTACCCGAGCGTGTTCAACACCACCGGCGTTGGCCCCGGCTTGTAGCGGTAGAGGAGCGTCATGCGCTGGCGAAAGCGCTCGCCCTCGAGGTGCTGGTGGTCCGTCGGTTGCTCGTAGTCGAGAATGAAGAAGCGCGTGTCCTTCGTCGTGTCCGACAGCCACACGTCCAGCAGCACGGTGAGCCCCGGGACGGCGCGCAACCGCTCCCCGAGATCCTCCGACTCCAGCGCGGAGGCCCGGGCCGCTCCGGCTTGTCCCAATAATCCTGGTCCACTGCCCATGCGACGGAACGGGGGAAGTTCCGCGCATAAGCTCCACACGTCCCGCCCTTTTTGCCCGGGGCGGCTTCGGGACTGCTGACTGCTCACGACCCAGTCAGCGTTCAACCCCCGCATGCCCTGTCAACCGCGCATGAAAGCACTGAAGTTGATTGCGACCGCCACAGCAGCACTCCTTACGCACGCTCCAGCGTCGGAACTGGGACAATTGAACCAAGGGAGGCACCATCATACCGCCGACGTGCCAGGTTCTCGCGAGTCCAGGAGGGGCAAATGAAATACAAAGCTCTATTGCCTGCCGTGTTGTTGTTCTGTGGTTGCGCTAGCCGGGAGCACGAAATTGAGGTTATGGCCTGCACAACCATTCGTCGCCCAACAGTAGAATATCTCGCACCAGGAGTGCGGCATATTCTCTCGGTGGATAAGCGCTACAATGTGAGTTTGTCGCCGAACTCTGCGGGGTATAAAGCCGACCTGTTGATCCACGTCGAAGAGGCCGGAGACTACGTCGCCTTTGTGGATGCGGAAGAGCCTCATGTGACTGTCTACGTGAGCGGATCGTATGAAGACCACAGTGAACCGTGGCCCCGTGGCCCAGATGACTTCAAGTGCGCAGAGGTTAAACAGCGGCGCGTGTTCCGTGTCTCGGGAGCCATCAAGACTCCAACTCACGTCAATCTTGAGGTCTACCGCTCTGTAGAGTCTCAAATTTCCATTGTCGTGGGAAAGCTGTGAGGACGACGCTTATTCTGACTCTAGGCGGAATGGGGGCCGTGCTTGAGGGGGAGGGCTGGAGCAAAGGGGTTGAGAAGGGCCGCTGGAGGGTGACGCGCGGGCTGTGCGCCGGGTCGGAGCAGAGCAGGTAGAAGGCCCCGCAGGTCCGGGTCCAACTCCCAGCCCACCCGCCGCTCGAACTCCTCGATTTCCTCGGGCGTGGCGGGGGGATGCGGGAATGGCTCGCGGGAGACCTCTTCGAGCAGGCTGCTCATCGGGGTGGTCATCGTCAGCTGTCTGTATAGGGCAGATCGGGTATCGACGGCAGCCGGCCTGCTCAACGCCCAGCGGCACGCTTCAACCAGAACTGGCGCCCCTTGCTCCGCAGTGCCTTCTCCAAGAACTCCGAGAAGGAACTGGCAATCTGGCCGCATTGCTTCGGGTCCGGCCATGCTTCATGCCAGCCATCGACGAGGGGATAACGTCCGTTCTCCTGGTGGCCCACATCCACCACCACGTAATCGCCGTCCTGAACGTAGCAGAGTGCATACACGGAAGCGGGACCCCACTGGTCATCATCTTCGTCGTAGATGGCCACCCGCGCCCGGATGATCTCGGACAAGGGAAGGATGCGGTAAGGACAACCTGGCCGCTGCTTGAACAACTCCGCCCCGTTGCAATGCAGATAGAAGGCCCGCAGGTCCGGGTCCAGTTGCCAGCCCACCCGCCGCTCGAACTCCTCGATCTCCTCGGGCGTGGCGGGCGGATACGGGAAGTGCTCGCGCGAGACATCTTCAAGCAGGTCGCTCATGGGCATGGCCATCGTCAGTTGTCCGTGTAGGGCAGGTCGGGCCCCACTGTATTCCAGGGCGATTGGCCGCTGTAACAAGCGGGGTACGCCTTGGTGAAGGTCTTATGCACGCCCGGCTGCGCGGGAATGATGTTGTTGCGGTCCACCGGGTTGCCACCGTGCTTCAGGTCATGGACATGGTGCCCTGGCCAATTCTCCCCGTTTTCGAAGGGCCACTGCCCGAACTTCTTTGACCAATCATCCCGGAACGAGGCTCTGAAGGCGTCCCATATATCGCGCTGGGTCTCGTTTTCTTCCTTCGACAGCTCGGTGTAGTTGCAGCAGCAGTGATAAATGCCGTAGCGGCTCCCGGCCTCAACGTCCACGGGCAAGAGGAAGAGGCTTCCTTCCCAGTCGAACTTGAGATCGGCCAGCCACATGCAGCCCTTGAGCAAATGGCCCTCACTGGTGCACTTCATCTGGCACTCGTTCATGAACTGTTGGCGGCACTGCCAAGGGCCGTAGAAGAGGGTCATCTTCATGCGCCCGCCCGGCACCGTCAGCCACGGCAACTCCTTCTTCACGGCGGGCTTGGCCCCCGGTGAGGGCGAAGGGCCAGAACCTCCCGTCCCCTGGTGTGTCGCGCATCCGGTGAGGAGTACCAACAGCACCACCGCTCCGGCCAGCTTCATGGGAAGTCCCCGTGGTGATGGCCACCCCCTGATGGGTTGCCAGTCCGAGGGGGTACCCGTTGGGTCTGACACACGCATGAGCGTCAGGACTCAGTGGAAGGTCATGTTGCCGATGGTGACGAGCCGCATCCCGATCTCGTCCCACAGCTTCAAGGTGAAGGGACCCCGGGTCTCCTGGGCCGTCAGCTCCCAATCCACCACGACCACGCCCGACTCCTTTGGGTCCGGTGGGGTGGGCAAGGGCTGCCAGCTCAGACTCTAGGCGGAATGGGGGCCGTGTTTGAGGAGGCGGGCTGGCGCAAAGGGGTTGAGAAGGGCCGCTGGAGGGTAACGCACGGGCTGTGCGCCGGGTCGGAGCACAGGCCGTGCCGCCCCGCGCCCTGTGCGAGGCTCGCTCCAGTGCGGAGCGGCCCGTGATGAGCTGGCCCGGGTGTGGGACGCCACGCGTCAGGAGGCGGTACGGGCCGCGTTCCTCGCGACAGGCCAGCCGTTCGCTCCGGTGGCGTGGGAAGGCGTGCGACGTGCGCTGGATGCGTACGGGGCCTCCTGGGTGACCACGCGCACCACGGCCTGCGAGGCCACGCGCGTGCGGGGAGAACAATCCGAGAAGGTGCTGGCCGGGCGCATGCGCTGCCTGGACGGACGGCTCGCCGAGGTGGCCGCCCTCACCGAGCTCTTCTCCCAGGCCGACTCGGGCGTGGTGGAGCAGTCCCTGCGTGCCGTGGGCCGGCTGCCCGCGCCCACCGAGTGCTCGGAGCTGGCGGCACTCGCCACCCGTCCCGCGCCCTCGGACCCGGCCGCGCGCGAGCGGGCGGAAGCCTTCGAGCGTCTGCTCGCACCTGGAGAAGGCGGTGGCGGGTTGGGAGCACGCGAAGCCCAGCGACGTGGATCGTGCCAACGTCCGCTTCCTGCTGGCCTGGGCCCTGTGGGAGGCAGGAGGGGACAGGACCCGGTCCCTGCACCTCCTCGCCGAGTCGCGCCAGCTGGCCAACGCGCTGGGCCCGGAAGCGGGGAAGCTCCAGAAGGACATCGAGGTGTGGCTCGGCAAGCACGGCTCGCCTCGGCTGCCGGAGGTGGCCAGCTCCTCGCCCTGAGCTCCCCCATCCCCTCCCCGCGAGCCTCCGCCGGGCATTGCCCGCGCAACCGCGACTCAACGTCTGGCCAGGCAGCGTATGGGAAATCCACGATAGCGGATACGCGTCACCTTCGGCCTCGCACCCATTTGCGCAGGGCCGATTCGGTGAGGTCCATTTCCTTCCACCTGGGGCAGGCTGCCTCGCTTAACGTAGCCCGCGCAGTGCCCACCCAGGAGACACATCACAGTATGCGCAGCGCAATCATCGCAGGGTTGATGGCAGTGGGGATGCTGGCAGGTTGTGGAGGCACCACGACCGACAGAAGCGGAGAGGTGCATGTCGTGTGCTCCGACGGCACCGCGTGCACCGGTTCCACCGACGAGTGTGTGACGAAGTGCGGCGAGTCCGGTGGCACGAAGCACGCTCAAGACTTCAGCATGATTTGTTGCGACGGCTTCGAGTGCTACACCCCCGGCGCTCCTTCCATCTGCATCAACTACTGCAACACCTACGGCGGCGGCAGTTGGTGCCAGTAACACCGCTCGTTCTGTCCATGCGGCGGCCCGCCCCGAGCTTTCAGGGCGGGCCGCTGTGCACGTTGTGCTGGGTGCTGGCCACGTACGCACTGCCCTCACACAGCGCCGCGCCCCGAGGAACCCGACGTCCAGGTGGAATAGAGTAGCTCCCTGAAGACAGGAGGTTTTGTGGGTGCCAAGATTTTCGATTTGTACGGTGTCTGGGAGCCTGACTTGACTGCCGCAAGCCAGCGTTTGGAGCTGGCTCTCGGGGTCCGTTTTTCGCTGCATGATAGTGAGTATCTCGGAGGAGATTACTATCGAGCGAAGCATCAGGGAGCGGACATCATCCTACAGGTCAATTATTTGCATTTCATAAAGAATTGGACGGAACCCGAGTACAAGGAATTTGGCGTGCTGCTGCGCATTAGCAATGCCTCGGAGCCTGACGTGCTACGGGCTTGTCTCGAGCAGTCTGGCAATAGTGGAACCGTATGGCTTCGCCGGACTGTTGTCGATGGGAAGAAGCGAGAGGTCATTCGCCGGGGCGTGAATTAGGATTCGTCTCGACACAAGGCCGCGTGGGTCATCTGGCTCGTGACGTGTCAGTACGGCGGACTGACGTGTCCACCTTCGGCGTTGACGTGTCAGCCCACACGCCGTACCGCGCGACTGGAGGCGAAAGGCCCGCGCCGCCCGGTTGGCATCCTACTTGCCTCTCCTTGAGCAAACACGCGGAGTGGAGCGCGTCCTCCCCTCCCCCTCATCACCCCCGAGAGTGCTCATGCGAAAGCTCCTATCCAGTCTTCTCATCCCCCTGCTCACCAGCGCCATCGCCCCCACCGCGCACGCGGCCAGCAACGAAGCGACCACCCAGCGTCATTTCGCGTCGCTGGTATCGGGAGCCGAGCCGAAGCTGGCCGAGCTGTCCCTGTTCATGACGCTGATGCCCAAGGGGGGTGACCTGCATCACCACTACTCGGGCGCCATCTATGCCGAGCAGTATCTGGAGTGGGTGGACAAGCAGGGCTACTGCGTGGACAAGGCCTCCTCCAAGATCCAGAAGCATCGCCCCGATGCCAAGGGTTGTGTCAGCGCCCAGGAC
This sequence comes from Archangium sp. Cb G35, assembly GCF_001896145.1. Taxonomy (NCBI): domain Bacteria; kingdom Pseudomonadati; phylum Myxococcota; class Myxococcia; order Myxococcales; family Archangiaceae; genus Archangium; species Archangium sp. Cb G35. The sequence goes on from NZ_MPOI01000017.1 coordinate 350,136, forward strand.
GTGATCGCCGACGAGGAGGCCTACCGCGAATTGCTGCAGCGCTGGTCCAGCAAGGACTTCAGCAACCATGGCGCGGTGAAGCCGCCGCCGGATCAGCAGTTCTTCGACACCTTCCTGTATTTCGACGACGTGGCGTCCACCAACACCCGGGAGGGTCTGCGGACGCTCAAGCAGCGCGCCATCGCCGAGAACCTGGGCTACATCGAGACCATCTTCGAGCTGGCCCCGAGCCTGCCGGACGCCGGGTTCGAGCGCGACCTCGCGGCGGCGGGCAGTGACAGCGCGAAGCTGCAGGCGCTGATGGCCGCGCAGCTGACGAAGCTGGACGCCGACCCCCAGTTCAACAAGGGCGTGCGGGATTACGTCGCCAACGTGCAGGTGAGCAGCGAGGGCATCGACGATGCGGACTTCACGATGCGCTACCAGGCCTACGTCCTGCGGGCCCTCTCGCCGGCCCTGGTGTTCTCGCAGATCGCCAGCGCGTACAAGATCGCGACGCTGAACGACAAGGTGGTGGCGGTGAACCTGGTGGGCGCCGAGAACTCGAACGTCTCGATGCGCGACTACAGCCTGCACATGCAGATGTTCAAGGCCGTGAAGGCGCGCTACCCGAACGTCAAGCTGGCGCTGCACGCGGGTGAGCTGGCCCTGGGCATGGTGCCCCCCGAGGGCCTGAAGTTCCACATCACCGAGGCCGTCGGCGTGGCCGGCGCCCAGCGCATCGGGCACGGCATCGACATCTCGCACGAGCGCGACGCGCTGCGGCTCATCCAGACACTGCGCGAGCGGGACATCCCCATCGAGGTGAACCTGACCAGCAACGAGTTCATCCTGGGCGTCAAGGGCGCCGCGCATCCGGTCGAGCTGTACCGCAAGCACGGCGTACCGTTCGTCATCTCCACGGATGACACCGGCGTCACCCGCCATACGCTGTCCAACGAGTACGTGCTGTTTGCCAGCCGCTACAAGCCCACGTACGCGGAGGTGAAGAAGCTCTCCTACGACAGTCTGCGCTACGCCTTCCTGCCCGAGGCGGACAAGCAGCGTCTGAAGAAGCAGCTCGACACGCGCTTCGCGAAGTTCGAGGCCGACATCGCCGCCAGCGAGTCCAGGGCCCAGAAGCCCGTGCGCACGGCGCGAGACGTCAAGTAGGCCTTCGTCACGGCACATCCCCTCCCCCACCCACGCGCCGCGGAACGGCCCTAGGAGCGGAAGATCCAGCCGCCGTCCACGGGGAGGGTGGTGCCGGTGGTGAAGGTGGCATCGGCGCAGAGATAGAGGATGGCACGGGCCACCTCGTCGGGCTGCCCGATGCGGGCCAGGGGGTGGTAGGTCTCGGCCATCATCCGCTGGGTGGCCGCGTCGCCCTGGGTGAAATCCAGAAAGGTCTCCGTCACGATGGAGCCCGGGGCCACCGCGTTGACGGTGATGCCTTCCGAGGCAACCTCGAGCGCGGCGGTCTCGGTGAGGCTCTCGAGCGCGCGCTTGGTGGCCCCATACGCACCCAGTCCGCGGAACGCGCGCTTGCCGATGGCGGAGGAGACGTTGACGATGCGGCCGCCTCCGCCCTGGGCCCGCATCTGCCGGAGCTCGGCGCGCAGGCACCAGAAGAAGGCCGTGAGGTTGAGGTGGAGCACCTGGTCCCAGTTGTCGTCGGTGCAGTCGGCGATCGTGCTGGGCTGGCCGGTGATTCCCGGTACGTTGACGGCGCAGTCGAGCCGGCCAAAAGCAGCCACCGTGCTCTCCACGGCCCGGGTCACGTGGGACGATTGGGTGATATCGGTCTCGACGAAGCGTGCCGTGCCACCCTGGCCGAGGATCTCCTGGACCACGGCCGAGCCCTCGGTCACGCGCCGTGCGGCCACGACGACCTGGGCTCCGGCCTGAGCAAGCATCAAGGCCGCCGCCCTGCCAATGCCGCCACTTCCACCCACTACCAGTGCCACCTTGCCATCGAGCCGAGCCATGGTCTGTCTCCCGTGTGCCGGCACCTTACCTGCAATGCGAACCGAGGTGGATGCTCCCGACGTGGCTTTCCGGCGAGCCCCGGCGGGCCCTCACATGCGCTGCTCGTGCCGCCGTGCCTGGGGCGTGGGGTGCACCCGCCGGAGGTCCGGAGACATGCTCTCGAAGGCCCGCGCACCCGGACGGCCTCGCGGCGCGCTGGGGTCCTTGGCCCCGTCCACCCGGAAGAAGCTCACCATCCGCAGCAGGCCCTCCGCTTGCGCCGCCATCTCCTCCGCGGTGCTCGACAATTCCTCGGAGGCCGCCGCGTTCTGCTGCGTTACATCGTTCAGGCCGAGCATCGCCTTGTTGAGCTGTCTGACGCTCGTCGACTGCTCGCTCGACGTGGCGGCGACGCCCTTCACCAGGTGCGACGTCGTGTCGATCGACGGGACGAGCGCCTGGAGCAGGTGGCCGGACTGCTCGGCGATCTTCACGCTGTCCGACGCCACCGTGCTGATCTTCCTGGCGGCGGTCTGGCTGCCCTCGGCCAGCTTGCGGACCTGGGACGCGACGACCGCGAAGCTCTTGCCGTGCTCGCCCGCGCGGGCCGCCTCGATGGAGGCGTTCAGCGCGAGCAGGTTCGTCTGATAGGCGATCTCCTCGATGATGGAGATGTGCGCGGCGATCTGCTTCATGGCATCCACCGTCGCGGTGACCGCCCGGCTGCTCTTCTCGGCGTCGGCCGCTCCCTGGGCCGCGATCGTCTCCACCTGACGGCTGCTGCCGGCGTTCTTGACGATGGACTCGCTCATGGTCTCCAGGTTGCTGGTCATCTCCTCGAAGGTGGCGGCCTGCTCGGTCGCCCGGCTCGCGAGTGATTGGGACGTTTGCGAGAGCTGTGACGCGGCCGACGAGAGCGCCGCGGCCCCATCGCGGACATCGGCAATCACCTGCGCCAGCCGGTCGCGCATCGAGCGGAACGCATCCGCGAGGACGCCAATCTCATCCTCCGAACGGTGCTCGAGCCTTCCGGTGAGGTCGCCCTGGGCGATGCGGGTGGCGACGCTGGAGATCGTCTCGAGCGGCCGGGTGATGCGGCGGATGACGAGGAGGACGGCGCCACCGAGCGCGAGCAGCGCGAGCGCCCCGAGCAGGACCGTGAACTCGCGCAGCTCCTGGGCCGGCGCGAGCACCTCATCCAGGGGAGCGAAGACGGCGAGCGCCCACGGCGTCACGGTCTCACCGATGCGGATGGGGACCACCACCTCGATGGCACCCGCCCCGAGCACCTCCGAGTAGACGCGGCCGGAGCGCGCGGTGTCGCTCGAGAGGGCGGTCTTCACCAGGGCCTCCGCGGGCGAGTCATCGAGCTGCTTCGCGCGGCGCTCCTGCGAGGGGTGCGCGACGAACGTGCCATTGTTCGAGACGAGCAGCGCGTACCCCTTCTCGAAGGCGGAGATCTCCGAGACCTGCTTCTGGATCTGCTCGAGCGAGATGTCCGCACCGACGGTCCCGGCGAACTTGCCATCGAGGATGATGGGCACGGTGATGCTCGTGATGAGGGTGGGCCTGCCGCCGACGGGGTAGAGATAGGGATTGACGATCGTCTCCCGCCGGGTCTTGCGCGCGAGGAGGTAGTAGTCGCCCGTGCCTTCCTTCTCGTAATCGACGTTGGGCTCCAGCGTGATGCGTCCGGAGCCGCGGGACCAATTGGAGATGTAGCGCCCGGTGGCGTCAGAGCCGGGCGTGTTCACGTACTTCGCATCGAGCCCATCGAATGCATTGGGCTCCCACGTCGTCCAGATGCCGAGGACCTTGGGGTTGGCCTCGGCGACGTCCCGGAGCGCGGCATCCGCCAGCCGGCGATCGGTCAGGCCGGCGGCCTTCTGGGCCGCCAACGTCTGCGCGAGCGTGCGGACGGGCATGAACGCGGCGTCGAACTCCGAGTTGACCAGGCGCGCATAGCGCTCGGCCATCTGCGTGACCATCTGGTTCGCCTGCTCCTCGGCGACCCGCGAGGACTGCCGGCTGACGACGAGGATGAGGATGCCGAGTGCGATGCTGATGACGCTGCAAAGAGCGACGAGGAGCTTCGTCGCGAGGCTCTTGCTGAATCCCATTCGCTCGCAAGTAGCATGGGGAAGATGGTGTGAGAGCGAAGGGCCCCTGAGTCGGCGCTCGGATGCCCCCTCGCTTCATGCTCTGTCTCACCTGGAGCAAGCGGCTCTACATTCGACGCCCGGGCCGCTTCGGCATCGCGTTCTTCGCTCGTCCCCCTCCTCCATGACGAGCGGAGGAGGGGTCCGCCACATCTTCGTCGTAGATGGCCACCCGCGCCCGGATGATCTCGGACAAGGGAAGGATGCGGTAAGGACAACTTGGCCGCTGCTTGACATCGCTCACCCCCCTGACTCGCGAGACCGTATGAGCCTCCAGGCGAGGGGCATCCCCAAGCCGGCGATGGCTGCCTTGAGCAACCCACCGGGGAGGAAGGGCAGGAAGCCCTTGTGCAGGGCCGTGGCGAGGTCGAGCGGGGCCGCCACGCAGAGCCAGGGCACGCCAATGGCCAGGATGACGAGCTGGCCAGCGAGGAAGAGCGGGATCGCCTTCCACGCCACCCTGTCAAAGCCGTGCCGCGCCGCGAGGCCCATGAGGACGGCCGCGGGGATGAAGCCCACCAGATAGCCGCCGGTCGGCCCGAGCACTTGTGCCCAACCGCTGGCCCCCTTGGAGTAGAACGGCAGTCCCACCGCCCCGAGCAGGAYGTAGGCGAGCTGCCCGGCCACTCCACGCACGGGCCCGAGCGCGGCGGCCTCGATTCCCACCGCCTCCACTAAAAGTTATCCGCCGCTCTGAGCCGAGCCTACTCCCAACTCGGCAAGAGTCCGGGTGGGCTCGACCAGGTTCCACGTGCGAGCCGAGGGGCAAGGCCGGCCGTTCGTCTTTGCACTGACGGC